>CAZUKU010000005.1:0-213629 GCA_964621045.1 uncultured Gemmatimonas sp.
CGCGACGGTGGCCGTGGTGGGGGAGAGCGTGACGACCACCGGGTCGGGCGGCGCCGCCGGATCACCTCCGCCTCCGCAGGCCGACACACTGGTGAGAAGGGCCAGGTACAGCGCGGGCCGGAAGAGCCCGCGGGTGCGGAGGGAGTGGGGAGAGGGCATGATGGTTCGTCCCGGGCTGAGAGGGGCGCCAGCGACGCCGCCTGCGTCGCTGTGTGATGTGGTTCACTCAGCACGCGCAGGATCCGGTCCGGTTGGTGCATCGCGGATTCTCCGCAAGCGTCTGCCCGGAGGGCCGAACCGGGCCGGCAGACCGATGTCGGACGGTTCCGGCGGGCCGTGCGACGGCGCGCCTGCAGCCCGCGACGGACGCCTACAGCTCGTCGAGAGAACGCGGCCAGTCGGCCTTGAGCAGCCGAGACAGCGAACGGTCCGCGAGCAGCCGGCCGTCGGTCTGGCAGCGCGCGCAGTAGTTCGTTTCGTTCTCCGCGTACCGGATCCGCTGCACGGGCGCCTCGCACACGGGGCAGGGCAGGCCGAACCGCCCGTGAACCGCCATCGCCTCATGAAACGCCGTCACTCGGCCGGGCCAGCCCCCGCCGGCTTCCTCGCGCAGCCGGTCGGTCCACTCCGTGAGCACGGCGCGCGCGGCGTCGAACAGACCCGTGGCCGCTTCGTCGGACATCGTGTCCGTGCGCGCCATCGGCGACAGCCGCGCGCGGTGCAGGATCTCGTCGGAATACGCGTTGCCGATGCCGCTGAACAGCCGCGGGTCCGCGAGCGCGCGCTTGACTGTGTGCCGCTCGCTCCGGAGCCGCGCCATGAACTCGGCGGCGCTCGCCTCCAGCGGCTCGAGGCCTCCGCGGTCGAACGGCGCGAGCGCGTCGTCTCCGCCCTGCACGAGATGCAGCGACGCGCGGCGTTTCGTCCCCGCCTCCGTGAACGACAGCGTGCCCCGGGGAAAGACGAAGGTGGCCAGCGCCGCCCGGCGGAACGGCTTCTCGTCCGTGCCCCGCCACCACAGCCGGCCGGCGATCATGAGGTGCACCACGAGATGGTGGCCGTCGTCGAAGGTGACCACGATCCGCTTGCCAAGGCGCCGCACCCGCTCCGCCCGGCGCCCGACCAGCACCGACAGGGGCGGATCAACCGTCCGGAGCACGAACGGCGTGTGCAGTGTCACGGCCGAGGGCGCCTCGCCCGCGATGCGGTCGGCGAGCGCTTCGCAGTAGACGGTGACGTCCGGCAGTTCGGGCATGCGGGGATGATGGGGACGGAAACGGTCGGACGACAGTGCGGAATGGTGGCGCGAATAATTTTACCCGGGTCATATTGACATGGTAATAATACCCGGATAAATATCGGCTTCCACTCCAACTGAAGGAATGCTCATGTCTGTCACCGCCGCCGTCGCCTTCGACGGCTTTCGCCGGATCGCCGCCGGCCCGCTCGCCGAGGTCGCGCTGGCCGTTCGCGACGTGCTCGATCGCGGGGACCACGGTCCCGTGCTCGTACTCGACGCGCACACCAGCGCCATCGTCGACCTCGATACCCGGGGCACCGACGACGACATCCGCCTCCGCTACGCCGTTCCCGATGACGAGCCGGCACCCGCAGACAGCGCGCCCCGCGGCCCGGGCCGCCCGCGGCTCGGCGTGGTGCCACGTGAAATCACACTATTGCCCCGGCACTGGGACTGGCTGGCCACGCAGCCCGGCGGCGCCTCCGTCACGCTGCGCCGGCTCGTGGAACAGGCGCGGCTTGGTACCGTGGAGCAGGATCTGGCGCGGCAGGCGCAGGAGATCACCTACCGGTTCATGGCCCACCTCGCCGGCAACGAGGGCGGCTTCGAGGAGGCCACGCGCGCGTTGTTCGCCGGAGACCGCGGCCGGTTTCTCACGTACACGGCCTCCTGGCCGCACGACGTGCGGGAGCACGCGCTGGATCTCGCCGCCGATGCGTTCGGCGACGAGATGGACCCGTCCGTCTGACCGCGGCGTCTACTCCTCGGGAGTGTTCGGGGAGGTATTCGCTGGATGGACCCGCATGCGCGCGTGCTCCGGCCGGTTCCGCATGTGATCGGCAAGCGCCCGGAAGCGGAGACGCAGGTACTCGCGCAGCTCGTCGGGCATGATCTGCTCGGCGAGCGCGCGTTCCATGCACCACAGCCATTCGTCCCGTTCGCGCGTGCCGATGGCGAACGGCATGTGCCGCATGCGCAGCATCGGATGCCCGTACCGTTCCTCGTAGAGCGGCGGGCCGCCCGTCCAGCCGGAGAGGAAGTGGTACAGCTTCTCGCGCGACACCTTGAGACTCGCGGCGTGCAGCGCGCGCACGTGCACCGCTTCCGGCGCCGTGTCCATGAGATCGTAGAACCGGTCCACGAGCGCGCGGATTCCGGTGTCGCCGCCAAGCTGCTCGTAGTGCGTGGGCGTGGTCATGACATGCTCCAGATCATCGAATGTCTTCAGGGGCCGGTTCCACGGCGGCCGGCTCGGCAGCAGCCGGTTCGTCGGCGTCCGGTTCCGCGCGCAGCCCCAGGGCCTCGCGCACGGCGCGCGCTCCGAACCGGCGAATGGCCCACGCGAACAGCAGCACGCGCGTCATGCGTCCGGCGCCCAGGGCGCCGATGAACACCGCGTACGGCATGCCGAACGTGCCGGCCGACAGCGCCAGCAGCTTGGTGCTCAGCGGCGAAAAGGTGCTGCCGAGCACGAGCAGCCATCCGTACTGCGCGAGCAGCGACTCCACGCGGGCCAGTCCTTCGGCGCTCACGCCCGTCCAGCCGCCCAGCGAATCGGCGAGCAGGCCCAGCGCGCGCTCGCCGAACCAGAAGAGCAGCGTCGCGCCCACCAGCGTTCCCGCGAGCGCCGCGAAGGCGAGGCGATAGGCCCGCTTCGGCTGCGCGAGCGCGAGCGGCAGGAACAGCGCGTCCGCGAGCCCCGGCACCACGAAGTTCTGCAGCACGCCGTACGTGAACACCGCCGTGCCGCTCCATCCGCGCTCGGCGAAGTCGCGCAACCGGTCGAACAGCCGCTGCAGCCACCCCGATGTACCGGAGCGTGACGCGCCGGCGGTCGCCGGCGCGGAGTTCCTGGTGTTCGTCGTGTTCGTTTCGATGCCGCTCACTGCCGGCGGGCGGTCCGGCGCGCTTCGGCCATCTTCACCGCTTCGTACGCGTTCACGATGCCGCCCGTGACGGACAGCGATCCGAACGGCACGCGCGCGTTCGGCGTGCCGCCGGGCGGCACCACCTGCACGTCGGGGAGCTTCGTCACGGTCGCGAACAGGATCTCGCGCACGTCGGCGGCCGTGAGCTCGGGGTAGTACGCCATGAGGAGCGCGGCCACGCCCGACACCACCGGCGCCGCCATGCTCGTGCCGCTCTGCCGCTCGAACTTGTCGCCCGGCACGGCCGAGAAGATGTCCACGCCGGGCGCGAACAGGTCCACCCGCGTCTTGCCGTAGTTGGAGAACGGCGCCGCCAGTTCGTGCGCGCCCTTCCACGACGACGCGCCCACCTCGATCCACAGCCGCGCCCGCGCGCCGCCGTCGAGCACCGCGCTCGGGAAGTTCGGCGTCACGTCGATGTCCTCGCCGTCGTTGCCGGCGGCGTGCACGAGCAGCACGCCCTTGGATTCGGCATAGCGCACGGCCTCGTCCACGAGCCCCTTCTCCGGCGAGTAGCCCTTGCCGAAGCTCATGTTGATGATGTGCGCGCCGTTGTCCGCCGCGTAGCGGATCGCGTTGGCCACGTCCTTGTCGCGCTCGTCGCCGTCGGGCACGGCGCGTACGCCCATGATCTGCACGCCGTCGGTGATGCCGTCGAGTCCCACGTCGTTGCCGCGCACGGCCGCGATGATGCCGGCCACGTGCGAGCCGTGCTTGGCGTCCGGGCCGGTGATGTCGCCGTTGCCGTAGCCGCGCTCCGCGCCGTTCGCGTAGTCGTCGCCCACGATGTCGCGCGGATCGAAGAGGGTGTCGAGCGCGTACTTCGCCTGATCACCGTACGCCGTGCGCGCTTCGACGATCACGTCGGGCGTGAGGCCGCTGCCCGCGAGCTGCAGGTAGAGCTGCTTCGCCTGCCCAACCTGCGGGTTCGCGGGCTGGAGCGCCTGCACACGCGCCGTGGTGAGCTCGCCCGAGATCGCCGTGCGCAGCACGTTCACGGCATTGTCGAGCGCGCGTCCGATGTTGTCGATCTGCGCGAGCGTCTGCGTGATTTCGGTGCGCTTCGCGTTGTAGGCCTCGGCGAGCGCGGCGCATTCCTCGGACCGGGCGGCCGACGGCGCGCCGCCGCTCCGCCGTTCGGCGCCGCAGGCGGCGTAGAGACGCGTCAGCTCGAACGTGTCGTGATGCACGTTCCGGCCGTCCTTGCCGCCGATGAAGTTCCAGCCCCGGACGTCGCCGGCATAGCCGTTGCCGTCCACGTCGCGGCTGCCGCCCTGCTCCTTCGTGTTCTGCCACAGCACCGGACGGAGATCCACGTGCGCCGTATCCACGCCGCCGTCGATCACGGCCACCACCACCGTGCGGCCGGGGCTCCGGCCGGCGAGCAGTTCCCTGAGCGCCCGCTCGGATCCGGTGCCGGCGATGCCGTCGGTGGCGAGATCCCGGAGCTGCCAGTTCACCGGCGATTCATCGAGCCGCACTGCCGGCGGGGGCGCCACGACGGGGGAGACCGACGGCCCGGTCACCGGGATCGGCGTGGGGGTCGGTGCGGTGGACGGCGCGGCCGACGGGGCGCACGCGATCGTGGCCCCGAGCAGCAGCAGCGGGACGCGGTGCAGGGCGGACATGGGCAGAGGACGCATGGGCAGGGTCAAAGGCGGTCGAGGTCGTCCTGGCCGATCACGGGCTGCCAGGGGAGCAGTTCGTACTGCACGAGGGCGTGCTTCGTGAACGGGTCGTCGTCCCGGATACGATCGAGGGTCTCGTGGACCTGCTCGTCGGGGACACGCAGCAGCAGCGCGCCCCCGACCCGCGGATCGAACGGACCGGACGCCAGCAGCACCCCGCTGGCCTTGAGACCCCGCAGGTATGCCCGGTGTGCCTCCACGTGCGGGGCGATGACGTCGATCGGATGGCGGTAGCGGAGCAGGGCGATGGCGTACATGGCGCGGAAGCGGGGCGGCGACGGGCGGGGCCTGTCCCCGCGGTTTGCGAAAGCTCGCGGCCGGCGGCACGATAGGGAACCCTGCGCCGGTCTTCGGGACCGGCCCTTCCTCTTCCTCCTCGTCCGGGGGTTCGTGATGATCCGTCGTATCCGCAGCATCGGTGTCTGGCAGGCGGTCAAGGTGTGCACGGTGCTGTATGGCATCATGGGGCTGCTCTTCGCTCCGATCTTCCTGATCATCGCGATGTTCTCACCGGACGGCGGCGGGATGGTGGCCGGGATCGGCATGGCGATCGCGATGCCGATCGGCTATGCGGTCATCGGCGCGATCACCACGGCCATCATGGCGGTGGTCTACAACGTCATCGCGAAGATGACGGGCGGATTCGAGCTGGAGGTGGAGGACGCACCGGTCTGAGGCCGGCGCCGCAGGAACAGCAACAGAATCCACAGATGACGCAGATGAAAAACGGATGACACAGATGAAACCTGGAATATTTCCAGGCTGTTCCATCTGTGACATCTGCGTCATCTGCGGATGTCGTTGCTGTTCCCTGACATCCCTGTCCCGCGGATCAGAGAGAGGGATCCGCAGATGACGCAGATGTCGCAGATGAGGGACGCCCAATACCAGCCTCCATCTGTGTCATCCGTTTTTCATCTGCGTCATCTGTGGATTCTGTTGCTGTTGCTGTTCCAGCTCACCCCCGAACCGCATCCCCCAGCGCCCGCCACGGCATCTCCGCGCATCCCACCCGCTGCGGATACCCCGCCACGCCGGCCAGCGCGATCAGATCCCCCGGGAGGTCTGCATCATCGCCGGCCTCCCCACGCACCAGCCGCTCCACGCGCGTCATGAGCCGCCGCACGTCGTCGAGCCGCTGCCCGCGCACCGCGTCCGTGAGCATCGACGCCGACGCCGTGGTGATCGCGCATCCGCGCCCGTCGAATCCCGCTTCCAGGATCCGCTCGCCGTCGGTCACGATCCCCACCTGGATGTCGTCGCCGCAGAGCGGGTTGCGCCGCGCGCCCACCGCCGACGCGCCGGCCGGCAGTCCGCGCCCGTGCGGCGCCCGGTAGTGCCGCAGGATGACCTCCTGATACATCGCCGCCAGCGATGCCGACGGCACCCCGCGCCGCGCGGGCTCGACCACGCTCTCACGCTCCGGCTCGCCGGCCATCCCGCTCACCCCGCCGGAACGGCGAACATCCGCTGCGCGTCGGCGAGCGCGAGCGCGAGCGCGTCCACGTCGCTCCCGTCGCTGTACACGTAGAAGCTCGCCCGCGCCGTGGCGCTCGTGCCCAGCCGGCGCATGAGCGGCTGCGCGCAGTGGTGTCCCGCGCGGATGCACACGCCGTGCTGGTCCAGCACCGTCGCCAGGTCGTGCGGGTGCACGTCGGCGAGCGTGAAGCTGAGCACGCCGCTCCGTTCGGCCGGCGGCGGTCCGTACACGTGCAGCCCGTCGATCTCCGCGAGCCGCGCGTGCGCGTACTCGAGCAGCGCCAGCTCGTGCGCCCGCACCTGCGTCATGTCGAGCGCCGCGAGATAGCGCGCCGCCGCGGCGAGTCCCACCGCGCCCGCCGCGTTCGGCGTGCCGGCCTCGAAGCGGTGGGGCAGCACGTTCCACGTGCAGTCGTCGTCGCGCACCCATTCGATCATGTCGCCGCCGAACTGCCACGGCCGGCACTCCAGCCACCGCGCGCGCGTGCCGATCACGCCGCCGATCCCCATGGGCCCGAGCATCTTGTGGCCGCTGAACGCGTAGAAGTCCACGCCGAGCGCGTCGAACTCCACCGGCAGGTGCGGGGCGCCCTGCGCGCCGTCCACCACGATGATCGCCGGCGAGCGCTCGCGTACCAGCCGCACCACTTCCGCCACCGGCGTGATCGCGCCGATCGCATTCGAGATGTGCGCGATCGCCACCACCCGCGTGCGCGCCGTGAGCAGCGATGCGAGATGATCGAGGTCGATGCGCTGGTCGCCCGTGAGCTCCGCGATGCGGAAATGCGCGCCCGTCTCCTTCGCGAGCTGCTGCCAGGGCACGAAGTTGGCATGGTGCTCGAGCGCCGTGACCAGGATCTCGTCGCCCGCCTGCACGTGCGGCCGTCCCCACGCGCCGGCCACGAGGTTCATGCTCTCCGTGGTGCCGCGCGTGAACACGAGCGTGTCCGTGTCCGCCGCGCCGAGAAACTTGGCGACCGTCGCGCGCGCTTCGTGGTACGCATCGGTGGCTGCCACCGACAGCGCGTACGCCCCGCGGTGCGGGTTCGCGTTTGCGGTGGTGTAGAACGCCGTGGTCGCGTCGAGCACGCGCTGCGGTTTCTGCGACGTGGCCGCGGAGTCGAGATAGTGGAGCGACGGCTGGGCCGCGAGCAGCGGGAAGTCCGCGCGAGGCGCGAGCGGCGCGTGCGTGGATACCGGGTCGCCGGCCAGGAGGGAGGCGGGACGGATCATGACGGCTCCGACGGAGAAGGCGGCGCCTCGCGGCGCGCGCCGATATGAACGTCCCCGTGCACGATGCGCACGGGAAAGAGAGGAAGCGCATCGGTCGCGGGCCCCTGCAGCACGGCGCCCGACGCGCAGGAGAACCGCGCCCCGTGCCACGGGCATTCGATCACCGGCGCGCCGTCGTGCTCGGCCACGCACTCGCCGCCCGATAGCACGAAGCCGCGATGCGGGCACACGTCGTGCACGGCCCACACCTGTTCCCCGCGGCGCACGAGGCACACGCGCTCGCCGTTCTGCAGCACCACGCCCACCGGCAGCCCCTCGTCGAGATCGGCGAGCCGGCCGGCGCGCACGAAGCCGTCGGCCGGGGCGGAAGGCGCCGTGGACACCGGTTACTCCGTGGTGACCGGCGTGTCCGGCGACCCGTCCTCGAGCGCCGCCCGCAGCGTGTGCCAGGCCAGCGAGGCGCACTTCACACGGATCGGGAACCGCGACACGCCGGAGAACACCACGAGCTGGCCCAGTGCCTCGCGCGTGATCTCCGCCTCGGCCGCGCGCCCCGTCACCAGGGCATGGAACCGCTCGAACAGGGCGTCCACTTCCATGCGCGACTTGCCGCGCACCGCCGCCGTCATGAGCGATGCCGACGCCTTCGAGATCGCGCAGCCGTGCCCCGTGAAGCGCACGTCCGTCACGACGTCGCCGTCGAGCTTCACGGCCACCTCGACGTGATCCCCGCACAGCGGGTTCTTCCCCTCCGCCGTGCCCGTGGCACCGTCGAGCGGGCCGTAGTTGCGCGGCTTGCGGTTGTGGTCGAGGATGACCGACTGGTACAGCTCCTGCAAGTCCGACATGGCCCGCTCAGTCCGCGGCCGAAGTGAACCGGCGCAGGGTGATCCGCTCGAGCTCCATGCGGATCGTCTCGTTCTCGATCGTCTCGAGCACGTCGGCGGCGAAGGCGTACGTGAGGAGCTGGCGCGCCGTCTCGGCCGCGAGCCCGCGGCTCTTCATGTAGAAGAGCGCCGTCTCGTCGATCTGCCCCACCGTCGCGCCGTGCGTGCACTTCACGTCGTCGGCGAAGATCTCGAGCTGCGGCTTGGCGTCGATCTGCGCGGTCTTCGACAGGAGCAGCGTGTTGTTCGTCTGCTTGCCGTCGGTCTGCTGCGCGATCGCGCGCACGAACACCTTGCCGTTGAATACCCCGTGCGACGTCTCGTCGAGGATGCTCTTGTAGATCTGCCGGCTGAAGCACTTCGGCTGCGCGTGCTCGATGCGCGTCTGCACGTCGCCGTGCTGCGATCCGTCGAGCATGGTGAGGCCGTTGAGCGTGGTGCCGCACCCCTCGCCGTCGAGCACTGTGTACACGTTCGTGCGGGAGAGACGGCCGCCCGTGGTGAACGCGAACGACACGTAGTGCGAGTCGCGTCCCTGCCGCGCCTCGATCGTGCCCACGTGGAACGCCTGCCGGCCTTCGCGCTGCACCTTGAGATGGTGCAGCGTGGCGCCGTCCTCCACCACCACTTCGGTCACCGCGTTCGTGAAATACGCATCGTCGGTGAGCCCCACCCAGCTTTCGATCAGCGTGGCCTTGGCGTGCCGCTCGGCGAGCACCAGCAGGCGCGGGTGCTGCATCCCGCCCGCGCCCGCGTCGGTCACCACGAACAGGAGGTGCACCGGCACGTCGATGACCATCTCCTTGGCCACGTGGAGCACCACGCCTTCGCCCAGGAACGAGGCGTTGAGCGCCGTGAAGCCGTCGCGCTCCGCCGGCGCGAGCGCGCCGAGCTGCCGCGCGACCAGGTCGCCCAGGTCGTGCACGGCCTCGGCGAACGGCAGCACGCGGATGCCCGCGGGCAGCGCGTCGGTGCGCGACAGCGCCGGCGCGTACACGCCGTTCACGAACACGAGCGTGGGCCACGTCGTGGAGAAGATGTACGGCGCGAGCGCGTCGGCGGTCACGCCGGCGGCGTCGCCCGACATGGGCACGAACCGGGCGTCGGCGATCGGCGCCACGCTCGTGTAGTGCCAGTCTTCCACCTTGGGGGTGGGGAGCCCGAGCCGTTCGAACGTGCGCGCCCCCTCGGCGCGCCGGGCCCGCAGCACCTCGGGCGCATCGGCCGACGCCGCGGCCGACGCCTGTTCGAGCAGCGCGGGCGCTGCGATCATCGTGGTCACGCCACCGCCTCCATCACCCAGTCGTAGCCGCGCGCCTCGAGCTCGAGGGCGAGCTCCTTGCCGCCCGACTTCACGATGCGCCCGCCGGCCAGCACGTGCACCTGATCCGGCACGATGTAGTTCAGCAGCCGCTGGTAGTGCGTCACCACGATCGTCGCGTTGTCCGGACGGCGCAGCGCGTTCACGCCGTTCGCCACGATGCGGAGGGCGTCGATGTCGAGTCCGGAGTCCGTCTCGTCGAGAATCGCGAGCGTGGGCGTGAGCACCGCCATCTGCAGGATCTCGTTGCGCTTCTTCTCGCCGCCCGAGAAACCCGCGTTCACCGAGCGGTGCAGCATGGCCGGATCCATGTCCACGAGCGCGAGCTGCTGCTCCACGAGGTCGAGGAACTCCATCGGGTCCACCTCGTCGAGCCCGGCGGCCTTGCGCTTGGCGTTGTACGCCGCGCGCAGGAAGTACGCGTTGGACACGCCGGGGATCTCCACCGGATACTGGAACGCCAGGAACACGCCGCGCTGCGCGCGCTCCTCCGCTTCCAGTTCCGCCAGGTTCTCGCCCTGGTAGAGGATCTCGCCGCCGGTGATCTCGTAGGCCGGATGGCCGGCGAGCACCTGGGCGAGCGTGCTCTTGCCGGAGCCGTTCGGCCCCATCACGGCGTGCACTTCGCCGGCGTTCACGGTGAGCGAAATCCCCTTGAGGATGGGCGTGCCGTCCACGGCCGCGTGCAGGTCACGAATCTCGAGCATGTTCGGATGGTATGTGTGCATGGGGCGCCTGCCCCGGTTCGAAATCGATGGAAGGGAAACGACGGGCCGGTCAGCCCACGCTGCCTTCGAGCGTGATGCCGAGCAGTTGCTGCGCCTCGAGCGCGAACTCCATGGGCAGCTCCTTGAACACTTCCTTGCAGAAACCGCTCACGATCATCGACACGGCCTGCTCGGCGTCGAGACCGCGCTGCTTGAGGTAGAAGATCTGGTCCTCGCCGATCTTCGACGTGGACGCCTCGTGCTCCAGGATCGCGGAGCTGTTCTGGACCTCGATGTACGGGAACGTGTGCGCGCCGCACTCGTTCCCCACGAGCATGGAGTCGCACTGCGTGTAGTTGCGCGCGCCCTCCGCCTTCGGCAGGATGTGCACCTTGCCGCGGTACGAGTTCTGGCCGCGCATCGCCGAGATCCCCTTCGACACGATGTTCGACTTGGTGTGACGGCCGATGTGGATCATCTTCGTGCCCGTGTCGGCCTGCTGCCGCTTCGACGCCACGGCCACCGAGTAGAACTCGCCCACCGAATGGTCGCCCTGCAGGATCACGCTCGGATACTTCCACGTGATCGCGGAGCCGGTTTCCACCTGCGTCCACGAGATCTTGGCGTGCGCCATCGCCTTGCCGCGCTTCGTGACGAAGTTGTAGATGCCGCCCACGCCCTCCTCGTCGCCCGCGTACAAGTTCTGCACCGTGGAGTACTTCACCGTGGCGCGGTCGAGCGCCACGATCTCCACCACCGCCGCGTGGAGCTGGTTCGTGTCGCGGCGCGGCGCGGTGCACCCTTCGAGGTAGCTCACGGTCGACCCTTCGTCGGCCACGATGAGCGTGCGTTCGAACTGGCCGGTGTCGGCCGAGTTGATCCGGAAGTACGTGGACAGCTCCATCGGACAGCGCACGCCCTTCGGGATGTAGCAGAACGACCCGTCGGAGAACACCGCCGAGTTGAGCGCGGCGAAGAAGTTGTCGCTGTACGGCACCACCGAGCCGAGGTATTTGCGCACGAGCTCGGGATGCTCGCGCACGGCTTCGCCGAAGGAGCAGAAGATGATCCCCTCCTTCGCCAGCTCCTCGCGGAACGTGGTCCCCACCGACACCGAGTCGAACACCGCGTCCACGGCGACGCCGCTCAGCCGCTTCTGCTCGTTGAGCGAGATGCCGAGCTTGCTGTACGTCTCGAGCAGCTTGGGGTCGACGTCGTCGAGCGACCCGAGCGGCTTCTCGGTCTTCGGCGCGGAATAGTACGACGCCGCCTGGTAGTCGATCGGCGGGTACGTCACGTTCGGCCAGTGCGGCTCGGTCATCGTGAGCCACCGCCGGAACGCCTTCAGCCGCCACTCCAGCAGCCACTCCGGCTCCTGCTTCTTCGCGGAGATGAAGCGCACGGTCTCCTCGCTGAGCCCCGGCGGCAGCGTGTCCGACTCGATGTCGGTGCTGAAGCCGTACTGGTACTCGCGGTTGACCAGTTGGTCGATCGTCGAACTCATGCCTGCTCCTCGTCCCACACGGTGAGCCCGTCCGCGGGCGGCGCACTCGCGCCGATCGTGGACGGAACGTCGTTGTCGTCATCGGAGGCGTGAGCCGCGTCGCCGCTCACGTCGTATGCGCACAGCGCGCCCCCGCCGAGGCGGTGCACGCGCCGCTCCACCGTCGCGCGGAGCAGGCGCGCCAGCTGCCGCGCCTCCACGTCGCACGCTTCGGGGAACTGCTCGGCGATCTCGCACATCGCACAGTTGTGGATGCGGAGCGTCGCCCGGTCCGCCGACGCCGCCTCGCCCTCGGCCATGTAGCCGCGGGCCGTCAGCAGCTCGGCCACGAGCTGCACCCGCTCGGCGAGCGGGAGTCCGTCCAGGACCGGACCGGCATCGGTCACCAGCGTGTCCCACTCGCGGGCGAGCACGCGCGCCACCGAGGGCGCGCCCCGCTCGGCCTGCAGCGCCTCCAGCGCGGAGGCGAGCACCGAGGCGTAGCGCCGCGGAAACACCGCCTCCCCCGCGTCGGTGAGCCGGTAGGCGAACACCGGCGCCCCCACCCCCCGCACCTCGCGCTGGTACCGCACCACGCCGTCCTCCTCCAGCACCTTGAGGTGCCGGCGGAGCGCGTTGGGGGTAAGACCGAATCGCGTGGCGAGCTCACCGGCCGTCAGCGGTTGCTCCTTCTTGAGCACCACCAGCAGCTCGGCGCGCACGCCCCGGAATCCGCCCAGGGAGCCGATCACGTCCTGCATACCGATAATATATGTCGGGAAAGCCGAATCGACAACGAAACTGTTGACGAATCGACCTGTCCTGCGTCCTTCTGGCGCCGGCCGAGAGGGCGCGGACAGGGTTGAGCCGGCCCCGAACCAACGCTGCGGGCCATGATCGGCCGGCCCCGGACCGGGCTCGCGGACACCCCGGAAGCCGGCCCCGGATGCACGATTGTGGTTTCGGACGCATAATGTGCGCTGTCGCGTGTAGACACCCGATCGCGTGTATACGTACGGAGAACGGCTTACCCTTCGGAGGACGTGCGCTGGTGCGGACCACGATTCTGCTGGCTCTGGTGGTACTCGCTGTCGGTTCCATCTATCTCGCCCGGGTGCGCATGCGTGCGGACCGGCGTTCGCACGTGCGCGATGGCCTGGCGCAGTTCATCGCATCGTTCCCCGGTCGCGACTTTCCGGAGGAGCTGCTCCGGCAGACCTACGAGCACCTGGTCGGACGCCGCGAGGCCGTGGGCGAGTACAACGACGCCCACTTCATCGTCGTGCCCGGACACGACCTGCGGTCGGTCTATCATCTCGACGGCCTCGACATCGAGGATGCCGTACTCGTCATTGCCGATCGCGCGGGCGCGCGCCTTCCGCGGGCCAACGATCTCGACGACCTCAAGGGACACGTCGAGACCGTGCAGGATCTGGTGGAGTTTCTGGAGCCCTACTTCCAGTCGGAGCCGGCGAACGGGTGACCAGGGGTGGACGATCGGCCGCGTGGGTGCCGGCTTCGCTGCTGCCGGCCACGCTGCTGGTGTTCCTCGCGGCCTGCGGCCCCGCGCTTACGCCGCTTCCTCCGGCTTCTGCGCCGGTTCCCGTCCGCGCGCCCACCGGCCCGCGCCCCGCACCCAGCGGCCCCCTGGGAGCCGGCATCACCGAAGCCGATCTCGACGCGCTCTGGATGCGCCGCCTCATGGTGCCCGTGGCCGGCCTCGCTCCCGAACAGCTCCGGAACGACTACGAAGCCGGACGCGGCGCCCGCCTCCACTACGCGCTCGACATGCGCGCCCCCAGGGGGACCGCCGTGCTCGCCGCCGATGACGGCCGCGTCGGACGGCTCGGCACCACACCGCTCGGCGGCAACATCCTCTACGTCACCGACCCCGACGACCGCTTCGTGTACTACTACGCCCACCTCGACCGGCACGCCCGCGGGCTGTCGGTGGGAGACCGGGTGCGGAAAGGGGAAGTCATCGGCTACGTGGGCACCACCGGCAACGCGCCCGACAACGCGCCGCATCTGCACTTCCAGGTCATGCGGCGCGGCACGGGGCGGGCGTGGTGGGACGGCCCGCCGATCAACCCGTGGCCCTTCTTCGTGTTCTCCGGCACGCCGATCCGGTAGATTGCGGCGGAGCGTGTGGGCGGCCATTCACGACGAGTGGCCGCGGCACCGCCCGGTCCCGGACTCCTTCGACCATGACCATGCGCGGCAAGGATCGCGCGGCACTGCGCGCGGAAGCACATCATCTGCCCGTCACCGTTCATGTCGGACAGCACGGCATCACGCCCACGCTGCTCACGAGCTGCGACGACGTGCTGCGTACGCGGGAGCTCGTGAAGGGGCAGGTGGCCAAGGGAGGCGACCTGTCCGCGCGCGAAGCCGCGGAAACGATCGCGCCCGCGATGCGCGCCGAGATCATCCAGGTCATCGGCCGCACGTTCACGCTCTACAGGGAGAACCCGGAGCTCCCGCGCGGCGAACTGCCGCCGTGGCGACGCTGACGCCTTACGCAACGTCGTCCGTCCCACGATCGTCTTGTATGACACCCCGTGGCCCACTAACCTCCCGGTGACCCCGCACGGGTCCGACGCGACCGCCTCGAGCCGATTCTCATCATGCCATACGTCATCACCGAAGCCTGCATCAACGTCAAGGACAAGTCCTGCGTGGACGTCTGCCCCGTGGACTGCATCTACGAAGGGGAAGACCAGCTCTACATCCACCCCGACGAATGCATCGACTGCGGCGCGTGCGAGCCCGAGTGCCCGGTCACGGCCATCTTCCCCGAGGAAGACGTGCCGGTGCAGCTCCAGTCGTTCGTGACGAAGAATCGCGACGTGTTCAACGCGCCCAATCCGCCGGGGCGGCCCACGCGCTGACCGGCCGCGTCACCCCCAGTACCGGTCCTTCACCACGAAGGCGGCGATCAGCGCCGCGTACTGGAGCACCGTGCTCCGCTCGCTCCACACCGCCTCGCCCCAGGCATGCGGCCCCGTCACCTCGCGTGACGGCGGCCGCGGGAACCAGCGGGGCGTCTCGCGCTTGTACGCCAGGTACTCCTCGCCGAAGATCGTCTCCAGCACGCCTTCCTCGTACCGCACGATGAAGTAGTACTCCACGGCGAACAGCACGGCGGCCACGGGCAGGAACCACAGCACCCCCGACACCACCGTGAAGCCCATCCACACGAGCCAGTTCCCCACGTAGAGCGGGTTCCGGCACCAGGCGAACGCGCCGTAGTTCACGAGACGCTGCACCTCGCGCGAGCGACGGCGCGTCACCGTTCCCGCCGCGGCCACGCCGGCCAGCCGGATCGCCTCCCCGATGGCCACCATCACGAGGCCCAGCACCCACGTGACCGTGGCCTGCTGCCCGGGCAGGAGGAGCGGAGCCGCCAGGAACGGCACCGGGATCCACCCCCGATTGCGGAACAGCACCTGGCCGATCCTGGCGGCGCGGGTGCATTCGGCGGCGCACGGAGTCGATGGAGAGACGGCAGTGCTGACGGGCATCGATGACGGGGTCGGAGAGATTCAGGAGGCCTGCACGAGATCGAGGAACTCCGACAGCACGTGGTTCACCGCCGACGGACGTTCCATGGCACTGACATGCCCCGCGCCTTCCACCACCTCGAAGCGGCGCACGGTATCCGCCGGCAGCGCGGCCGCGAGCTGTTCCGACTTGGCAGGGGGCGTGAGCACGTCTTCGCTGCCCACGAGGACGAGCACCGGCACCTCGATCGACCGCACCGTGTCGGTGGAGTCGGGCCGGTCCCGCATCGCCGTCAGCGCCCCTACGATACCCTCCGTCGTCGCCGAGCGCATCATGTCGGCCACGCGATCCACCACGTCGGGGCGCTGCGTGCGGGTCGACTTCCCCACCATCCCCGGCAATTGCGCCTCCACCACCGCGCCGGGGCCTTCGTCGCGCGCGCGCGTCATCAGCGCATCGCGCTTGGCCCGGCCGGCCTCGTCATCAGCTCCCATCTGCGTATCGAGCAGCGCCAGCGCGAGCACGCGCCCGGGGAACCGGCGCCAGCAGGCCATCGCCACGTACCCGCCCATCGACAGTCCCGCGATCACCGCCCGCTCGATCGCCAGATGGTCGAGCAGCGCCAGCACGTCGTCGGCGTACCGGTCCATGGTCCACGGGCCGGCCACCACCGATTCGCCGAAGCCGCGCAGATCGGGCGCGATGCAGCGCGCCTTCACCGACAGCGCCGCGACCTGATGCGCCCACAGCGCCCGCGTGTGCGGAAAGCCGTGCAGGAACACGACAGGGACGCCCGAGCCGGCATCCTCGAGTCCGACCACACCGGACGGCAACGTGATGATCATGATGCGTTCTCCTCGGCGCCGGACGACGCCAGTGTACGCTCCCGGGCATCCTGGGAGGCGGCCAGCATGCGGATCGGGACCAGCACGGCCGCGGTGAGCGGAACGGCCACCATGAGCCCCAGGAAGCCGAACAGCACGGCCATGAGTGCCTGCGCGACCAGCGTGATGGCCGGCGGCAGATCCATCCCGCCGCGCATGAGCGCCGGAATGAGCAGGTTGTTCTCGAGAAACTGGATCGCCCAGTACACGAGCACCACCGCGAGCGCCTTCTGCGGCGAGTCGATGAACCCCATCGCGATCGCGGGCAGCGCGGCCAGCACCGGTCCCACCGTGGGAATGAACTCGAGGAGACCGGCCAGGAACCCGAGCGCGAAGGCCGCCCGCACGTCGAGCACGAGGAGGGCCACGGTGGACACGACCCCGATCGTCACCATCGCGATGAGCTGCGTGACCAGCCATTTCCGCAGCACGGTCGCCATCTCCTCCATCACCGTGCGCACCACCGGCCGATGCTCCGCCGGCACCACCGCCAGCACCCAGCGGCGGTACACCTTGGGCTCGGCGCCGATGTAGATCGCCAGGAACATGATCATCACCAGCGCGCCGAGCACCACGATCGTGCCCGTGACGAGCGAGAAGAGCTGGCGGGACGATCCCGCGAGCCCCGACGAGAGCCGCCGCGTGAGGACTTCGCTGCGCGTGGGTTCGCGCGCGCCGGTCACGATGCCGCTCGCCAGCAACTCCTCGCGCGCGCGCCGCTCCGCCGCTTCGATGTTGGCCTGCATGGCCCCGCGGATGCTGTCCCGCAGGAAGCGCGTGCGGGCTTCCATGCGGGCGTCCGCGTCGTCGATCACGCGCATCGTCGTATCGCCCAGCACGCCCACGAGCGGCGCTCCGCTGTCACTCCCGGTGGCCGGCGTGGCAGCGAACGGCGGCGCCGGCTGGAAGAGCGTCGTATCCACGGCCCGCGGCCGCGGCATCCGGGCCCGGAGCGTGTCGTCGATGGCCTGCGAGATCGACTGGGCGGCTGCGAGCGCGGCGGTGTCGAGCCGCGGCGGCGGCGGCAGGGGAACCGGCGGGCGCGGGCGGGCGCGGGCGACCGTCGTATCCGGCGACGAATCGGCGGCAACGACCGAATCCTGCGCCTCCGGCGTGCGCAGGAACGGATCGAGGAAGCCGAACTCCTGCTTGTTGATGAGCGCCTGCAGTTTGCCCAGCGCCTCCGGCAGATCCCGGCGGAGCTCCCGGCCCTGCGTGGCGAGCGTGGGAGCGAGCAGCATGAGGCTCAGCGCCAGGAGCCCCACCGTGCCGAACACCAGGAGCGCCGAGGCCACGCCGCGCCGCACGCCGTGCTTCGCGAACCAGTCCACCCCGCTCGCCACCGCCACGCCGAAAAGCACCCCGAGGAAGACCACGAACACCAGCACGTTCGCGTTCCAGAGGAGTTGGAGCCCGAGCCAGACGCCGAGCACGATGAGCGCGCCGCGCGCCATGTCGCCCGAGCGCCACCCCCAGCGGCGCGGCGGCGGGAGGGTGGGGCGGGGCCGAGGGGTGGGCGGGACTTCGGGCGGGGAGTCGGACATGATGCCGAAATCCTCAGCCCGGCGCGGAAGACGGCAAGTGCAAAACGCACAAAGCACCCGGCCCCGTGCACAGGAGGGCGTTGCCCGGATAGCTTGCAACAGATACGACGCTGTCCACCTCCGAGATCCCCGTGCCCGACGCCCCTCTCCACTACCTCGATTCCGCCGACGCCGTCGATCGCTTCCTCGCCGACCTCGGACGGCCCCGGGCGATCGCTCTCGACACCGAGGGGGCGAGCTTTCACCGGTTCGTCGACCGGATCTACCTGCTCCAGCTCTCCACCGACCGGCACCACGCGGTCATCGACCCGCTGCCGATCGGCACGCCGGAGCGGCTCGGCCGCCTGCTGCAGGACCGCGACGTGGAAGTGGTGCTGCACGACGCCGACTACGATCTCCGCCTCCTCCGGCAGGACTACGGCTGGCAGGTGAACACGCTGTTCGACACGCGCGTGGCGTCGCAGCTCCTGGGACTGCGTGCCTTCGGGCTCGCGGCCCTGCTCGAGAAGTTCTTCGGCGTCAGGCTCGACAAGAAGCACCAGCGCGCCGACTGGTCCATGCGGCCGCTGTCCACCGATATGCTCGAGTACGCGGCGCACGATACGCGCTGGCTGCTCGATCTGCGCGCGCGGCTGCGTGCCGATCTCGAGAAGGCGGGACGCTGGCACTGGGCGCAGGAGGAGTTCGGGCGCGCCGAAGGCACGCAGTGGTCCCCCGACGAGGGCTCGCAGGCCTTCCTGCGGCTCAAGGGCGCCCGGGATCTCACGCGCCGCGAGCTGGGCCGGCTCCGGGAGCTGGTGGCCTGGCGCGACGACATCGCCCGGGAGCTCGACCGGGCCACCTTCCGCGTGGCCGGCAACGAAGTGCTCTTCGAGCTCGCCCGGCAGTCCCCCACCGACGCGTCCGACCTCGCGCGGATCAAGGGATTCCCGCGCTCGATGTCGGAGTCGCGCATGACCGGCCTGCTCGCCGCGCTCCGCCGCGGGGACGCCGTTCCCGACGCCGAGCTGCCGCGCTTTCCCAAGGCGCCCCGCTGGGACCGCGATCCCGATTTCGACGACCGTGTGGGACGCCTCAAGGCGGTGCGCGATGCCGCGGCCACCCGCCTGGAGCTCGATCCAGGCGTGCTCTGCTCGCGTGACCGGCTCGAGGCCGTGGCGCGGAAGCGCCCCACCACGCTCGAAGCCTTCGAGGAGATCCCGGAGCTTCGGCGCTGGCAGGTGGAAGTGCTCGGCGAGGGATTCCTGGCCGCGCTCCGCGGAGCAGCCCCGCCCCCCGTGGCTGCGGCGGCCCCCGCGGCCCGCGCCGACGACTCTCCCTACGCCGACGACTGATCCGCGCATCCGGGTGTTGACAGAACGCCACGCTGGCGTAGTGTGGCGTGGGAGCAACGTCGATGCTGCGCGTGGGAGGGGCCCCGTATCACGTCGAGGAAAACGGACAGCGTTTCCGACGTGATTTTCCGGATTCTGGATTATGTAAGTTGTTGTTGTGCAACAAATAACTGGTGACGGCAGGATCCGATCCATCGGGCCTCGGGCGGCACGGTCGGTGCATATGAAGCACGCAGCGACAGCTCACCCCCCGTTCGCCCCCGCCGGGAGCCCGATCATGTCCATCGCCCCTCCGCGCACGTCCGCCTCTCCCATTTCGGCCCGTTCCACGGTCGTCTGGTTCGCCCTCTGGGCAACCGTGGCCCTCGGGCTCGACCTGATCACCAAGCAGTGGGCTGTGGCTACGTTATCCAATGGCGGGATGGTGCTCACCGACCGGTTCGCGCTGATGCTTCTGTTCAATACGGGCGCCGCGGGCGGGATCTCGCTTGGCCAGTTCACCTGGCTGATCAATGTGGTGGGAACGGCGGCCACGGTGGCACTCGTGATGACCGTGCTGCTGCCGCTGGCGCGGGTCGATCAGCGGGCGATGCTGGCCATGGGGCTCATCGCCGGCGGGGCCTCGGGCAATCTCGCCAGCCTGATCGTCGAGCCGCGGGGCGTGCCGGATTTCCTCGCGCTCCGGCTCTCGGAATCGATGATCGTCTTCAACGTGGCCGACATCGCGCTCTGGGTGGGCGCCGCTCTCCTCGTGCCGATCACGATGGGGCTGGTGCGGGCGGTCCGCGCGCAGCGGCGTGTCCCCGCCGCAGTCTCCACGCACTGAGCCGGACGCCGACGCCGGAATCGCAGCGCCGGAAGACGGCCTAGAAGCCCATGTAGGCCCGGACCCGGGGCTCGATGCGCTCCGGTGTCCAGGCGGGGCTCCATACGAGGTTGACCACGGCCTCGCCCACGCCCGGCAGGGTGCGAAGCTCCTTCTCCGCCTCCCCCATGATCTCCGGGCCGGACGGGCACCCCGGTGACGTGAGCGACATGTCCACGCGCACGTCGTTGCCCACCACGACCACGTCGTACACGAGCCCCAGATCCACGATGTTCAGATTGAGCTCGGGATCCTTCACGCGGCGGAGCACGAGACGCGCCTGATCGGCGGTGAAGGCGGCCGGCGGGGCCGTCTCGTCGGGGGCGGGGGTATCGGGCATGTCCTCCATTCCTGAAAGATAATCAGGAGGAGGAGCGATGGAGCCGGCCGGCTACTTCTTCGCGACGGCCTTCTTCGCGGTGGTGACCTTCTTGGCCACGGGCTTCTTGGCCGGCGCCTTCCGTACCGGGCGCCGCGCCGCACGGAGCGGCGTGTTCCAGTTCACCTGCTTGTCGGCGCGGAACGCGGCCGGCATGCTGCGAACGCCCGAGGGATCGTCCATCACGGCGAGCAGGGCGGCATCGGCGAGGTCGTGCCGCACGTCCATGATCACGGTGGCGGGACGGCGGGCCTTGGGCGCGTGCACCCGGTTGCTGAGCAGGATCACGAACATGTCGTGGTCCGGATCGATCCAGAGCGAAGTGCCCGTGTAGCCGGTGTGTCCGAAGGCGCGGCTGGTCAGGTACTGGCCGCACCCGCCTTCACCCGCGCAGGTGTCCCAGCCGAGCGCGCGCCGGCCGGCCGTGCGCGCGGTGAAGAGCGCCACGGTGCTGTCGGACACGATGCGGGCCTCGCCGTATCGTCCGCCCTGCAGCAGCATCTGCGCGAACACGGACAGGTCCGCGGCCGTGCTGAAGAGCCCCGCGTGCCCCGCCACCCCGCCCAGGCGGTAGGCGTTCTCGTCGTGCACTTCCCCTCGCAGCGGATAGCCGCGCGGCGGGGAGATTTCGGTGGGAGCGATGAGCCGCGCGTCCTGCGGCGACGGCCGGAAGCCGGTCTTCGTCATGCCGAGCGGCGTGAAGATGCGTTCGTTCACGAAGCTGTCGAACGACTGGCCGGACACGGTTTCCACCATGAACGCGAGCAGCATCGGACCCAGGTCCGAATACTCGTACACGGCACCGGGGCGATTGCGGACCGGCGCGGCCAGGACGGCTTCGCGCGCGTCCTCCACGGTCCGGTAGCGGCGCCACAGCTCGAGCCCGGCCGGCAGGCCGGCGCGATGCGTCAGCAGATGCGACACCGTGATGGCATCCCGCTGGCCGCCTGTGAACGACGGAAGGTAGCGGGACACGGGCGCGTCGAGCGCGATCTTTCCTTCGTCGAAGAGGATCATCACGGCCGTGGTGGTGGCCACGACCTTGGTGAGCGACGCGAGGTCGTACACCGACTCGTCGGGGCGTACGGCCGGGCTGCCGGGCCGCCAGTCGAGCGTGCCGAAGCCCCGCGACCACACGGCATATCCCTTCCGTCCCACGACCACCGAGGCGCCGGGGTACCCGCCCGCCGTCACGCCACGCTGCACGACCCGGTCGATGGCCCGCATCCGCTCGGCCGACATGCCCACCGCCGACGGTTCCGCCGACGGCAGGCCGTCACCGAAAGGGCGGAAGGCCGTGGCCGTGACATCGGCAGCAGCGAACGTGAGCAGGGCGGAGAGCAGGACCACGGGCGGAGACGTTCGGGAACAGGGAAGAACTGCGGAAAAACGCGCGGACGGTCCAAAGGGTTGTCGCCGTCGTCCGCCGACTCTCTGACAGTATCGGGAGGTCGGAAGTCACTGACAGCTAGTGGAGTGTCACGCCGGAGGCAAATATCCTTACGTTGGTCGCCCGAAGCGGTGTCACCAAGGCCGTCGGGCGGTGGCTGCCTCCCCCCGGTACCCTCGATGTACCCCACAGTGGGGACGGCGGCCTCTGCCGTCAAGACAGTGGAACCCCGTTGCCCGCATTTCGTTGCATGGGGCCGGGGGCAAGGTCTTCCCGGTCCCAGGCACCCTCGGGACTCGCGGCTGCCGACCCGCGACTTGCGACCTCGTGCGGGCGGGCTCAGCCGGGGAACCGCCGCCTGCCGGAGACCGCGTGAGGGCCTGGCCGCAAGCGGCGAGTCGATAGTCCCGGGTCCCGAGGGGTGCGGCGATTCCGGCATGCCGGGCCGGCACCGGAGCCCCAGGCAACCATTTGCGGGGTGCTGGTGACAGATTTCCCGGAACCCATGGAGACCGACGCCGCCATCGTCCGCCGCGCCATCGACGGTGACGAACGCGCCATGCGCATGCTGTGGAATCAGCACAGCCCGCACGTGGACGCGATCGTCCGCCGCCTGGCCGGCGATCCCGACCTCGCCCAGGACATCGCCCAGGAAGTCTGGATTCAGATCTTCCGGGCGCTGCCGTCGTGGCGTGGCGACTCGAAGTTCAGCACGTGGCTGCACCGCGTGGCCGTCAACCGGTCGCTCAACGCGCTCCGGCGCACGCGCCGGCTCGCGACCATCGAGACGCCCATCGAGGAGCATTCGGCCGTGGTCGATCATGACGAAGGGGAGCGGTCGATGCTGGCCGCCACGATCGAGGAGGCCGCCCGCCGGCTTGCGCCCGGCGCGCGGATGGTGTTCTACCTCCACGATGTGCAGGGATACACGCACGAGGAGATCGCGACCGAGCTCGGCATCACCGCCGGGGGATCCAAGTCGCAGTTGTTCAAGGCGCGCGCCAGGCTTCGTCGCCTGCTCGCGCCACTGATCGAGGTTTCATCGGATGTCGGGACGGAACGAAGCTATGCAGCACCTTGATCCGGAACGTCTTGCGGCGTTCGACCAGGAGGCGCCGCTGCCGGACGAGCTCGCGCACCTCGCCGTATGCGCCGTCTGCCGGCGCGAACGTGCGGCGTTCGAGCGGCTGGCCGATCTGGTCGCCGCGGAAGCCACGACGGACGCGGGGCCGCGTCTCACGGAGTGGTCGATGCTCTCGGCCGAACTCCGCCGCGAGGGGCTGCTCACCCGGCCCAGCGGGGAGCACGAAACCGCGGATCGCCAGGAGAGCCTGTCGCCTCCGGACGTCGAACCGGCTGCTGTCTCCATGGCCCGGCCCGGCGTGGTCCGGCGCACGGCGCGGAGCCCGCGCCGCATGCGGCGTCTCGTGCCGGCCTGGCTGCGGGCCGCGGCCGCCGTGGCCCTCGTGGCCGGCGGCATGGCGGCCGGCCGCCTGAGCGTGGCTGGAAGCGGACTCGGTGAACGCCCCGCCACCGCGCTCACGCCGGCCGGCGCGCAGGACGAGTTCACGTCGGTGGCGGAGGCCTCGGGCGTGCTGGAGCGCGCGCAGCGGGACTTCGAGCGCGCCTCGCTCTGGCTCGCCGCGCACGACACCACCGTGAACGCGCAGGCCGTGTACCGCGCGCGGCTCGCCGCGCTCGACCAGATGATGATGGCGTCGCGCGCGGGGCTGTACGAAGCGCCGCAGGATCCCGTGCTCAACCAGTACTACCTCGCGGCCTACACCGCCCGTGAAGCGACGCTGCGTCAACTCGGCGCGTCGCTGTCGGTGGACCGCGTGATGGAGCGGTTCTGATCGTGTCGATGTATTCCGCACTCCGGAAGCCGGCCGTGTGGCTGTCGGCGGCCGCATGCCTCGGCGTCGTGCCCGCGTCGGGCGCGGCGCAGGCCCTGCCCGCGCGCAGCAGCACGGCGCCGCCGCTGCCATCCACCACGCGTGCGGCCACGATCACCATGACCACCCACAATCCCTGCGCGCAGGACAACGCCGAGTTCATGCGGCTCGCGCAGGTGCCGGAAGGGTTGGCGCTGCTGCGCATGCGCGGAGAGCTCGAAGCGGCGGAACGCCTCGAAACCGTGCGCCGGGAAAGCGCGCCGTCCACGGCGCCGCGTATCGCCTACATGCGCCGCGAGGTCGATTCGCTCACCCGGATCATGATCGACGTCGCGCCTGCGGAACCGCTCATGCGCCGCGCGTACACGGCGGCCGAGGCGGAGGCCCGCCAGACCGTGGCGCTGCGGGTCCGGGAGCTCGCGCCGCAGGTGGATCGGGTGCTGGATCTCGTGCTCGCGCGCGCCACGAGCGGCCTGCCGCCTGCGCCGCCGGGGTATTTCGGCGTTACGCTGTCGAGCGTGCCGCTCCGGCAGGCCATGCATGCCGGCTACATCGTGAGCTACTGCGACTATCCCGTCGTCGAGGCGGTCGATCCCGGATCGCCCGCTGAGCGCGCGGGACTGCTCGCGGGCGATACGATCCTCGCGTTCAATGGCCGGGATGTCCGCGCCGGCATGGTGGACTACACCGCGCTCCTCGTGCCCGATGCCATGGTGCGCGTCCGCTTCCGGCGCGCCGGCCGTGCGACCGACGCGGCCGTGCGCATACAGCCGCGCCCCGATGCGGTGCCGGTGCGCGTGTATGCGCGGGCCACGACCGAGCCCGTGCTGGCGACTCCGTCGCGCAATACGTTCGTGTTCCAGAACACTTCGCCCGCCAAGGCGCCGCCGGCTGCGGTGCCGCCCCCGCCGACCACGGTGGCGTTCACCACCGATTCGGTGATCGTCCGCATGCTCGGGCGTCCCGACATGGTGTCCATGCGCAGCGTGTCGCCCGTCGCGGCCCCCGGCAGCGCGGCTCCTGCGGCACCGGTGATGATGAGCTTCTTCGCGAACACCGATGATGCGATGGTCGGCGGCGCGCAGCTCAAGTCGCTGAGCGCCGAGCTGCGGTCGGCGCTCACGCTTCCCGAAGGCGTACTCGTGCTGCAGGTGCTGCGTGGTACGCCGGCCGCGGATGGCGGGCTCCGCGAGGGAGACGTGATCCGTCAGGCCAACGGCATGACCGTGCGCCGCGTGGCCGATATACGCTTCGCCTTCGAAGGCGCGGGTGAGGCGCGTTCCCTCTCGTTCCGTGTCGTGCGGCGCGACGGGCCGGAGCGTGTCGTCCTCATGAAGTGGTGATCACCCGGTTCGACTGAAAACGGTGATCACGCGGCGCGCTCAGTCGCGCGCCGACCCCGCGGGCACGGAATAGAGCAGCTGCATCGTCGCGCGGTCGGCGTCGCTGAGTGCGCGTACGCGCACGCGCGGGGCCATGATGTGCGACGGATCGTCCACGTGATCGAGGCCGAGGAGATGGCCGATCTCGTGCAGCGCGATCGCGTGGAGCTGCGCCATGCTGACCGCGCCGCCCATCGGATGCAGGATCGCCAGCTCGATGTCGCCCGCCACGAGCCACCACGCACTGTCGCGGCTCCAGATCGTGCGGCCGCTGATCCCCTGCGGAAACTGCGGCACGAAGCGCACCCGCACGTCCGCGCCCGCGGAATCGCGCACGTACGTGAAGTGCACGGGAATGCCCGTCGTGGCCCACTCCTCGAATGCCTCGCGCACCACCGACGGAAACCGCGGATCCCAGCCGTCGTGCAGCCCGCCGTCGCCCACCCAGACGCGAAGCGGCGTCACCAGCCGGTCGGGCCAGCGGGTGATCATCGAATCCCGCGCATCCAGCACCGCGCCGATGTACGTGCCGGCTTCACCTTGCGCGAGACGGCGTCGCACGTCACGCGCGGGCCAGGCCGCGGCTCGTGGGACGTCGAGCACGTACCGGGCGGCGAGACGCCCCTCCGCCCGCCCGGTCGCCAGGGCTGACGCATGCTCCTCGGCAGGTCGAGGCGTCAGAGCCGCCGCCGGCCGATCGGCTGAACCCCGTTCGACGGGTCCTCCCCGTTCGGCAGGACGTCGCTCAGCCGCGCCGAGCGTGCCGGCCGCCTCGGTGCCGTCGATACGATCACGGGACGTCGCCTGCGTGGCCACGAACGCGGCCAGCGTGACGACCAGTGCGGCGAGCAGCGATTCGGCGACCTTCATGCGACGGGCTGGCTGATCAGGAATCGGGTGGCGGACGCGCCGGGAGATCGGCGGCCGACAGGAACGCGTCCACGGCCGTGAAGAACGCGGCGGCGGCTTCCCAGAACGGGTTGTGACCGGCGCCGGCGAGCGGTTCGAGCCGAACCGCCACCCCGGCCGTCGACAGCACGCGGACCGTGCGCTCCGCTTCAGCGAGCGGCAGCACGTCGTCCGCGCCATGAAGGACGAGCGTGGGGCTCCGCAGGGCACCGAGCCGTTCGGTCCAGTCGTAGCCGTCACGGCGGAGCCGCGCGGCCACGTGCGCGCCGGCGAGGCTCTGCCCCCGCGGCGGAACGGCGCGCGCCGCGAACTCCGGGTCGGCGAACCAGGCGGGGAAGAACGCCTGGGCGTACGTCGCGTGGCGGTCGAGATCGGGAACGCCAAGCGTCTCCGGATCGAGCGCGGCGAGCCGCTCGGCGGCGGCCTCCTGTCCCGTGCCGGCGAGACGGGCGATGCCGGCCTCGTGGAGCGGCGGCAGCCAGACGCCCGTGACGCCCACGGCGTTGGCCAGCACGAGACGGCGTACGCCCTCCACGTCGAGCGCCGCGGCCTGCATCGCGATGCCGCCGCCCCACGAATGCCCGAGCACGTCCCACTGCCCGATACCGAGCGCGGAACGGAGCGCCGCGAGATCGCCCGCGTCGAACTCGATGCGCGATGCCGCGACACCGGGCGGGGCCGGCGTGGCCCCGCGTCCGCGCTGGTCGTACAGGATGACCTGTCGGGTGTGGGCGAGCGGCGCGAGCGCGGGCCAGAGCAGGGCGTGATCGAAGAGCAGCCCGCCGTTCACGCACACGAGCGGCGGGTGCTCCGGCCTGGGCGGCGACTGCCACGTGGCGAACGTGAGCCCGCGCGCGGCCACGTCGCGTCGGGTGAGCGGCGGGGGCGGCGGCTGCGTGCGGCGGAACGCGAGGAAACGGGCGCGGGCGGACATGCGCGAACGGGGCGGCCGGCCGTTACTTCGGGGTGACCACCTTGAGCCCCACGATGCCGATCACGATCAGGCCGATGCAGACGAGCCTGGCCACGGCCGTCGGTTCACGGAACAGCAGCATGCCGAGGATGGCGGTGCCGATCGTGCCGATGCCTGTCCACACGGCGTAGGCCGTGCCGAGCGGCAGCGTGCGGAGGGCCAGGCCGAGCAGCCCCATGCTGGTGATGAGCGCGGCGGCCGTGAACACGGTGGGCCAGAGCCGCGTGAAACCTTCGGTGTACTTGAGCCCGACGGCCCAGCCGACCTCGAACAGGCCGGCAATGAAAAGGACGAACCACGCCATCCTCGTCTCCCGAATGGAATGGGGTCGTCCCCGTGTTCGCGCGCGGTTTCGCCGGGTCGTCCCGGCACCGGTCTATCTCTGAAAGTTAGCCGATTTCTGCATGGGGAACCAGTATGACCGGCGACCGCCCCTTGCCTCTGCCGGTGCACGCGCTTGCTTGAGTCCAAGGCCCCTTCGTCCCCGGAATCTGCCCATGCTCTCCAGCGTTCTCCTCGCTGCTGTCGTCTCGCCGCTCGTTGCCGAGGGCGCGACCTTTGCAGCCCCCGCCGTCCGGCCGCTCGCCGCCGACAGCGTCACCTACGATGTGCTCAACCACGGCCGCTCCGCCGGCGCCATGCACGTGATGCGCGCCGGCGACTCCCTGCGCGTCCACTACCGCCACATCGACCGCAACCGCGGCAGCCGGTATGAAGCGCACTACCGCCTCGCTGCCGACGGCACGCCGGTCGCCGGCTCCGTGCGCTCCGTCGGCCTCTACGACGGCGTACCGGCTGCGATCTCCGACCGGTTCGAAGTGGGACGCGACTCCGTGCGCTGGAGCGGTGCCGCGGGCGCGGGCGGCTCCGCGCCCGCGGGCGCCGGCTACTACCGGCTGCGCGGCGCCGGTCCGGTCGAACAGGCGCTGCTCGTGCGGTATCTGCTCACGCGCCCCGATCGCAGCACGACCGTGCTGCCGGCGGGTGACGCGCGCGTCGAGATCGCGGCCGATACCGTGGTGCCCACCGCCGCGGGACCGGCGCGCGTGCGCCTCGCGCTCCTGCACCGCGCCACGGGTTACACGTCGAACGCCGTATGGATCGACGAGCATGGCGAACTCTTCGCCAGCGAGGTGGGCTGGTTCATCACCGTGCGGCGCGGCGCCGATGTCGCGCTCCCCACGCTCCGCGCCATCGAGCTCGACTATCGCACCGCCCGCGGCCGCGCGCTCGCCGATCAGCTTCGCCCCGCGCCCGTGCCGGCCGTCGCGATCACGCACGGCAACGTGTTCGACGCCGAACGCGGCGTGCTCATGCCCAACACCACCGTCGTGGTGCAGGGCACGCGCATCACGGCCGTGGGCGCCGACGGCAGCGTGGCCATTCCAGCGGGCGCGCAGGTGATCGACGCCGCCGGCAAGACCGTCGTGCCGGGACTCTGGGAGATGCACTCGCACCTCCAGCACACCACGTCCACCGGCAGCGGCGTGCAGCAGCTCGCGCGCGGCATCACCACCAGCCGGGATCTCGCGGCCGATACCGACGTGGCCGTGCGGTACCGCGACCAGGTGGCGCAGGGCGCGTTTCTCGGACCGCGCGCGATTCTCGGCGGCATCATCGAAGGGCCGGGCGCGTGGGCCGGTCCGAGCGACGTGCTGGTGCGCACGGAAGACGAAGCCCGGGCCGCGGTCGCACACTACGACTCGCTCGGCTATCGCCAGATCAAGCTCTACAATCTCGTGCATCCGGATCTCGTGCCCACCATCGCCGCCGAAGCGAAGGCGCGCGGTCTCCGCCTGAGCGGACATGTGCCGCGCGGCATCGGCACCGACGTGGCCGTGCGGCTCGGCTTCGACGAGATCAATCACTCCGCGTTCCTCTTCTCCACCTTCTATCCCGATTCGCTCTACACGCCCGCCATGCGACCCTATTCGGGCGTGGCGCAGGTGGTGGCCCCGCGCATCGACGTGGACAGCCCGGCCATGACCGCGCTGATCGAGCTGTTCCGCGCCAGCGGCACGGTGATCGACGGAACGTTCACGCTCTGGTATCAGGGATTCGCGACACCGGCGCAGGGCCGCAGCGCGGCCACGGCCACCGACTCGGCGAATGCGAACTGGCTGCGTCTCGTGAAGCGGCTGCACGATGGCGGCGTGACCATGGTACCCGGTACCGACGCCCAGGGGAGCGGCCCGTTCGTGAACGAGCTCGAGGTCTACGTGCGGGCGGGTATTCCCACGTCCGCGGTGCTGCAGATGGCCACGATCACATCGGCGCGGGTGATGGGCGACGAGGCGGACTATGGCAGCATCGCGGTGGGGAAGGTGGCCGATCTCGTGATCGTGGACGGCAACCCCGTGGAACGCATCGGCGCGCTGCGCGACGTGCACCGGGTCGTGCTCGCCGGCCAGGTGTATGATCCCGCCGAGCTCCGGCGCGCGCTCGGCATGCGCTGACGCGCCGGCACATCCCTCCAGTTCACCATCACCACTTCTCCATGTTCCATCTCCAGATCGTGCTCTGCAGTACACGCCAGGGACGCAAGGGCCCGGCGGTCGCCGCCTGGATGCAGGCGCAGGCCGAAGCGCACGGCGCGTTCGACGTGGAGCTCGTCGACCTCGCCGAGGTCGACCTGCCGCTCTTCGACGAGCCGAAACACCCCCGGTTCCAGGAGTACGAACACGAGCACACGAAGCGGTGGTCCGCGATCGTGTCGCGCGCCGATGCGTTCGTGTTCGTGACGCCGGAATACGACCACGGTCCCCCGTCGTCGCTCGTCAACGCGCTGCAGTTCCTCGTGAAGGAGTGGAAGTACAAGCCCGCGGGCTTCGCGAGCTACGGCGGCGTGTCCGGCGGCACCCGCGGCGTGCAGGTGACCAAGCAGATCATCGCCACGTTCGGCATGGTGGCCATCCCCGAGGCGGTCGCGGTGCCGTTCTTCACCAGGCACATCGACGACGTCACCGGCGTGTTCGATCCGGGCGATGTGCAGGTGAAGGCCGCCAGGGCCATGCTCGACGAACTGCACCGCTGGACGGGCGCGCTCGGGACGCTGCGCGCGCCCTGAGCGGATTCCGGCGTGCGGTCCGCGGGATCAGAAGCGGAACCGCACGCCGCCGTTGATGACGCGTCCTTCCAGGATGCTCCACACGTCCGTGGTCCACCGCCCGCCCGGACCGCGCGCGGGCCGCACGAGCGGATCGACACGCGTCTGCCGCACGTCGCCGAGGTTCTCGCCGTTCAGGAACAGGCGCGCGGTGCCGAACGGCGTGGAGATCACGCGTTCCACCAGGATCCCCACGTTCGTGTACGGCACGCTCGTCCGTCGGTAGGGATCGTCTGCCAGCGCCTGCGCACCGGTGTAATACACTTCGATACCGATCCGATACTGGTCCTCTTCTTCCACGCTCGCCACCACGCCGATCGCATGGCGCGGCGTGAGCGGGACGTCGCGCCGCACCGCCGCGCCGCCTGCGAGCTCGGGATCCCATTCCCGCGAATGCACGTACGTGTACGTGCCCGTCACGCGGAACGGATCGGCGACGATCCGCGCCAGCAGTTCGCCGCCGCGCGTGTGCGTGGGCAGCGGGGCGTTCACCAGCGCGAGGCGTGTCGCGCCGGTGGCCGTGGTATCGGCGAGCGATTGCACATGCAGGGCGCGCATGAGGCGTGAGCCGAACAGCGTGCCGTTGAGCTCGAGCGTGCCGAACGGCACGGCGAACGATCCGCCGAGATCGGCCGAGGCGCTGAACACGCGCTCCGGCCGGATGCCGGCGAAGGGGCGGAGCGGCGTGAGCCCCGTGACTTCGGTCTCCTCGGTGAAGGGCACCGGCGCGAACGTGCCCGTACCGGCGGAGAGGCGGAGCGACCAGGCCGAGAGCGCGCCTTCCGGAACACCGCGAACGAGTGCCGACACGCGCGGATTCACGAACGAGCCGAACGTGTCGTGCCGGTCTCCACGCGCGCTCGCCGACAATGCGAGCCACTGCGCGGCGTCCACGTCGGCCTGCACGAAGACGCCCGGCACGGTGTACGTGTAGTCCGCGTCCGCCACGTCGGGATTGCGGTAGGCGTCGTGCTGCACCGCGGCGCCGAGCACCCAGGTCGCCATGCCGCGCGGCACGGCGAGGGACAGCTCGGAGAACGCGGTCGTGTGCGTGTCGTTTTCGTCCACGGGGCCGAACCGGTGCTCGTGAGTCTGCCGCATGGCGGAGCCGCGCAGGGTCAGGATGCCGCCGCCGAACGGGCCGTCGTCCGGCAGGCGTCGGCGCGCGAGCGCTCCCACGTCGGCGCGCGTGGTGGACATGGCCTCGGCGAATGGGCGCGCGTCGGGCGCGACGCGCTCCGCGAGCGTCCCGCCGGTGCGGCGCTCGTCGGTGAGCCCGGCGGTGAGATAGGCCGAGTGTCCCTGCTCGCTCTTCCAGTAGGCGCGCGGCCGGAGCACGAGCCGGTCGTAGCCGGGCATGTCGGTCCACCCGTCGCGATCCAGATCGTTGCGGCGCTGGTGATGGGCGCCGGCGAGCAGGGTGCCGCTCCAGGCCTCGCCGAACGGCGCGGACGCGAAGAGCACCGCATCGGATCCGCCGCGCGAGGTCTGGTTGAGCACCACGTCGTAGGCTGGTTCGTCGCCCGCCTGCCGGGCCACGAGATTGATCACGCCGCCGAGCGCGGCGCCGCCGTGCAGGGCGGACGCGGCGCCCTTGATGATCTCCACCTGCGCGAGATCCACCGGCGGGATCTGCAGCAGCCCGAGCCCGCCGGCCTGTCCGTAGAGCGGCAGGCCGTCGGCGAGGAGCAGCGTGTACCGGCCGCGGAGCCCCTGCACGCGCACGTTCGCGCCGCCGAGCGACGGCGACGTGGTCTGCACCCGGAGCCCCGAGGTCTCATTGAGCATCATGGCGATATCGCCCGGCGTCATCGCGACCTTTTCGGCGATCTCCTCCTCGCCGAGCACTTCGACGCGGAGCGGCAGGTCCTCCACGCGCCGCTCGCCGCGGGTGGCCTGTACCACGAACGATTCGAGCTCCGTGTCGAGGCGGACGAGCTGCACGGTGACACTCGTATCCGCGCCGGCCCGGACCGTGAACGACGTCGTGTCGCTGCGGAATCCGAGGCTCGTCGTGATCAGCTCCACCGGCCCCGCGGCCAGGCGGAGCTCGGCCCGCCCCCGGCTGTCCGTACGGGCGGACACGCGGCCGGCCCGCACGGTCGCCGACGCGACCGGTGTTTCGTCCCCGACCACGAGGACCCGGACGACGGCCGTGGAATCGGCGGTCCCGGTCCCGGGCTGTGCCCGCAGCGGTTTCGCCAGGAACGGGACGGCGGAGACGACCAGGGCGAGGCTCGCGGCAATGACGGAACGGCGGGACCGGATGGGCATGCGTGGGGAGTGTCGTGTAGTACGGACTGGCGAGGGAGGAGCAACGCGGGTAGCCTACACCCTGTAGCCACTGCAAGGTCAACCCATTGCCGCTCCGTTCACCGCCACGTCTTCGTCGGCCCGCACCGGCCCGGCCCGCGTCCGCGCTCTCCATCGGCGAGCTGGCGCGGGCTTCCCGCGTCAAGGCCGAAACGATCCGCTACTACGAGCGCGTCGGGCTGCTGCCGGCGGCCACGCGCGGGTCGAACGGGTATCGCCGCTACGGGGACACCGACGTGCAGCGCCTGCGCTTCATCCGCCGGGCGCGTTCGCTCGGCTTCGCGCTCGAGGAGATCCGGGCGCTGGTGACGCTGGCCGGCGATCCGGCCCGGGACTGTGGCGCCGTGGACGCAGCCGCACGGGCGCATCTGGCGGCGGTCGAATCCCGGATCGCGGAGCTGTCGCGCCTGCGCGGCGAACTGCAGGGCATGATCGCCCGATGCACCGGGGGGCGCACCGGCGATTGCCGGATTCTCGAAGTCCTGAGCGGACCCGGGTGACGGCGGGCCGTCTGGTGCCGGACCGGCCCCATCCCGGGCCATGGGGCCGGAAGAGCTTCCCCGGCACCCGAGGGCCCGGGCGCCGGCCCCCTGTGCCGCCCGCGCTTGCGCTCGCCGTGCCCGCCATCGATACTCTGCCGTTTGCCGGGGCGGACATGCGTCCGCCGTTCGTCCCGGGCAATCGTCAGCGATTCCCCAGTCTGACGTGTAGTGTCATGGAAGCACGCGGCGACCTCGTCGCCGTGTCGCTGCCGGACACGGCCCGGCACGCCCGCCGCACCTCCCCTTCCCCCATCTCATGAGTCTCTTCACGCGCAAGTCCATCGACGAGCTCCAGGCCACCGCCATGTCCGAGGGGCACAACACCCTCAGACGCTCGCTCGGCCCGGTCAACCTCGTCGCGCTCGGCATCGGCGCCATCATCGGCACCGGTATCTTCGTGCTCACCGGCACCGCGGCCGCCCAGCATGCCGGACCGGCGATCGTTCTCTCCTTCGTGCTCGCGGCCACGGCCTGCGTATTCGCGGGGCTCTGCTACGCCGAGTTCGCGTCGATGATCCCGATCGCCGGCAGCGCGTACACGTACGGCTACGCCACGCTCGGCGAACTGATCGCGTGGATCATCGGCTGGGATCTCATTCTGGAGTATCTGTTCGGCGCGGCCACCGTGGCCGCCGGCTGGTCGGGCTACGTGAACTCGTTCCTCCGCGATATCGGCGTCATGCTGCCCCCGTGGCTCACGCACCCGGCCGGAGCGCTGGTCCAGTTGCCCTCCGGAAGCTGGGTGCGCCGCACCAACGAGCTGGGGCAGTCGCTCGCCTCCGACGGCATCGACATCGCCACGCTGCCCACGGCATCGGGTGGCTTCAACATCATCGCCGCGCTCGGCATCTTCGTGGTCACGGTGCTCCTCATCCGCGGCATCAAGGAATCCGCGCGCTTCAACAATCTCGCGGTGGTCGTCAAGCTCGCCGTCATCATCCTGTTCATCCTGGCCGGCGGTTACTACATCCTCGCCGATCTGCCCACGGCCATGGCCAACTGGACGCCGTTCATCCCCGAGAATCTCGGACCGCGCACATACGGCTGGGATGGTGTCGTGGCGGCGGCCGGCGTGATCTTCTTCGCCTACATCGGCTTCGACGCCGTGTCCACCACCGCGCAGGAAGCGAAGAACCCGCAGCGCGACATGCCCATCGGCATTCTGGGCTCGCTGATCGTCTGCACGCTGCTCTACATCCTCGTTTCCGGCATCGCCACGGGCATCGTGCCCTACGCGCAGCTCAACGTGCCCGAGCCGATCGCCGTGGCCATCGAGAAGACCGGCTTCATGTGGCTGGCGTCGCTCATCAAGGTGGGCGCGATCGCGGGTCTCACGTCGGTGATGCTGGTGATGCTCATGAGCCAGCCGCGCATCTTCTACACCATGTCGCACGACGGCCTCCTGCCGCCGGTGTTCGGCCGGCTCCACCCGAAGTTCCGCACGCCGCACATCTCGAGCGCGCTCACCGGGCTCGTGTGCGCGCTTCTTGCCGGATCGTTCGACGTGTCCACGCTCGGTCACCTCGTGTCGATCGGCACGCTGCTCGCCTTCGCCATCGTGTGCGGCGGTGTGTGGTATCTCCGCGTGAAGGAGCCGGACCGTCACCGTCCCTTCCGCGCGCCGTTCGTACCGGTCGTGCCCATCCTCGGCATCGTCGTCTGCGTGTTTCTGATGTCGCGGCTGCCGGTGGAGGCGTGGGAACGTCTCGGCCTCTGGCTGGCGCTCGGTCTGGCCATCTACTACTTCTACGGCCGGCACAACAGCGTGGCGCGGAAGAAGGCGAACGGGCAGTAAGCGAACACCTGTCGGACGAACGAACGCCCGGCGGCTCTCCGATCAGGAGGCTGCCGGGCGTTCTCGCGTGAGGTGGACGCGCGAGTGCGTCCACGTGTCAGAAGACGCGAATCGGAACCGGGATCGGCAGATTCACGACGACCTTGTTCGTGCGGTCATTCGCCGCCGACGCCGCCAGGCCGGCCGCGTCACCGGCATTGGTGCGCGTGATGAGGAACTGCGCGAGGCTCACAGCCACCTCGTTCGTCACGCGGATGGAGCCGTGCGACACCGCCTTGCCGATCGACGACGGATCGTTCGTGCCGTGGATGCTGCGCGGCAGGTCGTACGGGATCTGGGCGTGACCGAGCGGGTTCTGCGGATCGCCAGGCTGCTTTCCTTCGCGGTCCGCGGCCCAGGATTCGTCGGGGGGAATCCATTCGGGGTTGAACACCACCTGATCGATGGTCCACGTGCCGGGGCGTGTGGGCCATTCGTCCGAGCCCACGGCCACGGGATGAGTCATGAGCGTGTCCCCGTCGAGGTGAATGACGCGCACGAGCCGCGCGGCGATGTCCACTTCCACACGGACGTCGGCGGTTTGCGTCCCCGGCATGGTCACGGCCGCGGAATCCGGGACGGCATCGGGAATGGGCTGGTCTCCACGGCCGCAGGCGGCGAGCAGGAAGAGCAGCGGCATGAACATCGCCATGAGACCGAGGCCCGTGGGACGGCGGTCCGGGTGAGGCAGGATCATGGGCGCCGCGTCGGAGTGCGTGCGGCGAGTGGGGGACGTACGAAGGGTGGGCAGCAGAACGGCCTCCTGGTGGCGGTGACGTTGATGTGTCATCCGCGACCTACCCTCGATGCGCCGCGTCGGGTTCAGTGGGTGACGCGGGTCACGCGTCGGAAGGGAGGAGCCGGACGTTCGGGAGGCGGGCGAGGTCGCGGTCGAAAGTGGCGAGTTGGCGCTCGTCGCGCGTGTAGTCCCCATGCACGAGCCGGTCGATCAGTCCCGGCCGCGGCCTTGCCGCGTCGCTCGATGCCAGGTCGCGCAGGACGGTGCGGGCCACGCCGGTTCCGCGAATCCGCGAATCATCCAGGAGCGCACGCAATGCATGCACGGCATCCGCGTGCGGAACCGCATAGTGGTGTCGAAGGGCGAAGTAGGTTTCGCTGATCACGAGGTCCGAAATGCCGACGGGCGCATCGGATTCGGCGATGAAGAGGCGCGCTGTTTCGGATTGGCCGGTCGGGACACCGACGAGGAGCCGCAGGACGACCGAGGTGTCGAGACCGACGTTCATGGGCGGGAGCCGCCGCGCCCCCGGATGATGCTTTCCCGCACTGCGGTCATGGAATGGTCGCGGATGGGGCGGGCATATCGTTCGAGCGACCCCAGCCAGTCCGGCTGCCATTGGCCGAGGGGCTCGGCGTCCGGCATCGCGCCAGCCGGCGTATCGAGGACATGCCGTACGCCTTCGGTGACCAGTTCGCGGATGGTGCGACCACGCCGGGCGGCCTCGATCTTGAGGCGCCGGTATAGTGCGTCGTCGAAGTCGATGGTGGCTTTCATGGTAGCATGATACCCATTTATATGGGTATGGTCAAGCCGTCGATTCCGGGACGGGCCGTTCGATGAAGTGGTGCGAGGCGTCGCGTCGGGTGTTCCGACCGGCGCTATCATCCACCCGATGTTCACAGGAGATATGACGATGCGTGTCATGGTGATCGTGAAGGCCAGCCCGGAATCCGAGGCGGGCGACATGCCCTCCACCGAGTTGATGGCGGCGATGGGTCGCTTCAACGAAGAGCTGGTGAAGGCCGGTGTGATGCTCGCGGGCGATGGGCTGCAGCCGAGCGTGAAGGGAAAGCGCGTGCACTTCTCCGGTGACGAGCGCACGGTGACCGACGGTCCGTTCACCGAAACGAAGGAGCTGATCGCCGGCTTCTGGCTCTGGCAGGTCGGTTCGATGGAGGAAGCCGTGGAATGGGCCAGGCGTTGCCCGAACCCCATGCCGGGCGGCGGCCAGCTCGAGATCCGTCCCGTGTTCGAGGCCGAGGATTTCGGCGAGGAGTTCACGCCCGAGCTGCGGGAACAGGAAGAGCGGCTGCGCGCGCAGATTGCGGATCGCTGATCGGCAACCTGGCAGTGCTCGATGTCGTGGACGCTCGACCGGTTATCAGTCTGAAGTGATGGACTTCAGGTGCAACCGCTCGAGCGCCCATCCCGCATGCTCCCGCACGAGCGGATCGGCATCATCGATCGCCTGCTCCAACACCGGCACGTCCTCCGCCGTGCCCACGTTTCCCAGCACTACCGCCGCATTCCGCTTCAGCCCCTGCAGCTTCGCGCGCTTCATCGGCGACCGCCGGAACGCCTCCGTGTACTCCTCCGGCGTCATCGCCAGCAGCTCCCGTGCGAGTGCGCGCGCATCCTTGCCGGCGAGCACCTCGCGCGGCGCATACGCCGGCTCGCGCACCGGGCGCGCGAACCGCATGTTCCACGGACACACATCCTGGCACACGTCACACCCGTACAGACGGTCTCCGATCAGCGGCCGCAGCGACTCCGGAATCGCATCCCGCAGTTCGATCGTGAGATAGCTGATGCACCGTGTGGCATCGAGCACGTGCGGGGCGGTGAACGCATCCGTGGGGCACGCATCGAGGCAGCGCGTGCACGTGCCGCAATGATCCGTGCCGAACGGCGCATCCACCGGCAGCGCGACATCCACCACGAGCGCGCCGAGAAAGAAGAACGATCCCTGTCGCGGATTGATGAGACACGTATTCTTGCCGAACCAGCCGAGCCCGGCGCGGCGCGCGAGATCGCGCTCGAGCAGCGGGCCGCTGTCCACGTACGGCCGCGCGTCGATGGATACGCCGAGCTCGCCCTCCAGCCAGCGGTGCAGCTCGCGCAGCCGCTCGCGCATGAGCTCGTGATAGTCGTCGCCGCGTGCGTACCGCGCCACCGGGCCGCTCGGCGTGCCGCCGCCGTAGTGCATCCCCACCACCACGGCATGCGTCGCCCCGGTGTGCGGACGCCGTGCATCACGGCGGAGCTCCGCGCCGCGAGCCAGATACTCCATGTCACCGTGAAGACCTGCTTCGAGCCATGCCTCGAACTGCGGGACGGTGGTCGGAGGACCGAGATCCGTGATCCCGACGAGATCGAACCCGAGCCCGTACGCCTGCCCCTGGAGACGCGTGCGAAAGCCGGCCGGAATCGGCGGCACGGCGGCGCCGATCATGTGATCAGGGCTGCCGGCCGGTCCAGCGCGCGTAGGCGATGATGTCACGCACCGGCGGCACCGCCGCCTCGTCGCCGTAGGCCGTGTACATGCGCCAGCGCACGTACCGCATGGACGGCAGCGGCAGGAACGGGAACCGGTGCCACCAGCCGCGCAGGCGGAATCGCCAGGCCACGCGCAGCAGGTCGAGCGCGAGCGCCGGATTGAGCACCGCGCGACCGCTCAGGGCCAGAACCAGCCGAAACCAGGACATCCCTCAAAGATAACCATTCCATCCCTGCCACGCCGCCCTCTCCCGTTTCCATCTGCGTCATCTGCGTCCACTACCATTCCTGGCCACCCCTCTCCTTCCTTCCCCATCTGCGTCATCTGTGGATTCTTTTGCCGTTGCCGTTGCAGTTCACAGCTCCCGCCGCTTGAGCGCCTCTACCGCGTACCAGCACGCCCGCGCCGTCAGCGCCATGTACGTCAGCGACGGATTCTGGCACCCGCTCGACGTCATCGCCGACCCGTCGGTCACGAACAGGTTGGGAACGTCCCACGACTGACACCACGCGTTGAGCACCGACGTCCGGCGATCCCGCCCCATGCGCGCCGTCCCCATTTCGTGGTTGGAGTTGCCGGGTGTGGACGGCCCCGCCCGGTTGGGAGCGATGTCGCGCGCGCCGGCCGCCTCCAGGAGCTCGGCGGCGGTCACGCCCATGTCGCGGTGCATCGCGAGCTCGTTCGGCCCCCACGCCACGGTGATGTGCATGGACGGAATCCCCCATCGGTCCTTCAGCGTGGGGTGGATGACCGCGCGGTTCTCCGGATCGGGCAGCATCTCGCCGTATCCGTTGAACGTCATCGTCCATGGCCCCGGCTCGAGGAGACGCTCCTTGAACGCCGCGCCCAACCCCGGCGCACGCGCGTGCTGCGACCACCCCGCACGGCCCGCGCCTCCCTGGAAGCCGTACCCGCGCGTGAAATCGGCGTGCGCGGCGCGCACGTTGCGGAAACGCGGCACGTAGATCCCGTTGGGACGCGACCCGATTACACGGCGGTCGCGCCACGCGTCGAACGTGCCCGTGGCGCCGGCCTGCTTGATGTGGTCCATGATGTTGCGCCCCACCTGGTCGCTCGAGTTGGCGAGCCCGGTGTCGAAGTCGGGCGTGGCCGAGTTGAGGAGCAGCCGCGCGCTCTCGATGGCCGACGCGCACACGAACACCACGCGCGCCGTGAAGAGCAGCGCTTCGCCGGTGCGCGCGTCGGTCACGTGCACGCCGCTCACGCGTCGCTGTGCGGCGTCATACGCGAGCGTGTGAGCGATCGAGAACGGACGCAGCGTCAATCGCCCCGTGGCCTCGGCCGCCGGGAGCGTCGCGTTGATCGAGCTGAAGTACGACTGCGTCGCGCATCCGCGCTGGCATGGCCCGCAGTAGTGGCACGCTGCACGTCCGGGTCGGTTTTCGGTGAGCACCGCGGCGCGTCCGATCGTCATCACCCGTTCGCGGCCGTACCGCTCGGCGATCTTCGCGCGCACGTGCTGCTCGGCCACGTTCATCGCCATGGGAGGCAGGAACGGGCCGTCGGGAAGCTGCGCGAGCCCCTCCGCCTGCCCCGACACGCCGATGAAGCGCTCCACCTTGTCGTACCACGGCGCGAGGTCCGCGTAGCGGATGGGCCAGTCCACGCCGACGCCTTCCCGGAGGTTCGCCTCGAAGTCGAGATCGCTCATCCGGTAGACCTGCCGCCCCCAGATGATGGACTTTCCACCCACCTGCCGTGCACGGAACCAGTCGAACGGCTTGTCGCCGGGCGTGGAGTAGGGATGATCCACGTCGTCCGTCCAGTACACATGGCTCAGCTCGTCGAAGCTCACCGAGCGCCGCTGCACGGACTGCCGTGCTTCCACCGCGCGCCGGTCGCCGAGGCCGCGGAACCGCATGTCGAACGGCGCCACGTGCTCTCGTGCATCGCGCTGCGGATGCACGTCACGCCCCGCTTCGAGCACAAGCGTGCGAAGTCCCGCTTCGGTGAGCTCCTTGGCGGCCCAGCCGCCGGTCATCCCCGAGCCCACGACGATCGCGTCGAAATCGTTCGCGCGGTGCAGACGATGCATGGTCAGCGAAGAGGTGCGGCGCCGTCGTAGCGCATGGGCGGCGGCCAGGATCCCAGGAACTGCCGCATGCCGGGTTCCGAGGTGCAGTAGCCGTACACGGTGAGATACTTGAGGAGGGCGAACCAGTGCGCGTTGGCGGCGCCGGCGTTCGTGCGGCGGAGCGCGACCACCGTGTCTTCGCTCTCCGTGAGCAACGCCTCCTGCCGGTCCGCCGTGCAGGCGACGAAGCGGCGCTGGTGCCGCTCGATCGCGCGCGTGTCGAGTTCGGCGATTCCCTGGAGGAACCGGCTCGTCTCAACGGGCGGATACCAGTCGGTGAGCATCACGTCGATGAATGCCGTGACGTTCGCATCGGTGGCGCCCGGCGTGTCGGTGCGCGGGATGATCCGCTCGGCTGCGGCGGTGACGATGGCAGCCTGCTCCGCGGTGAGCGAGCGCAGGGACGGCTGCTCGCTCAGCGTGGCATGAATACGCTCACCGAATGCCGCGAGATCGTCGGGCCCGAGCCGGCCGAATGCGGCGAGCGCGCCGGAGCTTGCGAGCCAGCGGAGGAGATCGCGGCGTTCCATGTCAGGGCTGGTAGCCGAGGGACCGGAGATAGTCGCGCGAGATGCGCGCCGATTCCAGGGCGCTCCGCGAGGGATCGGTCTGGTAGTCCAGCTCCACGATTCCCCATCCCGAAAACCCCGTACGATCGAGCTCGCGCAGCACCCCCGCCATGTCGAGCTCTCCCTCGCCGAGCTCGCGGAAACGATACGACTGGCCGTCCACGTTGCGCCTGATATCCTTGAGGTGGACGAAGAGCAGGCGCTCGCGAAAATCGCGCACGGCGCGCACGGGATCTCCGCCGGCCGCGGCCCAGTGGGCCGTATCGAGCTCGAGCCACACGTAGCGCGGATCGGTGGCGTCGAGCACGTGCGCGACCTCGTCCGGCGACTGGCCGAGGTTGCCCATGTGGTTGTGGTAACCGAGCCTGAGGCCGAGATCGGCGCAGCGCCTGCCCAGCTCGGTGAGGAGCCCTCCCATGCGGCGGTGATCGTCGCGGGTGATGTCGCGGCCACGTGGGCGTTCGTCCACGACCTGGAGGTAGAGGCATCCGCACTCGGCGGCGAACCGGGCGTGTTTCGTGTGGAGCGCGAGAGATTCCGCCTCGCGAGCAGGATCGAGCGCGAGCACGCCGGACGAGAGGGCCACGAAGGTGAGCCCTTTCGCGTGGAGCAATGCCTCGAGCGCCGCGGGGTCGCTGCTCCAGCGCTCCACCGCCGAGGCACGCAACTGGATGCCCTTGAATCCCGCGGTCGCGATGTCGTCGATGGCCGCCGGGTCGTTGCCTCCCCACGTGATGGCGGCGTAACCGAACCGGAGCTCGGACGGGAGACGGAGCCGTCCGAGGGCGGGGAGGGCGAGCGTAGAGGCCAGGAAGGCGCGGCGGTCCATGCGATACAATGTGCGAGCGGGTGCCGGCAGGTGCCAACCGCCGGGACGGTGCGGGCACGCGCCCGATCGGTACGCGCTCCTCCCGCACCGGTCGTACATTCCCTGCATGGATCTCACCACCTACCAGTCCCTCGCGGCCCGCACGCTCGGCCGGGACCGCACCCACCAGCAGCAGCTCGCCAACGCCGCGCTCGGACTCACCGGAGAAGCCGGCGAGACCGCGGAGCTCATCAAGAAGCACCTGTTTCACGACACCCCGCTCGACCGGGATGCGATGATCAAGGAGCTTGGCGACTGCCTCTGGTACATCGCGGCCTTCGCCACCGTGCTCGACATCCCCATGGCCGATATCGCCGAGCGCAACATCGAGAAGCTCCGGCGTCGCTATCCCGAGGGCTTCGACCCGGAACGCAGCCGGAACCGCACCGAATAGCCGGCGCTCAGGGGCTCAGTCGAGCTCCCGCCGGATAACCATCCTCACGGCGCCAGCCAGCTTTCGCCGTCCAGTCCCGCGGGCACGTCCAGCCCGAGCCGTACGAGCGCGCTCGGCATCACGTCCGCGGTACGCCGCGGCGTTCGTGCCGGCCGGACATCCGTGATCAGCGGGACCATCATCTGGTCGCGGTGGAGCGCGCCGTGCGTGGACACGTGCGCCGTGGGCTCGTACCGGTCGCGCAGATCCCATCCCGGCGTGGCCGACAGCACGATGTCGCCCGCCCGTTCCGACGGCGTGAGGTCCGCGAGCTGCACGATCGCATCCGGATACTCGGTGTGCGCGCAGGCATCGTACGCCTCGGACGAGCTCGCCGCGGACACATCGTGCCCGATGCCGAGCGGATCGCCCGTTTCGCGCCGGTAGCTCCAGCGCGCGCGTGCCGCGTCGTGCAGGATCAGGGCGTATCCATGGTCCCGGCGGCTCACGCGCACCGTGTGTTCGCCGAGGGCCACGGCCGCGAGATCGATGCTGGGGCGCGCGAGCAGCGCGTCGTGCAGCCCGGTCCAGCGGTCCGCGAGCGCGGGCCACCACGGCCGGCGGCGATGGTGCGGTTCCACGTACAGGTGGGCCATCGCATTGCCGCCCACCATCACGGCCACGTCGGGACGGCGCACCCAGATTTTCGGATGCGCGAGCACGCGGTACCCCATCGCGCGCACGGCATCGGCGAGCTCGTCGTGCGCCGCCACGTCGGCGTGGCCATGGTCCGCCACGAGCCAGACGTGCAGCCTGGACGACCAGTCGTCGCGCCGCGCGATCTGATCGGCCTGCCCCACGAACGCATCCATGTCGCGCAGGGCGCGGCGCACCTGCTCCGATCGCACGCCGTGCGCATGCGCGAACTTGTCCGGCGTGAGAAACGACATCACGGCGAAGCGGGGACGCGCCCGCCGCAGATGGCCCAGCACGCGGTCGGCGACGAGCTGTTCGATCCGGCGCCAGCCGGCCACGTCGCCGAGAAAATGCGGGAGCAGCGCCCGCGCGGCCCAGGCGAGGCCGCGTCCGGGGTGTCGCTCTCCGCGGGCGCCGCGGCCGAGCATCGTGGTGCCCGCCACGCTCGGCGCGGCCAGCTCGAGCAGCGTGCGCGGATCCGTGTGCAGGTCGTAGTCGAGGAGCCGGATCTCCGGTCCCACGTAGCTGCGCGCGTACGACGGCCACCGTGTGACCGTACGGGCCCGATCGTACCAGCGCAGCCCCGGCACGCCGATGCGCGCGGGGAACCGGCCCATGAGGAACGGGGCGTAGGCCGGGCCCGTCACCGACGGGAAGCAGCTCGACACCTCGGTGAACGCCCCGCGTTCGGCCCGGGCGGCGAGGTGGGGCAGGTCGCCCGCGGCCAGCGCGCCGCGCAGCACGTCCGGCGGCACGCCGTCGGCCACCACGAGCAGCAGGGTGTCGTGCGGCGCGGTCACCGGTTCGCCCCGGTGGCGGGTTCCGCGGCCCGTGGCGTAGGTTGATCGGACGCTCCGGCAGACCGGAGCCCCGTTCCTCCCACCCCTCGGACATGGCGCGTTCCAGCAGTCGAATCACGAAGGCCGGCAAGGCCGCGACCCCGAAGCCTCGCAAAGCCGCGACTCCGAAAGCCGGCAAGGCTGCGGCCAGGCGGCCTGCCAAGGCGGCCACGAAGAAGCAGGCCGCGTCCACCGACGAGCCCGTGATCGGCGGCGTGCCGGCTTCCCGGCGCCGAGGCGCCGGTCCGCGCACTGTCACCGGCAAGCCCGCCTCGCCGGCGGTGCGCGCGAAGGCCGAGCAGAACGCGGTCGCGCAGCATCAGCGGCGCACCGAGGAGGGGCACCGGCTGGCCGGACGCGAACCGGACGACATCCCGCTCGTGTCCAAGGGGCCGCGTGCCGAACGCCGCGTGCAGCGGGCGCTCAGCGATGTCGATGCCTCCATCCGCAGCGTCCCGCAGCTCACGGAGGACGAGAAGCTGCTGCACAGCCCGGATAAGGTCGACGGCTTCACGCAGACCGATCCGTGGCGCGCCATGCGCATCCTGAGCGAGGTGATCGAAGGATTCGACGCCCTTGCGTACGTGACCAAGGGCGTGTCGATCTTCGGCAGCGCCCGCACCAGCCCGGACGATCCCCAGTATCGCCAGGCGCGCGAAGTGGCGCGCCTGCTCGCGGAGCACGACTTCGCGATCATCACCGGCGCCGGCCCGGGGATCATGGAAGCCGCGAACCGCGGCGCCAAGGACGCGGGCGGTCAGAGCATCGGCTGCAACATCGAACTGCCGTTCGAGCAGGGCGCGAATCCGTACGTGGATACGCTCGTGAACTTCCGCTACTTCTTCGTGCGGAAGACGATGTTCGTGAAGTACTCGAACGCGTTCATCATCTTTCCCGGCGGCTTCGGCACGCTCGACGAGCTCTTCGAAGCGCTCACGCTCATCCAGTGCGGCAAGATCTACCAATTTCCCGTCATCCTGTTCGGTCGGCACTACTGGGCAGGGCTCATGCGCTGGCTGCATGCCCGCGTGGCGAGCGAAGGGAAGATATCGCCCGGCGATCTCGATCTCGTGATGCTTACCGATGACCCGCACGAAGCGGCCCAGGCGGTGATCGACGCCCATGCCGCTCAACAGCTCATCCAGACCGATGTCTGACCACCGGATGTCCGTTCGTTCTTCCATGACGAGGCCCGCGATGTTTCCAGGTTGCATCCGCAATACACCGTTCCGTGCGTTCGTGTGCGCGACGTACGTCATTTTCGCCCTGGCCGCGCCGGCCGCCGTGCAGGCCCTGCCGGCCACGACCGGCGGCGCGGCGTCGTCTGCCACGCAGGACGAGCCGTTCCTGCGCGTGCGTGTGGACGAGGCCCGCAACCGGCTCCTGCTCGAGATTCCGGCCGCGCAGATCGGCCGCGACTTCCTCTACCAGAACACCCTCGCCACCGGGCTCGGCACCGGCTCGCTCGACCGCGGGCAGACCGGCGCGAACTTCATCGTGCGCCTCGAACGCCGTGGCAACCGCATCCTCATGGTGCGGGACAATCTCGGGGTGCGCGCCCCCGGCGCCGACGCGGCCGGACAGCGGGCCGCCGCCGAATCGTTCCCGCGCTCGGTGATCGCCTCGTTCACCATCGACGGCGAAACCGGCGGCGTGACTACCGTCGACGCGACCTCGTTCTTCCTGTCCGATGTGTACGGCGTGGCCAACGGGCTGCGCGGCGGCCAGGGCGGCGGCTCGTACCGCGTGGACGCGAACCGGAGCTGGTTCGACGCCGCCCGCACCAAGAGCTTCCCGCGGAACGCCGAAGTGCACGCCGTGCTCACCTTCACCTCCGACGCCCCCGCGGCCACGGCGCGCCGCGTGGCGCCAGACGCCGGCGCCATGACGTTCGAACAGCATCATTCGCTCGTGGTGCTCCCGGATACGCAGGGGTTCCGTCCGCGCGCCTACGATCCGCGCGCCGGCTACTTCGGCACGCAGTTCGCCGACCTCTCGCTCGGCTTCGACCGGAATTACCGCGACGGGTTCATCAACCGCTGGCGGCTGGTGCCGAAGGATCCGGCCGCGTACGCGCGCGGCGAGCTCGTGGAGCCCGTCACGCCGATCATCTACTATCTCGATCCCGGCATTCCGGCGCCGTATCGCGAAGCGTTCCGCGAAGGCGGCAACTGGTGGGCGAAGGTGTTCGAAGCCGCCGGATTCCGGAACGCCTTCGAGGTGCGCGATCTGCCGGCCGACGCCGATCCCATGGACGCGCGCTACAACCTGCTCTACTGGATCCACCGCACCGGTCCCGGCCCGTCGGTGGGGCCGAGCTACAGCGATCCGCGCACCGGCGAGATCGTGCGCACCGTGGTGCGCATGGACGCGTGGCGTTCGCTCGTGGACTACAACATCTGGGCCGGCACCGTGCCCGCGTCGGGCCCGAACGGCCCGAACGTGAGCGCGGAAGCGTTCACCATGGCACGCCGCCGGCAGCACACGGCGCACGAGATCGGACATACGCTCGGCCTCGCGCACAACTTCATCGCGTCGTCGCAGGGGCGGTCGTCGGTGATGGATTATCCCGTGCCGCTCATCACGCTCGCCGCCGACGGCACGCCCGACCTGCGGGACGCCTATCGCACCGGGCCCGGCGCCTGGGATTCCGTCTCGATCCGCTACGGCTACCGCTGGTACCCCGACGCGGCATCGGAACGCGAGGGGAACGCGGCCGTGATCCGCGACATGCTCACACGCAACGTGCGGTATGTGGGCGACGCGCACGCCGGACCCAACGGCTCCATTCCCGAAGTCACGCGCTGGGTGGAAGGCGCCACCATGTTCGACGCCGCCACGCGCACGTCGCAGGTGCGGCGCGTGCTGCTCGACAAGTTCGACGAACGCGCGATCGCGCCCGGCGAGCCGATGCATCTCCTCAACATGCGCTTCGCGCACGTGTATCTGCACCACCGCTATTCGCTCGAGGGGCTCATCAAGAACGTGGGCGGCATGGATTTCCGCTACGCTCTGCGCGGCGACGGTCAGGCACCCACCACGATCGTGCCGGCCGAGCAGCAGCGGCGCGCGCTCACGATGGCGCTCGATGCACTGAAGCCGTCGGAGCTGGCCGTGCCGGCGCGGGTGAGCGCGATGATTCCGCCGTCGCCGCCGGGCATGGGCGGCGACATGACGTGGATCGGCGGCAACGCCGGCCCCGCGTTCGATCCGGTGACGCTGGCCGGAGGCCTGGCCACCGAGGTGATGAACGGGCTGTTCGATGCGAGCCGGGCCGCCCGCCTCGTGCTCTTCCATGCGCAGGACGACAAGGCGCTCGGCCTCGACGAGGCAATCACGACGATTCTCGGAGGCACCTGGGGCGCACCGGCCGCACCCGCGCCGCAGCGGGTGGTGCAGCGCGCCGTGCAGCGGGCCACGCTGGACGCCCTGCTCGACCTGGCCGGCAACCGGCGGGCCATGCCGGAAGTGAGCGCGATCGCGGCCCATCATCTCACGCAGCTCGACACACGTCTTGCCGCGATGACGGGCGGTGGTGTGGATGCCGCGCACCGCGCCGCGGCGCGGCGCGATATCGCAGCGTTCCTGGAAGGACGCGACGATCCCGCCGTGCGCACGCGCTTCCCCGTGATCGAACTGCCGTGGCCCTGACGATGCGGGATCGGCTCCGCGGCTCTCCGCAGTCGCGCGGCCCTTGTGAAGACCAGCTCCCCGGAGCTATCTTCTGAAAAGAGACGCGCCCGGCCTGAATCGCAGGCCGGGCGCTCCTTTGCTATGTGTCGCCATCGCCCCGCGCGCGCCCGGACATCGGGCTCGCGTGGGGCCTCGCGTCTCTCACCGGTGCCCCGCCATGCTCGAAGAACTCAAGGCCAGGCTTCGCGGCGAAGTCGAACGACTCACGCACGAGCTCCACATCGTCCTCCCGGCGGAGATCCGCCGTGCCGTGGAGATGGGTGACTTGAAGGAGAACTCCGAGTACAAGGCCGCGCTCGAACGGCAGCAGTTCGTGCAGGCGCGGCTCGGCCAGCTCAACATGCGCCTGAGCAAGCTCGGCAGCATCGAGATGGACCAGATCCCGGCCGATCGCGTCGGGCTCGGCTCCAGGGTCGTGGTGGAAGACGAAGCCACGGGCGATCGGGAGACGTATCACCTCGTCTTCGGCGATTCGGAAGACTTCGAGGAAGGCCACGTCACCATGGGTTCGCCCATCGGCCTCGCGCTGTCCGGGAAGGCCGTGGGGGAGACCACGGTGCTGCGGCTTCCCGCGCGCATGCGCAAGCTGCGCATCGTGGAACTGGTCACCATCCACGACGACGTCGGCGTCGACTGACGCCGGCGTTACGGGTCGTCCACCGCGAAGAGACGCTGCGCATCGCGCCGGTACGCCTCCACTTCGGCGTCCCGGCGCGCCGTGCTCCAGCCGAGCAGCACGGCCATGAGCGGCGCGATCCGCTCGGCCACGCCCACGCCGTGATCGCGCGTCTCGAACGCCACGTGCGTCCGCCGCACGAGCACGTCGGCCAGCGTGAACGCGGATTCCCGCTCCACGGCGTGCGCCACTTCGGCCACGAGATACGGCAGCTGATCCACCAGACGCTGCCGGAGTGACGGATCGCGCTGCGCGTAGCTCCAGACATTCCGCCATCGGCTGCCGTACGCGCGGGCGAGCCGCTCGCCCACCGCGGTGTCGCCCGCCGTCACCGAGGCGTCGTGCTCCGTCTGTTCGAGCGACACGATGTCCCCGCCCGGGAGCGGCTCCCCGATACTGCGCTCGCGCGTCGGCGCCGTGGCGCGGTGTCCGGTGGCCCGGTCGAGGATGTCCACGGCCATGGCACGATAGGTGGTGAGCTTGCCGCCCGTCACCGTCACGAGCCCGTTGTCGGCGCGCACGATCGCGTGTTCGCGGGACGCGCTCCCGGTATCACGCGATGAGCCCGTGCGCGACGCGGCGAGCGGGCGGATGCCCGCCCACGCGGAGATCACGTCGTCGGGCCTGAGATCCGCATACGGAAACCGTTCGTTCACCGACCGCAGGAGATAGGTGATCTCGTGCGAGGTGGCACGTACGTCGTCCGGCCCCGAGGTCGCCGGCCGTTCGGTGGTGCCGATGATGGCATGCACCCCCGCGGGCAGCACGAACATCACGCGCCCGTCGAGCGGCGAGGTGAGAGTGATCGCGTCGCGGTTGCCGAGCCGCTGCCGCGACACCGCGATGTGCGCGCCCACCGCGCCGTGCACCGCGTGTGTCGCGGGCAGGCCCGTGAGCGCGGCGGTGGCATCGCTCCACGGGCCGGTGCAATTGATCACGAGCGGCGCGCGTACGTCGATCCGCCGGTCGTCGATCCGGTCGTGCACGGTGACGCCGGCGAGCCGGCCGTGCTCGGTGATCCCCGCGATCACCTCCACGTGATTGGCCACCACCGCGCCGGCTTCGCGGGCCGCGAGCACGCTCGCGAGCGTGAGACGCGTATCGTCGGTGGCGGCGTCCCAGTAGCGGGCGCCGCCGAGCAGCGCGTCACGGGCGAGCGCCGGCTCCGCGTCCAGGATGCCGTCGGTATCGAGCCCCTGATGGCGTCCCACGTTGCGGAAGAACGACAGCGCGTCGTAGAGCGTGAGGCCGGCGCGCAGCTTCCATCGCGGCACCCGCGCGCCCTGGTACACGGGCCAGGTGAAGGCGAGGGGACGCACCAGGTGCGGAGCGAGCTGGAGCAGCCGCCGTCGCTCGCGGCTCGCCTCGAACACGAGCCGCAGATGGCCGTGTTCGAGGTAGCGTACGCCGCCGTGCACGAGACGTGACGAACGGCTCGATGTCCCCGACGCGAAGTCGTCCCGCTCCACGAGCGCCACCCGGTGTCCGCGCAGCGCGGCCTCGCGGGCGGCGCCGGCGCCGGTGATGCCGCCGCCGATGATGATGAGGTCGAGCGGGTGATCGGCGAGGGCCGCGAGTGTTTCGTCCCGCGCGGCGGCCGCGACGCCGGCGCGGACGGCGAGTCGCTCCGCCGTGGTCTGGAGCGAGGATGCCGCACGGGGATCGGCCGCGGGGGATGTCATGCAGGGATTCTGAGTCGCGCGGCGCGGCGGCGCCAGTAGGGGAGCGGCGCGGCACACCGGCGGCTCCTGCGCCCTCGACCGCTTGACATCGCGTGTCCGCCAGCGAGCGTTCGATCAACCGTCCGTCCGGGCGGCGGGACCGTGGCCATGGAGCGGACCACCGGTCCAGGGAGTTTCGACCGCATGAGGAGTGGCATGAAGACGATCGGTGATCGGGGCGGAGTCGTCCGTCCGGAAATCGGCACGGGCAGGACCCGCCGCGGCAGACCTGGAGACATTCGTCGTCGACTGCTGGTCGTGGCATTGGCGGTGAGCATGACGTCGCTCGGTGCCTGTGGGGCCGGTGACCGGGCCGAGGTGCCGGCGGACGCGGCGCCGCTGGAGCTCTTCGGAGAGCGCGCGGGGCTCATGGCCTGGCGCTCCGTGGCCGGTACGACGTCGTACCGGATGGAGATTCTCGACGGCAAGGGGCGCGTGACCTTCACCCACACCACGCCGGACACGATCGCACCCCTGCCCCCGGGGTTCGATCCCACGGAAGGGACGACCTGGTGGGTGCGGGCCTTCGACGGATCCCGGGTGATCGCGGTATCGGAGAAACAGATCGTGCACTAGTGCGATACGGTACCTTACACCCATGATCCGCTACGGAAGTCCGGGCCGGCGCGTGGCCATCGTGACCGGCGTGCGCACCCCTTTCGCCCGGTCGGGCACCGCGCTCGCCGCGTACTCCGCCCTCGAACTCGGCCGGCATGCCGTGGCCTCGCTGATGCAGCGTAGCGAGATCGACGGCCGGGCCGTGGATCTCGTGGTGTTCGGCACCGTGCTGCCGTCGGTGCTCGCCCCCAACATCGCGCGGGAAGTGTCGCTGCTGCCGCATTTCCCGCGCGATGTCCAGGCCTTCACCGTGGGACGGGCCTGCGCGTCGGCGAACCAGGCCATCACCGATGCCGCCGACCAGATCGTGCTCGGGCACGCCACCATGGCGATCGCCGGCGGCGCCGAATCGCTCACGCAGGTGCCGATCCTGCACTCGCGGCGCATGGCCGATACGCTCATCGCGGCGAGCCGGGCAAAGACGCTGTCCCGGCGGCTCGCCGTGCTCGGCCGCATCCGGCCGCGTGATCTCGTACCGGTGACCCCCGCGATCGCGGAGCCGAGCACCGGCGAAACCATGGGCCAGTCGGCCGACACCATGGCCAAGCTCAACGGCATCACGCGGGAAGCGCAGGACGCGTTCGCGCTCCGTTCGCACCAGCGCGCCGCCGCCGGCACCGCCGACGGCCGGCTCACGGCGGAGATCGCGCCGATCACGGTTCCGCCCGCGCATACGGAGTTCCTCGCCGCCGACAACGGCATTCGCGCCGACAGCACCCTGGCGCAGCTCGCGGCGCTCAAGCCCGTCTTCGACCGACAGTACGGCACCGTGACCGCGGGCAATGCGTCGCCGCTCACCGACGGCGCGGCCGCGGTGCTCCTCATGCGCGAGGATGTCGCGGCTTCGCTCGGCTATGCGCCGCTCGGCTTCATCCGGTCGTACGCATACGCCGCGATCGATCCCGCCGAGCAGTTGCTGCAGGCGCCCGTGTTCGCCGCGCCGCGCGCGCTCGCCCGCGCCGGACTCACGCTCGGCGACATCGATCTCGTGGAGATGCACGAGGCGTTCGCGGCGCAGGTGCTCAGCAATCTGCACGGCCTCGCGTCGCCGTCCTGGGCCGAACGCGCGGGACTCGACGCGCCGGTGGGCGAGGTGGATCCGGAGCGGCTCAACGTGATGGGCGGGTCGATCTCCATCGGCCATCCGTTCGGCGCCACGGGCGCGCGCATCGTGACCACGCTGCTGCACGAGCTCGCGCGTCGCGGCGGACAGTTCGGCCTGCTCACCGTGTGCGCGGCCGGCGGCATGGGACACGCCATGGTGGTGGAGCGCGCATGAGCGAACACGCGTCCGCGCTCACGCTCGTCGTGGAAGAAGGGATCGCGATCATCACCTTCGACGCGCCCGACGCGCCGGTGAATGTGCTCGGCTCGCGGCTGGTGCACGAGTTCGACGCGCTCTTCACCGAGATCGAGCGGGACGACGCGATCCTTGGCGCGGTGCTCCTGAGCGGCAAGCCCGACGTGTGGATCGCCGGCGCCGATATCGAGGAGCTCGTGGCCACGACGTCCGCAAGCGACGCCGAAGCGCTTTCGCGCACCGGCCAGCGTTCACTCGACCGGCTCGCCGCGCTCCGGAAACCGGTCGTGGCCGGCATTCACGGCGCCTGTCTCGGCGGCGGCCTCGAAACGGCGCTGGCATGCCACTGGCGCGTGCTGAGCGATCATCCGAAATCGGTGTGCGGGCTTCCCGAAGTGCAGCTCGGCCTGCTGCCGGGCGCGGGTGGCACGCAGCGTCTGCCGCGCCTGATCGGGCTCCAGGCGGCGCTCGATCTCATGCTCACCGGACGCACGGTGCGGCCGCGCAAGGCGCGTTCGCTCGGCCTCGTGGACGATCTCGTGCATCCGGCGATCCTGCGTGCCGTGGCCGTGCAGCGCGCGCGGGAGCTCGCCACCAGGCAGCGCATCCGCACGGAGCGGAAGAGCGGCGCGACCGGCCTGCTGCTCGAAGACAATCCCGTGGGGCGGGCCGTGGTGTTCCGTCAGGCGCGCGAACAGGTGCTGAAGAAGACGCGCGGCGCGTATCCGGCGCCGCTCGCCGTGATCGAGGTGGTCGCCGAAGGCTACGCACACGGCATGACGCAGGGGCTCGAGGCCGAGGCGCGCGCCTTCGGCACGCTGGCCGCGAGCGACGTATCGCGCGAGCTCACGTTCCTCTTCTTCGCCACGACCGCGCTCCGCAAGGATTCCGGGGTAACGGCCGAGGGAGTGGAGCCGCGTCCCGTGCAGCGTCTCGGGATCGTGGGCGCCGGCTTCATGGGCGCCGGCATCGCGAGCGTGGCGGTGCAGCAGCAGATGCAGGTGCGGTTCCGGGAGGCGTCGCTGGAACGGGTGGCAAGCGGACTGCACGCCGTGCGCGAGGTGCTCGACGAACGACGCCGCAAGCGGCGCATCACGCGGCTCGCGTTCGACGACATGCTCTCGCTCGTGAGCGGTGGCACGGACTGGACGGGGTTCCGCCGCGCCGATCTCGTGGTCGAAGCGGTGTTCGAGGACCTCGCCGTCAAGCACGACGTGCTCCGGAGCGTGGAACGCGAAGCGCCCGACGCGATCTTCGCCTCCAACACGAGCACGATTCCGATCGCGCGCATCGCGGAAGCGTCGGCGCATCCGGATCGCGTGATCGGCATGCACTTCTTCAGCCCCGTGCACAAGATGCCGCTGCTGGAGGTGATCGTGACGCCCGCCACGAGCGACGAGACCACCGCCACCGCGGTGGCCTGCGGCAGGACGATGGGCAAGACCGTGATCGTGGTGACGGACGGACCGGGGTTCTACGTGAATCGCATCCTCGCGCCGTACATCAACGAAGCCGGCCGGCTCCTCGATGAAGGCGTGGCCATGGACACGATCGACGACGCGCTCACCGCGTACGGCTTTCCCGTGGGGCCGATCACGCTGCTGGACGAAGTCGGACTCGATATCGCCGGCAAGTCGGGGCGCATCATGGCCGACGCGTTCGGCGCGCGTCTCGCGCCGTCGGTCACGCTGCAGCGCGTGATCGAAAGCGGTCGCACGGGACGCAAGGGGAAACGCGGCTTCTACACCTACGACGACGCGGGCAAGCGGTCCGGCCCCGATACTGCCGTGTACGCGCTCACACCCGTGACCGGCGCGCGTGGAACGATCGCGGCCGCCGAAGTGCAGGATCGCACGGTGCTGCCGCTCCTCAACGAAGCCGTGCGCTGTCTCGAGGACGGCGTGCTGCGCACCCCGCGCGACGGCGACGTGGGCGCCGTGTTCGGCATCGGATATCCGCCGTTCCGCGGCGGGCCGTTCCGCACCATCGACGCGCTCGGCGCCGCGGAGGTCGTGCGACGTCTGGAGGCGCTCGATGCCCGGTTCCCCGGGCGATTCACCCCTGCCGGCCGGCTGCGCGAGATGGCCGCGCGCGGCGAACGGTTCTACCCTTCCACCGGAAAGCCGCTGTGACCGATTCCGCCGACGACGTTCGCCCGCTCGATCCCGTGCTCGAGGCCATCGTGCACGAGCTCGCACACGCCCGCACGCTCCTGCTCGCGGCTGCCGATCGCGTGCCCGCCGCGCTCCGCGACACACGTGCCGTGCCGGATCGCTGGTCGGCGGCGGAAGTGCTGGCGCACCTCGTGAAGGTGGAGGACGGGTCCGGCCGCCTGTTCAGCTCGCTGGCGCGCCGGCTCCGCGAATCCGGCGCGCCAGCGGATTCCACGAGCGATCCGGCTGCGGTGCTCGCGGCCTTCGACCGGTTCCCCATGCTGCAACGTGACCGCGTGCTCGAAGCGCCGGACATGGTCCAGCCGGAGTCCGATGTCGACTTCGACACGGCCCGCGCGCGACTCGACGAGACCCGCGCCAGGCTCCTCCAGGCCATCCACAAGGCCAACGGTCTCCCCCTCGGTACCGTATCAGCACCGCACCCCCGGCTCGGCGAGATCACGCTGTACGAATGGCTGATCATGATTGCGCGCCACGAGGTGCGCCACATCGGCCAGCTCGACGAGCTCCACGCACCGTCCGGTTCCGCCGGTGCGCCCTCCGCCGGATGATGTCTCCGTCAACGATCCCTCCCGCCCGTTCGCCCATGTCCGTGATCCGTCTGCCGGGCGCGCTGCTCGTCGCGCTCACCCTCGTTGCGCCTGTGCTGTCCGCCCAGGCCCCGCTGCCGCGTCCGGCCACGCGCGCCGAGCGCACGGGATACGCCGAAACGTCGCACCACGCCGACGTGCTCGCATTCCTCGATTCGCTCGTGACGATGCGGGCGCCTCTCGTGGTCACGGAACTCGCGCGCTCGAACGAAGGACGCGTGCTGCCGCTCGTGATCGCGTCGAAGCCGATGGTGCGCTCGCCCGTCGAAGCCCGCGCCCTCGGCCGCCCGATCGTGTACGTGCAGGCCAACATCCACGCGGGCGAAGTGGAAGGAAAGGAGGCCGTCCTCTCGCTGCTGCGGGAGCTGTCGTTCGCGACCGGCCCTACCGTGCTCGATTCGCTCGTGGTGCTCGTGGTGCCGATCTACAACGCCGACGGCAACGAGCGGTTCGCCGAACAGGCGCGGAACCGCGGGTCGCAGAACGGCCCCGAGCTCGTGGGACAGCGCCCCAATGCGCAGGGGCTCGATCTCAACCGCGATTACATCAAGGCCGAAGCGCCGGAAACGCGCGGCACGCTCGCCGCCCTCGAAGCCTGGGAGCCGGACGTGTTCATGGATCTGCACGCCACGAACGGCAGCTATCACGGCTATCATCTCACCTATTCGCCGTCGCTGCATCCGGCGGCGCCGCTCGCCGCGTTCACCGGCGACACCATGCTGGTGGCCATCCGGCAGCGCATACAGCAGCGGCACGACGTCCGCATCTTCCCGTACGGCAACTTCAGCGGCGAGTTCGGCCGGCAGACGCTCACCGATACGCTCAAGCGCGGCTGGGCCACGTACGAGCACAAGCCACGCTTCGGCACCAACTACTACGGCCTGCGCGGCGCGATCTCCGTGCTGAGCGAAGCGTATTCGCACGATCCGTTCGAGGTCCGGGTGAAGGCGACGCGGGCGTTCGTGCGCGAGGTGCTGTCGTACGTGGCCGAACAGCCGGCTGCGATCCGCGCGCGCGTGGCCGCCGGTCGGGCCGCGTCCACGTTCGGCGCGTCCACGGCCACGCTGCCCGTGGCCGTGCGGTCGCGGTTCTGGTCGCAGCCCGACACGCAGGTGGTCCTGGTGGAAGTGCTCGAGCGGCTCGCCGACAGCACGCAGCGGGACGAGCCCGGCGTGCCCCCCGGCATTCGCCGGACGGGACGGATGGCGTCGGTGCGCATGCCCGTGGTGGATCGCTTCGAGGCCGCGCTGGAGCGCACGCCGCCGATCGGCGGCTGGATCCTCGAGGCGGCCGTCGCCGATTCGGTGCTCCCCCGGCTGCGCATGCACGGCATCGGGGTGGAACAGGTCACGGCGGCCTACACCGCCGACGTGGAGGTCTTCACCGTGGACAGCATCGCGCGGGCGCCCCGTCCGTTCCAGGGCCACAACGAAGTCACGCTTACCGGTCGCTGGCAGCGCGAGTCGCGGTCGATTCCGGCGGGGAGCTGGCGCATCGCCACCGGCACGGTGCGCGACCGGCTCGCGATGCTCCTGCTCGAGCCGGAAAGCGACGACGGACTCGTGACGTGGAACTTCATGGACGGCGCACTGGCGACGGGGAGCGTCGCTCCCGTGTGGCGCCTGATGTCGGCGGGGCGTTGACGACGGTGCGCTGACGGCGGCGCCGCTGCCGGAACACACGTCCCGCCCCTCCGGATCCGCTATATTTCAGGGATGCCCTGACCGGGAAGCAGACCCGCTCTTCCCGGCCCCCGCCGCTCCGCTCCATGCTTCGCAACTCCCTCCTGTATCTCTCGCGCCAGCAGCGCGTCTTCGATTTCATCCGCGGCAACGGCTTCGCCCGGCGCATGGCTTCCCGGTTCGTGGCCGGCGAAACCATCGCCTCGGCCTGCGACGCGGCCGCCGAGCTCAACGCGCTCGGCATCACCGCCACCCTCGACCTGCTCGGCGAGAGCGTCACCAACGAGGCCGAGGCCCGCGAAACGGGGCGGCAGTATCTCGAACTGCTCGACACCGCGCACGCGCGGAAGCTCGACTGCAACGTCTCCGTCAAGCTCACGGCGCTCGGCCAGGACATCCGCGACGACCTCTGCGTGGACGTGGTGGGCGCGATCCTCGAACGCGCGGAGCAGTACGATTCGTTCGTGCGCCTCGACATGGAGTCGAGCGAGTACACGCAGCGCACGCTCGATACGTTCGAGCGCGACCTCTACAGCCGCTGGCCCAAGCGCGTGGGCATCGTGCTGCAGAGCGCGCTCCGCCGCACGCTCGACGACGTGGAACGCGCCATCGGACTCGGTGCGCGGGTACGGCTCTGCAAGGGTGCGTACAAGGAACCCGCCACGGTCGCGTTCCCCGACAAGGCCGACGTGGACCGCACCTACGTGCAGGCCATGCACCGCCTGATGACGCGCGGCTACTACCCCGGGCTCGCCACGCACGACGAAACCATCATCGAGGAAGCGAAGCGCTTCGCGCGCGCCGAGGGGATCTCGCCCGCGCGGTTCGAGTTCCAGATGCTCTACGGCGTGCGCCGCGATCTGCAGGAAGCCCTGGTGGCGGACGGCTGGCGCGTGCGCGTGTACGTGCCGTTCGGCACGCAGTGGTATCCGTACCTCATGCGCCGGCTCGCGGAACGGCCGGCCAACATCGCGTTCATGACGGGCAGCATCATGCGCGAAGCCGTGCGCGGCACCCGTCGCTCGTCCCGCACCGCGCCGACCAACGGCGCCCGATGACCGGCCTCTGATCGCGCACGGCGGCCGGCATCTGCCCCCTGATCCATCGGCGGGGGATGAACGCACGCTCGGCGGCTACATGGCCGTGCATGCCAGGCCGGCGGCCTTCGAAGGCGTCGACGGGTTCTCGTATTCGGCCGACATCCTCACCGATGCCACGGGCGAGGCCGACGCGCCGTGGGGCGCGTATCTGTTCTTCGTGCGCTGGGGGCGGGGCGAGCCCGAGGCCGTGGGGCACCTCGAGACCACGTTCCTGGTGAAGGGGCAGAGCGAGGAGGCGGTCCGGCAGGCCGTGGCGCGCATGTCGCTGGCCGTGGTCAAGGCCACGCTCGACGGCCTCATTCGCGCGGGCGGCACAGGGCCTTCGGCATGGTGACGCGCGCATGGTGAAGACCGGCACCGTGCTGTCGGGAACCGGCGGCGTGTGGCGCGTGCTGCCCGACGGCGCCGAGGCGGTGGACGCCTCGATGCGCGGACGGCTCAAGCGGGAGGACGTGGGCGATTCACTCAAGCTCGCCGTGGGCGACCGCGTGGAGATCGTGCGGGATTCCACCGATTCCGCCTGGACGATCGCCCGCATCCACCCCCGCCACGCCCGGCTCGCGCGCCGGTCACCGACGGGAGGGTATGGGGAGCGGGTGGTCGTGGCGAACGTGGACCAGGTGCTCGTCGTCTTCGCGGCCACTCGGCCGGAACCGCATCCCCGGATGCTCGACCGGTTCCTCGTGATCGCGGAAGCCAACGATCTGGCCGTTCGAGTGGTCATAAACAAGTGCGACCTCAAGCCGGCGACCGAGGCCGTGGGGCCGTTCGCCGATCACGTGCGCGCCGGCTATCCTCTGCACTTCACGAGCGCGGTCACGGGCGAGGGAGTGGAGGCGCTCCGGGCGACGGTCCGGGGACGCATGTCCGTCCTGTCCGGTCCCTCCGGCGTGGGCAAATCGTCGCTGATGAACGCCCTCTTTCCCGGGCTGGGATTGCGGGTGGGGGCCATCAGCGACAGCGTGAACAAGGGACGCCACACGACCGTGGGCGCTCTGGTGCACCCGCTCCCGGGCGGCGGGTTCATCGCGGATACACCGGGGTTGCGTGAGGTCGGATTATGGGGGATCGAGGTTGCGGAGGTCGCTCACTGTTTTCCCGAGTTCCGTCCGTACCTGTCGACCTGCCGGTTCTCCGACTGCACACATCTCGTAGAGCCGGCGTGTGCCGTGCGCGACGCGGTGGACGAGGGCGCGGTGAGCCGCGCGCGCTACGACAGCTTCGCCAAGCTGCGGGCCGAACTGACCTCCACGGGGCCGGCCTCCCGGTAGCCGGCGCTTCGCCGGTGTGCCGGACGCCGGACCGGCGGAACTCGGCGCGCTCTGCCGCGTAGGGACTGCGATGCCGCTCCGTCCGTTCACCACCCCCATCGATCTCGGTCCTGCCTACCGCATCGAGCGTGAGCTCGGGGGCGGGGGCATGAGCCGTGTGTTCCTCGCCACCGAAGTGGCGCTGGGACGGCCCGTGGCCGTGAAGGTGCTGCCTCCAGAGCTGTCGCAGGGGGTGAGCCAGGAGCGCTTCCGGCGGGAGATCCAGATGGCGGCCTCGCTCCAGCACCCCCACATCGTGCCGCTCCTGGCCGCCGGGGATGCCGGCGGCGCGCTGTACTACACGATGCCCATGGTCGACGGCGAGTCGCTACGCGCGCGTTTCATGCGCGGCGACGACATCCCGGTCGCGGACCAGGTGCGCATTCTGCACGACGTGGCCGAAGCGCTCGCCTATGCGCACGGCCGCGGCGTGGTGCATCGCGACATCAAGCCGGACAACGTCCTGCTCGTGAACGGGTCACACGCGCTCGTGGTGGATTTCGGCGTGGCCAAGGCGATCACCAGCGCGCGGGACGAGGACCTGCCGGCGGCGCACGTGGGCGCGGCCACGCTCACCTCGGCCGGCATCGCCCTGGGCACGCCGTCGTACATGGCGCCCGAACAGGCCGCGGCCGATCCGGCCGCCGATCATCGCATGGACATCTATGCGCTCGGCGCGCTCGGTTACGAGATGCTGCGCGGGAAGCCGCTCTTCGCCGGCCTGTCGCCGGCGGGCGTGCTGGCCGCCCAGGTATCGCGGCAGCCGGAGCCGCTCGAACGCCGCGACGATGTCCCCGAATCGCTGTACGCCGTGATCGAACGGTGTCTCGCCAAGCAGCCGGCCGACCGGTTCGCGTCGGCGGCCGAGCTGGCCCAGGCATTCGCCGACGTCCAGGCCGATCTCATGCTCGCCACGCCGTCGAGCGGGGGCCTGCGCATCGGCCGCGCGTCGGGAGCACGGCGCGGTGCGGCGCGGCGGCGGTGGCCGGTGATGCTCGCGGCCGCGGCGGCCCTGCTCGCGGTCGGCGTGGCGGGGACCTATGCGGTGGGCGGCTTCACGCGCGGACTCGTGGATGGACGCACGCTCCGTGAACGCGACGCGGTGCTCGTGGCGCACTTCGCTGACGGCGGCAGCGGGCTCGGGGCCGTGGTGTCCGATGCCTTGCGGACCGATCTCACCCAGTCGCCGCTCGTGCGCGTGGTGCAGCCCGTGTCGGTGCGCGACGCGCTGGAACGCATGCAGCGGCCGGCCGGCGCCGTGGTGGATTCCGCGCTGGCGCGCGAGGTCGCGGTACGAGAAGGCATCCCGGCCTACGTGACCGGCGAAGTGGCGGCCGTGGGGCGCGGCTTCCAGCTCACGGCGCGGCTCGTCAGCGCCGACAGCGGCTTCGTGCTCGCGGCGGTGCGCGAATCGGCGCGGGATTCGGCCGCGGTGATCGGCGCCATCGACCGGCTGTCGAAGGGGCTGCGGGAGCGGCTCGGCGAATCGCTGCGCGATCTGCGGGCCGCGCCGCCGCTGGCGCGGGTGACCACGTCGTCGCTGGACGCGCTGCGCCGGTACACGCAAGCCGTGGACGCGGTGGACGTGCAGGGCGACTATCCGCGCGGCTACCGGCTGCTCGAGGAGGCGATCGCGCTCGATCCCACCTTCGCGATGGCCATGCGGAAGCTCGCCGTGGCGCTCGGCAACCGCGGCGAGCAGCCCGAGCGCGCCCGGCAACTGCTCGAGCGGGCCATGAACCATCGCGACCGGCTCACACCGCTCGAAGCCCATCTGCTCGAAGGGAGCTGGTACTCCACGCGCGGGCCGCAGCGCGACGTGCGGCGAGCGATCTCGGCTTATGAAGCCGTGCTCGCGCTCGATTCCACCGATACGCGCGCGCTCAACAACCTCGCGATCATCTACATGGATCGCGCGGAATACAGCCGCGCCGAGGCGATGCTCGCGCGCGCCGTGGTGCATACGCCCACGGCGCTGCAGTACAGCAACCTGGTGGACGCGCAGCTCGCGCTGAACCGCATGACGGAGGCGCGCGCGAGCGCCGAACAGTTCCTCGCGCGGTTCCCCACGCATCCGCTGGCGCATACGGCGAACGCGGCCGTGGCCTATACCGCGGGAGACCTCGACGGCGCCGAACGCGCGCTGCTCCAGCTCCGCCGGCTCGGCACCGACGATCTGGGCGTGCGGCGCATGGCCGACGGCGCGCTGTCGTCGCTCCTGCTGCTGCGCGGCCGGCTGACGGCCGCCGATTCCACCGTGGCGGCGTACCTGCGGGCCGATCCGGACGTGGCCCCGCTCACCGCGCTCGCGGTGGAAACCCGGCGTGCGATTGCGCGCGTGTGGTTCATGGGCGATCAGAGCGGCGCATCGCGTCGCCTCGACGCCGTGAGCGGGTCGCTCGCCACGGCCGGGGATTCGGCGGCCGTGGAGTTCAGCCCGCTGCTCATGCTCGCGCGGGCATACGCGCTCACCGGCCGTGTGGACCGGGCGCGCACGCTTCTCACCGAATACCGCCGGCGTACCGAGTCCACGGGCATGCTCGACACCGTGCCGCTCGCCTTCACCGAAGCGGAGATCGCCTTGCAGCAGCGGGATTTCCCGCGGGCGTTGGCGAGCATCCGGGATCTGCCGGTGTACGGCAAGTGCCCCGACTGTCTGGCCGGCGAGCAGGGGCGTGTGTACGACCTCGCCGGTGTGGCGGATTCGGCGCTGTCGCGCTACAGCGCGTTCGTGCAGCAGCTCCGCTGGGCGCGTATCGAGGAGGATGCGTTCCTCTTCGCGCCCGCGCTCAAGCGGCTCGGCGAGCTGCACGAGGAGCGCGGACAGAAGGAGCAGGCGGCCACGTACTACGTGCGGTTCCTCGACGTGTACGACCGGGCCGATCGCGAGCTGCAGCCGCAGGTGGAACTGGTGCGGCAGCGGCTCGCGCGGCTCAAGCCGGTATAGCGCGCGACGTCAGCCGGCGTTCGCCGCGTCACCGGTGCTATTCGGCATTATCCGGCGTCACCCGCCGCCGCCGCGAGCAGCGGCGCGATGTCGAGCTTCTTCATGCGCAGCATCGTATGCGTGACGCGCTGCACGACGCCGGGATCGGGGTCGCGCATGAGCTCGTTGAGCACGGTGGGGGAGACCTGCCACGACACGCCGAACCGGTCCTTGAGCCATCCGCACACCTGGGCGCGCTCGTCGCCGCCTGCGCCGAGCCGATCCCAGTAGTGGTCCAGTTCGGCCTGTGTGTCACAGAACACCTGCAGCGAGATCGCCTCGCTGAAGGTGAAGTGCGGGCCGCCGTTGAGCGCCGTGAACGGCTGGCCGGCCAGTTCGAAGTCCACCGTCATGACCGAACCCGCGGGACGTCCGTGGATTTCGTGGCCTTCGTCGGTGTAGCGGGCCACGTGCAGAATGCGTGAGCGATCGAAGATGTCGATGTAGAAGTTCGCGGCCTCTTCGGCCTGATGGTCGAACCAGAGGCAGGGCGTGATGGGATGGACGGCGGGCATGGGGGCACTCCGGGGGTGCAGGAAGAGATGATCAGCGGGACTGTCCCATGGTCGAACGGAGCGTCCCGGAATCGACAGGCGATACGGACCGGCCGCTTGAAGGGAGCGGTGCCGCGTGCCATCATCTACCCCGTGCCGGCTTCAGGGTGCATGCGAAGCGCGGTGGATCACATATCTCCTCACACCGGCTCGACATCGACGCATGGACACGGTCGCAGGGCGGTACGACATCATCCGCCAGCTCGGCCGCGGATCGTTCGGGCATACATGGCTCGCGGTCGATCGCGAGACCGGTCGCGAAGTGGCGATCAAGCACTTCGATCCGCGGGTCGCCACGGATCTCAAGGCGCGCGAGCTGTTCGAACGCGAAGCCGCCGTGCTCCGGGCGCTCCGGCACCAGGGCGTGCCCGAGATCTACGACTCCCTGCAGATCGAGGAAGGCGCGGGCAGCGCGGCCATCCTCGTGATGGAGTACATCGACGGGAAGTCGATCGAGCAGCTCATCGACGAAAAGCGCCCGCGGGATCTCGAGGAGGTGCTGGCGCTCCTGTTCGGCCTGCTCGGCGTGCTCGACTATCTGCACAGCCGCGTGCCGCCCATCCTGCACCGCGACATCAAGCCGGCCAACATCATCGTGCGAACCGACGGCACGCCGGTGCTCGTGGACTTCGGGTCGGTGCGCCGCGTGTTCCTGCGTGAGGACGAATCCGGCTCCACGATCGTGGGCACGTACGGGTACATGCCCTACGAGCAGTACATGGGGCAGGCCACGCCGTCGAGCGATCTGTACGCGCTGGCGGCGACCATGCTGCACCTCGTCACGGGACGCGCGCCGCGGGAGTTCATGGGCGAGCGTGGCGCGATCGACGTGCCGGCGGCGATTCCGGGGGAAACGCGGCTGGGCGCCGTGCTCCGGCGCATGCTGCGCGCCGTGCCGGCCGAACGTCATCAGAGCGCCCGCGAAGTCCAGCAGGCGTTGCTGGGCGCGGCGGTCGCCGCCGCTCCGCCGGCGCTGCCGGAAGCGCTCTCGACAACGCTCCCGGCAAGGGAGTCACGGCGGGCCATGGTGGCGACGACCACGCTCGAACCCGTGCTGCCCGTGGAGCTGCCGCGGCAGATCACGGGCGAGGTGGCCGCCGTGCTGCGCGCGACTTCCCCGAGCATGCTCTCGCTCATGAACTCGTCGCGCCGACCCGACGAGAAGGCCGGGCTGGCGGACTGGATGATGGCGATGCTCGTGGGCACGATCACCTTTGGCGTGCTGCCGATCATCTACCTTGGAGCCGCCCGGTCCCATCGCTACCGCATGAAGCGGTTTCTGAGGCACGGTATCGAAGGCACCGCGGAGATCCGCGGGATCCAGTTCGAGACCACGTCGGCCGGAGAGCGCACCTCCAAGGTGAGCTACGACTTTGTGGCCGACGGCGAGCTCCGGCGCGATGCCGACAACGTGCATCCCATGATCGCGCAGCGCTGGGCTCCCGGTGATGTGATCCGGATTCTCTACATCCCGGAGCAGGATTACCAGAGCGTGATCATCAGTACGCGCTAGCGGAATCGCCGGTGGTATACGCCGGCCTGACCATCGGCAGGCGTTGAACGGCGCGGCGCCGGTCCCCCGCTCAGGTCGTGATCGTGATCTCGGGCGCGGCGTCCGGCCGCGCTACCCAGTACGCCAGCCCGTACGCCATGGTCAGCAGGATGCAGCCGGACATCAGGACCACGCCGCTCTGTCCGGACCAGACCGACATCTGCTGCAGCGAGATCAGCACGGCCCCCGCGCCGTACGCCGCGGTCAGCGCGCCAAGCGCAGGGCGTCCGGCCGTGGACTGGAGCCAGTGCCGGGCGCTCCAGAGCAGCACGGCGAGCACGAGCGCCAGCACCGCGAGCAGACGGATCAGTCCGAGCGCGGCGAACGTCGCGCCTCCCATCCCGAAGCCGTCCAGCAGGTCGCCGGGCGCGAACAGGGCCATGGCCACGAGGGCCAGCAGCAGCACCAGGTTGAGGCGGATGGCCATGTCGAGGGCGACCTGCGAAGACGCGGTCCGAAGCGCTGACATCATGTGCTCTCCGTGCGGCCGATGCCATCGGCCGGTCGGGGTGGACTGAGGTGGGCGCATAATCCTGCGGTCCGGACGGCGACCGCGCCAGTCTGCGTGCAGATTTGTGATCTCGTCGCGCCGCGGCGACTCGCGATCCAGGACGACCGGACCGCTGCGGAGCGCACACGGTTCAGTGTCGATGCCCGTGTGTGGAATCGTGCCGGTGCGCCTCGTAGTGCTGTCGTAGCAGGTCCTTGCCGTAGTCGTTGCCGTTGGGTGTGCGCACCACGCTGTGCACGTGACGCCGAGACGGCGGCCCGCCGCGCTGTCCGATCGCCACCGGCGTCTGGTGATCGAACTCGATCAGGATGACGGGGCTGTGGATACGGTAGTAGAACACGGCCTCCGGCCCGATCGCGCCGATCCACGCGAAGTACGTCCGATCGAGATGCCGGCGCACTTCGTCCATGCGCACCCGCGCGTGCCCTTCCGCCATGTTGTGCACGTACTCGCCGATCAGTTCGAGCAGCAGCGTGCGCTGCTCCGCGTTCAGCGCCGTGGCCGGGAGGCCGGCGTAATCGAGCACGAGATTGTCGCGGAACGCCTGCGCGAGCGCGTTGTTCCCCGGCTTGCCGTCGCGGACCACGGCCACGGCCCGCTGCTCCGGCGTGAGCGACAGGGCGAGCGCGAGCCCGCGCTGCTGCTCGTCGTGCATCACGCTCACGCCGGCGTACTTGCCGCTGTCCGCGCGCACGGGCTCCGACCCCATGAACGTGGGCGTCATGACGACCTGGTCGCCGAGCACGAAATAGTTGACCACGAGGTGATGTCCGTCGAGCTGCCACCCCCACGGCTCGGTGGCGGACGGCGTACCCATGATCGTGATGTAGTACAGGAACTCGCCGTACTCCTCGAAGTTGTTCACGAGCTCGGCGAGATGCTCGTTGAGACGCATCACGTTGCGCGACTTCTCGAGCCCCTTCGCGCTCAGGCCGGCGGCCATCATGGCGAACGCCAGGTCGCGCTGCGCCGGACTCATCTCCTTGAAGCTCACGCCCTTGCGCGCCGCGCGGTGCACGTTGTTCCAGTCGCGCCACTCGATGTCGTCGGCGGCGAACGTGGTGCGGCCGCGCTGCTCCACGGTGAGCGAAGCCAGGAACGCCTCGGCGCCGAGGCGCACGGGCGTGGTGGAGACACCCGTGGACCGGATGCCGAAGAGACCGGACTCGACGGTGCCGTTGGTGGTGACGCCCACGAACGGCTGCGAGAGCGGATCCTGCGGCTGCTGCGACTGGCCGGACAGCGGCAGCCAGCGCAGGGCGACGAGCAGGGCGCCGGCCAGCATGCCGGCCACGAGACCGCGCCGTACGAAGAGAGAACCGTTCATGGTCTGATCCCCCGGGTGAACTCGACATTGCGCACGCGCCCGCTCGAGACACGGAATCCGGTCACCCGTCCGCGCGTGCGGAGGAACCGGATCGTGCCCGGGCGCTGCGCCTGGAAGGCGTCGGGATAGAGCGGCCGCATGGCGAAGGTGCCGTGCTTGAACGTGCGGACCACGAGACCGCTGTCCTGCTGTTCGATGCGATAGCGGACGCCCAGCTCGTCGCTCCAGTAGTCGCCCACGTATTCCGTCAGCTCGGCGCGGCCGGGCGTGAACGCGGGCATGCGGATGAGCGAATCCACGATCGCGCCGTTCTGCACCACGTGCAGAACCGGCGAGCGCGCGCCGGCAGGGCCGGTGAACACGCCTTCCCCGCCGCCGAAGCGGATGCGGGATTCGTCGAGCGCGTCCACGGGCGCGCCCGCGCCGCCTGCTCCCTGTACGAGGCGGCCGTCGCGCACGCGGAAGATCGTGGCCAGGTCGGTGTTCGCCGCGCGCCAGGTGCCCGCGAACGACTCGGCGCGCTCGGCCGCGAGCGTGACCGTGGCCGGCGGCTCCGGCATCGGGGCGAGCTTGCCGTCGAGCACGATGTCGGCCACGGCGCGCGAATACGTGCCCGGCGCGGCCGCCGAGAAGTTGCAGGCGACCGCGATGTCGAGTCCGTGCTCGGGGAAGCGCACGATATCGGCGCGGTAGCCCGCGTCCGATCCGCCGTGTCCGATCGTGGGTGTGCCGCGGTACGTGCCGGTGGCGATGCCGTAGCCGTAGTTGATCGACCGGCCGCTGGTGAGCACGCCCGACGTGCGCGCTTCATCGAGCAGCGGCTTCCCGAGCACGGCGCCGGTCTCGAAGTTGTGGAGCCACTTGAGCAGATCCTCCACGGTGGTGAAGAGGCTCGTGGCGCCGTGCGTGTCGAACGTGGGAATGCTCACGCGCCATCCGTCGCCCGCGGCCTGATACGCCGACGTGCGTCCCGGCACGACCATCGCGTGGTCGTCGTGCACGTGCGTGCGCGTCATGCCGAGCGGGGCGAAGATGCGTTCGTGCGACAGCGCGCGGAGCGACCGGCCGGACACCCGTTCGGCGATGTACGCGAGCAGCGTGTAGCCGCCGTTGCTGTAGAGGTACTCGCTTCCCGGCGTGAAGTTGAGCGCCTTCTGCCGCGAGAGGATGTCGAGCACGTCCTCGTTGGTGAAGAGATCCGCGGGATACCGCCAGCCGGCGTAGCCGAGCAGTTCCCAGTGGTCGCGCACACCGGCCGTGTGATACATGAGCTGACGTACCGTGTACCGGGGATGATGTGCCGGGAGCTCGGGGATGAACGTCCGCACATCGTCGTCGAGCGAGAGCCTGCCGTCGCGGGCGAGTGACGCCACGGCGATGGCCGCGAACTGTTTCGACACCGATGCCACGTGGAAGATCGACTGCGGCGTGATGACGGTGCCCTGCTGGAGGTCGGCCATGCCGTATCCCCGCAGATGCACCGGATGGCCGCCGAGCCCGACGCCGAGCGCGCACCCCGGCCGGTTGGTGCCGTCGAAGCGCACGAAGATGCTGTCGATGCGGCGGATCTGAGTGGCGGAGAGGGAAGGGACGGCCGGCTGCGCACCGACCGGGGCGGCGAAGGAGACGGCGAGCAGGAGCAGCGGAAGGGAGGGTCGGCGCGGCATGGCACAGGGTCCTGTCGAGGGCGGGCGGGATTGTTGACAAAGTCAATTAAATAGTTGACTTTTCATGTTCTCCGCGGTTCCCCCTAATATGGTGCGCGCCATGCCATCAGACGAGCAGATCGCCACGGTTCGCGCGTTCAACCGGTTCTACACCCGGCAGATCGGCCTCCTCGACGAAGGGCTGCACCGCAGCACGTTCTCGCTCACCGAAGGCCGCATCCTGTACGAGCTGGCCCATCGCACCGGGCTCACGGCCGCCGATCTCGTGCGCGATCTCGGTGTCGACGCGGGCTATCTCAGCCGCATCCTGAAGCAGTTCGAAGCCCGCGGTCATCTCGAGCGGCAGCCGGCGGCGCACGACGCGCGCCAGATCGTGCTCACGCTGACCGATGCGGGACGCGCGGCCTTTGCGCCACTCGACCAGGCGTCGCAGGAGCTCGTGCGCTCGATGCTCGCCACGCGTTCCGGGGCCGAACGGGCGCAGCTCGTGCAGGGCATGCGCGCGATTCAGCAGATCCTCGGAGAACGGGCCGCGTCGCCCGCGGTGCCGTACATCCTGCGCCCGCTGCAACCGGGTGACATCGGCTGGATCACGCACCGGCAGGGGGTGCTCTACTGGCAGGAGTACGGATGGGCCGAAGAATTCGAGGCGCTGGTCGCCGAGATTCTGGCGGCCTTCGTGCGATCGTTCGACCCTGCGCGCGAGCGGAGCTGGATCGCCGAGCGGGAGGGCGAGGTGGTGGGCTCGGTGTTCCTGGTGCGCGCCACGGATACGGTGGCGAAGCTGCGCCTTCTCTACGTGGAACCGTCGGCCCGGGGACTCGGCATCGGCGGCCGGCTGGTGGACGAATGCATCCGGTTCGCGCGTGCGCGCGGATACGGCACACTCACCCTCTGGACGAACGACGTGCTCGTGTCGGCGCGACGCATCTACGAGTCCCGCGGGTTCTGCCTGGCCAGCGAAGAGGCGCACCACTCGTTCGGCAAGGATCTCATGGGGCAGCACTGGAATCTGGCGCTCTGAGCGCGGCGGTTCGTCGCGTCTTCCGAAGCATGTGCACCTGTCCATAAGTAGTACGAACGCATCCTCCCTGAGGCCATGATCGCTGCCGTGGAACGGCAGCCGCGGCGCGCATTCGAACACCGCTGCACACGGAACACGTCGCTGCCGTCGCTGCTGCACGGCATCGTTGCTGCACATCGCGCGCGCTCGTCGAGCGTTCGCGTTTGACACCATGACGAACGCGATTCATTATGGGTGGTTGCTCCAACCCGTCAGATCATCGCGACCCTTCGAACACCAGCGGGAGAATCAGTCATGACGGCGACGATGATCGGCGAGGCGGTCGATCGGCACCTCGGCCCGGACGACGCGGCGTTCCACGCCATCCTCGACGTTCTGCGCGCGCGCACCGGGATCGATTTCTCGCGCTATCGGCCGGCCACCGTGCGCCGGCGCGTGCTCAATCGCATGATTTCGGCGCACGCGGAGACGTTCGAGGACTACCTGCACGTGCTGCGTGCGCACGAAGGCGAAGCCGGGAACCTCCTGGAACGGGTGACCATCAAGGTCAGCCGCTTCTACCGGAACGCCGTGACCTTCGACGCGCTGCGCGCGCAGGTCATTCCGGAGCTGGCCGCGCAGGCGGCGGGGCGCCCGCTCCGGATCTGGAGCGCGGGGTGCGGATGCGGCGAGGAGCCGTACACGCTGGCCATGCTGCTCGAGGAGGCGAACGTGCCGGGGCGGATCGAGGCCACCGACGTCGATGCGCGCGCGCTGCATCTCGCGCAGGAAGCGCGCTATGCTCCCGCCCTGCTCACGGAACTGCCCAAGACGCTGGCCGACCGCTACCTCGAGAGCCGGGGAGAGACATGCACGGTGATACCGGCGCTGCGTGACCGGGTCCACTTCTCGTTCCACGATCTCACGTCGGACATGATCCCATCGCGGCTGCATCCGCCGTTCGATCTGGTATGCTGCCGCAACGTGCTGATCTACTTCGACCGCGTGGTGCAGGAGCGCGCGCTCGGCCAGGTCCGGCGTGCGGTGCGGTCCGGCGGATTTCTCTGTCTGGGCGAAGCCGAGTGGCCGTCTCCCGTGCTGGCGACGGGGCTGCAGGCGCTCGACCACAGGACGCGGATCTTCCGGGCGCTCGACGTCCGCGCGCTGGCCTGAGCGACATGACGCGCTCCGATCTCAACATCGGCGAACGGCTCGCCATCGGTTTCGGGCTGCTCTTCACCGTGCTGGCGGTGATGCTGGCGATCTTCTTCGGCTGGCACCGGAACAGCGTGCGCGCGCAGACCGAATACGCGGCGCAGATCGCCCCGCTGCGCGATCAGATGAGCGCGCTGGAGCGGAGCGCCTACCGCGTCGCCATCCAGATGCGGTCGGTGCTGCTGGTACCGGAAGCCGCGCGTATCATGGCCTTCGCCGGTAACGTGGAGCTCATGCGCTCGCATCTGAATACGCTGCAATCGATGACGATGGAGCCGGAAGCCCGGGAGCTCCTGAGCCGGATCGAGATCACGGCCCGCACCTACATCGCCGACGCCGAACAGCTCGTGGAACGCCGTCGCAGCAGCCCGGTGAATCTGGAAGAGGAAGCCGCTGTGGGCCAGCTCCGCCTGGCGCTGCTGGAGCTCACGGGGCAGTTCGTCGAGCTCCAGGAACAGGAGGGGACGCTCGCGCTCGAACGGATCGCCGTCGCCAGCGCGCGGATTTCCCGCGGGCTGCTCGTCATGGCCCTCGTCACGGTGCTCCTCTGCGGCGTGCTCGCGGTCCTCACCGCCCGGTCGGTCAGCCGCCCGGCGCAGCGACTCGTGCGGATCGCCGACGCACTCCGGGCGGGGGACTGGAAGCCGGCGCTGAGTCTCGCACCGAAATCGTCCGGGATCGCCGAAGCGCTGCCCCGCAACGAAATGCGCCGGCTCTCCGCCGCGATCGGGAGCGCGGCGCGGGCGCTCGAGACGCGCGAGCAGCGGCTCCGTATCGACAGGGAACTCGCCCGCACCATCGCGTCCACGCTGCAGCGGGAAGAGCTGGCCGAGCGGGCACTCGGGAACGTGATGGCGCACCTCGGCGGCGCGGTGGGTGTCGTCTACGGCGTGGTGGACGACGCGATGCTGCACCCCATCGCCCGCTATGCGCTCGGCGACGAGGTGCAGCCGCTCCGGTTCGGCGAAGGGATTCCGGGCCAGGCCGCCCGGGATCGCCAGTCGATCGTGGTGATCGATCCGCCGCCGCAGAACACGATCCGCATCCGGCTCGGGTACGACGAACCCGCGCCGCGGGCGCTGGTCGCCGTGCCGCTCCTGTTCCGGGACACGCTGCACGGCGTGCTGCTCGTGGGCACGCTGCACGATCTCACCGACGACGCGCGCGCGTTCCTCGAGGCGAGCGCCACGCAGCTCGGCATCGGCCTGCAGAACGTAGCCGCCTACGAGCACGTCCAGACACTGCTCACCGACGTGAGCGAGCGCAACGAGAAGATCCAGGCGCAGAACGAGGAGCTGCAGGTCCAGAACGAGGAGATCCAGGCGCAGAACGAGGAGATCCAGGCGCAGAGTCAGCAGCTCCAGGTGCAGCAGGAGGAGATGCAGGCGCAGAACGAGGAACTGCTGCAGCAGAGCGAGGAGCTGCGCCGGCACGCCACCGCGCTCGCCGATGCCGACGACCGCAAGAACAAGTTCCTCGGCGTGCTGGCACACGAACTGCGCAACCCCATGGCGCCGATCGCCAACAGCATCGTGATTCTCAAGCGCGCCGAAGCCGGCAGCGAAGCGGCGCAGCGCGCCCAGACGATCATCGAGCGGCAGACGACGCATCTGGTGCGCCTGATCGACGATCTGCTGGACATCACGCGCATCACCGAAGGCAAGATCCACATCCGCCGCGAACCGCTCGATCTGGTGGACGTAGTGCGCACCTGCGTGGAGGACGTGGGCTCGGCGTTCGAGGACGCGAACATCGCGCTCGCCCTCGACGTGCCGGCCGGTCCGGTGGCGATCGCGGGCGATCGCACGCGGCTCTGCCAGGTGCTGGGCAACCTGCTCAACAACAGTCTCAAATTCTGCAACGCCGGCGGGCAGGTGCAGCTCGTGCTGCGCGCGGAGGATGCGGGGGGGACCGCCGTGATGCACATCATCGATGACGGCATCGGCATGGACGCCGATCTGCTGGGCCGGCTCTTCCAGCCGTTCAATCAGGGCATCTCCGGCCTCGCGCGCACCAACGGCGGACTCGGACTGGGGCTCGCGCTCGTGCGCGCGCTCGTGTCCCTGCACGACGGCGTGGTGGAGGCGTTCAGTGAAGGGCCCGGTCGCGGCGCCATGTTCACGGTGCGCATTCCGCTCGCCACCGCCGATCTTGCCACCGACGGGGCCGAAGCCGCGACGCCCGGCGAAGCGTCCGGGCTGCCGATTTACCGGATGCTGATCATCGAGGACAACATCGACGCGGCGCACAGCCTGCGTGATGCGCTCCGTCTCGACCGGCACGAGATCGCGCTCGCGCATTCCGGCGCCGAAGGGCTCGCGCTCGCGAAGACGTTCCGGCCGGATGTCGTGCTGTGCGACGTGGGGCTGCCGGACATGGACGGTTACGAAGTGGCGCGGGCGCTGCGTGCGGATCCGACGCTGCGTTCCGTGCTGCTCGTGGCGCTCACCGGCTATGCCTCCACGCCCGACAAGCAGGACGCGTACTCCGCCGGATTCGATCTGCATCTCGCCAAGCCGCTGCCGGTGGACCGGTTGCCGCAGATCCTCGCCGAGCTGCGGGGCAGCTGACGGCGCGTCACGGCGAGAGTCGCTCGCGCCGCCACTGTCCCGCTTCGCGCCGGTAGCGGATGCGGTCGTGGAGACGGCTCTCGCGTCCCTGCCAGAACTCGATGTCCTCGGGAAACACGCGAAAGCCGCCCCAGTGATCGGGGAGCGGAACGGCGCCGTCCGTGAACCGCGCGGTGGCGTCGGCCACACCCTGTTCCAAGGTCCCGCGCGACGGTATGACCTGCGACTGATGCGAAATCCACGCGCCCAGGCGTGAGCCCGCGGGACGCGATGCGAAGTATTCGGCGGATTCCTCGCGCGTGACACGCTGCACCGCGCCCGTCACCCGCACCTGGCGCTCCAGCTCGCGCCAGAAGAAGCACAGCGCGGCGTGCGGATTGTCGGCGAGCTCGTGTCCCTTCCGGCTCCGGTAATCGGTGAAGAACACGAACCCGCGGGCATCGACGCCCTTGAGCAGCACGATGCGCGCGGAGGGATACGCGTCGGGCGTGCAGGTGGCGAGCGTCATCGCGTTCGGTTCCAGACACCGGGCATCCTGCGCGTCCTGGAACCAGCGGGTGAACTGCGCGATCGGATCCGGATCGACGTCGTGTTCGTCGAGCGCGGCGAGACGGTATTCGGTGCGAAGGTCGGCGAGGTCCATGAGCCAAAACTAGCCGCTCAGGGACGGGGAACGTGATCCCCCGCGTTGACGGGCGCCCGTGCGGCCGCATCGTCGATGACGAGTCCGAACGGCGTGCCGCGGAGACCCGGCCAGCGTTTCTCACTGCCGTCCCGGCCTTCCCGCACGAGCAGTTGCGCGGCCGGTCCGTCGGCGAGCGACATGGCGCGCCGGGCACCGAGGGCATGCATGATCACCGCCAGTTCCGCGGTGGTGGGGCCGAGGGGAGCCAGGGTGGAGGCATCGCCGGCTCCATCGAAATGGGCCAGGACGAAGAGCAGGCTGCCGTCGCGGCGAATGCCCACGCTCAGCCGGCGATCGCGGGTGGCATCGGACCCGGCCGTGCAGTTCGGTGACTCCCGGCCGTCGGATTGCACGAGCGAATGGCCACGGACCCGTTCGAACAGGCGCTCCACCGGGTCGCCTGCCGTGTCGCGCTCCATCCCTTGCGGGTCGGCGTCCGGCCACGGTGTGACCGGCTGGGTCACCCCCGCCGCTATCCGGGTCCGGGCGGGCGCCCGGTCGATCGTCCACGTCGTGCCGTACATGGGTGCTGCCGTGGTGTCGTGCAGGGTGAGCCTCACCCTGGGCGGCTGCACGGCCACCGCGATCACGCGGACCGGCAGGCGCTCCGTTCCCACCATGATGCGCCACTCCCCCCACCGGAGGGTTTCATCGCCGCCGCGCCACTGGACGTCCCGTTCCGCGGTGCGCTCCAGAATGTGTGCGGCACGCTGGTCCTGGCAGGTGGACGCGGTGACGAGCGGAAGCTGCTGGCCGGTGACCGCCACGGGAAACGAGGGAGCCGACGCCGCGCCGAGCAGCGAGGCCAGAACGGCCGCGCTCAGTGAGGCGCAGAGGGCGGCACACGCCATGGCACAGACCGATGCCAGGCGCGCTGAACGGTCCGCGCGGCGGCCGGCGATCATGATCGCTCTCCGCGCGCTGGCCGGCGCCGGGACGGGGTATGTGGAGGGACGGAGGAGGGCATGCGGAGTCGGTTGGGGCGCGTCACCGCTGGCGGCGCGGCGCGGGTGTGCTAGCTTCTCGAAGCTGCGCGAAAGATGACCCGCGCCCTCAACGCCCCATCGACCGATCGACCGCGTTTCAACATCATGTCGGACAACGGGTTGCGTCTCCTCACCCTGGGTCGGCTGGACCTCGTCCGTGGCACGGGCGAGCCGGCCGATCCCTCGTTGAGCACCCGTCGACGCAAGCTGGCGCTCCTGGCCGTGCTCGCCGTGCACCGGCGGCCGATCGCCCGGGATACGCTGCTCGAGTACTTCTGGGGCGACCAGGAAGATGCCAAGGCCCGGCATTCCCTGAGCGATGCGCTCTCGCATCTGCGTCGCGTGCTCGGCCGCGATGCGATCACCACCACGGCCACCTCCGCGGCGCTCGCGGCCGACGCTCCGCTCACGGTGGACGCGCTCGAGTTCGTGGCGGCCATCCAGCGGAACGACGCGGAAACGGCCGTGAACCTGTACGACGGCGCGTTTCTCGATGGCCTGGGGCGGGGCGCGTCCGTGGCCTTCGAACAGTGGCTCGAAGGGGTGCGCGCCCAGTTCGACCGGCGCTTCGCGCTGGCCTGCGAACAGCGCTGCACCGCGCTCGCCGATGCGGGGGAGTGGGATCACTGCGTGGAGATCGCCACACGCTGGCAGCTCCACGATCCCTCGTCGGCCGGGGCCTTCCACTTCCAGTTGCGCGCGCTGGCCGCGCCCGGGAGCCGCGAAGCCGCGCTCGCCGCGCTCCGCAGCTTCGAGCGGTACCGGGCGCGGCTGGCCGATGAATACGGACTGCGCCCGGATCAGGCGCTCGCCGATTTCGCGCGCGTGCTGGCCGACCGTGTGCGCGAGACCGATGCGCCGTCCGGGATGACCATGGAGTTCGCCACGCTGCTGCGCACCGGGCCGCAGCGGGCCGTGCAGCCGGCTGCATTCGGTGATCCGGCCGCGGCCGCGGCCGAGCTCACGGAGTCACTTACCGCGATCACCACAGGAGACAGGCTGCCCGCGGTGCGGAAGGAGGAGGCGTCTGCCGCGGCGGCGCCCCCTCCCCCGGCCGCCACGGCGCCGAGCCGTCGCCGCCGGCTCCTCCGAGTGGCCCTGGGCGCGGCCGTGGCGCTCGCGCTCGTGATCACGGCCGGATCCGCGTGGCGGCGCAGTCATGCGACCGCCGCGCCGCCGGCCAAACCGCTGTTCGTCATCACCGACGTGCGACTCGTGCGGGGCGATTCCACCGAACTCTGGCTCACCGACGGTCTTGCACAGCTCATCACGGCCTCGCTCGCGCGCAGCGTGACCGTGGATGTCGTGGCGCCCGGGCGCGTGCGCGATGCGACCATGCGCGCCGAGTTCGATCCCAACCGGCTCGATGTCAACTCGGCGCTGGTCGTGGCGCGGTCGCTCCACGCCGACCTGCTCGTGCGCGGCGGACTCGTGCAGGGCGATACGATGCTGCTGCTCGATCTCACGGTCACCGATACGAAAACGGGAAACACGCGCGACGTGCTCACCGCGCAGGGACGGGATCTGGTGACGCTGGCGTCGTCCGCTGCCACGCGGCTGGCCGATCTCGTGGGCGGTGACGTGCCGGGCCCGCGCGTGGCGGATCTGGAGACGCCGAGCGTGGACGCCTACGAGCATTACATGCGCGCGCTCCGGCTGTTCGACGGATTGAGCCTGTCCGCCGGCATCGCGGAGCTCGATGCGGCCATCGCGATCGATTCGGGGTTCGTGAGCGCGGTGGCGGAACGCCAGCGCATCGCCATCGAAATGGGGGAAACCGAGATCACCCGGCGGCTCGGCGTCGTTCTCGACCGCTTCGCCTGGCGTGCGAGTCCGTGGGTGCGTCTCACGCGGGAGGCCGAAACGGCGCGCCTGGCCGGTGATGCGCCCCGCACGATCCGGCTGCTGCACGAGCTCGTCGATCGGCATGCCCGTGACCCGCGCGCCTACAATCTGCTCGCGTCGATGTACGGCAATCTCGGGGATTTCGTCAAGGCGGAATCGATCACCGTGCAGCAGCTCGCCCTCGACTCGCTCGCGACCGCGGTGGGACGCGGCCCGTGCGCGTCCTGTTCCGGCTACTCCGGCCTGCGGGTGTTCCGCATGCTGCGGGGAGACATGGCCGGTAGTGTGGCCGCCGCGGAGCGTCTGGTCGCCCTGCAGCCCGATCTGCCGGGCGCGTGGGCGGGGTTATTCGAATCGTACGGGCTGTCGGAGCGATTCGAGGAGGCGGACCGGGCATTCGAGCGGATCCGTGCGCTTCAGCGTCCGCTCGAGCCGGGGCTGCGGGCGGCCTATGCGCGACAGCAGATAATTGCACGGCGCTTCGAGCGGGCGGATTCGCTGCTCGATGCCATGGAGCGGGATCCCGATCTGGCGACCCGCCTCGTCGCCCTCGATGTGCGGGCGCTCTACTGGCGTGAACTCGGCGCCTGGGACCGTTCCAATGCCGCCCTGCAGCGCTGGGCCGACCTGGGCGGAGATCCGACCACCGTCCGGCTCATGCGCGGCAACAACTACGGCCGGCTGGGCCGGTACGCGGAGGCGGAACGGCAGTACCGGCAACTGCTCGACGAGACGCCCGACGAACCGCAGGGGGAGATGGCGCGACGTCGTTCATGGGTGCTGGCGAATCTCGCGGATGCGATCGCGCCGGCGGGCGACACGGCGCGGCTCAAGCTGCTCGCGGATTCCATCGAGTTCTGGAGCCGGCGTTCGTATTACGCGCGTGACGCGCGCCTGCCGTTCCACGTGCGCGGACTGGTGGCGATGCAGGGCGGCCGGCTCGCGGAAGCCCGGGATCTGTTCCGGCAGGCACGGTGGGGTGGCCACGGCTGGACACGCACGGGCGCCGAGCTGGCGCGCGTGCTGGATCGGCTGGGCGACCGCGCCGGCGCCGAACAGGTGCGACGCGATGCCCTCGCCTCGAATCTCGACGCGATGGGGCGCTACGAGCCGCGCACGACGTTCCTGCGCGAACTCGGCATGTCGGATCCGGCGTCGGCCGCGGCGATCACGGCCGGCGTGGGGAGCGCGGCGCGGCGGTAGAGGAGACGATTCGCGCGGGGCAGGCGCGGATGGTCAGCGACGCATGCCATGCGCGGCCTGCGCTCAGGGGCGCGCCGACACCACCAGATCCACGGTGGTGGCCGCCCGTTCCTTCGGAACCCGGACCGTGACCGCGCGCGAGCGCCGTTCCTGGTGCGTGGCGCGCAGCAGGACTCCTCGCGCGCGCGGAATCCCGCACAGTCCGTACGATCCGTCGTCGGCGGAATGTGTGGTCAGTTCGCGTACCTGCCAGGTCCAGACTGTGCCCGTGACGTGACGGAACTGCTCCCGCCACTCGGCGCGCACCTGCGCGGCCTGCAGTCCGGCACCGGCGGTGTTGCGCACCGCGCCGGACACCAGCGACAGCGTATCCGTGGATGCTTCGGCACAGGAGAACAGGTCGAATGGTGCGGATACGTCCGCGACATCGGTCGATACATCCGACGGATCGTCTCCGCGCGTGTACAGCGTGCCCGCGGAGTTCGTGATGTCGATGACCTCGCCCCCCGTCACCTGCACGCCGGTGAGCGTGCGGGACGTGCCGCGCACGCCGGCCGGCGACATGCCGTACTGTGAGGCGATTCTCGGCATGCGGAGCGTCCAGCGGTGCACGAACCAGATGCCGGTTTCGAGGCGGGTGTATTCCACGAGGCCGCCGGGGTTGGCCGGCGTCACCATCGGCTCCACGCCCGTATAGCCGAACTCGAGCTGCTGCAGCTCCATCGTTGCCCGTTCGAGCCACAGCGTGCCGCGGATTTGCACGATGTTGCGCTGCGTCCGCGTGGGCTCGAATCCCACGCCGATCCAGGCAGCGCGTTCGCCCGTGCCTTCGACCAGGCGCAGGCAGTGGTCGGCGAGGAAACGATCGGAGATGAGGACGTCGGCATCGGGGGCACGCCATGTCGAGCTGCCGTCCCGTTCCTGGATCACATACCCTTCTCTGACCAGCGTCTCGACCGGCACGCTCTGGAAGGGACGGGCCGAGGTGCCGCGGAGCATTCTGCGCTGGGCATTCCCGATGAGCCGGTCGCGGCGATCACGGGCTTCCGTGAACACCTCGAACCGCGCCGTGGGGACGCCTTCCGACGAAACGAGCCGCGATGCCAGCAACGCCTTGCGCGCTTCATCGAACAGTTGGGCCACCGTCTCCGCGCCGTCGGGGCGCGCACGGCACCGCGAGTCGACGTGCGTACGGATCGTGGCGATCACGACCGGCATGTCGGGGAGCGTGGCGCTCAGTTCACGGCGGGTGCTCGCGGCGAGCTGGACCGTATCGAGCACATGAGGCTGCTGTCCGATGCGCAGCGCCCGGATCACCAGCCGGTCGGTGACGGCCGTGAGCTGGTACGTGCCCCGCTCGCCCGTGATGGCCCGGCCGATGATCGTGCCGTCGGCCAGACGCGTTGCCGTCACGATCACGCCCGCGGCCGGCGCACCGTCGGCACGGCGCAGGGTCCCGAACAGTTCCTGGGCCTGGAGCGCCGGTGCCGACAGCGCCACGAGGAAGGCCACGCGAAGAGGAGTCGACATACCCTACAGTACGATTCCCGGCCCGGAGTGGCAAGAACCCCCGCTGCGCCCTGCTACACCTTCACCAGCGGCAGCTTCGCGCGCGGGTACTCCTCGGGCACGCCGGCCAACGGATCGCCCGTGAACGTGCTGCCATCGGGGGTTTCGAGCACGAAGCCGGCATCCTCGATCATGCGGAGATCGTCGCGCGCGGTCTGCCCCTGCGTGGTGAGATAGTCGCCGATGAAGATCGAGTTCGCCGCGTAGAGGCCGAGCGGCTGCAGGCTGCGCAGGTGCACCTCGCGTCCGCCGGAGATGCGGATCTCCTGCGAGGGGAGCAGCAGCCGGTACAGCACGAGGATGCGCAGGCAGCGCCGCGGGTCGAGCTGCCGCACGCCGGCGAGCGGCGTGCCGTCCACCGGAATGAGGAAGTTCACCGGCACCGACTTCACGTCGATCGCGCGCAGCGACAGCGCCAGATCGATCACGTCGTCGTCGGTCTCCCCCATGCCGAGGATGCCGCCCGAACAGGTCTTCACGCCGGCGGCCTTGACGGCCTCCACGGTGGCCACGCGATCGTCGTACGTGTGCGTGGACACGATCTCGCCGGTGAAGCGCGCCGAGGCGTTGAGGTTGTGATTGATGGTCTCCACGCCGGCCTCCTTGAGCCGGGCCACCTGCGTGGCATCGAGCAGGCCGAGGCACGCGCAGATCCGCAGATCGTGCCGCTCCCGCACGGCGCGCACCGCGTCGAGCACCTTGCCGAACACGCGCTCGCCGGGCGTACGGCCCGAGATCACCATGCACAGCGTGCCGGCCTTGAGCTGCGCGGCGCGATCGGCGGCTTCGAGGATGCGCTCCTGCGCGAGCATCGGATACTTCTCGATCTCCGCCGTGGAGATCGACGACTGCGAGCAGTAGCCGCAGTCTTCCGGGCAGAGCCCGCTCTGCGCGTTGAGCAGGAAGTGGAGCCGGACCCGGTTGCCCCACCAGTGCCGCCGCACGCGATACGCGGCCGCGAGCTGGTCGAGCAGTTGATCGTCCGGCGCGGAGAGCACGGCGTGCGCCTCCTCTCGGCTCAGCAGTTCACCGGCGAGCGCGCGGTCGGCCATGGCGTGCCAGTGCGGAGCAACGGACGGGACGGAAGCAGAGGGCATGCGGAATCTCGGAAGTCGGTCGGTCAGGACAGCGGAGCAATCACGGGCACGGAGGCGGGCGTATGTCCCGGGGGAAGCAGCAGAGCGGCGAGGCCGGTGCCTTCGGCCGCGGCACACAGCGCATCCGGATCTTCCCACCGGTCCACCCAGGGGAAACGCAGGCAGCGGACGTGCGGCAGCAGTTCCACGAGCGCGTCGAAGTTCGTGGCTTCGGCGATCGAGGCATCGCGTCCCGTGAGCGACGTGAGCACGACGGCCCGCACACGCAGGCCGTGCGCTTCGGCCGCGCGGACAGTGAGCAGGGTGTGGTTGATCACGCCGAGACGGTTGCCGGCCACGATCACGAGATCGCACTGCCAGCGGGCGAACAGGCCGGCGTACGAAAGCGTCGGTGTGATGGGAACGAGCAGTCCGCCTGCGCCTTCCACGAGCACGAACTCCCTGTCGATCGAAAGCGTGTGGTATGCGCGGTCGAGCATGGCCACGTCGATATCCACGCCGGCGCGGCGGGCCGCCACCGTGGGCGCGAGCGGTTCCACGAGCGCGACCGGCCGCACGAGTTCGAGCGGATCATCCACGCCGGCCGCGGTCAGCAGCCGTTCGGCGTCGGAGCGCATGGACGGCCCGTCCACGCGCGTGCGGGCGAGCACGCCGGTTTCCACGGGCTTCATGGCGGCGATGCGGAGCGCGCGCGCGCGCGCCATCGCGAGCAGCGCGCACGACACCACGGTCTTGCCGATCGCGGTGTCGGTGCCGGTCACGCCCAGGCGAACAGGTACGTCAGCCGGCATCGGGGTCCACCGCATGATGCGCGCGCTCGCCGTCGAGGAAGCGGGTGATCACGTCGTACACCTGGGCGAGCTCCGGCGCCGTCATGCAGTACGGCGGCAGCACGTAGGCCACGTTGCCCAGCGGCCGGAGCAGCACGCCTTCGCCGAGCGCGAAGGCGGCAAGCTCGCGCCCGATGTCGTTCAGATAGCCGGGCGTTCCGGCGAGCTCCACGGCCGCCACGGTGCCGATCTGCCGTACCGCGCGCACGTCGGGGTGGCCGTGCAGCGATGCCAGGTGCGCGGCGTGCGCGACCTCGAGCGTGATGCGGGCGTCTTCGGATGCGTCGTCGTGCAGCGCGAGCGCGGCGCGCGCGGCCGCGCAGGCGATCGGATTGGCGGTGTACGAATGCCCGTGGAACAGCGTGCGGGTGCGATCGCCGAGGAAGGCGTCGAAGATGCGCTCGGTGGCCACGGTGGCGCCGAGCGGCAGGAACCCGCCGGTGATCCCCTTGGACAGGCAGATGATATCGGGGGACACGTCGGCGCGTTCGCACGCCCAGAGCGGTCCCGTGCGTCCGAAGCCGGTGAGCACTTCGTCGGCGATGAGATGCACGCCGGCCGCGCGGGTGCGCGCGCGGATCTGCTGCAGCACGCGCTCGTCCCACACGCGCATGCCGCCCGCGCCGAGCAGGAGGGGTTCCACGATCACGGCGGCGAGCTCCGTGCCCCGCGCATCGAGCAGTGTGTCGAGCGCGGCGAGGGTATCGCCTTCGGTGGGATCCGGGAGACGGGCGACGTCGAAGAGCAGCGGTTCGAACGGCGTGGTGAAGAGCCCGCGCCCGCTCGCGGCCATCGCGCCGAACGTGTCGCCGTGGTAGGCGTGGTCGAGCGCGGCCACGAGACGGCGCGGCGTGCCGGCGTTGGCGAACGCCTGCAGCGACATCTTGAGCGCGGTCTCGACGGCGGTGGAGCCGTTGTCGGAGAAGAACACGCGCGTGAGGCCGCGCGGCAGACGTGCCACGAGCGCGGCCGCGAGTTCGGCGGCGGGCTCGTGGGTGAACCCGGCGAACATCACGTGGTCGAGCGTGCGGGCCTGTTCCGCGATCGCGTGCGCGATCTCCGGCTGACAGTGCCCGTGCGTGGTCACCCACCATGACGACACGGCATCGAGCAGGGGCCGCCCGTCCGTTTCGTACAGCCACGCGCCGTCGGCGCGGGTGATCGGCACCGGCAGCGCCATGCCCTGATGCTGCGTGTACGGATGCCACGTGTGCGCCTGGTCGAGCAGCAGGAGCTGCTGCTCCTCCACGGTGTACACACGGCCGTTCACCTGCGCGCCGAGCGGTTCGGGAGTGATGTCGTCGTCCTGCATCACGTCGCCGTTCTCCGGTCGCATCGCGTCATGTCCGTTTCACCACTGCGCTGCATCATGCCTTCGCCCCCTCGCCGAGCGCGTCGAGCAGGTTCGCGGCGAAGGCGTCCACGAGCTCGCGCGGGTGGAGCGCGCTCACCGAGATCCGCAGCCGCGACGTGCCGGCCGGCACCGTGGGCGGGCGCACGCCGCCGAGCAGGAAGCCGCGCCGTCGCATGTCGGCCACGATGCGCATCGTGCGGACGGGGTCGCCGATCTGCACCGGGATGATGTGGCCATCGCTCGCGCCCGGCACGTCGATGCCGCCGAGCCGCAACTGCTGCCGGAGCCGCGTCGCGCGTTCGCGCACGGTGGTGCGGCGCCAGGATTCCGTGCCGGCGATGCGCAGTGCTTCGAGAGTCGCGGCGGCGAGCGCGGGCGGCGTGCCCGTGGTGAACACGAACGAACGCGCGCGGTGCAGCAGGAACTCGATCAGCCGGTCGGAGCCGGCCACGCAGGCGCCCACGGTGCCGAACGCCTTGCCGAGCGTGCCCACCACGATGTCGATCTCGCCGAGCACGCCGCACTGTTCGAGTGCGCCACGTCCGGTTTCGCCGAGCACGCCGGTGCCGTGCGCGTCGTCCACGTAGGTCCACGCACCGTACCGGCGTGCGAGCGGCACGAGCGCGTCGAGCGGGAACACGTCGCCGTCCATCGAGAACATGCCTTCGGTGATGATCAGCGAGCGGCGGAACCGTCCCACGTCTTCGGCGAGCAGCGCGGCGAGCGCGTCCATGTCGGCGTGCGGAAACACGCGCACGGTGGCTCGCGCGAGGCGGCAGCCGTCGATGAGCGACGCATGGTTGAGCGCGTCGCTGTAGACGACGTCCGCCTCGCCCACGAGCGCCGGGATCACGCCCACGTTCACCATGTAGCCGCTCGGGAACAGCAGGGCGCGCGCGCAGTGCTTGAACGCGGCGAGCTCCCGCTCGAGCGATTCGTGGACCGGGTGGTTGCCCGAGATGAGACGAGCCGCGCCGGCGCCGGTGCCTTCGGATTCGAGCACCGCGGCGGCGGCCCGGGCGAGCCGGGGATCGGCGGCGAGGCCCAGGTAGTCGTTCGACGCAAAGTCGGCGATGTGCTCGCCGTCGATGAGCACGGTGCCGGCTCGCCGCTGGCGAACCGCCTTCAGCGAGCGGCGGAGCCCGGCCGCGGTGAGCTGCCGGAGCTCATCGTCGAGAACGTCCTCGAGGGACGGCGTGCTGACGGAAGCGGACTCGGTCATGCGTGCAAAGTAACGCCGCGCCCGTGACGTGGATGGCCGCGAAGGGGCGCGGGGTTGGAGGCTATCGCACCACGAACGTGAGCGTTTCCCCGGCCCCGTGCGCGCTGCACGCACCCGTGTACGCGCCCGGTCCGGGCAGGGTGTACTCCACGTCCTCGCCGGCCGGCGCCGCGAACATGCCGAGGCGGTGCGCCACCGTGTCGGCGTTCGTGATCCGCACCCGCGGCCGTCCACCGGCGGCCACGACGATCGTGTCGGGGAGCGCCGACACGCGCCAGAAACGCCGGTGCACCTCGGCGACGCCGTCCGGCCGGACGCGGATGTCCACCGCCGGCCTCGGCCACGTGGCGAGCACCATGGCACCGGTGCCCACGACCGTCACCGCGACCTGCACGACCCGCCGGAGCGTGGTCACGTCAGCGCAGCAGCCGGCGCAGGTCCGCCGTCATGGCGTCCACCCCGCTGTCGAACGAGTACATCGTGCGCAGCCGGCCCGTGTCGTCCACGAGAAAACACTGCGACGAATGCGTCACGAGGTAATCGGCCTCCGTGACGCCCGGCGTTTCATACGACGCGACCATGAACGCCTGCTGCATGCCGGCCACGGTTGCGCTGTCCCCCGAGAGACCGAGAAACGCGGGATCGAACTGCCGGGCGTAGCCTTCGGCCACGGCGGGCGTGTCCCGCGCGGGATCCACGGTCACGAACAGCCAGCGCACCCGGTCTCCCTGCGCGCCGAGCGCCGTCTTGACGCGGGCCCAGTCGGCCAGCGTCATGGGACAGACGTCGGGGCAGTGGGTGTAGCCGAAGAACACGAGCGTGGGACGCCCGTCTTCCGGCGCCGTGCTGATCGTGCGCCCGTCCGAGGCGGTGAAGGTGAACGCCGGGATCTCACGGGCCGGTTCGATCACGACCCCGCGCCAGGCCGGCTCACCGCAGGCCGTGGTCACCACGGCCGCGACCGTCGCCAGCAGATGACGGAACCGGAAGCGGCGGGCCGGGAGCGTGTCGCGCGTCAGGCCGCGCACGCTTCACACAGGCCGTACAGCACCACCTCATGCCGCTCCAGCGCGAAGCCGGGCGGGGTCAGGTCGCCGAGCTGTCCGGGGCAGCCGTGGATTTCGAACACGCGGGCGCACTGCCGGCAGCGGAAGTGATGATGATGCGCCTGACCGGCCACCTCGTACCGCGGCGCTTCGCCCGGGAGTTCCACCGGGATCAGCCACTCGGTTTCCACGAGCGATGCGATGGTGCGATAGACCGTGGCAATGCCGAGGCCGCGTACGTGCCGGCGTCCTGCTTCGAGCACTTCGGTGGGTCCGAGCGGCCGGCCGGCTTCCTCGAAGACCTGGCGGATGGCATCACGTTGACGCGTTCGACGTTCCATCTCTGAAAATAACCAATTCCGGGGTGTGACGGTGACGGGAAACGGTGATGGCGACGGTATGGCAGTGACGGCGCGGGAAACGGTGGCGGTGATGCGCGGGGAGCGCTGGCTCTCCGCCGTTCGCGGTGCTTGATTCTCCGCCGTGACCACACCCACCGAACCACTCCCGGTCGTTCCCGTTCCCTGGGGACGCGCCCTTGCCGTGATGCTGGCGGCGCTCCTGCTCGCGCACCTGGCCGACGGGCTCGCATGGGAATACCTGCGCGATCCGCGCGTGAACGACCGGGAATGGGGGCGGCTGCTGCGATCGGCGGGATACGTGCCCACGTGGCTGTTCGGCGCGGCGGCGCTCTGGCTGGCCGCGCGTCCGCCGCAGGGCGGGGTGCCGTCAGGGCGGGGGTGGCGCGCGGTGGCGCTGCTCGTGGCGCCCGCGCTCGCGGGCGGACTGGCCGAAGTGGTGAAGCTCGTGGTGCGCCGCCAGCGGCCCGGCGTCGATTCGGCGGCGTATGTGTTCCGCTCCTTCGACGTGGATCTCTGGAGCACGCGGGGGCTTGGGCTGGCGAGCAGCCACACCGCCGTGGCGTTCGGGGCCGCGGCGGTGCTGGCGCGCTGTTTTCCGGGCACGCGGATCGTGTGGTACACGCTGGCCGCGGGGTGCGCGCTCACGCGGGTACTCGCCGGCGCGCACTACCTGAGCGATACCGTGGCCGCCGCGGTGATCGGCTGGCTCACGGCCGAAGGGGTATGGCGGTGGGCGGCCGCGCGAGCGCGGCGCGCCACCGAGGGCGTTATGCCCGTCCGTACCGCTTCTTGAACTTGTCCACGCGCCCCTGCGTGTCGATGAGGCGCTGCGTGCCCGTGTAGAACGGGTGCGAGTCGGACGTGATTTCGAGCAGGATCAGCGGATACTCGTTGCCGTCGTCGAGACGGATCTTCTGCTCGCTGGTCATCGTGGACCGCGTGAGAATGATCGCGCCCGTGGAGGCGTCCTTGAACACCACCGGATGGTACGGTGGATGAATGGCTTCCTTCATGACCTGCACGCTCCTCGCGAACCCATTGCCGGCGGGCCCGCCTTGCGGCTCCGGAGAGACCGCCTGGGGTTGTCGGGATTCACGCCAAGGCGTGGTCCCGTGATGTGTGTACCGACAGGTACAGTCCGAATAAATGGCCAAATCCTGGGCCAAGGTCAAGCGGCCGGGATCAGGCCGGGATCAGGGAGAGTCCCTGAGCTCCCGCGCTCACCCGCGGAGAAGCAGGACCATCATGGCCCCGCCCGCCGCCAGCCAGCCCATGCGCCGGAAGGGGAGCACCCCGTCCACCGGCGGCAGGATCGAGCGCGCCACGGTCAGGGCGATGTAGAGCATGCTCCCGGCCGCGAAGGGCAGCACGGCCACGGCCAGCCGTTCGGCGCCGGCACCGAGCAGGAGGGTAAGCGACGCCCCCGCCATCGCGAACACCGCCGTGAGCGCGTTGAAGGCCACCGCGCGGCGCGGCGACAGGCCGCCATGGATCAGGAGCCCGAACGTCCCCAGCTCACGCGGCAGCTCGTGCAGTCCGATGGCGAGTGCCGTGATCAGGCCGAACTCCGGCCGCACCAGGAACGCCCCGGCGATCAGGATGCCGTCGAGGAAGTTGTGCAGCACGTCGGCCCCGAAGGCGATCGGCAGGAGCGACCGGTGGTGATGCCTCGCAGATGCTTCGGACGGTGAGGCGGCCGGCGGGTGCTCGTGTCCCGGCACGCCCATCGCCAACCCGTGCACATGGCCGTGGTCGTGCTGCTCGAGCAGCCGCTCCATCCCCGCGAACGCCAGGAATCCGGCCGCGGTGACGACCGCGACCGTGAGCGGCGCGCTGTGCTGCAGCGCCTCCGGCAGGAGGTGCAGCCCGGCCGACGCCGCCAGCACGCCCACTCCGAACGCCAGCAGGTTGGGCAGGATAGCCTGGACCAGGCGCTCGCTCGTGGCCAGCAGCATCGTCACCGCGAGCGGGACGGCGCAGACGAGTGCAACGGCCACGAGGGTATGGAACCAGACGGACATCAGGAAGCGTAGCGGGAACGCAGAATGAGTGAACCTGGGAACTTGATCTCGTAACCGTCCGCGGGGCGTGAGGCGCACCGCAGATGAGAAACTGGTATCGAAGTTCTTGATATTTTATTCTCGTTAACCCTGCCTCGCAATCCCTCCGGTGTGGCCTGCCGGAGAATCCGGCAGGCGGAGCTGGGCCACCGGTCAGCGCCGCGGCGCGATGCCGGGCGCAGCCCCAGTGGAGACCGGGAGAACGGCCCGCCACCCTTCGTACTGGCCCTGAGGATTCCGGCCGACCCCCACCATAACGCGTCCGTTGGCGGAGATGGCCTCGACCCGGTACAGGAGCCAGCCCGTCAGATCGAGGCCGTATTCCTGTTCGAGCACAGTCTTCAGATCACGAATGCCCCGTTCGGCAGTCCAGATGAACGCGGCGTCGGAGTTGTGCCCGGTCACGTTCCCCACCACACGGGAGCCATCGTCCGAGATGCAGCAGGCCCAACTGCGGAGAGGGAAACCGCTGGGCCAGACGCCGAACCCCTGCGACATGCCCCCCATCCAGCGAATGCCCTGCTGTCCCTCGGGCGATGTACTCCTGCCCACGACGATACTGCCATCGGCCGAAACATCGTGGGCTTCGCTGTTCGGCACACCGATGCCGTAGCCCGGACCAAGAGGGTTGAGCAACTGCATGGTGCCACTGGTCCAGCGAAAGCCCCGCCGCTGCCCGTCCGACGTCATCCTCCAACCCACGACCACGTCACCTCCGGAGGAAACCGCATGGGCCGCACTCATCGCACTGGCGCCCATACCGTCCAGGGATTGCCGTCCGCCGGCGGCGGTCCAGAGAAATGCCTGGTGCCGGACCTCACCGACTACGACGCTGCCGTCCGCCGAGACCCCCCGGGCCGTTCCCGAGTCCGCGAGCACTTGCATCCCATCCTCCGCCGTCCAGCGGAACGGGACGCCGGCCCCCAAACCCGATCCGTTCAACCGGCCTACCACGACGGAACCATCGGCGGATACCGCGAAGGCGTCGCCATTGTCCGTACCGATGGTCTGGAGACCCTGTGCCTCCGTCCAGCGGATCGGCCGGTTTCTGTTGTTTACCGCGGAGCCGCCAACGAGGACAGCCCCGTCGGCGGAGAGGCCGGCGAACGTCAGACCAAAGCCCAGGCCCCGGAATCCGGCAGGAGAAAGCCGCAGCTCGGCCCGGGCCCGCCGGCGTCCCATCTCGTCCACCAGTTCCACGACGACGCGATTCGTCCCGGCTTCGATCGTGCGCCGGAGCGTAGGCTGACTGAAGGGCGTCCACACGGGCGTCTGGTCCCCCACGAGCCAGCGATACTGCATGCTGGCGTCGCCGATCCCGCCGTTCTCGAGCCGGAAGGTGGCCGTCTCGCCCGTGGCGGGGTCTTCGGGTTCGGACGTCAGTTCGAACTCGACGCGCTCCGTGTTGAGCCTGGTCCAATCGATGGTTTTCGGAGTGCCGTCACTGGTCGGCCGCCATGAGTGGAAGAGACCCACCGTATAAGGGGCGAGGGTCGGCATCCGCATCAGGGATCCTTCCACCCCATCCTCCACGTCCGTGTCCACCAGCTCACCGGTCATGGTATAGACGGCCGTGATGATCCGGTCCGCATGCGCGGGCGCGGGCCGCTTGAAGTCGCAGCCCGAGCACAGGGTTCGCACCCACAGCGATTCACTGGCCGACACGAGGCGGTCCGGAAACTCCGGCATGGGGATCCAGGCCGAGTCTGCCGACGTCCGATACTCCCGGCGCAGGGCGGGAAAGCGCCCGTTTCCGATCGTACCGGCATCATAGGCCGCCCAGTAGGCTTCGATCTCCGCCAGGTCGAGCAGGGCCGAATGGCCCAGCATGAAGACCTCGCCGTACGGCTCGGGCGGTTCGTCGGCGCTCGCCGCGAACAGGAACGGTTCCCATTCCGTGCCGGTGAACGTGATCTGCCGGGCGGTCCCTGGTTCCTGGGTGCTCGACACGCCGAACTTCCAGTTGTTCATGTCGAAGGCGATGAGCGCCTGGGCCCTGCCGGCGCGGCCTCGGGGGCCCACGAGCACGACGCGCGGCGACCCTCTCATCCAGATATTCAGGGCCAGCGCGCGGGCCTGATTCACGGCCCAGCTCTGGCCCACGGACGCCGCCGAGTCGATCAGGAAGGAAACCTGCTCGATGAGGCGAGGCATCACGTCGGCCTGGATCATGGAGGCGAGCCGGATGCCGCGGGCGTTGTCATGGTTGAAGCGGGGGATCGGATCGTCCAGCAGGAAGAGCGAGCCGAGGCTGTGTCTCCGGACCAGGAAGTGGTAGAGGGCGGACAGGCTGGCGCCCGCGGAGTAGCCGGCCGGGGTCAACCAGGAGCCCGAGTTCAGGATCGGCCAGTCATCGCGGGACGGCAGGAAGCCGGTGGACACCGACCCCCCGAGCACCTCGAGTTCCACGGACAGCATCACCACCTCGGTGGAGCTGGCCGAACCGCCCGAGGCCGCCATGTGGCGGCCGGCCCCCCGCATGCGCGCGAAGGGACTGGCCGCATCCGGCACGAGCCGAGTCCGTGACAGGTGCCGCGTGATGAGCACGATCGTGCTGTCGGTGCGCCCCAGGAGCGGCAGCGGATCGAAGGCGCCGGTGGCGGCGTCGTAGTAGAAGGCGCCCACCACGCGGTTGGCCGGCACCCGGGCCGGCAGCGTGATCGTGAACGGCCGCTCGGCGTACCCCTCCTGGCCGTTGTCGAACCGGATCGTCGGTCCCACCTGTTCGGCGCCGACGGGCAGTACCGGCCGGATGTCGCGCATTTCCGAAACGGTCCATCGGGTCGGCGCCGCATAGGCTCCGGCCGGAACGGCGATAGTGAGCCCGCTGAGCGGCGAATCGTCGTGCGTGACCGTGAGCGTGCCACCGCCGGGCCCGAGGGGCTGGTCGTCGAGCACCACCTCGATCGGATCGAGCGGGCTCACCGTGATGGTGGCCGAAGCGGTCTTGCTCGGGTCGGCCACGCTGGCGGCTGTGACGGTGACGGTACCGGCGGCAGCGGGCGCGGTCCAACTGGTCGTCGTCCCGGTTGTCTCGAGCGTACCGCCGGAGCTGGTCCAGGTGACCGCGGTGTTGGTGGTATTGGTGACGGTTGCGGTGAACGCCTGAGTACGTCCGACCTGTACGGTGGCGGTCGAGGGGGTGACCACGACCGCCACGGCCGATGGGGGCGGCGGCGGAGGAGGCGGAGGTGGTGGCGTCGGCGGGGTTCCAGGCTGTGTGGCGTCGCCGCCGCCGCACGCGGCAAAACCGAGCGATGCGATGGTGCAAGCCGCGATCCAGCAGCGGCGCGGAAGCCGGAAGTCCATCGGACTGTCCCCCCAAGGATGAGTATGCCACGGAGCGGACGCAAACACCGCGAAGGCGGAATCCGCTCGCTCTGGACAAGACGCGTAATTGGGGGGCGTCCGGGGATCATGAACCGCTACGGACGGCCTCGTTCGGTCGAAGGGGGCCGCGGCCCGCTCGTCAGCCCACGGCGTTCACCCGGACCACGGTTTCGATCGGCAGATCCGGATCGATCGTGTCGCGTACCGAGCAGTATTTGTTCACCGCCAGGTCCACGGCCCGCTCGGCGTGGGCGAGCTCGATGCCCGCGCCCTGGATGTCGTAGGTGAGCGTCACGCGGGTCACGCGCGCCGGCACCCCGTCCAGGCGGTCGCCGTGGATGTCCACGTGCAGCGATTCGACAGGCGTGCGGCGCTTGGCCAGGATGTCGACCACGTCGTAGCCCGTGCAGGCCGCGAGCGCGAGCAGGAGCGTGTCCACCGGACTCGGTCCGCGCACGCCGTCGCCGTCCATGATGATCGGGGGGCCGTCGGCGCGGCCTCCCTGGAAGGCATGATCTCCGATCCACTGCAGGCTGGTCCTCGACGGCGGCTTTCCACTCATGACGGTTCTCCCTGCGAATCCGGTGAAGGCCGGCTCCCGCCGCTTGCGGCGCGACGGGCCGAGCCGGGCCTCACGTCGATACATTCCCGCATCATCCCGCTGACGTACTGCACGGTATTGCACACTCCTGCACAGTACTGACCGGCACGCCGGCATCCAACCGCCGGGCCGTCCGGTCCTGCCATCTCCGCATGACCTTCGCGTCCACACCGCCGCGCATGGACCCCTATGCCCGCCACGTGCTGATCTGCACGGGCGGGTTCTGCACGGACGACGGGCGCGGACGGGCGCTCTACAGCCATCTCGCGTCTCTCCTGCAGCGGGAGGGGCTGCTGTTCGGCCCGGACCGGGTGAAGCGGAGCGAGACGCCCTGCCTCGGGGTGTGCGCGGGCGGCCCGATCGTGGCCGTGTATCCCGAGGGGGTCTGGTACGGCGGCGTGACGCCCGCCCTGCTCGAGCGCATCGTGGTGGAGCACCTCAAGGGCGGGCGGGTGGTCGAGGAGGCGGTCTTCCACCGGCTCGGCGGGTAGGCAGGACGAAGCGTTCATTCAACCCTCCACGGGACCCTGCTGTCAGAGGGGGGCCATGACCGTCCATCCCCGCTCCGCATGATCGGTTCGTTCACCGCACCGACCGCCCTGTCCGCCGCGCCGCCGACGGCGTCCGGGTTGCCGGCCGACGCGCTGCTCGCGGGGCTGCGGGCACGGGATCCCGCGGCCGAACGCGCGTTCTACGAGCGGCACGTGGACCGGGTGTACCGGCTCGGCATCCGCATGACGGGACGCGAGGATCTCGCGCAGGAGTGCACGCAGGACGTCTTCGTGCGCGCGTTCGAACGCATCGATGCCTTTCGCGGCGAGTCGTCGCTGAGTACGTGGCTACACGCGATCGCGGTGTCGGTGATCCTGAACGCGCTCCGGCGCGAGCGGCGGGCCGCGGACCGGCATGCGGATCTGTCGCTGCTCGATCTCCGGCATGCGATGCCGGTGCACGCGGAGCCGGATCTCCGCGATCGCCTGCGGGCGGCCATCGACGCGCTCCCGCCGGGATACCGCACGGTGTTCGTGATGCACGACATCGAAGGATTCACGCACGAGGAGATCGGCACGGCGCTCGGCGTCACGGCCGGCACATCGAAGACCCAACTGTTCCATGCGCGGCGCAGGTTGCGCGAAACGCTCGCACCATTCGTGCGCACGGAGGACCGATGACACGCGAACTGCATTTCGATCCGTCGCGGGAGCCGCTGCCTCCCGATGACGAGCTCTGGGGTGGAGAACCGCCCGATGCTTCGGCACCGGATGACGCCCCGGACGCGCACGCCGAGGCGCTCGATGCGACGCTGCGCGCGCTCGCACGGCAGACGTATCACGTGGACGGACTGCCCGCGGGCGATACGGTGGACACGTCCGATGCGCGAGGTGGTGACGGTTCGGTGCCGCGTGATGCGATGTGGGCCGCGATTTCGGTGCGGCGTCCGCCACGCGCCGAACCGGTGCTCGGCGCGGACGTGACCGCGCCGCCGGTGACCGTGCACCGTCTTTCACCGCGCGCCGCGCATCGCCTGTGGCCGGTGTTCGCCGCTCTCGCGGCGACGCTGGCCATCGGCGTGGCGATCGGACGCGGCATCGAGTGGCGTGAGGCAGGCACCGGGGCGCGTGTGGCCCAGGAGGAAGACTCCGCGAGCGACCGTCTCCCCGTGCTGCTGGCCCAGCTCACGTCGGAACATCTGGGCCGTACCGAAGCGCTGCTCATGACGGCCCGGCACGATTTCGCCGGCGCCGGATCCATTGCCGGATCCGGGGACGGCCTGCTGGCGGAGTGGGCGCGCGATCTCCTGTCCACGACACGGCTCCTGCTCGATACGGAGCAGCTCACCGATCCGTACCTGCGGAAGCTGCTGCAGGATCTCGAACTCACCCTCGCGCTCATCCTGCAGGCGCAGGCGAGCGGACGCGCCGCCGATGTGCAGGCCGTGCACGAGGAACTCGATACCGGCGATCTGCTGCTGCGTGTGCGCAGCGCATCGCTCCCCATCATGCTGCCAACCGACGACGTCCGGGAGATGTCCGAATGACCCGCAGAGTGCACGACTTCATCATGACACGACGTGATACCAGCCGGACCGCCGGCCTCGCGATGCTGCTCGCGGCATTGCTGTCCACGACGGCCGGGGCCCAGGACGGGAATGCGTCGCGGGCGAACGCCACCACCTTCTCCGGCGCGCTGGAGGCGTACGTGTCCGCCGAGCTCTTGCTGGCATACCCGCTGGCCTCGTTGGAGCGTATCGGTCTTCAGGATCCCGCGGATTCGCTGTTCCGGGCCGGACACACCGCGCTCCGGCGCAGCGAACATCAGCGCGCGGCCGAGCTGTTCCGTGGCGTACGCACGCGATACGCACGGTCGCTGCAGGCGATCGATGCGTGGTACTGGGAAGCGTTCGCGCTGCAGCGGCTCGGCGGACTGCAGAATCTCTCGGCTGCGCTGGAACTGTTGCGGACGCAGCAACAGATGTACGAAAATGCACCGAGTGCGGCGGACACCCGGGCGCTCGCTGCCAGGATCGAGGGACAACTGGCCAGCCGGGGTGATGCGGCTTCTGCCCGGCGCATCACGGAACGCGCCGAAGCCATGACGCAGACCTGTCCTCGCGAGGACGAGGACGAACGCCTCATGGTACTCGACGCGCTGCTCACGATGGACAGCGAACGGGCGCTGCCCACACTCAAGAGCGTGCTCGTCCGCCGTGACGCCTGCTCGGCGGTGCTGCGGCGCAAAGCCGTGTTCCTCGTCTCCCGCAAGCAGAGCGCCGAAACCGAGGACATCCTGCTGAACGCGCTCCGCACCGATCCCGACCGGGAAGTGCGCGAGCAGGCGGTGTTCTGGCTCGGCCGCGTGAACAGCGAGAAGGCCACGACCGCGCTCATCGACATACTGCGTTCCTCGAACGACGCGAACATACTCGACCAGGCAATCCTGGCCCTTTCGCAGCAGCGGAGCGAACGCGCCTCGGCGGCCCTGCGCGACCTGGTGCGCCGCAACGATGCATCGCGTGGGGCACGGAGCAGCGCGATTCTCGGGCTGTCGCGACAGAGCCGGAATCCGGATGAGGCGGTGAAGTTCCTCGTCGAGCTCTATCCCACGCTTGCGGATGCCGCGCTCAGGGAGACGGTGCTCTTCTCGGTGGCGGAGCACAAGACGCCGGAGGCGCAGCGGTTCCTCGTGCAACTCGCGCTGAACCCGCGCGAGCCGATCGCCGCGCGCCAGAGCGCGATCTTCCAGGCGGGACGGACGGGGCTGTCGCTCGCGCAGCTTCGCGAGATCTACCGCACGGCTCCCGACCGCGAGATCAAGGACCAGATCATCTTCGCCATCCACAACCGGAAGACCCCCGAGGCGGTGGAGGCGCTCCTCGACATTGCGAAGAACGACCCGGACCGCGAAATGCGGTCGCGCGCGATCTTCTGGCTCGGGCAGACCAGGGATCCGAAGGCCATCGAGTTCTTCCGCCAGCTCCTGGACAAGTGAGGAGAACGATCATGCGACCCTTCGGACGATCATTCGTGTGTGCGCTCGTCGGGGTGCTGCCGGCGACACTCGCGGCGCAGACGGACACGCGCGCCGTGGCCGAACGCATCGCTGCCGTGCAGGGTGGCACCGTGCGGCTGGCCTTCGAGGCGCGCCCCGGCGTATGCGGCAACGGATCGAGCTGGATCCGCACCGGCGAGCACCAGGTCACCGGCACGTGGAGCTCGCGCGACGTGGACGTCGAATGCGAGGCGGGGCCGGTGCGCGTGGTGGTGGACCGGGAGGGCGGCCGCAGCACGGCGATCCGGAGTTACGTGGGAGGACGGTGGCGTTCGGACGGCGCCGCCACCGATCTCGGCATGGTGGATGCCACGAGCGCGGTGGCGTGGCTCATGGCCGAAGTGGAGCGAGGCGAGGAAAGCGCTGCGAAGAACGCCATCCTGCCCATGACCATCGCGGCTGCCGACGTGCCGTGGGCGCGCGTCCTCGACGTGGCGCGGAACGAATCGCGTCCCCGCGCCGTGCGCACGCAGGCCGTGTTCTGGGCCGCACAGGCCGCGGGTGAGAAGGCTGCGCAGGAGATCGGCGCGATCGCGTCGAACGATCCGGACGCGGAGGTGCGGAAGCAGGCGGTGTTCGCCCTGTCGCGGCATGCGAACGGCGTGGAGGAACTCATCCGCGTGGCGCGCCGGAGCAAGGACCGTGACGTGAAGCAGGCCGCCTATTTCTGGCTGGGCCAGAGCCGGGATCCGCGCGCGATGGAGCTGTTCGCCGAGGTGCTGAGCCGGCCGTGACCGGTTCGGCACCTCGGGGTTGGACGCTTACGCCGCCATGCCGGCGGCGATCGCTTCCAGGCGCGCCACCCGCTCCGCCGTGGGCGGGTGCGTGCTGAACAGCTTGCTGATGCCCATGCCCTTGAGGGCGGCGAGCGGATTCACGATCGCGAGCGGGGCCACGGCCGGTGACACGTCCATGGGAATGCGCTTCGCGTTCGCTTCGAGCTTCTGGAGCGCGCCGGCGAGCGCCAGCGGGCGGCCGCAGATTTCCGCGCCCACCTTGTCGGCCTTGAACTCGCGCTGACGGCTGATGGCGTACTGCATGATCATGGCCGCGATGGGAGCCACGATCATGGCCACGAGCGCCACGGCCGGGTTGCCGCCTTCCTCGCGCCGGCCGCCGAAGAAGAAGGCGAACCGCGCCAGGTTCGCGATGGCCGCCGACATGGTGGCCGCGATCGTCTGCAGCAGCATGTCGCGGTTCTTGATGTGCGCAAGCTCGTGCGCGATGACGCCTTCGAGCTCGTCGCGGCTGATCGCCTGCATGAGACCGGAGGTCACGCACACCACCGAGTTTTCCGGATTGCGGCCGGTGGCGAAGGCGTTGGGCTGGGGCTGGGGCGCGATGGCCACCGTGGGCATGGGCAGCCCGGCCTTCTGGCGCAGGCGATCCACCATGCGGTAGAGGTCCGGCGCCTCGGCCTCCGTCACGATCTTCGCGCCGTAGGACCGCAGCACCAGCTTGGACGACCCCCAGAGCATGCCGAAGTTCATCACCGCGGCGAGACCGAAGGCGAGCACGGCGCCGTTGGCGCCACCGAACGCCTGACCCAGGCCGATGACGATCGCCGTCATGCCGGCCATCAGGACGAAAACCTTCACGTTGTTCATAGTGCGTATCACGGGTTCGAGGTACGACCTGTTTTCCGCAATTTAACCCCGAAACCGGGCCGAAAGTTCACCCTCTGCCGCGGCGGGCGGCGCGGCGGGCGAGCTCGGCCTCCACGGCCGCGACGTGGCGCGGCCAGACGTAGGAGGCGCGCTCCCGGAAGTTGCGCCAGGCCTCGGGTTCGTCGGCGAGGAACTCGGTGTGCCGCCGGTCGGCCTTGCGTGCGTTGCACGGGGCGCAGGCCGTCACTACGTTCCCCGCCGAGCGGTCGCCGCCGCGCCTGCGGGGCTGCACGTGATCCACACTGAGGGTTTCCGGTGTTCCTTCGGCGCCGCAGTACACGCAGCACCACCGGTCGCGCGCGAACACCGCGTCGCGGCTCGGCGTGGCGTGCGGCGGTATCCCGGCCGGCTCATCGTCGCGCGGGTGTTTTGCCACTGCGGCTCCACGGATTTCCGGATCGTTCCCGTTGAAGATTCCCGACCCGATGCGTCGCCACATGATGACGCGGCTCACGCGCTTCTTCGATCCCGATGAAGCGGCGGTGTCCGTGCCCGGCGACCTTCCTCCCCGACTCACTCATACGGCTCTCGAGGCGTTGCGCATGTCCCGTTCCCGCGATCGGATCCTGACCAATCTGGAAGAGATGTACACCGAGGCCTTCACCCGTGCCAAGGCGGCGGGCGACGAGGCGCAGATGGCGTCGCTCGATTTCGCGTACCGGCGCGAGCAGCTGTACTTCGAGATCCTGCTCGACGTGCGGGACGCGGTGGAGCGACGGTAGGGAGGCGACCGGCCCCGCGGGCTTGACAAGGAGTGCCATTTGAGCGATTGTAATGTGTCATTTGATACTTCTCTGGAGGGCGCCATGAGCGGCAGGAAGCGCGCGTCGGCACGGGCGGTGGCCTGGACCCCCATCATCGGCGGCCGGCAGTCGTTCGGGGTGGTGTACGGGGCCGAATCGGGAGAGCGGATCCGCCTCGTGCGCGAGGGCGTGCCGGCCGCGGCCCTGGGCGCCCTGGCGCGCGATCTCGGGGTTTCGAAGGAGCGGCTGTACGGCACGCTCGGCGTGCCGCGGGCCACGATGGAGCGCAAGGCGCGTGCGAACGCCCGTCTGTCCTCGGATGAAAGCGAGCGCGTGATCGACCTCGCCCGCCTGATCGGATTCGTCGAGCATCTCGTCGAGGAATCGGGGCACGAGGGAGCGTTCGATGCGCCCCGGTGGGTGGCGCGGTGGCTGGAGCAGCCGCTTCCGGCGCTCGGCGGCGCGGCGCCGGCCACGCTGATGGACACCGGTGAAGGACGCCGGGTCGTGTTCGGCCTGGTGGCGCAGATGCACTCCGGCGCGTACGCGTGACCGTGGTTTCCACCAGCAGGTGACGGGTTCACCGTGGCGTCGCCCGTGACCTCGCCGCGCGCAGCGACGATATCGCTCTGGCGCATCGCGGTGGACGCGCCGGCGTACCGGGCGACGGCTCTGGACGGCGCGGGCGCGGAACGGACCGGCGGCCGCTGGAATCAGCCGGGCACGCCGGTCGTGTACACGTCCACGTCGCGGGCGCTCGCGTGTCTCGAAACGCTCGTGCATCTCAACCAGGCGGGACTGCCGCTCCGGCGGCTGCTCGTCGAGATCCGGGTGCCCGCTGCCGTGTGGGCATCGCGTATCGTGCTCCGGCCCGGCGATCTCGAGGCGTGGGATGTGCAACCGGCGTCACTCGCCTCACAGCGCTGGGGGAGTGCCTGGGCGCGTGGTGCGCGCGCGGTGCTGGCGGAAGTGCCGTCCGTGATCGTGCCGGAGGAGGCGGACGTGCTGATCAATCCGCGGCACGCCGAGGCGGAGCTGCTGCGCGCCGTCGTGAGCCGCACGTGGACGTACGATGGCCGGCTGACGGGACGCTGAGCCGGGGGGCGGGCGCCGAGGTGCCGCGGAGCCTATTCGTCGCCTTCCACTCCCTCGAACAGCGCGCGCACGTCGAGCCGGAACGGCTCTGTTGCACCGGACGGCGTCCACTGCACGGTTTCGGCGCAGCGTTGTTCGGCCGGCGCATCCGGCGTGGACACGTAGACGCATCGATCGCGCAGGTCCACGCGCCAGTACGTGCGTACTCCGGCCCGCAGATAGGCGGGCCGCTTGTACTCCCGGTCGTAGACCCGGGAACCATGGCCTGACACCTCGACGGCGAGCCAGAAATCGCGCACGGCGGTCCAGCGGGTGTTCAGCCGGACGGGGCCCGTCACCGGTACGACGAGAAGGTCGGGCTCCAGATGGGTGTTCGGCGCGATCTGCACCACGCCCGGTGTGAGCAGGTGGACCCGCTGCCCGGTATCCACATGGCGCGACAGGCGTTGCACGAGGTTCGACAGCAGCACCTGGTGCGGCGGCATGGGGCCTGGCGTCACGAGCAGGAACCCATCCACGAGCTCGTAACGGTTCCCGTCGTCCGGGAACCGGTCGAGTGCGTCGAGCGTGTACGTGGGCAGGGTGGCGGAAAGCGCCATCGGCGTCGTGATGGAGGTTCCCATAAGGCTAGGGTTTCCGGAGGAGGGGCGCAACTCGGCATGCGGCACGATAGCGCATGCCCTCCGAAGAACCGTCACCGTTTTTCGCCGCGCATCATCGAAAGCATGCGGCTGTGGAACGGGGGACGCGCACATGACCACGCGCGCCATGGTGCCGATGTCCGTTATTCGTCTCCTTCCACTCCCTCGAACAGCGCGCGCACGTCGAGCCGGAACGGCTCTGTTGCACCGGGCGGCGTCCACTGCACGGTTTCGGCACAGCGCCGTTCGGCTGGCGCATCCGGCGTGGACACGTAGACACATCGGTCGCGCAGGTCCACGCGCCAGTACGTGCGTACCCCGGCCCGCAGATAGGCGGGCCGCTTGAAGTCGCGATCATACAGGCGCGAACCATGGCCCGATACCTCGACCGCGAGCAGGAAATTCCGGACCGCCGTCCATCGTCCATTCATGGGCTCGGTCGCCGGGATGACGAGGAGGTCCGGTTCGAGATGTGTCTTCGGCGCGATTTCGACCGTGCCTTGCGGAAGCACGAGCGCCGTTCCGGCTGGAGCCAGATGCAGCAGGACCGCCTGCAGCAACCGGCTGCGGACGAGTTCGTGCGGCGGTATGGGCCCCGGCGTCACGAGCAGGAACCCGTCCACCAGCTCGTAGCGGTTCCCGTCGTCGGGGAACCGGTCGAGATCGGCCAGCGTGTAGGCGGGCAGGAACGCAGGAATCGCCATGGGGATCGCGACGGAGGTCTCCATAAGCCTATGATCCTGGGAAAGGGGGCGCAACTCGGCAATCCGCATGTACATCGCGCCCCGACCGCACGCGCGCCATCATTATCCCATGTCCCCTCGCACTCGCGCCGTTGCCCTGTTGACGGCCTCGCTCATGCTCCCGGCCGCCTGCATGCCAGATTCATCCGCCGATTCCGTCACCCTCGCCATCGTGAACGCGCGCGTGTGGACGGGTGACACCGCCCGCCCCTGGGCCGATGCCGTCGCGATCGTCGACGATCGCATCGCCGCGGTGGGATCCAGCGCCGAGATCCGGAAGCGCGCTCCGAACACCGCGCGCGTGATCGACGCGCAGGGTGGCATGGTGACGCCGGGATTCATCGACGCGCACGTGCACTTCCTCACGGGCGGCTTCGCGCTGTCGTCGGTGCAACTGCGGGATGCGACCACACCGGCCGAGTTCACGCGCCGCATCGGCGACTATGCGCGCACCGTGCCGGCCGGCACGTGGATCCGGAACGGCGACTGGGATCACGAACACTGGGGCGGAGAGCTCCCCACGCGCGCCTGGATCGACAGCGTGACGCCCGACCATCCGGTGTGGATCAACCGGCTCGACGGCCACATGGCGCTGGCCAACGGCGCGGCACTTCGCGCGGCCGGCATCACGCGCGCCACCGCCGACGTGGCCGGCGGCGAGATCGTGCGCGATGCATCGGGCGAGCCGACGGGCATGTTCAAGGACAATGCGATGTCTCTCGTGGAACGCGTGATCCCGCCGCCGAGCGATGCCGAGCTCGATCGCGCGCTCGATACGGCGATGACTCATGTCGCCTCGCACGGTGTCACGGCCGTGCACCACATGGGATTCTGGGACGATGTCCCGGTCTTCGAGCGCGCCCGCGCGGCGCACACGCTGCGCACGCGCATCTACGCGGCCGTGCCGCTGTCCACGCACGCGCGGCTCGCCGAGCACGTCGCCGCCAACGGCCGCGGCGATGCCTGGTTCCGCACCGGACTCCTCAAGGCGTTCGTGGACGGCTCGCTCGGCTCGCACACGGCGGCCATGCTCGAACCGTTCACCGATACGCCGGGCGAGTCCGGGCTCTTCGTGACCGATCCCGACACGATGCTCGCGTGGATGCGCGCCGCCGATGCCGCGGGCTTGCAGCTCGCGATCCACGCCATCGGGGATCGCGCCATTCGCACCCAGCTCGGTCTCTTCGCGCGTGTGGCGGAGGAGCATGGCCCGCGCGACCGCCGCTGGCGTATCGAACACGCGCAGCACGTGCATCCGGACGACCTGCCGCGCTTCGCCGCGCTCGGCGTGATCGCGAGCATGCAGCCGTACCACGCCATCGACGACGGGCGATGGGCCGACAAGGTGATCGGCCCGGAACGGGCGCGCGGCACGTATGCGTTCCGGTCGCTGCTCGACCATGGCGCCACGCTGGCGTTCGGCAGCGACTGGTTCGTGGCGCCGCCCACACCGCTCGAAGGGATCTACGCCGCGGTTACCCGCCGCACACTCGACGGCGCCCATCCGGACGGCTGGGTGCCGGCCGAGAAGATCACGGTGGAAGAGGCGCTGCGCGCGTACACCCGGGGCGCGGCGTACGCCGGATTTGCCGACGAGGAGACAGGGATGCTCGCCCGGGGCCGGCTGGCGGACCTGGTGCTGCTCGACGGGGATCTCACCCGGGTGGCGCCGGAGGCGCTCGGCGAAGTGGAGGTGCGGTTGACGGTGGTGGGCGGCCGGGTGGTGTACGAACGGCCGTAGCGGGGGATGAGCAGCCGGCGTCCCGCGAGCGCCGGCAGTTGTGTACGCCCCCCGATTTCGTGAACTTTCAGGAATATCCCTTTCGTCTTCGGAGATCCTCATGTCGTATCCGCTCGTTCGCCGGCTTGCGCTGCCGGTTGCCGCCCTGCTCACCGCGGTGCTCCTCGCGCCGTCCGCCTCCGCCCAGCAGACCCCGCCGCCCAAGCCGGCCGAGGCGCATGGCGCGCATCACGCAGCCGGGGCCAAGGAAGAGGATCATGAAAAGAGCGGCTGGAAAGAGCTCGATGCCTTCCACGATGTGATGGCCGCGTCGTGGCATCCGGCCCGGAAGGACAGCCTGGGTCCGGCACGCGCCTCGGCGCCCAGGCTGGTGGCGGCGGCCAAGGCCTGGAGCGTGGTCGCCGCGCCCAAGGGGTGCGACGCGCCGGAGATCAAGGCGGCGATCGCGCGTCTCGTGCCGGAATCGGAGGCGGTGGCCGGCCTGGTCACGAAGCAGGCGGATGATGCCACGGTCAAGGCGGCACTCAAGACGGTGCACGACACCTTCCACGTGGTGGAAGACAAGTGCAAGCCGGAAAAGCCTGCGGGACACGGCAGCCACCACTGAAGCATCCCGCTGCACGGCGCCCGGCCCGATCATGCTGATCGGGCCGGGCGTTCGTCATGTGGTGGTCTTCACGTCCAAGTGGCGTCCCACATGGCCGATCACGAAGCGCGGCTCATGGGGCGCACGTGACGTGAAATAGATCCGCAGGCAGCGCCGCGGATCATAGGTGCCGCCGAGCACGATGTGCTCGTCGCAGTCGTACACCGTGCCGTCGGGGCCGATGGCGAGATGCTGCCGCCGCAGCTTGTGGGACGTTCCCGGCGCGATTCCGCCGCGGTATTCGACGCCCAGTTCACGGAATGCCTCGCGGAGCGAGGTGCCAAGGCCGCCGCTCTGCCGGCGCTGCGCCACGTGCGCCATGGCATGCAGGATCGTGGCCACCCGATCGGGATCTTCGTACGGACTGTCGTATGCAGAACGTTCGGCGCTGTCGAGCACGAGGAGGGCATCGGCATGGGCCGTGGCAGCGTGCCGGACCACGTCCACCAGGGTGGTCCGATCGCCCGCTTCCTCCTCCGCCTCCTCTCCGGTGTCGGCGTGGTCGTCCGTGATCGTTGCTTCGCCGGTCGCGGTCTCCACGGAATCGCCCCGCAGCGTCGCGACGAGTCCGTCGAGCAGGTGCTCGAAGCTCGCCACCCGGCGCTCGAGGAACGCGGTGTTCGCGGCCCGAACCGCCGTGCTCGTCCGCAACCGGGCGACCTCTTCCGTGAGCTGCGCCTGTCCGTCGAGAAGCCGGTTCATGAGCGCGATCATGGCCGTGATCTGCTCCGGGGCGACCTCGGGGGCACGGACGGGTGCGGTCGTGTCCTCCGCATGATGGCCGTTCCCGTCTGCCGGGTGATATCCGTTCCGGTCCGCCGACGGCTTCGGGGCCGCGACATCGACGGTCTCGACGGCCGACGCGATGCCCGGGGGCATGCGAAGACTGATCGCGGTGCGGAGCGCGAGGCGGCCCACGAGCTCGGCGCGCAGCACCGGATCCACGATCTGGTCGCGCACGAGCAGCGGGTGCGCCGCCGGGGCATCCGCGCAGGAAAAGTCGGGGAGGTACACGCGGAGGGCGCCCCAGTAGGCGCTCAGGCGCCGGTCACCGAGCGCGTCGGTGAGGCGGAAGGTATCCTGATGATCCGCGAGGACGTGCAGGGAGGCGAGACCGAGCAGTTCCTCGCCGAGCGTTTCCGGGGGCACGAGATACCCGCCGCCTTCCTGCGGGGAAAGGACCGCGGCCGGCAGCGTGCGGGTTTCGGAGAGCAGGGTGTGCGACACGAACTGGTCGACTTCGTCGCCCGTGATCAGCCGCGGCTCGGCGAACGTGCCGGCGAACTCCATCCGGAGCGCCCGGTGCATCGCGGTCAGGAAGCGCGGGCGGCTCTGGCCCGCTCCCACGGCGCCGCGCACCGCCGACCGCCCCCCGTCGACGAGCACGCGCACCGCGAGATCCGACAGGTCCGCCTGCTCGCGCAGAATCATGTGCGTGGTGCACACGGCGCCGCGCACGACCGGATGCGGATGTCGCCAGACCAGTTCCCCGATCCATGCCCCGTCGCGCCCGTTCACGCTCCACTGGAGGCCGCTCGATCGGTCGGCCGTGCGGCGGAGGGGCTGCTCCCGGGTGAGCGCGGGTGCGCCGGGCCAGTCGCTCCGCAGCGCCTCGGTGAGTGCCGCGAGCGCTTCCCCCACGGCGCTGCCGCCGCCGAGGCGGGGCCGCATCCGGAAGCGCGCGGCGTAGACTGCATCGTCGCTCCGGTCCGGGACATCGAGACGCTCGGCGGCCTGCGCGAGCAGCTCGATGGTCTGCGAACCCTTGAGCCGCCAGCCGGTCGTGGTGACGTATTCCATGAGGCATTCCCCGGATGAGGCCATGGTGGGACCGCTTCCGCAATGTATACGGGGAACACCGGAAGACGGCACATCGTTCGCTGCAGACGGGTACTGAATGATCGGTTGACCGTGTCCCCGGGCCCGGTCATGATTCCCTGATCGCCGACCGGGGCGGACGGGTGCGCCCGGCCGCCGCGATCGCCCCAGCGCTGCACGGGGCCGGCGCGTAACCTTTCGTACCCCCCACCCGGAGCTCTGCCATGCTCTCTCGTCGCGACTGGTTCGGTGTCACACTCGGCGCCGGCGCATCCCTCGCGCTGTCCCCCCGCCTTCTGCGCGCGCTCGAAGAGAGCGCGCGTGTCCTGCAGCCCGGAGCGCTGCTCAAGCGGGCCATTCCGTCCTCGGGAGAAATGATCCCGGTGATCGGCCTCGGCAGTTCCGCCACCTTCTCGCAGGTGGCGCGCAGCGAAGATCTCACGGCGCTCAAGGAAGTGCTGCGGACGATGGTGGACCGCGGCGCGTCGGTGTTCGACACGGCACCGAGCTACGGCGCGTCGGAACAGGCGGCCGGCACGATCGCCAACGAGCTCGGCATCGTGGACAAGATCTTCTGGGCCACCAAGGTGAACGTCGTGCAGCGGGGGGGCGACGGGAAGGCCGATCCGGCCGCGGCGCGCGCGCAGATCGAGGCGTCGTTCACGAAGTTCAAGACTCCGAAGATCGACCTCATCCAGGTGCACAACCTGGGCGACATCCCCACGCAGCTCGGCATCCTCAAGGAGCTCAAGCAGCAGGGGCGCATCCGGTACACGGGCGTCACCACCACGAGCGACGGCCAGTACGGCCAGCTCGCGGAGATCATGCGCAACGAGCCGATCGATTTCATCGGCGTGGACTACGCGGTGGACAACCGCGGCGTGGAAGAGGTCATCCTGCCGCTCGCGCAGGAGCGCAAGATCGCCGTGATGGTGTACGTGCCGTTCGGGCGTACGAGCCTGTTCCGCCGCGCGGCGGGTGTCGAGGTGCCCGACTGGGCGAAGGAGTTCGACGCCAACTCGTGGGCGCAGTTCTTCCTCAAGTACATCCTGGGCCATCCGGCGGTGACGGTGGTGACGCCGGCCACGAGCCAGGCGCGCAACATGATCGACAACATCGGCGGCGGCATCGGCCGTGTGCCCGATGCAGCCACGCGCAAGCGCATGGCCGAGTTCGTGGACGCGCTGCCGCAGCCTGCCGCGCGCTGATCAGGCGCGGTTGCTCATGGTGGTCGACGACGGGGGAGCCATGGCGGCTCCCCCGTTCTGCATGGTGCGGGCGGCATGCCGGTGAGCCAGGCGAGCGCGTCGTCACGCGGACCGCCACCGGTGCCCACGGACCATGACCAGGTGACATGGTCGAGCTCGCCGGTGAGCGCGAGCAGATCTCCGGCGCGAGGGGCACGGCGGCAGGCGGCGTACGTCCCGCCGAGCGCGAGCAGGGGAATGACGGGGACGAGATACGTCCACATCACGCGGGACCAGGTGCGCGGTCCATGGAGCGCGAGCGCGGCCCACAGCGCGGCACCGAGCGCGCGGCCTATCTCCGATGCGCGGCGGCGCTGCGGCGCGAACAGGACGATCGCTTCGCCGCGTGCGACGGCGTCGACGAGGAAACGACGCGTCCGCTCCGGTGACAGCAGCGGCAGGATGCCGAGCACCGTGCGGAGGCCGTGCAGGTCCGCGGGAACGGCGGTGCCGGAGATGCAGCGGAACTCGCCGCTCACGCGGCCCTGGATCGCCAGTTCGACGCGCGCGAAGGCCCGGAGGTCCGGCTGCGCGTCGGTGAGACGCACGCGCACGTCGAGCCCGTGCCGGCCCAGGAGCGGATGGAGCGAATGCCAGACGTCGCCCGCGCCCGCCTCGAGGTCCACGATGTGCCGTCCGCCCGTGGCGCGGAGGATCCGGACGAGAACGGAGGCCGCGGCCGCGTGCACGGAGGGGGGGAAGAGCGCGCGGGCGACGGCGGCACGCCAGCCGTCGCGGATGGCGCGGGGGCACCATCGACGCGTGCGGACGACGTCGGGGGGATCGTTCGGTGGTGTGGCGCGTGCACGAGCACGGCGGTTCGAAAGGGACAGGGTGCGCACCATACCCGTGACTGCGCGATCGGCGGGCCGCGGCGGACATCGTGGCCGTGTGCGGGATGAACCGATCGTGCGCATCATCCGCTTGCCGGAGGTGGCGCAACCGGTCAAGTTGCTCGCGCAGCCCGCGCGAGGCGCTCGCGCCGGCCCTGTGGCGCGCGGGTGCACGAGCGGCGAGCGCGCGCCTGTCGACTTCCTTCGCCGCGTGTCCCGTTCCTTCGCCGCGTGTCCAGCTCCGAGCGACGTGAGATGACTCCCGAGCGGTGGCAGCAGATCGAATCCGTGTTCGACACGGTGATCGAACTGCCGCCCACCGAGCGTGCGCGTGGTCTCGCGGAGGCGTGCGGGGGCGACGAGTCGCTGCGTGTGGAAGTGGAGCGGCTGCTGGCGGCGCATGCACGGGAGGATGGCCCGCTCGCCGTGACCGGGGAACGGCCGGCCGTCGCCTTTGCGGCCACGCTGCTCGAGCAGCCTGGCGCGTTCATCACGCCGTTCGGCGGTCTGCCGGCCGCGCCGCCGCCGCGCATCGGCCCCTGGCGCGTGCTGCGCGAAGCGGGTGCGGGCGGCATGGGCACCGTGTATCTCGCCGAACGCGACGACGGCGCGTTCCGCATGCGCGTGGCGCTCAAGCTGCTGCGGCCGGGGCTTCATCACGATGCCGCGTTCGTGCGGCGGTTCCGGGCGGAGCGGCAGGTGCTGGCGCGGCTGGATCATCCGAACATCGCGCGCCTGCTCGACGGCGGCATCACCGACGACGGGCGTCCGTACTACGTGATGGAGTTCGTGGACGGCGCGCCGATCGATGCGTGGTGCCGAGCCCGTGCGCTACCCGTGGACGCGCGGCTCGCGCTCTTCGCGAAGGTATGCGACGCGGTAGCCGAAGCGCACGCGGCGCGCATCATCCACCGCGATCTCAAGCCGTCCAACATCCTCGTCACGGCGGAAGGCGAGCCCAAGCTTCTCGACTTCGGCATCGCGAAGGTGCTCGAGACGGGCGACGGCTCCCTGTCGGGGACCGGGACGTGGCGCGCGCCGGATGCGTCGGGGAGCGCGCATGCGCTCACACGCACGGGGCAGCGGCTGCTGACGCCGGAATACGCGAGCCCGGAGCAGGTTTTCGGCGAAGCGGTGACGGCCGCGAGCGACGTGTATGCGCTCGGCGTGGTGCTGCACGAGCTGCTCACCGGCAAGCGGCCGTTCGTGCGCGCGGGGCGCACCACGTACGAGATCGAGCGCGCGGTGATCGAGGAACGGCCGGCGCGTCCGTCGTCGCTCGTGCCGCGTGGGGAACAGCGCGCGCTGCGCGGCGATATCGACGCGATCATCCTCACGAGCCTGCGGAAGGAACCCGAGCGGCGCTATGCATCGGCGCGTCACCTGGCGGACGACGTGCGGCGCCATCTCGCCGGCGCGGCGGTGGAAGCGCGCGGCGACGGCGCGCCGTACCGGCTGCGCACGTGGCTGCGCCGGCATCGCACGAGCGTGATGGCCGCGGCCGTGGGTGTGCTCGTGGGCGGAAGCGCGCTCACGTTCGCGCTCGAGCGCCGGCACGCGGAGGACGACCGTCCCGGGTTCTCGGAGCCGGTGGGCACCCGGTCGGTGCTCGCGGCCCGCTACTATCACGACGGTTTGCAGGCCTATGCGCGCGGCAACTGGGGCGAAGCGGCGCAGCGCCTGCGCGCGGCGCTGGCGGAGGATCCGGGGTTCGCCATGGCGGCGCTCTACGCAGCCGATGCGTCGAGCCGGGAGGAATCGTATGTGCAGGCGGAGAGCCTGTGGACGACGGCGGAGCGGCTGGCCGGCGGCGCGAGTGAACGGGACCGTCTGCTCGTGCGGTCGCACGTGACGGAGCGGGCGCGCACGCCGGTGTTCTTCGCGTACGTGGACAGTCTGCGCGCCCGGTTCCCGGATGATCCGCACGCGCTGCTGCGCATGGGGCGGGCGGCCTTCTGGCGCGGCGACTATGAGGAGGCGACCCGCACGTTCCGACGCGTGCTGCACATGGATTCGTCCGCGATCGAGGAGCAGCGGGTGCCATGCCACGCCTGCGAGGCGCACCACCAGCTCGTGACGATGTACGAGTGGAGCGATTCGCTCGATGCCGCGGAACGGGAGGCGCGGGCGCTTGCCCGCCGGCAGAGCGAATCCACGAACGCGTGGCGCAATGTGGCGCGCGTGACGATGTACCGCGGCACGCCCGACGAGGAGGCGTTTCGCCGCGCGCTCGCGCTCGATCCGGGCGCGGCGGACTACGCGGCGGAGTGGAGTGCCGTGCGGCGGATCCGCGAGGCGGACTACGGCCGCGCGGATGCGATCCTCCGCGCGCGGCTCGAAACCGCGCCGGTGGAGCGGCGCGGTGGCGCGCTCTGGAATCTGATCACCTCGCTGCGACACCAGGAGCGGTGGGAGGAAGCGCTCACGGTGGCCCGGGCGTTCCGGATCCAGGAGGTCGGAACGGTGCTGGCGGATGCCGCGCCCGCGTCGGCGATCCACGAAGCGCAGATCCTGCTCGAACGCGGGCACGGGGCCGCGGCGGCTGCGCTCTACGATTCCATTGCGCGCTATCGCGGCCCCAACGCGGGGCTGCCCACGTCGAACTCGCTGCACATCTGGCATCTCGTGCATCGGGCCGACGCGCTCGCGCTCGCGGGTGACACGCTCGAACTCGGGACGATCGCGGATTCCGTGCGCGCGCTGAGCGCGACGAGCGTGTGGGTGCGCGATCAGCGTCTCGAACATCACGTGCGCGGTCTGCTGTTCGCGGCCCGCGGCGATCATGCCGCGGCCGTGGACGCCTACCGGCGCGCGATGACCTCGCCGAACCTCGGCTACACGCGCACGAATCTCATGCTCGCGCAGTCGCTGCTCGCGCTCGGCCGCGCGCGCGAGGCGGTGGCGGTGCTGCAGCCAGCGCTCCGTGGATCGCTCGAGGTGAACAACTTCTACGTGACACACACCGCACTGCACGCCGCGCTGGCGGAGGCGTGGCGCATGGCGGGCGAGCCGGACAGCGCGGCGATGCACGCGGCGTGGGTGGCGCTGGCGCGCGGCGGTACGGGTGCGCCGATCGAGCCGGCGGCGTTCGCCGCTGTGTCCGAAGACGAGACCAGGGGAACGCGGTTCGTGCCCGGCACCACGCGGCGCGTTGCCTTCGATGCCGCGCTCGAACTCGATCCCGCCGTATCGCCGGACGGTACGCGCCTCGCATACGCGAGCGACGAATCGGGGCGCATGCAGATCCAGGTGCGGCCGCTGGACGGCGGCCCGGCGGTCGTGCTCGCGCCGGATGTGAACGGGCAGCAGCGCGCGCCCCGCTGGTCACCCGACGGCCGCACGATCCTGTTCCAGAGCGACGGACGCATCATGCGGATCGCGAGCGACGGCGGCGCGGCCGGCGTGCTCGTGACGCCGGCGCGTGGCACGGGGTGGGTGGGGTCACCGGCCTGGTCGCCGGACGGACAGCGCATCGCATACGTGCAGGAGTGGCAGATCCACGTGCGCGACGCGACGGGCGGCACGCCGCGCCGTGTCGCGGAGCGGGCCGTGGAACCGCACTCCCTGGCGTGGTCGCCGGATGGGCGCTGGCTCGCCTACGTGGACGGCAACGTGCCGTTCGTGTTCGGGGAGGATCCGCGAGGGAGCACGCTGAATCTCGGCAACCAGGCGCCGAGCAGCATCTGGGTGGTGTCCGTGAGCGACGGGACGACGGTGCGCATCACCGATGTGTCGGGCGTGCATGCGAGCCCGGTGTGGACGTCGGACAGCCGCACGCTGCTGTTCGTGTCGGCGCGCGACGGGGACCGGGACGTGTACGCGCAGGGGATCGACGGGGCGGGGAGGTCGGCCGGCGGCGCGCAGCGCCTCACGGCCGGCCTGGGGGCGCACGGGATCTCGCTCGCGAGCGACGACTCGCGACTGGCCTACGCGGTGTTCCGGAACGCGGCGAACATATGGCGACTGCCGATCGGCACCACGTCGCCGTCGGGCGATGATGACGCGCACCCGGTGACGCGCGGCAGTCAATCCATCGAAGGGCTCGACGTGTCGCGCGACGGACGCTGGCTGGCGTTCGACAGCGACCGCGGCGGCCGCCAGGATCTGTACCGGCTTCCGCTCGACGACGTCTCGGCCGAACCGTCGGCGCTCACGAACGATCCGGCCGACGAGTTCATGCCGCACTGGTCGCCGGACGGCGCGCTCATCGTGTACTACCGCTTCGGCGCGGACGGCCAGCGCGAGATGCGTGTGGTTCCGGCCGGCGGAGGCGCATCGCTGCCGGTGCTCGCCGCGCCGCGCAACCAGCGCTCGCCGCGCTGGTCGCCCGACGGCCGATCGCTGGTGTTCAGCTCCAATGCGACGGGACGCGACGAAGTATATCTCACCACCCGCACGGCCCGCGGCACCTGGAGCGCGGCACGGCGCATGTCGCCATCGGGCGGATATGCGGCGCGCTTTTCTCCCGACGGGCGCACGGTGTCGTTCCTGAATGCCGACGGCGTGTGGACGATTCCGGTGTCCGGCGGCGCGGTGCGCCACGTCCATCGCATTCCGCGCACGCAGGAGAGCGCGCTCGGCTTCGCCGAATGGTCCGCCGACGGCAGGTCGCTGTACTACAAATGGATCGACGACCGCGGGCAGGCGAGCTGGTACAGCGTGCCGGTGTCCTGCGCGGCGCCGGCCACCGGCACGCGCGTGAGCGCTGCCTGCACGCCGCGTCTCGTGGCCCGGCTCGCGCACGAACGGCGGCTGTCACCGCGTCCGGAGTTCTCCAGCGACGGCCGGCATTTCTATTTCACGATCGCCGAGCGTTCGAGCGACGTGTGGGTGATGGCGCTGCGGCGGGACGCGCCATAGACACTGCGTCCCGCGTCGGGAATCCTGCGTGTCGGCAATCGCGCGTGCGCGATCCCCGTCAGCGGCCCCGCGTGAACTGCAGCCGCGCGAGCACGGGGCGGTGATCCGACACCAGCCGTTCGTCGATCACGCGCACCTCGCCCACCGACCACGAACGCGCCGGCGCGGCGAAGATGAAGTCGATTTCGCGATCGGGCTGGTCCGCGGGGAACGTGTTCCGCGCCGCCTCCGGCTTGGCCGCTTCGCGTGCCCGTGCCGTGAAGAGCCCGATGGTACGCGTGCCGGGGCGGTCGTTGAAATCGCCGATCAGGATGTACGGCCGGCTGAGGGTGTCGAGCACCTGCGCGAGCACGCTGGCCTGCTTGAAGCGCGCCGTGTCGTTCGCCACCCAGTCGAAATGGAGATTGATCGCGGCTACTGTGTCGCCGGACGGCATGGCGATCTCCACGAGCAGGGCGAAGCGGCGTTCGTTGCCGTCGGGGAGCCGGATGTGCTGCACGCCGGCGACCGGATGTCGCGACAGGATGGCAAGGCCATACCGTCCGCCCTGATAGTCCATGAAGCTGCTGAACACCGGATGCATGCCGAGCATGTAGCCGAGCGTGTCGGCCTGCGCCACGCCGTTGCTGCGCGTGACGCGTTCGTCCACTTCCTGCAATCCCACGATATCGGGCGCGAGCGCGCGCAGCACGCCCGCGGCACGCGCGATGTCCACCTGGTCGTCCATGCCGCGCCCGTGCCGGATGTTGTAGCTCACCACGGTGAGCGGCGCTGCCTCGGCGGGCCGCGGGGCCGATGATCCGGCCGGCGGCGATGCCGTGGTGCAGGCGGCGAGGAGCAGTGCCGCGAGTGCGGCACTGCCGTGGACGATGCGGATGGACATGCGCGTGGTCTCCGCTTACTGCATGGTGACCGTGGCCTTCTTCTCCTCCGGCTTCTTGGGCGGCGTGTACAGCGGCTTCCGCTCGCGATAGTGTCGGTCCATCTCGAGACGCGGGATGCCCTTGTCCAGCCACTCCGGCGCGGGCACGCCCTTGAGATGATGATCCCAGTACTCCATCAGGCGGATGGTGTAGTCGCGCCGGTTCTTGAGCTGCGACAGGCCGTGATTCTCGCCCTGGTATTCGAGCAGGATCACGTCCTTGTCGAGCTGGCGGAGCGTGTTGTAGAACGTGATGCCCTGGTTGTAGTCCACCGCGCCGTCCTTGTCGTTGTGCAGGATGATGAGCGGCGTGTTGATCCTGTCGGCGTAGCGGTTGGGCGAGTTGCGCTCGTACGCTTCGCGGTTCTCGATGAAGTTCCCCTTGAAGCGTCCCTGCGAGCTCTGGAAGATGGGCTGGTTGGCCGAGCCGGTGTTCCAGTACACGGAGCTGTACATGCTCACCATGTCGGTGAGCGGCGCGCCGGCCACGCCGGCCCGGAAGATGTTCGTCTGCCCCACGAGGAACGCGGTCTGGTAGCCGCCCCACGAATGACCGTGCAGGCCGACCTTCTCCTCGTCCACGATGCCGGTGGCCACGGCGGCCTTGATGCCGGGGATCACCGACCACACCGCCGACATCCCGGGGTCGTTGATCTGATATCGGATGTCGGGCATGAACACGGCATACCCGCGGCTCGTGTAGATGCTCGGCGTGTACGAGCTGCTGAACGTGGGCGAGTAGAACGTGTGGAGATTGTCCGACATCTTCTCGTAGATGTACGTGACGGTGGGGTACTTCTTTCCTTCCTCGTAGCCGGCCGGCAGGAAGAGCGCGCCCTGCAATGTGTCGCCCTTGTCGCCCACGTAGGTGACGAGCCGCGCGCCCGGGCTCCAGGCGAGACCGTTCATGTTCGGCGCGCCGTCGGTGAGGCGGAGCGAGTCGCCGTTCCAGGAAATACGCCAGTAGTCGGGGAACCGGGCCGAGGTGGAGATGCTCGCCACCCAGACATCGGCCTTGCGGGCCTTGACGGGGCTCACGCGCGCGTCGCGCCAGCCGAGTGACGTGATCCGGCCAGCCCGGGCGTCCACACGCAGCATGCCTTCCTTCTTGGTGCGCTCTTCGCGCGCGGTGATGATGAACGGCGTGTTCAGATCCACGCCGCGCTGCCGCGGATCGAACTGCAGCGGCCGGCCGTAGCGGATGCCTTTGGCCTTGCCGTCACGCGTGAGATTGACGGGCTCGCCGCCGGCCACGTTGACGCGCCACACGTCCCAGCCGTCGGAGGCGAGGAACGCGTTGCCGTCGGCGGCCCAGCCGTACATGGGATAGCCGGGGCGGTCGATGTTGTGATCGTCTTCCACGTTGATGAACCGGCCGCCGGTGGTGAGCGGCTTGCGCGCGAGGGTGGCGAGCTCCATCACGTGCCATTCCCCGTCGTCGAAGAACGCCATGCGGCGTCCGTCGGGCGAGGTGCTGCTGCCGCCGCGCAGTCCTTCGAGCGCGAGACGCTTCTCGCCGGTGCGCGGGTTCACCACGTACACGTCGCGCCGGTTGATGCCGTCCACGCTGGCCTGCCGCTGATACCGCGCCACATCGGTGGTGATCACCCAGCGGTCGAGGTCGGTGGGCGCGCCGGTGCGGGCGTTTTCATCGGTGAGACGCACGACCTTGTCGGTGGCGGGCCAGTATGCGGCGAGATGGGAGAACGTCCGGTCCATGGTGGCCTGCACGTCCTGCTGCGACTGCAGCCGCGTATCCTTTTCGTGCCAGAGGCGGAGCGTGGGCTTGTCGTCGTCCTCGAGCTGCTCGTCTCTCGGCACCGGCTTTTCCGTGGCGCGCAGTCCGAAGAAGAGGCCGTCGAGATCCTGCGACCAGCGCGGCGAACGGTCGGTGCTGATGTGATGATCGGCGGGCCAGTCGGCGCGGCCGGTGTGTGCGATGGTGGAGGTGCGTTCCTGCGGCGTGCCCACGCGGCTCACGCCCATCGCGGCCACCACGGTGTCCTTGCCGCTCGAATCGATGGTGGTCCGCAGCACGGTGAAGGCGGGGAGCGTGTCGGTCCAGGCGAGCCGGCGATAGGTGGCGCGTTCGGCGGCGTCGATGCCGCGCACGGTGCCGGCGTTCATGTCGCGGAGCTGCACGCCGTTGCCGAGCTTGTTGGCGGCGTCGATGCTGAAGGCAAGCCAGCGGCCGGAGTGATCGAAGGCGAACTCGTTCACGTTGCCGACGTTGAGCATGGTCTCGCTGCCGAGCTGGTGCAGGAGGAGGTCGCTGCCGGCAGGTCTCCCCGAGGCGGCGCCGGCCGCCGGGGTACCGGCCCCGGGGGCGCCACCGGCCGGCGCATCGGCGCCGTAGCCGTGGAGCGCGACCCAGCGCGGGGCGTCGCCGGCGAAGGCGATGGCGCGGACCTTGTCGATCTCCTTCTTCTGCCCGGTGGCGAGGTTCACGAGGGTGGCCTTGCCCTGGATGGGACGGCGCTCCCGGCGCAGGCGGGCGGCATCGGCGGCCTTGGGCCAGGCGAGGAAGGCGGCCCACTTGCCGTCGGCGGAGAGCTGGAGGGCGGGGTTGGAGGCAGCGTCTCCCACCGGGAACCGGAGCTCCTTGCCGCCCTCGGCGACCTGCCGGAGGATGACTTCGCCATCGCCCTCGTTGGGGGCGAGGACATAGCCGAACCACTGGCCATCGTGGCTGAGCTGGGCGGAGCGGATGGACTTCCACTCGGCGATGTCGACGGGGGTCATGGCGCGCGGGGCGGCGGGGGCAGCCGCGGCGGTCACGGTGGGCGCGCCGGGCTGTGCCAGGAGGGACGGCCCGAGGAGGAACGTGGCGGCGACGAGGGCTGTCGCGGCCGGGGTACGGAACGGCATGGGAATCTCCGGGAGGGAAGGAACCCCGGAAAGCTATGGGCGGGGCGCGAGGAGCGGAACGCCGGCGGGACGAGCCGTCCGCACCATCCACATTTTCATCTGCGTTCATCTGCGTCATCTGTGGGTTCTTTTGCCGTTGCAGTTCCCCCGTGTTACCGGAGATGCCCCGCCAGCACGCGCCGCACCCGCTCCTGTGCCTCGGCAACTGCGGCACCGGTCGTGCTTGATAGCCCGCCGAGTTCGACATCGGCTACGGCGGCCAGCGCGTCCACGTAGTACTGCGCCCACGTTTCGAGGATGTCGCGCTCCTGCGCGCGGACCGATGCATCGGCCGCGATGTTGGCCGCGGCCAGCCGTGCTTCGTCCGCGAGGCGCTGCTCCGCCGCCGCGAGCACTTCACGCACGATCCGCTCTGCCGTGGCCGCGTCGCCGGTGAGGAGCGGCAGTGCGCTCGTGAGCGCCGTGATTCCCACGTTGCGGAGCGTCACGGCCGACACCTTGTCGAGGCGGTCGCCGTCGGTGTGGTAGAACTGGTCGGTGAAGTGCCAGAGCAGCAGCGCCGGTTTGTTCGCGCGCAGGAAGGGCGTGTGATCGCTGCCGCCTTCGAACGGGTTCGTCTTCACCACCCAGCCGGTCGTGGCGGCGTGGGCGAGGGCGCGCGCGAGCACCCAGTCGTTGAACCAGTGCGGACGGAGATCCTTCTTCTCGAGCGGACGTCCGCCCCATTCACTGTGCTGGTCCTCGCCGCGCGTCCAGATGGCCGACGGGTCGGGCATCTTCTCGATGAGAAAGGTACCGCCCGTCTTCTCGGTGTCCTCGCCCACCATGTCGAGCGACATTCCCCAGCGGATGTCGCGGGCGCGCACGCTGTCCTGCGTGATGAACCGGTCGGTGGAACGGATCTCGAGCCCCCAGAGCATGGTGAGCGTACGGGCGGGACGCGGCATCCCTTCGGCGAGCAGCCGCGCCATCACGCGCGCCATCTCGAGCTGCGCGCCCACGCCGGAGGCATTGTCGTTCGCGCCGGGCTCCTGGACGTGCGCGCTGAAGACGAACCGCTCCTGCGCATGCGACGTGCCGCGCACCTCGGCGACCACCGTCTGCTCCACGGCATCCGGTGTGAAGCGCGTGTCGGTGACCACCTGGAGACGCACGGGCCCTCGCGCGAGCGCGGCGCGCAGGCGTTCGCGCGCGTCGAAGGAGAGCGCGATTCCCCACGCGCGGACGGTCGTGTCGCGCGGCACGCTCGCGAACTGGATGGACGTGCGGTTCACCTCGGGGCGCAGGTAGCCCGCGAGCGAATAGCCGAGCGCGCCGATGGCGCCGCGTCGCCCCACCGCCTCCTGGAAGACGCGCCCCACCGAGGCTTCGGCGAACACGATCTTGCCGCGCACATCACCGGCGGCTTCGTACTCGGCCGGTGTGCCACCGCCCACGAACACCACCTCCGCCGTCACGCCGCCCGCCGGAGTGGAGAACGAGTTGGTGGCCAGCATGTTGCGATTGGTCTCGAAGTGGAGGAGCGGCGACGATTCCCCCGCGATGGTGACCGACGCGCCGAGCGGCTCCCACGCCGGCTGCGCCATGGGATAGCGCTCCACGCGATAGACGAGTGCGTCGGTGGCCGTGGCGCGGTCTTCCCGCACGTAGCCCGCGCGTTCGAGCTCCTCGGCGATGTGCGCGATGGACGCATCGAAGCCGCGGTTGCCGGGCCAGCGCACGTACTGGTCGAGAAACGCCACGGTGGCGCGGGCGCGTTCCCCGTCGTAGTGCGCTGCGATGCGGTCGGCGAAGGGAAGCGGAGCGGGCTGCGCGGCCACGGGGCCGGGGAGCAGTGTACCGGCGAGCGCGCAGAGCGCGGAGACGAAACGCGGGAGAAGGCGGCGGGCCATGGGACGTGGATGACGGGACATGAGGCGCCGGGGAAGCGGCGCCTCGCCGGAAGGTAGCGCCGGCCGCCGTGCACGCGCGATGATCGATTATCTTTCAGGAATACACCTGCCGCTCCGCCCGATGCCGGGCGCTCCCTTTTCCGCTGTCCGATCATGCGCGTTCCGTTCGCCTTCGTTGCCCTGCTGGGCCTGCTCCCCGCGCCCCTGCTCGCACAGAAGGCCCGAACCGGCGCCGAGCTGTACGGGACCTGCGCGGCGTGCCACATGCCCACGGGCGCGGGTCTGCCGGGCGCCTTCCCGCCACTGGCCGGCTCGGAGTGGGTGACCGGCCGTGCCGAAGTGCCGATCGCGATCGTGCTGCACGGCATGCAGGGGCCGGTGACCGTGCAGGGCGCGACCTACAACAGCGTGATGACCCCGTGGGGCACGATGTTCAGCGACGAGGAAGTGGCCAACGTGGTGACCTACATCCGCTCGCAGTGGGGGAACAAGGCGAGCGCGGTGACGGCGGCCGACGTGGCGAAGGTGCGCGCCGCCACGAAGGCGCAGGCCGCCCCGCTCACGGCCGAGGAACTGCGGAAGCTCTACCCGTAACGCGCGTGTCAGCCTCGCGCACGGCATGCGTGAACGTGTGAACGTCATGTGTACTTCATAAGCGAACGGCCGGCGTGCGACTTCCGCACGCCGGCCGTTCGTGTATTCGCTACCCCGTTGCTACCGCGAGCGCTTCGAGTGCACGCCGCCCTTGGGCGAGTCCACGGTGACGGTGAACGGGCCGCTTCCTTCCACGATCCAGCGCACGGTCACCGGCACGCCGCCGCCCGGGATGTTCGCGAGCTTGATCGTGCCCGGATCGAGCTTCTGCTCTTCCGTGTGGTTCTGCAGCGGATTGGTCACCCGGAACGCGGCGACCACGCGGCCGCCGGTGAGCGTGACGTGGTCCGGACGCGAGATGCGGTTCTCCACGTCCTGCTGCGTGTGCGTGGGCGCGAGCTTGCGGTTGAGTACCACGGCCGTGACCTCGGTGAGCCCGCCGCCGAGTGAACGCGTGGTGATCGTGTCCACTTCCACGAGCGGCATCTCGGACGTCTGGTACAGCGTGAACATCATGTTGCGGTGCGCGTCGCTCTGCAGCAGGAAGCCGGGCTCCACGCGTCCGAAGTTCTTCTTGAAGCCGCCCACCTCGATCTCGCCGTACTGCGGGTGCTGCACCTTCTTCCACGGCACGAACGCCTCGCCGAGGAGCAGCAGCCGGTCGAAGAGCGCCGACTGTTCCTGGCCGCCGGGGCCGATCACATTCGGACCCTCCTGCCGGTTGAAGTACAGGAAGGGCGTGAACAGCTCGTTGGAGAAGGTGAGGATGCCGCGCGCCCCGTAGAACCAGTCGAGCTCGCCGCCCCACACCGTGTAGAGATCCTTCCACACGATCATGTAGCGGTAGCCGGGGAGGATCTGCTCGCCGGTGCGGCCGATCTGGTCGAACACGGCCACGTCCTGCGGACGGTATTCGTCCTGCGGCACGCCGGGGCCGCGCAGGAGCATGCCGCCCGAGTTGTGGTAGCTCTGCGCGCCCGCGATGTTGTCGCGCTTCATCACGAAATTCATCACGGCGCGCGTCTCGGGGAGCGAACCGGGCCACCAGTCGGCGCCGCCCTGCACGTACTGCGGGGCCCAGCGCCACGGCCAGTTGCGGTTGGGGTCGTAGCCGCCGATGCCGTCCTCGTTCACGGAGCCGTCACCGTCGTTGTCGAACCCTTCCTGGCCGAGGATCTCCCACTCGCCCTTCGTGCCCGGCGGCGCGGGGATCATCACGCGCCTGTCCCACGGCGCCTCGATGAAGCGGCCGTTCGGGCTGCGGCGGCGCATCTGCGTGATGTGGCCGTCGCCGTCGAGATCGTCGGGACCGTCCTCGTCGATGAGGCCGTCGCCGTCATTGTCGCGCGGCGCGATGCCGGTGCGCGGCGAACTCGCCGTGTTGGCCTCCTTGAGGTACACGTCGCGCGCATCGGGGTTGATCGTGGGCACGATGTAGAACGTGCGCTGCGCGAGCAGCGTGTCCACGGCCGCCACCTGACCCACCATCTCGGCGAGATACCACGCCGTGTACACCGAGAACTCGCTGCCCTGGATCTCGTTGGAGTGGATGTTGCCGTCGATCCACATGGCGGGCTTCCGGTCGGGATCGCCGACCTTGAAGTTCGTCACGGTGATCATGGTGATGTCCTTGCCGCCGTAGCTCTTGCCGAGCGACGAGACCTTCACGTAATCCGGATGCGCGCGCGCGAGGCGTTCGGCGAGCTCCCGCAACTGATCGGTGTCGTACCAGCGATCCCACAGGATGGGAACCTTGGGGTTGCGCGGCGAGCCGAGGGCTTCGAGCGCGCCGCTGAGCGGAATGCGATCGGCGGGGCGCTGCTGCGCGAAGAGCGACGTGGCCGCGAAGGCCGACGCGGCGGCGAGAAGGAGGGCGCGACGCGCCGTATGAAGAGGCATGCGTGTCATGGGGTTCACCGGGCGCGGAGCGTGATCGTTTCGGCGGCTTCACCCGTGACCGGGGAGGCTGCCGACAACGTGACGGAAGAACCGGCATCGCCCACCACGACCCAGGTGAGTTCGGTGCTGGTGCCGCTGCCGCGGAGCGGATTGAGAAGCTGCATGGAGCGGCCGGAGGCGATCTCCTGTCCGCGCGCCGTCTTGAGGTCCACGCGCACCCGCTGCGCCCAGCGCGCGCGGACACCCATGGCCGACAGGGTGGGGAAGTAGCCGGCGTTCGCGATCTGCGCCGTGATGCGCCAGGTGCGCGGGCCGAGCGATTCGACGGAGGCCACGCGGAGTTCGAGGCGCGGCAGCATGGCCGCGATCTCCTGCACGAAGCGCGTGTGCTTCGCACCGAGCGAGTCGAGCTCGGCGGCGGGAGGATTGAGCGTGGCATACGGCGCGATGCCGCCCACTTCCACGACCTTGCCGGGAAAATCCGGGTGCTCGACGCGCGTCCAGGCGACAAGCATCTCCGGGCGGTTCGCCTCGAGCCAGCGGAGCGCCTGGCGTTCCGCGGCGAGCGGGTCGGCGGCAGCTCCGGTCGCGGGGGCCGCGCCACCGGCTCCGCCACCGGCCGGCGCGCCGGCGCGCCGCGTGGTATCGGCGGGGACATCGGGGGTCCACCAGGTGCGCGAGCCGAAGGCCAGCCGTCCCATGTGGTAGTAGATCCACGAGAGCACGTCGCCCTTGCCTTCGGTGCCGGCCGGCCCGCGCTGCCAGCCGGTGCTGCGCTTGAAGACGCGGCTCGCTTCGGCGAACCACGGATCGTCCTCGGGGAGCGTGGCGCTGAACGGTCCGCCGGCCGAGGTGCCCTGCGGGTTGCCGCCGATGCCGGGGACGCGGCGACCGGTCCACGGCGTGTTGAGGTTGTCCTGCGGGCCGAGCACGTAGGCCGCGGCGATGTTCTGGTGCGTCTGGAAGAGCTCGGCGATGCCCCAGGCTTCGGGGGCGGCGAGCGGCCAGTCACCGGCCGCGGCGCCGAAGTATTCGTAGAAGTTGGGGAAGTTGGCGTTGATGTCGGTGCCGCCCGGTCCGTCCTCGTTGAACTCGCCGTCCTTGTCGTTGTCGCGTCCTTCGGTGAGAAGGCGATAGCGTCCCCGCTGACCGCGGGTGGCGTCGGCGCGGCGCATGAGGAGCGGATTGGCCGAGTCGGCGATCCAGGGGCCGGCGGGATCCTCGACGCGCATCATGGTGATGAGGCCGTCGCCGTTGAGATCCTCGGGGCCGTCCTCGGCGATCTTGCCGTCGCGATCGGAGTCGGTGGGGTGGTCGTTGCCGACGCGCTCGTGGAGCGGGGCGGAGAAGAAGGCTTCGGCGGCGTCCGGATTGGCGCGGGGGACGATGTAGAATGTCTGCCGATCGAGCAGGTTTTTCACAGCAGTATCGCGACCATATCCAGACACCATCGACGCAATCATGCGGACGGCGACTTCACTGGAGACGACGTGCGGGCCGTGGGCGTTGGCCACCACCAGCACGGCCGGCCGCTTGTCGGCGGCGTCACCGCCGGTGCCCACGCGTACGACATGCACCGCGCGGCCACCCGGCGATTTGGCGATTTCGCGAACGGACACGAGCTGGGGGTTGGCACGCCGGAGCGAGTCGAGGGCCGCCGCGAGCCGCGCGTGCGGGCGATAGCCCGCCGACAGCGTGGTCGTCGCCCGCTGCGCGAACGCGAGGCCGGGTGACAGCGTGATCGCGGCCGCGACCAGCACGGTCAGGAGACCGGCTGAAGGGCGGCCGGGAGAGGATGGGAGCATGAGCCGGAGTTGGGAGAGAGGACGGAGACACCCGGCGTGCGTTTCGTCACGGACACGGCACGGGGGCGTCGGAAAGCTGTCGAACGGTTTACTGTCCGGCAAATCGCGGGTAGCTTGATCGGACAGTCGAGACGTCGTCGTGCGACTGAGCGTCTACGTGCGACGAGCGCACGGTGCTGACGCCGCGTCGCCGACGGGCACATCCCCTCCGCTGTTTCCCCCCTTCAGGAGTTCGCGATGCTCTCCTCCCGTCATTCGTCGCCCCGTCGCCGGGCCGCGTGGATCGCGGCCGTGCTGACGCTGGGCGCCGGCACGATGGCGTTCACGCCCGCCGTGCGCACGCTGTTCGTCCCCGGCCTCACGTACGAGTTCACGCTGTCCACGGCGGAATCCGACGAGAGCTTCGCCGCCGCGGGGAAGGTGATCACCCGCTCCGTGGGCAAGGTGCAGATCGCCGGCGACCGGGCCCGCATCGACTTCGGCGAGGTGAAGGGACCGTCGCCGGTGATGAGCAAGGACGGCTACATGCTGATCCACGAGGGCGGCGAGGTGATGTACATGGTGGACACGAAGGAGAAGCAGTACATGAAGCTCGAGCCCAAGGCGCTCGGCTCCATGTTCTCCTCGCTCACCAGCATGACGGGCGGCCTCATGACGATCGACGTCAAGAACGCCTCGATGTCGGTGAAGAAGGTCGGCGCAGGTGAACCGCTCCTCGGCTACGCGACCGAGCAGTGGGAGATCCAGCAGGGCTACACGATGACGATCAAGACCTTCGGCTTCGGGAGCACCACGAAGAACGAGTCGAAGACCACGCTCTGGATCGCGCCGGATCTCAAGGCGTCCGAGCTCATGAACCCGTTCCTCGACATGGGGCGCAACATGGCCGCCATGTTCGAAGGCAACAAGGAATGGGAGAAGGTGATCGCCGGCCCCACGAAGGAGCTGCCGGAGGCGGCGGCGCTCCGCATGCATTCCACCATGAAGACCACGGGCGACAAGGGGAAGACGCAGTACTCCGTGAGCTCCATGGAGGTCACGAAGTGGGCCAAGGGCGACGTGCCGGCGGACGCGCTCGAACTGCCGTCGGGCTACAAGGCGGTGGAGATGCCGAACATGGTCGCGCTGTCCGACTCGCTGAAGGCGGCGGGCATGGACACGGTGGACATGAAGGAGGCCATGAAGCAGGCCGGCTTCAAGGACGAGGACATCGCCGCGGCGATCAAGAAGAGCGCCGTGGACGGCGCGAAGGACCAGGCGAAGGAAGAAGCGCGCCGCGCGGGCCAGGATGCGGTGCGGGCGGGCGTGGGCGGACTGCTCCGCCGCCGTCGCTGACAACGACACGCCGTCGCGCGCCCGGGCGGGCGCGCGACGGCACAGCGCGTCAGAACGCGCTCAGGTCGAGATACGCCGCGCGGAACGTGTCGATCTGCGGCAGGATGGCATCCTCGAGGCTCGGGGCGTAGCCCACGAACGTGTCCGTGCTCGCCACACGCCGCACCGGCGCATCGAGCCAGGAGAAGCAGTCGTCGGCGATGCGCGCCGCGATCTCCGCGCCGTAGCCCCACGACAGGCTGTCCTCGTAGGCCACGATCACGCGGTTCGTCTTCCGCACGCTCGCGTACACCGTCTCCTGGTCCCACGGGGAGAGCGTGCGGAGGTCGATCACCTCCACCGACGGGCCGCCTTCGTCGGCGATCTGGTTCGCGGCCACGAGCGCGCGCTGCACCGTGGCGCCGTAGGTGACCACCGTGAGGTCGGTGCCTTCACGCAGCACGCGCGCCTTGCCGAACGGGATCATGAAGTTCGGCCCCGGATACGCGCCCTTGTTGTACGTCTGGCGGTACAGGTGCTTGTGCTCGAGGAAGATCACCGGGTCGTCGGAGCGGATGGCCGTGCGGAGCAGACCGTTCGCGTCGAGCGCGGAGCTCGGGCACACCACGCGGAGCCCCGGGCAGTGCGTGAAGAGCGACGCGCCCGTCTGCGAATGGTACACGGCGCCGCGGATGTAGCCGCCGTACGTGGTGCGCACCACGATCGCCGAGCTGAAGGCGTTGTTGGAGCGCCAGCGCATGGTGGCCAGCTCGTCGCGGAGCTGCATGTACGCGGGCCAGATGTAGTCGAAGAACTGGATCTCCACCACGGGCTTGAAGCCGCGGTGCGCGAGTCCGATCGCCCGGCCGATGATGTTCGCTTCGGCGAGCGGGGTGTTGAACACGCGCGTGCCGCCGAACTTCGTCTGCAGGCCGTGCGTGACCTTGAACACGCCGCCCTTGCCCTTGACCTTGCCGAGGTACTGCTCGCGCGACACGTCGGCCACGTCTTCGCCGAAGGCGAGGATGCGCTCGTCGCGCGCCATCTCGTCGCGCATGCAGGCGTTGAGGAGGTCCACCATGGTGGTGGGATCGCCGCTGAACTGCGGGTCGTCCTCGGTGTCGAAGTGCTCGGCGGTGGGGTCCACGTCGGGGGAATACACGGCGAAGTGCACCGTGTCGGGCGTGGGCTGCGGCTGCGCGAGCGCGTCGTCGGTGGCGGCGAGCACCTCGGCATCCACGTCCGCCCGGATCGCGTCGAGCTCCTCGACGGTGGCGTGTCCGTTGGCCACGAGCCATTCGGGGAAGCGCACCACCGGATCGCGGGCCGCGTCGGCCTGGCGCTCCTCCTCGGGGCGGTAGAGCACCTCGTCGTCGGAGAGGGAGTGCGAGTACGGCCGGATCACCTTGGCGTGCACGAGCGCGGGGCCGCGGCGTTCGCGGGCGTACTGCACGGCGCGTGACATGGCCTCATACGACGCGATCAGGTCGCAGCCGTCCACCTGCTCGATGTGGAGCCCCGGGAAGCCGGTCACGAGCTTCGAGATCGAGCCGCCCGCGGTGCCGACTTCCACCGGCACGGAGATGGCGTAGCCATTGTCTTCCACGAGATACACGACCGGCAGGCCGAGATTGCAGGCCGTGTTCAGCGATTCCCAGAACTCGCCTTCGCTGGTGGTGCCGTCGCCGGTGGTGACGAGCACGACCTCGCCATCGGCGAAGCCGTCGGTGATATCGAGCTTGTCGGCGCGCATGGACGCTTCGGCACAGCCGACCGCCTGCAGGAACTGCGTGCCGGTGGGGGACGACACGGAGACGATGTTGAGGTCCTTGTGTCCCCAGTGGCTCGGCATCTGGCGGCCGCCCGAGTTCGGGTCAGCGGCGGCGCCGACGGCGGAGTACAGCATTTCGGCGCCCGTCATGCCGAGCATGAGGCAGAGGGCGCGGTCGCGGTAATAGAGGTAGAACCAGTCGTGCGCGGGGCGGAGCACGAGGCCGGCGGCGGCGAGCACGGCTTCGTGTCCCGCGCCGGAGATCTGGAAGAAGATGCGGTTCTGCCGCTTGAGCTGGATCTCCTTGTCGTCCAGGCGGCGGGACAGGTACATCGTGCGGAACGCGCGCAGGAGCTGATCGCGCGAGAGCGGCGCGGCGCCGGCGGTCGCTGCATCGGCAGCGGCGCGGGTCGGTCGTGTGGAAGTAGCCATGGAATCCAGTCCCGTCTCAGGTTCAGGAGCAACCCCGAAACGTAGCCACCGGGCGCCGGGCCGGGCCAGTCGTGGAGGCGGGACGCCACGAACGGGTATGGATTTCCCACAACCTCTTGACCATTCCGGTGTAGCAGTCCTACCGTAGTCACGACGTCATGGCATTTCGTTGCGCTCGCCTTGTCAGGAGGACGATGCAGCCCGCACGTGTCAGCCCCGCCGAGTCGTGTCCCCGTGTGCGACACGAGCTTCCGCCCCTTCACCGCGTCGCCGGTGAGGGCGCGCCGACCGCCCCTCCCGAATGCCAGCCCAGACGCCCCGCGCCGAGACTTCGTGTCTCGCGCGGGGCGTCCGCATTCGGGGGGGCCTGACATGGGACGCCGTCACATGGCCAGCGACCGCAGTGTGCCCACGGGATCCGGGCGCGGCGAACGCCCGTCGCGGCGCGGGGCCGTGCACGCGCGCCGCGGCGTGGGAAGCGGACGCCGGCGAGGCCAGGGGACCGGCCGGCCCGTGCTCATCGCGATGAAGCGGGCGATGCGGAAGGTCGCGCTCCGCGATTGCAGCCAGCGCTGCGTGTACTGTGCCACACCGCTCGACGTCCACAACGCCACGCTCGATCATGTGCATCCGCTGGCGCGCGGCGGCACGCACGATCCGGCCAACGTGGTGGCCGCCTGCGGGCCGTGCAATCGCCTCAAGGGGGATCTGCTGCCGCAGGAGTTCTTCGCGCGCCATCCGTGGGCCGGCCAGCATTTCATCCAGTACGCCCGGTCGGTGCACCGCGCGCTCAAGCGCGTGGCGCGGCGGGCGGTGAGCCTCGCCTGGGCGGATGGGGAAGGACGCCCGCTCCGGCGCGGCCGGCTGGCGGCCTGACGGGGCGGCGGATCTTGCCGCAATCCCCAGCATTCCGCGGCGCGCATGCGTTTTTTCTTCATGTCCAATCCGCGCGTCTGGAACCGGAAGCTGCACCGCTGGGGCGCGATCGCCGTCGCCCTCCCCTTCCTGGTGGTGATCTCGACGGGGATTCTGCTGCAGGTGAAGAAGCAGGCGTCGTGGGTGCAGCCGGCGGAGCAGAAAGGCACGCCGAACGCGGTCGCGGTCCCCATGAGCGACGTGCTGGAGGCGGTGCGCGCGATCCCCGAGGCGGGGATGCGCGAATGGACGGACATCGACCGCATCGACATCCGGCCGAAGAAGGGGCTCGTGAAGGTGATCGGCTTCTCGCGGTGGGAAGTGCAGCTCGATGCCGCGACCGGCGCCGTGCTGCAGACGGCGTATCGCCGCTCCGACCTGATCGAGTCGCTGCATGACGGTTCCTGGTTTCACGACTCCGCGAAGCTCTGGATCTTTCTTCCCACGGGGGTGATCGTGCTCGGCTTGTGGCTCACGGGGATCTATCTGTTCCTGCTCCCGATCCGGACCCGGCGCGCGAAGGCGCGCGGCGAATCGCTCAAGGGGCCGGTGACCACGGCGCGGGCGGCGGCGCTCACGCTGGCCATGCTCGGCGCCCTGGGCGGGATGGCCGTGGCGCCCCGCGCGCTCTCGGCGCAGCCGGCAGCCGCCGAGGCCCCGCCCGCGCTCGTGCTCGTGGTGCGGCACGCCGAAAAGGCCGACAACAGCTCCGATCCCGTGCTGAGCGCCCAGGGGAGCGCGCGCGGCGATGCCCTCGCGAAGGCCCTGGAGCACATCCGGATCGATCACGTGATCGTGACGCCGCTGCAGCGCACGCGCCTGACGGCGGCGTCGACCATGACCGCATACGGCCTGCAGCCGGAGGTGGTGGGCCTGGGTCCCGACATGGCCACCCATATCGCCAACATCGCCGCCGCGGTGCGCCGGCAGAGCGGCAAGGTGGTGCTGGTGGTGGGGCACAGCAATACGGTGCCGGCGATCGTGCACGCGCTGGGCGGCCCCAAGTTACCCGATCTCTGCGAGACGTACTTCGGCGCGCTCTTCACGGTGATGCCGTCCGCTCCCGGCGCGCCGGCGCGCGTGGTGGTCTCGAACTACGGCATCCCCGACCCGCCCGGCGCGGACCGCTGCCCGTGATACGCTGACCGGACGCTGTCCATTTCGTTGCGTCTTCCCCGCAGCGACCGGGGCGCGACCGCGCTACATTCTACGCGGATGTGGGTCTTCGCGGTTACTCCTCTGGTGACATGATGACATGCGGATAGCTCTTTCGACCGGGGGCGGGGATGCGCCCGGCCTCAATGCCGTCATTCGGGCCGCCGTGCTCGCCGCGCGCAGCCGCGGCTGGGACGTGCTCGGCAGCAAGCGCGGATACGCCGGCCTGCTCGGCGATGACGATGTCGTGCCGCTCACCGGCAACTCGGTGCGCGGGATCATGGCGCACGGCGGCACGATCCTCGGCACCACCAACCGCGGCAGCCCCTTCGCCTACCCCGTGCGCGCGGCGGACGGCACGTGGACCGAGATCGACCGGTCCGACGAGATCATGGAGAACGCGCGCAACCTCGGCATCGAGGCCATGATCTCCATCGGCGGCGACGGCTCGCTCGCCATCGCGCAGCGGCTCGTGGACAAGGGGATGCGCATCGTGGGCGTGCCCAAGACGATCGACAACGACGTGTCCGGCACGGTGATGACGTTCGGCTTCGACACGGCGGTGAACACCGCGATCGAGGCCATCGACAAGCTGCACACCACCGCCGAGAGCCACGACCGGGTGATGGTGCTCGAGGTGATGGGGCGGGACGCGGGCTTCATCGCGCTCTACGCGGGCGTGGCCGGCACCGCGGACGTGATCCTGATCCCCGAGATTCCGTGGACGATGGAGAAGGTGTGCGACAAGATCCGGGCGCGGGACGCGGCCGGCCGCCGGTTCAGCATCGTGGTGGTGGCCGAAGGGGTGACGCTGCCGAACGGGGGCACGGGGATCATCGGGGAATCGCTCCCCGGGCAGGCCAAGCGGGTGGGCGGGGTGGCGGACTCGATCGCGCGGGATATCCAGGCGCGCACCGGTAAGGAGACGCGCTCGCTCGTGCTCGGCCACCTGCAGCGCGGCGGGTCGCCCACGGGGTATGACCGGCTGCTTGCCACGCGCTTCGGCGGGGCGGCGGTGGAGGCGGTGGCGGAGAAGAAGTGGGGGCACATGGTGGCACTCCAGTCCCCGCACCTGGTGACGATCCCCATCGCCGAGGTGCTGGGGGTGGCCAAGCGGGTGGAGCCGGATCACGACATCGTGCGGACCGCCCGGGCAGTGGGGATCAGCTTCGGCGACTGACGGGTAGCAGGGATCAGGCCGCCGGGCGTCGTCATCCCGCGGGGACGGTATCGTCCCGTCAGGGGGACGGCCGTGGAGCGATGGCCCCGGGCGCCCGGGGGAGCGAGAGGCCGGTCAGCGCTGGCACGTCTTCTGCGTTGACCAATGCAGGTGCACCTGCGTCATCAGTTCGTGATGACGAGTGGATGCCGAGCCGGAGGGAGCATGGGACGTCGAAATCTGGTGGTGGTCGGGCTGCTGGCTGCCGTGATGGTGCCATGGGCGGCGGGCGGGGCGCAACAACGCGCTCCGGCCACGGCGCGCACGGCCGCGGACAGCATTCCGAAGGAATATCTGCCACCCGCCGACATGTGCCGGATCTGGCTCGATGGTGTGCCGGCCGCGCAACAGCCGGCACCCACGGAGTGCAGCCTGGCGGTGCGGAACAAGCCGCCCAACGGCAAGGTGATCTACGGGCCCAAGAAGGCAGGCACGCCGAACCGGGGGCTCACGAACAGCCCGATCAAGCGGTTCGACGGCAAGGCCGACCTCAAGCCGCCCATCAAGGTGCCGGGGCGCCCGGACGTGAGCGACGCCGGGCGCGAGCCCTGGGAGTCGCGGCGCATCACCGACGATCAGCTCTTCGGCGACCGGCAGGGGACCCTGCCGGTTTCGTCGTCTGGTGGGGTGGGGATGCCCGCGGGCGGTCCCGGCTATGATGCCTACGTGGGGCAGGGCGGGCTTCTGATCGGCGCCGGCCCGATCGGCGATCCCCGCTACTTCTCGGGGAACGCGCCGCCGCCCGGGCGCGGCTCCACGTCGTGTCTCGACCGGGACGGCGACGGCTGGTGCGACGATTTCCGGTTCGGTCCGCCTCCCTGCCTCGACCGGGACCGGGACGGGCGATGCGACGACCTGCCGGCCTTCGCCGCACAGCCGTATCCCCAGGTGCTGCCGCGCATGCAGGCCGCGGTGGACGTGATGCAGGGGCGGACGAGTGTCGAGGTGGCCCAGTGGCTGGGCACGAACGAGTTCATCGCGCGACTTCCCGATCAGGGGCGCGGCACACCGTGGCGCGCGATCTTCCTCGACGCGAACAGCAATCAGCTCCTGCAGGTGTGGACGGACCGGGACAAGGACGGTCTCGTGGACCGCATCGAAGTGTTCCGCGACGGACAGCGGGTAAAGCTGATCCAGCGGTAGGCGGAACTCACCCGCGGTTGGTGCGAATCGTCACGGTGGAGTGCCCGGCCGTGCGTCACGGGGCGCGAACAGTGGGTGCATGCGGCGATTGAGGTGTATCCTCAGAGGCGATCATGTCGCAGTGTGTGATCGCCATCGCCATTCGCGCGTCGTCGCGCGACCGTCGTCCTCGTTCCCCGTACGCCCATGACATACATAGATCGTGCGTTTCCGCGCGCCGCTCGTGCGCTGTCTGTCCTGTCCGTGTTCGCGGTCGTGCTCGTCGGCGCGTGTGCCGAACGTTTCAGCACGGGACCCGGCACCCCGCTTCCCGATGGTCTCATGCTCGGGTCCGTGACCAGCGGTCGTCCGCTCGTGGGCACGGTGTGGAGCCTGCAGACCCTGAATACGGTCCCGCTGTCCCCGGTGTCCGATAGCGTGCGCACGCTGCGGCTGCAGCGGCAGCACGGTCAGCTCCTGGCCAACGCCAGGGTCGGCTGCAACTACATGGGCGGACGGGCGGACACGGTCGGAACCCGGTTCCGCGTGGCGAATCTCGACGCGACCCGCATGTGGTGCGGTGACGAGATCAACGCGCTGGAGCAGCGGTTCGGCGAGGCGTTGCTCGAAGTGTCCTATTTCGGTCTGCGCGGGGATACGCTCTGGCTGTACGACACCGGCTTCCAGGAACGGGCGCGATTCCGGGCCGCGCAATAGCCGTCCGCCCGCGGATGCTCGGCGGGTCCCCCGGGATGTTCGTGGACGGTTAGCTTTCGGCGTGCGCACCGTCCACGATCGCTTCCTCCCCCCTGATCACGACGCTTTCATCGCGTCGGAGCCGCCCACCGGGCGTGTGATCGTGATCGCGCCGACGCGCGCGGCCTGTGAAACGATCGAGCTGGCCGTCGGGCTCCGGCTCGACACGTTTCTCGAGCGTACGCGCGGCGACGACCTGCGGCGCCTGGCCGCGAGCGGACGGGGCTTCGGCATCGTGGCCGGCACCGGCACGGGCAAGACGCTCGCCATCCGCCCCATCGCCGAAACGATCCTCGGCACCGAACGCCTGCGCGTGGGCGTGATCAATCGCGAGCGCGAGGCCACGCCCGAGACGCCGTCGTGGAACGTGATCATCGTGACCACGGGGATCGCGCGCCGATGGTTCCAGGACGGCGACATCCTGCCGCAGGACACGCTCATCGTGGACGAGATCCACCAGACGAGCGCGGAACTCGAGCTCTGTCTCGCCCTCGGCAAGCGCACGGGGTGCCGGTTCATCTGGCTGTCGGCCACGGTGGATCCCACGTTCTACGCACGCTATCTGAACAGCGCCGAGGTGCTGAACGTGAGCGCGTTCGACGCGGCGAAGGCGGCCAAGGTGGAGGTCACGCGCAAGCAGCCGGTGGAGTTTCTCGACGACGGGTTCCTGCGGCGCGCGGTCAAGGCGGGCCGCGGCGTGGCGATGTTCCTGCCCACGCGCGCGATGGTGGAGGAAGCCGCCGCGTGGGTGTCGTCACGGTATCCGCGCATCGCGGCGGCGCACTATCACGGCGGCGAACCGATCCGCGTGATCCGGCCGTTCCTCGAGGGCGAGATCACGAAGCCGTTCTTCCTCGCCATGACCGCGGCGGGACAGAGCGCGCTCAACGTGCCGGGGCTCGACACGGTCATCATCGACGACTCGCGCTTCACCAACGTGATCATGCGCGGACGCAACGTGCTCACGCGCACGCACCTGGGCGCGAACGAGATCCTGCAGATGGCGGGACGGGTGCACGGGCGGGTCGCGGGCGGGCGCGTGCACATCCTGAGCGACCGGGACATCGAGTTTTCGGCGCTGCGTCCCACGGAACCGGAGTTCCAGCTCGCCGGTGACTCGGAGCGTGTGGCGCTCACCTGCGCGGGGCTCGGCGTGCGTGCCGACGATCTCGAGCTGCCGGTGCCGCTCGATCGCACGGCCTACCGGCGGGCGCTGTCGCTGCTCGAATCACGCGGGCTCGTGGCGGAGGGACGCCTCACCGACTACGGACGCGCGGTGGAGGCGCTGCCGGTGGAGCGCGCGTGGGGTGAGCTGATCGTGCACGGCGAGGACGCGCTGCTGCCGTATCTCGCGGTGATGAGCGGCATCGAGTCGCTGCACCGCATGACGCGCGACGACCGCGATCTCACGGGACTCGTGCTGCACGGCAGCGATCACCTCACGGCGTACAACGTGTACGCCGAGGCGTTCGCGGAAGCCGGCGTCATGGGCGAGGTGTACGGCCTGCCGCGTCACCTCTTCGACGCCGAGCGCATCGCGCCGTGGGCGGAGCGCCGCGGCGTGCTGGTGAAGTCGCTGGAAGATGCGGCGCTGGCGATGGCGAGCGTGTACCGCAGCGTGGGGCTTCCGCTCCCCACGGAGCTGCCGTACGCGCGGGAAGGCACGCTGCGCCGCTTCACGGAGCTGCTCGCCCAGTTCATGCCGTTCGATCTCGTGATCGACGAGGAAACGGCCGACGGGCAGCCGGCGCGCGTCTCGCGCACGAGCGTGTGCGGAAGCTGGGGCGCGGTGGCCGGTACGTTGCGGTTCTTCGCCGACCGGTTCGGCGTGCCGCGCGCGGGCATCGAAGGCACGCAGCTCCCGCTGGATCTCGTGCGCCGGCATGCGCACCGGCACGACCCCGAGCTGGTGCTCGATCCCGCGCGCGGGCATACGCCGGTGGTGGAACGGCGCCGCGTGTCGTATTTCGGGTTCGAGCTGTCGCGCGAAACGGAGCCGCTCCGCGAATGGCGCGGCGAGCAGGCGGCACGCGCGCGTGATCTCGTGGCCGAAGGATTGGCTACGGGGCAGCTCCGGCATCATGCGGTGAAACGGAATCACGCGGCGATCGACGAGGTGCGCGAAGTGTGGCGGCGGCTCGGCGGGGTGACGCCACGGCTCGGGCTGGCGGAGCTCGCGGCGTGGTATCGCGCGCAGCTCGACGAAACGACGAGCTGGGAGGAGGTGCGCCGGCTCCCGCTGTCGTTCGACGTGCAGGCGTTCGTGAGCGCGGACGAGCGCGCCCGTGCGCATGCCTTGCCGGATGCGCTGCCCGTGCGCGACCGCGCGGTGCCGCTCGAATACGACGTGGACGTCGCGGCGGACGGCAGCACGCAGCCGGTGGTGCGGCTCCGGCTGCCGGAGAAGGTGGCGCGCACGTTGACGGCATCCGAAGTGCCGGTGCCAGAGGGGCCGCTCGCCGGCCGGCCGCTGCGGTTCGTGGTCACGCGCGGCCAGCGCGGCGCGGTGCGGGCGGATACGCTCGACGAACTGCAGGAGAAGCTCGATGCGCCGTGGACGGACGAGGAGATCGCGGCGCATGCGCGGGCGCGGGATCAGAAACGGGAGCAGAAGCGGGAAGAAGGGCGCCAGGCGGGGCGGCGGGGTGGGAGCGCTGGACGCGGGCGACCGGGCGGAGATGGCGGCAGGCGATCCGGCGGTGGCGGACGGCGCGGCGGCCCCGGGCGCGGGTCGAAGCGGCGGTAGACGAGTCGGACGCGAACGACGCGTCGGACGCTATTCTCTCGCCGCCTCAGTCGGACGCTATTCCCTCGCCACCTCGTACGTCTCGCGCCGGTCCACCCGAAACCCGCGCGCGAGATAGTTCGGCAGCGCGGCCGGCCCATCGAGCGTGCAGGTGTGGAGCCACACGCGCGTCGCGCCCCGCGCGAAGGCGAGCTGCACGGCTTCGCCGAGCAGCCAGGCGCCGAGCCCCGCGCCGTGGACGGCGTCGATGAGGCCGAAGTACACGATCTCCACGCTGCCGTCGGGGTGCGCACACAGCTCGAGCAGCCCGGCGTGGTCGAGCGCCGAGGGGTCCCGCGGATCCGACGGACCGGGCTCCCGCGGAGTCGGCGCCTCGTCTCCCGGAGACTCCGGCTTCACGGCCACGCGCCACGCAGCCACCTCCGGCCGCGCCAGATACGCGGCGAGCGCGTCGTCCGGCCAGGCATCGCGGTCGTGCCACTGCCACCGGGCGCCGACGGCCGCGTAGAGGCGGCGCCATTCGGCCAAGGCATCCGGCGGGAGGCCGTGGAGCCGCGCGGCCCGCCGCGGCGGGCGCCCGGGGCGAAAGTCCGCGGGCGAGGAAAGGCTCAGATAGGTCCGCTCCACGAGGAGCGGTCCGGTGGGGCCGGCCGGTCGCCCGGCGGCGGCATTTCCCTCTGAATCATCCGAGATCACGGCGGCGTCCTGGTACGGGTGCGGTACGTCAAATATCGGCGTGGCAACGAGTTACGGAAGGTGTACAGGCTTCGTCTTGCAATTAGGACCGATCGGTCCTAATTTCTCGAGTCATGTCCCGGAAACGAACCGAGATCCTCGATGCCGCGGCCGCCCTGATCTCCCAGCGCGGGTACGCCTCCACGTCGGTGGAGGACGTCATCCGCGAGGCGAAGCTCAGCGGCAAGAGCCACTTCTACCACTACTTCCGCTCCAAGGAGGAGCTGGGGTACGAAGTGCTGCACCGCCAGTTCGAGCGGCTTGCCGACCGCGGTCTCGCCATTCTGCGCGAACCGATGATCGACCCGCTGGAGCGTCTGTCGCTGTTCATCGACGCGGTGGTGGCGCTGCACGCCGAGCGCGGCGGCCGTGGCGGGTCGCCGTTCGGCAATCTGGCGGCCGAGTTCGCCGACGCGCACGAAGGCTTCCGCGTGCGCATCGAGACGGTGTTCGAACGCTGGGCGGACCAGATCCGGGCGCTGCTGTCGGAGGCGCGTCCGCAACTGCGCGACGATGTGGACGCGGTGCGCCTGTCGCGGTTCATCATCGCGACGCTCGAAGGCGCCGTGCTGATGACGCGCGTGAAACGCGATTTCGCCGTGCTCGAAGGAATCGCCGACGATCTCAAGCGGTTCGTGGGCACGCACGTGCGCGCTGATGCGGCTGGCGGACACGAGACACCGGCATGAGCGGGCGCAACGAACGGACCGCGGCGCGCGCTCCGATCCGGATGATCGGACGGGCCGAAGCCGCGCGTCGCGCGGGGTTCGAGCGTGAAGCCCTGCAGCATCTCGATGCCCTGCATTCCTTCGCGCTCAAGCTCGCGCGCTCGCGCGACGACGCCGAGGATCTCGTGCACGATACCATGCTCCGCGCCATCCAGCGCTGGGAGCAGTACCACCTAGGCACGAACATCCGCGCGTGGCTGTTCACGATTCTCTATCACGTGTTCGTGAGTCGCACGCGGCGCATCGACGCGCGGGAAGTGCAGCCCCCGGACGACGTGGAAGGGTGGGCGCAGTTCGAACCGGTCGGGGAGGCGGATCCCGAAGGGCGGTTCTACGATTCGTTCTTCGACGAGGGGATCACGCGGGCGATCCGCGCGCTGCCGCAGGAATACCGCGCGGCAGTGGTGCTGAGCGACGTGCAGGGACTCCGCTACATGGAGATCGCCGAGGCGCTCGGCATCCCCGAGGGAACCGTGAAGTCACGACTGTCGCGCGGGCGGCGTCTCCTGCAGAAGCAGCTCGCAGGCTATGCGGTGGACATGGGATATGTGCGCGCCTCGGCCATCGGCGATCGCCGGTGGCTCGTGTGTCAGCCCGTGTTGCCGTCAGGCTGACGCGGTACGAACGGCCGCCGCTCTCCTCCCTCCATCCCCAGCGCGCCGGCGGCGCGTGCGAGTTCGGCGAGCGCCCGCTCCACCGTGCCGCTCCACTGCTGCAACCGCAGGCGCAGCGCCGCCAGCTCTCCCGCTGTATCGCGCGCGTCCGCGGCCGCGATGTCCCGCTCCCGTTCGAGCGTCTGCAGCCGGTCCCGCAGCAACTGCATCTGGCGGCGCTCCTCCTCGAGCAGCGTCACGCGCTCACGCAGCGTGGCCGACGTTTCCTGGAGCCGCGCCAGCTCGGTCGCGGCCATCGACGCGGCACGCCGCTGTTCCGTGGCCTCGTTCACCGTGTCCTGATGCACGGTGGTGAGCACGGCCATGCGTTCACGCAGCGTGCCGGCTTCGGCTTCGAGCGCTTCGCGCGTGCGCTCCGACTCCTCGAGCAGCGTATGCACCAGGGCGCGCGTGCGCGTCTGGAACTCGCACATCGCCCGCCAGCTGTCGCGCTCCTGCACGAGCGCGCGGCGCGTGGCCAGGTCGCGTCCGAGGATTTCCTTGAGCCGCGTGAGCCGGGCCACGAGCGAGCCGTTGCCGTCCACCTTCGTGGCGTCGCCGAGCAGATGCAGCGCGCCCTGGATCTCCGCGTCGAGCTCCGCCACGCGTTCGGCGTATTCATCGCGGGCGCGGCGCGTTTCATCGAGCGTGGTGAGCGCTTCGCGCAGCGCGCGCAGCTCCACCGCGATGCGCCGTACGCCGCGCGCGTCTCCTTCGGCCACGAGCCAGCGCAGCGAAGCCACGAACCCGCGCTCGAGCGTGGGATCCGGGGTGTGACGCGGAACGCCGGGAACCGGATGATCGGGTGTGCGGCGGGCGTCCATCAGCGGGCGGCGTGTTCGGTGCCGCGGTCGCGCGCACGGTGGCGGGCGGCCTTGGCCCGGTTGCCGCACACGCCCATGTCGCACCAGCGCCGGCTGCCGTTGCGCGAGGTGTCGAGAAACACCCGCGTGCAACGCGGATCGGCGCAGCGCCGCACCCGCGCCAGCTCGTCGAACACGAACGAATCCGCGGCCGATTCCACGATGGGAATCATGAGACCCGCGAAGGCGTCACCCGTGGGCACGAACACGCGCGCGAACTCTCCGTCGGCCCGCCGGTCGAGCCGGCGGGTGCCCGTGGACCGGCCGAGCACACGGTTGAGCTCGGCGATCGTGTCGTCGCGCACCGAGGCGGCGGCGCCCCGTTCCACCAGGCCGCGCAGGGCAGCGCGCACCCGCCGCGCATCCACGAGCGTGGCCGTGGCCGCCGCGGGCTGGAGCAGCGCCCGCCGGTCGAGGCCGGCGGCACGCTCGAGATCCAGCACGCCGCGCTCCACGAGCCACCGCACCAGCGTGCCGAAGTCGCGCAGCAGATCGCCGCGCGGCGCGGGCCACGCGGAATCGGTGTTGATGAACTCGAGCCAGAGCCGGGTGCGCGGCGTGGACGACCGCACGCGCCCGGAGGCTCGCAGCGGCGCGGCGGAATTGGCGGGCATGGTTTGTGCGCTACGTTACTCGCATACGTGCCTGCAAGCAAGCAGATTGTGCCGTTCTCCCGTTCGATTTCTCTCATGTCCGATCCCTCCCTCGTCTCCCCGCGCGTGGATCTGGCCTCGGTACGCCGCGTGGCCGTGGGCAGCACCAATCCGGTCAAGATCGCGGCCGCGGCCGCCGTGCTCGGGCGCGTGGCGCCACAGGCCACGGTGGTGGGCGTGGCCGTGGAGTCGGGCGTGCCGGCGCAGCCGTGGGGAGACGCGGAGACGATCACGGGCGCCCGCACGCGCGCGCTGCGAACGCTCGACGATCCCGCGGTCGAGCTCGGGATCGGCTTCGAAGGCGGCGTGGTGGAGCTCGGCGACGCGGTCCGCACCTGCGCCTGGGCCGTGGTGCGTGCGCGGGACGGACGGGAAGGGGTGGGCGGCTCGCTGGTGGTGCCGCTCCCCAACCGGGTGGCGGCGCGTCTTCGCGCCGGCGAGGAGCTGGGGTACGCGATGGACGCGGAGGCGCGCGTGACGGGCACCAAGGTGGGGCTTGGCGCGGTGGGGATTCTCACGGCCGGGCTGGTGGACCGGCAGCGGGCCTACGAATCGCTCGTCACGTACGCACTGGCCCCGTTCCTGGCGCCCGATTTCTATCCCTGACTCTCGCTCTCGGTGGGCCGGTAGAGCAGCATGGGCAGCGGCGCACCGCGCAGCACCGCATCGGTCACGCTCCCCAGCACGAGCCGTGCGAGCCCGGTCCGTCCGTGGGTGGCCATGGCGATGGCACCGGCGCCGGCCGACTCCGCCGTTTCGATGATCGCGCGGGCGGCGGTCATGTCGGTGGCCACCTCCACGCGCGCGCCGGCGGGGAAGGTGCGCGCGATCGATTCCAGTCGCTTCTGCGCCTCGTCTTCCTGCCGGGTGAGGTCGCTTTCGTCGGCGAGCAGCGCTTCGGTGCCGAACGGCGCCATGGGAATGGCGTTCGGGATGGCCACGGTGAAGAGCACCGGCGTGAGGCCGAGCACTTCCGCAAAGCGGGCCGCGTGCGGGAGGATGGTATCGGCGAACGACGACCCGTCGAGGGGGACGAGCATGGAACCGGTGGGGAGCGGCGCGTCGTCAGCCGGCGTCGCGCTGCCGCTCGGCCGCACGAGGAAGACGGGGCACGGGGCGCGGTGCAGGAAGCTCGTGGCCACGCTGCCAAGCCAGAGCCGGTCGAAGCCGCTCCGGCCGTGCGTGGTCATGATCACGAGATCGGCGCCGATCTCGCCGGCATGCTCGGCGAGGGCTTCGACCACCGTGCCCTCGAGCAGCCGGCCCGTGGCGGATACGCCCTCGGCCGCGAGACGCGCGGCTTCGGCCTGGATCGCGGCCTCGTCGGCGGCGCGGCGCGCGGCGAGCGCCTCGGTGTCCATGACGGGGACGAGCACTTCGCCAGGGACGAACGGGACGTAGGCGCTCGGATCGAGGACCGTGACGACGTGCAGCACGGCTCCGGTACGGCGGGCGATCGCGGCGGCCACGGGCAGGGCCTTGGCGCTGAACGGCGAGCCGTCGAGCGGAACGAGCAGGGTACGGTACATGAGGACCTCGAGGGTTCGATCGGCCGGACGCCGAGTGTCACGGGGCTTCCGGTATATTGCGACAATTCCCGTGACGCGGGCAGGGGTGATGCCTGTTCCGGATGTCACGATCGTCTTCCTCGCGAGCCGTTGCCATGACTTCCGAGCCGCATGTGTGCGCCGAGCGTGTCCGGTGGGCCGACGTCGACCTCGTCGGCATCGCCCGTTTCAGTGCCTTCACGCGATTCGTGGAGCACGCCGAGCAGGAGTGGATGCGGGCCGCGGGGCTGCCGTACCGCGAGATCTTCCAGGCGCCGTCGGTGTGGCTGCCGCGGCGGCACCTGAGCATCGAGTATCACGCGCCCGCCCGGATCGACGACGCGCTGGCGCTGATCACGTTCGTGCCGCGCGTGGGCGAGACGTCACTCACCTTCCAGGTGGAGATCACGGGGCTCGCGGACGGCGCGCCGAAGGCGAGCGCCTCGGTGGTGGTGGTGTGCGTGGGGGCGGAGAGTTTCGCGAAGCAGCCGCTGCCGGCGATGATCCGCGAGGCCGTGGCGCCGTTCCGCATGGAGCGCGAGGCGGCGCTGGCGGCGGCCGGCCCGATGCGTCAGGCGCTGGCCGCATCGGCTATCTTTCAGGGATGACCGATTCCGCAGCGCCCGCGTCGCCCGGGCAATACGTCCGCAAGGGGTTCGGCCTCAAGGCCGAGGTGCAGGAGACGCTCACGGCCGATTATTCGGGGCATCTGGTGGACCTGCTCCGCGAGCGCGACTTCACGCTGACCGCGGGCGACACCACGATCCGGCTGGCGCGCGAGTTCGGCTTCTGCTACGGCGTGGAACGCGCGGTGGACTACGCGTATCAGACGCGCCAGAAGTTTCCGGAGCGGCGCATCTTCCTGGCCGGCGAGATCATCCACAATCCGCACGTGAACGCGAAGCTCCAGGCCATGGACATCACGTTCCTGGCCGCGAAGGGCACGGGGTTCGACTACGCGCCCGTGGCGCCGCAGGACGTGGTGCTGCTTCCCGCGTTCGGCGTGACGATCCACGACTTCGAGACACTGCGGGCGCTGGGGTGCGTGATCGTGGACACCACGTGCGGATCGGTGCTCAACGTGTGGAAGCGGGTGGAGGCCTACGCGCGCGACGGGTTCACGGCGCTCATCCACGGCAAGTACTACCACGAGGAGACGCGGGCCACGGCGTCGCAGGTGGAGAAATATCCGGGCGGCACGTATCTCGTGGTGCGGGACATGGCCGAAGCGGATCTGGTGATGGACTACATCGAGGCGTCGCAGGGGCGTCCCACGGAACGGCCGGCGCTGTCGCGCGAGGCCTTTCTGGCGCGCTTCGCGCAGCAGGCGCCGGCGCACTTCGATCCGGATCTCCATCTCGTGCGCATCGGCGTGGCGAACCAGACCACGATGCTGGCGCGCGAATCGCTGGCGATCGCGCACGCGGTGGGCGAGGCCATGGAGCGGGCGTACGGCGCCGACCATCGCGCCGAGCATTTCCGGTCGTTCGACACGATCTGCAGCGCGACGCAGGACCGGCAGGACGCAGTGATGGAGCTGCTCCGGGAGCCGCTGGATCTCATGGTGGTGGTGGGGGGGTACAACTCGAGCAACACCATCTCCCTCGCGGCGCTGTGCGCCGAGCAGGTCACCACGTACCACATCGCGGACCCGGACGAGATCGACATCGACAGCAACACGGCCCGGTACCGCACGATCGGACCGCACGGCGAGCTGGCGACGCGCGCCGGCTGGATTCCGGCGGACGGTCCGCTGCGCATCGGGATCACGGCCGGTGCGAGCACGCCGAACAACAAGATCGGCGATACGGTGGCGCGGGTGTTCGCCATTCGCGGAGTGGATCCGGCGACGGTCGTCTGATCGCGGGTTCGAGCGCCGGTCGCAGGGGCGCTCGTAGGGGCCGGACGGGCGCCCGGATGGTCACGCGGTGTACCCCGGGTGTATGACCGGGTATCCCCGTTCCGAGCCCTGGAGGCGAACATGTTCCGTACCGTGTGTCCCCGAGTTCCCGCACTGCTGGCCGCCGCCCTGTGGCTGGGGGCGTGCGGCACCGGTACCGGCCCGTCACAGGAGCCGTCCACGCCGCTCACCACGCTCCCGCGCGCGCTGACGGCGCTCGAGCAGGAAGCGATCCGGGCGAGCAACGACTTCGGACTGTCATTGCTCCGCGAAGTGGCTGCCGAGGAGCCGGGAGAGAACGTGGTGCTGTCGCCCTTCAGCGCGTCGGTGGCGCTGGGCATGGCATACGCAGGCGCCGAGGCGGCCACGGCCGATTCGATGCGCGAGACGCTCGGCTGGAGCGCGCGGACGCGTGGCGACATCCTGTCCGCGTACCGTGATCTGCCGAGGCTGCTCATGGGGCTCGACTCCAAAGTGCAGCTTGGCAGCGCGAATGCGATGTGGGTGCGGGATGTCTACACGATCAAGCCCACGTACACGAACGATGTGCAGACGTTCTTCGACGCCGATGTGCGGAAGGGGAACTTCGGGCCGTCCACGGTGACGGACATGAACGCCTGGGCGTCGCAGAAGACGAACGGACGCATCCCCAAGGTGATCGAGCGGATCGACGACAACGTCGTGGTGATGCTCATGAACGCGCTCTACTTCAAGGGCGCGTGGCGCGACCGGTTCGATCCGGCCCGTACCCGGTCCGTCCCGTTCACCACGAGCACGGGCGCACGGCCGTCGGTGCCGGTGATGTTCCGGATGGACACCCTCGCTTTTGCGCAGCGCACGGGGGCGAGCGTGGTGGAGCTGCCGTACGGCAACACGGCCTTCGTGATGACGCTTGTGCTCCCCGACGCCGGCACCACGCCGCGCGAATGGCTCGCCGGCATGGACGGCTCCTCGTTCGACGCGGCCGTCCGGGAGCTGCCGCGGCATCGCGCCGAAGTGGGGCTGCCGAAGTTCCGGCTCACGGTGGACTACCAGATGAAGGATCCGCTCACGCGCATGGGCATGGGGATCGCGTTCCAGGAGCGCGTGGCGAACTTCCGGCGCATCGCCGACGACGAGCTGTACCTCACGCACGTCAAGCAGGACGTCTTCATCGAGGTGAACGAAGAGGGGACGGAGGCCGCGGCTGTGACCCAGGTCGGTGTCGGGCTCGTCTCGGCGCCGCCATCGCTGCACTTCACGCGTCCGTTCCTCTTCTTCATCCGGGAGCGGCTGAGCGGGACGATCTTCTTTGCCGGGATCATCGAGCATCCCGCGTCCTGACCGCAGACGCATGGAGTGCGGACTCCTTCGTGCGTCCCTGAAACCCCGGAGGTGAACATGTCCCGTGTCGTGTGTACGCGAAGGCTCCCGGTGCTGGCCGCGATCCTGTTCGCGGGCGCATGCGGCGACGGCACCGGCCCGTCGGACGGGCCGCCGGCCCCGCTCACCGCGCTTCCGCGCACGCTGACGGCGCTCGAACGGGAAGCGATCCGGGCGAGCAACGACTTCGGACTTGCGCTGCTCCGGGAAGTGGCGAGCGACAGGCCGGGGGAGAACGTGGTGCTGTCGCCGTTCAGCGCGTCGGTGGCGCTGGGCATGGCGTACGCGGGCGCGGAGTCGGCCACGGCCGATTCGATGCGCGAGACGCTCGGCTGGGGCGCGCGGACGCGTGATGAGATCCTGTCCGCGTACCGCGACCTGCCGGCGCTGCTCATGGGACTCGATCCCGGTGTGCAGCTCGGCAGCGCGAACGCGATGTGGGTGCGGGATGGATTCCCCGTCAGGCCTACATATGCGGGCGACGTGCAGGCCTTCTTCGACGCCGAGGTGCGGAACGGCGACTTCGGGCCGTCCACCGTGGCCGACATGAACGCGTGGGCGTCGCAGAAGACGAACGGACGCATTCCGAAGGTGATCGACCGCTTCGAGGATGAGGTCGTGATGCTCCTGAACGCGCTCTACTTCAAGGGCGCGTGGCGCGGCCGGTTCGACCCGTCGCGTACGCAGTCGGTTCCGTTCACCACGAGCACGGGAGCGAAGCCATCCGTTCCCATGATGTTCCGCATGGGGGAGATCGCGGGCACCTATGTATCCGGCACGGCCATCGCGGAAGTGCCGTACGGCAATACGGCCTTCGTGATGACGCTGGTGCTGCCGGACGCGGGAACGTCACCTCGGCAGTGGCTGGAGGGAATGGCGAGTGCGGCGTTCGATACCGTGCTGCAGAGGCTGACTCCCCGGCAGTTCGAGCTCGGCCTGCCGAAGTTCCGACTCGCCGTGGATTACCAGCTCACCGGTCCGCTCGCCCGGATGGGCATGGGGATCGCATTCGACGACAGGCGGGCGGATTTTTCACGGATCGCCGCGGCGCGCCTCTACATCTCGCGCGTGAAGCAGGATGTGTTCATCGACGTGAACGAGGAAGGGACCGAAGCGGCGGCCGTGACGCAGGTCGCCGTGGCGCCGGCCTCCCTCCCGCCCTCCTTGCGCCTCGACCGTCCGTTCCTCTTCTTCATCCGGGAACGGCTGAGCGGGACGATCTTCTTCGCCGGGATCATCGAGCATCCCCAACCCTGATCGCATGGAACGTGGGCCACGAAGGAGACGCGGCGCGGCGGTGACACGGGTCATCGCCGCGTTCGCATTCGGTGTGCTGGCGTGGACCGGCTGTGCCCGCGGCGCGCCCGGCGGAGTCGAACCGTCGCCCGCGGGCGCCCCCGTGCGCTTCCTGCTCGTGAACGACGTGTACGTCACCGATACCCTGCGCGACGGCAGCGGCGGCCTCGCTCGCGTGGCCGCGTGGCGCGATTCGGTGGAAGCCGCGGACGGCCGCGTACTCTTCGTGTTCGCGGGCGATCTCTTCTCGCCATCGCTCCTCAGCAAATGGTTCCACGGCCGGCAGATGGTGGAGGCGTTCAACGCCGCGCGTCTCGATTACGGCGTGCTCGGCAATCACGAGTTCGACGTGGACCGCGAGCAGTTCACCGCACGGATCACGGAATCGCGGTTCCGATGGCTGTCGGCGAACTGCGGCTACGGCGACGGCACGCCGTTTCCGGCGGTGCGCGGCTGGGATACGCTCACCGTGAACGGCATGCGGGTCGGCCTCTTCGGCACCACGGTGCTCGCGGAATACCGGTCGTGGGTGCGCTGCACCGATCCCGATACGGCAGCCCGCGCGGCCGTGGATACGCTGACCCGGCTCGGCGTGGACCTGCTCGTGGGACTCACGCACCAGTTCATCTGGCACGACAGCGCCACGCTCGTGCGCGATCCGCGCATCACGCTCCTGCTGGGCGGGCACGAACACGACGGACGCCGCATCGAGCACGACGGCCGGCTGCTGGTGAAGGCGGCGTCGAACGCACGGACGGCGGCCTACGTGGAAGCGCGGCGTACGGGAACCGGCTGGCAGCTTCGGGACACGCTGCTGCAGCCCGCGCGCGGCTGGCGGGAGGAGACTGCGACCGCAGCCGTGACCGCAGCCTGGCGCGACACACTCACGCGCCGCATCGGCTCGGAACGCGTGCTCGGCACGGCGCCGGAAGCGATCGACGCGGTGGACAGCACGTCGCGCGGCGGAGAGAGCCGGTTCGGCAACCTCGTGACCGACGCCTACCGCGCCGGCACCGGCGCCGATGTCGCGCTCATCAACTCGGGCGCCATGCGCTACGATGACATGCTCGGACCCGGCACCATCACGTCGCACGAGCTCGAATCGGTGTTCCTCTTCGCCGACGAAACGCGCGTGGTCACGTTTCCGCTCACCGGCACGCGCCTGCGGGAGCTGCTCGAGCACGGCGTGTCGGCGCGCCGGCTCGGCAGCGGCGCCTATCCGCAGGTGAGCGGCGTGCAGTTCACGTTCGACGCGCGGCGTCCCACGGGCGACCGGCTGGTGGGCGCGCTCCGGCGCACGGACGGCCGCGAGATCGCGCCCCATGATACGCTCCGGGTGGCCTTTCCCGCGTTCCCGAGTTGCCTGGGCGGCGACGGTTACGTGATCCCCGAAGCCCGCGCAGCCTGCGAGGCGCTGGCCGCCGATCCGGCCACCGCGCCGCGGAGCGCGGATCTGCTCGTGCGGCATGTCGAGGCCATGGGCGGATCGATCGTCGCGCCGCCCACGGGACGAGTGACCCGTCTCGACGGCGGACGCGGCCGGCGCTGATCATCGGCCGTGCGCCGGGGCGGGTGATGTCGTGACGTGTCATGCGGCACGCGAGTGACGCATGATGTATCGTGAAGGTGTCGCATGCCGTGGCACGCGTCCGTGCCGGCCGGGTATGGCGTGCGACCGCCGTTTCCGTCCCCATCAATCCGGAGCTGCCCGTGTCCACGCATGAACCGGTCACCCCTCGTGATGCCGACGCGATCGCGCGCCTCCGGCTCGATGGCAAGGTAGCGATCGTCACGGGCGGGACGCGCGGCATCGGATTCGCCGCGGCCACCACGCTCGCCCGCGCGGGCGCCCGGGTGGTGGTCTCGAGCCGGCGCGCCGAACACGTGGACGCTGCGGTAGCCGCGCTCCGTCAGGACGGGCTCGACGTGACGGGCGTGACGGCACACATGGGCCGGCTCGACGAAGTGCGCGGCCTCGCCGCGCGCGCGGTGGAAGCGTACGACGGCATCGATATCATCGTGAACAATGCCGCCACGAACCCGGTGTTCGGGCCGTTGCAGCAGCAGGACGAGGGCGTGTTCCTGAAGATCATGTCGGTGAACGTGCTCGGCGTGTTCGAGCTCTGCCGCGCGGCCCATTCGGTGATGCAGGAGCGTGGGGGCGGCGCGGTCGTGAACATCTCGTCGGTGGGCGGGGTGTCGCCGGAGCCGGGGCTCGGTCTGTATTCGGTGAGCAAGGCGGCGCTCATCTCCCTCACCAAGGTCATGGCGCAGGAATGGGGCGCCGACGGCATCCGCGCGAACGCAGTGTGTCCCGGCCTCGTGAAGACGCGCTTCAGCACCGCGCTCTGGCAGGACCCCACGATCGCGCACACGATCACCGACCGACAGCCCATCGGCCGCATCGCGGCGCCCGACGACATCGCCGGCCTCGTGCTCTTTCTCGCGAGCGATGCCGCGGCGTTCTGCACGGGCGGCGTGTACATGGCCGACGGCGGATTTCTGCTGTGACACAGGCCGCGGAACCCGCCGCGTCCTGCTCACGGACACGACACACCGAGGCGTCGGCCGGTCCGGGACCGTCCGCTGCGAACACATGAGCGACGGATCCGGCGGTCCAGACCAGACGGTTCCCCTTCGCGCCGGCGAGGTGCTCGATGCCGCGGCGCTCACGGTCTGGCTGCACCGGGCAGCGCCCCATCTGCTCGGTGATACGAATGCGCCGGTCCGCGTGTCACAGCTCAGCGGCGGCTTTTCGAATCTCACGTATCGGGTGGACATCGGCGACCAGCGGCTGGTACTGCGTCGTCCGCCGCGCGGCGTGCTCCGGAGCGCCGCCCACGACATGGGGCGCGAACACCGTCTGCTCACGGCGTTGCATCCGACCGGATTCCCCGTGCCGCGCGCGCTCGCGTTCTGCGACGACGATTCGGTGCTCGGCGCGCCGTTCCATCTCATGGAGTACGTGGACGGTGTGGTTCTGCGCGGCACACCGCCGCTGAGTGGAGATGCGCCGTTCGACCGGATCACGACGGCCGCGCTTTCCCGTACGATCATCACCCACCTCGCGGCCCTGCACACGCTGGATACGGCTCCGCTCGCCCGCGCGGGGTTCGTGGGAACCGACGGATACGTGGCCCGCGAGATCGCCACCTGGACGGAGCGGTGGCACGCGGCGCAGACGCGGGAGGTGCGCGTGCTGGATGAGATCGCCGCATGGCTCGCCGCGCACCAGCCGCCGGACGCGGGAGCGGTGCTCATCCACAACGATTTCAAGCACGACAATCTCGTACTCGATCCGGACGACCTCACGCGCGTCCGGGCCGTGCTCGACTGGGAAACGGCCACGATCGGCTGTCCGCTCATGGACCTCGGCACGTCGCTGGCGTGCTGGATGGAACCCGCAGACGCGTCGATGCAGAATATGCCCGGCATCGGCATCACCATTTTCCCCGGCACTTTCACACGGCGTGAGTTCCTGGATGCGTACATCATGGTGGCGGGCCGCAATGTGCCGGACCCGGTGTTCTATTATGTGTACGGCCTGTTCAAGCTCGCCGTAATGGCGCAGCAGTTCTTCGCGCGGTACGAGCAGGGGCTCACGAGTGATCCGCGCTTTCCGCTGCTTGGTATCGTCTCGATGCTGCTCGGCAAGACCGCCGCACGCGCGGTGGAATCGCAGCGCGTCGGCGCATAGCCCGGCCCGTACCGCGAGCGTGCGCATCGCGCATTCGTGTGACGAATGTCACGCACGCGCGGAATTTCCCGCCGATATTCCCGCGAATGTGATGTGTGTCGCCGAACGGAGCATGCACGGAACGACAGGGTAGAATCATCCACGTCGCACCGCCGAAGAGGTGCGCCCTTACCTGTTTCCGGAGATCCCGATGCTTCGAATGCGCAGCAGACTGTTTCCATTCTTCGCGTCCGCGTCGATCCTGCTCGCCGCCTGCGGCGGCCGTGATACCGCCGCGGATGACATGCAGCTCGACATGGGCGCCGATGCCGCCGCCGATGCGTCGGCGATGACGGACGCCGCGGCGCCCATGGAAATGTTCATGAGCACGCTCACGGGCGAAGCGGAACGGCCGGCGCCGGTGGCCACGCGAGCCCAGGGTGAAGCCACGTTCATGGTTCACGCCGACAGCATTTCGTACGTGGTGAACGCGCTCGATCTCAACGGCGTGACGGCGGTGCATCTCCATCGCGGCGGCACCGAAGAGGCCGGACCGGTGATCGTGACGCTGTACACGAGCGAGGCCGGGACCGACTTCCCGAGCGGCACCGTGACCAGCGGTGCGATCAACCGCGACACGCCGCTTTCGGAAGGCGTGTCGTTCGAGGAGCTGCGTGAGCTCGTGCGTTCGGGCACGGCCTACATCAACATTCACACCAAGGCCAACCCGGATGGTGAGCTGCGTGGCCAGACCACGGGCAGCATGCCGTAACACGCTGTAACCGGCTTCACCTCGCACGGCGTACATGGTGCTTCGACACCGCCGCGCTGTGCAGAAACGGGGCGTCGACCTGATGGTCGGCGCCCCGTTTCACATCCGGCCGTCCGGCGTTCAGTAGACTTCGAACAGACCGGCGGCGCCCATGCCGCCGCCGATGCACATGGTGACGAGTCCGAGCCCCCCGCCGCGGCGCTGCAGCTCATGCACGAGTTGCGTGGTAAGCTTGGCCCCGGTGGCGCCGAGCGGATGGCCGAGCGCGATGGCACCGCCGTTCACGTTCGTGCGGGCGGGATCCATGCCGAGATCCTGCATCACGGCCAGCGCCTGCGCGGCGAATGCCTCGTTGAACTCGATGAGCGCCACATCGCCGAGCGATACCCCGGCGCGCGCGAGCACCTTGGGCACGGCCTTCACCGGCCCGATCCCCATGATGTCTGGCGGCACGCCGGCGGTGGCGAACGTGACGAACCGCGCCAGCGGCTTCAGGCCCAGCTCGTCCGCCTTTGCACGGCTCATCACGAGCACGGCCGCGGCGCCGTCGGAATACGGGGAGGCGTTACCGGCCGTGACGGTCCCCTTGGCCATGAACGCGGGGCGGAGCGCGGCCATCTGTTCGCGCGTGGTTTCGGGGCGCGGGCACTCATCGGTATCGAAGACGTGCTCGGTCACGGTGCGTTTCGCGCCGTTCCACTGATCCCGTGTGACCGTGACGGGCACGATTTCCGGTGCGAACACGCCGCCGGCGAGCGCCGCCCCCGCCTTCTGCTGGGACGCGAAGGCGAAGTCGTCGGCCATCTCCCGCGTGATCCCCCACTGCTTCGCCACGCGCTCGGCCGTGAACCCCATGCCGATGTAGCTCTCGGTGATATCGGGGGAGAGCCGCGTGTGGTATCCGGACATGGGCACCTGCGACATCATCTCCGTGCCGCCGGCGAGCACCACGTCGGCGTGGCCGGCGATGATGGCCTGCGCGCCGTACGCCACGGCCTGCAAGCCCGACGAGCAGAACCGGTTCACGGTAGCGGCCGACGTTTCCACCGGGAAACCGGCGCGCAGCCACGCGAGGCGCGCGTGATTGAGCCCCTGTGACGCTTCGGGCATGGCGCACCCCCACTGCACGTCGTCCACGAGCGCGGGGTCGATGCCGGCGCGTTCGATGGCGGCGCGCATCACGGCCGCCGACACGTCCACCGGGTGGAGCGAGGCGAGCCCGCCGTCGGCCTTGCCGCGCGCAACGGCGGTGCGGACACAACTGACGATCACGACGTCGGTCATGGATTCGGTCTCCTGGTCGGTGTCAGTTGCGGAGCGGCTTGCCCGTCTGGAGCATGTGCTCGATCCGGGCCTGGGTTTCCTTCGTGCCGAGCAGCGACAGGAACTGTTCGCGTTCGAGATCGAGCAGATCCTGTTCGGTGACGTCGCGCGGGGCGCCGTCGCCGCCGCACAGCACGTACGCCACGGCGCGCCCCACGCGGAGGTCGTGCGCCGATGCCTGGCCGGCTTCGGCCGCGGCCCAGAGCGCATACTGCAAGTTGCCGAAGCCGGTGCGGCCCAAGGCGCGCATGCGCTTCTCGACGGGCGGCACGTAGTCGGGCGCGAGGTCGAGCACGCGCTGCTTCGCGTCGGCGAGCAGCGTGTCACGGTTCATGCTGATGCGGTCGCCTTCGCGGAGGAAGCCGAGCGCGCGGGCTTCCGGCCCGCTCGTGCTGGTGGTGGCGAACGCGATGAGCTTGAACGCACGCTTGATCGCCTCGAACGGATCGGCTTCTTCGTAGGGCGTGAGTGCTTCGGTGAAGCGGAAGGCGAGCTCCTTGGTGCCGCCGCCGCCCGGGATCACGCCCACGCCCACTTCCACGAGTCCCATGTACGTTTCCGCGGCGGCCTGCACGCGGTCGGCGTGCAGGGTGAACTCGCTGCCGCCGCCGAGCGTGAGGCCGTGGGGCGCGACCACCACGGGGAACGGCGCGCGCCGGATCGACATCACGCTCTGCTGGAACGCGTGGATGCTCTGGTCGATCTCGTCCCACGCGCCGGCGGCCACGCCGAACGAAACGGCGGCGAGATCCGCGCCGGCGCTGAACGTGCGCGGATCGTCGTTGCCGATCACGAGTCCCGCGTAGCCGCCGCGTTCCACCTTGCGGAGCGCGGTGGCGAGCCCTTCGAGCAGCCCCTGGCCGAGCGTGTTCATCTTGGAGCGGAACTCGAAGCAGAGCACGCCGTCGCCGAGATCGACGAGGCGCGCGGAGCCGAAGTCCTCGACTGTGCGTCCGGCCTCGTGCAGCCGCGCGAGATCGATGTTGCCGGGGATCGGCGGCACGGGTTCGTACACGCCGTCGAACGTGAGATACTCGCCGCTCCGGTAGAACGCGCCCTGCGCCTGCTCGAGCAGCGGCGGCACGGCGTCGCCGCGTGCCGCGAACTGCGCGCGCAGCCAGTCGTGCCCGAGGGCGTCGATCACCTGGAAGGGGCCGATCTCCCAGCCGTAGCCCCATTGCATGGCCCGGTCGATGGCCACGAGATCGTGCGCGAGCGACGGGGCGAGCGCGAGCACATAATGCGCGGCATCGAGCAGGTGATCGCGGAGGAACGCCCCATGCGCGCCGCCCAGATCACGCGCGCCGGCGAGACGCGCGGCATGCGGCTGGCGGATGAGCTGTCCGGTTTCCCCGCCGCTCATGCGCTGCTGCGGCACGTACGTATCCGCACGCCAGTCGTACGTGAGTACGCCGTCCTTCGTTTTCTGGTAGAATCCGCTGCCGGTCTTGTCGCCGAGCTTCCCCTGCGCGACGAGCGCGTGCACCCAGTCGGGGAGCGCGAGATCCTCGCCGGTCTGCTTCGCCATGCCGCGTGTGACGTGCCCGAGCACGTCGAGCCCGGACAGGTCGCCGGTGCGGAACGTGGCCGTCTTCGCGCGTCCGAGGAGCTGGCCGGTGAGGCCGTCCACGTCGTCGATCGTGAGATCGTGCTGCATCATGCGGCGCATGGCGCTCACCATGCCGTACACGCCGAGCCGGTTGGCGATGAACCCGGGCACGTCCTTCGCGATCACGGTGCCCTTGCCGAGGATGCGTTCGGCGAAGGTGCGCATGGCGCCGATCACCGCGGGATCCGTCTCCGGCGTGGGGATCAGCTCCAGCAGGTGCATGTACCGCGGCGGGTTGAAGAAGTGCGTGCCGAGGAAGCGGCGCCGGAACTTCTCCGTGCGTCCCTCGAGCAGCACCGACATGGGGATGCCCGAGGTGTTGGTGGTGACGATCGCCGACGGCCGGAGCAGCGGTTCGAGGCGCGCGAAGAGCTGCTGCTTGGGTTCGGGCAGCTCGATGATCGCTTCCACGATCCAGTCGCACTCCCGCAACCATTCGAGGTGATCCTCGGTGTTGCCGCAGGTGACGCGCGCGGCGGCGCTCGCATGCATGAACGCGGCGGGCTTGGCCTTGAGCGCCTTCTGGAGGCCGGCCTTTGCCGGCCCGCTCCGGTCGGGGGAGCCGGGGACGTCGAGCAGGACGACGCGGAGGCCGGCCGATGCGGCGAGGGCGGCGATGCCGCTGCCCATCGCGCCGGCACCCACGACGCCGACGGTCGTGACGCGCATGAACGCTCCGATGAGACGCAGACCGGCGGGGCCGACGATGGATCAGGGGGATCGCATCGGCGCAGCGTCCGCCGTACCACGCGAAAGGGGACGCCGAAATGTCGGGGCCGGGACCGGCCGCCGGAAGGGGGGCGGGCGAAAAAATGCGACGTTCACGTCATGTTCAGAGCACCCCGCCAGCGGCGGGCTCCGCGGAGCCGCTTCAGGCGCCGGCGCGGCTCAGCCGTTCCCAGAACAGTTTGCGCACCTTGGCCACCTTGGGCGCCACCACGCCCGCGCAGTACGGCCTGGCGGGATTGTTGGCGAAGTAGTCCTGGTGCACGGCCTCCGCGGGCCAGAACACGGGCGCCGGCTGCACCACGGTCACGATGGGATCGGGCCAGAGCTGCTGCGCGGTGAGCTCGGCGATGACGGCCCGCGCCGTGGCCTCCTGCTCCGCGTCGTGCGTGAAGATCACCGACCGGTACTGTGTGCCCACGTCGTATCCCTGCCGGTCGAGCGTGGTGGGATCGTGGATCACGAAGAACACCTCGAGCAGATCGCGGTAGCTGATCACCGACGGGTCGAATCGGATCTGCACGACTTCGGCGTGCCCGGTCACGCCGGTGCACACCTGTTCGTACGTGGGGTTCGAGCGAGCGCCGCCGGCATAGCCCGAGATCACGTCGTGTACGCCGCGCAGTTCGCGGTATACGGCGTCGAGGCACCAGAAGCAGCCGCCGCCGAACGTGGCGACGGCCAGGGAAGACGAGGAGTCGGACACGTGGCCGGGAATGGGGTCAGTCGTGCAGTGCGGGGTCATAACCCCGAACGTCGGCATAGTTCGCCTTGATGCGCGCGATATCGTCGGCCGGTTCGGTGTCGGCGCGCACGAGCACCGTAGGCCCGAAGCGCACCACCCTGCGTTTCCAGTCGAGCGCGGCGCAGACGATCGGCACGTCGGCCGAGCGGGCGATGTGCCAGAATCCGCTCCGCCACTTCTCCACCTTGCGCCGCGTGCCTTCGGGCGCGAGGACGAGGATGAGCTGCTCGCGCCGCGCGAACTCGGCGGCCGAGCGGTCCACCATGGCATTGGCGGCGCGCCGGTCCACGGGGATGCCGCCGAGCCGGCGCATGAGCCAGCCGAGCGGCGGCAGGAAGAGCGTGTCCTTGCCCAGGAACGATACCTTGAGCCCGAGCGCCCACTTGGTCGCGACCGCCACCACGAAATCCCAGTTCGACGTGTGCGGGGCGACGATGATCAGAAACCGCGGCAGGTCGGGGATCGTGCCGGCGAGCTGCCAGCCGGCGAGGCGGAGCATGGCGTGGCCGATGGCGTGCAGGAGCCGGCCGCGGTATTGCGGGACCGAAGGGCCGAGGCGGGGGCGCGCGGCGTCCGCGCTGGCGGGGGAGGAGATCACGCGATTGATTTGATACATGGCAGAGAAAATCCGCAAGAGCGACGAGGAGTGGGCGGAGCAGCTCACCCCCGACCAGTTCCGCGTCACGCGTCAACATGGCACCGAGCGCGCGTTCACGGGCGTGTACTGGGATCATCACGCCGACGGGACATACCGGTGCGTGGCGTGCGGCGCCCCGCTGTTCGCCTCGGACACCAAGTTCGATTCCGGCACCGGCTGGCCGAGCTTCTGGGCGCCGGTGAGCGACGACGCGGTGGAGACCACGAGCGACACCAGCCACGGCATGGTGCGCACGGAGGTGCGCTGCGCGCGCTGCGATTCCCATCTGGGGCATCTGTTTCCGGACGGTCCGGCGCCCACGGGGCTCCGGTACTGCCTGAACAGCGCGGCGCTCACGTTCGAGTCGAAGGACGCGTCCGGAGAGTCCGCATGAGGATGGCCCGGCGCGGGTGCCGGGTGTTCGCCGGTGTGCTGTCATTCATTGCGATTCCTTCCCTGCTGGCGGCGCAGGTTCACGTGCCGCCTTCGGCCGTCTTGCGGCTGCCGTCGAGCCCGGTCGCGCTGTCGCTTGGTGATGTGGGGATCGTGTCCACGAATGCGGACGTGCTGTTCTACAATCCGGGGATGCTGTCCCAGGCGCGCGGCGTCGCGGCGTCGGTGCAGCAGTACGGATCGGGCGGCACGGCGGGGGCGTTTGCGAGCGTGCAGGCGCTGGGGTCCGTGAGCGTGGCCGTGGGGGCGCGTCTCGCGGACTGGAGCCACAGCACCGGCACCAGGGTGTTTGCCGGCGCCATGGGGGGAGGGGACGTACTCCTGCCGAGATCCGGGCCGAGGGGGACGTCGAGTCTCGCGCTCTCGGCGGGCGCGGCGCGGCCTGTCGGTCCGCTGCGCGTGGGGCTCGGAGCCACGTACCTGCGCGAGTCGGCCAGTTCAGATCATCAGCAGGCCATGCTGTTCGACGTGGGCGCGGCGCTGTCGATGGGTTTCACCACGCTCGGCGTGGTGGTGCAGCATGTGGGCGAAACACCGGCGCTGCCGGGGGGCTTTCTTCCTACACACATATTGCCCGCGCGTCCGGAATCGCCGTGGCGCGGCGTGATCGGTTTCGGCGCCGGCGGCCCGCTCAGCACGTGGTTCGATTTCGGCGTGACGGCGCAGGTGGCGGTGACGTCGAGCTGGGAGGTGCAGCCGGCGGGCGGGCTGGAGCTCTCGTATGTGCCGCTCGAGGGGGTCGCGATCGCCGGACGGGTGGGCGCGCGCCAGCCGCGGGATGCAGGCGAGTCGGCCGCGACGGCGGGCGTGGGATTCACGCTCGACCGGTACTCGCTGGACTATGCGATCGAACCGTTCCGGGACGGCCCGGCGGCGCATCGCGTGGGCGTGCGGATCCGATAGATCCGATAGAAGCGACCCTACTCCGGATACATCGCTGCCAGCTTGCGCACGGTGGTGATGTTCCGAAGCGTCGCGGGTGCGCCGAGCACTTTCTCGAGCCGCGCCGGCGAGAAGTCCGAGGTGCCGAGCGTCTTGCGCGAATGCCAGTAGATCTCGCGCCCGTGTACGTGGAACCGGTCGATGTCCGTGTCGTACGCGCGCAGTGCCTCGATGGACGCCGCTGCCGGCGCGTGATGCACGAAGCCCACGTACAGCGAGTCGCCGTCCGGGGGAAACGGTTTCACGCGCGCCGGCCGGTATTCCGCCACTGCGACGTTCTCCGCGGCCGTGCGCACGAAAACGTCCACGGAGAAGCCGAAGGCCTTCTCGATTTCGCGTGACAGCAGCGTTTCGAGCGTAGCGGACTTCCTCGCTCTCGGCGTCGAAAAGATCACGTTGCCGCTGGCGATGAAGGTGGCGACGTCGTCGAGGCCGAGGCCGGCGACGACCGTACGGAGCCGCGCCATGGGGACCTGCCGCTTTCCCACGTTGACGGCGCGCAGATAGGCGATATGGCGTGTGGGCATGACGACAATCTGGCGGATCGCGTCCGAGTCCACGAGACGACACCCGGCAGTTGCGCGGCCGGACCGTCCGGCGGAGATTCGGGGCATGTACTCGCCTCCTCTCACACGGGCGCGCCTCGCCGCGCCCCGGCTCGTGCTCGTCGGCGCCCTGCTGGTCACGCTGGCCACCACGGCCCCCGCGCAGACCCCGCCGCTCCCCGAACGCGCGATCCGGCGCGACATCCCGATCACGAACGCGATCCGCCGCGCCTTCGAGGCGGGCACGCGCGATTCCACCGGACGCCCGGGACGCAACTACTGGCAGCTCCGCGCCGACTACACGATCGACGTGCGGCTCGACACCGCCACCTCGCGCCTCACCGGCCGCGAACGCGTGGTGGTGCACAACCGGAGCCCGGACACGCTGTCGGTGATCGGTCTCCGGCTCGACCCGAACCATTTCATCGGCACCGTGCCGCGCGCGGCCACCTGGGTGCCCGCCGAAAACACCGACGGCATGGTGATCACGCGGCTCACGGTGGACGGACAGGAGGCGAGCCTCACCGCGCCGGCCGGCCCGCCCGGCGCGCAGAACGCACCGGTCTCGCAGCCGGTGCTCATCGGCGCGAAGTCCACCTCGGCACGCGTGCGTCTCGCGCGCGCCGTGCCGCCACGCGCGCAGGTCACGCTCGAGATCGAGTGGAACCACCGGCTGCCGGGCGGACCCGGAACCGGGCACCGCATGACGCAGCGATGGGCGGATTCGCTCTATCAGCCCACGCAGTGGTTCCCGCGCGTGGCCATGTACGACGACCTGCGCGGATGGGACGCAGAGCTTTATCTGGGACCGGCGGAGTTCTTCAACGTGTTCGGCCGGTACGACGTGCGCATCGACGTGCCCGCGGGATGGCTCGTGAGCGGCACCGGCGTGCTGCAGAACGCCGAGCAGGTGCTCACGCCCACGGCGCGTGAACGACTGGGTCGCGTGCTCGCGAGTGATGCGATGACCACGATCGTGGGGCCGGACGAAACCGGACCCGGCCGCGCCACCGCGCGCGGCAACGCGGAAGGGCGGCTCGTGTGGCATTTCACGGCCGACACGGTGAACGATTTCGCGTGGGCCGCGGCGCGGAACTACGTGTGGCAGGCCACACGCGCCACGATCCCCGGCAAGGGCCCGGTGCCCATTCACATGCTGTACCTTCCCGGCCGCGCGAATCTGTTCGAACGCGCCGGCGAGATCTCACGCCACGCGCTCGAGTACTATTCCGCGCTCTGGTTCCCGTATCAGTTCCCGCAGCTCACGCTGCAGGACGGGCCGAGCGCGGGGATGGAGTACCCGATGGTCATCAACTCCAACCAGGGCGCGGCCGATCACGAGGTCGCGCACCAGTGGTGGCCGATGGTGGTGGGCACGAACGAAACGTGGTACGGCTGGATGGACGAGGGATTCAACCAGTACATGAACCTGCTGTCGGCGGCGCACGCGGCCGGACGCCAGCCCGTGTTCGACGGACTCGGCCAGTCGTACGGCACCACGGCGGGGAACGAGGCCGAGCCGCCGATGATGTGGAACGCCAACTATGCGGGGCCGCAGTTCTACGGTTTCACCACCTACCGCAAGGCGCCGCTCATGCTCTCCATGCTCGGCGGCATCGTGGGCGATTCCGCGGTGCAGCGGGCGCACCGGGAATGGTCGCACGCCTGGCTGTTCCGCCATCCGTCGCCGTGGGACTGGATGTTCTTCATGAACCGCGCGCTCGACCGCGACCTCGGCTGGTTCTGGCATGCGTGGCTGTTCGCCAACGAAAGCGTCGACGGCCGCATCGCACGCGTGAGCGCCGCGGGGATCCGCACCAGCGTGACCATCCGCCAGGACGGCCAGATGCCGTCGCCGGTGATTCTCGAGGTGAAGTTCGCGTCCACGGGACCGGCGATCCGGCCCATGCGGAACGCCGTCATGGTGGACAGCGTCACGGCGATCGTGACGTATCCCGTGGACGTGTGGTTCGCGGGGAGCCGCACGTTCACGGCGGATCTCGTGTTCGGCGGCCGCGCCGTGGAGCGGATCACTTTCGATCCGCAGTGCCGCTTCCCCGATCGCGATCCCGCCGACAACGTCTGGGTGCGCGGCCAGGGCACGGCCGGCTCCACGGCCGCGCCGTGCGCCCGGCGCTGAACACGCTCCGCGATTTCCTCCGCCCACGTTTCCGCGTTCCCCTTCACTCGAGAGCGACATGAATCCGCTGCGTGTTCCCGAACGGCTCTTCCGGCTGGCGATGTGGACGGTGTCCTTCGTGTTCGCCGGTTTCCTCATCGGACTCGGCGGCAAGATCGTGGGCGATCTGCCGGGGGTGGAACAGCGCGTCTATCTCGAGCAGTTCATCGACGCCGGCGCGGCCACGCGGCTGCGCGCGCGGCAGGATTCACTGAACACGCTCCATCGGAGTCGGTCCGCCGAGCGTGAACGCGCCGTGCTCGCGGTGCAGACGGCAGACAACGCCTATGCATCGGCCCGCGAAAGCTTCAGCAACTGGATCGCCACGCGCACGGCCACCACCGATCCGCAGCAGGATCCCGAAGTGATCCAGCGCACGCGCGCGCTGGACGACCTGAACGCCGCGTCACGCGCGGCCGAGGAGGAGCTCGGGCGCATCGACGTGCAGTTGCTCGCGCTGCGGCAGGCGTCGAGTCTGGCGGAAGTCGAGGAGCTGGATCTGCGCGAGGCGGCGCGCGTCACGTACGAACGGGCGCTGTTCTGGCACGAGCTCCGCATCTTCACCCTCCGGCTCGCGCTCACGCTGCCGCTCCTCCTGCTCGCCGGCTGGATGATCGCGCGGAAACGGCGCAGCGACTACTGGCCGCTGTATCGCGGGTTCGTGATCTTCGCCGTGTTCGCGTTCTTCGTGGAGCTCGTGCCGTATCTGCCGAGCTACGGCGGATACGTGCGCTACGGGGTGGGCATCATCGCCTCGGCCGTGGTGGGGCATTTCGTGATCCGGGCGATGCGGCGGTATCTGGCGCGCCGTCAGGAAGCGGCGATGCAGACGGAGGCGCAGCGCCGGAGCCGCCTCGGCTACGAGGAGGCGATCAAGCGCATCGGGACAGGGGTCTGCCCGGGGTGCGAGCGCGCGGTCGCCGGCGGCGCGAACACCACGTCCAACTTCTGCGTGCACTGCGGCATGATGCTGTTCAACCAGTGCACGTCGTGCGAAACGCGGAAGAACGCGTTCTTCCAGTACTGCCCGAACTGCGGGGTGCAGGCGGGCGAGGCCACCGACGTGACCGCACCTCCCGCGCCCGCGGCGCTGGTGTAGCGGTGGTATAGCGCCGGCGGGCATGGAGAGACACGCGCCTCTCCATGCCCGCGTGACCGGCTCACCACCCCCTCACCACCGCAGATCCAGATCATACCGCGCGGCCCCGCTCCGAGGATCACGCACGCGCACGATGGCCGTGTAGTTGTTCGACGGAGACGGCTGCTGGATCACGGCCACGTTGCCGCGGCCATCCGCGCGCACCAGATGCACGGTGGCGGGGCGACGCGGCAGACCGCTGCCGCTGAAGTCGCTGCGGATGCCGCGCGTGCGGTTGCCGCTCCGGTCCACGACGTCCACCTGACGTCCGCGAATGCGGAGATCCACCACATCGTCGATCAGCCCGCTCCAGCGGACGCCGCTCTCCAGGCGATCGCGATCATCGCGCCCACGGTCGCCGCCGCCCCGTCGGGGATCGTTCCGGTCGCGTCCGCGATCACGGTGATCGTCCGCCTCCCAGTAGGCGGTGATCCGGTACCGGTCGGTCCCGGAGCGCGGATCGCGAATGCGGATGCGCGTGGTGTAGTCGTTGCGCGCCGACGGTTGCTGGATGACGTCCACGTTGCCGCGTCCATCGTGCACACGCACGCGGACATCGCCGCCGGTGCGCGGCAGGGCACTGTTGGTGCGCGATCCGTCGCTCCGCGAGGCGAGGATGTCGCGCTCTCCGCGCACCATGAGATCCCGTCCCTGCATCACGAGGATCACCTCGCGATCCACGGTGCCGGACCAGGTGAAGAGCGTGCGTGTCTGCTGCTGGTTCCGGCCGGGCTGCGCACCGGTGGGCAGCGAGACGCAGGCCGTGGACACGAGGAGCAGCGTAACAGCGGTCGTACGAGCGAGCGGCATGGTGATCTCCTGCGGCTGACGCGGAAGGGCCGAGCCGGTTTCGCGTCGACGTGCCGGCCGGCGAACATTGCCACGTGCGAGAAGACACGGGCGTCAGCAAGCGGGAGAAGCAGAAGCAATGCCACGCACGGCGCCGCTTCGCGGCGCGCAGGGCAAGTCGAAGCGGCGGCGCGAGTTGCGCTACGCGAGGAGATCGCGGACTGAAGCCGGCGGTGTCCTCCGGGGAGGACGATGCCGGCGCATGAAGGCGGACGTGTCGCTTACCGTGCCGTGGGCCACACCGTGCCCTGGTCGCGCTTCGTCACCGGCTTCACGCCCTTGTACACGAACCGCTGCACGCGCTTGCCTTCGTACGTTTCGGTCGTGAAGATGTTGCCCTTGGAATCGGTGGCGATGCTGTGCACGGCGAAGAACTGCCCGGGCTGCCGGCCGCCGTCGCCGAACGACGTGAGGATTTCGAGCGACTGCCGGTCCATGATGTGCACGCGCATGTTCTTGCCGTCGGCGAGGTACAGGTACCGCTGCTCCGGATCACGCGAGAACGCGATGTCCCACGTGGAGCCGTCGCCGCGCGTCTTCGGCAGCACCTGCACCTCCTTCACGAACGTGCCGTTCGTGCGGAACACCTGGATGCGGTTGTTCGGACGATCGCACACGTACACGTGGCCGTCGTTCGTGGGCTCCGCACAGTGCACGGGATTGCGGAATTGCTGCGCGAGCGGCGCGTCGGGATCGTACGGTCCGAGGTTGCTGTCGCTCGGCACGTTGCCGTAGGCGCCCCAGAACCGCTTCACCTCGCCCGTCGTCATGTCGATCACGGCGACGCGCTTGTTGCCGTAGCCGTCCGAGACGTAGGCTTCGCGCGCGGCCGCGTCGAAGGAGATCTTGGCCACGCGGCCGAACGCGTCGGTGGCGTGGCTGTTCGCGGTGCGCCCCGGAATGCCGAACTGCTTCAGGAACCGGCCGTCGCGGGTGAACTTGAGGATGTGCGAATCGTTCGTGCCGTTGCCGCCGATCCAGACGTTGTCGTCCTGATCGATGGAGATGCCGTGATTGGACTGCGGCCACGTGTAGCCTTCGCCATCGCCGCCCCAGGAGTTCACGAGATTGCCTTCGGGATCGAACTCGAGCACGGGCGGGGCGCCGGCGCAGCATTCGCCCGTGGGCGGGGTGGTGGTGAGGCCGGCTTCGGTGCGGGCGTTCAGCGTGGCATTGCCGCGGTGCACGATGAACACGTGATCGCGCGAGTCCACGCCCACGCCGATGGCGGAGCCGAGCACCCAGTGATTGGGGAGGGGCCGGGGCCAGAAGGGGTCGACCTCGAACGCCGGCGCCTCTGCCTGCCGGGCAATGACCTCGTCCACGGCCGACTGCGCGATGGCCAGCGCGACGATGACGAGGACGAGGAGACCGGCCAGCAGCGATTTGCGGGACGTGCGCATCAGGAACTCCGTGGCGGGCGGCCGACCGTGTGCCGATCGGCGGGGCGTGGTAAGTTCGGCGGGAGGGACCGGCGGCCGCGCAGCGCGTGTCGTGCCGCCGGCTTCCGTGTCGCCCGCTAACTAACGCATCGTCGCGCCGTTCGTCCAGACCAGCGGCGTGACCCTCCACCCCTCCGGATGCTCCTGTCGATCGGCCACCGGGCGCGTGCCCGCGTTCTCCCCGCCGTGCTGGCGCTGCTCGCCGGCCTGCTGCCGCTCACGGACGCGGCCGCCCACGAGATCCCCGAACGCGTCGCCATCACGATCCTCGCGCGCCCGGACGGCACCCGGCTGCAACTGCTCGTGCGCGTGCCGCTCGAGGCCATGCGCGACGTGGAGTTCCCGCTGCGCGCCGACGGGAGCCTCGAACTCGCGGACGTGGAGGCGCTGCTGCGCGAAGCCGCGGTCGTATGGCTGGTACCGGCGCTCTCCGTGTTCGAGAACGCCACGCCGCTCGCGCCGGGTACCGTGCGCGCCCTGCGGCTCGCGATGCCGTCGGACCGGAGCTTCCAGCGCTACGACTCGGCGCTGGCCCACGTGACGGGCGGAGCGCTCGATGCGCGCGCGACCGTGTTCCGGGAACAGGCGCTGCTGGACGTGCTGCTCGAGTATGCCATCACGCACGTCGACGCGCGGTTCGCCGTGGAGCCGGCGCTCGGCCACCTCGGAGTGCGCACCACCACCGTGCTGCGCTTCGTGCTGCCGAGCGGCGCGGAACGCGCGTTCCACTATGCCGGTGATCCGGGACGCATCGTACTCGATCCGCGCTGGTATCAGGCCGCGCGTACGTTCGTGGCTCTCGGCTTTTCGCACATTCTCGAGGGAATCGATCACCTGCTGTTCGTCTTCTGCCTCGTCATCCCCGTGCGCCGGTGGCGTCCGCTGGTCGCGATCGTATCGGCGTTCACCGTGGCGCACTCGATCACGCTCGCCACCGCGGCTCTCGGATTCACTCCGCAGGCGCTCTGGTTCCCGCCGCTCGTGGAAACGCTGATCGCCGCGTCCATCGTGTACATGGCGATCGAGAACGTGCTCCGGCCCGCGGCCGCGCTCGAACGGCGGTGGCCGATGGCGTTCGCCTTCGGGCTCGTGCACGGATTCGGGTTCTCGTTCGCGCTGCACGAGTCGCTGCAGTTCGCGGGCGCGCATCTGGTGGTTTCGCTGGCCGCGTTCAATCTCGGCGTGGAGCTCGGCCAGCTCGTGGTGCTCGCGGTCGCGGTGCCGCTGCTCGCGGTGGTGATGCGGCGGGTGTCGCGCCCGTTCGGCGTCACCATCGTGCTGTCGGCGCTCGTGGCGCATACGGCGTGGCACTGGATGACGGATCGGGGCGCCGACCTGCTGGCCCACGAGCTGTCGCTCGACGCGCCCGCCGCGGTGCTCGGGCTGGGTGCGCTGCGCGCCGCCCTGCTCCTGGCCGTGGCGGTGGCCGTGGCCTGGGGGCTGTCGGGATTCTTCGATCGCCTCACCCGCGGGCCGGACGGCGGTGGTACGTCGCGGCGCGTGCCGGGGGAGGACGGGATGCCCGCCGGACATGTGGTGGGGAAGCCTCATACCGGTTGACGCGCGTTGCCGGAAGCGACTGCCAGTCGGCTACCGACTGCCTGATCGACTGACGCCGGGCGCTGCAGGGCACCCCCGGTTCAGGGCATGGGCACGTCGAATGCGATGACGTACGGAACACCCTGCTCGTCGGTGCGCGTGGCGAGCACCAGCCGGTGGCCCACGGCCTGCACCCGTACTCCGGCCGGCGTCCGGTATGTGCCGAGGGCGTGGCCGCTGCTGTCGACGACGGTATACGTGCGTGGTGCTGCCGGATCCTCGTGAAACCGTTCGAGCCAGAGGCGTTGTCCGGGAGCCGGCACGATGGCCGTTGTCAGTGGCGCGGTGGAAGGAAGCAGCGCCGGATCGTACGTGGCGGCGATGCGATTGCGTTCGAGTGGTGTGCCGGCTGCTGCAACGAGTCGGCGACGGACGGTTTCGATGGCGGCGATGTCGAACGGCGCGGGTTCCCCCAGTTGGAGCGGGATGTCCACCCGGTCGATGCCGTGGCGCCAGCGCTGGCTCATTCCCGTTCGGGAGTCCACCATCCACAGCGCATCGTCCGAGACCGCGAACAGCGTGCTGTGCGCAGGGACGTATTCTCCGAATGCCACAGGCGCCGGACTGTCCGGCCACTCGAAGGTCACGCGCGCGCCGCTCGGCATGCGCGGGAGCCAGACGATGGGCGCCGGCGTCCCGGGGAGCACGCCGATGGTCAGTGAATCCGGGATCAGCGTGCCGGCAGGAGGCAGGGTGTTGACCGTCTGCCAGACTGCCCCTTCCCGAACCAGCCACGCGCCGGAGCTCAGGCGATCGAGCACCGAAAACCGGGGGCCGTCTCCCGCCTGTTCCCGGCCGGGAACGATCGTGCCCTTCGCCTGCGTGGACAGCACGACCCAGCCCACCGGTCGTCGTCCGATCCCTTCGCCGATGAGGAACACCGTGTCGGCCAGGAGCGCGATCCGGAACGGCGCTCGCACTTCACCGGGGCCGTCGCCACCGATGGCCATGGCGCTGACGAACTGCCCGTCGGCATCGAACACGCGCAGCTCCATCGGCCCCGGATCGGCGATCAGCACCCGACCATCCGGGAGGGCGCGCACGATCGGTCGTGTGAAGAGCGTTCGCGGCTCGTCGATGCTTCCGATCTCCCAGCGCCGGACCAGCGGCGTGGCATCCGATACTGCGGGCGATGCATCTCCGGGCGTGCGCTCGGCGCACGCGGCGCCGGCACCCAGGAGCAGTCCGATGCCGATGCTCCACACCGCCATGCGACGGCGGCCCGCGCGGGATGTGATCATGGCGTTTCGGCGGAGAGAGGAAGCTCCGGTCGTCGTCCGAGGTGTGACGGAACGTCGGCCACGCCGCCGCGCCAGGCAGCCGGGAGAACGAAAGAGGACATGACGAGTCCCTGCGTCGTATCGCGGGCGAGTGTGTAAAGGCGTTCGTGCGCGAGCGCGATCTTTTCGACACGCGCGGGGAGCCGCACGGCGCCGAGGTGTGATCCCGTGAACGTGTAGAAATCGACGAGGCGATACGCGGCCGCGGACCGCCCGGCGAACAGGACGGCGAGCAGGTCGTCATTGACGGCAACGTCCACCACGGTTTCGGGGCGGCGCCCCAGTTCGCGTATCCGGTTCAGCCGGATCGTCCAGGGGGAGGCCCCGGCGCGAACGGCGCGCGACGACTCCACGAACTCGAACCCGCGCGCCTCCTTCGTGGATACCACGAAGAACGAGTCCTGGCGCGGGACGTACCACACGCAGTACGGGCCGCCGCTGCCCGCGAGACGTGGCGGCGGCTGACGGCGGCGCGGCCGGAGCGCCGATACCGTCAGCTCGGCGGGAACACCGGGTGTCGAATCGCTGATGCCCTGCACGCGCACCCTGCCGGGATGGGCCGCTTCCGTGAACAGCGTGCTCTCCGTGGATACCGGACAGGCATCGACGACACCATCCCGCGCGGCGAGACGGCCATGGAGCCGGTAGTTGCCGGCCGCGTCGCGGCTCACCAGCCGGCCGGTCTCGCGTTCGAGCAGGGTGACGAACGTGCTGTCTTCCGTGCCGATCGCCCGGATCACTCCGCCCAGATCGGCGCGAGTCCGATATGATGGAGGGGCGTCGGCGATGACCCCACCTACAGTCATGAGATTGTCGGGATGGAGCCGGCTTTCACTCAACTGCACGATCATGAGCCGCGACGGGGCCACGAGAAGGGTGGCAATGCCGTGGCCGGCATGGAAGTCCGTGATGGGAGCGTCCGGATCCACAGGGATGCTCGAGATCAGCCTTCTCGTCCACTCCGGCGCGAGTCGCTGCGTGGAGGTCCGGGCCGCGAGGAGGGAGTCGCCGGCGGTCCGCGGAGCGGGAGGAGCGATCGGGGTGGAGCACCCCGCGTACAGCATGAGGCCGACAGCGAGCCATGATCGGTGCCGGTTCATCATCCGGCGATGATCATGCAAGGGCGTGGGCATCGGGAAGCAATCCCGAATGCAGAGGCGCGAACGCAAACCGAAGGCGACGCATGTCTGCACTCCTGGTTGGGGAGGGGGGGACTGCGGTCGAAGTTGTGTTTGGGAGGCTGATTGTCAAGCGCGGAATCGCGGGAACCGCAGGCGTCGCCTCCCGGGGACTCTGGCCCTCGCCGGTGCCCGCGGCCACATTGGAGTGGCTGCGCTTCGCCGCGCGCGGTTTTCCTCCCGCAGGTCCCGTCCGTCCTTCACGTTCCGCATGTTCTCCTGTCGTCTCGTTCGCTCCTTGGTGATCGGCCGGCCTGTGCGCGGCGTCACCCTGATGGTCTGCATCACCCTGGCGTGCGTGCTGTCGCTGGCCGGCCCGCGGGCCGCCGCGGCGCAGCCGTCTCCCGCATCGCAGCCGCGTTCGACGGTGGAGGGCGTATACACCGCCGCGCAGGCCACGCGCGGCGCCGACGTGTACGCCGGACTCTGCCAGTCGTGCCACTCCGCCGAGTCGCACACGGGCGCGCCCTTCCGCAACAACTGGGTGGGGAAGCCGCTCGCCGAGCTGTACGCGTACATCAGCAACGAGATGCCCAAGAGCGAACCCGGCTCGCTGAGCCGTGAGGAGTACACCGTGGTGCTGGCGTACATCCTGCGCATGAACGGCATGCCGGCGGGACGCCGTGCGCTCTCCGCGGAACCGGCCGTGCTCGACTCCATCCGCATCGAGCTGCCGCCGGCGCGCTCCGGCGGCGCCGAACGCCGTCCCTGAATTTCGCGCCGAACGTCGTCCCTGATCTTCCTCCCTCCCTTCGTCGGCCTGCCGTTCCCTCCCGTCGCCGACGTGTCGTTCCCACCCGATCGAGAGTGCGTGTCATGGCTTCACGTTTCCGGATCCATCGCATCGCCCTGTTCCTGACGTCCGGCGCCGTCGTGCTGGCCGGCCTCGCGGCCCGTCAGGCGCGCACCGGCGACGCGGCATCGCCGCCCGCGCAACCGGCCACGCTCGTGCGCGGCAACGTGCCCGGCGAATGGCGCTACTGGGGCGCCGATGCATGGGGCACGCGGCACGCCGCGCTCGATCAGATCACGGCGCAGAACTTCGACTCGCTCGAAACGGCGTGGCAGTGGAACGCCGGCGCGTTCGGCCCCGACGAGTACTACCGCACCACGCCGCTCTACGCGAACGGGCGGCTGTTCACCGTGGCCACGACGCGCCGCGTGGCGATGGCGCTCGATCCGGAGACCGGCGAAACCCTCTGGATGTGGCGGCTCGACGAAGGCATCCGCTGGCAGAAGGCGCCGCGGCAGTTCGCCGGTCGCGGACTTGCTTACTGGACCGACGGCAGCAACGAACGGCTCGTGGTGATCACGCCGGGCTACCATATGGCGCTCCTCGACGCGCGCACGGGCCTTGCCGATCCCGCGTTCGGCACGAACGGCGTGGTGGATCTCATGGACGGGCTCGGTCTGCCCATGGTGCCGCTCGCGGTGGACGACTCCGGTCCGCTGATCATCTCCGACGCGGCGCCGGCGCGGCGCGCGAAGCCCGGCGAAACGTGGGATCCCGTGAAGAAGATCGGCGCCGACGGCACCGTGGGAATCGATCCCGCGCTCGGACAGATCGCGAACAGCTCGCCCGCGATCATCGTGGGCGACGTGATCATCGTGGGCAGCTCGTCGATTCACGGCTACTACCCGATCCGCGTGCGCAACATCCCGGGCTACGTGCGCGGGTTCGACGTGCGCACGGGAAAGCAGCTCTGGACGTTCAATCTCGTGCCGCAGCCCGGCGAGTTCGGCGCGGACACGTGGAAGAACGGCTCGAAGGTGGGCGACGAAGGCGTGGGGAAGAACGACGCGTGGGCCACGTACTCGGCGGACCCGGAGCTCGGCCTCGTGTACATTCCCGTGGGCATGCCGCTCATGGACGAGTACGGCGGCCACCGGCCGGGCGACAACCTGTTCGGCAACAGCCTCGTCGCGCTCGATGCGAAGACGGGCGAGCGCAAGTGGCACTTCCAGATGGTGCATCACGACATCTGGGATTACGACACGCCGATCGCGCCGAATCTCATGGACGTCACCATCGACGGCCGGCAGCGGAAGATCATCGTGCAGCCCACGAAGCAGGGGTGGCTGTACACGTTCGACCGGGCCACGGGCGAGCCCGTCTGGCCGATCGTGGAGACGCCGGTGCCGCAGAGCGACGTGCCGGGTGAGGTCACGGCGCCCACGCAGCCGATTCCGAGCCGACCCGCGCCGTACGTGCAGCAGGGGCTCGAGGACGAGGATCTCATCGACTACACGCCGGCGATCCGCGATTCCGCGCTCGCACTCGCGCGGCGCTGCCGCATGGGGCCGTACTACATCCCAGCCGTGCTCAGCGACGGGTCCACGGGCGGCGGGCTGCGGTGCTCGTGGTACGCGCCCGGCGCGGCGGGCGGCGTGAACATCGACGGCGGCGCGGCGATCGACCCGGAGACGGGCATGCTGTACGTGGCCTCGCAGAGCACACTGAGCACGATCTCGCTGCAGAAGGACCCGTGCTCCGAGTTCCGCTACAGCTCGCCGCGCGACAACTGCGGGCTGATCGGCGCGCTCGATCCGCCGCCGGGCTACGTGGCCGGCCCCACGCGTGGCGGCGGCTTCGGAGGACGCTCGGCGGGGTCGCAGATCGGCGGCGTGTCGATCCTCAAGCCGCGCGAGCTCGGCGGCGTCACGGCGTACGACATGAAGACCGGCGACAAGGCCTGGTGGATCCCGAACGGCGGGTTCATCCAGACCACGAGCACGGATTCGATCTTCGCCGGTGTGCCGCTGCCGCCGCGTTCGTCGGCCGGGCAGGCGCAGGTGATCACCACGAAGACGCTGGTGATCTACGGAACCGGGCGGAGCGGGGGCGTGCCGGGGCAGCCGCCGCAACTGTTCGCCGTGGACAAGGCCACCGGGAAGCAGGTGGGGGCGGTGGAGATCCCGTCCAAGACCACGGCCGTGCCGATGACCTTCATGCACAAGGGGCGGCAGTACATCGTGTTCGCGACCGGGGCAGGGGCGAGCACGTCGCTCATGGCGCTCCGGTTGCCGCCGAGGGAGTGACGGGGCGGGGATAGCGCGGGTGTGCGATCGGCCGTTCCGGGTGCGGGGCGGCCGATCTGCCGTTGAGGCGAGGGGTTCGCGCAATTCCCCTCCGTATAATCCCGAGTGTTTTTATCTGGATCGCGTCTCCATCTTCCGGCCATGCTTCACTCCCACGAGTCGGATCACGGCGACGAACTGCTGTTCGAATCCCCGCGCGGCTACGTCCGTCACTGCCGGGCCTGCGGGGCCTTCGAGCTCCGGTTCGGCAATGCCATCGTGTCGCTCACGCCCGACGATCTCGAAATCCTCTGCGAGACCGTGAGCGGCTACGACGTGGCCGCGGCCGTGGAGGAGCCGTTCGGCGGAGTCGCGCGGAACTACGCCGTGATCTGGGTGGGCGACACGGGCACCGGATTCCGCTTCGGCCGCGACGAGATCGCGGAGCTCCATCGCCTGCTCGCGGGCGCGCGGCTCTTCGCCCGGCTCGCGTCGCACTGACCTTTCCTCATCACCGCCATGTCACGCATCGGTCCACGTCTTCGCATCATTCGCCGCCTGGGGACGCCGCTCCCCGGGCTCACGGCCAAGGAGCCGCGCAATCCCGACCCGCCGGGGCAGCACGGGGCGACGCGTTCGCGGCGGCTCCGGAAGAGCCTGTACCGTGTGCGCCTCGAAGAGAAGCAGAAGGTGCGCTTCCACTACGGCATCACCGAGCGGCAGCTGCAGCGCGCGTACGCGCTCGCGCGCAAGCAGTCCGGGCGCACCGGCGACGTGATGCTCGAGCTCCTCGAGGCGCGGCTCGACAGCGTGGTGTTCCGGCTCGGCTTCGCGCGTTCGATTCCGGCGGCGCGGCAGCTCGTGGTGCACGGGCACGTGCTCGTGGACGGCGCGCGGGTGGACCGTCCGGCGTATCGCACGAGCGTGGGCGAGATGGTGCAGCTCGCCGAGCGGCTGCGGAGCAACGACGCCGTGCGCGCGCAGGTGGACGCGGGCCCGATGGTGCGCATGCCGGGGTGGCTCGCACGCGATCCGGACGATCCGATGCGCGGGCGCGTGGTGGGCCGGCCGGACCGGGCGTCGGTGCCGTTCGTGGTGGACGATGCGGCGATCGTGGAGTACTACGCGCGGTAACTGTGTGGAACGGCAGGGCGAGCTATGCTCGCCCCGTCGGTCACCGCTTCACATACTTCTTGAGCGCCCTCGGCCCGACTTCCGCGCCATAGATGTTTCCCCGCGCGTCCACCGTGACGCCTTCCGCGGCGCTGGTGTTCCGCGTCTGCTCCACGGGATCGGGGATGAACGTCGTCACCGTGCCGTCCTTCGCGCTGCCGATGCGGATGCCGCGCTTCCACTCCGGCCGTGACGGCGCGATGGAGCCGGACTCGGAGTCGGCCACGTAGATCACGTCGTCCTTGTCGATGTAGATGCCGCTCGCCCGCGAGAACTGATACCAGGTGTCGAGCAGGCGGCCGTTCTGATCGTAGATCTGGATGCGGTTGTTGCTGCGGTCGCCCACGAACAGGCGCCCCCGGGAATCCATGGCGAGCGCGTGCGGCTGGTCGAACTCGTCGGGGCCGGTGCCCTTCTTCCCCCACTGCATGAGCAGCTTGCCGGTGCGGTCGAACTTGAGGATGCGCGCGTTCGCGGTATCGACCGACGAATGCCCTTCGGCCACGAAGATGCTGCCGTCGGGCGCGACGTACACGGCGTTGGGTTGCCAGAAGTAGGCGTCGCCCTTGCCGCCGCCGGGCGCGCCGAGCGTCATGAGCAGCTCGCCGGTGGGCGAGAACTTGAACACCTGATGGCCGTAGATGCGCGCGGGCTCCGGCGGCAGCGGCGCATCCGCCGGCGCACCGGACGGGCGCCGCGGACGGTTGTCCTGCCCGTCGGTCACCCACACGTTCCCCTCGAAATCCACGTGGATGCCGTGCGGAAAGTTGAACAGGCCGGCGGCGTACGAGCCCACGAGCGTGCCGGTGGAATCGAACTTGAGCAGCGCCGGCAGATCGGAATCGGTGCAGCGGTTCTGCGAACAGCGTTCGGCCACCCAGATGCTCGTGCCGTCGCGGTCCACGTGCACGGCGCTGGTGGAGCCCCAGGTACGCCCTTCGGGCAGTTTCGCCCAGCCTTCGATGGTGCGGTACGGATTGGGGAGATCGTTGATGGGCTGGTCGGCCGGCGTGCGTTGGGCGTGGAGCGGTGACGCGGCGAACACGACGGCCGCGAACGTGAACGCGCGCGTGGTGTGAACGAGAATGGTGCGCATCAGTCTTCCTCCCCGGACGTGCCGGACGGCGGATCGTATTCTTCGGTGGGCATGGCGAACGCCTTCGCGAGCGCGGGGTCACCGGCATCACCGAGTACCCGCTGGGCGACGTACTGCGCGGCGATGGGCGCGAACTTGAAGCCTTCCGCCTGGCCCACGCCGGCCACCCACACGTTGCTCGTGTCGGGGAGCTTGTCGATGATGAAATTGCGATTGATGCTGCTTTCGTAGTGACACGCGCGTGTTTCGAGCAGCGGCACGTTCGCGAGCAGGGGGAAACGCTGCCGGAGCAGCCGGCGCGACCCTTCCACCCGTTCGGCGTTGGCCCATCGCACGCTGGTATCGGGATCCTGCTGCGCGGGATCGGGCGGTGGCGGCGGCGGTGTCTCCGGCCTCTTCTCCCGGACGGCATTCGCGGGCGGGGGCGGCGGGGCCACGGAGCCGCGCACGCGGAAGCCGCGGTTGTCCACGGGGAGCGCACCCCAGCCGGTGACGCCGGGAAAATTCCAGCTCGGCAGGTGAGGCGACGTGAAGCGCGCGTCGCCCTCCGGCGTGCCGAAGTAGCACACGTAGCCGAGCGGAATGCGCATGCGGTTGGCGAAGTACGCGGGGAAAACCTTGCGGAACCACGGGCCGCACGCGAAGACGAACGCATCGCCGGCAATCTGCGTGCCGTCATCGAGCGTGACGTACTGCATGACGCCGCCCACGGTCATTCCGGGGCGGGCGCGTCCGGTCACGAGCGTGGCGCCCATGCGGGCCGCGATCGCGGCCACGGCCTGCGTGGCGTGACGCGCGCGCGCGACGCCGGCGTCCGGCTCGTAGAGGCCGATGGTGATGTCGTCGGCCGCGATCACGGGCCAGCGCCTGCGGATCTCGTCGCCGTTCAGCACTTCGTGCGGTACGCGCTGCTTCGTCCAGAGCTCGCGCGTGCGTTCGAGGAACGGTTCGTCGCGCGCGCGGAGGATGATGTCCCCGGTCTGCACGAAGAAGCGCGTGCGGAACTCCGGGCCGAACTCGGCGTCGAACTCGCGCCAGTGCGTGATGGCGCGGCGTGCCCATTCGGTCCAGAGATCGCCCGACGTGGAGCGATCGCCGTACGACGAGCGGATGCCGCGCGTTTCGTCGCCGCTGGTGGCGCGCGAGTTGCCCGGGCCGTAGGCGTCCACGAGCGTGACGCGTTCGCCGCGCTTCACGAGCTCGAGCGCGGTAGATGCGCCCCAGATGCCGGCGCCGATCACCACGATGTGGCCGGCGTCGCGGCGGCGGGGCGGGATCGGCGCGGGCGTGGCGGCGGCGAGGGCCGGAAGCGCGCCGCCGAGCAGGGCAGCGCCCGCCCCCACGCCGGCCATGCGCAGGAAATCACGCCGCGGCAGCGATGAGCCTTCGTGTCCGGGCGGAGGATCGCGGTCGATATCGGTCACGCGTGACGAACTCCGGAAAATCGGGTGGGAGGAGCGAAGTTGACGCGCCGGCGCGCGCACCGCAAATCCCGGGTGCGCAGCCGCGCCGAGAGGGCGGGGATTGCGACGTGTTCGATCACGGGCAATTTTGCTAATTTACAGGGTTGGCCCGGTTTTCCTCCAGTTTTCCGTCCTCATGCGTGTTTTCGTCTCCCATGTGCTCGGCCTCGTTGCCGGCGTGTGCATCACGGCCTCGTCGCTCCCGGCACAGGGGGCCGCGGGCCCGGTCACGTCGTTCAGCGCCGAGCAGGCCACGCGCGGCGAGCGGGCGTTCGGGAGCTACTGCAGCGAATGTCACACGCGGTCCGACATGTCGAACGCCGATTTCCGGCTCAAGTGGAACGGACGCACGGTGTTCGACCTCTTCGAGCGCATCCGCACCACGATGCCGGAGAGCAGCCCCGGCTCCCTGTCGCGTGACGACTACACCACGATCGTGGCCTATTTCCTCAAGCTCAACGGCGTGCCCGCGGGTTCCACGCCACTCGCCGCCGACAGCAGCGCACTGAGCCGGGCGCGGCTCGATATCGGCAACCCTCCCCAACGCTGACCGGCTCCGCCGTTCGCCGCCGGCGTTCGCGCCGTCTCGCACCTCCTTCCGCTTTCTCCCCGAGGTTTCCATGCGTTTCTCCATCGTGCTCGCCCTGTCGCTCGTCGTCGCCACGTCCGCTTCGGCGCAGGCCACGGGCCGCCAGCCGGTCATCCCCGAAGGACAGCGCGCCTCGGCCACGCTCACGCCCGGGATCCGCGTGGGCGACATCGTGTACGCGTCGGGGCAGCTCGGCACCAGCCGTGAAGACGCCAACCCCACGATCCAGAGCGAAACGCGGCGCGCGCTCGAGTCCACGAAGCGCATCTTCGAGGCGGCGGGAACCACCATGGCGCAGGCGATCCGCTGCACGGTGTTCCTGGTGAACGTGAGCGATTTCGCGGGGATGAACGAAGCCTACCGCGAGTTCTTCCCGGATTCGCCGCCGGCGCGATCGACGGTGGTGGTCGCGGCGCTGGTGGTGCCGAACGCGAAGGTGGAAATCGAGTGCATGGCGGCGATCCCGCCGAAATAAGATTCGAGGGCGGTGGCCAGTCGGCCGTCTCCTGACGACCGGCTACTCGTCGATGATCGCGCGAACCGGATCGATCCGTGCGGCCTGCAGGGCGGGGATCACGCATGCGGCCAGTGCCACCGTTCCGAGCACGGCGCCTGCGGTGAGCAGGACACGGATATCGATCGGCTCGACGCCGAACAACAGCGACTGCATGAACCGGCCCATGAACAGGGCGGCAACCGCGCCGATGAGCAGTCCCGCTCCGGTGACGCGCAGGCCATGGCGAAGCACGAGCATGAAGATGCGATGCGTGCTGCTGCCCAGCGCCATGCGGATGCCGATCTCGCGCTGCCGCTGCGCCACGGTGTAGGCCAGAATGCCATAGACGCCGATCACGGCCAGGAACAGCGCCACGGAAGAGAAGACGACGAGCAGCCGCATGCTGGTGCGGCGACCCGTGAGCGATGTGTCGATCCGGCCCCGCAGCGTCTGCACGTTGAACATGGGCAGTTCGGGGTCGAGGCGCATGATCCGGTCGCGCACGGCTCCGCTCAGCAGGAGGGGGTCGCCATCGGTTCGCACGACGAGACTGAACGAGCTCCCGGGATTGGCGCGATACGGGAAGTAGTGGGCGCCCACGTGTTCGGCGGACGGCGCGGTCAGATCGTTCTGCTTGATGGTGCCGACCACGCCGATCACCGTGTAGTAGTCGTCCTCGTCGGCGATCTCGGGGACCGCGCCATCGAGCATGCGCCGGCCCAGCGGGCTGGCATCGCCGAAATAGCGGCGGGCCAGCCACTCGTCGAGAATGATGACGCGCCGGTCGCCCGCGCCATCCTGCGGCTCGAACAGCCGCCCTTCGATGAGGGGAATCGCCATGGCCTGGAAGTAGTCGCCGCCGGCCACCGTGCGGAGCGGAGAGAGCAGCGATTCGCCGGGCGGCAGCGTGTACCCTTCCGGGAGCACGACACTGCTGGAGTGCCCGCCGGCGAACGGCAACTGCGTCGTGATGCCGGCCGCCTGCACGCCGGGCAGCGTGCGGATGTCGTCCAGCAGGGCTTCCGCGAACTGCTGACGGGCCGACGGTTCGCCATAGCCCGGTCCCGCGAGCGAAAGAAACGCCGTGAAGACACCCTCGGGCTGGAATCCCGGCTTGACGGCCACCGCACTCCGGAAACTCACGAGCATAAGCCCGGTGCCGATCAGGAGCAGGAACGCCAGTCCGACCTGCGTCGTGACCAGCGCGGTGCGCAGGGAGAGCGTGCGCCGGCCGGCGGTGCCGCCGCGTGTTTCGGTCTGGAGCACGGATTGAATGTTGACGCGCAGCAACTGGGCCGACGGGATCGCACCGAAGACGAGACCGGCACCGACGGCGAGGCCCAGCGTGAACAGCAGCACGGTCAGATCCACGCCGATCAGCGCACCGCGCGGCAGTTCGCCAGCCCCGAACGCTCCCAGCAGCTTCACGCCGGCCAGCGCGAGCAGCACCCCGAGCGTGCCGCCCAGGAGCGCCAGCGTCAGGGCGTGAACCAGCAGCTCACGGATGAGCCGCCGCCGGGGCGCGCCGATCGCGAGCCGCGTGGCCATGTCGCGCAGCCGTGTCTGGCCGCGCGCGAGGATGAGCCCCGCGATGTTCACGCAGCCGATCAGCAGGACGAACAGCGCCCCGCCCCAGAGCAGATGGAGCGTGGAGCGGACATCGCGCACCAGATCCTTTCCGGCCGGCTCGATCAGCGTGCGATAGCCCGCGTCGTTCAACAGTTGCGCGGCATTGGGAATGTTCCACTCCGCGATCATCGCGGTATTCAGGGCATCGTTCTCCGCCCGCGCCTGCTCCACGGTCGCACCCGGCCGCAACCGCGCCCACATCTCGAAGCTGTTGTTGTGCCAGTTGTCCGACCTTCGTGACTCGAGCGAGTACATGATGGGCACGAAGAGCCGAGGCTGCTCGTTCTGCGGCAGCCGGAACTCCGGCGGCAGCACCCCGACGATGCGATACGGCTGCCCGCCGATGCGCAGATCCCGGTCGAGCACTCCGCGATCGCCGGCAAACCGCTCCTGCCAGTAGCCGTGCGTGAGCATCACGACATGCTGATTGCCGGCATCCATCTCCTCCTCCCGAAAGGTGCGGCCGAGCAGCGGCTGCACTCCCAGCAACGGAAAGAACGACGCCGTGACGCGCATGCTCGGCACCCGCTCGGTCCGGCCGGCTTCCCCCACGGTGTAGCCCGTGTTCTGCCACTGCGCCACGGCCGCGAACGACGGCACGCGCTCGCGCCTGGCGAAATAGTCCACGACGCCGTTGTCGGCACGCGGCACGCCCGCGCCCGGATAGCTGTTCGAGACCACGACGAGCTGCTCCGGATCCTTGAACGGCAACGGCTGCAGCAGGACCGTGTTGACCACCGAGAAGATCGACGCGTTCACGCCCACGCAGACGGCCAGCGTGACGAGCACGGTGAGCGTGAACACCTTCTCCTTCCACAGGAGACGAACGCTGTGGCGAAGATCACGCAGCAATGAGCTCATGAACACCGGCTCCGTGGAGGAGGATTCGCAGGCACAGGACGTGCCTTGTCATACGAAATCGCCGCCGGAACGGTTTCGTGCGCCGCGGTGCTGCGATCGGCCTTCCGGTCGCAACACCGCGGCCGCATCACCGCAGCCGCGTGATCCCGATGTCGTCCACGTGCACCTGTCCCACCTGCGTGCGGTCGAAGACGAGGCGGATCTCCGCCAGCGTGGCCGCGTCGAATCCCGGCGTGACGCTGGTGAACCGGTCGAGCGGCATCACGTAGGTCTGCAGCATCTGCTCGTAGCGCGCGGTGAACCGCTGCGCGTCGCGCCCCTTGCGCCGGTACACGAACGATTCGACGGGGCGGCGCACGGGGCCGAAGGTGGAGAGCGGAAGGCGTGCGGTGCGGCCGGCCGCGTCCACGAGCTCGACGGAGAGGTCGGGCGGCGTGGTGTCGCGGGGCGCGGGCGTGGACGGACGCGCACGCGGCGCGGCGGGCTTGGGCGCGCTGTCGGCGACTTTGGCGGCGCTGTCGGGCTTGGGCGCGCTGTCGGCGACTTTGGCGGCGCTGTCGGGCTTGGCGGCGCTCGAATCGGGGGCCGTTTTCCGCGCGCCCGGCCGGGTGTCGGTGTAGAAGAGCGACAGCGTGACCGCGCTCTCCGTGCCCACGCGCCATGCACGGCGCAGTGAATCGGGAACGGTCACGCTGAAGCGCGCGGGCCAGCGCGGGGTGCTGTCCCGGCCCGCGGGCGAGTTGTTCCAGCCGAGCCGGACGGCCGAGTTGCGCTGCGAGCCGTTCGTGACGCGGAAGGGAATGTCGAACTCGCGCCAGACGGACAGCGAATCACCGCGGAGGCGTACTCCGTGCGCGGTGCCGGTGGTGAGGTCGATGTCTGCCTCGTCGAAGCTCGCGAGCGTGCGTTCGTGCGCGTCGCCGTACCGGGTGACGTACATCGTGGGCGGCAGCCAGTCGCCGGCGCTCCGGTGATCCCGGAAGAAGGCGCGCCATTCGTCCTTGCCCTGGAGCGTGGCTTCGAGAAACGCGCCGATCACCAGGCGTCCGAACTGCCGCTGCTCCTCGCCGCTCACGAGCGAGCCGAGCGCGAGGCGGCGCGCCGACGTTTTGCCGTTGTCGCGGTCGTTCCAGCGCGTGTTCCACTGGCCGTGGTTGGCGCGGTACATGAGGATCGCGCTCTTGAACCCCGACGAGCCGGGCGTGAACGACACGCGGTCGTACTGGGTGAGCCCGTTGAAGGTGCTCACGTCGCCGTCGTGCGTGCCGTGGATCACGAGATAGTCGAGATCGCGGAGCGGCGTCCACTTGTCGGACGGCCGGTACTGGCCGTCCACCGGGGCGATGGAGACGAGTCCCTTGATGTCGAATCCGAACTCGAAGCGCTGGTTCGCGTCGTCGGGGTAGTGCGCCAGCCGGTTGAACGAGCCGGCGACGGCCACGGCCTCCCCGCCGCGCGAGTGTCCCATGAGCACGATGCGCGACATGTCGACGCGGCCGGCGAGCGGCTTGTCCGCCGAATCGGCGAGGGCGCGGAACACTTCGAGATGCTTGAGCAGCATCCATCCGCGCGCGTCGTTCTCGCCGCGGGCGGCGCCGTTGAGGAAGTTCTCGTCGATGGACGCCACGATGTAGCCGCGCGACGCGAACAGCTCCCCGATCCAGTCGTAGCCGGGATCGGAGAAGTCCTTCATGTCGTGGTTGCCGTGCACGACGAGCACGAGCGGAAACCGGCCGTCGCCCTCGGGATACCAGACGCGCGCATTGAGCGGAAACGCCTTGGTGTCGAATCCCCAGTACTTGCGGCGGCTTTTCGCGAGCCCGGACGCGAAGGACACGAACGGGGACGCGTCGACGGTGCCGGTGCGATAGGTGATGGAGTCGCGGTACTCGGGGCGCCGGAGGTCGGTGCCGTGGCCGTAGTAGAGGGTGCGCACCGTGTACGGCCCCGGCTCGCCGGGGTGCGGCGCGGTGAGGGTGCGCGTGGCGAGGACGCGCGGAGCGTCGGACGGGGCGATCTGCGGCGGCTGGAGCAGGCACGCGCCGGTGAAGGCGACGGCCGCGAAGGCGGTCAGCGCGGCAACGGGAGGACGGGAACGGGGCACGAGGGGAGGTTAGTGCGGGGGCATGCGCGGCGCCATCACTGCGCTCGGGTGCGCCCCGAGGGCGGGAGACGAGTGGCGGCACGCCGCGTGGCCGATGCGGCCCGCCGGCCCGCTGCACCGCCCCCTCGCGCGGATCCTGTCCGGACCGCAGAATTCCCTGATGAACCGTCGCCGATTCGTTTCGTCCCTCCCCGGGGTGACGCTCGCCCCCGCGCTCCTCCCCGGCTTTCTCCCCGAGGCGATGCGCCGCCTCGCCGATTCGGCCGCCGTCGCGGCCTCCCGCCATGCGCCGCTGCCGCCGGCCGGCCAGCCGGATCCGCACGCCGCGGCGCTCGCCGGCGACGAGGATTTCTGGGAGCCGATCCAGCGCGCGTTCGACGTGAACCGCACGCTCACGAATCTCAACAACGGCGGCGTGTCACCCACGCCCACGCACGTGCTGGAGGCGATGATCCGCGATCTCCGGTTCTCCAACGAGCTGCCGGTGCGGAACATGTGGCAGGTGCTGGAGCCCCGGATCGAAACGGCGCGCCGCGATCTGGCGCGCGAGTTCGGCTGCGACACCGAGGAGATGGCCATCACGCGCAATGCGTCCGAAAGCCTGGAGACGCTGATCTTCGGACTCGATCTCAGGCGCGGCGACGAAGTGATCGTGAGCAACCAGAACTATCCGCGCATGCTCACCACGTGGAACCAGCGGGTGCGCCGCGACGGCATCGTGCTGAAGACGATCTCGTTCCCGGTGCCGCCGCCGTCGCCGCAGGTGATCGTGGACGCGGTCGCGGCCGCCATCACGCCGCGCACGCGCGCCATCGAGCTGCCGCACATCACCAACCTGTCGGGGCAGATCCTCCCGATCCGCGCCATCTCGGCGCTCGCCCGCCCGCGGGACATCGCGCTGCTGGTGGACGGCGCGCACGCGTTCGCGCACTTCCCGTTCACGCGCGACGAGCTCGACTGCGACTACTACGGCACGAGTCTCCACAAGTGGCTGTACGCGCCGATCGGCACGGGCTTCCTGTACGTGCGGAAGGAGCGCCAGCGCGCGATCTGGCCGCTCATGGCGGCCGGTCCGGAGATGGACGAGAACATCCGCAAGTTCGAGGAGATCGGCACGCATCCGGCGGCGAATCACAACGCCATTCCGCTCGCGCTGGCGTTCCACCGCGGCATCGGCGCCGAGCGCAAGGTGGCGCGTCTCCGGTACCTGCGCGACCGGTGGGCGCGCCGTGTGCTCGCGGACGGCGGCGGACGCATCCGCATTCTCACGCCGCTCGATTCGCCGGACGCGGGCGGGATCGGGCTCGTGTCGATCGAAGGGGTGGCGCCGAACGACCTCGTGGGGTGGCTGTACACGAAGCACCACGTGGTGACCACGCCGATCAATCATCCCGAGTTCTCGGGCGTTCGCGTGACGCCGAACGTCTACAGCACGCTCGACGAGATCGACCGGTTCGCGGAACACCTCCTGGAGGCGGCGCGGCGCGGGGTGGCGTGAGGGGGCCTACGCGCCCAAGGCACGAGCACAGCCGGGGCGCGCAGCGCCCCCCTGAAACAATCCGGCGCGCCGATCCGTCAGGTAGAGAAACGGAGGGTACTATGATCGGATTCCTGTTGTCCCTGGTGATCGCCACGATTCTCGCGGTCACGGTGCACCGCACGACACGTCAGTTCGTGCGCGATCGGTTGCGGTATGTGGAGGCCGTGCGGAAGGGGCTGGCGCCCTGGCTGGCCGGCGGTGCGGCATTGCTCGTCTCGATCCCGGTGGTGGCGCTGCTGCCCGTCGTGGGCATCGGCACGGCCCTCACGGTCGGGCTGGCGGTCGGCATGGGCGTGGCCAACGGCGCGCGCGACATCGAGCGCGGCACGTCCCCTGTCGTGTACGGCCCGTAACACCGGGTCGCTACATCCGGCCTACATCCAGTATTCGTAGCGCCCGGAGACGAGCACGTATGCCGAGAGACAGGCGTTCGTGACGGCGTGGACGAGCACGAGGTCGCCAAGCGATTTGGTGCGCCACATCCACCAGTTGTAGAGCACGCCGCACAGCAGCCCCACTTCCCAGTACGGCCCGTGCTCGCTGGCGAAGAGGAGCGCCGTGGCCGCGAAGGCGAAGGCGGTATACGTGCCCAGGGGCACCTTCTGCCAGTCGGGGTTCACGAGCCAGCGCGGCAGCCAGCCGCGCCAGAAGAGCTCCTCGATCACCGGCACGAGGAGCGCGGCGCGGAGCACGCGCAGCACGACCACCAGCGGATTCGCGAAGGCGTCCGGGTCGATCGTGGTCTTCACCGAGCCGGTGATGCCGTTCTGAAAGAGCCAGTGGTCGCGCCAGCCGGCCACGAGGGCGTCCGGCGCGATCCAGAGCACGAAGACGGCCACGCCGAGTGCCACCGAGCCGAAGGCGTGGCGCACGCGCAGGGAGGCGATGAGGTCGCGCGAGCAGTACCAGAGCGTGGCCACGAGGATCCCCACCCGCAGGAGCGACTCCCACGGCTGGGGAATCGGGAGCGCGGGCATGACCGCGAGCAGCAGCATGAACACCGCGAACGGCGCGATCCAGGCGAGTGCGGGCCAGCGGGCGATCAGGGAGGACATGGCATGGGGAGGGAGGGTGCCTGCAAGGCCTGCACAGGTGCCTGCGGTGTCTGCAAGTATCGGCCGGAGATCAGGGAGCCGTACCTGGTGCTGGCGCCATGGCTTCCGCTTCCCGCACCGCGATGCGGGCTTCGGCGTAGGCGCCCGAGGCGGTCGTTACGCGGATGACGTGTGTGCCGGGCACCGGCGTCCAGCGCGCGGCGGTGTACGGCGCGCCGTCGATGCTCCAGGTGAGTGGGCCGTCGGCGCCGTCTCCCATGGCGCGCAGCGCGACCGTGGCCACCGACCGCGCCGGCCCGCCGGGAAGCACGTAGACATCGCCGTCGCGCGGGGACACGAGCGTGAGCGCCGTGCCGGTGGCCGCGCGGCCCGGAGCCCGCGTGGCCGAGGCAACCGTGCGCCGCACCTCCGACCGTTCCCATTCGGCGAAGCGCGCGGGCAGCACCACGGCGCCGTGCCGGTGCCAGTCGTCGGGGGCGGGAAGCGGCGCGTCCGCGAGGCGCCATTCGTCCACGGCATCGCAGGCCGGCACGGCCGCGAGCCCGGACACGCGGCACACCCGCACGCGTTCGGCGCCGAACGCGGCCGGTGAGGCGAGCAGACCGGGCGCGTAACGCTGCGAGGCGGCGAGCACGACGCGGCGAAGCAGCGGCCCCGCGCCCGCGATGCCGGAGACGGCCGCCATGGGTGTTCCGTCGAAGTTGCCGACCCACACGGCCGCGGTGTAGTTGCCGGTGACGCCCACCGCCCAGTTGTCGGTGAAATGTCGGCTCGTTCCGGTCTTCACGGCCACGGGGAACGGGAAATCGAAGACGGCCGCGTCGCCGAACCCGGCGAGCCGCGCGTCGGCATCGGCGAGCACATCGAGCGTGAGCGCGGCGGCGTCGGCGCGCACCACGCGGCGTGTCGCGTTTGCGGCGGGCGAGTCCGCGAGCCGGCGCGCGGGCGTGAACGCGCCGTGGTTCGCGAGCGCGCGGAACCCATTCGCGAGTTCGAGGAGCGTGACGTCGCCGTTGCCGAGTGAGAGTCCGAGTCCGTAATGATCGGCGGAGCGGGTGAGGGACGCGAAGCCCGCGCGGTGCAGCACGCCGAGCAGCGCGGGGGCGCCGAGTTCGCCGGTGAGCTGCACGGCCGGCAGGTTGAGCGAGCTGCCGAGCGCGACGCGGGCCCGCACCGGGCCGCGGAACCGCCGGTCGTAATTGCGCGGACGGTAGGGGCCGGTGGACGTCATCCAGGTGCGCGGAATGTCGTCGAGCACGGACGAGGCGGCGTGTCCGCGTTCGAAGGCGAGCGCGTAGAGGAACGGCTTGAGCGCCGAGCCGGGCTGGCGCGGCGAGACGACCATGTCCACCTGTCCGCGGTCGCCGTGAAAGTCGGGGCTGCCCACCCAGGCGAGCACGTCGCCGGTGGCGTTGTCGAGCACCACGGCAGCGGCGTGTCGCACGCGCTGCGCGGTGAGCGACTGCACGATCTGCCGCACGTCACGCTCGACGGTTTCCTGGAGCGTGATGTCGAGCGTGGTGCGCACCGTCCCCGTGCGCGCGGAACGTGTCGCGCTGTCGAGCGCGGCGAGCACGCGCGTGGTGAAGTGCGGCGCGCGGAACACACCGCGCCGCGCGTCGGATCCGGTGTGGACCGGCTCGGCGTCGGCGAGTGCGCGTTCGTCCGCGGTGAGATAGCCCGCGGCTTCGAGGGAACGCAGCACGGTGGCACGGCGAGCGGCGGCACGCGCGGGCGACGCGAACGGATCGTTGCGCGCGGGGGATCGGGCGATGCCGGCGAGCAGCGCGGCCCGCCCAGCGCCGAGACGCGCGGCGGACGTTCCGAAATAGAGACGCGCGGCGGCGTCCACGCCGATCGTTCCCTGGCCGAGCGGCACGCGATTGAGATACTGCTCGAGCAGCAGGTCCTTGGACACGTGGCGTTCGAGACGCACGGCCCAGGCGATCTGCCGCATCTTGCCGGTGACGCCGCGCGAATGACCGTGCAGCAGGCGGGCGAGCTGCATGGTGATCGTGCTGGCGCCGGAGACCACGCGTCCGGCCGCGAGGTTGTCGCGCGCCGCGCGCGCCATGGACGGCCACGACACGCCGGCGTGATCGAGGAACCGGCGATCCTCCGCGGCGATGAACGCGGCGGGAACGACCGGGTCCATCTCCGCCAGCGGAATCCATCGCCAGCGCTCGCCGCCTGGCGCGCGCGTGTCGCGGAGCGGAATCCCATCGCGATCGGTGAGCGTGACACCGAGCGCGACGGGACGCGCGAACACCGAGGGGTCGGGCGGTGTGAGCACCCACGCCGTGAGCGCGAGCGCGAACACACACACGGCCGCGGCCGCGCCGAACGCGAGGCGGCGGACGCGTTGCCCGAGCGTATCGCGTTTCGTCAGCGTGCGGCGCTTCATCGGCGAAGGGGACGGCGTGCTCACGGTCGCGTCACCTGGACGGAGTCACGGTGAACACGCTCCCTTCCGTGCGTCCGAACACCGACGGATCGTACATCTCCTCGGCGTGCGCCGGCGGCCTGACGAAACGTCCCGGCGTGGTGGCGCGCGCGAGATACGTGAGCGTGAACCGGCCCGGGAAGACGGTGGTCGCCGACCAGGTGACACGATCGTCGCGCAGCTCGCGATGTTCGAACGGCGTCCAGTAGCCGGCGTCCCACCGGCCGCTGCTCCACGCGGTCATTGGATCGTCCTCGTCGCCCCACCAGTAGGCGCCGCGCGTGCCCACGGGCGCTTCGTCCACGCGCGGCGCGGTGGCGGTGAGCACCGACGTGCGGAGCGACAGATCCACCGGCTCGAACCCCGCGGGGAGCGGGTCTTCCACGGACACGAACGAGCGAGCCGCGGGCACCGTGATGCGAAGGCGCACGCGCACGAGCGCGCCGGCCGTGGCCTGCGTGATCGGACGGCCGGATTCGGGATCTTCGGTCCAGCGTTCCACCGTGATGCCCTGGTCGAGCGGGCGGGTGGGCGGCGTGCGCGGCACCGCGGTGAGCGTCGCGCTCGCAAAGAGCGAGGCGCCGCCATCGAGCGGCGTCACGGTGAAAACGAGCGAATCACCGCGTGACGCGCGGCCGAACAACTGCTGCAACGTGATGGTGGTGTCGCCAGCGGCGACGCCGGCCGGCACCGACAGCACGGTGCGGTTGCCGACCGCCACGCGCACGCCGCGCCGCGCGGCTTCCCGCTGGCGCTCGTCCACCGTGAGCAGCGCGCGCACGGCCGTGGCGAGATCCGGTGTGACGTTGAACCAGCCGCTGCCGCCGCGCGCTTCATGCACCACCGATTCCACGAGCGCGCCCACGAGCGGATGCTCGGGGTCCACGGCGAGCGTGGCACGGAGCAGTGCACCGGTGGTGCGGAGCGGCGTGGCGAAGTAGAACCCGTCGCGGTTGAGCGTATCGGGAAGCGAGGCACGACGTCCGTCCCGCTGCACCTGCGCCCACAGTCCTTCGAGCAGCGCGCGGGCGGGACCGCGGTCGCCACGTTCGGCAATGATGCGCGCGAGACGCGCGCGGTCGGCCGCCGACAGACGCGCGGCCTGGCGCATGAGATCGTTCTCCACCGACGGATTCGGGGTGCCGAGGGCACGCAGCGCCTCCGCCGCGGCCACGTACTCGCCGAGGATCACGGACGCGGACGCATAGTGCCGCGAGATCGGCGTGCGGCCGCGCGACGGCGCGTATTCCGACTCCGGTTCGCCGACGGCCTGCGCGAGATAGCTCGCCGCGCGTTGCAGCGCGGTGGTGTCCACGGGAATGCCGACGCGCCGTGCTTCCACGAGCACGAGCGCGGCGTGCGCGGTGAGCCACGGCGTGGTCCAGTCGCCCGCGCCCCAGTAGCCGATGCCGCCGTCGCTGCGCTGCCGCTGCTGCAGCGCGCGCACCACGCGCGCGAGATCCGCGCGTGCCGAGGCCGGCGCCATGTCGGCCGCGACGAGCGCGATCAGCGGCAGCGCGGTGCTCGCGATCTGCTCCGTGCAGGCCCACGGGTAGGTGCGCACCCGCTCGGCGGCGGCGCGCACGAGCGCGAGCGGCGATGCGCCGAGCGAAAGTGTGACCGTGGAGCGGGCCGGATCGATGTCGTCGAGGAAGGGCAGTGTGAGCGCCGTGGGTCCGCTCGCCATCACCGACGTGCTCGTGACCACCGGACGGCCATCGGGGCGCACGGGAATGCTCACCTGCACCGCATCGCGGTCGCGCCCTCCCTGCGCGTCGAACCGGAAGGTGACCGTTTCGCCCGCGGGCACGCGGAAGGGGAAGCGCACTTCCACGCCGCGGCCGGTTTCCACGCGCACGTTCTGCCGCGCGCGCCCGGTGAGCCGCGCACCCTCGGCACGGGCGTCCACGCGCACGGTACCGGCCGCGCCTTCTCGGCGATTCACGGTGGCGCCGGCATCGACCACGTCGCCGGGGCGCACGAACCGCGGCAGCGCGGGGCGCGTCACGAGCGGCCGGGTCACCAGCAGTGTGGTATCGCCGCTGCCGAACCGGTCGCCGCGCGTGACGGCCACGGCCATCACGCGGAACGTGGTGAGATTGTCGGGAAGCGCCGCGGTGGCGGCGGCCTGTCCCGCAGCATCGGTCACCACGCTGCCCAGGAAGAACGCCGTCGTGCGGAAGCGCGAACGCAGCACGCCGTCGTCATCGCCGCCACCGCCGCCGCCCGGCTCGCGCGTGGCCTTTTCGCCCTCCGGCAATTGCGGGGCCACGTTCGCGAGCGTGCTGGCGAGCGTGAGGCCGAGTCCGCGCGGACGGTAGAGAAGGTCGAGCGGATCCGGCGTGCGGAATCCCGTGAGCGAGAGCACGCCCTGGTCCACGGCCCACAGCGTGACTTCGCTCTGCACACCGCGGCCGGCGGCGTCGCGCACCGCTACCCGCACGCGCGTGGAGTCGCCGGGGCGATATTCGGCGCGGTCCGGTGTCACGGTCACGCCGAGCCGTTTCACCTCGGGTGTGACGCGCAGCTCCGCGAACCCTACGCGAATCGTGGGACGGCCGGGATCGCCGATCGTGCTCGGCTTCTCGGTGCGTCCGCGCGCCACGAGCATGGACACGAAGATGTTCGGCGCATGCGCTTCGGTGATCGGCAGCCGGAGCGTCGTGGTACCGGAGGTGAGCCGCTGCCGCCACTGTTCGAGCACGCCTTCGCGCTCCACCGTGATCCAGGCTTCGGCATCGGTGAAGGGCGACGCGAACATGATCGTGGCCGTGTCGCCGGGCGCATAGCGCGCCTTGTCGGCGATGACATCGAGCTTGAGCTGGTTCTCGTCGCTCCACGGCACCCACTCCGGGCCGGTGACCCAGCGGGTGAACGCCGTGACGGTTTCGCGCCCCTCGGCATCGCGGGCCGTGAGGATGAGCGAGTGCGCGCCGCCCTTGGTGGGCGTGACGACGCAGGCCGCGCCGTCGATGGTGGTGGTGACCGTGCACCGCGCGACCGTGTCGGCCACCCACTCGCCCACCATTTCGGCGGTGCCGCCGCGGATGCGCTGCACGCGGTGCCACTCGCGCCGTACCAGCACGCCGCGCACCTGGACGCCGCTCACCCGTTCGCCGTCGGTGCGCACGCCCGTCACGCGCACGGTGCGCGCCGCATTCGAACGCCAGAACCATTCATCGCCTTCGGCGCGGGCCGCGAGATAGAACGCCGCCGGATGCATGATCACCGACGTGCGCGCGCCCACGAGCCGGCGGTTGACGTCGCTCACGTTGGCCGCGAGCGTGAAGCGGGCGGGGTGGCCGGGGCCGGTGGCCGGCGCGGGGATGCGCAGGTCGAGTCGTCCGTCCGCGTCCAGGGAATCGGCGCCGCTCGTGACGAACTCGGGGCCGCCATGATGCCCCTGTCCCTGCCAGCCGTAGTCGGTGTCGCCGACCAGCCAGTCGTCCATACCGGAGATGCCGAGCTCGTACGCGGACACGCGCGTATGCGTGAGCGACCACTGCACGTTCGCGCCGCCCATGGCGCCGCCGAAGAGATAGCGCGCGGCCAGGTGCACGCCGAGCGTATCGCCGGGGCGCGTGGGCGTGTGCGTGGTGGCGATGTCCACCAGGAACTCGGGCGGACGGTATTCCGCGATGCGGTACGACGCGCCGGCGATGGATTCCCAGCGTTGCCGGTGCCGCCATTCGAGCGCCACGCGGTATTCGCCGATGCCGGCGTCGGCGGCGACGGGAAGCGCGATGTCGGTGGTGCCGAAGGCGGAGAGCTGCACGAACTGCGAATCGACCACGCGATACTCGCGGTCGCGCCGGATCCAGCGCACGGTGTCATCGGGGCCGGGCATGTCGAGCGCGCCGAGCGGCCCGCCGCGCACGATGGCCTTGGCGTACACGGTTTCGCCCGGCCGGTAGATGTCGCGTTCGGTGAACACGGCGGCGGAGATCGTGGCGCGATCCGTGCCCCACGCGCCGCTGACGCCGAAGCGCCACGGCGCGAGATCGGGGTCGGCGTTCCGGATCGGGAGCACGGCACGATCGTCACCGAGCGCCACGGTGAGGTAGCCTTCCTGCAGCGCGGAGTCGAACTCGTCGTCGTCCGTGTCGGTCTGCGTGGTGTCGAGGCGCCGCCACGCATAGTTCGCGAGCGGCGCCATGCCGTCAGCATCGGTGGTGGCGCGCGCGAGCACGTGACCGCGCTGATCATGCAGCACGACCTGCGCATTCGCCCGCACGCGTCCGTCGCGCGCGTCGGTGACCCAGACCACACCGGCGTCATCGCCGATCTTGGCGTGGACGCCGAGATCGGTGACCTGCACGAGCGCGAGCCGGAACCAGTCCTCGTCCTCGTTCTTGCGCGCGGCGGTGTGCGCGTCGCGGAGGCGCACCAGATGCAGCGCCGCCGCCGGCCGCGCGGCGGTGCCCACGGGCATGGCCACGGCCACGATGCGGGCCCGGTCGGGAGTGCGTGTGAGCGGAATGCGCTGCCGCACGATCTGTCGTTCCCGGGCGAGCCAGTGTTCACGCCACGTCCATTCGCCGCCGGCCAGCAGGCGCGCGACGGCCGTGTCGGGGATCGGCAGCCGCTCCACGAGCAGCGTGTCGATGTTCATGGTGCGCACGGCGAGCGTGCGGAACCCGGTGCGCTCCACGGTGAGCCGTCCGTAAGGCGCCTGCACGTCGGGGGCATAGCCCGTGGTGCGCACGCCCACGCTCGGATTGCCGGTGAGCGCCTGTCCGAACACGTCGCGGAGCCCGGGCGCGGTGATGAGCGCGTAGGTGGTGCGTGGCGACAACGTGCCTTCGAGCCGCCAGGTATCGGACACCTCGGCGGTGTCGAGATCGAACGGAACGCGTGGGGCGCTCCGGAGCGTACGCGCAAGGTCGCTGCCGCGCACGGGGGTGCTGAATCGGAGAACGAGCGGCCCGTGCGGGCACCAGGTCTGGCCCACGCAGCGCGCGCTTTCGATGCGGAATGCGCCGTGCGTGCGGAACGGCCACTGCACGGGCGCGGGCAGATCGATGCCGCCGTCGCCGGCAGCCGGAAGCTCACGCGGCGCAACGAGCGCGGCAAGGCAGTCGGCGGGGAGCGCGCGTTCGGCCGTGAGGATCACGGTGTCGCGCGGGGCAGCGCCACCGGCCGCGGAGGTGAGCCGAACGGGCTGCGGCGTGCGTCCGGCTGCATCGCGGCACGAGGGCGCGGGGCGGAGCAGGGCGGTGCGTGCCACGTCGTCCGCGCGCACGGGCGCGTCGTACACGAGCGTGATCCTTGGCGTGTGCGCCACGTGGCGGGTGGTGTCGCGGCCGGCCACGGGATCGCCGTCCACCAGCGTGGGGCCCCGCACGCGGAAGGTGAACGTGTGCGGCGCCGCGAGCGCGCTGCCGTCCATGGCCTGGAAATCGGTGGGAACCACCACGGTGTAGCGCTGTCCCCGTGGCAGCGGCGCGCTTGGAATGACGCGCAGCGTGACCGGATCGCGCCATTCGTAGCGGCCGTCGATGGCGGGCGTGATGCGCACCACGCTCGCGGGTTCGACGGCATCGTCGAGCGCGCCGGCGACGGGGCGGTCGAAGCTGACGATGAGCGTATCCGTGGGCGCGGCCACGCTGCCTGGAGCGGACCGGAGGACGCGCAGGGGATCCGGCGCGGCCGAGAGCGTGACCACGGCGGCAACGGCGGCGAGCGGAGCGAGCGGGATGCGCATGGCGCGAGGGGAAAGCGTCGAAAACGACGGCGAGCGGAACGAGCGATATACCCCGCCGCGCGCCTGCGTGAGCCGTGCGCGTGACGGCCAGCGAACTACGGAATGCGAATGCCGGACATCACGACGGCTGGCGAACTACGGAACGCGGGTGCGGACATCACGGCGTCCCGCCGCGGAGCGCGGGACCGTCCTCGCGCACGAGCCACGCCAGCGCGCCGGCGAAATCGAGCATCAGCACGTCGCCCACGCCGTGCGCGATCCGTACGCTCATGGCATGCGGCGCGGCGGGGTTTTCCGTGTGCAACGTGTCCCCGTCCACGCGATAGCGCAGCCGGATGACCTCGTCGCGTCCGCCCACGTCGACATGATAGTGCAGATCGCCGTCGGGGCGGAATTCCATGCGCACGCCGGGCGCGAAATCGAGTGCCGGATCCGCGCGCATGAGACGCCAGGTGCCGAGCAGCCAGTCCTGCATGGGCGCCTCGCGCGGCCGCTCAGGAGGTGCCCGCGGGCGCCGGTCGGTCGTCGTCGGACGCGTTGGCCGGCCGGGTGGCCTCCTCGATGGAACCCGGCGCGACTTCGGGGAGCCATGCCCGGAACGCCTCGCCGTAGATGTGCCAGACGGTCACGAACAGCGCCGCGATGATCGGTCCCACGATGAATCCGAGCGCGCCGAACACGCTGATGCCGCCGAGCGTGCTGAGCAGGATGAGCAGGTCGGACATCTTCGCGTCGCGGCCGATGAGGCGCGGGCGGAGGAAGTTGTCGATCGTGCTCACCACGAGCACGCACCAGGCGAAGAGCGCGAGCGCGGCGGTCATGCTGCCGGTGGCGCCCAGGTAGATCACGGCGGGGATCCACACCAGCGCGCCGCCCACCGCCGGGATGATGGAGAGCACGATCGTGACGGTGCCCCAGAACGCGGGGGCGGGGACGCCGGTCACGAGAAACGCGAGCCCGGCCAGCCCGCCCTGGATGACGCCGATGAACAGGGAGCCCTTGAGCGTGGCGCGCGTGACGGAGACGAACCGTTCGAGGAGCTGGTTTTCCTCTTCGGCGCCGAGCGGGATGTAGTAGAGGATCGTGCGCAGGATGCCGGGGCCGTCCACGAGGAAGAAGAACATCGCGTACAGACACACGAACGCCTGCAGCAGGAACGCGAGCGTGCCGCGGCCCAAGGCGGCCATCTTGCCGGCGAGAATGGGGCCGGCGCGGCCGGCGAGTTCGCCGAGCTGGGTGATGAGCTCCTCGCCTTCCGGGATCAGCCGGTCGGCGAACGGGATGCGGGCGACGAGCGCGCGCACCTGGTCGAGGCGGCCGGGATCGCTGCGCACCCACTCCGTGATCGACTGGCTGAGCGATACGGATTCGGCGACCACCAGCGCGAGGAACGCGCCCAGCGGGATGACGACGCCGAGAATGAGCAGCAGGATGGTGAGCGTGGACGCGAGGTTCTCGCGTCCGCCCAGCCGGTAGCGGAGCCGCCGGAAGAGCGGGTACGTCATGCCGGCGAAGATCGCGGCCAGGAGCACGGCCACGAGGAACCCGCGCACCATCTGGAGGAACAGCGCCGAAATGATGGCCACGAGGAGCAGCAGGGCGGCGCGCTGGAACCGGAGCGCCGGATCGGGCGCGGCCGACGTGAGCGGCAGGTCCGGCGGCTCGTCGCGTGCCGCTTCCCGCGTGTCCCGTGCCGGTTCGCTCATATCCCGTCCTTCCCGTCGAGGAGGTTGATGCCCCGCGAGCCCCGGGCCCGGGCGGGGCGAAGGGGCCGGGGACAGGCGGATCCTAACGTGCCGGGACCGGGGTTGTACAGGCGGGCCGAAAGTCCATCTGACGGAACGGCCCCGGGGAGACGATACTCAAGGGGATGTGCCCTCGTGAGCTCCGTTCATGAACGTTCCGGCGATCCTCGCCCTGGTGGCCCTGTCCCTGCAGGCCGCCAGCGCCACCGGCATGTTCCTCATCGCCCGCGTGCCGGGGTGGGAGCGGGTGCGGCCGATGGGATTCATCGCCCTCTCGGCCGGCGGTTACAGCGCGGTGAACGTCTGGGGGGCGTACCAGATGGCCACGGGCGGTACGGTGCGGTGGGTGTTCGACATCAACCTCGCGATCGCCGCCGTGCACTCCTGCATGTGGGTGTGGTACACCTTCAGCGACGCCGCCGGCACCTGGGGATCGGTGCCCCGCCGGCTGAAGTGGCTGGGAGTGGGACCGATTCTCGTGGCCGGCGCCGCGGCGCCGTTCCATGTGGTCGCGACGCCGCGCACGTCGCCCGGGACCGTCCAGGCGATCGCCCGCGATGCGTCGTTCGTGAATTACGAGTTGACCGTCTTCGGCAATCTCCTGGCCGCGCTCGTGCTCGGCGTGCTCGCCGTATGCTTCGTGACGTACGTGCAGCGCGCACGCCGCGGCGAGCCCGGCACGCGCGGCATCGTGACCGGGTTCGCGCTGTTCGGCGTGTGCCTGATCGAGGAAGTGCTGGTGGCGGCCGGCGTCGTCGATTTCTACTATCTCGCCGACGTGGGCTACGTGTTCATCGTGGTGCCGCTCGCGGCCCAGTTGCTGCGGCGGTTCTCCGACGACGCGCGCCGTCTCGCCGCGCTGTCGTCACGCCTCGCCGACGAGGTCGAACAGCGGACGCAGGAGCGCGACACCGCGCGCGAATCGCTCGTGGAGCAGCAACGGCTCGCCGCGCTCGGCCGGCTGGCCGCCGGCGTGGGGCACGAGATCAACAATCCGCTGCAGTATCTGCTCTTCAATCTCGAGGAGCTGCGGCCGGCCGTGGCCGCGTCGCCGTCGGGCACGGTGCACGCATCGCTCGATCAGGCGTTCGAAGGCGCGGACCGCATTCGCCGGGTGGTGGAAAGCCTCCGGCGCTACGGCACCGACACCGGCGGGTTCACGCCCGTGGATCTCCATGCGGTGGTGCAGGCCGCGCTCCGCATCGCGTCCCCGCAGCTCCGGCGCGCCGCCACGATCCGGACCGAGCTCGGTGCCGTGCCGCCGGTGCTCGGCGATGAAGGCAAGCTCGTGCAGATTCTCGTGAATCCGCTCGTGAACGCGGTGCAGGCGCTCGCGCGGCACGCCGGCGAACAGGAGGCGCACGTGCTCGTGGCCACCCGCACGGACGGCAGCGGCAACGCCGAGATCTCCATCAGCGACAACGGGCCCGGTTTCGCGGCGGACATCCTGCCACGACTCGGCGAACCGTACGTGACCACACGCGCCGACAGCGGCGGTACCGGCCTCGGTCTCTTCGTGACGCACGGGCTCGTGGCCGCGCACGGCGGCTCGCTCACGCTCGAGAACGGCGCGTCCGGCGGCGCGGTAGTGCGCATCCGCCTGCCGGCCGCCCGCCGGGAGGAACGGCCGGCCACGCCCGCGGCGCCCGTGGACGGATCTGTCGCGCCGGTCCGCGTTCCGCGGCGCGTGCTCGTGGTGGACGACGAACCCGCGCTCGTATCCGTGCTCGAACGCGGTCTCACGCGTCTCGGCCATCACGTCACGACCGCGCGCGACGGCGAAGCGGCCCTCACGCTGATCGAAGAGACGCCGTTCGACGTGGTGCTGTCGGATCTGATGATGCCGAACCTGTCGGGCGTGGCGTTCGCCGCGCTGCTCGCCGAACGCCGGCCGGCGCTCCGCAAGTGCCTGGTGATCATGACCGGCGGCGCCGTCACGCCCGAAGACGCGGCGTTCCTCGCACGCGAGGACACGCTGGTGATCGAGAAGCCCGTCCGTCTCGCGCAACTCGCGGCCACGATCGACGGGCTGCCTGTGGCGTGAGTCGGCGCGGCACACGCCGAAGGCGCGTCCGCCCTTATACCGGCACGCCCTCGAGCGCGAGCAGCCAGCGTTTCCTGTCGAGTCCGCCGCCGTAGCCGGTGAGGCTGCCATTCGCGCCGATCACGCGGTGGCACGGCACGATGATGCTCACCGGATTGCGCCCGTTCGCGAGCCCCACGGCGCGCACGGCGCGCGGGTTGTCGATGCGCCGCGCGAGCTCGCCGTACGCGATCGTCGTGCCGTACGGAATGTCGCTCAGCCGTTGCCAGACGCCGCGCTGAAACGGCGTGCCGCTCATCGCGAGCGGGATGTCGAATGCGCGACGCGTTCCCGCGAAGTATTCCGCGAATTGGTCGCGTGCGAGTGCGAGCAGCTCGGACGCGCGTCCCTGCCGGCCGTCGTCGCGCTGCCACGACGGGTCGATCGGATGACTGCCGTCGGGGCGCGGGAAGAGCGCGTGCGTCAGTCCGGTGTCATTGGCCGCGAGCAGCAGCTCGCCCACGGGGCTCGGCAGCAGGGTGTAGATCGTCATGAACGGATCCGGTGCATGGTGATCAGGCGAGACTCGCCCAGAGGTGCATGGCGGCATACGCACGCCAGGGACGCCAGCGTTCGGCGAGGTGACGAAGGCGTGCCGCGGTGAGGCCGCCGGCGGCCTTCCGGAGCGCGAGATCATCGTCGGGGAAGGCATCCGGCGAACGCAGCGCGCGCATGGCCACATACTGCGACGTCCAGCGGCCGATCCCGGGAAGCGCCGTGAACTCCCGCTCGAACGCGCGCGTGTCGGCGCCCGCGAGCAGCGGGTCCACGAGCGCGGGGAGTGCGCCGTCCGCCACGGTGCGCGCGAGCGTGACGAGACAGGCCGCGCGCGCCCTCGGCAGGCCGATGCCGGCGACGAGCGCGAGCGGTGCGTCGGCGAGCCGTTCGGGAGAGATCGGAGCATGCGTGAGCGGCGATGTGCCGGACGCCAACGGCTCGGCGACCGCGCTCACGAGCCGCCCCGCGAGCGTGGTCGCGCCGCGCACGCTCACCTGCTGGCCGAGCACGGCGCGCACGGCGAGTTCGAACGCATCCACGGTTCCGGGGACCCGTCGTCCCGGAGCGCGTGCGACCTGGTCGGCGAGCAGCGGATCGTGGCCGAGGTGCGCGGCGATCACGCTCGGCGTGGCATCGAGATCGAGCAGATGCCGGAGACGCGCGAGCAGCGGCACGAGCGCGGGAAGGAGCGACAGCGACACGTCGACGCCGAGCGTGGCGGCCCGTTCCGATGCGCCGATCGCGATGACGCCCGTGCGTCCGCTCACCCGCACGCTGCGCCAGTAGCGCGGCGGCTCGCCCGGCAGCACGCATTCCACGCCGGGGATCGCGCGCGCGCCGAGATACGCGCACATCGCGGGCCAGTCGAACGGGGGGCGGAGGCCCACGGACACGCGCACCATGTCCGGTGCGGCGGAGGGCGCGGCGCTCGCCGCCGAGCGACGCAGATCACCGGGCGCGAGCCGGTAGCGGTCACGGAACAGCGCGTTGAACCGGCGCAGGCTCCGGAACCCGCTCGCGAGCGCGACCTGCGACATCGGCAACGTGGTGTCGGTGAGGAGCTGTTTCGCGGTGAGCAGACGCCGCGTCTGCGCGAGCGCGATGGGCGATGCGCCGAGCTCCCGCTCCACCACGCGCCGCAGATGCCGTTCCGACACGCCGAGCGACTGCGCGAGCGTCTCCAATGCATCGTGGTCGAGCGCACCACTCGCGATGCGCTCACCGGCGAGCCGCGCGCGGGCGCGGACCACATCGACGTCCGACGCGGACAGCACGTCGTCCGGCGATTCCGACAGCCCGTGCGGCGCGAGCTCGGGACGGCATCGGAGACACGGACGGAAACCGCGCCGTTCCGCGGCCGCGGCGCTCGCGAAGAAGCGGCAGCGGTCGGCGCGCGGCGTGCGGGCCGGGCAGACGGGACGACAGTAGATTCCCGTCGTGGTGACGCCCACGAAGAACGTGCCGTCGAATCGCGGATCCCTGGCGGTCAGCGCCTGGTAACAATGGGCAGCATCGAGTCGCATGCCGTATCATAGTGGCCTCGCAGGCCGTCGACTCGCCATTTTCGGACCTCGAGATCCCCGTCCTCGGCTCTCCGATCTTCCGGTTTCGTGATGCCCGTCTCATTCCTTCTGCTCCGTCGCACGTCCGCGGCTCTGCACGCCCGCGCCTGGCCGATCGCGGGGCTCGTCCTGAGCGCCGCGTGTACCACACCGCCGGCGATCCTCCAGGGCGGTCCGGTGTCCACGGCCGTGCCCATGGCCACTGCCACGGTCGCGGACTGGCCGTGGCAGATCCGGCCCGGTGTCGCCGATCAGGTGAGCACGCAGCGCCTCGCGCCGTCCGTGGTGCTGCACACGCTGTCGCACCGCACCGGGCCATGGCGCGCGAGCGTGCTCGATATCGATCTCGCGGGGTGCGTGAGCGTGCGCAGCGTGAAGGGCTCCCGCACCGCGGTGGGACGCACCACCACGAGCGCGCTGCTCACCGGCCTGCCCGCGTCCACGCAGCCGATCGGCGCGGTGAACGCGGATTTCTTCATCTTCACACCGCCCGGCGTGCCGTCCGGCGCGCAGGTGGAAAACGGCCGCGTGATCGCGGGCCCGGGGCCGGGTGGCCGTCCGGTGTTCGGCATGGACAGCACCGGGAAGCCGTTCATCAGCGTGGCCCGCGTATCGGGAACGGTGAGCGGCAGCCGCGGCGACGTGCCGCTCGTGAACTGGAACCGGCCATCGCGGAGCGGATGGAGCGTGGTGGACGCGTCGTGGGGCGCGCCGCTCGACACCGCGCTGCTGCAGCATGACATGTGGCGTCTCGTGCCCGCACGCGGCGGCGCACCGGCGCGCCGGTACGTGCTCGCGCGCACGCGTTCCCTGCAGCCGCCCACGGGCGACACCCTGTATCTCGTGGGCGGGCGTGACGGCACGGGCGCGAACGCGCGGCTCGTGGACGGGGACACGGTCACGGTGTCGATGACGTTCGGCGCCGCGCGTCCGCGCGAGGTGGTGGGCGGCCTGCCGATCCTCGTGACGGACAGCCTGGTGCAGGATTCGGTGGACGTGGCCGGTACGGAGAGCTTCCGCGGTTTGAATCCGCGGACGGCGGTTGGGATCGCAGAGCGTGGACGCCGGCTGCTGCTCGTGGTGGTGGACGGCCGCCAGCGGGCGAGCGCGGGCATGACGGTGCGGCAGACCGCGGATCTCATGCGGGCGCTCGGCGCGCACGACGCGGTGAACCTGGACGGCGGCGGTTCGTCGGCGATGGCGATCACCGAGCGCGGGCGTGCGCGGGTGGTGACGAGGCCGTCGGATGCAGGGGGCGAGCGGGCGGTGGGGAATGCGCTGGCCGTCGTGGGGACGTGTGAGGGGCGGTAACAGGAACAGTAACGGCAACAGAATCCACAGATGACGCAGATGCACAACGGATGGCACAGATGGAATAGCAGCAACGACAGGAGCTACAAAAAACAACAATAGAAAGACAATGAATCCGCAGATGACGCAGATAACGCAGATGTTTCAGTATGGATGAGGGAAAATTGCGAATAATTCAATAATTCCATCCGCTCCATCCGGGATCCCATCTGCGAACATCTGCGTCATCTGCGGATTCTTATTGCTGTTGCTGTTATCTGTGTCATCCGCCGTGCATCTGCGTCATCTGTGGATTCCGTTGCTGTTGCAGTTACGACGCCCGCCCACGCCCCGGAATGCTCAGCAGCATACCCACCACCACCACCGTCACCGCGCCGATCACGTTGTGCCAGAGGAACGACACGCCCGGCAGCCCGAACGACACCGCCGCCACCGTGCTCATGCCCGCGATCAGCCCCACGAACGCGCCGAGCGCGCGGGTGCGCGGGATCATCGCCAGCAGGAACACGCCGAGGATCGAGCCGTAGAAGAACGACCCGAACCGGTTCACCACCTCGATGAGCGAGCCGAGGTTCGCCGCATAGGTCGCGATCACGCAGGCGAAAAGCCCCCAGACCGCCGTCGCCGCCTTGGAAACCCACAGATAGTGTGCATCGCTCCCCTGCGGCTTCACCCACCGCTGGTAGAAGTCCACCACCGTGGCCGTGGAGAGCGAGTTGAGCTCGGCGGCGATGCTCGACATCGCCGCCGCCAGCACGGCGGCGAGAAAGATGCCGGCCATGCCGAGCGGCAGATGGTCGAGCACGAAGCGCGGAATGATGTAGTTCACGTCGCGCGACGACTGCCCGGTCACGCGCGATGCCTGGTCGAGCGCTTCGGCGCGCACCGACGTCACCGTGGCCTCGGCCGCCAGGAAGTCGCCGAGCGCGCGGGCTTCCGCCGCGCCGTCACCGGCCGCGCGCGCGGATACCACGTTGCGCGCCGACTGCTCCCGCTCCGTGCCCGCGGCGAGATAGCGCTGCTCGAGCGCCGCGAACTCCACCGGTGCCGCCTCCCGCACCTGCCGCTCGTGCGACGGGTTGTACAGCATCGGCGGCGCCTGGAACAGATAGAACAGGAACACCAGCACGCCCACGAGCAGGATCAGCGCCTGGAGCGGGATCTTCCAGTACGCGCTCATGAGCAGCGAGCTGCGGGCCTCGTCCACCGAGCGCGCCGTGAGATAGCGCTGCACCTGGCTCTGGTCGGTGCCGAAGTACGACATCATGAGGAACGTGCCGCCCAGCACCCCCGACCAGAACGTGTACGTCTTCGTGACGTCGAAGGAGAAGTCGAACACCTGGAGGCGGCCTGTGGCGCCGGCCAGGTGCAGCGCGTCGTCCAGCGGCACCGGCATGCGCAGCAGGAGCACGACCACGATCGCGGCGAGCGCGCCCACGATCACGACCATCTGTTTCACGTCGGCCCAGGTCACCGCCTGCACGCCGCCGAGCACGGTGTAGAGCACCGTGGGCGCGCCGATAAGGAAGACCGACCACGTGAGGTCCCAGCCGAAGATCGCGGTGAACACCACGGCCGGCGCGGCGATGATCGTGCTGCACGACAGCCCACGCGACATGAGGAAGAGGAAGCTCGTGAGCGAGCGCGTCTTCGCGTCGAAACGGCGTTCGAGGTATTCGTACGCGGTGTACACCCGGGCGCCGTGCAGGAAGGGCACGAGCGTGACGCCGAGGATCACCATCGCGAGCGGCAGCCCGAAGTAGAACTGCACGAACCGCATGCCGTCGGTGGCGCCCTGGCCCGTGGTGCCGATGAGCGTGACCGCCGAAAGCTGGGTGGCCATGACCGATAGCCCCACCGCCCACCAGGGCAGGCTTCGGTTGGCCAGGAAATAGCCTTCGATGTTGGTGGTGCCCCTGGTGCGCCGGAGACCGTCGAAGACGACGATCGCGAGATAGGTGGCGACGATGACCCAGTTGATCCAGTGCATGGCGGATCAGCCGGTGTAACGGGCCTGGAGCAGCCAGAGCAGCAGGAGCGCGACGACCTGCATGGCCATCACGTTGAGGAGCGTGCGTCGGAAGCGGGAAGGTTCGGCCATCGGCGGAATGTAGCCGGGGGAACGGCGTGTCGCCGAGCCCCGGCCGGCTCCACCGGGCCTTCCTGCCGGCCCGGATGGAGCGCCGAGTCCCTCCGGCCGCCGTCAGGCCGTGGCCAGCGCCAGCTCCGCCGCGTCCACCACGCGGCCGTCGAACAGGTGCACTTCGCGGCTCGCGTGCTGGGCATAGCGCGCGTCGTGCGTGACCATGCAGATCGTGGCGCCGTTGCGGTGCAGCTCCTGCAGGAGCGACATCACGGCCTCGCCGTTCTTGGAATCGAGGTTCCCCGTGGGCTCGTCGGCGAGCAGGATGGCCGGATCGCCGGCCACCGCGCGGGCCACGGCCACGCGCTGCTGCTGACCGCCGGAGAGCTGGGCCGGAAAGTGCTTGGCGCGGTGCGTCATGCCCACGCGCTCGAGCGCGGAGTTCACCCGGTCGCGCCGCTCCGCCACCGCCATGTCCCGATAGGTGAGCGGCAGCTCCACGTTCTCGAACACCGTGAGGTCGCCGATCAGGTTGAACGCCTGGAAGATGAAGCCGATCTGCTGGTTGCGGACGCGCGCCCGGTCCACCGGGGCGAGCCGCGCCACCGAGTGCCCGTCGATGGTGTACTCGCCCGCGCTGGGCGCGTCGAGCAGGCCGAGAATGGAGAGCAGCGTGGTCTTGCCGCACCCCGAAGGGCCGGAGATGGCCACGTACTCGCCACGCCGGATCTCGAAGTGCACGTCGGCGAGCGCGTGCGTTTCCACTTCGTCGGTATGGAAGACCTTGCGGATGCCCTGCATCTGGATGAGCGGCGTGTCGGGCGAAGCCATAAAGGAGACTCTCGGGTGAAGGGACGGAAGTGGATCAGCGGATGCGGACGCGATCGGTGTTCGCGTACGTGGACATGTCGGACAGGATGATGCGATCGCCGGGCGCGAGGCCGCGGATGATTTCGATGGTATTGACGGAACTGCGGCCGAGCTCCACCTGCACGCGCACCGCCGCGTCGCCGCTCGGGTCCACCTTGAAGAGGCTCACGAGGCCGGTGCCGCCGGTCATGGCCGGCCGGCCGCTGAACACCACGTTCTCGAGACGCTCGATGAGCACCGTGCCGTCGATGCTGAGATCGGGCACGGCGCCCGGCGGCAGCGGGCCTTCGAGCGCGACGTCGATGGTCACGCTGCCTGCCTGCGCGGCGGGGTCCTTGCGCACCACGCGGCCCGGCACGATGCCGTTGCGCGTGTCGATGTTCGCGGCCTGTCCGATGGTGACGTCACGCGCCTGCGACTCGGGGATGCGGAGCACGGCCTTGAGCTTGCCGGGCTGCACGACCTTGGCGAGCGTGGTGCCTTCCGGCACCCACTGGCCGAGCTGCAGCGTGAGATCCTGCAGCACGCCCGTTTCCGGCGCGCGGACCTGCAGCGACTGCAGGCGGTTGCGCTGGTTCAGCGCGATGGCCTCGAGCTGCCGCACCTGCGACCCCTGCACCGAGATCTGCGAGTCGATGGCCTGCTGCATGAGCTCGAGGCGCTCCTGCTCGATGCGGTAGCGGGTGGTGAACTCCTCCGCCTGCACCTTGCGGTTGCGCGCCTCGAACGTGGAGATGAGCTGGAGACGCGCGAGCGAGTCGGCGGCCGCGCTCTCCTGGGTGGCGTTCACGAACTGCGTGTGCGTGCTGGCCACCACGCCTTCCTGCGTGAGGAGCTGGCTCCGCAGGTTCGTGCGCAGGTTGAGGAGGTCGATCTGCGCCTGCCGCACCTGCTGCTCGGCCTGCATGGTCTGGATCTGCAGGTCGGGGTTGGAGAGCTCGAGCAGCACCTGCTGGGCGCCGACTTCCTGTCCCGATTCGGACATGAGACGCTCCACGCGGGCCGACGCCTGCGCGGTGATCCAGCGGATCTGCTCGGGCACGAGCGTGCCGGGCCCGCGCACCTCGCGCACCACGTCGCCTCGGCGCACCGAATCGATGAGCACGGCGGCGCGCTCCACCGTGGGCGCCGCGGGCTCGAGGCCGTTGAGCAGCACGGTGGTGAGGATCACGAGGGCCACGGCGCCGCCGATGATGAGCGGGCGCTTGCGGGACTTCTGCGGGGTACGGACGATATCCATCAGTCGTAGCGGAGAGCGTGCATGGGATCGACGGCCGCGGCGCGGCGGGCGGGAATGTATCCGGCCGCGAGCGCGATGGCAGCCAGGAGGACTACGGCGAGCGCGAAGACGACAGGGTCATGCCCTTCGAGCCCGTACAGCAGGGACTGCGCGGCGCGGCCGATTCCGAAGGCGGCGGCGATGCCGATGCCGCCGCCGATCGCGGTCATGAGCCCCACCTGCCGGAGCACCATGCCGCGCACCCGGGCGCTGTCGGCGCCGAGCGCCATGCGCACACCGATCTCGCGCGTGCGCTGGGCGACGGTGTACGCGAGCACCCCGTAGAGCCCCACGCCGGCGAGCAGCGTGGCGAGCAGGGCGAAGGCCGCGGACAGGATGCTGATCAGGCGGTCGAGGAAGATGTTGTCGTGCACCTGCTGCGGCATGGTCTTGAGATTCTCCACGGGCAGCGTGGGATCGAGCCGCTGAAGCAGAGGCGGAATCGCGGCCAGGAGCTGCGCCGGCGGCAGCGACGTGCGCACGTAGAAGTTGAGCCGCCCGAGTCGCGTGTCCTGCCGCCAGGGGGTGAAGAAGAGCGGCGGCACCGCGTCCTTGACCTCGCTGTACTTCGCGTCCTTCATCAGGCCCACGATCAGGATGTCGAGGGAATCGCGGCCATCACGGGACATGTACTTGCCCACGACGTCGGTGCCGAGGCCGAACTTGGTGGCGAACGCCTCGTTCACGATCGCCACGCGCAGACCGTCCGCGACATCCGCGGTGGTGAACTCGCGGCCGGCGAGCAGCGTCATGCCGAGCGTGCTCAGGTAGCCGGCGCCGACTTCGTTGAGACTCGAGTTGTTGTCGACATCGGGGCCGGATTCGAAACCCTGCACTCCCACGCTCGTTCCCCAGTTGCTGTTGGCGAGCAGCGGCACGCTCGCCGTGGTCACGCCGGTCACGCCGGGGATCGTGGCCAGCTCCTCCTCGAGACGTGCGAAGAAGATCGCCGAGCGGGCGGTGTCGTACCCGCTGCGAACGGGCGAGATGGAGAACGTGACGATGTCGTCGACCTTCACGCCCAGCTCCACGCGGCTCACGTTCGCCAGGCTCTTGAGGAAGAGACCGGCCGACACGAGCAGCGCCATGGAGAGCGCCACCTGCACGGTGACGAGCGCGGTGCGGAAGCGCGCCGCGGCCCGGCCGCCGGTCATCTGGCTGGCACCGGCGCGGATCGCGCTGATGAGATCGGCGCGCGTGCTGTGGAGCGCGGGAAAGAGGCCGAACACGAGCCCCGTGCTCACGGCCACGAGCGCGGCGAAGCCGATCACCGACGGCTGCAACTGGAAGTGCAGGGAGTCGCTCGCGTTGGTGGGCAGCAGGGAGGCGATGAGATTGAGCGTCCAGTGCGCCACGAGCAGGCTGGCCAGCCCGCCGAGCAGGGCGAGCACCAGGGCTTCGGTGAGAAGCTGCGTGAGCAGTTGACGACGGTTTGCGCCGAGCGCGAGACGCACGCCCATTTCGGTGGCACGGTTCGCGCCGCGGGCGAGCAGGAGGTTCGCGATGTTCGCGCAGGCGATGAGGAGCACCACGCCCGTGATGCCGAAGAGCAGGAGCAGCGGTGTCCGGGCGTCGCCGTGCATGCTGCTCTGGCCTCGGCGTCCCGGCTCGAGCACGAGCTGCCTGGCCTTGAACCGCAGCATGGTGGGGTCGCTCATCCCTTCCTGGAGCGGCGCTTCCACGTCGGCGAGGATGGGCGTGTAGAGCGTGTTCATGGCCGAACGCGCCTGCTCCAGCGACACGCCGGGCTTGAGCCGGCCGAAGACGTAGGCCCAGTAGCTGCGGCGGTTCTCGAAGCCGGTGAACGTGGGCTGCATGATCCCGCGCATGCTGATCGGGACATAGACCTGCGGGAGCGTGCCGAGCGTGGTGCCTTCGAACCCCTGCGGGGCCACGCCGATGATCGTCATCGTGCGGCCGTTCACCACCATGGTCTCGCCGATCACCGCCGGTGATCCGCCGAAACGCTCCTGCCAGAAACTGTAGCCGATGACGGCGACGAAGTTCGCGTCGATGACCTCGTCGTCGGCCGGCGTGAAGAGACGGCCCAGCGCGGGCTGCACCTGCAGGACCGGGAAGTACGACCCCGACACGAGCATGCCACTGGCCGTGAGCGGCTCGTTGCGCACGGCGAGATTGGCGCCGAACGCCACGTGGGCTGCGAGACCGGTGAGCACCGTCTGGCTGCGTTCGAGATCCCGGAACATGGGATAGCTGAACACCATGTCGCAGTCACCGGCCTGGTTGCAGGAGGTGGAACCGGGCTTGGGGCCGGGCGCGCCGAAGCTGACCAGCTCCTCCGGCGCGGGGACCGGGAGCGACCGCAGCAGCATCTGGTCGAACATGGAGAAGATCGCCGCGTTGGCGCCGATGCCAAGCGCAAGGGACGCGATGGCAATGGCGGTGACGAACGGCGTCTTGCGCAGCATGCGCAGGGCCAGCGTGAGATGACGCATGGGGCGGGAAGAGGACCGACAGGGGCGTGATACAGGTGGACCATCCTTCGACAGCGCGAAGGCCGGAACGGTTTGATCCGGGGCCCTGAACTCCCTACGGGCCGCATCGGGCGCCGGTTTCTGCCCGGCGGGGACGGAGCTCCCGGTGGTGGTCTCGCCCGCCGGCCGTTTCTCTCGGATTCCGGGGGAAGGTGCCGCGCGTTCTCCCGGAAGTCAAGAGGAACGGCCCCGCCTCACTCCGCCGACAGGGCAACCGCGGGGTTCACCCGGATCGCCCGCCAGGCGGGGATGAGGCCGGCCAGCGCGGCCGCGGCCACGAGCGTGAGCGCGGTGATCACGAGCACCATCGGGTCGTACGGAGAGGTCGCGAAGAGCAGGGACGCCATCACGCGGTTCACGGCGAGCGCGGCGAGGAAACCGGCGCCGATTCCGAAGAGCACCACGCGCAGCCCCGATCCGATCACCACCCGGACGATGTGCGACGGCGTGGCCCCGAGCGCGATGCGCACGCCCAGTTCGCGCGAGCGCTGCGTGACATCGTAGGCGATGAGGCCGTAGATGCCGGCGGCTGCCGCGAGGAGGCCGAGCGTCCCGAGCAGCAGAAACAGCCTGGCCGCGAGACGCCATGGCTGAAGCTGCGGCTCCAGCAGATCGTGCACGCGCTGGACGCCGAGATCGGAGGCGTACGCCATCATCGGCTCCACGGCGCCGCGTAGGCGCGCGACATCGGCGGCCGAAGCCGCGGCGTGCATGCGCACGAGCAGATGGTTCGGAATGAAGGAAGGCGGCATGGCCCATGCCTGCGCGAGCGGTACGTAGACGCGGAATCGCGCCGGCTGCGTGACGTCCCAGACGGCGTCCCGCACCACGCCGATCACGGTCCGGCACGGGCTGCTCGGCTCGCGCACGTGCACGCACCGCCCCACGGCGTTGCCGCCGGGCCAGAGCGCCTCGGCGAGTGCCTGGTTCAGGATGGCGACAGGAGCGAGATCGTCCGCCGCGGTGAGGAGACGCCCGTTTGCGACGCGGAATCCGGCCGCATGGATGAACGCGGCGTCCACGAACTCCACCGTCGGGCCGCGCGGTCCTTCGCCGATCGTATCGCGGAAGTTCGGGCCGACTTTTGAAGACAGGCCGATGTCGCGCAGCGCGAGTGCCGACCGGCCCACCGCCTCCACGCCGGGCAGCGCGCGAATCCGCTCCGCGATGCGCGACAGTTCCGCCTCCGAGCTTTCGTCGATCTTCCGCACGGTGACCTGGATCGTGCGGTCGGCCTCGAAGCCGCGATCGAAATCACCGGCGCGGCGCAGACTCTGCACGAACACGCCGGCGCCGGCGAGCAGCGCCATGCAGAGCGCCGACTGCGCCACGAGCAACGAAGTGCGGATCATCGAACCGGTGCGTCTCGTGCCAGGCGACGACGAGCGGAGCAGCGCGCCGATGTCAGTGCGCAGCGCGAACAGGGCGGGGGCGAGTCCGGCCAGCAGGCCGCCCAGGAGCGCGAGCCCCATGGCGAAGAGCACCACGCGATGATCCACGACGGTGCCGGTCCACCGGATCGAGCCGGCCAGCGCGAGCCGGAGCGCGTTGCCGGCGAGCGCGGCGATGAGGAGCGCCACGCCGCCCGCCACCACGGCGAGGAGCGCGCTTTCGGTGAGAAGCTGCGCCACGAGACGCGCGCGCGATACGCCGAGCGCGAGGCGGATGGCGATTTCGTGCCGCCGGCGGATGGCCCGCATGAGGAGGAGGCTCGCGACGTTCGCCATCGCGATCACCAGCACCACGAGACCGGTGCCCGCCATGCGCGCGAGAAGTGACAACGTCCGCTCCGGCATACCGGGAATGGGGAAGAGCGTGTTCGCCGGCGCATGGGCAAGAAGCAGCGGCGCGGTGATGACCGACGAGCTGTCCTCGGCCATCTCGTCGTCATGATGTGTGCGCAGGTACTGCGCGGTGAGCAGCCGGTCCAGCACGTGTGGGTCGGTGCCGGGCTTCACGCGCGCGAGCAGTCGCAGCGCGACCGCGGCGTCCAGTCCGCCGCTCATGGTGGCGAGCGGCGCCCACAGGTCCACGGTTTCGTGCTCGAGCCCCTCGAAGATCCGCGGCGCCACGCCCACGACCGTGAAGATCGTTTCGTCCACGCGCACCGTACGGCCGAGGACATCCGGCGCGGCGCCGAAGTGCCGCCGCCAGAAGGCGTCGCTGATCACGGCCATCGGTACCGGCGGGCCGGTCAGCCGGTTCTCCTCGGGCGCAAAGAAGCGGCCGAGTGCAGGGCGCACGCCGAGCATTCCGAAATACCCGGGCGACACGTAGGTGAGGAGAACGCGCTGCTCGCCGGGACGGAGCAATCCGCGGCGATAGAGATAGTCGCCCTCGATCTCGGCGGTGCCTTGGGCCGCTTCGCCCAGGTCCGTGAGATCGCGCGCGGACATGAGCGGCGTGATCTTCCCCGCGGGCAGGTACCACGGCTCCCGCTGGCTGTACTTGTGCGCATACAGACGGCGGATATCGCCCGGATCGACCACGCCGGGGGGCGCCTGGAAGAACACGCGATCGAGCACCGTGAAGATCGCGGCATTCGCGCCCACTCCCAGGCCGAGTGCCACGACGATCGTGACCACGAGCCCGGGCGAGCGGCGGAATCCGCGCACGGTGTACGCCACGTCCCGGCGCAGCACGTCGAACAGCTCCGCGCATCGCTGGCGGAACAGCATGCGGCGATCGAGCGCGGCCAGTTCGGCGCGCGACGCGGCCACGTCGCCATACTCCCGCTCGGCGATGCGCCGGGCTTCGTGGGGCGGAATGCCCCGGGCCGTGAGATCGGCAACACGGCTGTCGAAGTGAAAGCGGAGCTCGTCTTCGACATCACGCTCCACCCGCCGCAGCGAGGGCGGCAGGCGGAAAAAGAACCGGCCTCCCGGCGGACGCGTCATGTTTCCCAGGCCACCGTGTCGAACACCCGGATGACCGCCCGGGCATAGGAGGTCAGGCGCGCGCGCTCCTGCTCGAGCGCCCGTCGGCCGGCCGGCGTGAGCTGGTAGTACTTGGCCTTGCGGTTGTTCTCCGAGAGCCCCCACGTGGACTTCACCCAGCCGCGCTCCTCGAGCCGGTGGAGCGCGAGGTAGAGGGCGCGATCCTCGACGTGCAGCGTTTCGCCGGAGATCTCGTGGATCCAGCGCGCCACGCCGTACCCGTGCCTGGGTCCCCAGGAGAGGGTCTTGAGGATCAGGCCGTCGAGCGTGCCCTGGAGGAGAGTGGTATCGGATGGTGACATCGGCTTCCCCGGAGATGTTCCGGGGAAGGATGCCGGCGGCCGGCCGGGATGTCAAGCGGGGCCGATCGGCGCTGCCGGTCTCCGCCTGTCATCGTACCGCGGGGCGGCTCAGTCGTAGCGGAGCGCCTGTATGGGGTCGACGGCCGCGGCGCGGCGGGCGGGGACGTATCCGGCCGCGAGCGCGATGGCGGTCAGCAGCACGACGGCGAGCGCGAAGACGACGGGGTCATGCCCTTCGAGCCCGTACAGCAGGGACTGCGCGGTCCGGCCGATCCAGAACGCCGCGGCGATACCGATGACCCCGCCGACCGCGGTCATGAGCCCCACCTGCCGGAGTACCATGCCGCGCACCCGGGCACTGTCGGCGCCGAGCGCCATGCGCACGCCGATCTCGCGCGTGCGCTGCGCGACCGTGTATGCGAGCACACCGTAGAGCCCCACGCCGGCGAGCAGCGTGGCGAGCAGGGCGAACGCGGCCGAGAGGATGCTGAGCATGCGGTCCATGGACACGTTTTCGCGGACCTGCTGTGACATGGTCTTGATGTTTTCCACCGGGAGCGTGGGATCGAGCCGCTGGAGCACGGGCGGGATGGCCGCGAGGAGCTGCGCGGGCGGGAGCGACGTGCGCACGTAGTAGTGCAGGCGGCCGATCTGCGCATTCTGGCGCCACGGCGTGAAGAAGAGCGGCGGGACCGCGGCCTTGACCTCGTTGTACTTGGCGTTCTTCATCAGCCCCACGATGAGGACGTCCAGCGAATCTCCGCCGGGGGACATGAACTTGCCCACCGCGTCGGCGCCGAGGCCGAACTTCTCCGCGAACGCCTCGTTCACGATCGCGACCCGTGTGGCGTCCGCGCCGTCCGACGGAGTGAACTCGCGGCCGGTGAGCAACGTCATTCCGAGCGTGTGCAGGTATCCCGCGCCGACGAAGTTGAGGCGCGAGTTGGAGTTGATATCGGGACCGGACTCGAAGCCCTGCACACGCACGTCGGTTCCCCAGCTGTTGCCGGCGAGCAGCGGCACGAGCGCCGATGCGACACCCGTGACGCCGGGAATGGCCGCGAGCTCTTCCTCCACGCGCGCCAGGAGCGTCACGGAGCGCAGGGAGTCATAGCCGTTGCGGGCGGGCGAGAGGGAGAACGTCACGAGCGCGTCGACCTGTGCGCCGAGCTCGACCCGGCTCACGTTCACCAGGCTCTTGAGAAAGAGGCCGGCCGAGACGAGCAGGGCCATGGAAAGCGCGACCTGCGCGGTCACGAGCGCAGTGCGGAACCGTGCGGCGCCGCGGCCGCCGGTCATGTGGCTGGCGCCGGCCCGGATCGCGGTGATGAGATCGGCCCGCGTGCTGTGCAGGGCAGGGAAGAGCCCGAACACGAACCCCGTGCCCACGGCCACGAGCGCCGAGAAGCCGATCATCGACGGCTGCAGCCGGACGTGCAGCGAATTGGTGGCGTCGGGCGGCAGCAGCGACGCCATGAGCGCGAGCGTCCAGTGCGCCACGAGGAGACTGGCCAGGCCACCGAGCAGCGCCAGCACCATGGCTTCGGTGAGAAGCTGTGTGAGCAGATGCCGCCGGTTCGCGCCGAGCGCGAGGCGCACGCCCATCTCGGTGGCCCGGCTCGCGCCGCGAACGAGCAGGAGGTTGGCGATGTTCGCGCAGGCGATGAGCAGCACGATGCCGGTCACGCCGAAGAGGAGGAACAGCGGTGTGCGCGCGGTGCCGTGCAGGTTGGACTGGCCGCGATGACCGGGTTCCAGCACGATCGGCTTGGCCTTGAACCGCTGCATGGTGGCGTCGCTCATGCCGTCCTGGAGCGGAGCCTCCACGTCGGCCAGGATGGGCGTGTAGAGCGCGCTCATCGCCGCGCGCGCCTGGTCCAGCGACACATCGGGCTTGAGCCGGCCGAAGAGATAGGCCCAGTAGACGCGGCGGTTCTCGAAGCCGGTGAACGTGGGTTGCAGGACGCCGCGCATGCTGACGGGAACGTAGACGAGCGGCTGGAGGCCCAGCGTCGTACCGCCGAACTCCGGTGGTGTGACCCCGATGATCGTCATCGTGCGGCCGTTCACCAGCATGGTCTCGCCGATCACCGAGGACGCGCCGCCGAAACGCTCCTGCCAGAGCCCATGGTCGATGACGACGACGAAGCCGTCGCCGATCACCTCGTCATCGCTCGGCGCGATGAGGCGCCCGAGCGCGGGCTGCACCTGCAGGACCGGGAAGTACGAGCCGGAGACGAACAGGCCGGCGCCGGTGAGCGGTTCGTCGCGGACGGCGATGTTCGCGCCGAACGCGACGTGGGCCGCCAGATCGGTGAAGACGGTCTGTGCCCGCTGCAGGTCTCGGAACATCGGGTAGCTGAACACCACGTCGCAGCCGCCGGCCAGTCCGCAGGAGTCCGAGCCGGGCTTGGGGCCGGGCGCGCCGAAGTTCACCAGCTGGTGCGGTGACGGAACGGGGAGCGGCCGCAGGAGCATCTGGTCGAACAGCGAGAAGATCGCCGCGTTGGCGCCGATGCCGAGCGCGAGGGATGCGACGGCGATGGCGGTGACGAACGGCGTCTTGCGCAGCATGCGCAGGGCCAGGGTGAGGTGACGCATGGGGTGGGGGCGAGGGGGACGGTACGGAGAGACCCTCGCTTGGACCTCACGCCGGACCGGATGGTTTGATTCCATCCGGGAAGAAATCCGCAGATGACGCAGATGGCGCAGATAAGACGGGCGCGACTTGCCCCATCTGCGCCATCTGCGTCATCTGCGGATCCTTCTCAGCGCCGTACCCGCTGCCGCAGCGCATCGATCGCCGCCTCGAGCTGCTGGTCCCGCCCCGCGCTCACCACGGGGTACTCGTTCATCACACGGATGTCCGGCTCCGTCTCCAGGTTCTCGAGGTACGCGCCCGTGCGCGCGTCCTTGACGCCAAGCCCGGGCACACCCCATCGCACGCCGTCCTGCAGCGTGGCCCAGCCGGCGAACGTGCACGTGCCCGGCACGGGCATCCCCACCAGCGGCCCGATCTCGAGATCCTTGTACGCGTATGCGAAGCAGTGGCCGTCGCTGTAGTTGGCCTCGTTCGCGAGCGCGACGCTCGGCCCGGTCCAGCGGAAGTTCGGCTCGAAGCCGCTGCTCCGCGTGTCGGTGGTGTAGTCGAAGAACTTCGTGCCGCTCAGGAACATCGCGAGATCGGCCACGAGGTCGCCGCCGCCGTTGAAGCGCGTGTCCACCACGAGCCCGTCGTGCGACGCGTACCGGCCGAGCACCTCCTCGAACGTGGTGCGGTACGCGCCGTCGTTCATGCCGGGAATGTGCACATACCCGAACCGGCCGTTGCTCGCGCGCTCCACCTCCTCGCGGTTGCGGCGCACCCAGCGGGCGTACAGCAGCCGCCCCTCGTCGGCGAGCGTGATGGGCTTCACGGTGAGCTCGTACGTGCGCGTGCCGTCGCGGAGCGAGAGCAGCACGTTGCGGCCGGCCTTGCGGTTGAGGAACCGGGCGATGTCGGTGTCGGGCGTGATGGTGTCCCCGTCCACGGCGGTGATGATCGTGCCGGGTCGTACGGTGACGCCGGCCTTGTCGAGCGGGCCGGTGCGCAGCACCTCCACGATGCGCGCGCCGGCGCCGGTGTACGTGGGGTCGAGCATCGCGCCGAGCGCGGCGGTGGCGTCGTCGGTGGGCGACGAGGACGAGTACGTGGCCCCGCTGTGGCTCACGTTGAGCTCACCGAGCATTTCGGCGAGCATCTCCGCGAACTCGTGGCTGTTGCCGATGTGCGGGAGGTACTTCGCATACACCGGGCGGATCGCCTCCCAGTCCACGCCGTGGAAGCCGGCGGTGTAGTACGTGTCGCGCGTGCGGCGCCACACCTGGTCGAACATGGCCTCGCGTTCGGCGGTGTGGTTCACCACGAGCTCGCCGGAGAGCGGCACCACGTCGCGCTTCGCCGTGGCCGGCTCGATGCGCGAGATCGCGCCGCCGGTGAGCAGGAAGATGTGCTTCTGCTCCTTGTCCCACTGCATGGTGCCGCCGGTGGCGTTGAGGGCGAGCACCTGCCGCGTCTCGCGCGTGCGCAGGTTGGTGGACCAGAGATTCATGCCGCGCTCGAAGCGCGCGAGATAGTAGAGCGTTTCGCCGTCCTTGCTCACCAGCGCGTCGCCGAGCGACGACGAGTGGATCGTGAGGCGGGCGCGGCGTGTTTCGAGGTCGTCGAGGTCGAGCTCGAGCGTCACGGGCGCCCGGCGGGTGCTGTCGGCGCGGCGTCCGGTGTCGGCCCGCGGGCGCGTGCGGGCCTCTTCCTCCTTCACGAGGGCGAGCTCCTCCTTCGTGAGCCGGTAGCGGTCCCAGGAATCCTTGGTGAAGAACATCGCGTACACGTCCTGCTGCGCGCCGCCCGACTGCGCGGCCGCGCGCAGGCCGTCGCGGTTGCTGAACCAGAGCATCGCGGCGCCGTCCATGATCCACGAGCCGCGCGAATCGCTGAAGCCGCTCTGCGTGAGGTTGCGCACGGGGCCGCGCCCGTCGGCGGGCACGAGGCCGATCTCGCCGGGCGCGACGCCGGGCACGGAGAGGTCGAACAGCATCCATTTGCCGTCGGGGCTCCAGGCGAAGCGATGGTTCGGACCGCCGGCGTTGATGGACGTGTTGTCGAGCAGCGTGCGCGTGGCGCGCGAGGCGAGCGTGAGCACGCGCAGCGTGTTCCGGTCTTCGATGAACGCGAGCTCGCGGCCGTCGGGAGAGAACTTCGGCTGGTAGTTCTGACGCTCGTTTTCCACGAGCGGCGTTTCGCGGATCAGCGTGGACGCATGGAAGTACGGTTCGCTGTCGCGCACGCGCCGCGCTTCGTAGATGGCCCAGCGTCCGCCGCGTTCCGAGGCGTACACGAGCGACTTGCCGTCGGGGGAGAACTCCACGCCGGTTTCGTTTTCCGGCGTGCGCGTGATCTGCTTGGTTACGCCGCCCTCCACGCCGGCCACGAACACGTCGCCGCGGAAGACGAACGCGACTTCCTTGCCGTTGGGCGACACGGCGAGCTCGCGTGCGTTGCCGTTCACGGCGATCACCTGCTCCGCGTTGGCCTTGGCATCGGTGGTGATCGTCACAGGCACCGGCGCGGGTTCGGCGCCGGGCCTCATGGTGTAGAGCCGGCCGTCGTGCCCGAAGCTCGCGGTGCCATCGTTCGCCGCGGTGAGAAAACGCACGGGCACGCCGCGGAACGAGGTGAGCCGCTGCGACGCGCCGGACGGCGCTCCATCGCCGTCCAGTGCCATGCGATGCACGTTGAAGGTGCCGCTCTCCTCGCTCAGGTACAGCAGCGCGCGGTCGCCGTCCACGAACACGGGCGAACGATCCTCTCCCGCGAACGTGGTGAGCTTGCGATGGGCGCCGCTCCGCGTGTCGTGAATCCAGAGGTCGCGCGTGATCGCCGACGTGTGATGCTTCCGCCACACGTTCTCGCCGCCCTTCTTGTCGTGATACGCGAGCCAGCGGCCGTCTCGGCTGTAGCGCGCGTCCTCGGCGGGCGTGGCGAGCACCTGCACGGGCCGGCCGCCGGTCACGGGCACGCGGTAGAGCTCGGGCTGCGAGGCCGCGGGATACTGACGGTTCTCCGCCGCATCCATGCGGGCCGCGCCGAAGACCACGGCCTCGCCGTCGGGCGTGAAGCTGTACGGATATTCGTGCGCCGAATGCACGGTGAGGCGCCGTGCCTCGCCGCCGGTGGCGGGCATGAGATACACGTCGAAGTTGCCGTGCCGGTCGCTGGCGAACGCAATGTGGCGGCCGTCGGGGCTCCACACCGGCATCATGTCGTGCGCGGCATGCTGCGTGAGCTGCACGGCGTCGCCGCCGCCACTCGGCACGCGGTAGAGATCCCCGCGGTACGTGAAGACGATCGTGCGGCCATCGGGAGAGATGGCCGGATAGCGCATCCAGCTCGCGTCGGTCTGGGCGAGAGCCGACGCGAGCGGAAGGGTCAGGGCGATGACGGCAGCAGCGCGGAGCAGGCGGGAGACGGGCATGTGAGGGGACGGCGGGGATGGTCCGGACGGGATCACTCTGAGGGATGGCCCGGAAAAGGGAGAACCCCGGAAAGAATAACGCCTGCCCCCCGCCCTCCGGCTCAGCCGTCGTGCGCCTGCTGCAGCGCGGCGATGTCGATCTTGCGCATGGCGAGCATGGCCTGCATCACCCGCCCCGCGCGCGCAGGGTCCGGGTCGTTCAGCAGGCGGGGGAGCGCCGAGGGGATGATCTGCCACGAGAGCCCGAACCGGTCCTTGAGCCAGCCGCACTGGCTCTCGGACCCGCCGTCGGCGGTGAGCCTGGCCCAGAGGGAGTCGACCTCCTCCTGGGAGGCGCAGTCCACGTAGAGCGAGACGGCTTCGTTCAACTGATGGTACGGCCCGCCGTTGAACGCGATGAGCTGCTGCCCGTCGAGCTCGAACTCGACGCCCATGGGCTTGCCGCCGGGACCGGGCATCCGGCGGGTGATCTTCGAGTTCTCGAACAGCGACACGTAGAACTCGGCGGCGGCTTCGGCACTGTCGTTGTACCACAGGAAGGGGCGGATCTTCTTGACGGACATGGGAGGGTCTCCTCGAAGGGGTGGGACGCCGGGATTGGCGGTCCTGTACTCCTGAGTCGGAGCCGATCCGGATTCCTCGACATCCGGGCCGGGGGCTATCCGGAGGAGCACGCCGTGGGATGCCGGCAACCGCGAATCCCAGTCCGGCGCCCCTGTACGGCGAACAACAGACCGATCGGGAGAGCCGCGCGAACAGGATCAGGGCGTAAGCGCCGTCGGCCTTATACAATCGCCGGGAACGAGCGCGGGTTCCGCATCGGCCCGCATCCACGGACGCAGCGGCAGCGGCGCATCCGTGGCCAGCCAGGCGCCGGTGGTATCGCGTTCCATGATGCCGAGCGCCGACCGGCAGGCGGCGGGCGCGCCGGGCACGACCACGGCAAAGAGATCCACGAGCGCGGTGCCCTGCCGGCGGAACGCATGATTCGTGTCCACCCATGGGCCGAACCAGGTGGCGGCGGCGCGGCCACCGGTGATGTCCACCACCTCGAGCGCGGCGGGCCAGCGGTCGGCGGCGCGCAGTAGACCGGCGCGCGGCCGTCCCTCGTGCAGCGCCGCCGAGAGCCGGAGCATCAGGTCGTCGCGCGCGCCGTAGAGCACGAGCCGCCGCGCCAGCGGGCTCGCCGCGGGCACGACCGTGTCGCGGAAATACTCCCGGTCGAGATCGGGGGACACGAACGCGACCGCGCGGAGCGGCGTGTGGGCCAGGCGCACACGGAGCGCGCTGTCCATGAGCGCGGCGGCGAGGAGCTGGTTGCCCATGCTGTGCGCCGACAGCACGACGCGATCGGCGCCCACGAGATCGACGAGCTCGTGCACCACGCCGGCGAGATCCGGGGCGCTTTCCGCGGCCGCGGCGGAGTCCTGCCAGTAGGCGTTCGTGAACAGGCGCCGCGCCGCGGGCCATGTCATGCCGATGTCGTTCGCGGGCCAGGCGAACACGGCGACCGGCCCGTCGAACGCCCCGCGCTGCCTCATCTCCGCGGCCTCCTCGGTGGCCTCGCGCATGGACGTGGCATACCCGTGCACGTGGAGCACCACCGCGCCGTCGCTCGAGGTCTCGACGGCCTGCCGCAGCGCCGCGTGCATGGCCGCGGAGTCGAGACGGACACCATCGACGGGGCGGACGTCGAGGCGCACCTCGAACGTGACCGGATCGGCGCGCAGCGGAGCCACGGCGTAGCTGTGCAGGCCCCGGGTGATGGAGGCGCGCGCCCTGCGCCAGTCGTCGTCTTCGTCGTGCTCCCGGTTGGTGAAGTACCACACCGTGTCGGTGACGGGCGCGAGGAACGTCGCGGCGTCACGCGGTGACGACGCGGATTCCCCATGGATCGGCGCGCTCAGCGCCAGAGCCACGGCCACGCCGCCCGCGAGGATCAGCCGCATCGTTCCTGATACCCGGATCATACCGGGAAGTCTCGGCGGGGCGGGCATCCGCGTCAAATCGGGGCAGGGGCGTCGCCCGGGATACGAGGGCGCCCGCGCGCACCCGCCGCCGCCGAGGAATCCTCGGGCGATCTGCTACGGCGCGCCCCGGCGCAGCCCGTAGACGCGCACGGACTGCGTGCCGTCGAGCGGATCGGTCTCGATGCCGGCGATGTAATCCCGACCGATCTCGTGGACCTGGAGCACGTCGGGGAGCGGCACTGCGGCCACCTGCCGGCCCGCGGGATCGAAGACCAGCCATTCGGTACGCGTCGCGTCGCCGCGCGGGAACCGGCGCACCCAGAGGTGATCGAGCGCGTCCACGAGCATGGCGTCGTAGGCGGGGACCGTGGGCGGGAACTCGAACGATTCCCATTCCCGCATGCGCGAGGCGCGCTCCCGGTCGTTGACGCCGAGCGTGTCGTAGCGCTTGTAGCGGGCGATGTCGGCCGCGGTCGTGCGCAGGTCCACGTCGGTGTTGCGCAGCACGCCGGCCGGCGCGCCGTCGAGCGTGAAGGCGAGCACGGCGAAGCTGTCGGCGGTGCCGATGTACGCGCGTTCGCGACCGATGGCGAGGACGCCGTCCTTGCCCAGCGGATGCGGACCGGAACCGCCCTGCATCACCAGGCGTTCCGAACCGGCATGCTCGCCAAGTTCGGCGCGCAGCACGCCGTCGGCCGAGGCGATCCAGTAAGGCACGGTCCATCGCACGCGGCCGAGCGTGGGCTCCCGGCCGCTGGCCCACCCGTTGTGCATAAAGACGCCGTCGGCGTTGCAGGCGCTGTTGTACGCCGAGCGTCCCCCGGCGAACTCGCTCGCGTCCGGCGTGCGTGCGGGTTCGCCGTTCAGCGCGTACACCATGATCTGCCGGCGCGCGATCTCTTCCACGTACAGCGAGTCGCCGCAGCGGTACGCGTTCGCGATGTATTCGAACTCGCCGGGGCCGGAACCCTTGCGGCCAACGGCGCGCAGGAACGTGCCATCGGGAGTGAAGAACCGCAGCGAGTTGAGGCCACGGTCGGCCACCAGCAGTTGGCCGTCGGGCAGCCGGGTGACGCCTTCGGCCACGCCCAGCACCGGCTCGGCGGCCGTGTCGTCATCGCCGATGACGACCATGGGCACGGAGTCCACGGTCCACGTGCCGGCCGTTCGCGGGCCGTCCGTGTCGCCGCCACAGGCCGCGGTGAAAAGGAGCAGTGCGGCAGCGACGGCGCGGACATATGGAGGCATGAGAGGTCCGGAGAGCGAGGGTGGGGAGAGCGGCCCTGTGACAATGCCGGCGGATGCGGGGATGTTACAGCCTGCTCCGGCCCGGTGCAGCCGGCGCGCGACCTCGCGGGTATTGACACATCAAGAAAACTCGATGTATTATCCGGAATGACCCCGTCCCTCGCGCTCGACACGGCTCGCGCGGCCGCGCTCTTCCATGCGTTCGCCGACGAGATCCGTCTGCGCGTGGTGCTCCTGCTGCTGCCCGGCGAGCGCTGTGTCTGTGAGCTGATGGACGATCTCGGGCTGGCCCAGTCGCGCCTGTCGTGGCACCTCAAGACGCTGAGCGACGCGGGGATCATCTCGGGGCGGCGCGAAGGGCGGTGGGTGTACTACTCGCTCCATGCCGACGCGGTAGAAGAAGCACAGGCGTTCCTCGCCGCCGTCAAGCCGAACCGGCGGCGGCTGGTCACACGCTCCGTTTGCTGCGACTGACATGCTTCATCCTTCCTGACTCCTGCCGGGCCTCTCCATGACTTCGGATCTGAAAGCGACAGTGCGGGGAAAGTACGGCGACATCGCGCGCCGGGTCGCCGAAGGCGACACGACCACCACGTGCTGCGGGTCGAGCGCCTGCTGCGGCGCCACGGCAGACGCGCCCGATCCGATCACGTCCGATCTGTACGACGAAGCGCAGCAGGACAGCGTGCCGGCGGACGCGCTGACGGCATCGCTGGGGTGCGGGAATCCCACGGCGCTCGCGCATCTCGCCGAAGGCGAGACGGTGCTCGATCTCGGATCCGGCGGCGGCATCGACGTCCTGCTTTCGGCTCGGCGTGTCGGCCCCACCGGCAAGGTGTACGGCCTCGACATGACGGACGAGATGCTGGCCCTCGCCAACGAGAACCGGCGCAAGGCCGGCGTGACCAACGTGGAGTTCCTGAAAGGAGAGATCGAGCACATCCCGCTCCCCGATCATTCGGTGGACGTGATCATCTCCAACTGCGTGATCAATCTGTCGGTGGACAAGGGACAGGTGCTGCGCGAAGCGTTCCGCGTGCTGAAGCCGGGCGGACGTTTCGCCGTTTCCGATGTCGTGGTGCGCGGCGAGGTGCCCGCGGAGGTGCGCCGGAACGTGGAGCTCTGGATCGGCTGTGTGGCGGGGGCGCTCGCGGAGTCCGACTACCGAAGCCTGCTCGCAGCCGCGGGATTTCAGGATGTGGAGATCGAACCGACGCGCGTGTACCGCGCGGAAGACGCGACGGCGTTCCTGGACGGGTCGGGGCTCGATCCCGATGCGTTCGCCGGCGAGATGGGCGACAGGTTCATCAGCGCTTTCGTGCGGGCCGTGAAGCCGGCGCTTCGTGCATGAAGTGTTCGGCATACCCCGAGGCCGGGTATCACGGATAACCCATGCGATATGCGCTCATTTCGGATATCCACGCCAATCTCCCCGCGCTCGAAGCGGTGCTGGACGATATCGCGAGGCAAGACGATATCGAGGCCGTCTGGCACCTGGGTGATCTGGTCGGATATGCGCCATGGCCCGACGAAGTCGTGGCACGGATCCGGCATGCCGGTATCCCGGGCGTGGCTGGCAACTACGACTCGACGGTGGCGACGGACTACAAGCATTGCGGCTGTCGTTATGAGGATGCGGTGCAGGAACGGTTGGCGCACGTGTCCTACGAATGGACGCGAACGCATGTGACGCCGGCGACCCGGCGCTGGCTGGGGGCGCTTCCGTTCCGCATCGATCTCCGCCCCATGGGCGGCCATGCGCCGGGCCCCACGATCACGCTCGTGCACGGCAACCAGACGCTCAACACCGTGTACGTCACGCAGGACCGGCCGGACGGCTTTCTGGAGAAGATGGGCGCATCGATCGGTGCGAAGCGCGGAGACGTCATCGCGTTCGGGCACACGCACGTTCCCTGGCACCGCGTCGTCGGCGGGATCCATTTCGTCAACACGGGCAGCGTGGGACGGCCCAAGGACGGTGATCCGCGCGCGGGTTATGTGGTGCTGGACGTGAACGCCGACGGGATCGCAGCCGAGTTCAGGCGCGTGCGCTACGACGTGGAGCGCGCGGCCGCCGCCATCATCGGAAGCACGTTGCCGTCCGAGTTCGCGGATTTCCTCCGGACCGGGGGCGGACAGGCCGGTGCCCGGGACTGATCATCTTCTTCGTACTTCGCTCGTCCGCCGCTGTGTCACGGAGATGGTCGGCACGTTCGCACTCGTGGCCATCGGGACGGGAGCGATCATTGACGTGACCCCATTTTCTGATCCAAGGCTGCTGTTAGCCGTTGGTTGATCAGG
>CAZUKU010000006.1:0-204777 GCA_964621045.1 uncultured Gemmatimonas sp.
CGCGCTCGCGCACGCGGGCGCGCGTGGAGCACGTCTTTCACGTGCTCAAGCGGCTGTGGGGGTTCACGAAGGTCCGCTACTGCGGCTTGGCGAAGAATACGGTGCGGCTGTATGCCGCCTGTGCGCTCGCGAATCTGTATCGGATGCGGTACCGACTGGGAGCGGCGGGCCCATAAGGCCGGAAGCCATGCCGACGAAGGGGAGGGCGCCTCGCGCCGCCCCCCGGGATGGGGCCGCGAGCGCCCGTCGGCGCTGCCGAATCGATCTGGGGGTCGTCACGACGTGGTCCTGGTTATCCACACGCCCGCCGCGGGCTACCTGTGCAGAGCTTCCTTAGATGGAGCGACCGCTGAGCTCGACCAAGGGCTCGCCCCCATCAAGCAGCCGGACAATCCGGGGCCATGCCTCGACGAGAATGCCGCGGAGCGCCGCATTACTCGTATTCCCACAGGTGAGCCAGAGGATTTGCGGCGGCGGCCCGTACCGCGTGAGGAGATCCACGAAATCACTGTCCTTCGTCAGCACCACCGCACCGACCTCGCGGGCGGGCGCGAAGATCACCGGGTCTTCCGCTTCCCGCAGTCCAAGGTCCCGTACCGGGACGGCCTCTACCCCGAACGTCGCTTGGAGCCACGGGGCGAGGGCCGGTGACAGATGGGCGTCCGTCCAGACGAGCACGGTCCGTGCCGGCTAGGCGGCACGGACCGGATGATCCAGCCGCCGGCTGGCAAACCGGAGACAGGCCGCCACGTCGGCAAGATCGAGATCCGGCAACTCCTCCACCACCTGCTCGGCCGACAGGCCCGCCGCCAACAGGTCGAGCACGTCGATCACCCGAATGCGCATCCCGCGCACGCACGGACGGCCCCCGCATTGGTCGGGGTTCACCGTAATCCGATCCATCAGTTCGACGGTCTGGCCCATAGGCGGTGCTCACAGAAAAGGGTCACCTACAATATAGCACGACCCAGGGGCGCTGGCACATGAAGCCCCGGCTCCCATCTAACGAGGCTGTAGGATAAGTCCCGATCCGGGGCCATGTGGAAACGGAACCTGGCTGCGTTGTCGAGACCCTCATGGCCCGCTACAAGTTCATCGACACCCACCCGAGGCTGCTGGCGGTGGATCTGTCCCGCCAACTGCTGCCGGGCACCTTCGAGCATGCCCTGAACCACCTGCTCGATCACGCCGTCGACCTGTCGCCCTTCGATGCGCGCTTCCGGAATGACGAGACCGGCGCGCCGGCGTATCCGCCGGCCCTGTTGCTGAAGGTCGTGTTGTTCGCGTATGCGCAGGGGATCGTCAGCAGCCGGCAGATCGCGCGGGTCTGCGAGGAGCACGTGACCTTCATCGCACTCTGCGGCGATCGGGCCCCGCATTTCACGACGATCGCGAAGTTCGTAAGTACGCTGGGCGATGACATCGCGCGGGTCTTCGCCGCGGTGCTGGTGGTGTGTGACCAACAGGGCCTCATTGGGCGTGAGATGTTTGCCATCGACGGCGTCAAGCTGCCAAGCAATGCGTCGAAGCATCGGAGCGGCACGCGTGCCGATTTCGAACGCCAGGCCGAAACACTCGAAGCCGCCGCGACCCAAATGCTGCAGCGCCATCGCGTGGCGGACACCGCCCCGACGGAGCCTGACCCGACGATGAAGGCGGCGCACCGCATTGAACGCCTGGAGCGTGATGCCACGCAGATGCGCGACTGGCTCACGCGCCATCCGGAGGATCGGCGTGGCGCGCAGGGCCGCGTGCGCAAGAGCAATCGCACGGACAACGACAGCGCCAAGATGGCCACGAGCAAGGGCGTCCTGCAGGGGTACACCGGAGTGGCGGCAGTCGACAGCGCGCATCAGATCATCGTCGAGGCGCAAGCGCACGGCACCGGATCGGAAAACGAACTGCTGATCCCGCTGGTGACGGCGGTGCAACCGCTGTGCACGCCCGCGACCCTGATCACCGCGGATGCGGGCTATCACAGCGAAGCGAGTCTGCGCGAGCTCGCGATCCGGCAGGTTCCCGCCTTGATCGCGGACCCCGACATGCGTCGCCGGGACGAGCGCTTCAGGGCGCAGGCTCGCTACACCGCGCTGCCGGATCCGCTCCATGACAAGTCGAACGTCGCGCCGACCTCCCCGGTGTTCACGCCGGGGGATTTCGTGTACGATGCCAACGCGCGAACGTGTGTGTGCCCGGCGGGCAAGGCCCTCTATCGGAAGGGGCAAAGCAATGTCACGCAGGGATATGTTGGTGAACATTTTCGCGGTGCGAAGCGCGACTGTGTGCCGTGTGCACTCCGCGCCCACTGCTTGCGCACACCGGAGACCACGGCCGTGCGCAATGTCGCCTTCTTTCGCGAGCGAGTCGCCGCCCGCCAGTGTCGCACACCGCGCAGATGAAACGCCGGATCGATTCGCCGGCCGGCCGCGCCCAGTACGGCCGGCGCTTCGCCACGGTGGAGCCGGTATTCGCGAATATCCGGTACAACAAACGGCTCGATCGCTTCACGCTGCGCGGCCGCGCCAAAGTCGAGGGGCAATGGAAGCTGTATTGCCTCGTGCACAACATCGAGAAGCTGGCGCACGCGGGATACGCGGCCTGAACAGGCCCCCACGACGCGCGCGTCTCCGTGAAAATCGCCGCTCGGTCGTCCCGAAACCGGTGCGTCATGCGAACACGCGACAAGTTCCGAACGTTTCGCCGTCGTCGACTCGCGACGCATGCCCGAAAGGGACTTATCCTACAGCCTCAACGCTCCGGTTCAGCGGCGGGCCGCGCAGCGGACCGTCCGCTGCAACCGGTTGTTCGGCGGCGCAGCCCGCTTCCCCTGGTAGGCAGCGGCGCTCATCTCAACTCCGCGTCGGAATGAATCCGGCCCTGCCAGTGGTCGTGCCTGTAAACCGAATCCTCGTGATCTGCTGGATCTCGGCCAAGTCATCCGGCGGCTCCTCGTTCTCCAGGACGATTGCCTGGAGCGAAGCGAAGGCGGTGGCGAGGTCTCGGAAAAACGCTCGCTTCACGTCAGCCGAGAGATTTAGCTCGTCAGCATCCGGCTCTCGGTAGACGACAAGCGGAGAGTCCATCACAACAAATCCGGGATGCGGCAGTTGGCGTCGTTCGCAATAGGCAAGCAGGGCGGTCGTGAATGCGGCGTGTGTGACAGCACGTACGCCCTTTCCGTGGCTCGTGCGACGACGACCGGAGATGACGATGTCCCAGTCCGTTTCGCTAAACGTCACTCGGTCTAAGCCCGGGAAATTCCAAGCTCGCAATCTCCGCTCTACCTCCTGTGCAAAGTCTTCGGCGTCGCCCGTAGAGATATCCGCCGAGGCTGGCGCTCCGGATAAAGGCGCCTCACCGTCGAGCCCATCCGCGATCGCTTCAACCTGTTCGAGTTGGCTGTACAGGTCGAGTGCCCGCCGAACGCGATCCCGAGTGTCACGAGTGGTGCGCATCACTTCCGTGAGTTCGCGTGCTTGGGGCCTCAGATTCGCGGCGAGCGTAGAGGCCAAATCCGACACCGCACCTTCAAGCGTCGCCTTCTCGGAAATGAGGCGGCCGGACTCCTCCGAAAGTTCTCCGCGTGTTGTATCCAAGTCGGACATCAACGACCGAATACGTGCCGCTTCGGAAGCAGACGCTTCCACGACCGAACTTGGTTCGGCTCGACTGGAGCGATGTGTCTCCTCGTGGTGTTCCGGCGCAGCGCCACAGACAGGGCACCGCTCCACTCCCAGCTCATCAAGGCGATGTCCGGCCTCCGCCACCGCTTCGAGACGTTGCAGATCAGAGACGTACTGTGCTCGGAGAAGTCCAAATCGCTCCGACAGCGCTCGGAGAACCTCCACGCGGGAGTCAATCGTCCGTAGCCGCATCCAGGCGTCCCGACGACGTGATTCCACTTCATTGACGGACGATCCCAACGAGGCCAATCGAGACTCTGCATCAGCGTACGCGTTGTCAAGGCGACCGAGCTGATCGCGCAGCGCCGGCGCGTCAGCATCAAGTGCAAGCTCAGCAAGCTGGGATCGTGCTTGACTCGCCAGTTGCTGAAGGACTTCCTCCTTCGCGTCGATCCTTGCCCGTGAGACTCGCGGCTCTTCGGCAGCGACTACCGCAGAATCATCAACGCCGGACAGCAGGAGCCGAAACACGGACTTCTCAGCGGTTCGCGTCGTGTACTGCCCCGACAGCACGGGCGACTGCACGCGAATAATCTCTTCCTCCGAGATGGCAATCAGATGCGCGAGATCGCGAAAGCTCAGCGAGCGCGTTTGGCCGCGTGCGTTCGTGCGGACGCGTTTTCCGGCCAGACCCACGAGGTCCAGAAGGAACTGGGATACGGTATCGTCGCGATCCGCGGCATGTCGTTCGGCGAGCACCGCCTCCGAACCGTCTGGACGGCGAAGCCGGAACGCTCCACCTCGGAGGCCGCGCGACAGCACGTACGGCGTATCGTCGGCGAGGGCGACGATCTCCAAGCTCGCCGTGTCGTACCCGTGCATCTCAGGGATATCCTCGGGCGTGTCTCGACCGCCGAGCATGAAGTCGATGCACTGCAGGATATATGTCTTGCCAGTATCTGAGGGGCCGCTGATCAGATTCAGTCCCCGGTTAAAGCGCACTTCTGCATCGGCGACATTCGCACCGGTCAAGACAAGTCGCACGAGATGGAAGCCAAACTCGCTCAACGTGTGTCCTCCGACCACAGAACAGAGTCCATCTCAAACTCTGCACCCCATTGTCCGAGGTGCTCCTTGACGTACAGGTCCAGCTGGTCGTCGTTCAGAGTCGAGAAACGCGTCTTGACCCAATCGGCGCGGTTTCGGAGAGCTGTCACATACTCCGACGTCAGGACGTCCAGAAAGGAGGCGGTCCGCTCCGTAGCGGCGTAGGCCAATCCTGAGCCGAGGTACAGGTCGTGGATCAACCCACGGCTCATGTACAGAATGATGCCCCGATGCAGCGTGTCTCTTCTGACGAGTAACTCACCGCTCCGATAAGGCGTCTTGGGGTGAAGCCCCGGTGGCCCATCAGGAACGTCGTCCGAATGGATCAGCAAGTAGTCGAACACGACCAAGCGTTGCAGAGAGGACGCTGTCGGGAACAGCGAATAGAGCAGTACGGACGCGCGCAGCCCGCTTTCGACCGGACTGTTGAACGGGGACAGGGTGTGATCTGTGCTGTTGGTCATCGTTGCACCCACTGAACGTCATCACGATCATTCGCGAGTTGATGACAAACGCCGCCGCGGTCCCGGATGTGCATCCGGGGTACCAGGGGATGGCTCGTGAGCTGGAGCGCACGGGCTGACCCAACGACGGCGAGCAGCCGCTGGAAACCGTTGGTGTGCGTTCCTCTAAGTGTGTCCCGGATGCCAGAGTGGATCTCGTCTTGGAGTTGCTCGAACGATCCGGTTGGCAGTGTATCGCGCGAGAACCCACGGAGAGACTCAGCGCTGTAGAACTCCAAGCGGCTATCGGAGTAGTGGCCTGAGTACTGCGGTTCAGCTGAAATGTCGGCGAATCGTGAGGCCGCGTTCCCGCGAGCGTCCGAGTAGGCCTCGAAGAGCTTCCGCAGATAGACCGCCTCGTTGGCGGCTGGCTCCATCGGCGGGGTCGCGGCATCCGGCCTTGGCGGCAGGCCGCCACCGAAGCGGGCAATGTGCCAGGGGGTTGCCCGGTGTTCATCGATGAGTTTCAGAGGCGGGATGTACCGGAAGATGGAGAAGTCGATCGAGTTCAGATGGGTCAGGAGTTCAGGCGAGAGCGGCACTTCGCCGGTTTGCGTGATCGAGGGGCGACACTTCGCGCCCCAATTCTCGATGAGCCCAGTTCTTAGGTCCTCTGGTTTCTCGAAGAGCTTGCTTAGCGTTGACCCTGCACCCTGAGGAGCCACGAACCTGTACGCTCGGGGCACGGTGAACTCGCCGAGATGTGTGTAGTAGACCAGCTTGCCCAACTCAAGCCAAATGTCCGAAGGCATCAGGGGATGGTCATAATGCTTACATTGGTAGTTGTCCCAGACGCTCGGGTCGGTCTCATTGGAGGTAGCGACAACGTCTCGGCCCATGTCGCCTGCACCGCCGCATCGCTCGACGCGTGCATAGAGAGCACGAAGCGAGTGCGTCCATTCGAGTACAAATTCCTCCCACTGCCGCGGGCTGAAGAGACGGATTCGCTCGATCGCCGGGATGGCAGGGCCTGACGTCACCGTATCCGCACTGGGCGAAGCGGTGGCGGGCGGATCAGGAAGAGGCACGGTCGTGCTCACACGGCCACCTCCGCAGACATCAGACAGGAATTCATTGGATTGCTTTCCACTTTGATCGCCGTGCCCTTCGTATTACCCGACCGTCGGAGCCACTCGCGCGATGCCGTCCTGGCCATGACCTTAGATAAACTCCACCAAGTCCGCCGAACGCCCCAGCGTTCTGCCGCGGCGGCTCCAACAAGATGCGGCGGGACGCGCGCAGCGCGCCAGCCGCATCCTTGTGGCCGCCGTCGGCAGCAACGCGCCGTTAGAACGCCCGGGGAATACGCCATTGACGGATGTCCGCCGATGACGTAGCTTTCCATAATGGAGCTGATCGAGACGTCCCTCTTCACGAAACAGGTGCAGGCGGCCCTCTCGGACGAGGCCTATCGGGCACTCCAGCTCCAGCTCATCCTGCACCCCGAGGCGGGCGCCCTGATCCCGGGCTCCGGCGGTCTGCGCAAGCTCCGATGGCAGATGCCGGGCCGAGGCAAGCGCGGGGGCGCGCGGGTGATTTACTACTGGCGGTCTGCGGCCGGGCAGCTCTTCCTGCTCTTTCTCTATCCGAAAAACGTCCGCAGCGATCTGTCTCCGACCGAGCTCCGGATCTTGCGGGCACTGGTCATTGACGAGTAACGCGGGAGGCGTCATGCGAAAAGATCTCTTTGACCAGCTGGTCGAAAGCGTGCAGGAGATGAAGGCGATTCAGTCGGGGCGACGGAAGCCCGCCCGGGTGACGCGCGCCGAGGACGTGCTGACCACGACCACGCCCGATGTCGCCGCCTTGCGCGCCCAGTTCAAGCTCAGTCAGGCGAAATTTGCCGCGTTGCTCGGCATCAGTGTCGACACGCTCCAGAACTGGGAGCAGCACCGGCGCCAGCCGGATGGCCCCGCCCAGGTGCTCCTCCGCGTCGCGGCCGCCCATCCTGAAGCCCTGCTGGCGGTCACCCAGCCGCCGCCGACCCGCCGCCGCCGGTCTGCCGCATAACGCGCACCGACACGGCATCACACTGTTGTCGTTCTTGTATCTAGCATTTTCGTGATTTTACAGTAGTTCTGGGCAGGGCGCCAGCTCGTTGTCGTCTGGGTGGTGAACACCGTGCGTTAGCCAGAGCGGCGTCTCTGCTCCTCGTCGTTGAGAGCCCGAACAGTTGCGGGGGCCGGTCTGAGGACCGAGCCCGAATGATGACAAGGACGGGTGAGGGCGACGCATCCTTCGATCAGGGAGGCGGTGATGTTCGTGGGTCTTGATGTCGCGAAGGCCGAGCTGGTGGTCAGCGTCGTGCCGACTGGTGAGCGATTCACGGTCGGGAATGACGAGCGTGGGGTGCGCACGCTGGTCGATCGCATGCGGGCGATCGCGCCGCAGTTACTCGTCCTGGAAGCCACGGGCGGCTATGAACTGCTCGCCGTCGCCGCGCTGGCGGCCGCGGCCTTGCCCGTCGTCGTGGTGAATCCGCGGCAGGTGCGGGACTTCGCCAAAGCCACCGGCCAACGGGCAAAGACCGATCGCCTCGACGCGGATATCTTGGCGCGGTTCGCCGACGTGGTGCGCCCCGAGGTCCGCGAGCTGCCCGACGCCCAGGCACACGAACTGGACGCGCTGCTGACGCGGCGCCGCCAGCTCCTGGAGATGCTCCAGGCCGAGCGCAATCGCGTGGGGCAAGTGTTTGGGACCGGGAAGAAATTGGTGCGCAAGAGCCTGAAGACCCACATTGCGTTTCTCGAACGCGAGCTGCGCCTCACCGACACCGATCTCGGCGCGATGGTCAAAGCCAGTCCGGCCTGGCGGGAGCGCGATGAACTGCTGCGCAGTGTGCCGGGGGTCGGCCCCGTGCTGTCGCGCACCCTGCTGGCCGACTTACCCGAGCTGGGCCGCCTGTCGCGGCGCGCCCTCGCGAAACTCGTGGGCGTCGCTCCGCTCAGCCGCGACTCCGGCACGATGCGGGGCCGCCGGTTCGTGCAAGGCGGACGCGCCTCGGTGCGCGCCGTGCTGTACATGGCGGCCCTCGTCGCGACGAAACGCAATGGAGTGATCCGGGCGTTTTACCAGCGGCTGTTGACCGCCGGCAAGCCGAAGAAACTCGCGCTCGTCGCCTGCATGCGGAAACTGCTGACGATCCTCAACACGATGGTGCGGACCAACACGCCGTGGGCAACCATCCGCGAGCTTCAGGGCACATGACCGCTTGACTTTCAAGACAGTTGCTAACGCCCCAGCGTTCTGCCGCGGCGGCGTTGCCATAAGGTGCGGCCAGCGAGCACCGCGAGCAAGGCCGCAGTCCTTATGGCGCCGCCGTCGGCAGCAACGCGCCGTTAGCCAACAAATGCGAGCGAGTCCGACTTAAATCCGCCAAGCCACTCGCTGTTCGGACGAGAAAGAAGGCGAGCCTGTCGATACGCCCAATCAGGGTAAAGTACCGTCGCTGCTCTGTACCAAGCACCATGACGTTCTAGCGTAAGTGCAAGATCAGGACGGCCGGAGCTTCGAAGGTAGATCGGGAGTAACAGTTGGATCTTACCATAGTGGAACTGCGGAACAGCAATCCGGTAGCTCTGAACCGCCCCGGGATTCCCGGAGGCTCCATTTCGTGAGAATATGGAGTCATGGCAAAAGGCACACGATTTTCCCCCGAGGTGCGTGAGCGGGCCGTCCGTCTGGTGCATGAGCAGGCGGATGCCCATGGGTCGCAGTGGGCGGCCATTCGGTCGGTGGCGGCGAAGATCGGCTGTGCTGGTGAGACGCTGCGCCAGTGGGTCCACCAGCACGAGCGGGATGTGGGCACGCGAGCCGGCCTGACGACGGATGAGCAGGCCCGCGTGAAGGCGCTGGAGCGCGAGGTGAAGGAGTTGCGCCGCGCCAATGAGATTCTGCGCAAGGCGTCGGCCTATTTCGCCCAGGCGGAGCTCGACCGCCGCGGGCCGTGATGGTCCAGTTCGTGGAGGAGCATCGGGCCACGTACGGTGTCGAGCCCATCTGCCACGCGATTGGGATGGCGCCGTCGACTTTCTACGAGCAGCACGCACGGCAGTCGCTCCCCGAGCGCCAGCCGGCGCGGGCGCAGCGCGACGCGAGGTTGCGGCCGGAGATCGCGCGATGCGGGCACGCCAATCAGCGCGTGTACGGCGCGAAGAAAGTGTGGAAGCAGCTCAATCGGGAGGGGATCCCCGTCGCGCGGTGTACCGTGGCGCGCCTGATGAAGGCGGCCGGGCTGCGCGGGGTCGTGCGGGGCCGTCGGGTGCGGACGACCATCCCGGAGCCGGCGCAGGAGCGACCGCGTGACCTGGTGCAGCGGGCCTTCCGCGCGGAGCGACCGAATCAACTCTGGGTGGCGGACTTCACGTACGTGGCCACATGGCGCGGGTTCGTCTACGTCGCCTTCGTCATCGACGTGTTCTCGCGGCGCATCGTGGGGTGGCGCGTGTCGACGGCGATGCGCACGGATCTCGCGCTGGACGCGCTCGAACAGGCGCTGGACGCGCTCGAACAGGCGCTGTACGACCGAGAAACGGACGCCCCCCTGATTCATCACAGCGACCGCGGCCGTCAGTATCTGAGCATTGCGTACACGGAGCGGCTGGCGGTCGCGGGCATTGCCCCGTCGGTCGGCAGCCGAGGGGACAGCTACGACAACGCCCTCGCGGAGACGATCATCGGCCTGTTCAAGACGGAGGTCATTCATCATCGCGGCCCGTGGAAGGGCATGGAGGACGTCGAGTTCGCCACCCTCTGCTGGGTGTCGTGGTACAACACCGAGCGGCTGATGGAACCGCTCGGCTACTTGCCCCCAGCGGCGTACGAAGCGCAGTATCGACAGGCCCAATCTTCGGACTTGGTCGAAGTGGGACTCAACTAACCGAGTCTCCGGAGAACCCGGGGCGGTTCACTCCGTTGCGCGAGGCGAATGCTGTGTTTCATTGCGCCTTCGAGCGCATTTCGCGTGGCTAGCGGAACCTCCACATTCTGCTCATCCACTGCTGTCGTCGTTGCTGCAGATGGATCAACATCAGTTTCGATATCTGGCGTGCCCGCCAAATCTTGGGGCACGCCATTTACGTCTAGGTGACCACCAAGCTCAACCGGGAAGCGGTTGATGTTGTCTCGGATGATATGATCAAGATTGAGTTGAACTTGGAGCTGCGGATTGAAAATGAGCTCCGCAGGGTCCGTCCAGTAGGACGCAAGCCCCGGAAGCTCAAAGAAATCGGTCAGTTGGCGCTCACCAGACCGTGCCCAACTTGTCAGGAACCACTTCTTGTTGGTGGGCGACACGGGCTTCGCTGAATCATACAGGTCGGATATACGGAAAACACCGAAGATCTCCTCCTGATTGGGGGTGAGGAGCCCCGTATTGAAACAAGACGTTCGATCTGACTCAGCGATGCGGTTCTGCTCGTGAAGGCGCAGAAAAGTGTAGCGAATGTACGAATCCAGAACGGGGAGACTGGACTTGTCTGGGACGGACATATACGTCCAGCGCTCAGACTCCGCCATCGCGGCGAGATCGGCGAGCCGGCTCTCCCAATCAGCGACCTTCGCGTAGTCAAAAATTCGCAACTTCTCCTCCAAATAATGAAGACTGGTTTGTTGGCTAACGCCGCAGCGTTCTGCCGCGGCGCTCCCCAAGATGCGGCGGGACGCGCGCAGCGCGCCAGCGACGGGGACGCCGCCGGCAGCAACGCGTCGTTAGGGCGCGGTGACCGTCAGGCAGAAGAGCAGCTCCGTCTTGCCGTCGCGCGGTCGCCACTGCGCCTGCGCCGCTTGCATCGTCTCCCGTCCCAAGCGAAAGGCCTCGGCGACGGCAAGCCCCGAGCAGTCGCCCGTCCCGGGCGGCGCCTCGCCGTGCCCCACCGCTCCGCTCGGCATCCGAATCCACCCTTCCCATCCCAGGAAGCGCCCCCCTTGTTCCTCGACGACGGCCAAGGCCTCCAAGGCTCGCTCGTACGGAAGAACGATTTCCGTAGGGGACGCGGACTGGAGGGCCAGCTCTCGGGGGGTAGAGCCAGCTCCTGAGGGAGGGTGGGCAGAAGGGGAATCCCCGGAGCGATGGCCCGGTGCAAGCACCACGCGTGGGCCCAGAGCGATTGCTCGGCGTCTCCCGCAAGTCGCGAGGACAACGTGAGCTGAACGGGATCATCCGCCAGCGCAGCGATACCGTCGCCGCAAAAACAGCATTGCCAGTCAGAACTCACCATGATCACATCGCTCTGACGAAGAATGAGAGCGCCCTAACGCCCGCAAATAAGCTGCGGGCGCGCGGGCGCCGCGCAACCCCGAAGAGTTAATATATGCACGGCGCCCGCGCGATCCGTCAGCTTCACTGCTGGTTAGGGCGCGCCGCCGTCTCAGCTCGGACACGGTCGCAGGCGAAAGCTACATATTAGGCACACCAAACGAGTCCCTTCTTCACACCGCCAGCCATGACTTCCCCAATGGACGAACTGGACACCTTGCTCGAGCAGTACTTGATCGGTGATCTCCGCGAGCTCAAGACGATTTCTGTTGGATACCCGAAGCTGATGACGCTGTGCGCTGGAGCGGAACTGCTCGGTGCGCTCCTTAACGACGGCGCCACGGGGACTCGTAAGGAGAAGGACTTCGTTGACTACTGGACGACGTACCTCTACCCACATTTGGCGGGGTCTCATGAGAAGGCGGAGGCGTTTTACGTGTTGGTTCGCCACGGCGTCATGCATCACTTCTTCCCAAAGGGTCCAATTGCGGTTGGTCGCGGGCAACCAGAATTACACATGACGACGGACGCCGCCGGGGTGCTGTTTCTGAACGTAGACAAGCTGATAGATGATTTCATCACCGCGTATGAAGACCGCGTCGTGCCGATCTTGGCAAAGCCGGACGGCAATCTGAGTCGTGCTTCGATGCGGCAGCGGTTCATAGCGCTGATAGATGGCGGCATGCGCGCGGCGTCTCGTCAAAGCCTGCCAAGTCGATTCCAACCAACCGCCGGTCCCGTAACGACCGAAACGACCGCCATGCCCGGGCCGGTCTTGGGGACGACCAAGAACTTGTCGTCGCCCTAACGCTCCAGCGTTCTGCCGCGGCGGCGCTGCCATAAGGTGCGGCCAGCGAGCAGCGCGAGCAAGGCCGCATCCTTTGGCGCCGCCGTCGGCAGCAACGCGTCGTTAGGCAGCCTATCAACGCTGGGAGGCCAAATAGCGGTCCAGATTTTCGTAGGCATCTGCAGAGCTATTGGCGACACCTTCGAAGTCTGCATCTCGTTCTGCCTGGGACCCGTAGCGCAAAGTCTGTCTAAAGACCGTATTCGGACCCGATTCATCCAGCACTATCGACACCTCAACCTTGAGTGGTGAGAAGCTGTAGGTCTCGATGTAAGACCATTGACGCGGAACATCGACGACCGCGAAGGTGCCTCGAACCTCAATCGTCGTGCCGCTGGGCCGCTGAAACTGATAGCGGAGCGTCCCGTCGATGCGGAGATCGACGTCGCACGCGATGAACGCCATGTCCTTGGTCTTCATCCACTCAAGAAGCTGCGTCGGCTGCGTCATGGCGGCGAAGACAATGTCCCGAGGTGCGGCGAATGTCCGCGTGAGCACGATCTCGTTCTCTGCTGCCTTCGTTGCCAACATGCCTACCTCTTGCGTTGTGGCCTGCTGATGAGCCGCGCCGTTGCTGACTTCTGAGACCGACGCTGCACCATCTCGCTCGTTCCCTGAGTTGCGGGAAATCGAGCACGACGCCCAAACAGCGATAACGAACCCAATGACAACGAGGTTCCGGAGCATCTCTCGCCTGCCTAACGCCTCAGCGTTCTGCCGCGGCGGCGTTTCAATAGGATGTGGCCGGCGACCGAAGGGAGCAAGGTCACATTCCTTGAAACCGCCGCCGTCGGCAGCAACGCGCCGTTGGACAGCGAGTCTGGAAGTCAAAAACAGCGATCCTTACACAGGAAACAGTTTAGTCAGGAGCCCAGCCGTTGCATTCAACGCTTTGGCTGCGTCGAGCGCCACGTTGGGGACGTTATGCAGCGTGTCGTTGCGCGCGCGGCGTATGCGCTCTGCAATACGCTTGTCGGACAAAGAGAAGACATGGGCTCCAATAGCGGCCTGTTCGTATTCGTGCGGCTGGTATTCAAGACCTTTCTTGGTGACTTGAAGCCGAAACATCTCTTCGGCCGAGAATCGTGTCTCGTACGCCGCTTCGAGCACGGAAGCACACATCACCACTGCTTCTGGCTCAAAACCCCAGAGATACAGTCGTGTTGCGCGATCGAGAAATGCTGCCGCGCGCGCGCTGAGCTGACGGTATGCCAGAAGTGACACCAAGAGGGAGGCACGGGACTCAGCTCCACGAAGGAGTCCGTCCGTGGCTTGCATCGCGAGCTCCACTCGAATACCGTCTCGAACGATCGGCAGATTATGGAGAGCGCGAGTTACACGGATTGCAGTGTCATCGTCAATCGGACCGGCTACGCCAACATCCGCGAGAAACTGACGGACCTTGGCAAGGGCATCAGGGGCTACCGAAAGAGAGTGCAGGCACGGTACAATCGCCTCAGTGACCTCGTACAGCGTGCGATTCCGAGCACGGTCTTCGATGGTGAGAGACGAGTCGGCTGGGACATTCTGAAGCTCCCAGTAGTCGCGGTAGTCATTCCAAAGGACGTTTGCATAGGCTCCGAGCCATCCTCCTGGGCTCCAGTCCTCCTCTGGATCGTAGTTCATTGTAGACTCTTTCCTCCTTGAAGTATCCTGCCGGCTGTCCAACGCCCCAGCGTTCTGCCGCGGCGGTCCCCGAAGATGCGGCGGGACGCGCGCAGCGCGCCAGCCGCAGCGACGGGGACGCCGTCGGCAGCAACGCGCCGTTAGGGCCCGCTCACCCTCAGCGCCGATGGCGCCAGTAGCCGGGACGGCGACGGAAATGCGCCACCGCGACGATCCAGAGGCGCGTCGGCTCGACCGCATACCACACCGCATACGGAAAGGCGGGCACCAGCACGCGACGCAGGGCTGCCCCGACCGGCGCCCCGGCCAACGGAGTCTCCGCGGCCTGATGCACGGTCTGCTGGACCGCGGCCGCAAAGGCGGCGCCCAAGCCCGGACGCTCTCCCTCGTACCACTCCACCGCCGCCGTGAACTCGGCCGAGGCCTCCGGATGAAACTCGGGCGCCAGGGGCGGCACTACCGCGCCAGCCGCGCCTGCACCGCCGCGAAGACCTGCGCCGCGGGAATCCCGGCCACGCTTCCGGTGCGGAGTTCCGCCAGCCGCCGCTCGCCCTCCGCCTGCCACGCGGCGTCGAGCTCCGCCGCGGAGCCCGGATCGACGCTGCGGTCCAAGCTCGCGAGCAACACTTCCGCCAGCCGCGCTCGGTCACCGGGCGGTAAGCTCAGGAGCTGGGTTTCCAGATGATCGGGGGACCGGACCATAGACACTCCTCGAGAGGGACTCCCGAAATCTAACCGCTTCCGCGAACGCTTGACGTGGCCCTAACGCCTCACGCTAAGCCGCGGCGGCGTTCCCAAAGGATGCGGGCCGCGAGCGGAGCGAGCAAGCCCGCAGTCCTTGGAACCGCCGCCGTCGGCTTCAGCGTTTCGTTAGGCCGTCGGGAGAGGGAAAGACATCACGCCCTCCTTGAGATCCAGGAACCCGCAGACCACCGGATCAAGCCCGAGCAGTCGGGCCAAGCCAATCCGCCGTTGGCCCGCCACCCGCGCGTCCAGCACTGCAGCCGGCAACACGTAGAACACCCACTGTGTGAGATCCAGCGGGTTGACAGTCGCCCGCTCACGATGGGCGAGCAGCGCAAACACATACAAATCCGCTTGGCGACGCCGCGCGTCGGCCGGCGCCCACGCATTCGTGGAGGGATCCCACGCCCGGGTGGGCCCGATCGCAAAACTCGGCACGGATTCGGCGTGTTGAGCCCACGCTTGGATGTACGCGGACGACTTGACCTCGATCCGTCGGCCATCCGGTAACTGGAGATCGTACGCCTCCCATTCCGAGCGGACGTTCTGTGCCAGACCCAGTGCATGCGCCACGAGAAACTCGGCGAGCCGCCCCCGCAGCGTATTGTTCGCCAAATCCGAGCTCGACCACTGCCAGAAATCGAGCAGTGAGAACTCCAGCGGGCGAGCGCCAAGCTGAAACCGCTCCGCTCCGGATTTTCGTGTTACAGGAAGTCGCTCGAACATTCAGCGTACAAGTGGATCTGTCTCACCGGCCTAACGCCAATTAGCTCGACCGATCTAGTCTGCATCCTGCGGGTTAGATCGGTCTGCATAACCCCATTCTACACCTCGCCGAACCACCTGCAAGCTTCGATCACTCAACGACTTGTCAGACTACACAACTTCTGGATCCGCAGTTATGCCGGTCGGCCTAATTCCCCGCGCACTCCCATCCGGCATCTCTGCCATCGCACGACACGACCGCATGTCGGGAATCCGGCCGGCAGCGTGACGAACGTGCCGGCTCCGCTATCCCGCACGCCCGCCGGCCGCGCTATGATCGAAGCATGTCCACCGGCCGTCCCCGTTCCGTGAAATCGTCCCTCGCCGCCGCGCGTGCCGCGGCGGCGCCTTGGGGACTGCCGCCCAAGTCACCGCTGGCCGAACCCTCCCGTCCGCTCGCCGACGGACTGGCCCCGCTCCCCGACCCGCGCTCGGCGCCGCGTCGCCCCGCTCCATCGGCTCCGCCACGCTCCACTGCACGGTCGACCTCATCCGCCGTGCCGACCACCCGCTCCAGTACCCCCGCACCGGCCGCCACGCGTTCCGCCGCTCGCCGCCGCTCCGGTCCCGTGGCCGCCGTGCGCGCCGCCACCGCGCGCAGCGCCGCCGAACGCCGCGTCGTGGCCGTGGTGCTCGCCGTCATGGGGGGCCTCATGCTCGCCGTCGGTGCAACGGGTGCACAGGCCTCGTGGGCCGAATCCCGCTCACGCACCCGCATCGGCGGCACGTTCGGCCGCGCGTCGCTCGCCCAGATGGAGTTCCGCGCACGCCACGCCCGCTTCGCCGTGTGGGACGAGCTCGCCGCCGACGGCGTCAAGCTCCCGGACGACCTCGCGGTCGTCACCTCGAACGCGGGCCCGTCGCACTGGTACCTCCGCCTGCGCGACCGCGCCACCGGCCTGACCTGCGACCGCATCGGGCAACTGGTGGATGATCCGTCCCTGCCCGTCACACCCTCCTGCGGCTCCGCTCGCTAGCATCGCAGCATCGGCGCCACCGGGTTCCTTCGGCGCGTCCTGCATCGAGCGCATGGTGCGGGATGGGGACCAAATCCCGACCTCCGCACCACCGGGTTGCCTCGACGCGCGCGCCGCGCTTGTATCCGGAGTGCCCCGATTCGACTTCCCGTTGCGCGCCGCCGCGCATGCGACCGGCCTCGCGCTCGCCGCCCTCTCCCCGCTGGCCGCGCAGATCGATACGGCCGCACGCACTCCGCCCACCATCGGCGCCGTGCACGTGCGCATCGCGCGCGACGCCGAACGGTCCGTGCTCGACCTGCCGTTCGCCATCAGCCGAGTCGCGCCGGACAGCCTCCGGCCGGCGCTCCGGCGCACGAGCGTGGGCGATCTCCTCTTCGCCGTGCCGGGGATACAGGTGCAGCCCCGCAACAATCCCACCCAGGACGCACGGGTGGCCGTACGCGGATTCGGCGCGCGGAGCGCGTTCGGCGTGCGCGGCGTGAAGGTGCTGCGTGACGGCATCCCGATCACGCTCCCCGACGGGCAGACGCCCATGGACTGGCTCGACGTGGAAACCGTGGGGAGCGTGGAAGCGATCCGCGGCACCGCCGCGGCGCTCTACGGCAACGCGGCGGGCGGCGTGCTCGACTTCCGCACCCGCGACGCGGCGCCCGTGCCGCTCTCGATGCACGCCCGCATGTGGGACGGCGGCGGCGCGCGCCGCGCGCAACTGCTCGCCTCGGGCACGCACGCGCCGGAGCAGGGCGACACGCGCACGTGGCTGGCCAGCGTCACGCACACACGCACCGACGGCCCGCGCATCTACGCCGCGCAGACGGCCACGAGCGCCTTCGCGCGCGCCGAAGGCACGGTGGGACGCACGCGCCTGCGCCTGCTCGGGAGCGCCTTCGACATGCCGCGCGCCGAGAACCCGGGCGCGCTGACCGCCGGTGAGCTGGAACGCGACGTGCGGCTCGCCGATTCGCAGTCCGTCACGCGCGGTGCGAGCAAGACGGTGCGCCACGCCCAGCTCGGCATGGTGGCGGAGCAGGGGAGCGCCGACGCGGGACTGGCCGCGGCCGCATGGGTGGGGATGCGCGATCTCGACAACCCGCTCCCCTTCGCCGTGGTGACCGTGGACCGGCGCAACATGGGACTCTGGGTGCGCGGCACGTCCACCCATCGCATGGAAAGGCTCACGGGACGCATGTCGGCGGGAATCGACGTGCAGTCGGTGGGCGACGAGCGACGCAACCTCGAGAACTGCGTGGGACAGACGACGTCCGCGCGCTGCCCCACTGCGGGCGCCGATCGCGGCGTGCTCCGCCTCGACCAGCGGGAAGTCGTGCAGTCGGAGGGCGCGTTCGTGCGCTACGAGCTCGGCGTGCCGAGACGGTTCGACGTGAGCGCGGCGCTCCGCTGGGATCAGATCCGGTTCCGGGTCACCGACCGGTTCGTGACCGAAACCGATCGCAACGACAGCGGCGAACAGGGGCAGACGGCCGTGAACCCGATGCTCGGCGTCACCTACCGGCTGGGGCCGGCCCTGTCGCTCTTCGCCACATGGAGCTCGGCGTTCGAAACCCCCACCGTCACCGAGCTCACCACGCAGGCCGACGGCAGCGCCGGCCTCAACGGCGTGCTCGCGCCGCAGCGCACGCGCACGCTCGAAACCGGCGTGCGCGGCATCGTGGGCACCCGTACATGGATCGATCTGGCGGTATTCGACGCGCGGAGCCGCGACGAACTGGTGCCGTTCGACGTGCCCGACGCGCCGGGACGGCGCGCCTTCCGGAACGCGGGACGCACGGCGCGGCGCGGCCTGGAAGCGAGCATGCGCACCACGACGACGCACGGGGACGCGGGCGTGTCGTACACGGCCTCGCGCTTCCGCTTCACCGACTACGAAGTGGGCGGCGTGCGGTTCGACGGCAACCCGTTCCCCGGCGTGCCGTCGCATCAGGTGCAGGCGTGGACCACGGTGCGCCGCGGCCGGTGGTTCGCCACGGCGGATATCGCGGCCGCGTCGTCGGTGTCGGTGAACGACGCCGATACCGAACGCGCGAAGGCGTGGAACGCGATCGGGCTCCGTCTGGGCGGCGACGCGGGCGCGGCCACCGGACGCTGGGCGTTCGCACCCGTGATCGGCGTGGACAACCTGCTCGACCGCCGTTACGCGAGCGCGGTGCTCGTGAACGCGACGCGGGACCGGTACTACGAGCCCGCGCCGCCGCGCACCTTCTTCGCCGGCCTCCGGCTCACCACGCCATAGCCGGCATCCGACATCACGCCGTAGCCGGCATCCGACAACGCCGGCTCCGGCACGGTACCGCTCACTGATACTGGATGTACAGCGGAACCGGCGTGAGCGTGAGCAGATCGTCCGGCGTCATGAGCGGGCTGCCGCGCCGCGTGTCGTTCTTGTAGAAGATCTTGAAGCCGGTGAACTGCACGGGCTCGCGGTAGATGTACGCGTTGTAGGTATCGCGCTTGAGGCGCGGCGGGCCCCAGCCGTCCATGTGCATCACCACCTGCACCCGCGGATCGCGCGTGATGCGGTCGTACCCGGTGACCATGCGCTGCGTGAAGCGATGGATCACGAGCACCTTGGGCGGCAGATTGTGCTCGGTGACGAGCTTCGCGAGGTAGTCGATCACGGCGTTGATGTCGTCGGCATCGTACGAGCCGATCTTCTTGCCCGGCGGCGAGCCGTCCTTCATCGAGAACTCGGGATCGATGCCGAGGTGCACGTCGGGACGCATGAGGAACTTCTCGAGGCGCGGCGCTTCCGCCTGGATCGTGCTGAGCCCCACCTGGATGTCGAGGAAGAGCAGCGCATCTCGGCGCTTCGCCCAGCCGTGCACGCGCTCGATGAGCGTGTCCTGCATCTTCGCCCGGTACATGCCGTCGCGTCCCTTGTCCGCCTGCGCCACCACGGCGATGAGGTGGAGCGCCGGCTGCACGGGCGTGGCCGGATCGGCGCGCTGCCAGGCGGAGACTTCGCCGTCGAGCCGCGCGAGCATCTGGTCCACCGGGATCTCGCCGAGGATCCCCATCTGCCGCGACAGCGGATTGCCGTAATACGCCACGATGCGCTTCGCCGGCAGGATCGACCCGGGAAGCGGCGCCGGTCCGGGCACGGGCCACACGGGCGCCGGCTTCGCGGTGGCCGGCGCCGCGGCAGCGCTGTCCTGCGCGAAGGCCTTGGGCGGAGCGACGAGCAGCAGCGCGAGCGCGCACGCGGACGATACGATCGGGAACGAACGAAGACGCATGGAATCGGGACGATCAGTGAAGCTGCGGCGCGCAACCGGTGAGGGACGGCACGAGGTCAGTGAAGCTGCAACGCGAACGGCATGCGCGCGTAGACGCCGCGCGGATCGTCGAGCCGGAGCAGGGCGCCGAGCTCGCGCGTGAGCGTCCGCACCGCCTGGGCAACCGGCCCGCGGAGCGAAGCGCCGCGAACCCACGCTTCCACGGCCGCCTGCGTCGCGGCGTCGCCAGCCGCTCCCTCGTCGAGTGCCGTCCGTATGGTACCCACCACCGGCGGCGGTGTGTCATCGAAGAGTTTCTGGAACATGTCGGACGCGCTCTGCACCTTGGGCACTTCCAGGATTCCGTACGCCTCGAGCCCGGCGAGGCCGGCCGCGTGCTCGATGGCGTCGTCGAGATCGCCGATCGCATCCACGAGGCCGAGCGCCAGCGCATCTTCACCCGACCACACGCGTCCTTCGGCGATGGCGCGCACGGAGTCCACCGGCAGGCTGCGCGCGCGCGCGACGCGGTCGATGAAGGCGTCGTACACCGCGTCCACGCCGCGCTGCATGATCGCCAGCTCGGCGTTCGTGCGCGGACGCGCGACCGAGAAGAGATCGGCGTAGCGCGCGGTGCTCACCGTGTCTACCGAGATGCCGTGCCGGCGCGCCAGTCCCTGCACGTTGGGGAACAGGGCGAACACGCCGATGGATCCGGTGAGCGTGCTGGGCTGCGCGAACACGTGACGCCCGGCCGTGGCGATCCAGTAGCCGCCCGAGGCCGCCAGCGTGCCCATCGAGATCACCACGGGCTTCTCCGCGTCGATCAGCATGAGCTCGCGCTGGATCTGCTCGGACGCCACGGCGCTCCCGCCGGGGCTGTTCACGCGCACCACCACGGCGCGCACCGCACGGTCGTGCCGCAGCGCCCGCAGTTCCCGCGCGAACGCGTCGCCCCCGATGGCATCGGTGCCGCCTTCGCCGTTCACGATGCTCCCCTGCGCGTACACCACCGCGATCTTCCGCCGCGCGGTGATGTCGTCGGTGCGCGCCACGGCGAGGCGCGCGTAGTCGCGCAGCAGGATCTGCGGAATGGCGGGCGGCAGGATGTCGGCGAGCACGGAACGCGACAGCGTGTCGTCCGTCGATGCGGTGTCGGTATCCGTGTCACTGTCCGTGTCACTGCTCATGCCACTGTCCGCGGCACTCGCGTCGTCCGCGCGCACCGTATTGGAGCCGTCCGCATCACGCGTATCATCGGCGCGCGTACGGCTCGACGTGGCCGGCGCACCGGTGAGACGGCGGAGGTCCGCGAGCAGCACGTCGAACGGCGCCACGCGGTCTACGAGCCCGAAGCCCATGGCGTCTTCGGGGAGGAAGAACGCCACCGAGTCGGCGAGGCGCTGCAGGCGGAGCGTGTCCAGATCGCGCGACACCGCCACGCTCCGCTTGATCTCGCTCCAGGTGGATTCGAGATACCGCCGCGTCTGCGCGCGGTTCTCGGGGCTCATCTCCTGGCGCGTGAACGGCTCCACCGCGGCCTTGAAGCGGCCCACGCGGCTCACCTGCACGCCGATGCCGTACTTCTCGAGGAAGCCGGCGAAGTGCATGGACGACGCCGCGAGCCCGCCGAACTGGAGGGAGCCGAACGGATCGAGGGTGATCGTGGTCGCGGGGCTGGTCACGTAGTAATCGCGGAGCGATGCGTCCACGAGAAAGGCGTGCACCGGTTTCCCTGCCGCCACGACGGCCGCGATGGCATCGCGGAACTCCACCAGTCCGCCGTAGCCGGACGAGAGGCCGTCGCTGTTCACGTTGCCGCGCAGCAGGACGCCGCTGATCCGGTCGTCGTGCGCGGCTTCATGCAACGCCGTCACCGCGCCGCGGAGCGAGAGGCGCGACGATCCGCCGGGATCCGCAAAGGCCCGGTCGAACGCGCTCGCCGGCGTGCGTTCCGCCGGCCGGTCGGCGAGCGGCTGCGACAGATCCACCACGAGCACGGCATCCCTGGGCACCGAGACGGTCGTACTCCCGGAGGCCGCGGCGATGAACCCGATGGAGATCATCAGCAGCAGCAGGAAGAGCAGGGCGATCGTGGCGAGATTCGCGGCGATGTTCGTGAAGAACTGTTTCATGCAGGCTCCTGAGGGGTACTGGGCGACTGAGGGAGTCTAACAGCCGGTGCGGCTCGGCGAGGGTTCCGGGCGGCCGCCTCGTGGGCTACCCTCCCGAGGAACACACCGATTCCTTCCGCTCCCTCCCCTATGCAGGGTCGTCACCGGAAGTTTCCGAGGCTCGGCGTCTTCATACGAAGAACTCGAAGGCCGAACCCGCTTGCGAGGCACCCGCGTGGTCGGCAACCTGGGAACGGGTCCACCCACGAGCGGGCCCCCGCCGCCCCGCCGTCAGGCAAAATATGACGTTCGCGTCGTGATTTCCGCCTTGTCGGCCCCCGGCCGGACAGGCATGTTCCAGAAGTGCCGGCAGGGGCGGGCTCCGCCCATGTCCGACAGCACCCGTCCGCCGGCTGCGGGTCGGCCCGTCGATCCACGCGCTCGTCCTCTCGAGGTGTTCCATGCCCACCTATCGTGCTCCGCTCGACGACATCCGTTTCCTGCTGCACGACGTTCACGACGCGGCGCGGCTGGCCGAACTGCCGGGCTGCGAGGAGGCCACGCCCGATGTCATCGACGCCGTGCTCACCGAGGGCGCGAAGGTGTGCGAGGAGGTGCTCTTTCCGCTCAACCAGTCGGGCGACGCCGAGGGGTGCACGTACGATCAGGGCACGGTGAAGACGCCGTCGGGGTTCATCGAGGCGTATCGCCAGTACACCGAGGGCGGCTGGACCGGCATCGCCGCCGACCCCGCGTACGGCGGGCAGGGGCTGCCGGAGACGGTGCGCTTCCTGTTCGAGGAGATGATCTGCTCGGCGAACCTGTCGTTCAGCATGTACCCCGGGCTGTCGCACGGCGCGTACGGCGCGCTCATGAGCCACGGCGACGACGAGCTCAAGACGCGCTATCTGCCCAAGCTCGTGGACGGCTCCTGGGCCGGCACGATGTGCCTTACCGAAGCGCAGGCGGGCACCGACCTCGGTATCCTCACCACGCGTGCCGTGCCGTCGGGCGACGGCGCGTATCGCATCACCGGCACCAAGATCTTCATCTCGGCGGGCGAACAGGATCTCACCGAGAACATCGTGCACCTCGTGCTCGCGAAGCTCCCCGACGCGCCGGCCGGCACGAAGGGAATCAGCATGTTTCTCGTGCCCAAGTTCCTTCCCACGGAAGACGGACGCCCCGGCACGCGCAACGGCGTCACCTGCGGCTCGATCGAGCACAAGATGGGGATCAGGGGATCGGCCACGTGCGTGCTCAACTTCGACAACGCCATCGGGTTCATGGTGGGTGAGCCGAACAAGGGGATGCGCGCGATGTTCGTGATGATGAACGGCGCGCGGCTGGCGGTGGGCATGCAGGGGCTCGGCCTGTCGGAAGTGGCGTATCAGAACGCGCTCGCGTACGCGAAGGAGCGGCTGCAGGGCCGCGCGCTCACGGGCGCGAAGAATCCCGCCGGGCCGGCCGATCCGATCCTCGTGCACCCCGACGTGCGGAAGGGGCTGCTCCGCATCAAGTCGTTCAACGAAGGTGCGCGCGCGCTGGCGTGCCGGGTGGGCATGCTGATCGATACGGAGCACCGGCATCCGGACGCGGCCACGCGCGAGGCGGCCGGCGACATCGTGGCGCTCATGACGCCGGTGATCAAGGCGTTCTTCACCGATCTGGCGTTCGACTGCACGAACATCGCGTTGCAGACACTCGGCGGACACGGCTACATCCGCGAGTACGGCGTGGAGCAGTACGTGCGCGACGCGCGCATTGCGCAGATCTACGAGGGCACGAACGCGGTGCAGGCGCTCGATCTCGTGGGACGCAAGCTGCCCATGGAAGGCGGACGGCTGGTGCGGCGGTTCTTCGAACTGGTGAAGGCCGACATCGAGGCCGCGGCCGACGATGATGCGCTCGAGGCCATCGCGAAGCCGGTGAGCGAGGCCCTGGTCAAGCTGCAGAAGGCCACGATGCTGCTCGCGGAAAAGGGGTTCGCGAATCCGGACGAAGCCGGCGCGGCGGCCACGGATTATCTGCACCTGATGGGCTACACGGCGCTCGGCTGGCAGTGGCTGGTGATGGCGGCCGCGGCCGGGCGGAAGCTGGCGGCCGGGGAAGGGGACAAGCGGTTCCTGGGGGCGAAGGTGAAGACGGCGCGATTCTGGATGACGCACATGATGCCGGAGACGAATGCGCTGCTGGGACGGATCCAGGCCGGGGCCGGGCCGATCATGGCGTTGGCGGACGAGGAGTTCTGAGCCGGCGGTAGGCGGCGGTCGTGGACGCCAATGGTCTATTGCCCATGGCCCATTGCCGCTGTTGTGCTTCGTCCATTCGGCCGTTCGGCTGAAGGCCGTTTGGCCATTCGGCCGGGCCCGCTTCGGACAGAGTCACCCGAGAGCCGGGTGTCAGCCTGACGGACGGTCACGAGATGGCGGCCACTTGAACCGGCCGGGCGGGCCATCGCCCATTGCCTATCGCCCCTTGTATTCATGTACCCGGATATATGAATACGCCCGGCACGGATGAGCCCTGGGCGATTGGCCATGGGCTATCGCCCGCCCGGCCGGTGCTCGCCGCCGAGCCCCTGCTGCCGTCCGCTCGGCGGCCATTCCATCACGCGGTCATTGTCCGCAGCCTGCCCGGCCGAATGGCCAAACGGGAACCGGCCGAACGGCCAAATGGCACGAAGAACCGAAGGCGATGGGCGGTTGGCGATTGGCCATGGCCCATCGCCCGGCCGCTGCAAGTCCCCGGCTCAAGTTCCCGCCCCCGGCCGCCGATATCCTCACTCAACATCTCTCCCTTCCTCCCATGTTCTTCCGCAAGCTCAGCTTCGATCGCGGTGGGGCAAAGCCGGCATCCGGTCCTGCCGGCAAACCTGTGTCCGGCCGTAACGACGCCGAGCCGACGGGCGCGCCTCATCTCAAAGCCATCCCCGGTGGCGCCTCCGTTGCCCGTTCGCGCCCCACGCCGGCGCACGGGCTGGCCTTGCGCACCGTGGACGGTCGTGTCGACGAAGTCGGGCTCGTGCTCGACACGCTCGGCAGCATTCTCACGGCGTTCTCGCGCCATGCCTTCGATCTGCCCGACCGCTCGTCCGAGCAGATCTCGTCGGAGCTGCAGCGCTGGCAGCGTCACGCCACACTCGGCGTCCCGGTGGAGGATTCGGCCGGCGGCGCGCTTGGCGTGCGCGACCGCGACTGGGACGGGATCGCGCGCACGTTCACCGAGCACCGGCGCGAGGAATCGCGCTATGTCGACACGGCGGTCACCGAGCTCCGCGACGCGCTCTGGGCCGTGGTGGAAACCGTGCATAACGCCGTCAAGGCCGAGCAGAACGCCGACCGGGTCGCCGACACGCAGGTGATGCGCGCGCGCACCGCCATCGCCCGGCTCCAGACCGGCCAGATCAAGCAGGAAGTGCTCGGCGCGCTCTCGGCCATCGAGAATGCGTTCCGCACGCGTCAGGCACAGATGCAGGCCCAGTACCAGGCGCTGGCCGGCCGCATCGAGAATCTCGGTCACCAGCTCGAGGAAGCCAAGAAGGAGAGCACCACCGATCCGCTCACCGGGCTCGGGAACCGCAAGCTGTTCGACGCCATGGCCCATCGCGCCGTGCACATGCATGCGCTGTCGCGGCAGCCCGTGGTGCTCGTCATGGTCGATCTCGACAAGTTCAAGCTCGTGAACGACATGTACGGCCACCAGGCCGGCGATCAGACGCTGGTGAACGTGGCCAAGTGCCTGTCCAAGGTGTTCCTGCGGCAGACCGACGTCGTGTGCCGCTACGGCGGCGACGAGTACGCCGTGGTGCTGAACAACACCGACCTCAAGGTGGCGCAGATGCTCGCGCGCCGTCTCCTGGAAACCATCGGCCTCATGCCGTCGCCGCATCCGGCGATGGAGTTCGCCGTGGGCGCCTCGCTGGGGATCGCGGAGTACGACGGCGAGGAGAACCTCGAGTCGTGGATCGCGCGCGCCGACCGGGCGCTGTACACCGCGAAGCACATGTCGGGCGAGCGGGTGGCCACGGCCGGAGCGACGCTGGCGGTGAGCTGACACCGGCGCGCCGTGACCGGCGCTTGTGGAATCGTGACGACGGGCGGACGTTTCCTGCGGGAAAGGTCGGCCCGTCGAACGTTTTCGGCCATCGAATCGAACAGGAGAGGCGTGGATGCCGCGGTCGTATCGTGCAGTGTCGGCAGGAATGTTCGTGCTCGTGGTGCTGAGCGGCTGCTCGCTGCTCTCGCAGATTTCCACCACGCCGCCGGAAGGGCCGGCCGCGCCGATCGGACCGTACGAGCCCGTGCGCCGAGGCGGCGGCCTGCTCTTCCTGAGCGGTCAGATCGGCACGCGGGATGACGGCACGCTCGTGGCCGGCGGCGTGCAGCCGGAAACTCGGCGCGCGCTGGAGCGGGTGAAGGCGCTGGTGGAGAGCGAGGGCTCGAGCATGGATCGCGTGGTGAACTGCACGGTGCATCTCGCCGACATCGCCGAATGGGACGCCATGAACGAGGTGTACGCGCGGTTCTTTCCGGGGCGGAAGCCATCTCGAACCGCGGTGGGCGGCGTGGGTATTCCGCGCCAGGGGCGGGTAGAGATCACGTGTGTGGCCGCGGTGGGGTGAACGAAGGCCCCTGCCGGCTGGCATCCCCATGACGGAGGTCGTGTTGCCTCGATCGATCTGCACATCCGCGGCACTGCTGAGCGCGATCGTCCTCGGGATATTCCCGCTCGAAGCCCAGGCAGCCCAGGACCGGATCATTCCTGATCCTGTTGCCTGCGCGCGATGCGAGGTGGTGCGTATTCCCGGCGTCGTGCTGGGCGCGCAGAGCCTGGATGGCTACATCGACACGCCGCCGTTCGTGGTGCGCACGGACCTCGGCGAATCCGTTGTCGTTCCGTGTACAGGTCTGGTCCGAGGGCGGTGAACTGCTGCATACTCTGGTGCGCCGTGCGGCATGGTTCAGCGATTCGTCGAGCGGCCGAGTCGGCAACCCGCAACAGCCTCCGTCGGCCAGCATGGCCGGCCTCGGCGTGGATGCGGACGGCCTGCTGTGGGTGTTCGTGCGTGTTCCCGCACCCACATGGAAGAGCGCATGGGCGGGCGTTGCCCCCGGCGCGCGCGAGGTGAGCACGCGTCAACTCGATATCGCGAGGCTGTACCATACCCGGGTCGAAGTCATCGATCCGCGGGAAGGACGCGTGCTGGCTCGCACGGACATCCCGGGACTCGTCATCTCCCCCATGGGCAACGGCCGTGTCGGTGTCTGGAGCGCGACGCTGAGCGGTGATGCCCAGTTGAGAATCGACCAGCTACGCCTCACGCGCCCTCGATAGCCCGACCTTGGTCAACGACGGGATCCACGGAACAACAACGATAAATCCGCAGATGACGCAGATGTTCGCAGATGGGATCTCGGATGGGACGGATGAATCATCGACTATTCGGAATCGCTCTCATCCATACTGAAAAATCTGCGCCATCTGCGCCATCTGCGGATGCAGTTACCGTTGCTGTTCGGCTCCCACGTCGACCTACGCTCAGGAAAACTAGGACTGATCCGTACCGGCAGAACGGAACCCGGCGCGAGTCCCGCGTACTCAGTCCCTCCCGCCTCCAGCCCGCAGCGCATTCAGGATCACCGCGACATCAATCACCTCCTGTACCACCGCGCCGGCCGTTGGCGCGAGCATCCCGGCCGCGGCAAAGCCCATGCCCACCACGCTGAGCCCGATCCCCACGCCGATGCTCTGACGCGCAATCCGCATCGTGCTCCGGCCGATCGCCACCGCATCCGCCACGCGCAGCGGTTCGTCCACGAGCAGCACCACGTCGGCCGCTTCCGCGCTCACGCCGCCGCCGTGTCCGGCGAGCGCCACGCCCACGCGTGCCGTGCTCAGCGCCGGCGCGTCGTTCGTGCCGTCGCCCACCATCAGCACGCGCGCGCCCTGGGCCTGCAACTCCGCCACGTGCCGCACCTTGTCCTCCGGCGACAGATCGCCCGCGTGATCGCCGATGCCGAGCGCGTCCGCCACGTGCGCGACGTTCGCCGCCTGATCGCCGGAGAGGAGCAGGGTGCGCGTGATGCCGAGCGTGCGGAGCGACGTGAAGAGGTGCGCGAGATCGGGGCGGAGCTCGTCGGCGAACTCCACCCGGCCGAGCGCGCCGTCGCTCGTGCCCACGTATGCGCGGAGCCCGTCGCCGGCTCCGTCGAAACGGTGCATGCGCTCGGCGAGCGCCGGCACCACCTCCGTCACGAATCGCGGAGAACCCACGGCCACGCGCACCCCGTCCACTTCGCCCTGCACGCCGCGTCCGGCCGCTTCGCGAAGGTCGCGCGCGACCGGAACCGCCACACCCTGTGTTTCCGCGTACTCCACGAGCACGCGCGCGAGCAGGTGTCCCGATCCCTGTTCCACCGCGGCCGCCCGCGCGAGCAGGGCGGGGGCATCGGTTCCGTCATCCACGGTGAAGGCGGCCACTCGCGGCCGTCCCACGGTCACCGTGCCCGTCTTGTCGAACACGGCCACGTTCACCGACGCGAGCGCTTCGAGCGCGCCGCCGTGCCGCACGATGATGCCGCGCCGCGCCGCGCGGCTGATGCCGCCGATCACCGCCACCGGCGTCGCGAGAATGAGCGGACACGGCGTGGCCACCACGAGCACTGCCAGCACGCGCGTGGCATCGTGTGAGATCAACCACGCGCCCGCGCACGCGAGCAGCGTGAACGGCGTGAACCACACGGCCCACCGGTCGGCCACGCGCTGCAGCGGACTCTTGCTCGCCTGCGCGGACCGCACGAGCTCCACGATGCGTGCGTACTGACTCTCCGCGGCCACGCGTTCGGCGCGCACCGTGAGCGCGCCGTCCCCGTTCACCGCGCCCGACGGAAGCGGCGTGCCGGCCGCGGCGCGCACAGGGAGCGGCTCGCCCGTGAGCCGCGACGTATCCACGTGCGACACGCCGTCCATCACGATCACGTCGCACGGCACCAGCGCGCCCGGACGCACGAGCAGCGTATCACCGGGCACGATCGCGACCGCCGCGATCTCCTCCACACGTCCGTCCGCGAGCACGCGCTGCGCGGATCGCGGCGCGTCCGCCTCGAGCGCCGCCACCGCGTTGGAGGCACGCTCCACGGCCCATGCCTCGAGCGCCTCGCCGCCCGTCTGCATGATCACCACCACGAGGCCCGCCAAGGGTTCTCCCAGCGCGGCCGCCCCCACGATCGCCAGGGTCGCCACCACGTCGGCCGCGAAATGGCCGCGCAGCATGCCGCGCACCGTGCCCCACACCACCGGCGCGCCGGTGAGCACGAGCGCCGCCATCCAGATCCGCCCGCGCAACACCGGGTCGCCGGTGGCCACGCCCGCCACCGCGCCGGCGATCAGGGCGGCCGTGGCCAGGACGGGGAGCAGGGGGAGACGACGCTCGTGCGGCAACGGCGGATCCGGTGAGAGTCCGGGAGACCCGGCAGAACGGGTGCGGAGCCCGACCCGCGAGTCTGGTCCGGGGGTGGCCCGACGGTTAAGCTCCGACGACTTGAACGCGGTCGCCGAGGCGCGATCCGGGAACGCTACCCGGCGGCCGCACGCCACGGAATGGGATGAGCGAACGACATTCGCAGGCGGCGCTGTCGGCCATCATCGACATCGCCGCGGACGGCGTCATCGCCCTCGACGAGCGGTTCCGCATCGTCCGCTACAACCAGGGCGCCGAACGCATCTTCCAGTGGACCGAGGAGGAGATGCTCGGCGAGCCGCTCGACCGGCTGCTGCCGCTCGCCTCGCGCGCCGTGCATCGCGGTCACATGCGCGCCTTCGCCGCCGGCACCGTGGACGCGCGCCGCATGGGCGAACGCCGCGCCATCGCCGGCCTCCGCCGGAACGGGGAAGAGTTCCCCGCCGACGCGTCCATCGCGCGCGTGACCATGGACGGCGAACGCACGTTCATGGTGGTCATCCGCGATGTCAGCGAGCGCAAGCGCCTCGAAGACGGACAGCGCATGCTCGCCATGTCCGGCTGGGTGCTGGCCGCCTCGCTCGATGTGGAATCCACGCTCGCCACGATCGCCGAAATGCCGCTTCCGCTGCTCGGCGACTGGAGCCTCGTGGAACTGCTCACGCCCGACGGGCAGATCCGACGCGCCTCGGCCGCGCACGCCGAAGCCACCGTGGGCGCCGATGTCGCGCCGCTCCTTTCCTCCGACCCGGAACCGCTGCCGCCGGAGCTTCCCTACGGCAGCTCGGCGCGCGTTGCGCACAGCGGCGATCCGGTCATCATCACCGACGTGCAGCAGTGGCTCGCGGCCACGTTCACCACCGAGGAATCACGCGCCCGCGCCACGGCGCTCGGCGCAGCCAGCGTGCTCGTGGTGCCGCTCCGGGCGGGCGGCCGCGCGCTCGGCGCGCTCAGCCTCGTGCACACACGCACCGGGTCCACGCACAACCCCGACGAGCTGTCGATCGCCGAGCAGTTCGCGGCCAGCGCCGCGCTCGCGCTCGAGAACACGCGTCTGTACCAGGAGGCGCGGCAGGCGGTGCGCGAACGCGACGAACTGCTCGCCATCGTGTCGCACGATCTGCGGAATCCCGTGAACGCGATCGTGATGCTCACCGGCGCGCTCATGTCGCAGAGCGTGGACGGAGCGTCCGTGCCCGTGGACGTGGATCAGTTGCAGTCCGTGCGCGGGGCCGCGCGCCAGGCCGATGGCCTCATTCAGGACCTGCAGGACGTGTCACGGATCTCCGCGGGGCGTCTGCCGGTGGACGCGCGCCCGTGCTCCATCGGCGAGGCGATCCGCGAGACGTGCGGCCTCTTCGAATCCTCGGCGAAGGCAGGCGGGCTCGCGCTCACCTGCGACGTGCCGGCCGACCTGCCGCGCGTGATCGCGGACGTGTCCCGCGTGCAGCAGGTGCTGTCGAACCTGCTGGTGAACGCGATCAAGTTCACCGCCGGCGGCGGCACGGTGCAGGTGTCCGCGGCGGCGGACGGGAATGCACGGGCCGTGCGCATCGCGGTGCGGGATTCGGGCACGGGCATTCCGAAGGAGGACGTGCCGCATCTGTTCGAGCGTTACTGGCAGGCGCCGCGCCTGCGGCGCGCGGGGTCGGGGCTCGGCCTCTACATCGCGAAGGGGATCGTGGAAGCGCACGGCGGCCGCATCACGGTGGAGACGGCCGAGGGCGTGGGCACGACGATGGCGTTCACCCTGCCTACGACCTGATCGGGCGGTTCGATCACGCGCGCCTCTGCACACGCTCCCTGACGGCCGGATGCGAAACGCGCCACGGTCCGGAGGGAACGTGGCGCGTGACTGCGAGCGGACGAACGGTCAGTGGCTGCCGTGGTCGTCGGCCGCGGCGCCGTGGTCACCGCCCTTGGCGGGCGCCTGATCGCGTTCCGAGTACACCTGCGTGGCCATCGGATCGCGCGGATGGCGGTAGGTATTGGAGTGGATGGTCCACGCCATGCCGAACAGGCCGGCGGTGAGCAGGCAGACGACGAGGGCAAAGCCCCAGCCCTGCGTATTCGGATTGTATGGCTTGCTCATGCGCGAAGGAGGCGGTGCGGTGAGTCGGTCCGGAGCCGGCACGGTCCGTGGCTATCCCGAAAAGATAAGCAATGGCGCGCCGCGGTTCCACCGGCGGGGCCGGCGGGCTCACGTGGGATCCTCCTCCACCCGGGGGCCGGTGTCGTGGCGCGGGTCCACCAGGCGCGCGGGGACGATCGCCGAGGCGCCGTAGCGCTCGCGGATGCGGTCGAGCGCGCGGGTGAGCGCCCGGTCGCGGTCCCGTTCCACGGGCGGGGCGTCGTCGGGGCTCGCCGACAGCGGCGCGGGGTCGTCGTCGAACAGGCCGAGCTGCGCGGCTTCGGCGTCGCGGCCGGTGAAGTGCGACAGCCCGATGCCGAGCAGCCGCACGGGCGCACGGTGCGTCCGGCGCAGCTTGCGGAAGAGCGAGCGGGCCACGCGGTACACCGACTGCTCGGCGGTGATGGGCAGCACGAGCGACCGCTGTGCCGACCGGGTGCTGAACGTGCGGTCGCGCATCTTGAGGGTCACGGTCCGCGCTTCGAGTCCGTGCTTGCGGAGGTCGGCGGAGACGCGGACGGCGAGGCGGAGGAGTTCGCGCTCGAGGATGGCGTCGTCGGCGATGTCGCGCGCGAACGTGTCTTCCCGGCTCACCGATTTCTGCTGGTCGCGCGCGTGCACGATGCTCGGATCGACGCCGAACACGCGATCGTGGAGCCATGCGCCGGCGCGTTCGCCGAGGGTGCGGGCGAGGCGATCGGGCCCGGCCTGCTGCGCCTCGGCCACGGTCACCAGGCCGGCGCGTTCGAGGCGTTCGGCGAGACGCGGGCCCACCATGGGCAGTTCGGCGAGACGGAAGCGCGCGAGGTACGCGGCTTCGTCGCCCGGCGGCACGCAGTGCACGCCGCTCGCGCCGCGCGAGGGCTTGGCGTCCTCCACGGCCATCTTGGCCACGAGCCGCGACGTGCCGGCGCCGATCGAGACGGTGAGGCCGGTGGCGTCGTGCACGGCCTCGCGGATGCGCATGGCGGTGACGGCGAGCGGTTCGTGGTGGTAGAGCGCCTCGGTGCCGGAGAGGTCGAGGTACCATTCGTCGATGCTCGACGGCTGGACCACGGGCGCCCAGCGGTGGAGCACGGCGGCGATCTCGCGGCTGCTCCGGCTGCAGGCACCGCGCGGCACGGGGACGCAGAGGGCGTCGGGGCAGAGCTGGAGCGCGCGGGCGATGGGCATGGCGGAGCGCACGCCGTAGCGGCGGCACTCGTACGAGGCGGAGCAGACGACGCCGCGGCTGCCGGGGCGGCCGCCGACGATGAGCAGCGGGGCGCGGCCGGCGCCGTCGGGGTCGACCGCGCGGGCGACGGCGACGAAGAAGGCGTCGGCGTCGACGAGGAGGACGCGGCGGGGGGGCACGGGGGGAAATTAGCGGGCGGTGGTTCGGCCGCGGGATCGGCCGTACGAGGTCGCAAGCGGCGGGTCGATAGCCGCGAGTCGCGAGGGTGCCTGGCGACTCCTGCCTTGGGGGGCTGGCACCGCTGCTCCAGGCACCCTCACGGGCGTCCGCCGGGAACGACAACGCCGGCCAAGGGGCCCGAGTCGCCAGGCACCCTCGGGACTCGCGGCTATCGACCCGCCGCTTGCGACCTCGTGCGTTGCGATCTCCGCCCCTGGCTCCCACGCCGGCCCTTACACCGCCCTCGGCCCTCTCGGCGCCGTCTCCCACGTCACCGCCCCGCGCCCCCTCGCCTCCACCGGCCAGGCCGTCTCCACATGCTCCCCCCGCACCCCGACGATCTCGTCGAACTGCTGCACCACGATGCACACGTGGTTCGGTACCAGCCGCACCCGGTCCCCCACCCGCGGTCGCCAGTCCGTGCGCGACAGGTCGAGCACGCCGTGCTCTTCGCTCATGCGCTGCACCGTGACCTCCGGACGGTCGAGCAGCGCCGCCCAGCCGTCGCCATCCGCCCGGAGCGGCTCGCGCGCCAGCGCCTTCGTGCCCGCATCCACCACCGCCTGACCCGGCACGGCCGTGCTCACCACCGTGGCGAGCACCGTGAGCGCGCAATCGTCCCAGTCGCACGCGCCGATGCCGGCCGTGGTGCGGTCGTTGTACACGTACGTGCCCGGCCGCACCTCGGTCACGCCGGGCACTTCGTGGATCCGCCAGGCGAGCGGCGTGGAGCCGCCGCTCACCACCCGCGGCGCCAGGCCGGCATCGTGCAGCCGGCCGAGCAGCGCGGTGAGATCTCCGGCGAGCCGGACGAGCGCCGCATCCTGCTCGCCCACCGGTTCCCGCACGTGCCCCGGGTAGAACATGATGCCGGCGAAGCGGAGCGCGCCCTGCTCCTGCACCGCGCGCGCGAGCGCCACCGCGGCTTCGGCCGGCGGCACGCCCACGCGCCGCATCCCCACGTCCACCTCCACGTACACGTCGAGCTCGCGGCGCGCGAGCTTTGCGGCCATGGCCAGCGCGGGGAGGCTGTCGGCCGAGTCGACGGCCACGGTGAGGCGCGTGCCGGGGTCGAGCCGCATGAGCCGCTCGAGCCGCGCCGCGCCCACGGGCGGATAGGCCAGCAGCAGGTCGTCGCACACCGTCTCCATGACCTCGAGCTCGTGCGGCGTGGCGCAGGTGAGGCCGGCCGCGCCCCGCTGCAACTGCTCGGTGGCGATGCGCGGCGCCTTGTGCGTCTTCACGTGCGGCCGCAGCCGGAGGTCGTGCAGGGTGGCGTAAGCCGCCATCCGGTCGAGATTATGCGTGAGCCGATCGAGGTCCACGATCGGCACCGGCGTCTCGAGTGTTTCGAGGTGCGTCGCCACCTGGTCTCCCGGGCCTGAACCCGTCTGTCATATGTCCGAAGAACTCCGTTCGTGGACGCCTGTCCAGCCGTCCGACATTCCGGCTCCTGCGGGAGCGTACAGCCCGGGGGTGCGAGTCGGCAACCTCCTGTTCGTCTCCGGCCAGGTGCCGCGCGATCCGGTCACGGGCGCGCTGGTCGGCGACGACATCGCATCGCAGACCCGTCAGGCGATGGACAACCTCGAACGCGTGCTCCGCACCGGCGGCGCCACGCTGCGCGACGTGGTGAGCGTGTCCGTGCACCTGGCGGATACGAACGAGTGGAGCGAGTTCGACCGCGTGTACCGGGAGTACATGATGCCGCCCTTTCCCACGCGGACCGTGGTGGGTGCGCAGCTCCGCGGCATCCGGGTGGAGATCACGGCGGTGGCGGCGATCGCATGATCGCCACGCACCGGCTCACCGTGGCCCGTACGGCCCGGTATGCCGTGACCGGCGCCGAGCCCGAGGCCGCCGCGCGCCTCTGGATCGCCTTCCACGGGTACGGCCACCGGGCGGCGGATTTTCTGGCGCCGTTCGATGAGATCAAGCCGGCCGATACGCGCGTCGTCGCGCCGGAAGGACTGTCCCGCTTCTACCTCGAATCGCCTCGTCCGGACGGCGGCCATCTCCTGCGCACGGGCGCCTCGTGGCTCACCCGCGACGATCGGGACGACGACCTGCGCGACACGCTGGCCATGGTGCAGGCCGTGACGGCGCGCGAGCATGCGGCGATCGTCGCGGCGCGCGGCACGCCGCCGCTGCTCGGCGTGCTGGGATTTTCGCAGGGCGTGGCCATGAGCATGCGCCTGGCGGTGGACGCGGCCGCCAATCCATCGCTCGGCCGGAACGCCCGGGTGCATGCGCACGTGCTCTGGGCCGGCGGACTCGCGCACGACATCACCGACGAGGCGCTCCGTTCGGCGTGGAGCGGGACGGCCGTGCATCTCGTGATGGGCGACCGCGACCGGTTCGGCACCGATGAATCGCGGGCCGCCGTGCGGCAGCGGCTCGATGCGATCGGGTGCGCGTACACCGAGCATGCGTTCGCCGGCGGGCATCGCCTGGACGGCGAGGTGCTGGCGCGGGTGCTCGCCATGCCGATGTCGAGCGCGGTCTAGACACGTGCGTGTGAAATCGGTGGCGAGATCGATAGCGTTGCCGCTGCTGCGATCACTGGCGCCGCTGCTTCCGGTGCTGGCGGGAGCGTGTGGCGATTCGACCGCGGAACAAGCCATCGCTGCACCCGTTCCGTTTCATGCGTGGGCCACCCGGATCGATACCGTCCCCGGGGATTACACGCATGTCGTCTGGCTCGTCGAGGCCGGCGACAGCGTCTTCATTTTTGCGGACCCGGCCGAACGATCGGCCTGGCGCATCGATCTCGCCGCCGGGACACGGGAGCTCTTCGGTACGCGTGGTGATGGACCGGGTGAATATCGACTGCCAGGCAGGATCGTGAAGATTCATCCGGATTCCGTCGCGCTCTTCACGGGGCCGATCAGCAGCCCGTTCCCCGTGCTCTCCGTCCACACCGGCACGGGGCGCACGCATGCGTTCCGCGAACGCGGACAATCGGCCCGGCCGGACGATGCGCTGCGCGTTCTGGCCCTGCCGATGCTGGCAGCGGCGGATACGCTGGGAAACGTGTATGGAGCGCCCGGGCGGTTCGTCCCCGCCATCGACGAGAAAGGAAATCCGACGTATCCCGGTATCGACTCGATTCCGATCGTTCGCTTTTCCCTCGATGGCACGGAGGTCGACACGCTCGCATACCTCCCGGTCGGCGAACCGATGCGCCAACCGGTCGTGAACGGCGACGGATCGCGTTCCACCTGGATACCGCTCGGGCCCTATGGAGCCCACAACGCGTGGCATGTGAGTGCGGATGGCCGATTGCTGCTCGTGGATGCCGGACGCTACGAGGTCCGTGTCATCGGACGGGACGGCCGAGAAACCGCCCGGTGGGAGTTTTCCGCGCCGCGGATACCGGTCTCATCGGGCGGGTGGGAGGCTCATGCCCAACGGGCAGGGGGGGTGTCCCGGGAAATGCTGCAGCGGAGTATCGAGCGGCTGCCCCTGCCGTCGGGGCAACGGGCGATGCCCGTGTCGCAGCGGCTGGTGCCGGACATGCCGCGTGTGCTTCCGCCGGTGGCGTTCCACGGAGAGCTGGTCCGAGCGATTCATGCGGTCGGGCACTTCGCATTCATCCCCGTGAATCTCGCGGACCCGCCCGAGGTCGAATACTGGGATGTCCTGAACCTCGTGACCGGACGTCGCGTCGTGTCGCTCTCCCTGCCGGCGCGTCATCGACTGCTGCATGTCGGATCGCTCGGGGCCTATGTCGTCTGGAAGGACGAGGATGACGTGCAACGGATCGTGCTGCTGCAACTGCCGGATCTCGGCGAGGAAAGCGCTGCGCGAGCTCCTACCGATCCCCCTTGAGCCGGCGGATCGCCCGCCGGTCCTGTTTCGTGGGGCGCCCTTCGCCATGTCCGAAGAAGCTTGGCATGCTGTCGAGCTGCACCTTGAGCGCGGCGCGGCGCGCGGCACTCTCGGCCGTTTCCTCGTAGAGCTGCTGCGCTTCCACGGCCGGACCGCGCCGCTCCGACACGCCGCGCACGATCACGTGCCATTCGTACTGTCCGAGGCGGAGCGACACACGGTCGCCCGGCACGAGGTGCCGCGACCGCTTGGCGCGGTCGCCGTTCACATCCACCTTGCCGCCGTCGATCGCCTCGGCAGCGAGCGCGCGCGTCTTGTAGAAGCGCGCGGCCCAGAGCCACTTGTCGAGCCGTACCGACTCGCCGTTCGCTTCCGGCGCCATGCGGGTCAGTCGTCGTCGCCGTCGTCGTCCGGCGCATCGTCGTCGCCACGCGCGCGGCGCACCACTTCATCGAGACGCATCGCGGCGCCGGCGTAGACGCTCCGCAGGAACGGCTCGGCCGAGCGTTCGGCGAGCGTCTGCAGCTCGGGGCCGAGCGCTTCGAGCGCGTCGAGCATCTCTTCGTCGTCTTCGACGGTGATGTCGTTGAGAAGCGCGAGCACATCCTCGCAGGCTTCGGCCATGCGCCGCGAGTCGTCGGCATCGGGGCCCTGCGCGGGCGCGGGCTTGCCGGCGAGCTGCTCGGCGCGGGCCCGGAGCGTGGTCGCGTCGGTGGCGAAGCGGTCGAGCAGATAGGTGAGCGGGTCGTCGGACATCCTGAATTGATGCGTGAAATCCGCGCACGGCGCCAGTAGCCCGCAGGGGGGAACCGGCGATGTCACCCGCCGCTTACCAGCGCCTCACTCGCCGGTCCCGCGCACGGCCACCTCGACGCGGGCGGCCTGCCAGGCGTCGAACCACGCATCGCCCACGATCGCCGGCGCGATGCCGAGCGCCGCGCAGCGGGTGAAGAGATCGTCCCACCAGCCGTGTTCGTGCGCTTCCACGAGGTCGAGCAGCGCGCCGAGGGGCAGGCGCCGTTCCACCAGCGCATCGCGGAGGAGCGGCGGGACGGCGAGTTCGTCGGCGAGCACCACGGGCGGCAAGCCGGTGGCGACGTCGGCCACGGACAGCAGGCCGGCCATCATGCGCGCGCGCGAATGCCCCACCCGGTCGAGCACGCCGCCGAGCCGGTCGAGCGCACGGCTGCGGCGGATCGCGATCGCGGCCAACTCGGCGTCGCCTCCGCATTCGCCGAGCAGCAGCGCCACGGCCACGACGAGCCGGTCGAGCATGGCTTCGCGTCCGAGCAGCGTGAACGCATGCGTGAGCGTACGGGGACGTACGCTGCCCATGGCCGTGGATGTCGCGGCGCGGAAGACGTGCTGCGCGATGACCGGATCGCCGGTCACGAACGCCTCGAAGCTCGCATCGGGCGGGCGGCCGTCGGCGAGCGCGGTGAGAAAGGTGAGCGCGTGCAGTACGCGCGCGCGCAGTTCGTTGGACGCGGCGCGGCCCCGCGGCAGCGGCCGTCCGGTGAAGGCGTGTACGCCGCTCGCGCGCAGCCGCTCGCGTGTGGCGCGGTCGTCCACCTGACGCGCGATGGGACGGGCGCCGGCATCGAGCAGCCGCTGCACGGTGTTGGTGAGCGCGAGCGCGCCCACAGCGCCGGTGTCGAACGCGACCGGCGCGCCGCGGAGTGCGTCGGGGAGCGGCGCGGCGAGCGTGCTGCCCACGAAGCCGAACCCGAAGCCGGTGGCGGCGTAGCGCTCGAGCGCGCGCCGGGTGTCGGTGTCTTCGAGCGCGTCGGTGGCGAGGCAGAACACCACGTCGGCGGACGCGAAGCCGGTGATCGCTCCGCCGCGCACGAGCGCGGGGGTGATCGGCACGTACAGCGGCCGGCCGCGCACGCTTCGCAGCAGGTCGCGGCGCTGCAGCATGGTGAGCGTGGCGCGCGCTTCGTCATCGATGCTGCCCACGGCCCGGCCGGGCAACGGGTGCGTGCGCAGTTCGTACGCGACCGTGCGCTCGCGCGCGTCGCGGATGGGAAGGAGCGTCGTGAGCTGGTTGCCCGTGTTCATCTGGAAAGCGCCGTGTGCTGCATGCCCGTGTTCATCGCGGCGCCGTTCCCGGCGTGTGGGACCGTTGCCCGTTCCGACGCGCGAGATTCGCGTTCACATAGACCGGATCACCGGTGACTTCGCGTTCCACGTACGGCGCGAGCCAGTCGGGAAGCGTGACCGGCGTGTTCTCCGACGGCAGCTCGACTTCGGCCAGCACGAGATCACGATCGAGGAACACGTCGATCTCCCAGGTAAGCAGGCCGTCGGACACGGTCTGCCGGGTCTTGTGCACGCGGGCCGCCGCGGTGAGCGGCCAGAGCGATTCGAAGAGCACGGGTTCGGCGGGCTCCTCGAGCTCCATGCGGGACATGCCGGTGCCGACCTTCACGGTGCGTGTCCACTCCACGCGTCCGTCGGGGTGCACGGTGCGCCGCAGCCGTTCGCGCAGCCGCTCGCCGGGGAGCCACCCCTGCGCGATACGGACGGCGGGCACGTCGCGCACACGCGGCGGAACGGCGTGCAGCAGGAACTTGCGTTCGATCTCGCGATCGGGCGTGGCCAGGGCGGCGAATGCGTGCACGGCCTCGGTGGCCTCGGCCACGAGCGCATCGGCGTCGCGTGCGAGCCACTCGTCGGTGAACCGGGTGCGGAGTTGGCGGGCGCGTTCGTCGGCATGCCGCGCCAGCGCCTCGAGCGATCCGATCGCCTCGGCGTTGCGTTGCTCTTTCGAATCGTTGCGTTGCTCTTTCGAATCGCTGCGTCGCTTTTTCGAATCGGCGCTGCGCCGTTTCTTCGAAGACTGCTTTTCCCCCTTGGCTGCATGCTCGGCGGCCCGACGGGCTTCACGGGCGAGGAGCTGCGCGTCCCGCATGTCGCCGAGCAGATCCTGCACCGTGGACGCGGCCGCGAAGGCCGGACCGCATGCGGGCACATCGTCCCGCCATGGATGCAGGAGCGCCCGCACGCGCTTGACCGCGAGACGCGCGGCATGAAAGCCGTCGTGCCCGCTGTCCTCCCGCGCCAGCGCGAGATGATCGGTGAGGACGCGGACGGCCTCGCCAAGCACCGCGGCCACGGTGGCGGCGAACGGTTCGTCGGCCGAGGGCTCCCCCACGGTCCGCGGCACGGTGTAGTGCGTGAGCGTGCTCGTCCAGCATGGGAGATGGTCGGCGAGGACGGTATCGAGCGCGGCACGCGCCTGGCGCAGGGATTCGGGGCGGGCTTCGCCGAGCCGGGCGCGGAGCTGCTCGGCGCCGTCCCGGGCGTCGGGCGGGAGCGCCTCGAGGTCGGCGAGATGCGCGATCCGGACGTCGAGATCGCGCACGCGGCCCAGCGTGCGGTTGAGCCCCCGCAGCTTCCGTTCGCCGCGGCGGCCGATCCCGGGCTCGAGGGGCGTGCGATAGCTCCGCAGCGTGCCCCGGAGCCGGGTGAGGGCGACGCGGAGCTGGTGGAGGGTCTCCGGGTCGTCGGGCTCGGCATGCAGGGCCGAGCTCGTCACCACGACGCGATCGAACCAGTCGAGCGCGAGCCGGCGGGCGGCGTCACGGGACTCGGAGGTGAGCAGGAGGTGGGGATCGGACATCGGGAGGAAGCTACCGTGGGCGGAGGGAGGGTCGTAGCCCCGCGGGGCGTCCGGGATACCGGCGGATATCACATGGCAATACCCCCGACAGGGACGACGGAAGGCCCCCGAGGTGTCGCGCGGGCGGGACTGTCCTCTCCGGGCGACGCCCGTCCGTCCGGCGGCCGGGACGGACGCCACCTGGGTCAAACTCGGCAAGTGATTGTTCAGCAACAACTTACGTCGAATACGCCGGCTGGCTCACGCTCTGCATTACGGGGAGGACACATCCTGTTCCCACCGTTCCATCCTCAGGAGTCCTCCCATGCTTCACCCGTCCGTTCGTTCCGCCCGCTGGCCCGGGCGTTCGGCGCGCGTGGTGCTCGTGGCACTCAGCCTCGTCACGCTCGCCGCCTGCGGGAGCACACGCGTCTCCCGCATCGACCCCACGTCGGTCACCGACCTCTCCGGCCGGTGGAACGACGCGGATTCGCGGCTCGTCGCCAACGCGCTCATCACCCAGTCCGTGGACGCCACCTGGGCGCGGCAGTTCAGCGCGGCCAACGGCGGGCGCACGCCCACCGTGATCGTGGGGCCGTTCGTGAACCGCACGCTCGAGCACATCCCCGTGCAGACGTTCACGCGCGATCTCGAACGCGCCTACGTGACCACCGGCGCGGTGCGCGTGGTGGCGAGCGCGGACGAGCGGAGCTCCGTGCGCACGGAACGCGCCGATCAGCAGATGAACGCCACCGCCGATTCGCGCACGCGGCTCGCGATGGAGCAGGGCGCGCAGTTCATGCTCCAGGGCGACGTGCAGGCCATCGAGGACGCCCAGGGGCGCGAGCGTGTGGTCACGTATCAGATCGACGCGACGCTGGTGGATCTCGAGACCAACGCGAAGGTCTGGGTGGGCCAGCACAAGATCAAGAAGTACGTCGACCGCCGCCGCATCGGCTGGTAGGAGCTTCCCATGCCTCTCATTCCCATGATCCAGTCGAATCGCCTCCTCGCGGCCGCCGTGCTCGTGGCCGTCTCTCTCCTCGCGGCGTGCAACGGCCCGCGCGTGGTGCAGGAAACGCCGATTCTGGTGACCGGCGACCGCGTCCCCATGGCCGACGACGCCATCGCCGACGCGCAGGACCGCGAGTTCGCCGCCCGCGCCGAACGGCAGGCGCGGCACGATTCCGTGACCACGGCCGCCGTGACCTCCTGCGTGCCGGCGATCTGCGACGCGATCGGCCGCGGTGAAGTGGCGCTCGGCATGACGAGCGCGCAGGTGATGGCCGCATCGCGTTCGGAGCCGGACGCGTGGAGCGTGCGCCGCACGGGGGCGAGTCTCGTCATGACGCCCGCCTCGCTCGATGCGATGCCGACCGATGTGCAGGGACAGCTCGCGATCGTGCAGTTCGACGGCGACCGGGTATCGAGCGTGGCGCGCCGTGATCGCACGGGGCTCCGCGTGGAGAGCCGCGCATCGGACACGACGCGGTCGGCGCGCACCGCGGCGCTCGCGGACGCGATGATCCGCGAAGGCGACGACTTCGTGGCGGCCGGCGACCGCGTGCGCGCGCTCGAACGCTACGACCGGGCGCTCGTGCTGTCGCCCGACGACGCGATGCTGAACTTCAAGGTCGCGCAACTGCTCGACCAGCAGCTCCGTCCTGTGGAAGCGCTCATGCGCTACGAGCGGTTCCTGCTCTCGCTGGAGCTCCAGCGCATCGATGCGGTGGGCACGCAGCACGCGAAGCTCGCCGAAGCGATCGCACTGGCGCAGCAGCGGATGATCGTGCTCGACCGCCGCGCACGCTGACCCCCTCGTCCCATGCGCCCTGTCGCATCGCTCCTCGTGCTGTCGCTCACCGCGCTGACGGTGAGCGGCTGCGGGTCGTTCTGGCGGGGCGCCACGCAGTCGCACGCCGTGGCGCCGAGCGGTTTGCCGTGGGGCGAGGAGTTCGTGCGGCGTTCGCTCGTGCTGGGCACGTTCGAGCAGGCGCTGGCGCGTACGGCGAAAGGAAGCGACGGCGCGCCCGACGACGCGCTCCTGCGCGCGCTCTTCCAGGGGCAGGTGGCGTATCACGCCGGGCGGTGGGAGGAGAGCCTCGCGGCCTTCGCCGAAGCCGAACGCCTCACGGATGACCGCTACACGAAGAGCGTCACGCGCGGCGCGCTGTCGCTCGTGACCAGCGATCACGCGCTGCACTACGTGCCGCCGCGCACGGAGCGGCTGTTCGCGCGCTACTACGCCATGCTCGCGCGCGTGCAGTCGGGCGACGTGGACGGCGCGGCGGTGGATGCGCGCCGGCTGTCGGCGCTGCTGGAAGAGGCGGCCGATGATCTCGATCCGTCGGAGCAGGCCACGCACGCGGCGCTGCGCGAGGTGGCGGGCGCGGTGTTCGAAGCGGCCGGCGAATGGAACGACGCGGGGGTCGCGTACCGCAATGCGGCGCTGCTGCGCGGTGTGCCGCGCGCGAGCGTGGATTCGATCATGGCATCCGCGCCCACGGGCGACAGCGCCACGGTGCTGCTGGTGGTGGAAAGCGGATTCGTGGCGCACTACGTGACGCAGACGCTGGCGATTCCGATGGACGGCGGGATGATGATGGACGCGGATCGGCGGAGACGGCCGATCGTGAGCGGGGCGCCGGTGCGCGCGAGCGACCGGAATCCGTTCGTCAAGACCGGTGAACGCATTCCTTCGCGTCCGCGGCTGGAGACGAGCGCGAAGCCGGACCGGGCCCCGGAACGTCCGGCGCCGGCCGCGCCCCGTCTGCCGTTCGACACGGTCACCGCGGGAGTGTCCTCGGAGACCACGGTGTCGCGCTGGCTGAACGCGCTGAACACGCTGCCGGATGGCGGCGTGTTCGTGTCCGACGTGCCGGAGACCGTGGCCGGAACGCCCACACCGGGCGGCGGTGATCCGCTGGCCGAGCCGGTGCCGTCCGTCTCCGGGCCGTCCGACCTGCCGGGCACGATGACGGTGGCCGCCGACTGGACGCCTCGGCCGGCTGCCGGCACGCGCTACCTGGGCGATCGCCAGTGGTATCGGAACTGGATGGAGATCCGCTGGCCGAGCCTGGTGCGTTCCCGGCTGCCGAACGCGCCGGTGCTGTTCACGATGCAGGGAGTGATGGCGACCGACAGCGCGGACGCGCAGTGGAACCAGCAGTGGGCGGTGCCGCTCACGGGCGTGGCCACGGCGGCGATCAGTGATGCGGTCGGCGCGGATGCGCGGCGGCAGCGCACGGCGCGTCTGGCCCGGCTCACGGCGCGCACCGTGACGCGCGCGGTGGCGGTGGACGCGGTGCGGGAGAAGCACGGCCAGGTGGCGGGCGCGCTCGCGGGTATCGTGGCTTCGGCGCTCGAGCGCGCGGACACGCGTGCGTGGCACCTGCTGCCGGGGCGGCTGTCGGTGGTGCGGGTGACCGTGCCGGCCGGCGAGCTCGTGCCCGCGGTCCACGTGGGCGGCGGAGGGAACGCAGTGCCGCTGGCCATGCCGGAGCTGACCGCGCGAGCCGGCGACGTGCGGGTGGTGACCACGCGGGTGTGGCGGGATCCGGGGTGAGACGCGATCGGGCAGGCCGCCGGTGGATCACCAACAGGTCGTTCGACCCTGTAGCTCTCCGGCAACCGTCCTCATAATGTCAAGCATGTCCATTTCCTCGATCCTGCCTCGGACGCTGCCGCTCGCAGCGTTCCTCATCACGTCCGCGCTGTCCGCGCAGGCACCTGTCGGTCCGGTCACCGCCGGCCTCGCCGTGAACATCTCGCAGCCGCGCGGCGAGTTCGACGAGACCACGAACCTCGGCGGCGGCCTGAGCGCCAACGCGCTCTTCCGGCTCGATGCGAATGCGATCTTCAACATCCGCACCGAGCTCTCCTTCCTGAACTACGGCAACGTGAGGCAGCGCGTGCCGCTCAGCCCCACGCTCGGCAACCTGATCCGCGTGGACCTGCGCACGTCGAACAACATCGCGTCGTTCGTGCTCGGCCCGCAGCTTCTCGGTCCCACCGGCACGATCACGCCCTACGCCACGGCGCTCGGCGGCTTCTCCGCCTTCTGGACGCAGAGCAGCGTGGAAGGCACGAACGAGGACACGCCGTTCGCGAGCACCAACAACTCCAGCGACTGGGCGTTGACGTACGGTGGCGCGGCGGGCACGTACATCCGGGTGACCCGCGGCGCGCGGCCGACGTACATCGAGCTCGGCGTGCGCTATCTCCGTCATGACGACGTCACGTATCTCACCGCCGACGAAGTCCGGGCCTCGGTCCGGGAGTCGCGCGATCCGCGGCCGATCCGTTCGCGCGTGGACTTCTACACGTACTATCTGGGCGTTCAGGCGATCGTGTTCTGATCGATCCGGGCGAGGGCCGCGTCGAGCGACGGCACGACCTGGTCCCGCCCGAGCTCGTCGAGGAATCCCGCCCGGTCGAGCGCCGCGAGCGGCGTCGCGTGCACGTGCACGAGCAGCAGCAGCGTGCCTTCGCGGCGGCAGCGGGCGTGCAGATCCCGCAGCAGGGAAATGGCCGTCGCGTCGATCACCGGCACGCGATGCAGGTGGAGGATGAGGGCGCGCGGCCGTTGGCTCACGGTGGCGATGGCCTCCTTGAACCGTTCCGCCGCCCCGAAGAAGAACGGCCCGTCGATCTCGTAGAGCTCCACGCCGGCCGGGAGGGCGATCTCCTCGTGCAGCCCCGTGTTCGACGGCGCGCCCTCGGCGTGGCCGTCCAGCGTGCCGGTCACCGCCTGCACATTCGTCACGCGCGCCATCCGGTGCATGAAGAGGAACGCGGCCAGCACCATCCCCACCTGCAGCGCCACGGTGAGATCCACCAGCACGGTGAGCAGGAACGTCGTCACGAGCACGGCCACGTCACTCGCCGGCGTACGCAGGTAGGCGCGGAAGGTGCGCCATTCGCTCATGTGATACGCCACCATGATGAGAATGCCGGCAAGCGCCGCCATGGGGATGCGCGTGGCCAGCGGACCGGCGGCGAGGAGCACGGCGAGCAGGACGAGCGCGTGCACCATGCCGGCCACCGGTGTGCGTCCGCCGCTCTTGATGTTCGTGGCCGTGCGCGCGATCGCGCCGGTGGCGGGAATGCCGCCGAACACCGGCGATGCCATGTTGGCGAGGCCCTGCGCCACGAGCTCCATGTTCGAACGATGGCGGTCGCCCGTCATCCCGTCCGCCACCACGGCCGAGAGCAGCGATTCGATCGCGGCGAGCATCGCGATGGTGAACGCGGGCGCGATCAGGGCCTGCATCACGGACCAGCTCGCCGCGGGGAGGTGCGGCGCGGGCAATCCCTGCGGCATGGCGCCGAAGCGTGAGCCGATCGTATCGACGTCGAGGCCGAGCAGTGACACCGCGCCCGTCACCAGCAGGAGGGCGACGAACGGCCCCGGCACGCGGCGCGCCATGCCCGGCACATGGGGCCAGAGCAGCAGGATGGCGAGCGTGGCCGCGGTGACGCCGATGGCCGGAAGCGAGACGGTGTCGCGATACGCCCAGAGCGCGCGTGCCTTCTCCACGAAGTCGGTGGGGACCTGTGTCATGCGGAGGCCGAGGGCATCGCGCACCTGGCTCGCGAAAATGAGCACCGCGATCCCGGTCGTGAATCCGGTGACGAGCGGTTGCGGTACGAACCGGATCACCGCGCCGGCGCGTACGAGTCCGAACACCACGAGCATCACGCCGGCCATGAACGTGGCCACGAGCAGCCCGTCCACACCGAAGCGTTCCACGACGCCGGCCACGATCACCACGAACGCGCCGGTGGGACCGCCGATCTGCACGCGCGATCCGCCGAGCGCGGAGATGAGGAAGCCGGCCACGATCGCGGTGGCGAGTCCGCGTTCGGGCGTGACGCCGCTCGCGATGCCGAATGCGATGGCGAGCGGCAGGGCCACGATGCCCACGATGATGCCGGCGCCGAGATCGGCCAGGAAACGCGCGGCCGTGTACCCGCGCAGCGAATCCACGAGCGCGGGAACGAGCGCGTCGCGGCGGGTCAGCGGAGATCGGCCCGTGTCGGGCATGGAGACGGCAATCCGGTGCTATGAATCGTGATCGCGGCGCCCGCGCTCACGCTTCACGTCGCCGCGGCGCTTCTTCTCGAGCAGTCGGCGCTCCACCGCGCCGCGGGTGGGCTTCGTGGCCTTGCGCGGCGTGGGATCGGGGAGCGCGGCCCGCACGATCGCGGCCAGCCGTTCGAGCGCGGCATCCCGATTGCGCCGCTGGCTGCGATGCTCGGCCGCCACGAGGCGAATCGCGCCGCTGCCGTCGAGACGGCCGCGCAGCCGCTGCAGCACGCGTTCGCGATGCGCCGGCGCGAGCGCCGCGGCCAGGGCGGCCGACGTGGCCGGAAACCAGCGCAGCTCCACGCGCGTGGCGCTCCGGTTCACATGCTGTCCGCCCGGCCCGCCGCCGGTGGTCGCGCGCACGTCGAACTCGCCGAACGGAATGACGAGCTGGGGAGAAACGACGAGGGCGTCGGCCGGCTCGGCGGTGCTCAATTGCGAGTGCCCGGCGCGGTGCACGGCCGTTCGGCAAGCGCCTGCGTGAGCGCTTCGGGTGACGGGCGCTCCGACAGCGCCGGCGCCGCGAACACCACCACGTACTCGCCCGGCACGCTCCGGTCCACGCGCACTTCACGGTAGCCCACCGCGGCGAACTCGCACCGCAGCAGTTCGAGCGGCGTGCCGTGGCCCCAGGTGGGACGCTCGAGATCGAGCACCACCACGTGGCCGCCGGGTTTCATGGCGGTGGCGAGATTCCACAGCAACCCGAACGGCTGCGAGATCTCGTGATACATGTGGATCAGAATCGCGGCGTCGAGCGTGCTGTCGGGGAGACGGGGATCGTGCGCTTCCCCGCGCACGACTTCGACGTTGGTCCAGCCGGACTGCCGCGCCCGGGCGGCGAGCATCTCGAGGTGACGCGGCGCGATGTCCTCGCCGTACACCCGGCCGCTCGCGCCTACCCTGGGCACGAGCCGCGCCACGTAGTAGCCGTCGCCGGCGCCGATGTCGGCGATGTGCATTCCTTCGCGCGCGCCCAGAATGCGGAGCACGCGCTCCGCTTCGCCTGCATCGTCGCGATCGTCCTCGTTGCTCCAGCGGGGTGCCACGATGTCGGCCACGGCCCGCGACGGCGCCGGGAACGCGCGTTCCGGCGCGCCCGGCGGCGCGAGGGCGCGTCCGCTGTCGCCGGGCTGGACCGTGACCGGCGTGCGGAGCGAATCGGCCACGTCGCCCACGGGGCGGCACCCCGCGGCGGCGAGGAGCACGAGCAGCAGGACCGCGCCCCTGACCGGGCGCGTGTCAGCCGGACGCCGCGGGGTCATCGCGCCGCCTCCGCGCGTGCATGCACACGCAGCGCGGCCACACGCCGGCCGTCCATGGCCACCACTTCGAGCTCGCCGCCGGGGAACGCGACCCGGTCGCCAAGCGTGGGCAGGCGGCCAAGCGCCGAGAAGGCGTAGCCGCCGAGCGTGGTCCAGTCGCCCTCGGGGATCGCGAGCCCGTAATCGGACCGCACGTCCACCAGTGACAGGGCGCCGGCGAGTTCGAGCACACCGTTGGTCACCATCGCCTCGCGCGCCACCTGATCGTATTCGTCGGCGATATCGCCCACCACTTCTTCCACCAGATCCTCGAGGGTCACGATGCCGGCCGTGCCGCCGAACTCGTCGAGCACGACGGCGAGGTGCGCGCGAGTGCGGCGCAGGTCTTCGAGCACGCGTTCGGCTGCGCGCGTGGCCGGCACGAACAGTGGTTCCCGCAGGTGATCGCGCAGCACGAACGGCGCGTCTCCCTCATAGAGCCAGAAGTCCTTGGCCAGCAGCACGCCGACGACATCGTCGAGCGCCTCCCGGTATACCGGATAGCGGGAATACCGTTCCGTGCGCAGTACCTCGCGGAGCTCGGCCTCGGTGGCGTCGTCGTGGATCGCGACCACGTCGGTACGGGGCCGCATCACGTCCCACGCCTTCTTGTTGTGGAAGTCGAAGACGCCGGCGAGCATGGCGGAGTCGCTTTCGTCGAGCGCGCCGTGCGCGCGGGCGTGCATCACGATGAGGCGCAGCTCCTCCGGGGAGTGCACGTGCGACCCTTCCGATACCGGCTCCACTCCCAGCAGGCGGAGCAGCCGGGTCGCCGTGCCCTGGAGAAGGGCGATGAACGGCGACATCAGATTGGAGAAGAGGATCAGCGGCCGCGCGACCCAGAGACTCACCTGTTCCGGCTTGATGAGCGCCACCGACTTGGGCATGAGCTCGCCGAAGACGATGTGCAGGAACGTGACCACGGTGAACGCGATCACGATGGCGGCGATGCCGTGGTCCGCTCCCGGTGGCACCGGGATCCCGATGGACCCGAGCGCCATGTCCACGAGCACGGCAATGGCCGGCTCCCCGATCCATCCCAGGGAGAGCGAGGCGAGGGTGATCCCGAGCTGGGTGCCGGAGATGTAGCGGTCGAGCTCCTTGAGGGCGCGCTGCACCACCACGGCGCCGCGGCTCCCCTGGCTCACGAGCTGCTCGATCCGGCTCCGGCGCACGGCCACGAGCGCGAACTCGGCCGCCACGAAGAAGGCATTGGCGGCCACCAGCAGGACGACCATGGTCAGGCGGAACGTGATCGTACCGGCGGTGAGGGCGTCGGCGGGGTCGGCGATCATGCGGGTGAGGAAACGGGCGCGCTCATGGTTCGTCCTGTACCTGGAAACTCGTGCAATCTGCAAGACTCCCGGGCGATCCGCGGGTCTTGCATCCTGCGATGCCACCGGCCCGCATCGGCCGGCGGTCTCCCGACCCGATCAACACCACCTGCCGCTCACCGGCCGTGCGGTACACTCCAACCTATCCCCAGCTCGCGGTCCACCGCATGCTCGACCCGTACCGCGTGTTGCGGTGGGTCTGGCTGGGGCGTGTCGCAATCGGCTTCGCGATCCTGGTGGCCGCCGTGTTCGTGTGGGAACGGGCCGAGCCCGTCGACACCCTCGTGGCCACCCTGGCGTTCGCGACCGCCATCCTGGCCACCGTCGCGTCGGCCATGTACCGGGAAATATACCGCCGGCCCACGGGCCGGGCGTTCCTGCTGCTGCAGTGCGTGATCGACCTCCTCGTGGTCACGGCCATCGTGCACATCACGGGCGGGTGGAGCTCGCAGTTCGCGGCCCTCTATATTCTGGTCATTGCGGTGGCCGCGCTGCTCCTGCCGTTCCGCGACGGCGTGCTGGTGGCGGTGCTGGCGAGCGCGCTGTATGCGGTAGACGTGCTCTGGCTGCGGCTCGAAACGCCGGCGCTCGCGATCTGGGTGCAGGTGGGGGTGTTCGTGGTGGTCTCGGTGGGAAGCGGGGTCATTGCCGCGCGGCTCCGGCAGGCGGGGGACGGACGCGAGGCGCTGGCCGCGCAGCTCGTGAACGTGCAGCTCGAGGCCGCCGACATCCTGCGCAGCATCCAGAGCGGCATCGTGACCGTGGACGGCACCGGCCATCTGTTGTATGCGAATCCGGCCGCCACCGAACTGCTCGGGCTCCCGCTGCGCGGCATGGTGGGACGGCCGGTGCTCGGCACGCTCGCCGCGGTGGCGCCCGAGCTGGCCGACGTGCTCGAACGCACTGCACGGGACGGCGTGCGCCGGAACCGTGTCGAAGGGGTGATCCACCGCGACGGACAGACGGTGCTCGTGGGGCTCACCACCACCATCGCCGAGCGCGGCCGCGCCAGCGGCGGACGCACGGCCACGGCGATCTTCCAGGACATCTCCGACTCCAAGCGCGTGCAGGCGCTGCACGTGCGCACGGAGCGGCTGCAGGCCGTGGCCGAGCTCAGCGCGTCGCTCGCGCACGAGATCCGGAATCCGCTCGCCTCGATCTCGAGCGCCACCGAGCAACTCGCCCGGCGGCAGCAGCGACGTGACGACGTGGACGAGGACGAACAGGCGCTCTTCGCGCTCACCGTGCGGGAATCGGACCGGCTGAGCCGTCTGCTGAGCGAGTTCCTGGACTTCGCGCGCACGCGGGCCGCGCAGCTCACCGAGGTGGACGTGGCCGCGGTGGCGCGCGCCGCGGTGGCGCTCGTGCAGCAGCATCCGTCGTGCGGCAGGCACGTGACCGTCGCGGTCACGGCGCCGGCCGACGGGTCGTGCAGCGTATCGGGAGACGACGACCTGCTGCACCGTGCCGTGTTCAATCTCGTGCTCAACGCCGTGCAGGCGGTGAGCGCGGACGGCCGGGTGCACGTGATCGTGGAACCCGTGCGCGACCCGTCGCTCGACCGCTCGCTCGGCGCGCTCTCCGGAACCGACGCCGTCGCCGTGCGTGTCACCGACGACGGCCCCGGGATTCCGGAAGCGCTGCGTGATCGCCTGTTCGAGCCGTTCGTGACGAGCAAGCCCGGCGGGAGCGGGCTCGGCCTGCCGATCGCGCACCGCGCCGCCGAAGCGCACCGCGGCCTGGTGCTCGTGGATCACCTCGCGCGCGGCACCCGCTTCACGCTGCTCGTGCCGCGTGTGCAGCCCGGCGCGCACACGAGCGGCACGTGGCGCGTGCCGGCTGCCGCGCAGCATGCCGTGCCCGCGCCCGCCCTCACCTGATTCCGTCCGTTGTCGCCTTTTTCGAGATGCCTTCCGTGATCACTCCGCCGGCCGTCAGCGTCACCCCTCCACCACGCGTGCTCCTCGTCGACGACGAAACGGGCATCCTCGAATCGCTGCGCATCCTGCTCAAGGGCGAGGGATTCCACCCCGTGGTCGCGCTCGGCGGCCGTGCCGGCATCGACCGGCTCGACGACGGCGAGCCCGACGTCGTGCTCACCGACATCCGCATGCCCGACGTGACCGGCGTGCAGGTACTGTCGGCCGTGCGCGACCGGTATCCGTCGTGCCCGGTGATCCTGATGACCGCGCAGGCCACGCTGCAGTCGGCCATGCAGGCCGTGAACGAAGGCGCGTTCTATTACATTCAGAAGCCGTTCCGGAACGACGAACTGCTCGCGATCCTGCGCCGTGCCGTGGAACACCGGCGGCTCCGCGCGGAGAACACCGTGCTGCGCCAGGAGATCCGGAAGCGTGATCGCACCACGAGCGTGGTGGCGATCGGGAAGAGCCGCGCGTGGCAGGACGCGCTCCGCATGGCGGAGATGGTCGCGCCCACGGACAGCACCGTGCTCGTGACCGGCGAATCGGGCACGGGCAAGGAAGTGATCGCGCGGTACGTGCACGACCTGAGCGGCCGGCACGAGCAGCCGTTCATGTCGATCAACTGCGGGGCGCTCCCCGAATCGTTGCTCGAGAGCGAGCTGTTCGGGCACGTGAAGGGGTCGTTCACCGGCGCGGTGAAGGACAAGACCGGGCTCTTTGCGGCCGCGCTCGGCGGCACGTTCTTTCTCGACGAGATCGGCGAGACCACGGCAGCCACGCAGGTCAAGCTGCTGCGCGTGCTGCAGCAGCGGGAAGTGATCCCCGTGGGCGCCACGGAATCGATTCCGATCAACGCGCGCGTGATCGCGGCGACCAACCGCGAGCTCGAGGAGGAGATCAAGCGCGGCACGTTCCGCGGCGATCTGTACTACCGCCTGAACGTGATCGCGCTGCACCTGCCGCCGCTCCGGCAGCGGGCGGACGACATTCCGCTCCTGGCCGACCACTTCCTGTCGCGCGTGGCGGAGCAGCGGCGGGAGCCGGCCAAGACGCTGTCGGAGGGCGCGCGGGACGCGCTCATGGCGTACCAGTGGCCCGGCAACGTGCGCGAGCTCGAGAACGCGCTGGAGCGCGCGGTGATCCTGTCCACCGGGGCCCAGATCGACGCGGGCGCGCTGCCGGAGCGGATCGTGGAGCGGCGCGCCGAGCCGCTGGTGGCGGACCGGGCGCCGGCCACGCCCACGCTCGAGGCCATCGAGCGGGCCTACATCGCCTGGGTGCTGCAGAACGAGAGCGGCAACAAGAGCCGGACCGCGGAGGTGCTGGGGATCGATCCGTCCACGCTGTACCGGAAGCTGGCGCGGTACGGGGAGGGAGCGGCGTAGGGGGATGGACGAAATATGACAAATGTTATATATTGAAGAAGGGAGTCGTTCCAAGTCCCTTATGGACGTCGATCATTCGTGAGGCAGGGGGAAGCCATGGTACAGACGATCACGCTCAAGAAGGTGGGAGGGTCCGTCGGCGCCATTCTTCCGAAGGACATGCTGACTCGCCAGCAACTGGAGGCGGGAGACGAAGTGTTCGTCGTGGAGACGCCCCATGGAATCCTGTTGAGTGCCGTCGATCCCGCCACGACTGCGGCACTCGATTCCTTTGCGAAGCTCCTCAAGGAAAACCGGGCCGCCATGGCGGCACTCGCCAAGCTCTAGCCCGCGGCACGGATGGAACCGCTCTGGCTCAACCGCCGAGCCGTGGATGCCATGCAGGAAGTGCTGCGGCAACAGTTCGGCGGCCATGCGGGGATTCTGAACGAGGGAGGAATCGAGTCCGCCCTGGCGCGCGCCCGGAACCGGCATGCGTACGAGCAAGGTACCCTCTTTCAGTGCGCGGCGGCGTATGTGTTCGGCCTGGCGAAGAATCATGGCTACCAGGATGCGAACAAGCGCATCGCCTTCATGGCGGGCATCACCTTCCTCGACATGAACGGGTACCACGTCCGCGCGCCGCAGGACGAGATCATTGCGCTGATGCTCGGCGTTGCGCAGGACCAGATCGGCGAGGAAGAAATCGCGCGCTGGCTGGAAGCTCGCGTAGTGTAAGGCCGGCTGCCGTCACACTTTCCGCCGGCCCGTCACGCCTCTGGAACGAGCCCGCCGAAGCCCTCCGTTGCCCTGTCTTGCACCGTGCAAGGAATCATGCGAAACGCCGGGTGCAATGCCGTGATTGGGCGTGCGGCGAAATGATGCAAGTCGTTGCAGGACAATGTGTTTGTGTTCTGATCCGCGAGTGGCCCGCGCATTGCCCTATGGGGTGTCGTCGCGCGGGACTCGACTGAGACTGCGTCGATCGAACCCAAACCATACGGAGAGACGGACATGCCCCGGACCCGCAAAGGCTTTACCCTCATCGAACTCCTGATCGTCGTCGTGATCATCGGCATCCTGGCCGCGATCGCGATCCCGAAGTTCGCGGACACGAAGGAAAAGGCGTACAAGACCGCCATGAAGTCGGACCTCAAGAACCTGGTCTCGGCCGCCGAGGCGCACTTCGCGAACAACAACTCGTACAGCGGCTTCCCCGAGCCCGTCGGCTCGTCGGGCGTGACGCTCGGCTTCAACGGTGACGACCGCGGCTGGTCGGCGACGGCGACGCACGGCAACACGGATATCACGTGCGAGATCTCCGTGGGTGAGGCGGCAGGAGACGGCCCCGAAGGCCAGCCGGTGTGCTCCGACGATCAGTAAGCACCTCGCGACGGTAGTCGCGATGGCAGCAGGCTCTGCCGGTCCATCGGACCGGGGCAAAAGGGGTCGGGCGAAAGCCCGGCCCTTTTTCGCGTCCGGGGGTGGCTCCGGCACGCGCCGCCCCGCACTTTCCGCGTCGTCATGCCGCTCCAGCCACCCCACCCGCTCCGCAAGCCGCTCGTCCGCCGCACGGCACTCGTCCTTGGCGCGGCGATCCTCGCGTCCGCGCTGATCGCCGCCAACACCAGCGGCGCCCTGCGGGTGACGGCGCTCGCCGCCGTCGGCTCCGCGGGGTTCGTCGCGTGGCTCGCCGCCGTCACCCGTCTCCTGAACCGGCGCACCGGCCCATCGCTCCCGGCCGACACGCAGGCGCTCTCGCGCGTGGAAAAGCTCGCCACCACGGGCCGCCTCGCGGCCGGCATCGCGCACGAGGTGGGCAATCCGCTGTCGGCGATCGCGAACTACGCCCACCTCGTGCGACAGCGCGCCGGCGGCGCCCCGCCGATCGACGAACCGCTCGACGCGCTCGAACGCGAAGTCGAACGGATCGACCGCATCGTGCGCGGTCTGCTCGATTATGCGCGTCCCCGCCGCCTGACGCCGAAAGCCGTGCGCGTGGACGACGTGCTCGAAGGCGTGCTGCGCCTCATGTCGGATCAGGGCGTGCTCCGCCGCGTCGAGGTGCAACGTCACATCGAAGCCGCCGATGCCGCGGTCTATGCCGAACGGCACGATCTGGAGCAGGTGTTCGTGAACCTGCTCCTGAACGCGGTGGACGCGATGGGGGGCGTGGGCCGGCTCGGACTCCGCATGCGCGTGGTCTCGGCCGGGATCTTCCGTGACGTGGTGCTGCGCCGTTCCACCGATGCGACCGACGAACGATTCCCGCGCACCCCGAGCGGACGGGCGCTCGGCTGGCTCGCCCGTCACGACCGCGCCGAGACCGTGCTCCAGGTGGTGGTGGCCGATTCGGGCCCCGGTGTTCCGCCCGGTGACGAGGAACGGGTGTTCGAGCCGTTCTTCAGCACGAAAGGGGAAGGGCGGGGGACCGGACTCGGGCTCGCGATCGTGGCGCAGACGATCGAAAGCCTGGGCGGAACGATCTGGGTGCAGCCCGCGCGCGAAGGGGGCGCCGCGTTCGTGCTCCTGCTGCCGCTCCATGCGGCAATGGAATGATGACGCGTGCAATGAAACGGTGACGCACTTGCGCCCGGTTCGTGGCAGGTTGCGGCATGACTTCCATTCACTGCTCCGCACGCCCAGGCCGCGCGCTCGTCGAACTGCTCGTGGCTTCCCTGGTGCTCACCGTTGCCGCGGCGGGCTGCCTGTCGCTGTTCCAGGCCACGGCCACGTTCTCGGACCGCGTCGTCCAGTTCGCGGCCGCGCGCGATCTCACCCGTGATCTTGCCGAACAGGTGCAGGCCGTGCCCTGCACCGTCACCGCCGGCGCGGAAACCCGATCGCGCCTGACGGGCGCCTGGACCGTCGCGGCGGCCGGGCAGGCCGTTGTCGTGGATCTCGCGGTCACCCTGCCGGCCGTGCCGGCCAGCGGCAGCTCGCGCGCGCTGCATACGCTCGTTGCCGGATGGTGCCCATGAGCGCCCTGACACGCGCAACCGGCCATCGCGGGCCACTCCGGCGCGCTCGCGCTCGTCACGGCGGCACCGTGCTCGAACTGCTCGTGGCCATGCCGCTGGCGCTGCTCCTGAGCGGCGTGGCGGTGCAGCTCTTCGTGACCCAGCTCCGCACGGCGCGCAGCATCGAAGTGCGTCTCCACAACCTGCGCGAGCTCGAGCACGGAGCGCTGGCGATCGCCGCCGATCTCCGTGCCGCCGCGGCTGCCGATCTCGAAACGTGGACCGATACGAGCGTGGTGCTGCACGCGCCGGTCTTCACCGGCGTGGTATGCGGAGCGCCGGCCGCGCACCTCGTGGATGTGGTGGCGGGACACGGCGCGCATCCGCTCCGTGCCGTGGTGTTCGCCGCGCCGAGGAGCGGAGACCGGCTGGTGTATGCGACGGCCGATACCGCGCTGGCCGGCGCGCCGTCCGCGGCGCTCGACAGCACCGAGCAGGCGATATCGGTGCAGGCCGTCTCACGCGCATCGGCCGCCTGCGCGCGCTCCGCGCTGCACACCGCCGCGGGTGGGACGCCCTGGCGTCTGACGGTGAGCGCGGGAGCCGGCGAACCGCCGGACGCGGGGAGCGTGGTGTCGGTGCGCCGCCGCGTGGAATGGCGGGCGTATCGGGCCGGCGACGGCACGTACTGGCTCGGCCGGCGCGACTGGAACGGCACTGCCTGGGCCACGATCCAGCCGGTGGCCGGCCCGCTGCTGAGTCATCGGGACGGCGGCTTCCGGCTGCGCGTCACGCGGGCCGACGGCACGCCCGTGGCGTCGGCATCCGAGGCACGTCTCGTGCTCCTGGAGCTCCGCGCGGCGCGGCGCACGCCGGCGTCGGGGCTCGTGCAGGATTCGCTGCGCGTGCGTCTCGCGCTGCGAGGAGGTGGCTGAGATGACGCGTCGAGGCTTCTCGCTCGTGATCGTGCTCGTCCTCACGAGCGCGCTCCTGTTCGTGGCCGTCGCGTTCACCGATGCCGTGCTGCACGCCTCGCGCGCCGCCAGGCTCGGCTGGCATGGCGAGCGGGCCACGCACGCCGCCGATGCCGCGCTGCTCGGGGTGATCGCGGCGTGGGATCGCGGGGCCGCGGTGCGTCTCCGCACGGGCGAATCGGATACGCTGCCGGATCCCGGCGGTGCGGCAGGGACACGTGTGATCCGGACGCGGTTGAGTGCGCGCACCTATGCGGCCGAAGCGCGCGCGGAAATCCGGGAAGGCGCTGCGCGTACGGCGCGCCGCACGCTCGGACGGACCGTGCGGCTCACATGGCCGTCGGTGCCGGCGCTGGGCGCGCTCACGGCTGCCGGATCGGTGGAGATCGGATCCGGCGCGACGGTGTTCGGCGCAGATGTCGTGCCTGCCGGCTGGAGTGATGAATGCACGAGTGACGAACGCCTGGAGCCGTCCGCCGCGGTCGTGGCGCGCAACGCCGAGTATCCGGCCGATGCCGTGGTTGCCGGTGCGGGAGCGCCCGTCCGTCTCCTTTCCGATTCCGCAGCCGCTGTCGTGGGCGCGGCGTTCGACCAGGCCGTGACCGTACTCGCGTCGCGGGCCACGCGCACCACGGGCGACAGCGTGCTCTCGCTCGACGCGCTCGCCGGCGGCAGCCCCGCCTGTCCGGTGTGGTTCGGTGACGCGCGCCGGAGTGTCATGACGCACGACGCCTGCACCCGGCGATGGCCGGTCGTGGTCGCCACGCACCCGGGCGCCGTGCGACTCACCGGCACGACACCCGCGCAGGGTGTGCTCGTGGTATCGGGTGATCTGCACGTCGATGCCGGCGTGTCGTTCGCCGGTGTGGCACTCGTGGGCGGGCGCGTCCTTGCGCACCCCGCGCCGGGGGAGGCGCCCGTGCAGTTCCTCGGCGCTCTGGTCGTGCGCGACCGGGACGCCCGGGGCTCGCGCCTTGCCGGTCCCGTGCTGCTCCAGGCCGGACGATGTCCGATCCGTCTCGCGCTGGCCGGCGCGGGCGTGCCCGCACCCGTGGGCCGGCACGGCTGGACCGAGCGTCCCTGACCGACCGGTTCACGTCGTTCGTTGTGACATGGCCGCGGACGCACGCGCGTCCGAGCGCCACGCTGCGAGCCAAGGGTGTCACAAAACCGGTCGACACCGGGGGGGACCCCCCTCCGGTGGACGTTACTTCACTCCCCGCTGGTCGTATGGAGGGTGAATCGCCCGACCCCTCAGGTCAAAGTGTCCGGTTCCAATCGTGTGACCCGCCGTGGGCTCCACACGGCTCTTCGACCACCACCGCGCAACCCCCCGCCGTATGCAGCTCTTCGGCCGAAAGAAGACGACCATCGGACTCGACATCGGGTCCGGCCTCGTGAAGGCCGCGGTCATCGATCATGCCGGTGCGACACCGGAACTCACGAAAGTGATCATCACGCCGCTCAACGAGAACGCCATCGTGGAAGGCGAAGTGATGGATCACGCCATGGTCGCCGACGCCATCCGGCAGACCATGGAAGCGGTGGGCGCGAAGAAGCCGGAAGTCGTGGCTGCCGTGGGCGGACGCGACGTGATCGTGAAGAAGATCCAGGTCGAGCGCGTGAAGGAAGCGCAGGCGCAGGAGCTCATCCGCTGGGAAGCGGAGCAGCACGTGCCGTTCGACATGGACTCCGTGGAGCTCGATCACCAGATCCTCGATCCCGATGGCGACAGCCTCGAGATGAACGTGCTGCTCGTGGCGGCCAAGCGGGATCTCGTGGAGATCAAGCGGCATCTGCTCACCGACGCCGGCGTGACGCCGAAGATCATGGACGTCGACGCCTTCGCCCTGCACAACGCGTTCGCCGTGAACTACCCCGACGCCATGACCGGCGTCGTGGCGCTGCTCAACATCGGCAACGAGGTCACGTCGCTCAACGTCCTCGACGAAGGCGTGCCGATCCTCACGCGCGACCTCACGGTGGGCACGCGCCGCATCCGCGAAGACCTGCAGCGCGACCACGGCATCACGGCCGAGGACGCCGAAGGGCTGGTGCGCGGCTACGACCGCACGCCGGCGCTCGACCAGGTGATCGTGGCGCGCGGCGAGGAGCTCGCCGTGGGCCTCGAGCGCGCGATGTCGTTCCTCGCCTCCTCGTCGCGGCACTACGGACAGGTGCGCGCCGTGTACGCCTGCGGCGGCGGATCGCGCACGCCGGGGCTGCTGCCCTGGTTGGGTGAGCGTCTGCGCATGCCGGTGCAGCCGGCCAACCCGCTCGCGCGCCTCGCGGTGCGCGACGGCGCCCTGGAGTTCATGGCCACTGACGAAGTGGCGCCGCTACTCATGTTGCCGGTGGGGCTCGCCCTCCGGTCCGTCGCCTGAGGCGAGGACGTCATATGCAGATCCATGTCAACCTGCTGCCGGGCAGCAGGAAGAAGGGCAAGGCCGCGGCGGGCGCGTCGCGCAGCCTCGGGGCCACCGTCACCGGGCTCACCGACCGGGTCAAGGATCCGTGGCTGCTCGGCTCGGCCGGCGCGGTGCTCCTGGCTGTGCTCGCCGTAGGCGTGCTGTTCACCACGCAGCAGGCGAGCGCGAAGGAAGTCGGCCAGCGGCTCGAGCGCGCGATGAGCGACTCCACGCGGCTGGCCACGGTGCTCGAAGTCCGTCGCCAGGTCGCCGTGGAGCGGGACTCGGTGTATCGCCAGGTGCAGATCATCCGCACCATCGACGACAACCGCTACATCTGGGCGCACCTGCTCGACGAGATCAGCCAGGCGCTGCCGTCGTACACATGGCTGACGTCGGTGGAGCAGACCAGCAAGGCCACGCTCCCGCCGGGCGTGGAGCCGCCGGCACCCGTCGCCCAGGGGCGGAACGCGAGGCCGGCCGCGCCGCCGGCGAAGGCGCCCGCCGGCAAGGCGGCGCCCGCCGCCAAGGCCCCGGTCGATTCGATCGTCGTGCATCAGCCGGTCGGCTTCCGCGTGATCGGCCAGACGGTCGACATGCAGGCGCTCACACTCTTCATGAAGGATCTCGAAGCGTCGCCGTTCGTGAAGAACGTCATGCTCGTCAAATCCGAGATCGTCGTGGTCGACGGCAAGGACGTGACCGAGTTCCAGCTCGACGCCGAATACGAAGTGCCGCCGCCGGAAGTGCTGCGCACCGAGTCGTTCGTCGTCCCCGTTCGTTGACCGAGGCCACTCCCCATGCCCCAGTTCCCGCAATCCCAGCGAGACCAGATCAAGCTCGTCATCGGCATCGTCGCCGTGGCGCTGGCCGTGGTCTATTATCTGTATCCGTATTCGTCCGCGGCCGAGCAGCTCGCGCTCGACACGAAGCGCGTCGAAGCCCTCGAGCAGTCCAACCGGATCGCGCAGAAGGAGTTCGCGGCCGGCAGCGTGGAGGATCTCCGCGCGCAGGCCGCCGAACAGCGTTCGGCGCTCCTGGCCATGCGCCGCCTGGTGCCCACGAGCAACGAAGTGCCGGCGCTCCTCGAGGAAGTGTCCAACGCCGCCCGCCGGGCGGGGCTCGACGTGGGCACCTTCACGCCGGACCCCGTGCTGCGCGGCGACAAGTTCGACACGCACCGCTACAAGGTCACGATCATCGGCGGGTATCACGACATCGGCAGCTTCCTCGCCAACGTCGGATCGCTGCCGCGCATCGTGGCGCCGGTGCACTTCCAGCTGGCCACCGCCAGCGGCACCCGGAGCGGGGGGCGTTCGCGTTCACGCAACGCGCATCGCACCGGGCTCGAAGCCACGGTCACCCTGCAAACCTACGTGGAGCGGACCGCTCCCGAAACGGCGCCCACGCGTGTCGCCACCACGCATCCGGAGACCAACCGATGATCCGCTCTCTCACCCATCGCGTGTGCGGGTTCGCGGCGGCGGGCCTGCTCGCCGCCTTCGCGCCGCTCGCACTCGACGCGCAGGCCCCCGCGCGCACCGTGACCCGGGAAGCGGCCGGCACGGTCGACACCACCTCCGCCACCCCCGCCACGCGGGGCAGCGCCCCGGCGCCCACGCTCAACATCGACCGCGAAGTGTTCAGCTATCGCGGCAGCGGGCGCCGCGACCCGTATGCGTCGCTCATGACGAGCGGCGATCTCCGGCCGCTGCTCAGCGACCTCCGCCTCACCGGCGTGGCGTACGGCGGCGACGGCAGCAGCTCCGTCGCCGTGCTGCGCGACATCGCCACGCAGGAACAGTACCGCGTGCGTATCGGACAGACCCTCGGCCGCCTTCGGGTGGCCGCCATCCGGCAGAAGGCCGTGATCTTCTCCATTGACGAGTTCGGATTCAGCCGGCAGGAAACGCTGCCACTGACGAGCGATTCCACCACAGCGAGGACGCGATGATCGTTCAGTCGACGGCCGCGGTGCTCACCGTGGCCCTGGCGCACATGATGGCGGTGCACACCGCCGTGCACCCCGAGCCCCGGACCGCCTCTTCCGCCGGGTCGGCGGTCTTCCCGATGCCCGGCGTCACCGCCGGCCCCCGTGTGACCGGCGTGTCGCTCGTGCCCGGCATGGACGGCGCCGAGCTCGTGATCGCGGTGGATGCCGGTGCCAAGGTATCGGACTTCACGCTCGCGAACCCGGATCGCATCGTGCTCGACGTGATCGGCGCGAAGCTCGCCGTGAAGCCGCGCGCCTACGATCGCACCGCCCGCGGCGCCATCACGAACGTGCGCGTGGCGCAGTTCGCGGTGGACACCGTGCGCGTGGTGCTCGACCTCGCCGGACGGCAGGCCTACGTGGTGCACCGCGCCGACGGCGAAATCCGCCTGAGCGTGCGCGGCACCGCGCAGTTCGCCCGCTGGGACATGATCCCGGAAACGTTCGCCCCGCTCACCCGCGTGGCGTCGGCGTCCGAAGCCGCACCCGCCGCGCCTGTCACGGCGCCCGTGGACGTGATCGCTCCGATCATCGAACGGGAAGCCGCGGTTCCTGCGGCCACCCTCGCCTCGCAGACCGCGGGACTCGCCGACGCGCCCGTCACGTCGGTGCAGCCGGTTGCACAGCCGGTGCAGGTCGCCGAACCGCCGCGTGTGGCCACGCCCGTCACCCGTGACGAGCGCGCGGGCAGCCTCGAGCCGTCGAACGGATCCTTCGCCTCGACCGACGCGCCGCCTGCGATCTCGATGCCGCTGGCCATCCCGCCGGCACCGGCCACGGCGCGCCGCGCGCAGGTGCAGCCCACGCAGCAGCCGCGCATCTCGATCAACTTCGACAACACCGACATCCGCGACGTGATCGCGACCTTCGGCGCGTTCTCCGGCCGCTCCATCGTGGTGGGCAAGAACGTGGAAGGGAAGGTCACCGCCGACATCGTCGACAAGCCGTGGGACGTCGCCCTCCAGGCCATTCTGCAGGGGCAGGGGCTCGCGGCCACGGAAGACGCCAGCGGCATCATCACCGTGGACAGCTACGGCAACCTCGCGCAGAACCAGGCGCTCGAGCCGCTGGTCACGCAGATCGTGAACGTGAACTACGCCAAGGCCGTGAGCCTCGTGCCCACGGTGCGCGCGCTGCTCGCCCGTGACTGCAGCAGCCTCACCACCATGCAGGCCGGCCGCGATATGGGCGTCGGCATGGGCGGGCAGCAGGGCGGCATGGGCCGCGGCGCCGGCGGCGGCATGCAGGACAACCAGGGATGCGTGCTGCGCGGCTCCGTGTCGGCCGACAGCGCCACCAACAAGCTGATCATCAGCGAAGTGCCCACGCGGCTGCCGGAGCTGATCAAGCGTCTGCAGGAGCTCGACGTGCGCACGCCGCAGGTCGCGATCAAGGCCAAGATCATCTTCATCAACCGCACCGGCATCCAGGACATCGGGCTCGCGTACGATCTCGGCACCGGCACGAAGCAGTTCTTCCAGCAGCTCGTGCCGCGCATCGATCCGAACACGCTCGTGCCGGTCGACACCGACGGCGACGGCGTCCCCGACGCGCGCGGCGGCGGCACGCCCTTCCAGGGGCCGGCCCGCATCGCGCTCGGCGGCAACGCGATCTCCGGGATCGCGAACGCCAACAACGCCATCAAGCCGAACGCGCTCAACCTCGTCTACTCCACCGCGCTGGGCCGCTACCAGCTCACCGCGTTCCTCAACGCGCTCCAGACCTCGTCGCTCGCCGACGTGCAGTCGGAGCCGAGCGTGACGATCCTCAACAACCGCACGGCGGAGATCTTCGTGGGCCAGGAGATCCCGATCCGCGTGATCGACGCGAGCGCCGGCGGTGTGGGCGGTGGCGGCGGCGGCGGAGGGGGCGGCGGCATGGGCATGGATCCGAGCGCGCAGACGTTCTTTCCGCGCGCCTCGGTGCAGATCAAGGAAGCCGGCATCCGCCTCAGCGTGACGCCGCAGGTCACGAACAACCGCATGGTGATGCTCAACATCAAGGCGGAGAACTCGAACGCCGAAGTGGGCCCGTCGGACGTGGGCATCATCTTCAATCAGCAGCGCGCCGAGAGCCAGGTGCTCGTGGCCGACGGCGAAGCCGCGGTCATCGGCGGACTCACGGTTACCGAAGTGTCGCGCTTCCGCTCGGGGATCCCGTTCCTGATGAACCTGCCCTTCGCCGGCCGCCTCTTCTCGCAGAACACCACGAATGAAACGAAGCGCGACCTGCTGATCCTGGTCACGCCGCACATCCTCGAGGACGGCGCGACGCCGCCTCCGGGCCGCTGACGCCACGAGGAGCCATCACACCATGCGTGCATTCGCCATGACTCACACGATCCGCCGATCCGGCGCGCTTGCCCTGCGAGCCGCCGTGCTCGGGGTCGTCGTGGCCGGACTGGCGGCGTGCGACGGGGACGAGGTCATCGATCCCCCGTTCCGCGACACCGCCAAGCCCCGCGTCACCATGACGCGCGGCAACAATCCGCCCGACTCCCTGCTCGTCTTCTCCGTGCAGGCGAAGGACGACATCGGGCTCAAGCACATCCGCATCCGGCTGACGGGCGGTTTCACCGCCAGCATCGACACCACGTTCACCAGCGCGGTGCAGGATTTCACCTACACCATCAACGCCCGCGTTCCGAGCGCCGCCCCGCTGGGCAGCACCGTGATCGTGGAATCCATCGCCGAGGACGGCGCCGGCAACGTGTCCGACACCGCGGCGCTCGTGCTCACGATCGGCAACCTCGCGCCGCCCACCGCCGTCATCACCAGCCCGGCCGCCGGCAGCCCCGTGGTCACGGGCAAGGCGCTGGTGCTGTCGCTGAGCGCGCGCGCCGCGTACAGGATCCGCAGCGTGGGCTTCCTCACCAGCGGCGCCTTCACGTACGCGGATTCCTCCTCCTTCAGCAACCCGCTGCCGGATTCGGCATCGGTGCTCGACACGCTCGTGGTCCCGGATACGGTCACCGGCACCACGCTCACGGTCACGCCGTTCATCACCGACTCGCTCAACCAGCGCATCCTCGGCACGCCGGTCACGTACGCCGTGCAGCGCCCGAACGAAGTGAACACCGTGCCGATCGTGCGCACGGGCGCGGCGCCGCGTCTCGAAGTCACCGACACCGTCTTCGTGGAGGCGTCCGACCCCGTGGGGATCGTGACGCTCGGATACGAAGTGCGCACGCTGAGCGGCGGGCTCGTCGCGGCCGACTCCGTGCAGTCCGACGGCAGCTTCAGCACGCTCGTGCGCACGTTCACGACGCGGCTGTCGGTACCCACCTTCCCCACCCCGGTCACGGTGCAGGGCTTCGCCCGCAACGCCAACGGGCGTCGGGACGTGGCGCGGTTCACCTCCGGCGCCGTGCGGCTCGATACCGCGCAGGTGGTCGCGGGCTACACGCGTCCGCTGCCCGACGGCGGCAAGATCGCCGACGCGATCTACTTCCCGCGCACCAACCGGCTCTACCTGTCCAACATCGAGCGCAACCAGCTCGAGGTCTACAACCTCGCCGATTCCACCTTCCGGCAGCCCATCATCGTCGGGTCGCGTCCGTGGGGCATCTCCGCCTGGCCGCGTACGCGCGGCGGCGTGATGGGCGATACGCTCCTCGTCGCCAACTCCGGCGGGACGACCATCAGCTACGTGGATCTGGCGGCCGGCGTCACCGGACAGGAAGTCTACCGCTATCCGCTTCCGAATCTGATCGCCTACAGCGTGACGTCCACGCGGTCGAGCACCACGGATCAGATCATCACGGAGCGCACGGTCTACGACTTCTCCGACCGGCCGCAGTTCCTCGCATCCACCTGCACCGGTGGCAGTGCCGACAACGCGCCCTGCGAAGACGTGGTCCTGGTGTACTCCACCACGCCTACGCCCGGCCAGACCGCGCCGTTCCCGAACCGGGGCACCGTGCGCTGGGAGAACCTCACGCGGAAGACGTCGCACTTCTTCTTCGAGCAGGCCATGGGGCAGACGGCCGGACGCGCCGACACGCTCGAAGTGGAGCGCTACGCCGCCGCCGGTGTGGGCTCCGACTCGCTGCTCGTCCCGTCGCGGCAGCGCATTCCGCTCCCCGATGGCACGTTCTTCGACTACTCGATCGTGATCCGGATCGATCAGCTCGCGTTCCGTGACACCACGTACGTGCGCAACTCCGGGAACTTCCGCCGCGCGGTCATCGGCGAAGGCGGACCGGTGCTCGGCAGCCGCGGCATGATGTACGACGCGCTCGCCGGCTTCGATCTCACGCCGCCGCTTCCGGTGATCGACCGCGGCGTATCGCGCGCCATGGACGTGACCGACTACATCGCCAACACCTTCGCCCGCGTGCAGGGCGTGGGGATCAACTTCGACGGCGAGCTCGCGGCCATCAAGGGCGACTCCACGTACGTGTTCGACCGCACGCTGCGGCTGCAGGGCATCTTCCAGTCCCGCGGCAGCACGGGCGGGCTCGACTTCCATCCGCTCAACCGCGGCGTGAACACGGGTGTGCTCAACACGCGGCTCGCGTTCGTGGCCTCGGCGGAACCGGTCATCGAGATCTACGACACGTGGTGCTTCAAGCGCGTGGGCGTGGTACCGATCCGCGATCCGATCATCGGGCCGGTGCGTGCCTCGCTGCGCGACGACGGCGCGCTCGTCCTGGTCGGCGCCACGCTCCGCGGAGTCACGCTGGTGCAGTTGCCGGACAACTTCACGACCGTGTGTAACTGACGGACTGAAGGGTCAAGAGGGTGATCGGCGCCGCGTTCCCGGTTCGGGGACGCGGCGCCGATCCGTTTCGGGAACGGCAACGGCAACGGAATCCGCAGATGACGCAGATGGAACGGCAGGATGACACAGATGGCTCCGAGCCGTCCGGCAAGGTCGTCGGACGTTCAAGGGGAACAGCGGAGGGATCCGCAGATGACGCAGATGAACGCAGATGGAACTGCGGGATGAATCTTCGATAGTTCAACAACCCGACCATTCAAAATTTCAAACTTGAAGTTTTTCGGTTTTCATCTGCGTCCATCTGCGTCATCTGCGGATTTTCATTGCAGTTGCCGTCATCTGTGTCATCGCCGTTCCATCTGCGTCATCTGTGGATTCGGTTGCAGTTGCCGTTGCCGTTCCCCGGCACCATCCGCGGCCCCCGCTCCCCGCCCCCGGTCGCGCGTCATTACGTTTCCCTGTTCACGCGACCCGTCTCCACCCGACGCCATGCTCCGTTTCACCACCGCCGGCGAATCCCACGGCCCGGCGCTCATCACCATCCTCGAAGGGCTCCCCGCCGGCATCCCGCTGCTGGCCGCCGACGTCGACACCCAGCTCGCCCGCCGCCAGCAGGGCTACGGCCGAGGCCGCCGCATGCAGATCGAAACCGATCGCATCGCGTTCCAGGCCGGCGTGCGGGCCGGCGAGACACTCGGGTCGCCGATCGCCATGCGCATCGAGAATCGCGACTGGAAGAACTGGGTCGACATCATGGACCCCGCGCCGCGCGACACCGACGACGCCGGGCCCCGCCGCCGCACCGTCACCCGCGTGCGCCCCGGCCATGCCGACCTCACCGGCGTGCTCAAGTACGACCGCGACGACGCGCGCGACATCCTCGAACGCGCCTCCGCCCGCGAGACCACGGCCCGCGTCGCGGCCGGTGCCGCATGTCGCCGGTTCCTCGAGGAGCTCGGCGTGCGGATCGGGTCGCACGTCGTGCATCTCGGCGGCATCGACGCCCGCCCCCCCGCCGAGTGGCCGGACGATCTCAACGCCGCCGCCGATGCGTCGCCCGTGCGCATGCTCGACGCCGACGCCGAGGCCCGCGTGATCGCCCACATCGATACGATCAAGCGCGCCGGGAACACCCTGGGCGGCATCTGCGAGATCGTCGTGACCGGTCTGCCCGTTGGACTCGGCTCTCACGTGTCGTGGGACCGCAAGCTCGACGGCCGGCTCGGCCAGGCCATGCTGTCCATCCAGGCCGTGAAAGGCGTCGAGATCGGCCTCGGGTTCGACACCGCGCGCCGCACCGGCGCCGAGGTGCACGACGAGATCGAACCTGCCCCGGGGCGCACGATCGCCGGGCACGTGCGCCGCGCCACGAACCGCGCCGGCGGGCTCGAAGGCGGCATGACCACCGGGGAGCCGCTCGTCATCCGGGTGGCCATGAAGCCGATCGCGACGCTCATGAAGCCGCTCGCCACGGTGGACGTGGCCACCGGCGCCGTGGCCTCCGCGGCCGCGGAACGGAGCGACGTGACCGCCGTGCCCGCGATGGGCGTGATCGCCGAGGCCATGGCCGCCTTCGTGTGCGCCCAGGCCGTGCTCGAGAAGTTCGGCGGCGACTCGCTCGGCGAGGTGCGGCGGAACCTCGCCGCCTACCTCGCGCGGCTGGACGAGCGGGTGGAGCGGCCGTCCGGGCCATGATGCTCCGCCGGCCGCTGATTCTGGTCGGCCTGCCCGGCGCGGGGAAGAGTTCGGTGGGCCGGGCCGTGGCTGACCGGCTGGGGTGCGGGTTCGTGGATTTCGATCAGGAGCTGAGCGCCAGAACCGGCCGAAGTGTGCCGCAACTCTTTGCGGAGCAAGGAGAAGACGCTTTCCGGAAAATGGAAATCGAGCTTACGCGGGACCTGCTCGCCGGCCCGCCGATGGTCTGGGCGCCGGGCGGCGGCTGGGTGACGGCGCCGGGTGCCTTGGCACTCGCCCGCCCCCATGCTTGTATCATCCACCTCGCGGTGTCTGCCACCGAAGCCTTGGCGCGGCTGCGCACCGATGCCACTATTCGCCCCCTGCTCGTGGGCGACGATCCCGCCGGCGCGCTCGATCGTCTGTGGACGGAACGGGCGGCCCGGTACGCCGAGGCGGATCATGTGGTGGACACCGAAGCCTCCGACTTTCAACGTGTGGTCGACCGGGTCGTGGCACTAGCCCGGGCCGACGGCGCGGATATCACGGTATAGACAGGGTACGACATGACGCCTCGATGGGCCCAGGTGCTGGCGACGCTCCGGGAGCGGTTCCCGACCGAATCCGATATCGCGGAACTGGCATCGTTCCTCGAATCCAGCGGATTGAGCCGGCAGGAGATCGGCGAAATCCTCTCGCTGTACCTGGCCGAGGCCGGCGTCGTCAGCGAGGCGATTCCGAACGTGCTGCTGTCCGCCCCCCGCACCGCGCTGCGGGTGCAGGGGCCGCACGAGCGCGGCCGCTTCACCACCGAGGCCTGGGGGGTTCTCGTCATGCTGCACGACTCGGGCATGATGGCGCCCCTCGATTTCGAACAGCTCGTCGATCGCGCCCTCGGGCATGTCGACGGCCCGATCGGACTGCCCGAGATCCGGGCCATCGCCGATGAGGGCGGTCTGAACTACGCGATGCTGAGCACCGATCCCACTCTGCTCCACTGACGTTCCATGGCAATCAAGAAGGCCGCAAAAAAATCATCCGCCCGCAAGACGGCGACGAAGGCTGCCGCCAAGGCGCCTGCGAAAACGGCGAAGACCGCTGCCAAGGCGCCCGCGAAAACGGCCGCCAAGGCTGCGGCAAAGGCGCCCGCGAAAACGGCGAAGACCGCCGCCAGGTCGCCTGCCCGCACCCGTCGCTCGCTGATCGATACCACCACGCCGCCCGTGTCCGGGAAGTCGCTCGTCATCGTCGAGTCGCCTGCCAAGGCCAAGACGATCGGCAAGTACCTCGGCACCGGCTACACCGTCAAGGCCACCGTCGGCCACGTGCGCGACCTGCCGGCCAAGAAGCTCGGCATCGACATCGACAAGCAGTTCACCCCCGAGTACGTCACCATCGAGGGCAAGGAGGACATCCTCACCGATCTCCGGAAGCACGCGAAGGTCGCCAACGAAGTCTTCATCGCCACCGACCCTGATCGCGAAGGCGAAGCCATCGGCTGGCACGTGGCCAAGTATCTCACCACCGGCCGGAGCATCGACCGCGTCGCGGCGCCCATCCGCCGCGTGCTCTTTCACGAGATCACGAAGGACGCCGTCAAGTCGTCCATGGAAGCGCCGCGCGACATCAACACCGATCGCGTCGACGCGCAGCAGGCCCGGCGTCTGCTCGATCGCCTCGTGGGATACAAGGCGAGCCCGATTCTCTGGAAGACGGTGAAGAAGGGGCTCTCCGCCGGCCGCGTGCAGACGGTCGCGCTCCGCATGATCGTGGAGCGTGAACGCGAGATCCGCGCCTTCACGCCGGTGGAGTACTGGAGCATCGCCGCCGATCTCGCGCACGGGCAGCAGCCGTTCTCGGCCAAGCTGCACCAGGTCGACGGAAAGAAGCCCGAGATCGGCACGCAGGCCGAGGCCGACGCGATCCTGGGCGATCTGAAGGGCGTCAAGACCTTCACCGTCACCGAGATCAAGAAGCGCGAAGGGCGGAAGAACACGGCCGCTCCCTTCAAGACCAGCACGCTGCAGCAGGAAGCCGCCAAGAAGCTCGGCTACGGCTCCAAGCGCACGATGCGGCTCGCGCAGGATCTGTACGAAGGTATCGAGCTCGGCGCTGAAGGAGCCGTCGGTCTCATCACGTACATGCGGACGGATTCCACGCGCGTGTCCGAGGCGGCCGCGATCGCGGCGCGCGATCTGCTGCGCGCACAGTTCGGCGCCGACTATCTCACGCCGCAGCCGCAGCTCTACCCGAGCAGCAAGGCCAACGCGCAGGACGCGCACGAAGGCGTGCGTCCCGCCGATCCATCGCGGCGCCCGGAAGACGTGCAGAAGTTCCTCACCGCCGACCAGTTCAGGCTCTACCAGCTCATCTGGCAGCGCTTCATGGCCTCGCAGATGGCGCCCGCCGTGTTCGACACCACCACGGTGGATTTCGCCGTGCCGCGCGGCGGCCACGAATACCTGTTCCGCGCCACCGGCTCGGTGCTCAAGTTCCCCGGCTTTCTGGCGCTCTACCGCGAGGCGCGCGAGGAAGGCGACGCCAAGGCCATCGAGGACGAGCAGGCGCTCCCCGCGCTCGAGCAGGGCACGGTGGTGCCGGTCAAGGCCATCACGCCCACGCAGCACTTCACCAAGCCGCCCCCGCGCTTCTCCGAAGCGTCGCTCGTGAAGGAGCTCGAACGGCTCGGGATCGGCCGGCCGTCCACCTACGCGTCCATCATTTCGGTGCTCGCCGAGCGGCGGTACGTGTCGCTCGAGCAGCGCCGCTTCTTCCCCACACCGCTCGGCGAGACCGTGGAGAAGGTGATGGTGAAGAAGTTCCCCGCCGTCTTCAACGTGGGCTTCACCGCGCAGATGGAGGAGGAGCTCGACCGGATCGAGGAAGGGGTGCTCGACTGGCACGCCGCGCTCGACGACTTCTGGGAGCCGTTCCACAAGACCCTCAACGACAACGACCTCGACGTGCTCATCGCCGAGGCGCACGATCTGTCGGCGCTGGCCACGGAGCGGTGCCCGGAGTGCGGCGGGAAGCTCGTGGCCAAGGGCGGGTTCTTCGGCCCGTTCGTGGCTTGCGAGAACCATCCCAAGGCCTGCAAGTACACCCGCCCCATCAAGGGCGAGAAGAAGCCCGCCGAGCTCACGAACTACATGTGCCAGGAGTGCGGCGCGCCCATGGTGATCCGCCATGGGCGCTCGGGCGACTTCCTCGGCTGCTCGCGCTTCCCGAAGTGCCGGGGCACGCGGTCCATGCCTACGGGCGTGCGCTGCCCCAAGGACGGCGGCGAGATCGCCGAGCGCCGGTCGAAGAAGCGCGGCAAGGCGTTCTACGGCTGCGAGAACTATCCCGCGTGCGATTTCGTGGTGTGGGACAAGCCCGTGAAGGAGACCTGCCCCGAGTGCGGCTACGAAGGGGCGGAGGCCAAGTTCAAGGCCGCGCGCGGGCACTACCGCAAGTGCCTCAAGTGCGCCAATGAATGGGACGTGCCGGCTCCCACGGACACCGATGCGGAGCCCGTGGCCGACGTGGCCTGAGCCCGCCGGCCTCCTCGATCCCCACGGCCTCGTCCCTCCGGACGGGGCCGTGGGCGTTTTCGGGAGAAGACATTCTCAAGTCGCCGGGTGGGGCGGCCGACACTCCACTCTGACGAGCGATGTGGCTCCTCGCGCCCTCGCTCACCAGATGCTCCCTCCCCAGAACGAGGCCCTCCCGTGCGACACTGGTTGGACAGTCTTCATGTGCGTACGCGCCTGCTGGTCAGTTTCGGCGCCGTACTCGTGCTCGTCGTCGTGCAGAACGTCGTCATCTTCACCTTCCTGCAGCAGGCGTCGAGCCGCTCCGCCGAACGGGGGCAGTCGAGTGACGTGATCCTCGGCGCCCAGATCGCGATGACCGATCTCGTGAACATGGAATCGGGATATCGCGGATTCCTGCTCACCGGCAACGAGGAGTTCCTCGCGCCGTACACCGAGGGGAAGGCGTCCTACACCGAACACATCGACTCGCTCATCGCACGCTCCGGCAGCGATTCCGTGCAGGTTGCGCGGTGGACCGAGCTCAAGAACCGCGCCGAAGCCTGGCAGTCCGAGGCGGCCGAACCCGGCATCCGGCTGCGCCGGCGGGTGAACGAAGGCGTGGCCACGGCCGATGCGATCGCCCTCATCGTGGAGAGCGGCGGCGGCAAGGAGCACTACGATCGCATCCGGGAAGTCATCGGCGAAGCGGTGGGCAACGAATCCGCGCTGCTGACGGAACGCACCGAGGCGGACGTCGCGGCCATGATGCGTCTGTCGTTCATGATCACCGTGGGCACGCTGCTCGTGGTGGCGCTCGGCGTGGCGCTCGCCTGGTACACCGCGTCGTCGTTCAGCCGCGTCGTGCAGCTGGTGTCGTCGCGCGTGAAGCAGTTGCAGAGCGTGTGCGTCACGCAGCTCAGTGCCGGACTCGCCCGGCTTGCCGCCGGTGATCTCACGGCCAACGCCACGCCTGAAACCCCGCCACTCGGCCTCGCGCGCGCCGACGAGTTCGGCGACCTCGCCCGGAACTTCGATCGCATGCGCGAGCAGGTCATCGAAGCCGTGAGCGCCTATGACGCGGCGCGCGATCGGGTGCGCGACCTCGTGACCACCACCGATGATCTCACACGGGCCGCGCAGAGCGGGCAGCTCTCGGAGCGCGGGGACGCGACCCGGTTCGAAGGACAGTTCCGCAGCGTGGTGGAAGGGTTCAACCGCACCCTGGACGCGGTGATCGCTCCCGTGCAGGAGGCCGCCGGCGTGCTGGAAGCGCTGGCGCAGCGCGACCTGTCGGCGCGGGTGCACGGCAGCTATGCCGGCGATCATGCCCGCATCACGACCGCGCTCAACACGGCCGCGGCCAATCTCGGCCAGGCCATGGGCGAGCTCCGGGATGCGGGAGAACGTGTCGCGTCCGCGTCGGGGCAGATCGCGTCGGGCGCGTCGGCGCTGTCGTCGGGCTCGTCCGACCAGGCCGCGTCGCTGGAGGAGATCGCCGCGTCGCTCGAGGAGATGCGCACCATGGCCGAGCGCAACGCCCGGCATTCACAGGAAGCGCGCGGGCTCACGGACAATGCGCGGGAAGGCGCGGGCAGCAGTGTGACCGTGATGACGCGGCTGACCGAGGCGATGAACGAGATCCGCGCGTCGGCCGATCAGACCGCGCGCATCATCAAGACCATCGACGAGATCGCGTTCCAGACCAACCTGCTCGCGCTCAACGCGGCCGTCGAAGCGGCCCGGGCCGGCGACGCCGGCAAGGGCTTCGCCGTGGTCGCGGAGGAAGTCCGTGCGCTGGCGCTCCGGAGCGCGGAAGCATCGCGCACCACCGCCGAGCTGCTCGAGCGTTCCAAGCAGAGCGCGGAACGCGGCACGGGGTTGTCCCAGGAAGTGTCCACGCAGCTCGAAGGGCTCCGCACGCGCATCACGCAGGTGGGCGGCATGATGGACGAGATCGCCGACGCGAGCGCGCAGCAGCGCGAAGGCGTGCAGCAGATCACGGCCGCGGTGGCGCAGGTGAACAGCGTGACGCAGCAGGTGGCGGCCAATGCCGAGGAATCGGCGAGTGCCGCGCAGGAGCTCGCGAGCCAGGCCGATCGGCAGTTCGATCTCGTGTCGAGCTTCACCATCGATGAAGACGGCCACGCGGTGGAGAGCGCCCCCCCGCGCGAGACGCGGCCCGCGAAGGCCGTGCGCCCCGCGCGCCGGCCGGCGCGAGCGGCAGCCATGGCCGCCACGAGCGACGAGCTCTTCCCGGTGGGCGCACTCGAAGAGTAGTCGCGCCGGAGTGGAGCAGGGCACGGGGGACGGCGCGACGGCGCTGTCCCCCGTTGTCGTGTGGCCGGGCCGGCAGGCGGTATATTGCGGGATGACATCCTCCACGCCCCTGCACATCGTCGGCGGCGGGCTCGCCGGCAGCGAGGCGGCCTGGCAGCTCGCCGAACGCGGACACCCGGTGCATCTGCACGAGATGCGCCCCGTGCGCGGCACCGCGGCCCACAAGACCGACCGGCTCGCCGAGCTCGTCTGCTCCAACACCTTCAAGAGCACCGAGACCACCAACGCGCACGGACTGCTCAAGGCCGAGATGCGCGCGCTCGGTTCCATGGTCCTCGCCTGCGCCGACGCGGCGCGCGTACCGGGCGGCTCCGCGCTCGCCGTGGACCGTGACGTGTTCTCGGCCGGCGTGCACGAGCGTGTGCACGCGCACCCGCGCATCACGGTGGTGCGCGAGGAAGTCGCCGACCTGCCGTCGCCCGGCATCGTGGCCACCGGTCCGCTCACCGCCGACGCGCTCGCCGCGACCATCCGCACCCGGCTCGGGCTCGAGTCGCTCGCGTTCTACGACGCCATCGCGCCGATCATCGCCGTGGAGTCCATCGACATGACCGTGGCGTTCCGCGCGTCCCGCTGGGACAAGGAAACCATGGACGGCGCCGATGCCGCGGGCGCGTATCTCAACTGCCCGTTCACGCGCGAGGAGTACGAGGCGTTCATCGACGCGCTCGTGGCCGGCGATCAGTTCACGGCGCACGAGTTCGACGCCGTGCCGTATTTCGAAGGCTGCATGCCCGCCGAGGAGATGGCGCGCCGCGGACGCGACACGCTGCGCTTCGGCCCCATGAAGCCGGTCGGGCTGCGCGACCCGCGCACCGGCCGGCGGCCGTGGGCCGTGGTGCAGCTCCGGCAGGAGGATCGCGGCGGCCGCATGTGGAATCTCGTGGGCTTCCAGACGCGTCTTCGCATCCCGGATCAGCAGCGGGTCTTCCGGCTCATTCCCGGGCTCGCGAACGCCGAGTTCCTGCGCTTCGGCTCGATTCACCGCAACACGTATCTCAACGCGCCGGGTGCGCTCACGCCGCATCTCTCGCTGCGGGACGATCCCGCCGTGCTGTTCGCCGGCCAGCTCACCGGCGTGGAAGGCTACACCGAGAGCACGGCCACGGGCCTGCTCGCTGCGATCAACCTGTCGCGCCTGCTCGCGGGCGATGAACCGGTCACGCCGCCGCCCACTACCATGCTCGGCGCGCTCTACCGGTATCTGCGCGAGGCCGACCCGCGGCACTTCCAGCCCATGAACGCGAACTTCGGGCTGCTCGACGAGCTCGACGTGCCGGAGCGCGACAAGCTGCGGAAGCGGGAACGGTATGCGGCGCGCGCGCTCGGCGATCTCGACGCTTGGATGACGGCGCACGCCATCACGCCCGCGTTCGTGCATGCGCCGGAGCCCGTGGAGAGCGCGAGATGAACACGCCGGAGTCCGTCCAGCTCCCCTCCGATGTCGAGGAGTTCCTCGAGCATCTCGCGAAGGAGCGGGATCTCTCGCCCAACACGCTCACCGCGTACCGGCGTGATCTCACGGCGCTCGTGGCCTGGCTCGGACAGGCGCGCGGCGTGGACGGGTGGACGTGGGACGCGCTCACGCGGCAGGACCTGCGCGGGTGGCTGGCACATCGCCAGCGCGCGGGACTCGCGAAGCGTTCGCTGGCGCGCGGACTCTCGGCCGTGCGCTCGTTCTATCGCTGGATGCACCGCGACGAACGCGTGGACGTGAACCCCGCGCGCGCCGTGGGCACGCCGCGTCTTCCGCGCACGCTGCCCGCGTATCTCGACACCGCGCAGGCGCAGACGCTCATGACGCACGCGTCCACGCGCGCGCAGTCCGGCCGGTTCACCGACGTGCGGAACGCCGCCATGGTGGAGCTGTTCTACTCGAGCGGGCTGCGGTTGTCGGAGCTCCGCGGAATCGATCTCCCCGACATCGACCTGCTGTCGCTGCAGGTGAAGGTGCGCGGCAAGGGGCGCAAGGAACGCATCGTGCCCGTGGGCGAGCATGCGCAGCGGGCAATCCGCAACTATCTCTCCGTGCGCGACGTGCTCGTGGCCCACCTCGGCGGCACGCGCGGCGGGCGCATCGACCGGCATGCGCTGTTCCTGAGCGAACGCGGCCGGCGGCTGAGCGCGCGCGCCGTGCATCACGCCATGACCGGACTCCTCGCCGCGGTGGACGAGGGCGCGGATCTCAGCACGCACTCGCTCCGCCACACGTTCGCCACGCACCTCGTGGACGCCGGCGCAGACCTCCGGGCCGTGCAGGAGCTGCTCGGACACGCGAGCATCAGCACCACGCAGGTGTACACGCACACGAGCGTGGAGCGGTTGAAGAAGGTCTATCGCCAGGCCCATCCCAGGGCGTGACACTCACCGGAGGATCACCACCGATGCCGCTGCTCGTGTTCCTGCTCCTCCTGCCGTTCGTTCTCTCCGCGCAACCAGCGCAGCCTGCGCCCCGCACCTACACACCGCCCGCGGCCGTCCGCACGATCGATGCAACCGCCCGGCGGCTGAACGTCGACGCGGTGGATTTCGTCCGCATCGTCTCCGTGGTTCCGCGTGCCGACGGTTCGCTCGTCGTGGCCGATGCCGGCGCGTTCCAGCTCCTCTTCTTCGACCGCACCGGTCGCCGGGTTCGCACCGTGGGACGTGGCGGCGGCGGGCCCGGCGAGTATCGGGATATCAGCGGCCTGACCGCGCTTCGCGCCGACACGCTCGCCGTGTGGGATCGCGACCTGCGCCGCATCAGCATTCTCGCGCCCGACGGCACGTATGTGCGGAGCATCCCGCTCGAAGCGCCGTTCGAGGGCGGCGGCGGATCCACGCGCGTGATCGGACTGACCGGCGGCTCGCTGCTCGTGGGCTTCTCGGAAGTCACGCAGATGGCGCCGCAGCCCGATCCCATCCACTTCGGCGAGCGTCTGTTCGAATACACCACCGATGGCACCCGGCGTCCGGGCGCCGGCCTGCGCCTGATGAGCAGCGAGCACTTCGTGCAGCAGGTGCCGATGGAACGCGGCGGGGTGGCCTACTGGGACCGCGCCTTCGGACGCCGGCTCACGGTGCGGCCCGTGGCCGAGGGAATCGTCACCGGAGACGGCGCGGAGTGGAGCGTCGACGTGCGGCGGTTCCCGACCGGCGATGTCATCGGGGCGCACCGCCTCCAGCGCGCCGTGGAGCCCGTCTCCGACCAGGACCGCGCCACGTATCGCGAGGAAGTCACCCGTTCGGCGCGCACCGATGCCGACCGGCTCGTGAACGAACGGCTGGCGAATGCGATGCCGTTCCCGCGCACCAAGCCCGCGTACTCTCGCTTCGAGGTCGATCCGCGTGGTCGTCTGTGGCTCGAGGATTACGGGCAACGCCGCGAACCGCAGACGCTCTGGTACCGCCTCGACCCGGCAGGCTCGGCCGCCGCGGCCGTCCGCATGCCGGCGCGCTTCCGGCCGCTCGCGTTCACCGAGACCGCGGTGTACGGCATCTGGCGGGACGCCGACGATGTGCAGGTCCTGCGGGGCTACGCGCTCGACGGGCGGTAGCCCCTCCGGGCCCCGTCGCCCGTGTATCTTTCCGGGATGAGCACGCTTCCGCGCATCCGCGCCACCACCATCCTCGCCGTGCGTCGCGACGGCAGGCTCGCCCTCGGCGGCGACGGCCAGGTTTCCGTGGGCGACACGGTCATGAAAGGGCACGCCGTCAAGGTGCGCGCCCTCAAGGGCGGGCGTGTGCTCGCCGGGTTCGCCGGCTCGGCCGCCGACGCGCTCACGCTCTTCGAGAAGTTCGAGGAGAAGCTTGAACGCTTTCCCGGCAACCTGCCGCGCGCCGCCGTGGAGCTCGCCAAGGACTGGCGGAGCGACCGCGTGCTCCGCCGCCTCGAGGCGCTCCTGGTCGTGGCCGACACGCAGCACGGCTTCATGGTGTCCGGCACGGGCGAGATCATCGAGCCCGACGACGGCATCCTCGCCATCGGCTCCGGCGGCTCCTACGCGCTCGCCGCCGCCCGCGCGCTCACGGCCGAAACCACGCTGTCGCCCCGCGAGATCGTGGAGCGCGCGCTCCGCATCGCCGGCGAGATCTGCGTGTACACCAATACGAACATCACCGTCCTCGAACCGTCGGCCTGACGCCCGAGGACTTCACGTCGCCCCGTTCGCGTCCGCGCGGACGGCGGGCGCACTCCGTATCGTCGCCGCATGCCGTCCGCACGCACTGAACAAGCCGTCGCCCGCCTGGCCGATCTCACGCCGCGCCAGATCGTGGGCGAGCTCGATCGCTACATCGTGGGGCAGGCCGAGGCCAAGAAGGCCGTCGCCATCGCGCTCCGCAACCGCTGGCGCCGCCAGCGCGCGCCCGAAGCGATCCGCGACGAGATCTCCGCCAACAACATCATCCTCATCGGCCCCACCGGCGTGGGCAAGACGGAGATCGCGCGCCGTCTCGCGAAACTCGCCGCCGCGCCGTTCGTGAAGGTCGAGGCGTCCAAGTTCACCGAAGTGGGCTACGTGGGCCGCGATGTGGAGTCCATGGTGCGCGATCTCGTGGAGAGCGCGATCGACATGGTGCGCTCCGAACGCGAGACCGAAGTGGAGGATCTCGCCAACGAGCGCGTCGACGAACGGCTGCTCGATCTGCTGCTCCCCGTCCCGCCGGACGTGCAGGCCGCGCGCGCCGCGCAGACGACGCCCGCCGAGCCCGCGCCGTCCGCGACGCCTCCGGCCGACGGCGGCGTGTTCACCGTCTCCGCCGACGGCGCCGTCACGCACACCGCCGACGACGATGCCGCGGCCATGCGCTACCAGCGCACGCGCGAGAAGCTCAAGGGGCTCCTCATCGACGGCCAGCTCGACGGGCGCGAAGTGGAGATCGAGGTGCAGCAGCCGGGCCCCGCGATGCCGGGGCAGGTGGCCGGCGGCGCCCCCGACGGCATGGAAGGCTTCTCCGACTGGCTGCGCGAGATGATGCCCAAGCGCACGAAGAAGCGCACCGTCAAGCTCGCCGAAGCGCGCCGCATCCTGCTCGGCGAGGAGATCGACAAGCTCATCGATCACGACGACGTCACCACCGACGCGCTCGAACGCGTGGAGAAGCTCGGCATCATCTTCCTCGACGAGATCGACAAGATCGCCGGCGAACGCGCACGCGGCGGCGGCCCCGACGTGTCGCGCGAAGGCGTGCAGCGCGATCTCCTGCCGATCGTGGAAGGCTCCAACGTGAGCACGCGCTACGGCATGGTGAAGACCGATCACGTGCTCTTCATCGCCGCCGGCGCGTTCCACGTGTCCAAGCCGAGCGATCTCATTCCCGAGCTGCAGGGCCGATTCCCCATCCGCGTGGAGCTCAAGCCGCTCACCGAGGCGGATTTCGTGCGCATTCTCACCGATCCCGAGCACGCGCTCACCAAGCAGTACGGCGCGCTGGTGGAGGCGGAGGGCGCCGAGCTCGAGTTCACCGAAGACGGCATCCGCGAGATCGCGCGCATCGCGACGCTCGTGAACGAGCGCATGGAGAACATCGGCGCGCGGCGGCTCCATACCGTCATGACCACGCTCCTCGAGGACGTGCTCTACGAACTGCCCGACCGCGGCCGCGAACGCATCACCGTGGACGCGGCGCTCGTCGCGTCGCGGCTCGTGGCGATCGTGGAGGACGAAGACCTCCGCAAGTACATTCTGTAACGTCCGCACCACCTTTCCTGTTCACCATGTCCGCACCGCACCGCGACTTCCTCGACATCCGCGACTTCTCGCGCGATGAGCTGGTCTCCCTGTTCGTGCTCGCCGAGCGCATGCGCGCCGGCGCGTACACGGCGCGTCCGCTCACGGGCAAGGCGCTGGCCATGATCTTCATGAAGGCGTCCACCCGCACGCGCGTGTCGTTCGAGGTGGGCGCGGCGCAGCTCGGCGGCACGGCGCACTTCCTTTCGCCGCGCGATATCCAGATCGGCCGCGGCGAGCCCGTCCCCGACACGGCGCGCGTGCTCGCGCGCTACGTGCAGGGGATCATGATCCGCACCTTCGCGCACGCCGACATCGAGCTCCTCGCCGAAACGGCCGACGTGCCCGTGATCAACGGCCTCACCGATCGCTCGCACCCCTGCCAGGTGCTCGCCGACGTGCTCACCGTGCGGCAGCACCTCGGCGCGCACGAAGGCGTGCCCGTGGCCTGGATCGGCGACGGCAACAACATGGCCAACTCCTGGATCGAGGCGGCCGTGCTGCTCGGCTTTCCGCTCCGGCTCGCCTGTCCCGCCGGCTACGACCCCGACCCCGCGTTCCTCGCCTTTGCGCGCGACGCCGGCGCGGATGTGCAGCTGCTGCGCGATCCGCGCGAAGCGGTGGATGGCGCGCGCGTCGTCACCACCGACGTATGGGCCAGCATGGGGCAGGAGGAGGAGCAGGCGGCGCGTGAACGCGCGTTCGCGGACTTTCAGGTGAACGGGGCGCTGATGGCGCACGCGGCCGCCGACGCGATCTTCCTGCACTGTCTGCCGGCGCACCGCGGCGAAGAGGTGTCGGCCGACGTCATCGACGGCCCGCGGAGCCGCGTCTGGGACGAAGCCGAGAACCGGCTGCACATCCAGAAGGCGATCATGGCCGTGCTGATGGGGGGAGAACCGCTCGTGCGCGGGTGAGCCGATGCTGAAGCCGCTGGAACCCGGCATGCCCGCCCCCGACTTCACCCTTCCCGCCGACGACGGCGCCGCGTTCACGCTCTCCGCGCATCGCGGACGCCCTGTCGTGCTGTACTTCTACGCCCAGGACGACACGGAAACCTGCACGCGCCAGGCGTGCGAGTTCCGCGATGCCATGCCTCGGTTCGATGCTGCGGACGCGCTGGTCGTGGGCGTGTCGCCGGATTCCGTCCGTTCGCACGCGAAGTTCAAGGCCCGCTACGAGCTGCCCTTCACGCTCCTGGCCGACACCGACCGGGTCGTCTGCGCCGCATACGACGTCTGGCAGGAGAAGCAGCTCTACGGGCGCACCTACATGGGCGTGGAGCGCACCACTTTCGTGATCGACGCCGAGGGGCGCATTGCGCGGCGGTTCTCGAAGGTGCGCGGGGCGGGGCATGCCTCCCGCGTGATGGAGGCGGTGACCGCGCTCTGAACCGCAGCGCGGACCACCGCCTCCGGCCGGCGCCACGGATGGGCACCGGTCATCGGACGCCTCATCTGGGGCGTCCTGTGGGCCCGCAATGGCGGGCTGACCACCAACATGCGACTCGCAGCCGATCCGCGCAGTCGGGTATTGGAGGACACGGACTCAGCCGTAGCCGCCGCGCGTCCAGCGCCTCGTTCACGCCTCCCTGCCACGCTGGCATTCGCCGCTGGCACTCGCCTGCCGGAATGGACATCTTTATCCGTTCTGCCGTTCCGATTCCCCGATTCGTGATCATGACCGATACCATCGCCCTGCGGCGCACGCCGCTCTACGACGCCCATGTCGCGCTCGGTGCGCGTCTCGTTCCTTTCGCCGGCTGGGAGATGCCCGTCCAGTACCCCGCTGGCATTTCCGCCGAACATCGCGCCGTGCGCGAGGCGTGCGGCATGTTCGACGTGAGCCACATGGGCGAGGTCGTCGTGCGCGGGCCCGACGCCGTCGCGTTCGTCAACCACGTCACCAGCAACGACGTCTCCGCGCTCGCCGTCGGCCAGATCCACTACTCCACGCTCCTTACCGAGCGGGCCACGATCGTGGACGACCTGCTCGTCTACCGGTATCCAGACCATCTCTTCCTCGTCATCAACGCCGGCAACCGGGAGGCCGACCTCGCGCATCTGCGCGCGCACCTCGCCGGGTTCGATGCCACGCTCGAGGATGTATCGGATGCGTACGCGCTGATCGCGGTGCAGGGGCCGAACGCGCCTGCCATCGTGCAGCGGTTCACCGACGCCGCGCTGTCGGAGATCAAGTACTACCGCTTCGTGGACGGCGTCGTGGCCGGCGTGCCCGCGATCATCTCGCGCACCGGCTACACCGGGGAGCTCGGCTTCGAGCTCTATGTGCCGTGGGAGCAGGCGCGCGTCGTGTGGGATGCGCTGATGGGAACGGGCGAGGTCTCGCCCTGCGGGCTCGGCGCGCGGGATACGCTCCGGCTCGAGGCCGGCATGGCCCTGTACGGGCACGAGCTCGACATCGACACCACGCCGCTCGAGGCCGGGCTGTCGTGGCTCGTGAAGCTCGGCAAGCCCGATTTCCTCGGCAAGGACGTGCTCATGCGGCAGCACGAGGACGGGGTCGAGCGCCGGCTGGTCGGATTCACGTTCGACGAGCGGGCCATTCCGCGCCACGGCATGCCCGTGTGGTACGGCGATCTGCAGGTCGGCACCGTGTGCAGCGGCACCATGAGCCCCACCCTCGGCACGCCCGTGGGCACCTGCTACCTGCCCGCGGCCGCGGCCGTGGAAGGCACCGTCTTCGCCGTGGACATCCGTGGACGTCAGGTGCCCGCGCGCGTCGTGGCCATGCCGTTCTACAAGCGTCCGGGGAAGGCGTGAACCCACGGGGGCCGCGGTCCGGGCGCGCGCTGGGCGACGCCGTATCGCTGGGGAGCGTGGCCGTGCTCCTCACCGACGTCGAGCCCGCCGTACGCCTCAATGCCGCGCTCGAGGCGCGCGGCATCACCACCACGCTCATCTCGCCGCTCGACGATGTGCGCGGCACGCTGCGCCGGTCGCGGCCCGCGGTGCTCGTGCTCACCGGTGCGCTGCTGGACGGCGCGAACCTCGCGCTCGTGCAGGAGCAGCTCTGGCACGACGTGAGCGTGGTCGGGTTCACCGACGTGGCCGACGCTCTGCTCCTCGCCCGGCTGCGCGCCGCCGGGTACGCCGAGCTATTCGCGAAGCCCCTGGCCGTGGAGGAGGTCGCCGATGCCGTGCAGCGGCGGCTCGAGCGCCTGGCGCTCGCCGAGGTGACCGGGCTCGTGGGCGAATCCGAGGCCATGCGCGAAGTGCTCGTCAAGGTCGAGCAGATCGCGCCCGTGACCAGCACCGTGCTCATCGAGGGGGAGAGCGGCACCGGCAAGGAGCTCGTGGCGCGGGCCATCCATCGGCTCGGCACGCGCCGGGGGCGTCCGTTCATCGCCGTGAACGTGGGGGCGCTTCCGGAGACGCTGCTCGAGAGCGAGCTGTTCGGGCACGAGAAGGGGTCGTTCACCGGCGCCGCCGAGCGGCGGCTCGGCCGCTTCGAGCTCGCCGACACCGGTACGCTGTTCCTCGACGAGATCGGGGAGATCCCGCCGAGCACGCAGGTGAAGCTCCTGCGCGTGCTCGAGGAGCGCGAGGTCATGCGGGTGGGGGGAGCGCAGTCCATTCCGGTGGACGTGCGCGTGGTGGCCGCGACCAACCGTCCGCTCCGCGAGCATGTGGAGGAGGGGGCGTTTCGCGCGGATCTGTACTACCGGCTGAACGTGCTGCGCATCTATCTGCCCCCGCTCCGGGAGCGGCGAGAGGATATCCCGCTCCTCGTGCGCCGGTTCGTGCGCGAGTTCAGCCGGCAGCACGACCGTCCGTTCCACGGCATCTCGGCCGACGCGCTGGAGCTGCTCGTGTCGTATCCGTGGCCGGGCAACGTGCGGGAGCTCCGGAACCTGGTGGAGAGCATGGTCGTGCTCGCGCCGGGGCACGAGATCGGGGCGGAGGACATCCCCCGGGCGATCCGGGAGGCCGGGGGGCGGCGGCTGCTCCCCGTGCCTGTGGGGGCGGTGGTGCGGGAGGGAGAGCGGGCGCAGGGGCGCGAGTTCGAGTTCATCGTGCGGTCGCTGGTGGAGCTGAAGTTACAGGTTGAGGAACTCCGTCGTCGCATGGATGTCGAGGTGCGTCCCCCTTCCGCGGGGTGGGTGGGGGAGGCGCATCCGATGCCGGGGCTCGGGACGGGATCGGTGGCCGACGTGTGGGTCGGGGCCGGACCGGTGGTTGGCGGCATTCCGCCGCAGGACCAGCCCACGCCGCCGAGCGTGATTGCGGTAGGACCGGAGACCACGATGGCGGAGATCGAGCGTCAGGCGATCGAGGCCATGCTGCGCCAGACAGGGGGCAACCGCCGAAAGGCGGCCGAGCTGTTGGGGATCGGTGAGCGGACACTGTACCGGAAGCTCCGGGAATATCAGGCGGAGAACGGGTCGCCGGATCTCGACGTCACGTGAGGTTTGGGGGGGTACGTCCATGCGTTACAAGATCTTGGACGTTTTTGAGCCTTGCCCAATCGTGACTTGGCCCACATATTGGCACTGGCTTCAGGCAGTCGCGACTGTTCGCCGCGGCGGGCCCGGGGGCTGCGATGCCCATGCAGGTGGGGGCATGGCCATGATATCGGCATTACGTGGACCGCACTCCGGAGACCGATCTGTCGATTCCAGCGAATCTGGGCCTGCCCTTGACGTCGAGCCACGCCGCTTCCCCCGGGACCTCCGGGACGATCGCCGGCAGCGTGTTGCCGCTCCGTCGGGCGGAAGAGCTGATCGTGACGCTGCCCGGAGTATTGAGTGTGCGGATCGTGCCCAACGAGACCGGGGCGATCGACGAGGTGCATGTCCTGACGACCGACGCGGTTCCGCCCAAGGCGACGGTGCGGAACATCGAGAGCGCGCTGATGGCGCAGCTCGGATTGCGGGTCAATCATCGCAAGATTTCCGTGGCCACCACCCTCGATCCGCCGCGGGCCGCCGATCAGGCGGCGGAGCGGGTCGCGGCTCGGCAGCCGGAGCCGGTTCCGGGTGGGCCCGGGTTCACGGCACCCGCGCCGGCAGCGGCCCCCGTGTCGGCCCCTGCGGCGCCCTCGGTCCGGCCTCCGGCTGGCGGCGCGGCGGCAGCGGCTTCCGCGAACGCGGCCCTGGCAGCGAGCGAGGGGCGCCGGATTCTGATCTTCGAGGATGTGGAGGTCCGGCGTTCGCGGACGAAGGGGGTGCTGTGTCGCGTGACGTTGAGCCGCGAGCAGACGCACTTCGTGGGCGAGTCGGAAGGGCAGGAGACGGAACGGAGCCGGGTGGAGCTGGCCGCGCGTGCCACGTTGCAGGCGATCGCGCAGGCGGCGTCGGCACCGGCCGGCGGGGAGCGTTCCCTGGCGCTCGAGGGCTCGAAGCTGATCGACGCGTTCGATCGGGAGTTCATTTTCGTGAGTGTGACGGCGCGCATCGGTCGGGAGATGGTGGTGCTGACCGGGAGCTGCGAGGTGCGGGAGAGTGCCGAGACATCGGCGGTGCTCGCCGTGCTGGACGCCACGAATCGCTGGCTGCATCTGGAGCGTTGACGCGGATCCGTTCCGTGTTCGACATCGGTGATCCTCACATCCATCTGTCCTAACGACATACACGACAACGTCCCCCGTCGCCCGGTAGAGCGGAGCTGAGCGGGCAGGCCATCAGGCAGCAGAGCGGAGCCAACCCATGACGAGCATGCGGCGACCATCGGTCCCGTGTGACTACGCAGACAGGGAGGTGACGCACAATGGAGTTCATGGCCCAGCTCGTGAGTGCTATGTGGTCGTTCGTTTTGGCGGACGGTCAGTACTGGGGTTAAGGTAGGCAGGTCGGCGCGGGGGCGCACCACTATCAGTTATGCGAAATCGCGTCCAGTACTTCGTCTATATCATTGCAGTCGCCGCTGTCATTGCGGTGATCTTGCTATATATGGACGCAGGTCCCATTGAGCAGCCTCAGTTATGGGGAGCCATGCTCTTTGTTGGGCTCGGGGGGCTGGCGACGCTTTTTCGGTATCAATTTTCAAAGCAAGCCTTCGGGTCAATTGCTTTTTTACCGTTTCTTGTATCAATAACTCTTCTGCCATCTTGGAGCACCGCTCTTCTTGTCGGGGCAGCGACTGCGCTTGGGGAGTTTTCGCAGAAAAAGCAGAACCTCAAGCGTGTTTTCAATTCAGCTCAATACACACTTGCTGCCTCCGTCTCTATTGCCATGTACTCGGCATTGGGCGGTATATCGCTCATTGTGGATGAGACGTTTCGGTTGGTTCCTCTGTCGGCCGCCGTAATCAGTTTTCTGTTGGTCAACTCATTGAGTGTTGCGGCAGCCGTCGGCCTTTCTGAAGGCAGAAATTTCTTCGCTGTGTGGAAAACAAATACACAGAAACTGATTACATTCGATCTGCTTACGATCCCCGTAGTTTATTGTTGCGCCCTGGCTTACACGCATTTCGAGTTTGTCGGATTTTTTGTAGTGTCGATTAATCTGCTTGGGGCACGGCAGTTTTTTAGTACTAACAGGCACCTCGAGCAGACGAATGAAGAGCTGCTTGAGGTCATGGTAGCTAGTATTGAAGCGCGTGATCCTTATACTTCCGGCCATTCTATGCGTGTCCGGAGGATCGCCAAAATTATCGCCGCTGCCCTAGGGCTTCCCGCACGTCAGATCGAGCGGATCGGTATAGCAGCGTTGCTGCACGATGTTGGAAAGATTGATCAGGTTTTCTTTCCGATTCTTCAAAAGCCCGGGAAGCTTACTCCTGAGGAACGAGCGATTATGGAACTGCATCCTGTGAAGAGTGCAGACCTTGTGGCACGCGTGACTCAGCTGGCAGACATTGTTCCAGCTGTGAGACATCACCACGAGAATTATGACGGTACAGGATATCCGGATAGGCTTGCAGGTGCTGCGATTCCTATTGGTTCTCGTATCATCATGTTTGCAGACACAATCGATGCTATGACAACGGATCGTCCCTATCGTAAGGCATTGGGCCCGGATGTCGTGCGAGAAGAGCTTCTGAAATATCGTGGGACGCAGTTCGATCCAAATATTTGCGATGCTTTGCTGAGCAGCCCTCACTTTCATCGCATCTTTGATCAACAGGATTCTGGTCGTCTGCAGACAGTTACCCAAATCTTTGATCGTATCCGTAAGCCGAAAACCCCTGTCGCTGTTGGTTAGCTCTTTCGTTTCTAGTGCGAAGACGCCGGCGAAAGAGACCGCGTGGATACACGTATTATCCATTCTGCGGCTTCTGGGGTCAAACTGACTGATGATACGGGTACTCGAGATAAATCGCGTCTGTTTCGCGAAAAATATGTCTCAAGTGCTTCGGTCACATGCTGTAAGCGGTTTCTGTGGCTACAGCTTTCCGTAAGGCTAAGGGCCAAGTAGTCGTGCCCAGTGTATCGACCATACTCTGTCAGGCAACGCACTCCCTGCGCTAGAAGGGTTTCGAACAAAGATTCATCGTCCTTGGCTTGCTGTGAGTTCAAGGCAAGCGCTGTGCAGTAGACTTGTTGTCTAGTGACGTTCGTAGGAGGACGCAATGCATACTGGAGCGCTAAGGATGCGTCTTGGATTGCTCCGCGAGTAAAGTGTTCAATGCGCAGTTTGTGGAGCGGTCCCCATGCATCCGTCGAGAATTCTGCTGAGACGGGGGCCATGGAAAAAAGTCTTTCTGCCCATTCGATGGCGGCGGCCTTGTTGCCCGCGTCAATTTCAATGAGTGAGAGTCGCCAAAACGCCAACATTCTCCGAGATATCGACTCTTCGACAGAAGGATGAGAGAGCGCGACCTCCATACATTCACGAGACCACGCGAGATTTCCGCAAACGCGGAGAACATGGGATGCGTTATTCAGAAGCCGAACTCCGTGGGGGCTGTCAACCACTGAGCAACGCTCTTGGTGAATCCCTTCCGCGATTTCTTTGGCCACGTGGAGATCGCCAAAGATCGTATGATATTGCATCTGGGGCTCAAGGGCGATGCTGTGCGAAATACCGGACGTCGATGTTCCATCAGAGAGCATGGAAAATGCAGAAATCGCCAGGTCTGCCTCAAAGAGATCGGACGCGCTAGCAATCACGAGTCGAAGCGCTCGGACACGTTCTACATTATCTAATGCCCCAGACCTTGCGAGTGTCAGCGCGTTTCGAGCGTGCTTCCTCCCGTCGTCCTCAAGTTCTTGCTGGAGCGAAGCTTCAAGTTCCGAAAGAATAATCTTTGGACTGAGTGACTGAGAAGGATCTGCAAGGCGGCGAAGATGGTTGGCGCTAAGTAGAACTGTGCTCCAGTCGGCAGCTTTATCGGCCGTTTGTACCAGACACTCTAATACTCGCTCCTTGTATGCAGGGTGTGACGCCAAATCCTTTGCATGTTCGAGGAAACGCAACGCTCCATGGAATAGACCTGCGTCAGAAAGAGCCGGTGCTAGCTCCACTGCGGCATCTATGAAAAGGGGAGAGTCACCAGAGGTGTGTGCGAGCGAGAGTGCGATAACAGCTCTGTCGTTAGAATATTCGTACTTTAAGCGTTCAAGAAAAACCCTTGCTATATGACGACGCAGGAGCTGAAGTTCTGCATGCGAAAAAATGGATAGAACTGACACGGTCACTTCATCGTGGCATTGAATCTCGGTGTGTGATGATTCCTGTGCCAAACCGGATTCTAGGACGGTCCTGAGAGCCCTGGCTCGATCAGGCAAGCTGAAGTGAAGAACATGGTCGATCTCAGCAACACTCGCTTTCCCGCCGGCAAGAGCCAGCACGGCAAGTAGGGTGCGAGCTGAATCGGAAAGCCGAATCAGCTGACGGCGCAGAGTATCCTGAAGGCTCTGTGCGGCAGTATATGTGAGGCCGGTAACTAAGAGCTCCCGAGCAATCGTAACCACTTCAAGTGGTGTGCTCCCGCCTGCTCGTGCAATTTGCTCCGCTGTCGTGCGATCGAGTCGACGACCTGATGCCGTTTCGACACTTTCGGCGAGCCGCGCATTATCCTCGAAGCCAAGAGGCGTCAAGCGTATCTCGATATTACGCTCGCTTTGCGTTTCAGCATTTTGGGTGAGGTCATCGCGTTTGGTCGTAAGAAATACGACTCTTTGCCGCTGCAGCAGATCGAGAATTCGGTCGATTTCTTCTAGGGAGTGCTGATCGACATAATGAAGGTCGTCGATAAAAATAAACAAAGGATGCTCTTCGGAAATGCAAGCGATCAGCTCCAGCAGGCATTCCGTCAAAGACGATGCGGACGTCGAATCATCAACGTCAATAATTGATGTCGTCGATTCCAGCCCAGCAAATTGACGGAGCAGCCGGAGATTGACCGGACGGCAGCCCAAGGACCCGGGGAGACTGAGCAGGTCACGAGTTAGGCGCGCGAGTGTACCATGCGTGACTTGGCCCACCGGCCGTGATGCTCTGACGACGCACCTTGAGAACCCCAGGATTACTGCGTGTCGTGTAGCTTCATATGCTGCTTCAGTTTTTCCAATTCCTGCGGGGCCAAGGATCTGGATGGCTCTGGCTTCACCCTGCATCGCTTCCATCATCAGCCGGTCAAGCCTTGCAAGGACATCATTGCGGCCGACGAAGGTAGATGTAGCTGCGTCTTCGTGTGATACGCGGTTGGCACGCAGGATACGCTGTTGAGCGCGCTCAATCCGACGGGCGAGCTCGGTTCCGATTGTGCCGGTTTCTCGCATGTACCCATCTAGGGCAAACGATGCGCTGATACGGCTTCCCATAATTGCAGCGGCTTCAGCCAGTACTACTGTAGCATCTTCGTTGAAAACATCGAATTCAAGGACCGTGCGTGCCCAACGTTCACCTTCCATCCAGTGTCCACGATCACGTAGTCGCCGGAGTTCGGGTATCAGGATGCGCCGCACATCCGAGTGATAAACATCCCGCTGTGACTCCACCCAGCGCTGCATCCCGGCATGGCTCGGCTCCCAGTTGGCGAACAGGTGGCCGAACGGCTCCTCGCCCTGCAGGACATCGCGATCGAACAGCTCCGCCGTGCGCGTGAGCGCAAAGCAGGGCAGGATCGACGTCCGGTCGAGCGCGACGACGGACCGGGTCCCGTCGACGCCGATGCCCAGCTGCCGCAGCCGATATAGATGCTGTCGCAGGGAATGGCGTGCCGAAAGATCGTTCATGTCCGGCCACACCAGCTCCATCAGGCGGTCGCGGGAAATGGAATACCCCGACGACATCGCACACACCACGAGCAGCGAAAACATCCGCTCGGCATCCGGCCCGATGACCGTATGGCCGCCGACGTGGATCTCGGCGGCACCCAATGTGCGAAAAAGCACCTCGCCGGGCCCGAGTTGCGGCTTCGGAGCCACTGTGACACGGGGCGGGGAGGCGGGCGCGATCGGCAGGTCGAAAGCAGGGTCGGCAGTGGGGGGCTTCATGACGTCTCCAGAAGGTCGGACGAACAGGTCACCCCAATATCAATGGGACCGTCATCTCACCGTCATCTCACCGACGATAGCCTGCCTGTCGCCCCCCGCGACAGACCCTCTCCCCCTTCCACGGCACCCTGTCAGCCGGGGCAGACGGCCTCCGACCCCCGCCCCCGGCGCCAGGCTCGACCGCCAGGCGACAGCCGCTGCCGCCTGGGCCCTGGTCACCCTCCCCGGCGACCTACCGCCCCACCTCCGGCAACTGCACGATATCCCCGAAGGCCGCATTGTCCGCCTCGGCCTGGAAATTGAGCACCAGACGGTGCCGGAGCACCGCGGGGGCGACCGCCCGCACATCCTCGAAGTCGGGCGCCGCCCGGCCGTCCATCGCGGCCCGCGCCTTGGCGCCCAGCACGAGATACTGCGACGCCCGCGGCCCCGCGCCCCACGACACGTACTTCCGCACCCCGGGCCCGGCCGACGGATCGTCGGGCCGCGTGCTCCGCGCCACCCGCACGGCATACTCCACCACGCTCGGCGGCGCCGGCAACCGCCGCACGAGATGCTGCAGCGCCAGCAGTTCGTCCGCGCCGAGCACCGGCGTGATCGCGGCTTCCCGATCGCCGGTGGTCGCGTGCACGATCTCCTCCTCCTCCTCGCGCGACGGATAGCCGAGCCGGAGCTCGAACATGAACCGGTCGAGCTGCGCCTCGGGAAGCGGGTACGTGCCTTCCTGCTCGATCGGGTTCTGCGTGGCGAGCACGAAGAACGGCGACGGCAGCGTGTACGTCTGTCCCGCGACCGTCACCGTGCGTTCCTGCATCGCCTGCAGCAGCGCGGCCTGCGTCTTGGGCGGCGCGCGGTTGATCTCGTCCGCGAGCACGACGTGCGCGAAGATCGGCCCACGCACGAACCGGAACGCGCGCCGCCCGGTGCCGGGCTCCTCTTCCATCAGCTCGGTGCCGGTGATGTCGCTCGGCATGAGATCGGGCGTGAACTGCACGCGCGAGAACGACAGCGCGAGCGCCTGCGACACGCTCTGCACGAGCAGTGTCTTCGCGAGTCCCGGCACGCCCACCAGCACCGCGTGACCGCCGGCCAGCAGCGCGGCCACGAGATCGTCCACCACCTGGGACTGCCCGACGATGCGACGGGCGATCTGGGCGCGCAGCTGCGCCCGTGCGTCGGCCAGTCGCGCGAGCAGGGCGAGATCATCGGCGCCCGGCGGCGCGACGGTAGGGCTCGATGGTGAGGACATCGGGATCGGCGGGAGCGGAAGGGAGAGAACGGCGCACGGACGGATCGCGCACGTGCTGATCAACGTCCAAAGGTACCCGCCCGTTGTCCGTTCGCGCCATGAAACGCGACGACCCGCCATGGGGCGGGTCGGAGCACGCGGTCGCCGGGGACCGGACGAATATTCTACTGTTCTACTGAATGGTGAAGTCGAGCCGCTTCTCCACGGGGTGCGTATCGCTGTGCAGCACGGCCACGAGCGTATAGCGTCCCGCACTCGGCGGCGCGTTCCATCGCTCGTCGTACGTGACCATGTCGCGCGCTTCGAGCAGCCGGTTCTGCATGAGTTGCGTGAACAGACGGCCGTCGCTCCAGCGCCAGACTTCCCGTCCCGTCACGTCGAGCACGACGAAATCGTGCGTGCGTCCCGAGGGGAAGTTGATCTCGACGCGCTTGTTCGTGCTGTTCGTCACATGCAGCGCGAATCGCACACTGCGCGCACCCGGCGTCGCGTCGACGCGCACCTCGGCCATCACCGCGCTGTCCGCCGATCCGGCGGGACGAGCGGCAACCGCGCTCATGTGACTGCGGGGGCCGCAGGCGAACATGAGGACGGCGGTAGCGAGCAGTGGAACGGTGATGCGCGCGAGCATCGGGCGAGGGTTGGGCGGTTCGGGGCGAAGGATTCGCCCCTTCAATGACTTGGACGGCGGACCATCACATTTCGCAACGCTGCCACATTATCAACGGCCGGGTGATGTGTCAAGGCAACAGTTGCGGGCTAAGTATTGCACCGGGGCCAACTTCGCACAATGGCACGATTACGGACGGCCTTTCTTCGGGTCCTCCGGCTTTGCTTGCGAAAAATTTCACAAGCGCCTAGTTTCCCGCTCATGCGCGACACGAAAGGGTCGTCACCGCCGGACCCGGAGATCAGCCCGTGGGCCCTGGCCGGACTCGGCATCCAGTTCGCCGTCGCGCTGGTGCTCTTCGGATACGCCGGTCAGTGGCTCGACCGGCGGTTCGGCACGGCGCCGCTCTGGATGCTCGTTGGCGTCATCGGGGGGGCAGGAGGCACATTCTACCTGAACTACCGGCGCCTCACCGCGCCGGTGTCGCGGAAACGGCCGCCGGACGGGACGCCATGACGGAGCAGGGGAACATCGCGCGGGCCGTCGGCCTCTTCGCCGCCGCGCAGGTGGTACTCCTCCTCCTCGTGGGAGCCGGGCTTGCCGGGCTGCTGTTCCGGGCCCCGGGGGACATGGACGCCATCGTGGCGGCCGGATGGGTCGCCTTGGGTGTGCAGCTCATCACGTTTGCGATCGTGCGCCTGGTCGGGCGCCGGCAGGTGATCGCGGCGTGGGGACTGGGTGTGCTGGTGCGGTTCGTAGTGGTGCTGCTGTGGGCGTTCCTGCTCGTGCCGGCCTTCGGGCTGGCCGAAACACCGGCGCTCATCGCGCTGGTGACGTTCCTGTTCGTCTCGACGGTCGTCGAGCCGCTCTTCTTGAACATCTGACCCCGATGTCCGGGATGCTTCGTCGTCTTCTTTGCGCGCTGCTGTTCCTCGCGCCGCTCTCCCTGCCCGCGCAGGAGCCGTCGGCTACCGCCGACCCGTCGCACGAACCGGCCGGTGTGGTCGATTTCATCACGCCGCACATCACCGACGCCGACCACCTCGAGCTGCCGTACTGGAAGGCGCCGTTCCACACGTACTACTACCTGCCCAAGTGGCCGCCCGTCCACATCGGCCCCTTCACCTTCGACTTCTCGCCCACGAAGCACGTGGTGATGATGCTGCTCGCGGCCACGCTCGTGGCGCTGATGCTCATCATGGCCGCCCGCGCCAGCCGCCGCGATCACGCGACCGAAGGACGCAGCAAGGGCTTCGGCGGCGCCATCGAGGCGCTCGCGCTCTACCTCCGCAACGAGGTCGTGCTTCCCAACGTGGGACACCACGGCGAGAAGTACGTGCCGTTCGCCCTCACGCTGTTCTTCTTCATCCTGTTCATGAACCTGCTCGGGATGATTCCGTTCGGCGCAACGGCCACGGGCAACATCTCGGTCACGGCCACGCTCGCAATCATCACGCTCGTCGTGGTGGAGATCGCGGGCATCCGCGCCAACGGCATCGGCTACCTGCACACCCTGTTCTACTGGAACAAGGATCTGCCCGTCCTCATGCGGCCGATCATGTTCCTGATCATGAGCCCGGTCGAAATGATCGGAAAGCTCACCAAGCCGTTCGCCCTGGCGATCCGTCTCTTCGCCAACATGACCGCCGGCCACATCGTGCTCCTGGCGCTCATCGGGCTCGTGTTCGCCTTCCAGAGCTGGCTGCTCACGCCCGCGCCGCTCCTGATGGCGCTCGCGATCTCCATGCTCGAGCTGTTCGTGGCGTTCCTCCAGGCGTTCATCTTCACGCTGCTCGCCAGCGTGTTCATCGGACAGATCCGCGAGGCGCACCACTAGTCGCAGTCGCAGGACGGCGGGTCCGGCGCTCCCCGGACCGGCCGCACATCGTACCCGGTCGAGCGACCGGGGAAGGTCCACGGAGCGAAGGCTCACCAGTGGACACCGTGTCTCCGGACACGGGGAGCACGCACTCCTCATTTCTACGTAGAGAGCTTCACATGATCGAAGTGCTCGGACTCCTTCAGGACACGGTGATCCAGGACCCCAAGGGCATGGTCGCCGTTGGCGCCGGCATCGCCGCCGGCCTTTCCGTGCTCGGCGCGGGCGTCGGCATCGGCCGCATCGGCGGTTCCGCCGTGGAAGGCATGGCGCGTCAGCCCGAAGCGGCCGGCCGCATCCAGACGGCCGCGCTGATTCTCGCCGCCCTCATCGAAGGCGCCGCGCTGTTCGGCGTCGTGATCGGCTTCCAGTTGCAGGGCAAGGTCACGTTCTGACGTGACCCGGTCCGGGGACGCATCCGCGTTCCCGGGCCGCGCTCCCTTTCCATCGAACTCACGGATTCAGATTCATGCGCCTCGTGTCGTCGCGCACCACCCTCGCCGCCCGTTCCGCGGCCGTGCTCGCCTTGGCCTCGTTCGTTCCCGCCGCGCAGGCGTTCGCCGCGCCGCAGGGCGACGGCCCGGTCAACCTGCTGGAGCCGAACGCCGGTCTGATGGTGTGGACGCTCGTCGTCTTCATCGGCCTCATGCTGGTGCTCAAGAAGTACGCCTTCAAGCCGATCTTCGCCGCCGTCGAGGAGCGCGAGAAGGCGCTCACCGACGCCATCGAAGGCGCGCGGCGCGACCGCGAAGCCGCGTCGGCGCTGCTCGCCGAACAGAAGGCCAACCTCGACGCGAGCCGCGGACAGGCGCAGCAGATCATCGCCGACGGCCGCGCCGTCGCCGAGAAAATGCGTGCCGACCTGCTCGACGAGACGCGCAAGCAGCAGCAGGAGATGCTCGAACAGGCGCGCCGCGACATCGATGGCGAGCGCATGAAGGCGATCGCCGATCTCCGCCGCGAAGCCATCGATCTCGCGATCGTCGGCGCGGGCAAGGTGATCGAGCAGAACCTCGACAGCGCGGGCAACCGCCGCATCGTGGAGCAGTTCCTCGCGTCGCTCGACGCGCCGAAGGCGCGCGGCACATGAGCATCCAGGGCTCCACCACGGGGCGGAACTACGCCGAGGCGCTGCTGGCGCTGGCGCAGAAAGCCGGCGATCCCGCCGGCTGGGGCACGCTCGTGCGGCAGATCGCCGACGCCATCGACGCGGACGTCTCGCTCCGTCGCTTCCTCGAATCGCCGCGCATTCCGGCCACGGCCAAGTTCGGCGTGTTCCAGAAGGCGCTCGGCGACCGCGTGCCGCACCTCATGCTGCGCTGGCTGCAGGCCATCGTGCGGAACCGCCGCCAGATGCTGCTCCCGGTGATCGCCGACGAGTACGACACGCTGCTCGACGAGGCGGCGAATCGCGTGCACGCGCGTCTCACGTTCGCCCGGCAGCCCGGCGACACCGACGCGGCCGATATCGCGGCGCGGCTGTCGTCCGTGCTCGGCCAGACGGTCGTGCCTCACGTGGTGATCGATCCCGCCGTGCTGGGCGGCGTCGTGGTGCGCGTGGGCGACACGATCATGGACGGCTCGGTGCGCCGCCGGCTCCAGGTCATGCGCCGCCGCATGTCGGGCCAGGGCGGGCGCTGACGTATCGCTGACGTGGCCGCAAACGCGGTCGTCGTACGGAGGGGAAACGGGCGTGGTCGCGAAGAGCGGCCCCGCCCGTCATCTTTCGGGGATGACCCGGATCCCGTTTCCTCGCTTCGCGCTGCGCCGCGTGCTGCTCGCATGCGCGACATGCGCCCCGCTGGCCTCGGCCGCCGCGCAGCCCGGCGCCGTGCTCCCCAATCAGGGCCCCGACGCGCCGCGCATCCCCGTCTCGCCCGCTACCACGCCCCCGGGCGGTGACACCGCCGGCTACTGGCAGCAGCGCGCCGACTACACGATCATCGCCACGCTCGATGATACGCGCGGCGTGCTCACGGCCCGCGGCACGCTGCGCTACGTGAACAACAGCCCGGATACGCTGCGCGAGCTCTGGCTGCACCAGCATCTGAATGCCTTCCGTCCCGGCTCCCGGTGGAGCGCGGTGGACGAACGTGAAGGGCGCACGCGCTTCCAGGCGCTGAAGGATCCCGATTTCGCCTACGAGCGCTTCACCCGCGCGCCGTCCGTGAACGGCCGCGCGCTCACGATCGCGTATCCGCTCGCGCCCGACAGCACCGTGGTGCGCGTGACGCTCCGCGCGCCGCTCGCGCCGCGTGATTCGGTGACGGTGGACCTGGCCTGGGAAGCACGGCCGAGCACCCTCGCGCGCCGGCAAGGGCGCCGCGGACGCAGCGTGGACTTCGCGCAGTGGTATCCCAAGGTGGCGGTGTACGACCGGCATGGCTGGAAGCCCAACGCGCTCGTGCCGGCCGGCGAGTTCCACGGCGAGTTCGGCACGTTCGACGTCACGATGATCGTAGCCGACGATCAGGTCATCGGCTCCACGGGCGTGCCGGTGCACGGCGACCCGGGATGGGCACGCGTGGCCGCACCGGGCCACAGCGTCGATCTCGGTGCGCACGCCTACCGCGACGTGCCGGACGGCCCGGTGTTCAAGCTTGCCGCGGGGCAGCGTGCCGTGCGCTTCTACGCGCGCGACGTGCACCACTTCGCGTGGAGCGCGTCGCCGGGATTCCGGTACGAGAGCGGACGGTATGTGCGCGGGGCCGCGCCGGGCGCGTACCGGTTCCCGATCTGGGACACGGTGGCCGTGCACGTGCTCTACCGGGGCGACGCCGATGCCTACTGCACCGATCTCGCCGCGTCCTCGCCCGAAGCCCAGCGCGACCGCGCGCGCGACACCTGCATCTCGAGCTCGCGCACGCAGTGGGAGAATGGTCGCGCGCTCGCGTTCGGCCTCTCCACCCTCGGCTGGCTCGAACAGGCGTTCGGCGCGTATCCGTATCCGCAGATGACGATTCTCAAGCGCATCGACGGGGGCGGCACCGAGTTCCCGATGATGATGCAGAACGGGTCCGCCTCGCAGGGGCTCGTGACGCACGAGGGCGGCCACATCTACGCGTACGGCATTCTCGCGAGCAACGAGTGGCAGTCGGGGTGGATGGACGAAGGGCTCACGTCGTATCAGACGAGCATGCAGACCGGCACCACGCGGCCGGCCGTGAGCGCCGCGATCGCCGCGCTCAATGTGCAGGATCCGTCGGCGCTCCCCGATTCCCAGCTCGCCCTGCGCACGCGGGCGCTGCAGAACGGCGCGCGGAGCCGCAACACGGCCGTGCAGAACGGCGCCGCCGAGCCCATCGGCACGCGCGCCGACCTGTTCCGGGACTTCGGCACCTACAACGGCATGGTGTACGGCCGTGCCGCGGCCATGTACGAGTCGCTGCACGACGCGATCGGCGATACGGCCTTCCGGGCCTTTCTCCGTGACTACTATGCCCGCTGGGCGTTCCGCCACGTGGACCGCTGGGCCATGCAGGCCAGCGCCGAACGGGTGACCGGCGCGCCGCTCGGCTGGTTCTTCGATCAGTGGGTGGATCGGGTGGGCGTCACCGACTACGCGCTGCGCGATCCGAAGGTGGAGGAGACGGCCACCGGGTGGCGCACGTCCGTGACGCTCGTGCGCGTGGGGGAGTATCGCCATCCCATGCCGGTGGGCGTGCGGTCGGCGGCCGGCTGGACCGTGGTGCGCGGGGATCCCATGCGTGACGAGATGGTGCTCGTGATCGAGACCCGGGCGCGTCCGGACGCCGTGTGGCTGGACCCGTTCACCGCCACCGACGTGGCGTCGGCGGCGCAGCATCGTCTGGTCCTGCAGTGAGGCCGCGCTCGGTGTACGACGCGGCCGGTGCGCGGGAAACCCCGAATCACGAGGATCGCCGGTGAGCGGACGGGTGGACGTACGGCGGGTGGACAAGCCGTGGGGACATGAGCTGATCTGGGCGCATACGGACCGGTACGTGGGGAAGGTGCTGCACATCAAGGCCGGCCATGCACTCAGCGTGCAGTACCACGAGCGCAAGGACGAAACCGTGCACCTCCTCAGCGGTGAGATGACCTACTGGGTGCAACTGCCCGACGACACCGAGCTGCGCGACCAGCGGCTGGTGACGGGGCAGTCGTTCCGGATCACGCCGGGCACGATCCACTACATGGAGGCCGTCACCGACTGCGACGTGCTCGAGGCATCCACCCCCGAGCTCGACGACGTGGTGCGGCTCCAGGACCGGTACGGGCGCGAGGGCACGAGCGCCCCGTAGACCGAGGCGGCGCGCGGGCGAATGCGCCGTGGGCCGGACATGGCCGGGGCGAGTTGCCCCGTGCGCTGCCGGGCGTGAGATTGCGGCTGTTCAGGACCATGCCGGTGCATCGCCGCACGCGATGTCCGGTTTCCCGCCTCCCGCCCCAGCCCACGCCCGATGAAGGTCATCATCCCCCTCGCCGGCAAGGGGACGCGTCTGCGTCCGCACACCCACATCACGCCCAAGCCGATGCTCAAGGTGGCCGGCCGTCCCGTGATGGACTACGTCATGGACGACGTGAAACGCCTCGGCAACGTGGAGCAGGTGGTGTACATCACCGGCCATCTCAAGGAGAAGGTCGAAGCCTATGCCACGGGCGCGTACGGACTGCCCAGCGTGTACGTGGAGCAGCGCGTGCAGGACGGCACGGCCGGCGCGGTCGAGCTCGCCAGGCCGCACGTCGACCAGCCGGTGCTGATCATCTTCGTGGACACGATCTTCGACGCCGACCTGTCCATCGTGAACAGCGTGGACGCCGACGGCATCATCTGGACCAAGGAAGTGGAGGATTACCAGCGCTTCGGCGTGGTGGTCACCGATGCCGACGGCCACATGACGCGCATCGTGGAGAAGCCGCGGGAGCCGATCTCGCGCCGCGCGAACATCGGCCTGTACTACATCCGCAACTGGGAGCTGCTCTACGAGGGAATCGCGCACGTGCTCGCGCAGCCCGCGAACCGCGGCGAGTGGTATCTCACCGATGCGTTCCAGTACATGATCGACCACGGCGCGCGCATCAAGGTGGTGGACGTGGACGGGTGGTTCGACGCGGGGCAGGTGGAGACCTATCTGGACACGAACCGCGTGATACTGGAAAAGGGACGCGCCCGCCGCCCCGCCGCGCTCGGCGAGGGGGCCACGATCGTGGAGCCCGTGTACATCGAGGACGGCGTCACGATCGAACACGCCACCGTGGGACCCAACGTATCGGTGCTCGCCGGGAGCACGATCGCGCACGCCACCGTATCGGACTCCATCATCGGCGGCAACACCACCATCCGGCACGCCACGCTCACGCAGTCGCTCATCGGCGACCGGGTGCACATCGAGCACATGCACGGCACGGTGTCCGTCGGCGACGACGGCGTGGTGCGGGGAGGTGTCGCGCTGTGAGCACCCGCCCGGATGACCTCGAGAACACGCGCGCGGGCGTGACGCGCCGCGAAGCACTGCTCGGACTGGGCGCGGCCGCCGCGGCCGTGGCCACGGGTTCGTTCACGCCGGCGCCCCTGCTGGCGTCCACGCCGGCCTGGCGTGCCGATCTCGTGCCGCCGCTGGCGCCCGGTCAGTCGCGCATGCTCGGCGTGCCGTTCGACAAGCACGCCACGGTGCGGCTCGCCGTGATCGGCACCGGCCTCCGCGGCCGGTCGGTGCTCCGCGAGTTTCTCGCCGTGGAAGGCGTGCGTGTCACCGCGCTCGCCGACATCGTGCCCGACAAGGCCGCGCGCGCCGCGAAGCTCGTGACCGATGCCGGCCAGCCGGCGCCGGCACTCTTCACCAGCGGAGAGCGCGACTACGAACGGCTCCTGCAGCGCAACGACATCGACTTCGTGTACGTGGCCACCCCCTGGGAATGGCACGTGCCGCAGGCGCTCGCGGCCATGCGCGCGGGGAAGCACGTGGGCGTGGAAGTGCCTGCCGCGGTCACGATCGAGGAGTGCTGGCAGCTCGTGGACACGTCGGAGCAGACGCGGCGGCACTGTCTCATCATGGAGAACTGCTGCTACGGCTACAACGAGCTGCTCGTGCTCAACATGGTGCGCGCCGGCGCCTTCGGCCACCTCAAGCACGCCGAGGCGGCGTACATCCACGATCTGCGCCGGCTGCTCTTCGAGGACAAGGACGAAGGGATCTGGCGCCGCGTGCCGCACCTCGCGCGCGACGGCAACCTGTATCCCACGCACGGCCTCGGCCCGGTGGCCCAGTATTTCGGCGTGCACCGCGGCGACCGCTTCGACTACCTCGTGTCCATGAGCTCGCCCGAGTTCGGGCTCACGGAATACCGCGCGCAGCACGTGCCGGCCGGCAGCCCCAAGCACCGGGAGCAGTACCGCTGCGGCGATCTCAACACGTCCCTCATCAAGACGGCGCAGGGGCGCACGATCATGCTGCAGCATGATGTGGTGAGCCCGCGGCCGTACGACCGCATCAACATGGTGTCGGGCACGAAGGGCGCGTTCCGCGACTACCCGGCCCGCGTCTATCTCGAAGGGATGGAAGGGGGCGAACGCTGGAATCCGATCGACGCGGTGAAGGCGCAGTATGAGCATCCGCTCTGGACGAACGTGGGCGAGCTCGCCCGCAGGCTCGGCGGACACGGCGGCATGGACTTCATCATGTGCTACCGCACCATCCAGTGCCTGCGCGAAGGGCTGGTGCCGGATTTCGATGTCTACGACGCCGCGGCGTGGAGTGCGCCCGGTCCGCTGAGCGACGCATCGGTGGAGCAGGGGAGCGCGCCGATGCGCTTCCCCGACTTCACGCGCGGTGCGTGGGCCGGCACCACGCATACGGGCTGATCGATGCAACTCACCTCGCTCGACTGGATCATCGTCGCCGTCTCGGTCGTCGTCTGCTTCATCCCCCCCATCCTGCTGATGCGCCGAGCGGGCCGCAGCAGCGCCGAGTTCTTCGCGTCCGGTCGCGCGGCCCCCTGGTGGCTCGTGGGCGTGTCCATGGTGGCCACCACGTTCAGCACCGACACGCCCAATCTCGTCACCGACCTCGTGCGAACGGGCGGCGTGGCCAGCAACTGGGCCTGGTGGTCGTTCCTGCTCACCGGCATGGCCACGGTGTTCTTCTACGCGCGGCTCTGGCGCCGGTCGGGCGTGCTCACCGATCTCGAGTTCTACGAGGTCCGCTACTCCGGTCCGCCCGCGCGCGCGGTGCGCGCGTTCCGTTCCGTGTATCTCGGCCTGTTCTTCAACTGCGTGATCATGGCCACGGTGAACCTCGCCGCCGTCAAGATCGCGAACGTGCTGCTCGGCTGGCCCATGACGCAGACGCTCGTCGTGTGCGGGGTGCTCAACATCCTGTTCGCGGCCACGAGCGGCCTGTGGGGCGTGATGGTCACCGACCTGCTGCAGTTCGGCATCGCCATGATCGGCGCGTTCGCGGCGGCGTACTACGCGCTGCAGCAGCCGGAAGTGGGCGGATTGTCCGGGCTCGCGGAGAAGCTCGACCCGTCGGTGCTGGCGCTGGTGCCCGACTTCGGCGACTGGAACCTGGCGCTCACCATCATGATCATCCCGCTCACCGTGCAGTGGTGGTCGGTGTGGTATCCGGGCGCGGAACCGGGAGGCGGCAGCTACGTGGCCCAGCGCATGCTCGCGGCGCGCTCCGAACGGGATGCGCTCGGCGGCACGCTCCTGTTCAACGTGGCCCACTACGCGCTGCGCTCGTGGCCGTGGGTCATCGTGGCGCTCGCGTCGCTGCTCGTGTACCCCACGCTGGCCGACATCGGCACCGCGCTGCCGCACGTAGACCCCAAGCTGATCGGCCACGACATGGCGTACCCCGCCATGCTGCGCTTCCTGCCGGCCGGCATGCTCGGCCTCATGGTCGCGTCGCTGCTCGCCGCGTACATCTCCACGATCACCACGCATCTCAATTGGGGCACGTCGTATCTCGTGCACGACGTGTACCGCCGTTTCGTGCGCACCGACGCGAGCGAGCAGCACTACGTGCTCATGGCGCGACTGTGCACCGGACTCCTCATGGTGGTGGCCGCGCTGCTCACGTACGTGCTCGACACGGCCAAGCAGGGATTCGAGCTCATGCTGTCCATCGGCGCCGGCACGGGACTGCTCTATCTGCTGCGCTGGTTCTGGTGGCGCATCACGGCGTGGAGCGAGATCGCGGCCATGGTGAGCTCGTTCGTGATCGCGGTCGCCTTCGCCGTGGCGCAGAAGAACGGCGCCGGCATTCCGTCGTCGATCGCGCTCCTCCTGTCGGTGGGCATGACGTCGATCGTGTGGGTGACCGTGACGTTCATCGGTCCGCGTACCGACCGCGCCACGTTGCTCGGCTTCTACCGGCTCGTTCGTCCGTCGGGACCGGGGTGGGCGGACATCCGCCGCGAAGCCGGCGTGGCGGCCGCACCGGATTCCCTGGCGCAGTCGCTGCTCGGCTGGGTGATGGGCATCGCGTTCGTGTACGGTGCGCTGTTCGGCGTGGGCGCGTTCCTCTTCGGACACACCACGCTCGCGATCGTGTGGGGCGTCGTGGCGGTCGGAAGCGGGTTCTCGCTCATACGGCTGGTGCCGCGTCTCTGGACCGGCGCCGACGGGTCGTGATCCGCACGGCGGCGATTCTCGCCCGCGGCCTCGGATCGCGCATGCGGCGCCGCGATGCCGAGGCCGACGCCGAGGTCACGCTCGACACCGCGCAGGCGGCCACGGCCGATACCGGGCTCAAGGGAATGATGCCGATCGACCGGCCGTTCCTCGACTACGTGCTGTCCACGCTCGCCGACGCGGGCATCACCGAGGTGGTGCTCGTGATCGGTCCGGAACACGACGTCGTGCGCGAGTACTTCACGCGCACGGCGCCGCCGTCGCGGCTCACCGTGCGGTTCGCCGAACAGGCCGAACCGCTCGGCACCGCCGACGCGGTGATTGCCGCGGCGTCGGTGATCGGCGAAGAGCCGTTTCTCGTGCTCAACGCCGACAATCACTATCCGGCATCGGCGATCCGAGCGCTCGCCGAGCACGACACCGCGGGAGTCGTGGCTTTCGACCGGGACGCGCTCGTGGCCGACGGCGCCATCGACGTGGAACGGATCCGGCACTTCGCCGTGCTCGACATCGCCGCCGATGACACGCTCCGCGGCATCGTGGAGAAGCCCGGAGACCGGCTCGATCTCGCGAGCCCGGCCGCCCGGTGGGTAGGGATGAATCTCTGGGCCATGACGCCGCCGCTCGTGGAGGCGTGCCGGCAGGTGCCGCGCTCGGTGCGCGGCGAATACGAGCTCCCGGAAGCGGTCGCGCGTGCGATCGCAAGCGGCGCCGTGTCCGTGCGCGTGGTCCGGAGCGACGCGCCGGTGCTCGATCTTTCGCATCGCCGCGACGTGCCGCGGGTCGTGGAACGGCTGCGCGGCACGATGGTGCATCCGTGATGGTGCATCCATACGGCGACCCATACGACGCATCCGTGAAGGTGCATCCATGACGGGCGCGCGTCCGGTTGCCGGCGCACCGGTGAACGCGGCCGGCAGCGCGTTCGCGCACGCGCTCGCGCACGAAGGGATGCCGCCGGATGCGGTGGCGCGATACACCACCCAATACGAGGCTGCCAATCGCGCCCTCGACGCCGACGGCGTGCCGCGGGCAGGACGCCGCCACTGGGTGGTGCCGGGGCGTGTCGAAGTGCTCGGCAAGCACACCGATTATGCCGGCGGGCGGTCGCTGCTGTGCACGGTGGAGCGCGGGCTCGTGCTCGTCGCCGCGCCGCGCACCGACCGGACGTTGCACGTGCTCGACGCGGTGCGACAGGGACGCGTGCAGCTCGATCTCGCCACCGTGGCCGCGGTCCGGAACGCGCGCGGGTGGCCGCTCTATCCCACCACCGTGGCGCGCCGGCTCGTGCGCAACTTCGGCGATCGCGTGGGCGGCGCGCACATCGCGATGGCGAGCGGACTGCCGTCCGCCGCGGGGATGTCGAGCTCGAGCGCGCTCACCGTGGGGCTCGCGCTCGCGGTGGCCGAGTGCGGAGGGCTCGCCGCCACCGATGCATGGCGCGAGGCGCTGCCCACGCGGCTCGAACTGGCCGGCTACCTCGGCGCGCTCGAGAACGGCCTGCGGTTCGGCGCGCTCGACGGCGACTCGGGCGTGGGGACGATGGGCGGCGCGCAGGACCACACGGCGATCCTGTGCAGCGCGCGCGGCCGGCTCGGCATGTTCGCATGGGCGCCGCCGCGGTTCGAACAGTGGGTGCCGTGGAACGACGCGTACGTGTTCGCGATCGCGGTGAGCGGCGTGGTGGCGTCGAAGGCCGGTGCGGTGCGCGGACAGTACAACCGGGCCGCGCGCACGGTCGCGCATCTGCTCCGCGCGTGGAACCTGCACACGCACCGGCGCGATGCGACGCTGGGCGAAGCACTCCGGAGCAGCGACACGGCGTTCGACCGGCTGTATGCGATCGCCGAGCGCGAGGCCACGCCGGAGTTCACGGCCGTGCATCTCCGCGCGCGCCTGGAGCAGCTTCGCGACGAAACGGACGACTTCGTGCCCGGTGCCGCGCGTGCGCTCGCCAGCGGTGACCTGGCCACGTTCGGCGCGCTCGTGACGCGGTCGCAGCAGGCGGCGGAACGGGCGCTCGAGAACCAGGTGCCGGAGACGCGGCTGCTGGCCCGGTCGGCCATGGAAGAAGGCGCGATCGCGGCCTCGGCGTTCGGAGCCGGCTTCGGCGGCAGCGTGTGGGCGATGGTGCCGGCCGCAGAGGCCGAGGCGTTCCTGGCGCGGTGGCGGACGGCCTACATCGCCGCGGCGCCCGCGGTGGCGGCGCGGGCCACGTGGATCAGCACGCGGCCCGCGGCGCCGGCAATGGAAGTGACCGGGACGTAGAACCCCTCACCACTCCCCGTTCGCCGCTCCCGCCACCACTTCCGCTGCCCGCCCTACCCCGGCCGCGCCGGCCACATTCTCGAACCACTCGTCGGCCGTGTGCGCTCCGCCTCCGCGCCCGCCCGCCCCGATCGCCACCGCCGGCACCCCGCGCGCCAGCGCCACGTTCGCATCCGTGCTCGCCACCACCGACACCGGCGACCGCCCCACCCGCCGTGTCGCCGCCGCGGTCAGCGCCACGAGAGGATGGTCCCCGTCCAGCACCCCGGCCGGCCGTTCGCCGAGCAGCGTGATCTCCGTGCGCAGCAGTTCCCCGGGCCGGCCGGCCTGCTCATCGATCGCCGCCTGACGCACGATCGCCCGGAGCTGCCGTTCCGCGCGCGCGAGCACTCCGTCGTCCGTCCCGCGCACATCCACTTCGAGCCACGCCAGCGCCGGAATCGCCGTGAGCGATTCGCCGCCCCCGATCCGGCCCACGGAAATCGTCACCCGGCTACGGAACTCGGCCGGCAGCGCCGCCAGCCAGTGCGTGGCGCGTCCCGCGGCGTGAATCGCATTCGGCCGTCCGAAATCCGACCACGAGTGCCCGCCCGGGCCGTGGAACGTGATGCGAAACCGCCGCGCGCCGAGCCCCTGGTGCACGATGTGCTCGTCTCCCGGGCCGTCGAGCGTCACGACCGCGTGCGGCGTGACACCCTGCGCGGCCAGCGCATCCAGATGGGCGCGGGCGCCCCGCAGGTTGCCGAGCCCCTCCTCGCCCACCGTGGCCACGAACTCCACCGGATGCGCAAGCGGGAGCGCGCCGGCATCCCGCCCCGGCACGCCGAACACGTCGGCGAGCGCGAGCATCCCCGCCAGGCCGCGGGCATTGTCGCCGATCCCCGGACAGACCAGGCGGGGCCCCTCCTGACGAACCACGAGCGGCGTATCCGCGGCGAACACCGTATCCAGATGCGCGAGACACACGACGGGCGCCGCGTCGTCGTTCACGCCGCGCCGCCGGGCGATCACGTTGCCCACCTCGTCCACGTGTACCGAGGGGAAACCGCGCCGGCGAAGCGCCTCGGCCACGAACGCGGCGCGGCCCGCTTCGGCGCCGGTGGGTGCGGCGAGCCGGGCCAGTCGCAGTTGCGTCTCGATCGTCGCCGCATCGCGTGCTTCGAGGGCGCCGTGCAGCGCTTCCAGCGCCTGACGCAGGGGCTGCAGCCGGCGCTCGGCGCGCGACGGCCGGGCAGGGGAGTGAGTGGGTGGCATCCTCTCACGCTGCCCTCCGGCACGGCATCCGGCAAGCGGCCGCGCCCTCGACGCGGGCGCGACGGCGCATCCATCACCTCACCCCGCTGGACGAACGGCCGCCGGTGTGACACTGTGCAGGCTGGTGAAACACGCTTCGTCCGCCGTCCGGAATCCTCCGCGCGGCGAGGGGCGACCGCCTGCCGTCATGTCGAGCCTTCGCGTCCGCCTGTTGCTGCTCGTTGCCGCGGTGCTGATTCCGTCCTTCGGGCTGCTCATCGCGCTCGTGGGACGGGAACGGCAGGTGCGGCTCGAAGTGGCCCAGACCACGGCCGTGCGCTACGTGGAGGCCGGGCTCCGCGATCAGGAAGCGGCCATCGACGACGGGCTGCGCATCCTGCGCGCGCTGACCATGCTGGCGCAGATCCGGCAGGGCGACGCAGCCGCGTGCCAACGCACGCTGGGCGTGCTCCGCGGCATGATCGACGAAGGGTGGTCCCTCACGCGAACGCGCGCCGACGGCATCCAGGACTGTGCCACGCGCGACGAAGCCACGCTCCCGCGCGACGTGTCGCGCAATCCGAAGTTCCATACCATCCGCGAGACGCGCGCGCCGCTGGTAGGGGAATACACGCGGAGTACCGATACCAGGGAACTGCTCCTCCCGGTGAATCTGCCGATGCTGTCGGAGTCGGGCGAGTTCGAGGGCGTGCTGTCGGCCGGGCTGCGCATGCAGTGGTTCGCCAAACTCCGCGCCACCCTCGCCGAAACGCCCGGGGCCGTGGCCGTGATCGCCGCGCCCGAGGGCGGCATCCTGCTCCGCTCCACCGAAGTCACCGGTCGCGAGAGCGCGCCCGCCGATCATCCGATCGCGCAGGCCATGAAGGCCGCCGATCGCGGCGTGGTCGAAGGCGAAGGGATCGATGGCATCCGACGCGTATGGGCCTTCGATCGGTTGCCGTCACCCGACAGTCTGCCCGTGCACCTCCTGATCGGCCTGCCCGCGGCGGCCGTGTATCAGGGCGTGAACGCCGAGCTGCGCAACACGCTCATCCTGCTCGCCGCCTGGCTCGTGATCGTGATCGCGATCGCGTGGTGGGCCACCGACCGGTTCGTGCTGCGTGACGTGCGGGCGCTGCTCACCGCCACCGAACGTCTCGGCTCCGGCGATCTCACGGTGCGGTCGGGGATCACCGCGCGGAGCGCCGAAATGGCGCGGCTCGGCGCGAGCTTCGACCAGATGGCGGCGCGTCTCCAGGAACGGCAGTCCCGCGAAGCCCAGGCGCAGAAGCTCGAGAGCATCGGACAGCTCGCCGGCGGCGTCGCGCACGACTTCAACAACCTGCTCACCGCCATCATCGGCAACGCCGAGCTCGCGCGCGATTCGCTCGCGCCCGCCGATCCGGCCCGCCGTGATCTCGACGCGGCGCTCGATGCCGCCGGCCGCTCCGCCGCGCTCACCCGGCAACTGCTCGCCTTCGCGCGCCGCACCGAGCTCGAACCGCGCGCCGTGCGCCTGGATGCGCTCCTGCACGACGTCACGGCGCTCCTCCGCCGGCTCATCGGCGAACACATCACGCTCACCGTCGAGACCGATAACGATCTGCGGCCGGCCCGCCTCGACGCCACGTCCGTGGAGCAGGCCATCGTCAATCTCGTGGTCAACGCGCGCGACGCGATGCCGGGCGGCGGGCGCATCGTGATCACCGCGCGCAATGCCCACGTGCAGCCCGGCGACGCGGATCATGCGCACGGCGTGCCCGCCGGTCAGTGGATCGTGCTCACCGTGCGGGATACCGGAAGCGGGATGAGCGCCGACGTGCTCGGTCGTGCGTTCGAGCCGTTCTTCACCACCAAGGCCGTGGGGAAGGGCACCGGCCTTGGCCTTGCGATGGTGTACGGCACCGTGGCGCAGCACGAGGGCCATCTCTGGGTGGAGAGCGCGCCGGGACACGGCACCGCCGTGCGCCTCTTCCTGCCGCCGGCGCCGGCAGGGAGCATCGTCGAGGTCGCGCGCACCGTGTCCGCGCCGCCGCCCGACGCGCTCGGCCGCACCGTGCTGCTCGTGGAGGACGAACGCGCCGTGCGCGCGGTCGTGGCCCGCATCCTCGGCGAGCGCGGCTTCGGCATCGTCACCGCCGAAGACGGCGAGGACGCGCTCGCCCGCTGTGACGACACCACGCTCGCCGGACTCTCGCTCGTCGTCACCGATGTCGTGATGCCGCGCATGGGCGGCCCCGAGCTCGTGACCGCGCTTCGCGCGCGTCGCCCCGATCTGCCGGTGCTCTTCGTGTCCGGCTATCGCGAGAGCCACACGCTCGACACCGTGCTCGCCATGCCGAACACGGGCTTTCTCGCGAAGCCGTTCACGCCGAACGTCCTGCTCCACGCCGTGCACGCGCAGCTCGGCGACGTGCCGGCCGCCGAGCCCGTGGTCGCCGCCGACTGAACCGGCGATCGCACGATGCAGACCGGGGGCGCCGCATGCGATGCGACGCCCCCGGTCGTGCAACGGCCACTGTGTCAGCGCATCAACGCGACGTCGACGCCTTGCTTCCCTGCGCGCCGATCGTGCGCTCGAACAGCTCGTAGATGCGGCGGTATTCGTCGGTCCAGGAATCCGGGCGCACGAACCCGTGGTCTTCCACCGGATAGACGGCCATCTCCCAGTCCGTCTTGCCGAGCTCGATGAGCCGCTGCGCGAGCCGCACCACGTCCTGGAAGTGCACGTTCGTGTCCACCATGCCGTGCGCGATGAGGAGCGGATCCTCGAGCCCTTCCGCGAAGAAGATCGGCGACGACCGGCGATACGATGTCGAGTCGCCCTGCGGCAGGTTGAGGATGCGTCCCGTGTAGCCGTGGTTGTAATGCGCCCAGTCGGTCACCGCGCGGAGCGCCGCGCCCGCGCCGAAGTCCTTCGGCGCGTTGAACAGCGCCATCAGCGTGATGAAGCCGCCGTAGCTGCCGCCGTAGATGCCGATCCGCTCGGGCGAGATGTTGAACTCGCGCTGCAGCCAGCGGGAGCCGTCCACGTGATCCTGCAGGTCTCGGCCACCCATGTGCCGGTAGATCGCCGTCCGCCAGTCGCGGCCGTATCCCGCCGACGCGCGGTAGTCGATGTCGAGCACCACGTACCCCTTGCTCGCCAGCAGGTGGTGGAACATGTACTCGCGCGCATACTGCGACCAGTATTCGTGCACGTTGTGCAGATAGCCCGCGCCGTGCACGAAGATCACCGCCGCGCCGTTCGGGGTCGCGCCCACGTCCTCCGGCTTGTAGATGCGCGCCGGCACCTGCACGTTGTCGCTCGCCGGGATGTTCACGATCGCCGGCTTCACCCAGCGCGCGGCGCGGAACGTCGCGCTCGTGGACGTGGTGAGCTGCACCCGGTCGCGGCCGTCGATCGTGTGCACGAACAGCTCCGGCGGTGTGTTCGACGACGAGAACACGTTCGCGGCGCGGCGGCCGTCCGGGCTCACCACCACCGAGTGGCCGCCCAGCTCCGTGGTCAGCCGTTCCCGCCGTCCGCCCGCTGCCGGCATGCGCCAGAACTCGCGCACGAACGGCGACGTTTCACTCGTGTGCAGCCAGAACCACTGCCGGTCCGGCGACAGCCCCGCCTGCAGCACTTCCCAGTTGCCGCTCGTGAGCGCCGTGCGCCCGCTGCCGTCCGGCTGCGCCGCATAGATATGGGCATACCCGCTCGCCTCCGACACGAACCACGCGCGTCCGTCCGGGAGCCAGCCCGTGCACGACGCGCACGGGCCCGCCACCCACGCGCTGTCGCGCAGCATGTCGGTCACCATCGACGGCCCGCTGTCGACCGGCACGGAGATCACGTAGCGCGACTTGAAATCCGTCGTGGACGAGTAGAGCAGCGCCATCTGTCCGTCGGCGCGCCACTCCACCACCTGCACGCCGGCCGCCCGGGCCGCCGTATCGGTCCCCACCACCGCGAGCGGACGCAGCCGCCCCGTGGCCAGGTCGAGCCGCCACGCCCGCATCGCCGACGGCGCTTCCCCCACCTTCGTGCGCGCCGGGATGTCTTCCGTGTAGCCGCTCGAGGTCACGTAGTTCGGCACGATCGTCGCGCGGGCGCCGGCCGCGCCGCCACCACCGCCGCCGCCGCCGCCACCTCCACCGAACCCACCCCCGCCGAATCCGCCGCCGCCTGCCCCCGCGGCCGTGATCACGATTCCCGTCCGCATCGTGGGCGAGACGCTCACCGTCACCACCCGTTCCCCGGCCGGCGCGTAGATAGGCGGCAGACGCCGAGCGGCCGCCGCATCACGCGTGGCACGGGCCATCGAGTCGGTGCGGGCCCGGTCCCGGATCACGCCCAGGAGATCGAGCTGGTCCTGCACCAGCGCGCCGCGCTGGCCCGTGGGCCGCGCCGAATCCCGCGGCGCAGCGCCCGTGCGCACGTCGGTGAGCTGCCGGATCGCGCCGGTGGCCAGCTCCATGGCGTACGCGTTCCCTTCCCGCATGAACAGCAGGTGCCGCTCGTCCAGGCTGAAGCGCGGGTCGCTTTCCGTGGCCAGGGTTTCCGTGAGACGACGCGCGCTGCCGCGCCGCGTATCCACCAGCCAGAGATCGCCGTTGGCGGCCACGGCCCGCGTCAGGCCGTTCCGCGTGATCGGTCCCGTGGCCAGATACGGCGCCACGGAATCGGCGTGGGCATCGCTCACCCGCTCGGGGGTGGCGCCGCGCGTGGGACGCACCCGGAACATCGAGGACGGCGCATCCCACGCCGCCTCGGCTTCCGTCCATCGGAAGTAGAGCCAGTTGCCGTCGGCGGTCCAGCGCACCTGCGCGGGTTCGCGGCCGTAGTGCTCCGGACCGCGCATGATGTTCGCGATCGACAGATCGAACGACGAGGCCGCCGGCTGCGCGGCCAGGGCGGCGGGAAGGACGGCGAGCCACGCGAGCGCGGCGGCGTGTCGGCGGGAACGCTGGAAAGACATGGAGCGTCGGGTCGAGGCGTCAACGGGCCGGACGCCCCGGCGGACCACTGTGCGCCCACGGAGCGCCCGACAGGAACCGGGAACGTAGCGTCATGTCACGCGGAGTGCGAGCCGCGCCCCGTCCGGAGCAGATCTTCCGCCACCGTGACGGAAATTGCCGCCCGCGTGACGGTCGCGTGACGGGACGCACCGCCTTGCGTCTCCTGCACGAATGCACGAACGGCCTGCCGCCCCGCGGTGGGCTGCCATGCCGTATTCCTGCCGATCCCTCCGGGCCGTGTCCTCGAAAACGACCTCCGCGCGACCAACCGTCATTCTCGCCACGCTTGCCGCCATCGCCATCGCGCTGGCCGTCTGCGCCACGGCCGCCACGGTCATCGTGGCCTCGGATGTCACGCGCGAACGCGAAAAGCGGCGGATTCCGGGCATGGCGGTCTCGTCGTCGCCCGCCGAGGCGCGCGCGGCGCTCGCGGAGCTCGTCACCATGCGCGCGCTCGTGGATTCGCTGATCGAGCCGCTGGCCCCCTTCGCCCCGGCCGATTCCCTGACCCTGGCCCTCATGGCGCGGCTCTGGACGAAGACGGCCGAGCCGTCCGTGCTGCTTCCGGTGGCGGCCCACGCAATCCCCGACGCACCGCGCGTCGAGATGTCTCGGATGGCGGCGTTTGTGCACGGCCTGCGCGCCGATTCGGCGTTCGAGGCGGCCCATCTCGCGGAGTTCGCCGCCGACACCCTGTCGCCCTGGCTGCGGATCTGGCGGACGCACGCCCGCAGTGAAGCCCTGTCGCCCTTCTGGGGCTATCGCCACGGCCTCCCGGGCGTCACCACACGCTTCGACCTCGCGAAGCGGAGCGCGTCCACCGCGCGCCATCTGCAACTGCTCAACGAGCTCGCTGGACGCCTGGCGTTCCGCGCCGGTCGATACCGGGTCGCCCTCGAGCGCGGCCGCGAGAACCTCGCCGCCAGCCGGCACTACCTCGATTCCCCGTCGCTCCTGGAGTTCTCCGTGGGGCGGAGCATCGCCCTCGCCGGCGCCCGTCTCGTGGCCGACGCGGCTGCCGCGCTCGGCGATTCGGCGACGGTGGCGCTCACGCGGGAGTTCGAAGGCCGCGCGATGCCCGGGCTGTCTGAGTTCGCCGTGCTCCAGCGCGCCGCCGAACGGGACGCCGCCGACCCCTCCACGCCCATGGCCATGGAGCTCTTCGACGACGAGAAGCTTCCGTTCGCCGTGCGCGCGGAAATCCTCTACGCCGTGATCGCCGGCGCGTGCAACCACACCCGCGAGGTGCTCTTCGGCTTCGCCCCGGAGCGTGAGCAGCGTCTCACGGCACTGGCCGAACGCTGGCGGGACCACCCCACGCTGGGCCCCGCGCTCGCGCTGCTCCCCCCCACGGCGCGCCGTGTCCGCGAGCAGCCGGCCTCCCTCCTCGGCCCCGACGTGTGGCCCACGCAGGGCCTGTTCGACTTCCTCCTCCCCGAGTCCGTCGCCGCGCGCGCGGTGGTCTGCCAGCAGGCGTTCTGACGCGAGGGGGTCGCGCGGAGGATGCTGCCGAGACTATCCTCTCGGCAGCTCCCGGCAGCTCCGGTCGCACGTGACCGGAGCCTTCCTCCACGCCAGATTGCACGCATGTCCACCACCGTAACGCTCATTCCCGGCGACGGCATCGGGCCGTCCATCGCCGACGCCACCGTGCGCATCCTCGCCGCCGCCGGCGCCGACATCGACTGGGACCAGCAGGTCGCCGGCATCGCCGGCGTGAGCCGCTGGGGCGATCCCATGCCCGACGCCACGCTCGATTCCATCAAGCAGACGCGCGTCGCGCTCAAGGGACCGCTCGAGACGCCGGTGGGCGAAGGCTATCGCTCCGTGAACGTGGCGCTCCGCAAGACGTTCGATCTCTACGCCAATGTCCGCCCCGCGCGCACCATCGTGCCCGGCGGACGCTTCGACGACGTGGACATCGTGCTCGTGCGCGAGAACACCGAAGGGCTCTACATCGGCCACGAACACTACATCCGCATCGGCGACGATCCGCGCGCGGCCGCGGAATCCATCGCCGTGGTCACGCGCTTCGGATCCGAACGTGTGGTACGCTACGCGTTCGAATACGCGCTCGCGCACGGCCGCAAGAAGGTCACGCTCGTGCACAAGGCCAACATCCTCAAGTTCTCGCAGGGGCTCTTCCTCGACGTGGGCCGCATGGTCGCGCGCGAGTACGAGGGCCGCGTACAGTTCGAGGATCGCATCATCGACGCCATGGCCATGCACCTCGTCATGCGCCCCGAGCAGTTCGACGTCGTGGTCACCACCAACCTGTTCGGCGACATCCTCTCCGACGAGATCTCCGGACTCGTGGGCGGACTCGGCATGACGCCCGGCGCCAACATCGGCGCCAACGCCGCCATCTTCGAGGCCGTGCACGGCACCGCGCCCGACATCGCCGGCAAGAACATCGCGAATCCCGGCGCGCTGCTGCTTGCCGCCTGCATGATGCTCGACCACCTCGGCCAGGTCGACATCGCGTCGCGCATCCGCGGCGCGTTCGAGCGCACCGTGCAGGACGGACGCGCGCGTACCCGCGATCTCGGCGGCACGGCGAGCACCGACGAGTTCACCGACGCCGTCATCGCCGCGCTGGCATGACGACGCGGATGACGACCGGACGCCGGCGCGGCATGGCATCACTCCGCCACCCGGCGGCATGAGCGGACGCGTCGTCCGCCTGCTGCATCTCTCCGACGTTCACTTCGGCCGCCCCCACGTCGCCGCGCACGTGGCCGCGGCCGAAGGCTTCGCCGCGGCCGGAGCATTCGATGCCATCGTCGTTTCGGGCGACGTGTCGCAGCGCGCGCGCCGCGGCGAGTTCCGGCGCGCGCGCGCTTTCCTGGAACGGCTGCAGGAGATCGCGCCCGTGCTCGTCGTGCCCGGCAATCACGACGCCGCGTGGTGGTTCGCTCCGTTCGGCCTCGGCGTCACGTCGCTCATCCACGCCGGCTATCGCCGCTGGATCAGCACCGACCTCGAACCCACGCTCCGCATCCCGGGCGCCACGATCGTGGGGCTCTGCTCCGCGCCGGGCATCCGGCTGCACACGCTCACCAGGCGCCCGCGCGATCTGTCGGTGAAGGGTGCGCTTACGCCCGCGCAGCTCGAGGATGCCCGCCGCCGCTTCGCCGCCGCGCCCCCGGACGACCTGCGCGTGCTCGTGGTGCACCACAACGTCGTGCCCGGCGAGCTGTCGCGGCGCTGGGGGCTCACCCGGCACGAAACCATGCTCGATGCCATCATCGCCGGCGGCGCCGATGTCGTGCTCTCCGGGCACGACCACCAGGAGCGGGTCGAGCTCGTGCAGCGCGCCGGCGGGCAGTTCGTGGCCAGCACGGCCGGCACGCTGAGCAACCGCTCGCGCGGCGCGCGGCCGAGTGCGCTCATGACCGTGGTGGCCGATGAGGAGCGGATCACGGTGACGCCGTATCTGTATGACGAGCGGGAGAAGATGTTTCATGCGACCGCGGCGCACGTGACGCCGCGGCGAGGGGCGTGAGCGAGGGGGGGACTGCGGGATGGGGCCAGGATCGGCCTGGGGGCTTGGCCGCAAGCGGCGGGTCGGTAGTCGCGAGTCCCGAGGGGTGCATGTAACAGCAAAAAACCGGGGTCAGGGGCAGGAGTCGCCAGGCACCCTCGCGACTCGCGGCTACCGACCCGCCGCTTGCGACCTCGTGCGACCGATCCCGCTCCCTGCCCGACAGGTCGCCGATTGCCCCCCCCTTGGCCCCGAACCCCAACCATGATATCTTAGTTCTAAGATATCAACCCGGAGCCACCATGCCCATCACCGGCCTGCACCACGTCACCGTCGTCACCGCCGACGCCCGGCGGAACGCCGACTTCTACACCCGCGTCCTCGGCCTGCGCCTGGTCAAGACCACCGTCAACTTCGACGACCCGGCCAGCTACCACCTCTACTACGCCGACGCCACCGGCACCCCCGGCTCGGTGATCACCTTCTTCGAGTGGCCCCGGGCGCCCCGCGGCCGCCCCGGTATCGGCGGCACGCATCACATCGCCTTCCGAGTCGCCGACCGGCCCGCGCTCCTCCGCTGGAAGCGCCGCCTCGTCGACCTTGGCCTCTCCGTACGCGGCCCGTACGATCGGCACTACTTCACGTCGCTCTACCTGCGCGACCCCGACGGCACGATCCTCGAGCTCGCCACCGACGGTCCCGGCATGCTCATCGACGAGCCCGCCGGCACACCCGCCGGCGAGACCCACGTGCCGCCGCCGGCGCTCGTGCGCGGCGCGCGTGACGAGGACGCCATCGCCGCCGACACCTGGCCCGACCCCGTGCCCGTGATCGATGCCGCCATGACGCTCACCCGCGGCCTGCACCACCTGAGCGCCACGGCGCGCGATCTCGCGCGCACCGACGCCTTCCTGCAGGAGTTGCTCGGCCTCACCCTGATCAAGCGCACCGGCAACTTCGACGACCCGTCCATGCCGCACTGGACCTGGGGCGCACCCGATGCGCGTCCGGGATCCCTCGTGACATACTTCGGGCTCGACCTCCCCACGGCGAAACACTCCGTCATGGGCGCCGGTCAGACGCATCACTACGCCCTCGCGGTCGACACCGACGACGAACAGCAGGAACTGCGCGAGCGGCTCCTGAGCGCCGGCCTGTCCGTCTCGTCCGTGCAGGAACGCTTCTACTTCCGCTCCATCTACACGAAGGATCCCGACGGACACATCGTGGAGATCGCCACCACCGCCCCCGGATTTCTCGTGGACGAGAACGAAGCCGCGCTCGGTCGCGCGCTCCGCCTGCCGCCCTGGCTGGAAGCGCGCCGCGAAGAAATCGTCGCCGGTCTCACGCCGCTCGACCCCCCCGACTGGCCGCACGACGGGCGCGGCGCGCTCCCCGCGCACGCCGGCCGTGCCATCGACGTGCCATTGCTCGCCGAGGTGGGCGCATGAACGCCCCGCATCAGGACCCGCATGCCGCGCAGCCCGTGCTCACGCGCGGTCCCGCGCTCGCCGACGCGCGTGCGGCCGTGATTCTCCTGCACGGCCGCGGCGCCGATGCGCGCGACATCCTGCCGCTCGCCCCCGAGATCGACGTGCCGCACGTGGCCTGGCTCGCGCCCGATGCGGCCGGCAACGCCTGGTATCCCGAGCGGTTCACGCAGCCCCTGGCGCGGAACGAACCCTGGCTCACGTCGGCGCTCGCCTTCGTGGACCGCACCGTGGAACAGGTGATCGCGGCCGGCATTCCGGCAAAGCACCTCGTGCTCGCCGGGTTTTCGCAGGGCGCCTGTCTTGCCCTCGAGTACGCCGCGCGCCATGCGCGGCCGTACGGCGGCGTCGTGGCATTCGCCGGCGGGCTCATCGGTCCCGACGACACGCCGCGCGACTACGCCGGCGCGTTCGACGGCATGCCGGTGTTCATCGGCGTCGGGGATCAGGATCAGCACATCCCGGTGGCACGCTGTGCGGAATCCGCCGAGGTGTTCACGCGACTCGGCGCCGATGTGGATCTTCGGGTCTATCCCGGGCTGCCGCACACGCTCGTCGACGATCAGATCCGCGCCGCGCGAGCCATCGTGACGCGCGCCGCGTGGCGTGCCGCCTGATCGCTCCGCCGTGAACGACCCCCAGCTCGGATTCGATTTCTTCGTCCCGCCGGAGCCCCCTCCGGCGGCGTCCGCGCTTCCGGTCACCTCGCCGCCCCCCACGCACCCTTCCCGGGACACGGCCATGCGTCCGTCGCGCGGCGCCGCCGCCAGGCGGGCCCAGGCCGCCATGCTGCTGCACCGCCTGCACGCGCTCGGCCTGCACTCTGTAGACACCATCACGCTCATGCGGACGCGCCGCGTGATGGTATCGCTGCTCGGCCGCACGCTGCGCATTCACGAGGGCTATACCGGCGCGCCCGAGCCCGTGCTCCGCGCCGTGGTGACCTTCGCCACCGCGCGCACGCGGATGGCGCGGCTCCAGGCGCGCGACGTGATTCTCGCGCACCCCGTCGATCGCCCGGCCGCGCGGCGGCGCGACGAACCCCCGCGTCCCGGTGATACGGCCCTCCTCGCCCGGCTCGCCGACGCGCACGCCGAGCTCAACGCCCGACACTTCGACGGCGCGCTCACCCGCATCCCCGTGCGCCTCTCCGGGCGCATGAAGACGCGGCTCGGCCACTACAGCCCCGCCGGCGACGACGGCCCCGGCGCCGAGATCGTGATCAGCCGCCGGCATCTGCGGCGCGACGGCTGGGCCGAAGCGCTGCACACGCTCCTGCACGAGATGGTGCATCAGTGGCAGGACGAAACCGCGCGCCCGCTCGATCATGGTCCCGCCTTCCGCCGCAAGGCGCGCGAAGTCGGCGTGCTGCCCATGGCCCGGCGTCCGATCGACGCGCCCTCCCGGGCCCCCTGACGCCCTCTGGGTTCTCGCGGCTGGCGGCGCTAACTTTCAGGGATGGGGACGGCCGCACCGGCTGTCCGGTCTCTCCGAGGTTTCCGTTCATGGCCACCGCACTCGATCCCGTCTCCTCCATTCCGGCGCTCCCCTCCGTGGGACTCACGGCGCATCCCGGCGATCTGTTCAACATCGACGCCGCGCTCACCGAAGAGGAACGGGCCATCCGCGATACCGTGCGGGCGTTCGTCGACGAGAAGGTCCTGCCCATCATCGGCCGCTGTTATGTGGACGGGCGTTTCCCGAAGGAACTGATCCCCGAGCTGGCCGAAATGGGGCTGCTCGGCTCTTCGCTGCCCGAGGAGTACGGCTGCGCGGGGCTGTCGAGCGTGGCCTACGGCCTCATCATGCAGGAGCTCGAGCGGGGCGATTCCGGCATCCGCTCGTTCGCGTCGGTGCAGGGCGCGCTCGTCATGTACCCCATCTACGCGTTCGGCAGCGAGGAACAGCGGCGTTCCTATCTGCCGCGGCTGGCGAAAGCCGAGCTGATCGGCTGCTTCGGGCTCACCGAACCCGATTTCGGATCGAATCCCTCGGGAATGATCACGCGGGCGCGCGAGCAGGCCGACGGGTCGTGGATCCTCAACGGCGCCAAGATGTGGATCACCAACGGGTCCACCGCCGACATCGCGATCGTGTGGGCCAAGACCGGCGAGCTCGACGATGACAAGTCCATCCGCGGGTTCATCGTCCCCACGAACACGCCCGGCTTCACCGCGCGCGACCAGAAGGGGAAGCTCTCGCTCCGGGCGAGCGACACGAGCGAGCTCGTGCTCCAGGACGTGCACGTGCCGGCCGATGCGCTGCTCCCCAACTCGGGCGGCATCAAGAGCCCGCTCATGTGCCTCACGCAGGCGCGCTACGGCATTTCGTGGGGCGTGCTCGGCGCGGCGCTGGCCTGTTTCGAGGAAGCGGTGGCGTACGCGAAGACCCGCGTCATGTTCGACCGGCCCATCGGCGGATTCCAGATCCAGCAGGTCCGGCTCGCCGACATGCTCAGCGAGATCGTGAAGGGGCAGCTCGTGTCGCTGCACCTCGGCCGTCTCAAGGACGCCGGCAACTTCACTCCGGTCCAGGTCTCGCTCGCCAAGCGCAACAATGTGCACATCGCCACCGAGGTCGCGCGGGAGACGCGCCGGCTGCTCGGGGGCAATGGTATCCTTGCGGAGTATTCGGCCATGCGCCATATGGCCAATCTGGAGAGCGTGTATACCTACGAGGGCACGCACGACGTGCATTCGCTCATCCTCGGACAGGCCATCACGGGGCTGAACGCGTTCAAGTGACGCGGGGCCGCTGGTCCCATGCGGGGCCAGCCGTGTAGTGCATGAAGCAGGGCGGGGGACGGCCGGCGCCGGTCGCAAAATCGCGTTCATCCCGCATGAACGCGGCTCGTCCCGACGAAGCGAGACGTGCGGCGTTCCCCCTCTTGCGTCCGTTCCCGGTATCCATACCTTGCCGACGTCGGCAGGTGTCACGAACCGGTAACGATCGTGACGAATGCCACACACCGCGGACCTCACCCTCATCACCCGCGGCTGTCTCCGCTCGTTGTCTCCCCTGGAGGCTTCATGATGCAGCACACTCTCGTTCGGGGCGGTCCGTCGGATGCCGACGGCCGTCCGCGTCGCGGGTCATCCGCGACATCCCGATGGTCCTGCCGGTGGCGAGGAGGACCCGTTCTCCTGGGACTCGTTGCCGCGCTGTTCGCTCCCCTCGTCCCGGCCGCTGCCCAGGGTGCCGGTGTGATCGCCGGCACCGTCGTGAACGACCGCGGCAGTCCGATCAGCGATGCGCAGATCGCCGTGGAAGGGCAGCAGGGGGTCGGTACCACATCGGACGCCAGTGGTCGTTTCCGGCTTGCCGGCATCGCCGGCGCGGGACAGGTCGAGATCAACGTGCGTCGTATCGGTTATCAGCCCCGTACCGTGACGGCCACCATCGGTGCATCGGATGTGCGCATCGTTCTCACCGAACGGGCACTCGAACTCGGCGGGCTCGTGACCACGGGCACGGCCGGTGTGACGGAAAAGCGTGCCATCGGCAATGCGGTCACCACGGTGAACGCGTCGGAAGTCGTGGCCACGCAGCCGATCAACAACTTCCAGGATCTGCTCAACGGCCGAGCGGCCGGCGTGAGCGTGGTGGCGAGCTCGGGGCAGGTGGGCACCGGATCCCGCATCCGGGTGCGCGGTGCCTCGTCGCTGTCGCTCAACAACAATCCGCTCATCTTCGTGGACGGCGTGCGCGTCGACAACACGCAGGCGTCCGGTCCGATCAACCAGGCGTTCGGCTCGGCGTCCATATCCCGCTGGAACGATTTCAATCCCGACGATATCGAGAGCCTCGAGATCATCAAGGGACCGGCGGCAGCCACGCTCTACGGTACGGAAGCCGCCGCGGGTGTGATCCAGATCATCACCAAGAAGGGCGCGGCGGGACGTCCCACGTGGAACGTCACGTATCGCATGGGAGCGAACTGGGTTCCGGACTGGATCAACCGTTTCGAGGACAACTGGGGCACCATCCCACGCGCGGGAAGTGCAACGGCGCTCGATACCGTGTCGATCTCCACGCGACAGCTCAATGATTCGCTGCAAGCGAACTTCGGGAACGACATCTTCAGTACCGGCACCCTGCAGGACCTGCAGATGAGCGTGAGTGGCGGCACGCCGACGCTCCGTTACTATGTCGGCGGCGGGTACGAGGAGAATCAGGGTGCCGAACGGGTGAACCGACTGCTGCGCACCAGTGTCCGGGCCAACCTCTCGATCACGCCGAGCGACGCATGGGATGTGCAGACGTCCATGGCCTACACCACCGGCCGCACATACCTGCCCTATGAATCCGGCGGCGGTGGAGGCACCTGGGCCGCATACTTCGCGCAGCCCAACTTCCTGTACACCGGACGGAATCCCGGCAACCCGCAGCTCGGCTTCCGCAGCGGCCCGCCCGACATCTACTACCAGGCCTACAACCTCTTCCAGGACGCCGACCGCTTCACCACCAGCTTGACGCTCACCAACCGGCCGGTGTCGTGGTTCAACCATCGCCTCATCCTCGGCCTGGACCGGCTGGCGGAAGACAACCAGACCGTCACGCCGCGCAACGATCCGCTGGCACTGCGATATACGGCGTTCTCCGCTGCCGGCGCGCCCACCAACGGCTCCATCGCCGTTTCCACGCGCGACGTCACGGTCACCACGTTCGACTACCTCGCCAATCTCGACCTGAACGTGAACGAGTCATGGCGCAGTGTGTCCTCCGCGGGCGGACAGTTCTTCGGCCGGAAGTCGCTGTCCCGCGCCGCGAACGCCAACGGATTCCCCGCCATCGGGCTCGTGTCCCTCGCCGCGGCCGCCATCCGGAACGTCGGCGTCGACGAGCTCTTCGAGAACAACACGGTGGGCGGTTTCCTCCAGCAGCAGTTCGTCTGGAACAACCGGCTCTTCCTCACCGGCGCCATCCGCGCCGATGACAACTCGGCGTTCGGCACGAACTTCGACATCGTCACCTATCCCAAGCTGAGCGCGTCGTACGTGATCAGCGAGGAACCGTCGATTTCGCTGCCGTCGTTCGTCAGTCAGCTCCGCCTGCGCGCGGCGTACGGCGGCAGCGGCCAGCAGCCCGGCGCGTTCGACGCCACGCGGACCTACGGAGCCCTCGGCGGATTCCTCACGCCGATCAGCTACGGCAACCCGGATCTCGGTCCCGAGCGCAGCCTCGAAACCGAGCTGGGCTTCGAGGCGAGCCTCTGGGATGACCGGCTCGGCCTCGATGTCACCTACTTCAACGGTGTCACCAAGGACGCCATTCTCTCGCGGCTCGCGCCGCCATCGGCAGGTTTTCCGGGGCTGCAGCTCTTCAACGCCGGTCAGGTCGACCGTTCCGGCCTCGAATGGCTCGTGCGCTATCAGGCGCTCAACCGGGAGAACTTCGGGCTCGATTTCACGGTCAGCGGCAGCATGCTGAAGTACGAGATCGCGAGCCTGGGCCCGGGCACTGACGTCGTGTCGCTCTCGAGCAATATCGAGCACCACGTCGGCTACGCGCCCGGTGCCTGGTGGGACCGCCGCATCGTGAGCGCCGACTTCGACGCCGCGACCAAGCGCGCCACCAACGTGATGTGCGACGACGGGAACGGTGGGTCGGTCGATTGCGCGGCCGCGCCGCGCGTGTTTCTCGGCAACTCCGTGCCCACCCGGGAAGGGTCGTTCGGCGCCGGCGTGACGCTGTACAAGAACCTGCGCGTGAACGCGTTCTTCGACTACCGCGGCGGGTACAGCAAGCTCGACGGCAACTTCCGCGTGCGCTGTGGCGCCTTCGTGCTCTGCCACGAGCTGTACTATCCCGAGGATCCGCAGTACTCGCGCGAGCACATTGCCGCCGTGCAGGCGCTGCTTGGCTATACGCACCACCTCATCCACGACGCCAGCTTCACGCGCTTCCGCGAACTGTCGGCCACGTATACGCTGCCGATGTCGGTGGCCCGTACCCTGCGTTCGTCGCGGGCGTCCATCACCGTGGCCGGCCGCAACCTCGGGCTGTGGACGAAGTTCCCCGGAATCGAACCCGAAGCCTCGTTCAACGGCGGCGATCGTGGCGGTTCGTACGGCCAGTGGGAGCAGAACGTGCTTCCGCAGATGCGCCAGTTCGTGACCACCTTCAACCTCAACTTCTGACGACCATGCGTCCTCTCTTCAACGCTTCCGTGACCGGCCGTGCCGGCACTCGCGCGACGGGGATTCGCGGCCGTCGCTCGTATCTCGCGCTCGCGGTCCTGCTCATGCTCGGCACCGCGGCCTGTGACACCGTCGACCGTCTCCTCACGGTCAACTCCCCCAGCCGTCTCCCCGAAGAACGGTTCCTGGTTCCCGGCAACGCCGCGCTCATCTCCAATTCCGCCGTGGCGGACTTCGAGTGCGCGCACGGCGCCTACCTCGTCGCAAGCGGCATGGGCGCCGGCGAATGGGTCGACGGTACCCAGACCGCGGCGCGCTGGGGCTACGACCGGCGCGACATCCTGCCCAACCAGGCGCTCTACGCCTCGTCCGGCTGCGCGGCGATCGGCGTCTACACGCCGCTCAACGTGGCACGCCACACCAACGATCAGGCCGTGCGCCTGCTCGAGGAATGGACAGATGCCGAAGTGCCCAACCGGCAGCTTCTCATCGCGCGCAATGCGGCCATGGCTGGCTACGCCGTGCTCCTGCTCGGCGAAGGGTTCTGCGAATTGGCGATCGCGCTCGGCCCCGCGCTCACGCCCGCGCAGGCCTTCGATTCCGCTGAGGTGCGCTTTACGAAAGCGATCGCCGCGGCGCAGGCCGCCAACAATACTGCCGTGCTCAACCTGGCGCGGGTCGGCCGGGCACGAGCCCGGCTGAATCGAGGCAATCTGACCGGGGCAGCGGAAGACGCCGCGCTCGTGCCGCAGGAGTTCGTGTTCAACGCCACGCACGACCTCAACGACGGCACGCGCAACAACCGCGTCTTCCAGCAGAACAATCAGTCGTTCAGTGTCACGGTGGCTCCGTCATACCGGAACCTGCAGGTGGCGGGGCAGCCGGATCCCCGGGTGCCCGTGCAGGATGGTGGACGCGACACTCCGGATCAGTTCAGCCGGCTGTGGGTGCAGCTCCGGTTCACGTCCCTCACCTCGCCCACCCCCATCGCGACCGGCGTGGAAGCGCGGCTGATCCTTGCCGAAGCCCGGGGTGCGGGCGAAGGGGTGGGGATCCTCAACACGCTGCGTGCCCGAACCGGAATCGCACTGCCGCCGCTGACTCCGGCCGAGGAGGCCGCGTTCACGGCCACGGTGGCCGAAGAGCGGCGCCGCGAACTGTTCATGCTGGGCACGCGCTGGTTCGATATCAACCGTCTCAATCTGACGCAGAGCCCTGCCGCGGGATCGCCGTATCCCAAGCAGGGACAGTACAGTACGCAACGCTGCTGGCCCCTGCCGGACGTGGAGCGGCTGGCGAATCCGAACATGTGATCGCGGAGGGATCCGCGAACGACCGGGCACACGGGCCGTCCCCTCGGGGGCGGCCCGTTGTGCGTCAACGGACAGGCATCCCCTCCCGAACACGACGCCCCCGTCACATTGCCCCTCGCCGGCCCCCTCCCTAACTTTCCCTCGTGAATTCCTTCACAAGCACCCTCAGAACGGAGCGAGCGCGGTGAAGATCGCCGTGTGCATCAAGCGCGTCCCGGTCATGGAAGTGAAGTTCGCCATCACCGCCGACGGCTCCCGGTACGAAGAAACCGGACTCAAGTACGACATCAACGACTTCGACCTCTGGGCCATCGAAGCCGCCCTCCAGCTCAAGGAGAAGGCCGGCGCCGGCACGGTCCACGTGGTCTGTCTCGGCCCCAACGCCGCCCAGGAGCAGATCCGGAAGGCCATGGCCATGGGCGCCGACTCCGGCACCCTGCTCGAAACCGACGCGCGGAACTACGACGGCTTCGCCGTGGCCCGGGCCCTCGCCGCCGAGCTCAAGGACGGCGGCTACGACCTCGTGCTCTTCGGCCGCATCGCCATCGATTCCATGAACCAGATGACCGGCCCCATGGTCGCCGAACTGCTCGGCCTGCCGTGCGTGACCAACGTCTTCAAGCTCGACATCGCCGGCGCCACCGGCCGCGCCGAACGCGTCCTGGAAGGCGCCAGCGAAGTGGTGGAGTTCCCGCTCCCCGCGCTCCTCACCATCGACGACGGCCTCAACAAGGAACGCCTCCCGTCGCTCAAGGGGATCATGGCCGCCAAGAAGAAGCCGCTCGACGTGAAGCCGGCCCAGCTTGGCGACGCCCGGGTCACCGTGCGCGCGATGGCGCTCCCCGCCGAACGCGCCGCCGGCCGCATCGTGGGCGAAGGCGCCGCCGCCGTGCCCGAGCTCGTCCGCCTCCTCCAGACCGAAGCGAAGGTGCTCTGACCATGGCCAACGTCCTCGTATTCGCGGAATCGCGCGCCGGTGAGCTGCGCAAGGTCGCCCTCGAAGCCGTCACCGCCGCGCGCCAGCTCGCCCAGGCGTCGGGCGGCGGCGAAGTCCACGCCCTGCTCGCCGGCGGGGCCGGGATCGGCGGCAAGGCCGACGCGCTCGCCCAGCACGGCGCCGACAAGGTGCTCGTGCTCGAACACGACGGCTTCGCGCTCTACAACCCCGAAGCGCTCGCCGCCACGCTCGCGCAGCAGCTCACCGGCGGCGCATACGGCTACGCGCTGTTCAGCGCCACGTCGCACGGCCGCGATCTCTCGCCGCGCGTGGCCGCGAAGCTCGGCACGGGACTCGTGCCCGATCTCACCGGCTTCTCGGTGGAAGGCGGCGCCGTGGTGGGCCAGCATCCGATCAACAACGGCAAGGTGGTCGCCACGCTCGCGCTCACCGGATCGCCCGCGATCCTCTCCGTGCGCCCCGCCGCGTTCCCGCCGGCCGCCGACGCGCGTCCGCTCGTGACCGAAGCCGTGACGTCTGCCGCCGATCCGGCCGCCTCGCGCGTGAAGGTCGTGGAGCTCAAGCAGGGAAGCACCGACAAGCTCGACCTCGGCGATGCGCCGGTGGTCGTGGCCGGCGGCCGCGGCCTCAAGGCGCCGGAGCACTTCAAGCTGTGCGACGACCTCGCCGAAGCCTTCGGCAACGCCGCCGTGGGCGCCACGCGGGCCGTGACCGACGAAGGGTGGCGTCCCCACGCCGACCAGATCGGGCAGACCGGCCGGAACGTGAGCCCCGATCTCTACATCGCAGTCGGCATCTCCGGGGCCATCCAGCACGTGGCCGGCATGCGCACCGCGCGCACGATCGTGGCCATCAACAAGGACAAGGACGCCCCGATCTTCCGGATCGCCGACTACGGCATCGTGGGCGACGTGTTCGAGGTCATGCCCGCGCTCACCGCGGCGGTGAAGGCGGCGAAGCAGCACTGAGGCCGAAGTGACGGTGCGCACCTTGAAAATCGAAAGTCGGACTTTCGGATTTCAAGGTGCGCGCCGGGTTGTCCCGGCCGATCCCGCGCCCTAGCTTCGCGGCATGACCCCGCTCAACCTCGCGTTCGCCCTGTGCCTCGTGGCCGCGGGCGCCTTCTTCGCCGTCAGCGCGCGCCGCCTCGTGCGCTGGGCCCGCATCGGGCACGACGAAAACCGCCTCGACGAGCCCGGCACCCGCACGAAGAACCTGCTGCTCATCGGCATCCTGCAGACCAAGATCCTGCGGGACCCGCTCGGCGGGCTCATGCACGCCCTCGTGTTCTGGGGCTTCTGCGTGCTCGCCCTCGGCGCGCTCGAGATCCTCATCCAGGGCGTGGTGACCGGTTTCACCTACGCATGGTTCCTGCCGGCGCCGCTGTTCACGGTGTACGTGTTCTCGCAGGAGCTCTTCGCGGGGCTCGTGCTCGCCGCGGTGGCGTGGCTCTTCTGGCGGCGTCTCGTGATCCGGCCGAAACGGTTCGCGGGCGATCCCGTGCACGGCGGCGATGCGCTGTTCATCCTGAGCATGATCACCGTGCTCATGATCACGCTGCTGCTCACGTTCGCGATGGAGATCCGCACCGGCGCGCCCGCCGGCGGTCACGTGCTCTCCGCGCCGCTCGCGCGCCTGTTCGGCGGCCTGGGCGACGGAACCGCGCATCTGATCGGGCGCACGAGCTGGTGGATCCACGCACTCGGCCTCCTCGCCTTCGCGAACTACCTGCCGTTCTCCAAGCACCTCCACGTCCTCACGTCGCTCATCAACACGTGGTTCTCCAACACGTCGGGACCGGGACGCATCGGCGCCATGCGTCCCATGGATCTCGAGGCCGAAGACGCCGAGCAGTTCGGCGCCGCCGACGTGGAGCACCTGTCGTGGAAGAACCTGCTCGACGGCTATTCGTGCACCGAGTGTGGCCGCTGCACCGCGGCCTGCCCCGCGAACATCACCGGCAAGACACTCTCGCCGCGCATGATCGTGGTGAAGACGCGCGCGCGGCTCACCGAGAAGGCCAAGGTGCTCGACGCCGTGGGCGGCGGCACGGCCACGGCCGAACAGCAGGCCGTGCTCGACAAGCGGCTCGTGGACGACTGGATCACCGACGAGGAGCTGTGGGCCTGCACGAGCTGCCGCGCGTGCGTGGAAGAGTGCCCCGTGTCCATCGACCAGCTCGACGTGATCAACGAGCTCCGGCGCAATCTCGTGCTCATGGAGTCGCGCTTCCCCGAGGAAGCGCAGGGCGCGCTCACCTCGCTCGAGCGGAACGGCAGCCCGTGGGCCTTCAGCGCCGCCGATCGCGAAGCCTGGGCCGAAGGGCTCGATATTCCCACCATGGCCGAACTGGCCGCGCGTGACGAACGCCCCGAAATCCTGTTCTGGGTGGGGTGCATGGGATCGTTCGACGACCGGGCGAAGAAGATCACCGTGGCCTTCGCGCGTATTCTCCAGGCCGCGAACGTGAAGTTCGCGATCCTCGGCCAGGAGGAGACGTGCCACGGCGATCCGGCGCGCCGCATGGGCAACGAGTACCTGTACCAGATGCTCGCCAAGGGCGTGATCGAAACGCTCGACGGCTATCAGGTGAAGACCGTGGTGACGTTCTGCCCGCACTGCTTCCACCAGATGGGATCGGAGTTCCCCGATCTCGGCGGACACTACGACGTGATCCACCACACCGAGTACATCGAACGTCTGCTCGCCGACGGCCGCGTGCCGCTCGATACCGAGCACGGCAAGCGCCTCACGATGGCGTATCATGATTCGTGCTATCTCGGCCGCTACAACGATGTGTACGACGCGCCGCGCAACACGCTGCGCCGCGTGTTGCCCGTGATGACGCTCGTGGAGCCCAGGCGCACGAAGAGTCGCGGCCTCTGCTGCGGCGCCGGCGGCGGGCGGATGTGGATGGAGGAAACCGTGGGCAAGCGCGTGAACGTGGAGCGCACGGAGGAGCTGCTCGCCACCGGCGCCGATGCGATCGCGGTGGCGTGTCCGTTCTGCATGACCATGATGACCGACGGCGTCACGGCAGCAGGGAAGGAGGTGCCGGTGCTCGACGTGGCCGAGGTGGTGGCGGGGCGGTTGGCGGCGGTCGGAGCGGGAACGGAGCGGGCGTGACGATCCCGCGTTCGGCGGGCACCGCGCGATGATCACCGGGGAGAGCATGCGATGACGGCTTCGAAGAACCCCCGGGACATGATCACCGCCGTGACCGAATCCATGCAGAAGCGCACCGGGCGCACGCTGGAGGAATGGGTGGCCGTGGTCCGCGCCAGCGGCATCGATCCGCTGGATCAGAATGCCGTGCGCCGGTGGCTCAAGACCGAGCACGGGGTGCTCCAGAACTCCCAGTGGGCCATCGCCGATGCGGCGGCGCAGGCGGCGGGATGGACGGAGCCCACGGTCGCGGAGTATGTCGGGCAGCAGTACACGGGCGCGAAGGCCGCCTTGCGTCCCGTCTTCGAACGCATCCGCGCGATCGTGGAAGGGTTCGGCGATGATGTGCGCGTGGAGGGACGCTCCACGTATACGCCGTTCGTGCGCCGCCGGCAGTTCGCCGCCGTTGCCGCCGCCACGCGAAGTCGGGTGGACGTCGGGCTCCGCTACACCGAGGCGCCCGATTCCGCGTTGCTGGTGACGGCGAACGCGCCGGGGCAGGCCACGCACAAGCTGTCCCTGGCGGCGGTGGAGGAGATCACTGGCGAAGTGGAGCGTCTGCTCAGGATCGCGTACGATCAGAACGGGTGAGGGGACGCAGGTCGCGCCGTACGCGTCATTGGCCGGCCCCGCTGCGCGCATGCACCAGGTTGGCGAGCGGAACACAGGCAGGGCCCGGTCCGCCAACGCATGTCGTTGTACAGCTGTCGGCGAAGGTGGCCATGGCCGCTTCGAGCGCCCGCAGCTCCCGGAGCTTCTCGCGGATGGAGCGCAGGTGATCCTCGGCGATCGTCCGGACTTCCACGCACGACCGATCGGGCGTATTGGCCACGTCGATCAGGGTGCGGACCTGATCGATGGAGAACCCGAACTCGCGGCAGCGCCGGATGAACAGGAGCCGCGCGGCGTCGACCTCGGCATAGATGCGCTGCCCGCTCGGGAGTCGCCCGGCGGGAGGCAGGAGTCCGATGGACTCGTAGTATCGAATGGTCGGCGTCGACGTTCCCGACTGATCCGCCAGTTCACCGATCCGGAGCGATGCCATCAATGGTGGGATAGGGGCTTGATGTTAAAGCTACTTGAAGGATTATCGTGCTCGTATCAGTCGTTGGCAAGCGGCTGGACACACGCCCCTGCTGGAGGACATATCGCATGGAAAGCACGACGCCCGTCGCCTGTACGCTGTCGACGGAAGGATTCTCGGAGCGGATGATCTGGATTGCGGCACTCAACCGCGATGCGCTGGAATCGCATGCACGGGATGATCGGCGGCTGACACTGCGTTACGCCCGTTCCGCCGAATCGCGGGTTCGAGAGCTGGTGCGCCGGGAACGGGAATGCTGCGGGTTCCTGACCTTCGACGTGCGGGTTCTGGCCACACAGGTCGAAGTGACGATCGATGCCCCGGTGTCGGCCGAAGGGTCCGCGCAGGCGCTCTTCACGCAGTTCACGGCCAGGACGCCGTCCGGGGACGGCTGTGCCTGCGCGACGGTGGCGGAAATGGAGAACGCCCACTCGCAGCATGGGCAGGCGGCGCGCGTGGCCGCGACGTCCAGCGCTGCCGCGGCGATTGCCTGCGGTGTCTGCTGCGTGGTCCCGTTCGTCTTCCCGGCAGTCGCGATGACGACCGTAGGGGCGGGAATCGCGGCGTTCGCGGGGATGTACTGGTGGGCGATGCGCGCGGCTTTCGGTGCAGTGATCGTGGGCTGGCTGTGGCTCGCATGGGCAGGGTTTCGCGATCGCCGCCGTCCCGGACGATCAACCTGGCGCTCGATGAGCGGCGCAACCTTGGTCGTCCTGCTGGCCTACGGCTGGTCAGTGCTCGAGCCTCACGTGATTACGGTGCTGAAGCGATAGGTACGCGTCCCTTGCATTTCCGGTCCAGAATATTTATGCATTCAGTATGCATAACGTTTCCGCCCTGCACCGGCCCGCCGGTGACGGGGCGGTCGTCGTTCCGGGTCTCGGCCCGGCGCCGGCCGCCCGGACCTTCGGTCATCGCCCGTCGGCCGCCCGCGCGGCCCGGCCGGCCGATGCTGCCGGCATCGCGGCCCTGATCGCGCAGTACACCGCCGACGGCTCGCTCCTGCCGCGTTCCACGGACGACGTCATGGCCACGCTGCACTCGTGGGTCGTGGTCACCGCGCCCGACGGCGCCGTGCTCGCCTGCGCCACGCTGCAGGAATACTCCCCGTCGCTCGCCGAAGTCGCGTCCGTGGCCGTGGCACCCGCCGCGCAGGGACAGGGGCTCGGCTCCCGCGTCGTGCGGGCCGTCGAACGCCTCGCGCGCCGGCGCGGCCACCGCGAGCTCTTCGCGCTCTCGCTCGCCGATCACTTCTTCGCCTACCTCGGCTACCGCCCAGCCGCGCTCGACCGATATCCGGAAAAGCTCGCGCGGTACGCCATGCTGCAGGCAGACGGGGTGACGCTCGTGCCCAAGCGGTGCTTCCGGAAACGGCTGCGGGCGCTGCCGTCGTTTCCGCGGCTCACGAACGAGACCGCTCTGGTCTCCGCGCCCACGGTCTATCACGCGCGAACGGCGCGGTGAACGGCGCGGTGAACGGCGCGGTGAACGGCGCGGTGAACGGCAACAGCAACAGAATCCACAGATGACGCAGATGGAAAACAGCGGATGACGCAGATGAACGCCGTGTATTATCTGCGTCATCCGAACTCATCTGTGTCATCTGTGGATTCTGTTGCTGTTGTAGTTGCTGTCGGGTTCACCCCCGATAGCTGAACATCATCACCTTGTGCGCCGGCGGCAGCCCGGGCACCCCCGCTGTCATCCCCGCGCTCCCCGGCCGAGCCTTCGCCACCAGATCGCCCGACGCCGGCTCCGCCTTCACCAGCACCGTCTGCTCGTCCACTTCCACCAGCCCCCGTTTGGCCGCTTCCTCGCGGAACGGCGCCAGCGCCGCGCGCCCCGGATCGGCGATCAGCACCAGCCCGCCCGGCGCCAGCGTACGGCGGATCGTCTCCGACACGAGCACCGGATAGTCCGGCTCGTACAGCACGTCCGCCGCGCACACCACGTCGAACGGGCCGAGATCGTCCGGCAGCGCGCGCCAGTCCACGTGGCGTGCAGTGAGCCGCGCGTCCCCGTCGCCCGCGAGCCGGAGCGCATTCAGCCGCGTGACCTCGAGCGCGTCGCGGTAGTAGTCCGTGGCGGTCACCGTAAACCCGGCCCGGAGCGCCGTGACCGATACGAGCCCCACGCCGCAGCCGAGTTCGAGCAGCGTGCGCCCCGTGCCGTCGTGTGAGCGTAGCGCGCCCGCGAGTGCGCGCGCCGACGGCCACACATCGGCCCAGTAGGGCAGCCGCTCGTCGCCGATGAAATCCTCCTCGGAGATCAGCGACTCGGCGCTCCGCGGCTTGCGCAGCACCACCTTCGCGCCGCCCGCCTCCACCCCGCACGTCACCAGATCGAGATGCGCGAGCTCGATTTCCAGCGCCGCCGCCCGCTCCCGGTCACGTGCTTCTTCCGGCGTCGTCACGCGGCCTCCGGCATGATGGTCATCACGGCGCCTCCACGAGCAGCGCGTCGTCGAGCAGCAGCGCGCGCGTCATCGTGCCCGCGGGCACACGCTCCAGCGGTCCGTCGATCTCGAGCAGCGCCTGCGCGCGCGCCATCGACGTGAGCAGGTTGGAGCCCTGGCGTCCCGTGGATCGCGCTTCCATCACGCCGTCATCCGTCACCGCGAGCGTGGCCCGAAGGTAGTGCCGGAGCGGTGTCGGCGCCGATACGTCCTCCGCGAGACGCACCGCCACGCGCCGGGCTGCCACGCGCGTGCGTCCCGCCAGCCGTCGCACCGCCGGCCGCACGAACAGCTCCGCCGTGACCAGTGTGCTCACCGGATTCCCGGGCAGCCCGATCCACGGCGTGCCCGACACGTGGCCGGCGCCGAGCGGGCCGCCGGGGCGCACCCGCACCCGGTGCACGTCGATGCGTCCGCCGAGCGCCGTGATCACCTCGCGCACGTGATCGAACGCGCCCGCCGATACGCCGCCCGTGGTCACCAGCAGATCGCATTCGTACTCGAGCGCCCGCGCGATCGCGTCGCGCATCATGTCCCGGTCGTCGGGGAGAATCGGCAGCACGCGCACCTCCGCGCCGGTGGCTCGGAGCAGCGCCGGGAGCGCATAGCTGCTCGACGACACGATCGCGCGCCCTTCCCGCACGGCGTCGAACCCGGATACGTCCACGAGCTCGCTGCCGCTCGCCGCCACCACCACGCGCGGTGCGCGGTGTACCAGCGGTTCCGCCGCGCCTACGCTCGCGAGCACGCCGAGCAGCGCCGGCGTCACCACGTCGCCGCGTGAGGCCACGAGATCGCCCGCACGCACGTCTTCGCCGGCCGGCCGCACGTTGCCGCCGTCCATCCGGGCATCGCGGTCGTCGTGGATGTGCACGGTGTCCGTGCCGCCGTCGGTATCCTCCACGCGCACGATCGCGTCGGCGCCGGGCGGAAGCGGTGCACCGGTCATGATGCGCACGCAGCATCCGGGCGTGACCTCGGGGCGCGTGCTGCTGCCGGCAGCCATGGTGGCGATCACGCGGAGCGTGCGTTCGGCTCCGCGCGAGGCGCCGAGCACATCGTCGCGGCGCACGGCGTAACCGTCCATCCCGGCGTTCGCCCACGGCGGGAGCGTCACGCCGGCGCGGATCTCCTCCGCGAGCGCCAGCCCGACGGCGTTGGCGAGCGGCACACGTTCCACGGGCAGCGGATACGCGCGTGCCAGAATCGCTGCGAGCGCTTCGTCCACCGTGTGCGGCGCGGGGCGTGCGAAGCGGGCGTCACGCATGGCGGCGGGTCCCGTCACTACGGCATCGCCACGCGCAGGTCCTGCATGCGCACGCTCGCGAGCCAGACGCCGATCGCATCCTGCACGCGCTCCACGTCGCGCACCGATCCCGTCCAGTTGTTGCACAGGATCGAGAACACGAGCTGATGGCCGTCCACCGTGTTCACGTACCCCGAGAGCGAACGCGCCTTGTCCACGAATCCGGTCTTGGCGCGCAGGTTGCCCGCCGCCGGCGTATCGCGCATGCGCGAGGCGATCGTGCCGTCCACGCCGGCCACGGGGAGCGCGGCATGGAACGCCTCGAACGCCGGGTGCGCCTGCATCACCGTGAGGAGCCGCACCACGGCGCGCGGCGAGATGTAGTCGTGCCGCGAAAGCCCGCTGCCGTCGCGCACCACGGCTTCGGCCGTGGTGATCCCCCAGGCTTCGAGGCGGCGTTCGACAACGGCCCGGGCGCTGTCGGCCGTGCCCGCGCCCGTCTGCTCGCGCGCGATGGTCTTGAAGAACGCTTCCGCCATCTGGTTCTGCGACGGTTTCTGCAGACGGATGTGCACATCGCGGAGCGGCGGCGATTCGAGCACGGTGAGCGTGTCCGTGCGTGCGGTGGCGGGGGGCGCGGCGCCGTCGGTGAACGCGATGCCGCGCGTGGTGAGCACCGTGCGGAGCGCGGCCCGCACGGCGTCGTTCGGCTGCCGGTACGCGCGGGTGATCACGGTACTGTCGCCGAGCGGAATCGTGCCGCCGATCTCGAGCATGGAGGCGGTGGAATCGGACAGGGCCCTGAGCGGCGCCGACGCGGCGGTCGTGCTGTCGCCCTGCGCGCGCGTGGTCGCCGACACGCGAAGGCGCGGATAGCCGATCGCCGGCATCGTGTACGCGGTGGCGGGCGCGCCCACGCGCGCGCCGGCCTTCACCACCACGCGGAAGAAGTTTTCGTTGAGCATCAGCTCGTCGGCGCCGGCGGAGTACGCGAAGTCGAGATCGTCCCACCCCCAGCCGTAGCCGAGCGGGGAGTCGGGGAAGGCGTCGCCTTCGGCGACGATGCGCCCCGTGATGCGACGGATTCCGCGCGCGGCGAGCGCGTCGGCGATGGGGACGAGCGCGGACAGCGCGTCGCCGTTCCGCATCGCGTCGCTCCATGATGCGTCGCCCGATCCCATCAGCACCACGTCGCCGCGAAGTGTGCCGCTCTGCACGGTGCCGCGGAGCAGCACCGGCGTGCGCCACATGTAGTCAGGGCCGAGCAGGTCGAGCGCCACGGCGCCGGTGACGAGCTTCTGGTTGGACGCGGGCATGAACAGCTTGCCCGCGTTGATCGACACCAGCGTATCGCCGACTTCGGGATCCATGATGAGCACGCCCCAGTGGGCCATGCGGAACGTGGTGTCGCGCGTGAGCGAATCCACGAAGCGGAGGAGCGCTTCACGGGCCGCGGGCATCGGGATGTCGGAGATCGCAAGCTCGGCCATCGGAAGCTGCACCGGATCCACGCGCACGGGGATGTCCGGCGCGGAGGTGCGTGCCGCGCAGGCCGTGCCGGCGGCGAGCAGTGCGGCGGCGCAGACTGCGCGGCCTGCATGGCTCGTGATATGTCCGAATGCGCGCTGAACCATGCGCCGGAATGTCCGTTCGCTCATGTCCCGTCGTCCTCCCAGGTGGCCCACAGGTGCGGTTCTTCCGACACCACCACGCGCCGCACGCGTGCGCCGCTCCCGCTGATCGCCGAGTTCACGCACGCCGCGATCCAGCGCGCGAGCTCTTCGCTCGACGGAATCCGAGCGCCCTCGGCGAACTCCGGGATGTCGAGATTGAGATTCGCGTGATCGAGGCGTTCCACGACCTTTTCGGCGAGCACCCGGTCGAGCAGGGCGAGATCGGCCACGAACCCGGTCTGTTCATCCAGCGGACCGGTGACGGTCACGTCGCAGGTGTACGTGTGCCCGTGGAAGTTCGGGCGCGCGCACTTGCCGAACGTGGCGAGGTTGCGCGCCTCGTCCCACTCGGGGCGGTGATAGCGGTGCGCGGCGGAGAAGTACACGCGGCGCGTGAGCGACAGGCGGGACATGGGAGAACGGAAGGTCGGCAGGGCCGATACCGGCGCGCGGCCGGATGCGCCGGCGTGTGTCAGCGTGTCAGCATGTATCAGCGGAACAGCGGAACGGACAGCCCGGTGGTGAAGCTCCAGTTGCTGCGCCATCCGGACCGCTGGCGCCGGTCGTCGAGCACACGCGTGGAATCGCTGGCCGCGAGGAAGTACGTGTTCGGGTACTGGAACTGGTACACGTTGTTCGTGATGTCGCCGCGCAGCGCGTAGCCGCCGGGAAGCATCACACGCACCCCGGGCCCGAAGGTGAAGGCGAACTTGGTGCCGAACCGGTAGCCGCCAAGATCGGTGCCGGCGAAATCCGAGGTGATGCCGATGCCGGTGCCCATCGTGGGAATGAGGCCGTGCCAGGATTTCCGGCCGGTGAGGGCCACGGTGATCCCCATGTCGGCGATGTGGTGCGTGACATCGTGCAGCCCCTGATCCCGGTCGACCGCGGGCATGCCGGGATCGATGATCCGCCGCTCGGTGCGGAGCACGCCGTAGCGCGTGGTGAGCCAGGCCGGCCCGCCGAGCATGATGTCGTGACGCAGCGTGAACATGAGGCCCGGCTTCGGACCCACGCGCGCGGCATCGCGCGTGGCGTCCATCCACCCCGCCGACAGCGTGAGGTGCTGCGTGGTCTCCACGTCGCGGAAGGGACTCCGCGACGGCTCGCTGCCCACGAGCTGGGCGGAGAGCAGGGGCGCGGCGAACAGGGACAGCGGGAGGGAGCGGAGCAGGGAACGGAACGGAACGGACGGAGTCACGTCATCACGGGGCAAGAGGGGTGACGCGCAGGTCGCGTCCGGTCATTTCCGCCGGCAGCGCGAGGCCGAGCATGCCGAGGGCGGTCGGTCCCACGTCGCAGAGCGCGCCGTCGTCGCGGAGCAGCCATTCGGCGTCCGGGTCGCGGATGATCAGCGGGACGGGGTTCGTGGTGTGGGCGGTGTGTGGTCCACCGGTTTCGGGATCGATCATGACGTCGCAGTTGCCGTGGTCGGCGGTGATGATGAGCCGCGCGCCGCCCGTCGCCGCGGCCTCGAGCACGCGCGCGAGACAGGCATCGACGGTTTCCACGGCGCGGATCGCGGCCGGCAGCGATCCGGTGTGTCCTACCATGTCGGTGTTCGCAAAGTTGCACAGCACGAAATCGTGCGACCGGCCGGCCAGGGCGCTGCACAGGATGTCGCACACGCCGGCGGCGCTCATCTCGGGCTGGAGATCGTACGTGGCCACCTTGGGACTCGGCACCATCGCGCGGTCTTCGCCCGGGTACGGCGCGTCCGCCCCGCCGTTGAAGAAATAGGTCACGTGCGGGTACTTCTCGGTTTCCGCCGTGCGGAGCTGCGTGAGCCCGGCCTGCGCGATCACCCCGCCCACGAGATGCGCCATCGACTGCGGCGCGAACGCCACGGGAAACGGGAACGCGTCGTCGTACCGCGTCATCGTCACCACCATCACGGCCGGCCGCACTCCCGTTTCGAAGCCGGTGAAGTCGAGCTGCGTGAGCGCCCGCAGCCACTGGCGCATGCGGTCGGACCGGAAGTTCACGCAGATCACCACGTCGCCGTCGCGCATGGGGGCCACGGGTGCGCCGTGCAGGTCCACGACCACGTGCGGCGGCAGGAACTCGTCGCTCGTGCCGGCGGCATAGGCCGCTTCGAGCAGGAGGAGCGGGTCGCGCGTGGTCTCGCCCACGCCGTGCACCGCGGCGCGGAACCACGCGCCCGTGCGCTCCCACCGGTTGTCGCGGTCCATGCCGAAGTACCGGCCGGAGATCGACGCGAGCTGCACCTGCCCGTCCAGGTGCGCGAGCGTTTCACGCAGGAACTCCGCTCCCGACGTGGGCGGCGTATCGCGCCCGTCGAGGAGCCCGTGCACGGCCACGCGCGGCACCCCCTCGCGCCGGCAGAGATCGATCAGGGCGAAGAGATGCTGGTCGAACGCATGCACGCCGCCGTTGCCGAGCAGCGAGACGAGGTGCACCGTGCCCCCCGTTTCCCGCGCCCGCGCGCAGGCCCCGCGCAGCGCCTCGTTCTCGAAGAACGCGCCGCTGTCGATCGACGAGCCGATCCGGACGAGATCCTGCATCACCACCCGGCCGGCGCCGAGATTGAGATGGCCCACCTCGCTGTTCCCCATCTGTCCCGCCGGCAGCCCCACCGACGGCCCCGATGCCGAGAGCAGCGTCCGCGTGGGCGTGGCCCAGAGCCGGTCCCATGTGGGCGTGTGCGCGAGCGCGACGGCATTGGCCTCGCGTGCTTCACGATACCCCCAGCCATCGAGGACGATCAGCGCGACGGGACGGGTGACGGTAGCGGGCATCCTTGCTCGGTGCGGGACAGGGAATACGTTTGCGGGGAAGCGCCGATGATCCGCGCCGGTTGCACGGCACACGCCGCGCGCGCGAAATGTACCCATCCTGCACAGCCGCTCCAACCAATGTCCCGGTCGTTTCTGCTCCTTCGCTCCGTACCCCTGTCACGCCGTGCCGCACGGTGGGCAGCGGCCCTGATGCTGGGCGGGCTGGCCGGCTGGGCGGAGCCCGGCGACGCCCAGGCGCCGCGCCGAGGGGATCGGGTCACGGTACGCGCGGGCACGGCGCTCCGGAGCACGCCGGGCGGAGAGGTGATCGGCGTATCGAGCCGCGACATCACGGGTACAGTGGAGTCGGCGCAGTCCACGTTCGTCCGCCTCACGGTGGGGGGGCACGTGGCGGCCGACGATCTCCGGCTCACCGCCGACCGCACCCGCGGCGAAGTGCGGGGCGCGGCCACGCTCCGTGCGACCGCGAGCGCCTCGGGAGCCGCGGTCGCGGAGCTCCGCCGCGGCACCTACGTGTTCCCGGAACGGGCGGGCACGGCGTTCCCGTCCGGCCGGAATGTCACCTTCCTGGCCGTCCGGCGCTCCCTCTGGGTGGACGTGTCGCGCCTCGGCGGCCGCCCGGTCGCGGCGGCCTCACGGCCGCCGGCCGCCACCCCGCCGCGTCCGGAACCCCGGAACCCCGCGCCGGCACGCGCCGCCGCGGATTCTCCGCCGCCCGCCCGCGATTCCGCGCCCCCCGCCGCCAGCGATCCGCCGCCGGCACGCCCCGCCGAGGCCCCGGCCGGCCCCACCCTCGAAACCCGCGCACCTAGTGCGCTCCGCACGGGCCCGGGCGGCGACGTCCTCGCCCAGGTGCCGGGAGGCGTGCCCCTCACCACCCTGGCCCGGGAGAACGGCTGGGTGCGCGTCCGCCTCGACGGCTGGCTCCCCGACTCGGCCGTGGAAGCGGCCGGCACCCGCTCGGCGGGCGCCCTCACGGCCGCGGATCTCCGGACCGACCCGGAACGCACGCGCGGACGCCTCGTCCGCTGGTCGGTGGAGGCGCTGGCCTTCCAGACGGCCGATCCGCTCCGCCGAGGCATGACCCCGGGCGAACCCTATCTGCTGGCCCGGGGGCCGGGCGCCGAACGGGCCGTGCTGTACCTGGCCGTGCCGGACTCGCTGGTGGCCCGGGCCCAGGCCCTCCCCCCGCTGAGCGAAATTTCCATCACCGCACGCGTGAGGAATGGACGGAGCGAACCGGCCGGCGTCCCGATCCTCGACCTCCTCGACCTCGCTCGGCGCTGATTTTCGGTACAGTCGGTGGGGTTTTGGTACGGCGGATGACGCGCGCGAGACGGCCGGCCCACAATCTTCTCTCCCGCCGGGGGACCATCCATGTCCTCCCCGGGTATTCACCATGGCGCCCGATCACCGGTTTTCTGCTAGATTTCAGAAGGTGCATCCTGTGACGGCGCTCGATCGTCGTATCGAGAGGCCGCGCCCCGCCGGCGCGCCCGGAGCGACCTCGCTCCGTTCATCGCTTTTCCCCGGCCCCGTGTCGTTTCGTCAATACGTTCGCTCGTCCCGGCTGCTCACCCTTGCCCTGCTCACCGCCACGGTCGCCGTGCTCGCGCACGTGCCGTCCGCGCTCGCGCAGTGGCAGGGCGGCGGAGCGCCGCCCGCGCTCCTCGAGGCGGTCGACGAGACACATGAAGCACCCGCCCTCGATGTGCGCACCCTGGTGGGTGATTCCCTCTTCGGACACAGCGGCGCCCTGCGCGCGCGCTTCGTGTCCCCCGCGGCCCATGCCGAACTTCCCGTGATGGGCGACCTGATCGGCGACTCGGCGTACACCCGGGCCGGCGTGTATGCCGTGCACGAGCCCGACGGCTCGGCCGGGTTCCACTTCATCACCATGCGGCCCTTCACCGACAAGGTCGGCGGCCGTATCGGCAGCTATCGCATCGGCTCCTGGTCCGCCGAACGCCGCGCCGCGCGCTCGGCCGGCTATGGACTCCCCACAGGCTTCATCGAGGTCACGGCGGAGAACCGGGACACGTACGTGTCCAGGCACTTCCGCCTGCGCGATTTCCTCACCAAGGACCAGCACGACGTCTGGCCCAAGTACCTCGTGCTGAGCGAAGCGCTGCTCGACAAGCTCGAACTGCTCATCACCGAGCTCGAGGCCGAAGGGTTCGGCAAGTATCGCATGACCGTGATGTCCGGGTTCCGTACGCCGCAGTACAACGCGCAGGGCGTGGGCGCCGGCGGACGCGCGTCGGAGAGCCGCCATCAGTTCGGCGATGCCGCGGATGTCTATCTGCGCGGCGAACGCGACTGGATGCCCGACCTCACCGGTGATGGCCGGATCGATACGCGTGACGCGCTCCGCATGGCGCGCGCCGCCGAACGGGTGGAGGCGAAGTACCCCGATCTCGTGGGCGGCATCGGCGTGTATCCCGCCACGTCGGCGCACGGCCCGTTCGTGCACGTGGATGTGCGCGGGACGGCCGCGCGCTGGGGGCAGTGGTGAACGAACCCGCGCACCCCGCGCCGGACTCCGCACCCACCGTCTCGCCGCGTCCCGCAGCGCCACGGCCGGCGGTTCGCCGCCGCGGGATCGTGAACCGCCGCCTCATGCTCGGCGTCACGGGCGTGGCCGCGTCGGCCGGTCTCTGGTGGTACGAACCGGCCGATGCCATGCGGTATGACCGGCCGGCCGAGTCCGCGCCGGCCGAAGCAGCGCCGCGGGTCGCCAGCGCGCGCGCGGCCTTCGGTGCGAGCGGGCACCTGCGCATGCAGTTCGTGCGGGCCGGCGAAGCCATCACCTTCCCGCTCGACGTGCGCGGCGACGTCATCGGCTACACGTACCAGTGGATCCGCGTGGGCACCGGCGAGAGCGGCGACGTGGCGCGTCCGCTCATGGAGACGCAGCTCCTCGCGCCGCTCACGGCGGGGATCTACGAACTGGAGATCGCGCGCGGCGCCGACGTGCACCGCCTCGCCGAGCCCAAGGTCGCCGTGCTCATGCCCTTCGAACGCAAGCTCGGCGGCATGCTCAACGGCTATCGCATCGGGCAGTATCCGGCCGAGTGGTCGCCCGACCGCGAGCGTTTCGAGCGGCCGCCCGGGTTCGTGGAAGTGCGCGCGGCCGACGCCGACCTGATGCTGTCCACGCATCTGCGCGTGTCGCACTTCCTCACGCACGATGCGCAGAAGCAGTGGCCGCGCTACGTGGCCATCGATCCGCGCGTGGTGGACAAGATCGAGCTCGTGCTGCAGGAGCTCGCGCGCCGGCGCGGCGACGACCGGCTCGTGTTCGACGTGCGCGTGCACAGCGGGTTCCGCACGCCGCTGCACAACGCCGGCGTCGAGGGCTCCGCGCGCGATTCCCGGCATCTGTACGGCGATGCGGCCGACATCGCCATCGACGCCGACGGCGACGGCAAGTTCACCATCTTCGACGCGTACCAGGTGGAGCGCGCCGTCGAATGGATCGAACGCACCACGCCCGAGCTGGCCGGCGGACTCGGCGTCTACTCGAGTCCGCGCTGGCCCACCCCGTACGTTCACATCGATGCGCGCGGCGAACGCAAGCGCTGGCGCGGGTGAGACCATGAATCCGACTCTGCGCGACCGCATTCTCCGCAAGCTCGATACGCTGAGCGACGAGCGCGGCTATCAGGTGCTCGACTACGTGGATTTTCTCGAAACCCGGTACGCCGAAAAGGCCGCGTCGCCGGTCTCGCTCCTGCAGCGCTTCACCGAAGGGGTGGAGGACCGCATGCGGATGGGCGGCGTGGCCGCGTCCACGGTCGCGGAAACGATGGGGCTGCTCAACCGGGCCGTGGGCGTGCTCGGTGGCGTGGCCGCGGCCGGCATGTCGGTGGCCGGTGATGTCGCGTCCGCGGGGATGAGCGTGGCCAGCGACGTGGCCACGGCCGCGCAGCGTATCGTGACGCCGCCGCAGGCGCCGTCCCCTGCGCCCGCCGGCCCCGCGCCGGCCGCCGCGCCTCCGCCACCGGACATGCCGGACGCCGGCGGGACGGCAGCATGAGAGACGACGACGCGCTGCTCGACCGGCCGCGCCGGCCGAAGCGCGGCGGCGTGCGCCGTCCCCGCACCGGGGCGAAGCGCACGGTGCTCGATACGATCCGCAACCTGCCGTCGTATCTGCGTCTCCTCGCCGGCCTGATGAGCGACCGTGACGTGTCGGCCATGGACCGGCTGCTGGTGGTGGGCGCGATCGCCTATGTCCTCAGCCCGATCGACGTCATCCCGGATCTCGTGCCGTTCTTCGGACAGGTCGACGACGTGTTCCTGCTCGTGCTGGCCATCCAGCGGCTCGTCAAGCGGGCCGGCCGGCGGGTCGTCATGCGGTACTGGCGCGGCGATCCGCGTGCGCTCTCCGACGCATCCCTCGCGCGGGTCGTGGGCGCCGCGGCGTTCTTCCTGCCGGGACGCACCCGGCAGCGGCTGCGCCGGCTCATGGGCCGCTGGTAGCGGCGGCCGCCTCCGCACGCCGTTACGCTCCCGGCCATGGCTGGACAGCACGGGGCGCCGTTTCTATCCTTCGCCATGACGACATCAACGCCCGACGACATCCGGCCTGCCCCCGAGACCTCTCTCGGCGGCGGGCCGTTGCACAATGGCACCGGTCACGCCGACGAGCCGATCCGGAGCGCGCGCGTGCGCGCGGATCTCGCGCTCACGTTCGACGATGTCCTGCTCGTGCCGCGCCACGCCGTCACGCACCCGCGTGAAGTCGACCTGCGCTCGCGCTTCACGCGCGGCATCGACCTCAACGTGCCGCTCATCTCGGCCGCCATGGACACGGTGACCGAGAGCGAGATGGCCATCGCCATCGCGCGCGCCGGCGGCATCGGCGTGCTGCACAAGAACATGTCGATCGACCGGCAGGCCGCCGAAGTCGACCGCGTCAAGCGCTCCGAAAGCGGGATGATCCTCAATCCCATCACGCTCTCGCCCGACGCGTCGCTCCGCGAAGCCGTGTCGCTCATGATGCGCTTCAAGATCTCCGGCGTGCCGATCGTGGACGGCGACGGACGCCTCGTGGGCATCATCACCAACCGCGACCTGCAGTTCGAGCGCGATCTCGATCAGCCGCTCCGCGACGTGATGACCAGCGAACGGCTCGTCACCGCGCCCGTGGGCACCACGCTCGACGAAGCCGAACGCATCCTGGGCAAGCATCGCATCGAGAAGCTGCCCGTGGTCGACGACGCGTTCCTGCTCAAGGGGCTCATCACCGTCAAGGACATCCACAAGCGCCGGCAGTTCCCCGACGCGAACAAGGATCGCCACGGCCGCCTGCGCGTGGCGTCCGCGATCGGCGCGGGCGGCGACTATCTCGACCGCGCGCGCGCGCTGGTCGCGGCCGGCGTGGACGTGCTCGTGATCGACACGGCGCACGGGCATTCCGACGGCGTGCTGCACGCCACCGCGCGTGTGCGCGAGGCGTTCCCGGATCTCCAGCTCGTGGCCGGCAACGTGGCCACACGCGCCGGCGCGGCCGCGCTCGTGGAGCGCGGCGTGGATGCGGTGAAGGTGGGCGTGGGGCCCGGCTCCATCTGCACCACGCGCGTGGTCACCGGCGTGGGCGTGCCGCAGCTCACCGCCGTGATGGATGCAGTCGAAGGAGCGGGCGACGTGCCCGTGATCGCCGACGGTGGCGTCAAGTACTCCGGCGACGTGGTGAAGGCGCTCGCCGCCGGCGCGTCGAGCGTGATGATGGGGTCCATGCTCGCGGGCACCGAGGAGAGCCCGGGCGAATCGTTCCTGCTCGAAGGACGGCGCTTCAAGATGATCCGCGGCATGGGGTCGCTGTCGGCCATGCAGGACGGCAGCGCCGACCGCTACTTCCAGGACGGCGAGCTGTCGGTGAAGAAGCTCGTGCCCGAAGGGATCGAAGGACGGGTGCCGTACAAGGGCCCCGTGGACGACGTGATCTTCCAGATGGTAGGCGGTCTGCGCAGCGGCATGGGCTACGTGGGATGTGCGAACATCGCCGAACTGCGAACCCGGTCCGAGTTCGTACGGATCACCACGGCCGGATTGCGCGAGTCACATCCGCACGATGTGACGATCACGCGCGAGGCCCCCAACTACTCCGTGTGAACCCGATCCTGTCCGCCAGGGCGACGCCCCGCCGCACGCCGGCCGATACCGCCGTCATCGAGAACCTCTTCTCAGTGCCGTTCGCGCGTGCGAAGGCGATCCGCGAACTCGGGGCGCTGCTGCGCCCCGGCCTCACCGTGGCCTTGTCCACCCACATCAATGCCGACGGCGACGGGTGCGGATCCGAGGCTGCGCTGGCGCGGCTCCTGATGCAGCGCGGCATGCACGTGCGCATCGTGAATCCCACGCCGTGGCCCGCGCTGTTCGAGTTTTTGCTCGGCGACGACGTGGAAGACGCGAGCGACGGCGGCGCCGCGGCGCTCGCCGGCATCGATCTCCTGCTCGTGCTCGACATCAACGACGTGCGCCGGCTCGGCGTGCTCGCCGATGCCGTGCGGGCGCTCACGGTGCCGATCGGCGTGATCGACCATCACGTGGCCGGTGACGAGCCCGCGGGGCACGTCACCTATGCCGATACCACCGCCTGCGCCACGGGCGAGCTCGTGTTCGATCTCGCGCGCGAGCTCGGCCTCGAAATCACGCCCGCCGTCGCCGAGTCGCTGTACTGTGCGATTCTCACCGACACCGGCGGGTTCCGATTCAGCAACACGTCGCCGCGCTGCCATGCCGTGGCCGCGGCGCTGCTCGCGGCGGGCGTGGTGCCGGAAACGATGTACCGGCGCATCTACGCGCAGGTGAAGCCGGCGCGGCTGCACCTCCTGCGCGAGGCGCTCGCCACCCTGCAGATCGATCCCGAGATCGGCCTGAGCTGGATCTCGCTGCCGTACGACGTGATGCACCGCCTCGGCGCCACCACCGACGACGTGGACGGGCTCGTGGAGCATCCGCGCTCCGTGGCCGGCACGCGCCTTGCGCTCATGTTCCGCGACCTCGGCCACGGCAAGGTCAAGGTGTCGTTCCGGAGCACCGGCAACGTGGACGCCCAGCAGCTCGCCCGGCAGTTCGGCGGCGGCGGCCACGTGAAGGCCTCCGGCGCCCTGCTCGGCGGCACGCTCTCCGAGGTCGAGCAGCAGGTGATCGCGGCCGCCCGGGTCTATCTGCACGCGATTCCGCACAACGGGCTCTGAGCCCGGCGCGGCAGCGCTTGGTCCGGCTCCCGGTGTCGGATAACTTTCAGGGATGACCACGACACTTCAGGAACGCATCACCACCGCGCTGCAGCGCGTGACACATCCGCGGCGCGGCACCGACGTGCTCGCGGCCGACGCCGTGCGCGACATCGGCACCACCACCGACGGCAAGGTCCGGCTCACCGTGCTGCTCGCCGCCGATGACGACGCCACGCTCGTGCGCGACGTACGCGAGGCCGTGCAGGCGATCGACGGGGTGACCGACGTGCGCGTCGACGTGAAGGATCCGGCGCAGTTCGCGAAGCCTGCGCCGGAGCCGCCCAGGCCGCGTGCTTCGCGGGCGCTTCCCGTGATGGATGCCGCGCCGCAGTCGGCCGCGCGGAGCCATGCACCGCCGCCGCCGGTGGCCTATCCGGAGCTCGGCCGCATCATCGCCGTGTCGTCGGGGAAGGGCGGGGTGGGCAAGTCCACCGTGGCCGTCAATCTCGCCATTGCGCTCGCGGAGCGCGGCGCGCGCGTTGGCATCATGGACGCCGATGTCTACGGCCCCAACCTGCCGCTCATGCTCGGCGTGGACCGGCCGCCGGCCGTGCGCGACGAGAAGATCATCCCGCTCGAGGCGCACGGTCTCAAGGTGATGTCGATCGGGTTCCTGATCGAGAAGGAGCAGCCGGCCATCTGGCGCGGTCCGATCGTGATGAAGATCATCACGCAGTTCCTGCGCGACGTGAGCTGGGGGCAGCTCGATTATTTCCTCGTGGACATGCCGCCCGGCACCGGCGATGCGCAGCTCTCGCTCGTGCAGGCCACGCCGGTACACGGGGCCGTGATCGTGACCACACCGCAGCAGGTGGCGGTGGGCGACGCGCTCCGCGGCGTGAAGATGTTCGAGCGCGTGTCGGTGCCGGTGCTCGGCATCGTGGAGAACATGTCGTGGTTCGAGAACCCGGAAACCGGAAAGCCGATCGCGCTGTTCGGCTCCGGCGGCGGGCAGCGGCTCGCCGACGAAACCGGGCTTCCGCTGCTCGGACAGGTGCCGGTCGATCCGCGCATCCAGGAAGGCGGTGACACCGGACGTCCGATCATGATCGCCGAGCCGGAGGCCAAGGCCGCGCGTGCGCTGCGCGCGGTCGCCGAGTCGGTGGTGGCCCGCATGGATGCGCGCTGGGGCGCGGGCTGACGGGATCATGACCGCGCGGCTCGTCACGCTGCTCACGGATTTCGGCACGGCCGATGGGTACGTGGGCGAGCTCAAGGGTGTGCTGTGCACCGCATCGCCGGGCGTGCACATCGTGGACATCTCGCACGACGTCGCCCCGCAGGACATCGATGGCGCGCGGCTCGCCGTGGCGCGCTACTGGCGCCGGTTTCCCGCCGGCACCGTGCATCTGATCGTGGTCGATCCGGGCGTGGGATCCGCGCGGGCCGCGCTCGCGGTGGAGAGCGACGGCCGGTTCCTCGTGGGACCCGACAACGGCGTGCTGTCGCCCGCGCTCTTCTCGCTCGATGCGCGGGCCGTGGCGCTTCCGGTGCCGCCCTCGGCGTCGGCCACGTTTCACGGACGCGACGTGTTCGCGCCCGCCGCGGCGCGGCTCGTTTCCGGCACGCCGCTCGTCGAGCTCGGCGATCCGTGGCACGATCCCGTGCGCCGCCGTACGCCGGAACCGCGGCGCCGCGCGGACGGCGTGATCGAAGGCGAAGTGCTCACGCTCGACCGGTTCGGCAACGCGATCACGAATCTCTATCCGCGTGGCGGCGGATCGGTGGAGGTGGCGTCGGTGATGCTGTCGGTGGTGCGCACGTACGCGGAGATTCCGGCGGGATCGCAGGCGGGCGTGATCGGTTCGAGCGGCCTGCTGGAGATCGCGGTGCGCAGCGGCAGCGCGGCGCATGTGCTGTCGCTCGTTCGTGGCGCGACAGTGTTCTGGCACCCCGCGCGTCGTACGGAGACGTAGGCGCGCAGGGTCGGGCCGGCCGTCGTATCAAAAACCCGCACCCCTTGCGCGCTCGACCCGGCCGAGCGTATGCTCGGCACATGACACGCACATATTATCCGCGTCGTCGCATGTCGCTCGGCGACTATTTCACCTGGGAAGAGCGGAACCAGGTCCGGCACGAGTATGTCTCGGGTGAAGTCCACGCCATGTCGGGCGTGACCATCCGGCACAATCTCATCACGCTCAACATCGTGCGAGCGTTGCATGCACTGGCCCGGTCACGCGGCTGCCTGGTGCTGGCCACGGATGTGCAACTGCTCGCCGCATCGGATCGGGTGTACTACCCCGATGTCATGATGGCGTGTGGCGCGGCCGGCCATGTCGAGCGCCTCGTGAAGCAGCCGTCGATCGTGGCGGAAGTCACGTCGCCGTCCACGCGTGCCATCGACCGGCGGGAGAAGCTCGAGGCCTACATGCGCATACCTTCGCTGCGCGTGTATCTCATCGTCGATCAGCGGCGGCGGCATGTCGTGGCGTATCGGCGGGACGCGGAGACCGTGGACTGGACACGTGACGAGTATTTCGGGCAGGACGATGCCGTCGAGATCGGATTGCTCGGCACGTCGATCGCGCTCGACGAGATCTACGAGACCATTTCGCTTCCGCTGCTCAGCGTGAAGGAACGGGAAAGGATCTGGGGCGCGTGGGAGGATGAGGAAGAAGAGGATGATGTCGAGGGCTGAATCCTTGCAGACGATTGCAGTCCGGGGCTTCCGATCAATGGCAGCAACGGCGCTGATCCTCTTGTTCGCCGGTTGCGGAAGTGACGAAATACTCACCAGTCTCGATCGCACCGTAACTGGAGTGACGGCGTGGGTGCAGGCGCCCGGCTCCCGCCTTATCCTGCTTCGCGAGGTGGCCTCCTACGGAACAAGCGAAAGACTCATGATTCTTCTCGAGCCCGAGACCCGGGTCTACCGGGAAGAACAGGATGGATCGCTGACCCGCATCAAGCCGGAGGACATCGGGCTCGAACGTTCGGTCCGGGCGTGGCGCTCGTCAGACGATGAGATTCGCACGCTGCCTCCCACGGTCTACGTCTCGCAGGTCGTGGTCCTGCGGGAGTGAGTCGGGGGGGAGGTGCTGCGCAGGGCGCGATGGCTTTCCCGCTACAGCACGTGGATGTCCGTGGCCGCGGCTACGCGGCTCAGACGATGATCCCGGGTCAGGAGTGTGGCTCCCAGTGCTTCGGCAAGGGCCACGTAGGCCGCGTCGTATGCCGTGACATGGCCGCGGAGCGCCCAGATCCGGGGCAGCAGTGCGGCATGGGCGTGTCGTGTGAGCGGCAGGGCCTGGAGGGTGCGCAACGCATCGGCGCCGCGCGGTTCCCACCGAAGGGCACAAGGCTGCCTGGCGCGCTCACATGCAGCGGCCGCAGGTCGCCGTATCCATGCAACGTTGGCGGTACGCCGCAGTACCGCATCACACGGCCGTCGCCCCTCCCGAGCCGGCTGCCTGGCCTCGCCACCTGCCGCTGTTCCTCGACGATGCATTGCATCCGCATGCAGACGGCAGCGTCTGGATTCACCGCACGATGGCGGCTGATGCACCGCCCACGTACGACGTGGTTGACCCCGCCGGACGGATCGCTCATCGCGTGGTGTTGAAACCGAACAGCCGGGTCGTGGGGCTTGGAGAGCGAAATGTCTATGTCGTTCGTGTCGACGAGGATGAGGTCGAACACCTCGAACGGTGTCCCCTTCCACGCGTGCTGCCGGAGGCATCGCGATAGGGTGCTGGGGCGTCATGCACGGACGATGGTTCCGCCGCGGGATCGGCCGTATGAGGTCTCAAGCGGCGGGTCCTCAATCACGGGTCGCGAGGGGAGCGTGCGGCTCCTGCCCCGTGGGCCGGCACCGCTGTTCCAGGCACCCTCGGGACTCGGGGCTACCGACCCGCCGCTTGTGACCTCGTGCGAGCGGTCTCTGCCCAGACTCCCACGCCGGCCTCCATGCACCGCGCCGCTGCACACGAATGGTGGTTCAACCGCGGGATCCGAATGGTGGTTCAACCGCGGGATCCGTATGAGGTCCCAAGCGGCGGGTCCGAAGTCCCGAGTCGTGCGTCTTTCACTCCCAGCAAGGGCGGACTCCTCAGTCCATCGACCCCTGCGCGACCGTCGGCCGCTGCGCCGCCACCACGCCCGTCACCGGCGTGGGCGTGGACCAGTCCGGCGCCGGCGCGGGTGCACCCACCGCGGTGCGAACCGGCACCACATCCGGAATCCGCCGTCCACCCCGCGAGCGCACCACCGCCCCGACGCCCACGGTTCCGATCACCCACGTCGTGGCCAGCGCCACCACCCGGGCACCGAGCCCCACGCCGGGGATCGCCACCAGCAGCGCCGCGGCCACCCACGGCGCCCATACGATGCCGTACCCCGTGAGCAGGGCGCGGAGGAGCCGCGCACGGCTCCGTGCGTCTCCCCCGCCACGCGCCCGGCCGATTACCGCGGCCACGGCCAGGATGCCGAGCGTGCCGACGCCCGCGATCGCCAGCGTGACCGCGAACAGGAGGATCGGCACCACCAGCAGCCCCACGAGGGTGAGCGCGAGCAGCAGCATGATCGCTCCCACGATGGGGAGCGTGATCGCCTGCGCCAGCACCCCGCGCCAGAAGGCGCCGGACACGTCTGCCTCCACGGTGCGGATCACTCCTTCGAGCGGGCTCAGCGCGGTGACGAGCACGATCAGCGCGATCACGAGGCCGATGATCGAAACACCGGCCACGTGGAGCATGGCCTCGCCGGTGCGCCGAGCCCCCGACTGCGGCGCCTGCTCGGCCCCGCCGCGGCGCTGCTGCAGGAGCGAATCGAGCCGCTCGGCCAGCCCGGGCGAGAGCTGCCGGCCGGCTTCCACCATGCGTTCCGCCGTGTGGCGGAGGAATGACCGGACCGCGTCGGCGGGGGACGCCACGACGCTCGGGGCAACGGGCCCTTGGGCCAGCACCGCGCTCGGCGCGAGCACCCCGGCCGCCAGCAGCAGGCCGAACAGCGGGAGCACGCGCGCGAGGAACCGCATCACTTGCGCTGGCGGGACGTGGTGAGCGCGCGGAGGCCGGCCACGGCAGCGCCGGCCACCACGAGGAACCCGGCGCCGGCCGTGACGGCCACGATCGGCCCGCCGGCGGCCCATGCCTCCAGCCCGGTCTGGCCCACCGCAGCGAGGATCACGTCGGAGACCGCGGCGCTGACCGCGTTCTGCACCCGCTCGATCCCGGCGTTGGCGAGCAGCAGGCCGAGGTCGGCCCGGTTGACCGCCCAGATGCCGCCCGACACCACGATACCGGCGGAGGCGGCGGCCGCGACACCAGCCGCCACCCGGGCCGGCCGCGTGGCGGGCATGAAGCGGAGCGCGTTGTTGCGCACCGCCACGTGCCACGGCTCGAACACCTGCACCTGGCGCATCACCCGGTCGGCGAAATCGGCCGAGGGGACGAAGTGGGGCAGGTCCTCGAGCACGAGGAGCACCTCGCGGGCCCGGTCGAGCTCCGCATGGCAAAGCGCACAATCCCTGACGTGCGCCCGGAGCGGCTGCACGCCAAAGCCTACCTCGGTGTCGAGGAGGAGATCGATTTCGTCGGGACGTAGATGACGGTCTAGCATATGTATGACAGGTAAGCCTCCACCGGGGCGTACGGCCTCCGGTGGCGGCCGGTTTCAGGACCGCGCGGGGAAACGCGCGATCCCATGGCGGGGGACGGAGATTTGGTGATCTGCGTCACTCCTTGAGCCCCTCGAGCGCCCGGCGCAGCTCGTGCCGGGCCCGGTGGATGTACGTCTTGACCGTGCCCAGCGGCAGGTCGAGGGTGGACGCGATCTCTTCGTACGAGCGCCCTTCCACGTGGCGCAGCATGATGCAGGCCCGGTACTCCGGGCGAAGCCGGCCGATGGCGGATTCGATCGCGTCGCCGAGCTCGCGGGCCTCCATCTCGTCGAGCGCGCTCTCCTGGTCGGCGGCCACGTCGAAGGTGGACGCTTCCACCTCGGCCACGCTGGCCGCGTGGGGGGAGCCGTCCATGCTGATGGTCTCGAGACGCCGCCGCCGCAGATGGTCGATCGCGACGTTGTTGGCAATCTTGAAGATCCAGCTCGAGAACTTGAACTCGGGGCTGTACCGCTCGATGTGGTTGAGCACCTTGATGAAGGCATCCTGCGCCAGGTCTTCGGCCGTTTCGCGATCGCGCACCATGCGGTAGACGAGCGAGAACACCGGGCGTTCATACCGCCGCACGAGTTCACGGAAGGCGAAATCGCGCCCCTCCTGGGCGAGGCGCACGACATCCGCGTCCGGAAGCGAGACCAGTTCGGTGGTAGGCATCAGGGCGACGGGAAGGTAGTCCAGCGCTCCCGCCGGGACCAGCCGTGCGTATGAAGAGATATGAAGAGGCCGGTGGTGATCGCTTGCTCGCCCGCACGCGTCCGGCGAGTATTCGGGATGGTGCCCCCTCTCGTCGCCGATCCGTCGCCCGTCTCCGATCGCGCCCATCCGGCGGCCGGCGAGGCGGAGGCTGCCGCCGACGGGGAGGACAAGCGCGCCTACGTCCGGCGCATGTTCAGCGACATCGCGCCGCGCTACGATCTGCTCAACCATGTCCTGTCGCTGAACATCGACCGGGGATGGCGCCGCCGGGCCCTGCGCGCCCTGGCGTGGGATCGCCGCCCGGGCGGCACGTACCTCGACCTCTGCGCCGGCACGCTCGACGTGGGGGCCATGCTCGTGCGGCAGCAGGGCTTCACGGGGCGGGTGATCGGCGCCGACTTCGCCGTGCCCATGCTGCGCCACGGCCTGGGCAAGGCGCCGCGCGACCGGCTCGTGCCGGTGGGCGCCGACGCGCTGGCGCTCCCGTTCGCCGATGGCCGGCTCGACGGGGCGATCGTGGCGTTCGGCATCCGCAACGTGGCCGATCTCGACGCCGGGCTTCGCGAGGTGCGCCGCGTGCTCGCGCCCGGCGCCCGGTTCGTGATTCTCGAGTTCGGCACGCCGCCGTCGCGGATCGTGCGCGCCGGGTACCATGCGTACTTTCATCACGTGCTGCCGGCCGTGGGGCGCCTCGTGAGCGGACACCGTTCCGCCTACACGTACCTCCCCCTGTCGGTGGCCCGCTTTCCCACCGGGCAGGCGCTCGCCGACCGTTTGCGGGACGCGGGGTTCCGGGAGGTCTCATGGACGCACGTGAGCTTCGGGATCGCGGCCATCCACGCGGGCGTCGTGCCGTGAGCCCGCGCGGCGTTCCGTCTCCAACCACACTTCGTCGTGTCCCTCGATAACCTCTCCGGGTTTCTCGCCGCCATCGAGAAGGCCGGTGAACTGCACCGCATCACGCACCCCGTGCGCGTGCACCTCGAACTGTGCGAGATCGCCGACCGCGTCATGAAGATGCCGGGCGGCGGCCCCGCGCTGCTCTTCGAGCATCCGGTGCTGCGCGACGGAACACGGGCCGACATGCCGGTCGCAATCAATCTCTTCGGCTCCATGCGGCGCATGGCGCTCGCGCTCGGCGTCGATGATCTCGACGCGATCGGCGGACGCATCACCGACCTGCTCGATCTCAAGGTGCCCGACGGGCTGTTCGCCAAGCTCGGCCTGCTGCCGCGGCTCCTCGAAGTGGCCAAGTTTCCGCCGCGCACGAGCAGCGGCACGCCGGCCTGCCAGGAGATCGTGTGGCGCGGCGACGAGGTGGATCTCGACCGGTTGCCCATCATTACCTGCTGGCCGGAAGACGGCGGACCGTACGTCACGCTCACCATGGTGATCTCGAAGGATCCGGTGCGCGGCATCCGCAACGTGGGCATGTATCGCGTGCAGCAGCTCGGCAAGCGCGACGTGGCCATGCACTGGCAGCGGCACAAGACGGGCGCGGAGCACTTCCGCCAGATGGCCGAACGCGGCGAAACCATGCCGGTATGCATCGCCGTGGGCGCCGATCCCGCGAGCATGTACAGCGCCTCCGCGCCGCTCCCGCCCATGGTGGACGAGTTCATCTTCGCCGGCTTCCTGCGCCGCGCGCCGGTGAAGCTCGCGAAGGCCGTGACCTGCGATCTCGACGTGCCGGCCGACGCCGATCTGGTGATCGAAGGCTACATCGATCCCGCCGAGGCGCTGGTGATGGAAGGGCCGTTCGGCGATCACACCGGCTTCTACAGCGAGGCGGATCTCTATCCGCGCATGCACGTCACCGCGGTGACGATGCGCAGGCAGGCCGTGTACGCCACCACGATCGTGGGCAAGCCGCCCATGGAGGACTTCTATCTCGGCCACGCCACGGAGCGCATCTTCCTGCCGCTCCTCAAGCTCACGTGTCCCGAGATCGTGGACTACCACATGCCGGCCGAAGGCGGGTTCCACAATCTCGTGTTCGTGTCCATAGACAAGAAGTATCCCGGACACGCCGACAAGGTGATGCACGCGCTGTGGGGGCAGGGACTCATGTCGCTGGCCAAGGTGCTCGTGGTGCTCGACAAGGACATCGACGTGCGCAATCCGCTCGAAGCCTGGTGGGCCGCGCTCAACAACATGGACCCGGAGCGCGACGTGCGCTTCACCATGGGACCGGTGGACGTGCTCGATCATGCCAGCCGCGCGTTCACCTACGGCAGCAAGATGGGCATCGACGCCACGCGCCGCTGGCCCGAGGAAGGCTCCACGCGTCCCTGGCCGCGCATGATCGCGATGGACGACGCCACGAAGGCGAACGTGGACGCGATGTGGGGCAGACTCGGCCTGCCGGCCGCGCCGCCGGGAACGCGGTGAGCACCCCAGCCGGCATGCCGCTGCCGCCCCACGGCGCGCGCGATGGCCAGACGTTCGACGGCACGTCGCTCGCCGTGCGGCTCGCCAACTTCGTGAAGCTGCCGCACACGGTGTTCGGACTGCCGTTCGCGCTCGTGGGGGTGTGCTTCGCGAGCGCCGTGACGCGGCCGTCGTGGCGCGTGGTGGGGTGGGTGCTGGTGGCGTTCACCGCCGCGCGCTTCGCCGGCATGGGGTTCAACCGCATCGTGGACCGCGACGTGGACGCGCTCAATCCGCGCACGGCCATGCGCGAGATTCCGCGCGGCGTGCTCACGGTGATGCAGGCCGCCGTGGCCGTAACCACGATGAGCGCGCTGTTCGTGTTCGCCGCGTGGCAGCTCAATCCGCTCTGCCTGCTGCTCTCGCCCGTGGCCCTCGTGTGGGTGCTGGGCTACAGCTACACCAAGCGTTTCACGCGCTGGTCGCATCTCTGGCTCGGGCTCGGACTCGGCATCGCGCCCGTGGGCGGCTATCTCGCCGTCACGGGCGCGTGGAGCGATCCGTGGTGGCTGCTCTGCCTGCTCTCGCTCGCCGTGATGACGTGGACGGGGGGTTTCGACATTCTCTATGCGCTGCAGGACGCCGAGTTCGACCGGCGGCAGGGACTGCACTCGCTGCCGTCGGCCATCGGCGTGTCGGGCGCGATCACCGTGGCGCGCGCGCTGCACGTGGTCACGATCGTGTGCCTGGCCGCGGTGATCGCGGCCGATCCGCTGCAGCTCGGCGCGCGCGTGGGCACGGAGTTCGCGCAGGGACTGCTCTGGACCGGCGTCGCGCTCGCCGCGCTCCTGCTCCTGTGGGAGCACCGTCTCGTGAAGGCCGATGATCTCGGCCGCCTCGACGCCGCGTTCTTCACCATGAACGGCATCATCTCGATGGTGTTCTTCGGGTGCGTGCTCGCGGCCACGCTCATCGGGCGCGGGACGCTCACGGTGACGCCGTCGTGAGCGCGCGGGAAGCCGGCATGGCGCCGCATGAAACCGCCGTGACGCGGCATCCGGTGGTGCTCGCCATCACGGGCGCGAGCGGCGCGCCGTACGCCGTGCGGCTGCTCGAAGCGCTGGTCGCCCTTCGCGTGCCCACGTGGCTGATCGTGTCGTCGCACGGCTGGCGGCTGCTGCACACGGAGTCGGGCATCGGCGATCTCGACGCGCTGCGCGTGTACGTGGGGCCGGACGGATTCGATGCGCACGTGCGCGTGTTCGACGACGGGGATCGCGGCGCGCTGCCGGCGTCCGGTTCGGCGCGCACGTCGGGGATGGTGGTGTGCCCGTGCAGCATGGGCACGGTGAGCGCGATCGCGCACGGCACGTCCCGGTCGCTCGTGGAGCGCGCGGCCGACGTGACCCTCAAGGAGCGGCGACGGCTGCTGCTCGTGCCACGGGAGACGCCGCTGTCGCTCGTGCATCTCGACAACCTGAGCGCGGTCACGCGCGCCGGCGCGATCGTGCTGCCGGCCGCTCCGGGCTTCTATCATCAGCCGCAGTCGATCGGTGATCTCGTGGACTTCCTCGTGGCCAGGATCCTGGACCATCTGGACCTCGAACACACCATCGGTCGTCGCTGGGGCGGAGAACATCCATGACACCGGTTCCGATGGAAGGGCGGGGCGCCGATCGCATCGCGATCGGCCTGATCTCCGACACGCACGGCCTCGTGCGTCCGGAAGTGTTCACGGCGCTCGAGGGCGTGAGCGAGATCCTGCACGCGGGCGACGTGGGGCCCGCCGCCGTGCTCGCGGAGCTCGGCACGATCGCGCGGATCCGCGCCGTGGCCGGCAACACCGATGCACCCGGCCGGCCCGATCTCGCCGAACGTCTCGAGCTGGTGATCGGCGGCATTCGCGTGCTCGTGACGCACGGGCACGAGGTGGGCTCTCCCACGCCGGAAGCGCTCGTGGCGGCGTATCCGGACGCCGAGGTCATCGTGTACGGCCACACGCACAAGGCCATGGTCACGCGCGTGGGCGATACGCTCGTGGTGAACCCCGGCGCGGCCGGACCGAAGCGGTTCGACGTGGTGCCCAGTGTGGCGCGGCTCAACATCGCGCGCGGCGGCGCGCACGTGGAGATCATGCCGCTGGGGTGAGGCGGGCCGGCCCGCGTTGCGGCGCGCCGCGTTTCCTGGCCGGTCAGCCCACGATCGATGCGCCGAATCCGAGCACGCCCCTGATCGCCTCCGCCGTGCGCGCCTGCTCCTCGGCGCGCGTCCGGAACCAGTGCTCGAGCAGCGTCAGCTCCTCGAGCGCGTCCACCGTGAGCGCGGTCGCGCGCGGCGACGCCGCGGCCTCGCGCTCCAGCAGCCGTTCCATGGCGTCGGCGTCATCCATGGCCGCTTCGCCGGCCACGCGTCCGTCACGCACCAGATACACGCGGTCTGCCCCGGTCACGCTCGGCACGCGGTACGCGAACGACGGCCGCTCGAGCGTTTCGCGCACGCGTGCAAGCTGCGCATCGAGCGTTTCCAGCGCCGCGAGGCGGTCACGGAGCCACCCCGCACGCTCGAACGACAGTTGCGCACTCGCCGCCGCCATCTCCTGCTCCAGCCGCTGCCTCGGCTCATCGCTCGTGCCGTGCAGGAACTGCCGCGCCCGTTCGAGCTGCACGTGGTACTCGCCGTGCGTGCACGCCGCCACGCACGGTCCGATGCAGCGCCGTGTTTCGTAGCGATGGCAGGCGGGCGTGCGGGCATACGCGGGATCGTCGGCGAAGAGATCGCCGCTGTCACGCAGCACCATGGGCACGCGGTCGGCACAGTCGCGCAGGCCGAGCGCATCGTTGAGCACGCGCACCGCCGATACGAGCGGCGCCCGGTGCGCGAAGGGGCCGATCACCGATGCCGCTCCACTGCCGCGCGCACCGGCCACCGTGCTCGCGCGCTGCACGCGGAGCCTCGGCACTTCGCCGCGCGGGATCACGATCACCCACCAGCGGTCGAGCGGACGCGCGCCGCGCTGGTTGTACGGCGGCAGGTGGGCGCGAATGAGCCGGGTTTCCCGCAGCAGCGCCGAGAACTCGTTGGGCGTGGCTTCCCATTCGATGTGCGCCGTTTCCCGCAGCATGCGGGCATGCCGGTGCTCCGGCCACGGCAGCCGGAAGTACGACAGCAGCCGGGTGCGCAGTTGCCGCGACTTCCCCACGTACAGCACATCGCCGCGCGCGCCGAGCATGCGGTAGACGCCCGGCACGTTCCGCGCGTCCTTTCGCACGAGTTCACGGAGGGGCGATGCATCGAGCCTCGGCGGAGTATCGAGGAACGAGAGCTGGACTCTGCCGCCGCGCGGAACCGATTCGATGCCGAACATATGCCGAAACTACGAAGAGGGGCGTCGGGGCGCAATACGGGCCGGCTGTGACGACTACGTCATACCGCGTATGGTTCGCCCGGTGCCGTCCGGACAGACTGTATGGAGCATCGCCGCGAGGCGGCTCCGGCAGCGCCGGGCGGCCGCCGTCTTCCCTCATCCTTCGCGCCATGATCCTGCGATCCACCATCGACCCGGCGCCGCTGCGGCTGGCGCGCCACTCCCCGGCACTCACGCGGGTGCGCCTCGCCGCGGTCTCGGCGGCGCTTCCGGAGACGATCCGGACGTCGGCCGACATGGAAGCCCTGATCGCCGCGGCCAGCCCGGGTTTCCGCATTCGTCCCGGGCTGATCGCCGCCCGCACCGGCATCCGGACGCGGCGCGTGGCCGGCGATGACCAGCAGTGCTCGGATCTCGCCGTCGCGGCCGCACGCACGGCGCTGGCCGACGCCGGCCTCGGGGTGGGCGACGTGGATCTGCTCGTCTTCGCCTCGGCCGGCCAGGATCTCATCGAGCCCGCCACCGCGCACATCGTGCAGCACAAGCTCGGCACGGCCTGCCAGGTGCTGGACGTGAAGAACGCCTGCAACTCGTTCCTGAACGGCCTGCACGTGGCCGAATCGCTGGTGCAGACCGGCGCGGCCCGCACCGCGCTCGTGGTCACCGGCGAAGTCTGCTCGCGCGCCGTGCGCTGGCAGGTGCGCGATGCCGACGAGTTCCGGCGCCATTTCCCCGGGTACACCATGGGCGACGCCGGCGCCGCGGCCGTGCTCGTGCCGTCGGGAGACGAGCGGGGCATCGGCTATCGTCGCTTCGCCGCGCGGAGCGCCCACTGGCCGCTGGCCACGATTCCGTACGGCGGCTCGATGAATCCCCGCGGCGGCGAACACGCCTATCTCTGCGGCGACGGGCCCGCGCTCAAGGACGCCTTCGTGGCCCACGGGCCGGCGATCCTGCACGAGATGCTGCACGAGGCCGCGCTCACCTTCGACGACATCGATCATGTGCTCGTGCATCAGGTCGGCGTGCCGTATCACGAGGAGATGCTCGCCGCCACCGGGCTCCCCGCGCACAAGGTGCGCTGCACCGTGGCCGAGTTCGGCAACCTCGCGTCGGCTTCGATCCCCGTGGCGCACGCGATGGCGCTCGCCGACGGCACGCTCACGCGCGGGGATCGTGTGATGTGGCTCGGCATGGCCAGCGGCATCAGCGTGGCCGTGTTCATCATCGACGTATGACCAACTCTGCGATGCCTTCCCGGACGGCGTCGTCGCCGGTCGCATCGGCCGACGAATTCTTCGTGGTGCTGCCGTGCTACCAGGAAGAACGCGGGCTCCGCGCCACGCTGCTCGCGCTCGCGGCGCAGACCGACGTGGACTTCACGCTCGTCTTCGTGGACAACGGCAGCACCGACGATTCGGTGCGCATCGCCCTGGCCTTCGCGGCGCACGAGGCGCCGTTCCGCATGGAGCTCGTGCACGAACCGCAGAAGGGCACCGGCGCGGCCTCGGACACGGGCTTCCGCCACGCGATCACGCGCGGCGCCCGGTGGATCGCGCGCACCGACGCGGACTGCCTGCCGCACCACGAGTGGGTGGCGAAGCTCAAGCAGGCGCTCGTGGTGGACGGGCTCGAGTTCGTGGCCGGCCGCATCGTGCCGCGCGCCGACGAGCGGCTCTCGCTGCGGGAGCGGCTCGTGCTGCCGATGATGATCGCGCTCGCCGAGCGGTACGGCCGGTGGACGCGCCGCGGTCCGGAGTTCCGGTATCCGTACTTCATGGCCGCGGGGAACAACCTCGCCATCGGTGCGGCGCTGTACGTGGCGGCCGGCGGATTTCCGCGCACCGCGATCGAGGAGGCGCACGAGGATCGCGAACTCTCCGAACAGGTGCGCCGCCTCACCGACCGGGCCGCCGTGCGGCGTGATATCGTGGTCTTCAATTCCGTACGGCGCGTGCGTGCGTACGGATTCGTGAACGTGCTGCGCTGGTACCGCAATCACGGCTATCGTCCGGCCGTGGTGGACGTGCGATGACCGCGCCGGATCTCACGACGGCGCGTGCTTCCGACGCCGACCCCGTGGGCGAGCCCTCGCGCGACGCCGATCATGCGGCGTTCGGCGCCATGCTGCCGCGTCACGTGCGGCGGCACGCCTGGCACGAGGCGCGGCTCCACCTGGCCGCGCACCCCATGGCGTGGCCGGCGGCCCGTCTCGTCCGGCGCTTCGGCAGCGTGGTGCGCGTGCCCGCGCTCGGCGTGGTGATCAACGACGCGCTGCTCGCGCACGACGTGCTCGTGCGTGATCGGGATTTCCGGAAAACGGGCGACGGGTCCATCGCCGATGTCATGACCCAGGCATTCGGTCCGTCCGCCCTCGCCAACATGGACGGGGACGCGCACCGCACGCTCCGGCAGCGGCTCGGCCCGCTCACCGGCGCGGCCCAGACGGAGGCATGGCTCGCGGTGGCACGTGCGCCGCTCGACCGCGCGATGGACGCGCTGGCCCGCGGCGAGGCGGTGGACATGGTGCGTACGGCGCGGCTGATCTCCGGCCGGCTCACGCTCGCGCTCATGGGTAGCGTGCCGGACGATGCTCCGCCGGACGACCCCGCGCTCGACGACGCCTCGCTCGACGTACACGCACTCGGCGAACGCATCGCGTCGACGCTGCAACTGTCGCGTCTGCCCGCACACCGGCTCGCTCCCGTGCAGGCCGACGTGGCGCGGCTTCTCCGATACGCGCACGACGCATATGCGAGACCGGATCTGCCGCCCGCCTCGCTCGTCGCACGTCTTCGCGCGCTCGACTGCACGGCCGAAGAAACCCGCGGCATCCTCTCCATCTTCTTCGTGGCGGGCGCGCTCACGCTCGGCGTGGCCATGCCGCGCATGCTCGCGCTGCTCGTCGATTCCCGTCAGCTCGCGGAACTGCGGCGCGATCCGTCGCTCGTGCCGCGCGCGGTGGACGAAACCATGCGGTACGCCTGTCCGATTCCGGCCACCGTGCGCATCGCCGCGAACGCCACCACGCTCGGTGGCGTGCGTGTTGCACGCGGTGAACGGATCGTGGTGCTTACCGCCAACCTCGCGCGGGACGCGGCGCTCTTCCCGGATCCGCACCGGTTCGACATCACCCGACAGCACGATCCACGCGCGCGCTATCTCTGGTACGGCGCCGGTCCGCACTTCTGCCTCGGATTCCCGCTCGCGCAGCGCGTGCTGCAGCTTGCACTGCGCCGGTTCGCCGAACTGCCGGCCGCCGTGCGCATCGTGCGGCGAAGCGCCGCCCGCGGCGTGCTGTTGCCGGCGTGGCGCGAGCTCATCGTGCGCCGGGAGAGCGCATGACCCACGTGCTCGACGGGCCGCACTCCACCACGGAGGCATGGCTGGAGGCGACGCCGCTCGATCGTCTCGAGCGGGCCGCGGCGCGCGAACCGTCGGCCATTGCCATGCAGGAGGTGCAGGGGAAACAGGTGGTACGGTCCATCACCCGCATGTCGCTCGCCCGGCGCATTCGCGCCGCGATGCAGGGGCTCCGGTATCATGGCTTCACGGCCGGTGATCGCGTGCTCTTCTCCGTGCGTCCGGGGATCGACGCCACCGTGCTCGTGCTCGCGGTCCACGCGCTGGGCGGCGTGCTCGTGCCGCAGGATCCGGGAACATCGGATGCGCTGTTCGCGGCCCGCATGGCGCTGCTGTCACCGCGCTGGGTGTTCGCGGAAAGCATCCTCTTCGCGCCGTCCCGGGGCATCGTGCAGCGCCTGCTCCGGTGGCGCGGCATACACCTTGCGCCGCTCGGCGCCGTGCCGGGCGCGCGTCTCGTTCGTGTCGGACGCCGGGTTCCCGGAACACCTCCCGCGCTCACGCTGCACGATCTGGAGTGCCACGGGCCGTTCACGGCCGACGCCGCTCCTTCGCCGGACAGCGATGCCTTCATCGTCTGCACGTCGGGAACCACGGCGGCGCCCAAGGCCGTGGTGCACACCCGTCGTTCGCTGGCCGCGATCCTGCAGGCGGTCGATCTCGAGCTTGCCGTGACTGCGCACGATATCGTGTTCACGCGGGAGCTGCATCTCGTGCTCCCCGCGCTCGGCGCCGGTGCGCGTGTGGTCGTGCCGCGGGCCATGCAGTTCGACGCGGACCGCACGATCGAAAGCTTCACCGCCCATGGCGTCACGCACGCGTTTCTCGTTACGCGCGACTGCCGGCTCGTGCTCGAGGCCTGTCGGGAACGCGGACGATGCCTGCCGGATTCGCTTCGCTCCCTCATGATCGGCGCGGCGCCCGTGCGGGCGGGATTCCTTGCCGAACTCCGCGACATCCTGCCGGCGGAATGCATCGCGTGGTGTGTGTACGGCGCCACGGAGGTGCTGCCGATCGCGCGGGTTTCGCTCGAGGAAAAGACCACATGGCAGGGAACGGGCGATCTCGTGGGCGCGCCGATTCCCGGCGTGACCGTGCGCGTGGACGACGACGGCCAGCTCCACGTGCGTGGCGACCGGCTGTGCCGAGGATACGCAGGGGAACCGCCCATGCGGGAACACGCAACCGGCGATCTCGCGCGGCTCGATGACGGACGCATCGTGCTGCTGGGGCGCATCAAGGACATGATCATCCGCGGCGATCACAACATCTATCCGGCCCTGTACGAACCGCTCGCCGAACGCATCGACGGCGTGCGCCGCGCCGCGCTGATCGGCGATTTCGACACGGAGCGCGCGGACGAGCGCGTGATCCTCGTGGTGGAGCCCGCCGCCGGCGTGAACGCGGAGGCGCTCCATGCGCGCGTGCACCGCGAAGTGCGCGCCGGCCCGCACCGTTTCGATGCGGCCGCGATTCCCGATCGGATCGTGGTGCGCGCACTCCCCGAATCGGGGCGTTCGCACAAGGTCGACAAGCAGACGCTCCGGGCCATGCTCGACGCGCGCCCGGCTTGACGGTACACGGACCATGACATTGCGCGTTGCCGTGACCGGCGCCAGCGGGTTCGTGGGCGGATACGTGGCCCGTGCGCTCGAACGGCAGGGCATGCACGTGCGCGGCTTCGGACGGCGTTCATCGCAGGCGCTCACGCATCATGTGCCGAACTATGCATCATGGGACGTCACGCAGGGCGCGCGTCACCTCGATGATGTGGATGTGGTGGTCCACTGCGCCGCGCACGTGGGGCAGTGGGGCGACGCCGGCGCCTATCATCGCACGAACGTGACCGGAACGGAGCACGTGATCGCGAGCCTCGGCGCCGGCGTGCGCGTGATCCACGTGAGCTCCGCCAGCGTCTACCACGCGGAAGGCACGCTCGGCGGCGTTCACACGGAATCCGATCCGATCCATGCGGAGTCGCTTCCCGCGTATGCCCGCACCAAGGCCGCGAGCGAACGGATCGTGCTGGAGAGCGGACGCGGAGCCGTGGTGCTGCGTCCGCACATCGTGTATGGCCCCGGCGATACCACGTTGTGGCCGCGCGTCATGGCGTCGGTGCGCCGCGGCCGTCTCCTGGTGCCCGGCACGGGGCGGAACCGCATTGCCGTCACGCACGTGGAGCATCTCGCGCAGGCCGTGGCCGGCGCGGTGCGGACCACGGCCGCGACCGGGATCTTCAACGTGGCCGATGCCGAGTCTCCCACCGTGCACGACCTGCTGCGTACGATGTTCGCGCGGCACCATGTGCCTGTGCGTCTCTCGTTCATGCCGCGCGCATTCGCCTGGCGCGCCGCGCAGGCCACGGAGCTCGCGTGGCGGATGCTGCGGCAGGGCGGCGAGCCGCCACTCACACGCTACGTGGTGCAGAACCTCGCCGATGAATTCCGGCTCGACATCACCCGGGCCCGCGACCAGCTCGGTTATGCGCCCACGTGGACGTACCGGGATGGACCGCTCGAGGAGCCTCTCGGATGAATACGAATGCGGCCCTCCATCACCGCTGGCACTCCGCGCAGAACACCGTGCTCCGGCCATCCACCGCATGCGTTCCGACGAGCCGCCGTCCGCACCGCACGCACGGCTCGCCGGCCCGTCCATAGGCCGCGAGCGCGCTCACGTATTCCCCGCGCCCTCCGCTCGCGTCCCGATAATCACGAAAACTCGTTCCGCGCGCCGCGATGCTCGCCGTCAGGATCCGGCGGAGTGCCCCGTGCAGCGTGTGCCATTCGCTCGCCGACAGCGACACCACCGCGCGTGACGGATCCACGCCGGCTTCCCACAAGGCTTCGGTCGCATAGATGTTCCCCACGCCCGCCAGTCGTGTCTGATCCATCAATGCCGCCTTGATCGCGCGTGTGGAGTGCCCCAGTGCGGCCTGCAGCGATTCCGCCGAGAACTCCGCGGCCAGCGGTTCCGGGCCGAGTGCCCGTTCGTACGCCGCGAACCGCGCCCGGTCCATCCATGTCAGCGTGCCGAGCCGGCGGATGTCGCGGTAGTGCAGCGCGCGACCGTCATCGAGCGTGAACGTGACGGTGAGATATTCCCGAAGCTCGGCCGGCAGTGTTCCGTCGTCCACGAGCAGCGCACCGGTGAATCTCGGCTGCACCACGACATGCCCGATCGTCTCCTCGTCGCGGAGCACATCGAGCACGATCAGCTTCGCGCGCCGCCATGTCCGGCCGATGCGTGTCCGCGTAACGATTGCGCCGAGTTGCCCGGCTTCGACCTCGCGCAGCACGTCATCCCGCCATACCGTCACATCGACGATGCCCGCGCCGCGCACGCGCGCGTCCAGATCACGGGCAATCGTTTCCGTCTCCGGCAGCTCCGGCATCTAGCCCGCTCGCTCTCCCGCACCTGTGCGCGCCTCTTCCCGCCATCCGATATCGCGCCGGAACTGCCGTCCTTCGAACTCCACGGCGTCCGCGCCGGCCCGGCTCCGGGCCTGCGCCTCGGCGAACGTGGCTCCGATGCCGGTCACGGCCACGACGCGACCGCCGCTCGTGACCAGTCGTCCGTCCGCTTCCCGCTTCGTTCCGGCGTGGAAGGTCCGCCGCGTTGCATCGTCATCGGGCAACCGGAGTTCGTCGCCGGTGCGGGGCGTGTCGGGATAGCCGGCAGCCGCCACGACCGTGGTCACCGACGCGCCGGGGGTCCACGCGAGCGGCGACATGCTGCCGATGCGTGCGCCGCGCGCGATCGCGAGCATGGGGTCGAGCAGGCTGCTCGCGAGCATGGGGAGGATGGCCTGCGTTTCCGGGTCGCCGAACCGGCAGTTGAACTCCACCACCTGCGGCCCGTCGTCGGTGAGCATGAGCCCCGCATAGAGCAGGCCGGTGAACGGCGAACCGCGCTTCCGGAGCGCGTGCAGCGTGGGGAGCAGGATGCGCTCCATGATATCGTCGATCAGCGCCGGCGTGCCGAGTGATACGGGGGTGTACGCGCCCATGCCGCCGGTGTTGGGGCCATCGTCGCCATCGAGCAGGCGCTTGTGGTCCTGCGCGGGGAGCATGGTGAGCACGTCGGTGCCGTCGGCGAGCGCGAACAGCGACAGCTCCTCGCCGCGCATGAACGTTTCCACGAGACATTCATCGCCCGCGGCGCCGAATGCCTTGTCGCCCATGATGCGGTCGATCGCAGCGTGGGCTTCGTCGTCGGTATGACAGACGATCACGCCCTTGCCCGCGGCGAGCCCGGAGGCCTTGATCACGACCGGCGCGGCGAATCGTTCGCGCACGGCTTCGTGGGCCGACGCGGCGGTGCGATGCGTTTCCGCACGCGCCGTGGGCACGCCGGCGCGCTCCATCAGCGACTTGGCCACGTGCTTGGACGTCTCGATCTCGGCGGCGGCGCTGCTGGGCCCGAACGCGGCGATCCCGCGCAGGCGCAGGCGATCCACGAGGCCGTCGGCGAGCGGTGCTTCGGGGCCCACGACCACGAGATCCACCGCTTCCTGCTCCGCGACGGCCACGAGCTGATCGCTCGCCGAAGTGGCAACGGGGATGATGCGCGCGAGCGATGCGATCCCGGGGTTGCCGGGCGCGGCGAGCAGTTCGATGGGCGTGTTTTCGCGTGACAGCGCATCGGCGAGCGCGTGTTCGCGCCCGCCGTTGCCGACGAGGAGGATTTTCATGCCGGAATCGGGGTGCCTGACCGCCGGAGTGACGGCCGACCGGAAGTTAACGCACCGGTCGGTGTCACTGCGGCGATCGGACGCCCTGCCCGTTCACGCGGCGGGCGGCTTGTCGTCGTCGGGGCGGTATTCGGGATCGGCGGTGGCCGTGGAGGGGCCGCCGCCGGCGGGCTCGTCGGAGGCGGCGGGCCCGGTGGCGGAGCGGAACGCTTCGACGAACGCATCGGCGGCGCGGGTGAACACGTCGCCCACCTTTTCCACGGCGGCCCGTGCTTCTCGGCTGTAGTAGTCGCCGGCTTCGCGCAGATCGTCGCCGAGCGGCCGGGCGGCTTCTTCGCCGCGTCGCACGTAGGCGCCGCCGAGCATGCGGCTGTATTCGCCTGCTTCCACCCAGCGATCGAGCTCGCCAACGCGCACGGTGTGGAAGGGGTGGACGCGGAGCGCGGTATTGAGCGCCTTGAGCACGGCATCCCACGACGAGCCGCCGATCTCGTATTCGCGCGCCTGCGCGATGTAGGCATCGAGGTCGACGGTATCGTCGATCACGCGTCCGCCGGCGAGCGAGAGGAAGGCGCCCATGGAGGCGCGCACGTTCTGCGAGCCGAGCAGGCCGGCACGATCGGCCGAGAGCTCCGACTTGCGGTACCATTCGAGGAGCGCGAGCTGGAAGGGCAGCAGGGCGACGGTGGCCACGATGGGGAGCACCTGGAGGCCGAACGTCATGACGATGACGGCGATCGTGCGGTACGTGGTGTGACCGCTCATGATGTGGCCGAGCTCGTGCGCGAGGATGAATCGCTGCTCCTCGTAGGAGAGGATTTCGAGCGCGCCGGAGTTGATCACGATGAACGGCTGGTCGAAGCCGATGGCGCCGGCGTTGGCGATCGGCGTCTGGGCCACGTAGAGCTGGGGCGGCGGCTGGCCGGCGGGCGGCCAGTCGAGGGTTTGCAGGACTTCCTGGTAGAGCGCGTAGAGGTTGGGGCGCTGGGTGGGGCCGACGAGGACGGCGTCGCCGAGGAAGAGGTTGCGGATGCCGCGCTCGCCGAAGACGCCGGCGATCTTGCGCACGGCCAGGTCGAAGCCGGGCAGGGCGCGGAGGGAGTTGAGGGCAGCGCGGTCGGCCGGGTGCTCCCAGCTGACGGAGGCGATGGAGGTGAGCGGGACGGGAGTCATGGCGGCTGGGGAGAGGGGTTGGGAGACAATACGGCGGATCGGCCGGGAAGTTGCGGGGCAGTGGCGGGAGCCGAGCGCCACTGTCGGGGCGATCGTGATATCCGGTTATATGCATTTAACCGGATGTATGGATATAATCCGACTCCCGCGATCCCATTTGCCTATCGCCCACAGTCCATCGCCTTCGGTTCTTCGTGCCATTTGGCCGTTCGGCCGGTTCCCGTTTGGCCATTTGGCCGGGCCGGCTTCGGACAGCGGCTCCGAGCGCGATGGTGCCCACGCGGACTCCAGGAGGATGATGGCGACGAGCGACGGCCGGTCAGCCCATCGCCTATTGCCCATCGCCTCCGCAGGTCGGCCCGGATGAGCCCTGGGCGATAGGCAATGGGCTATAGCCCAACCGGCCGGTGCTCACCGCCGAGCCCCTGCCGCCGTCCGCTCGGCGGCCATTCCATCACACGGCCATTGTCCGCAGCGCGCCCGGCCGAATGGCCAAACGGGAACCGGCCGAACGGCCAAATGGCGCGAAGAACCGAAGGCGATGGGCGATGGGCCATGGGCGATAGGCCATGGCCCTCACCTCTCCGCTTACCCCAGCGCCTGCTCCAGATCCCCGATCAGGTCTTCCACATCCTCCACACCGCACGACAGCCGCACCATCCCGTCCGTCAACCCCATCTCCGCCTTCACCTCTGCCGGCACCGACCCATGCGTCATGCTCGCCGGATGGCTGATCAGGCTCTCCACCCCGCCGAGCGATTCCGCCAGCGCGAATACCTTCACCCCCTCCAGCACCTGCCGCGCCCGCGCCACACTGCCGAGCTCGACCGTGATCATCCCGCCGAACCCGCTCATCTGCCGAGCCGCCAGGTCGTGCTGCGGGTGCGACGGCAGCCCGGGATAGATCACCGCCTCCTCGCCCAGCCGTTCGGCCAGCCAGGCCGCCACCCGCCGCCCGTTCGCGTCATGGGCCTTCATCCGCAGCGGCAGCGTCTTCGTCCCCCGCAGCGCCAGCCAGCAGTCGAACGGGCCCGGCACGGCGCCGGCCGCGTTCTGGATGAACTGCAGCCGATCGGCCAGGTCGTCCTCAAGAACCACTGCGACGCCGCCGATCATATCAGAATGACCGTTCAGGTACTTCGTGGTCGAATGCCAGACGATATCGGCTCCGACCTCGAGCGGACGCTGGAAGACCGGCGTGGCGAAGGTGTTGTCCACCACGAGCAGGGCATCGTGCTTCCGCGCGATCTCCCCCATGGCGGTCAGGTCGGCGAGCCGCATGAGCGGGTTCGTCGGCGTCTCGATGAGCAGTGCACGTGTGGCAGATGTCATCGCGTCCGCCACGCGCTGGGGATCACGCGTGTCCACATAGGTGAAGGACAGTCCGAAATGACGCAGGATCCGGTCGAACAGGCGGAACGTGCCGCCATACACATTTTCTCCCACGACGACGTGATCGCCGGCGCGGAACAGCTTCATGATCGAGTCCAGGCAGCCCATGCCGCTCGCGAAGGCGAAACCGTGCCGGCCGCTCTCGAGCGTCGCGACGTTCCGCTCCAGCGCCTCGCGGGTCGGGTTCTTCCCGCGGGCGTACTCGTAGCCCTTGTGCCGTCCGAGCCCCTCCTGCACGTAGGTGGACGTCAGGTACAGCGGCGTCATGATCGCGCCGGCGTGCGGCTCCGGGCGCTGGCCCGCGTGCACGGCCCGCGTGGACAGGCCGGCCTCGAGATCGTCGGAAAAGATGCGTGTCATGGGAAGCGGGGCGTGATGCGAAGCGAACGAACGGGATGGCCGGAAGCTAGCCGGCGGGCCATCCCGTCGCACGACGCGCCCCGGTTCGATCCGCCGCCCGCCGCCTGACCCGACCGTCCATGTCCGCGCTCCCGCCCGATCTCCCGCTGCGCTGCCTGATCGTCGACGACGAGGCGCCGCTGCGCGCCGTGCTGCGCCGCATCCTCGAGCAGCAGGGGTTCCACTGCCGCGATGCCGCGTCCGGCGTCGAGGCCGTCGCCTGCCTCGAAGCCGAACCGGCCTGTCTCGTGCTCTCCGACTACCACATGCCGGAGATGGACGGCGTCGAGCTCCTGCGCACCATCCGCGAACGCTGGCCCGACACCGCCGTCGTGATGGTCACCGCCGTCTCCGACGTCGAGCTCGCCGTGCAGTGCCTCGGCAACGGCGCCATGGACTACGTCACCAAGCCGTTCCGCGTGGAAGAAATCCGCGGCCGCGTGGGACAGGCCATCGAGAAGCGGCAACTGCTCGTGGAGAACCGGGCGTACCGCGAAGACCTCGAAGCCCGCGTGCAGGCCCAGGCGCGCGCGTACGAAGAGCTGTTCCTCGCGTCGCTGCAGTCGCTCGCCGATGCGCTCGAAGTGAAGGACCCCTACACGTGGGGCCATTCGGTGCGCGTGGGACGCTACGCCATGGCCATCGCGATCGAGCTCGGCCTCGACGAAGCGCAACTCGTGCAGCTCGAGCTCGGCAGCCGGCTGCACGACATCGGCAAGATCGGCGTGCGCGAAACCGTGCTCAACAAGGACGGCCCGCTCACCGAGGAGGAGTACCACCACATCATGGAGCATCCCGTGATCGGGTGGCGCATCCTCTCGCCGCTGCTCCGCGATGCGCCGCACGCGCTGGCCGTGGTCCGGTCGCACCACGAACGCTACGACGGCAAGGGCGCGCCCGACCGCCTGGCCGGCGACGCGATTCCCATCGAAGCGCGCATCGCCGCCGTGGCCGACTCGTTCGACGCCATGACGAGCGGCCGCCCATACCGCGCGGGCATGGCCGTGGAAGAAGCCATGGCCGAGCTCGAACGGTGCGCCGGCACGCAGTTCGATCCCGTCTGCGTGCGGGCCTTCGGGCGCGCGCTCGCGGCCAAGGCCTTTCCGCTCCCCGATTCACGTGTGCGCCGGCCCACGATGCGGGCCGTGATGGCGGCGTAACAGCGGCGGGCAGCGTAGCGCCGGCTCGTCACCGCGTTACCGCACCTCGTAACGACCTCGCTACAGCAGCTCACGCAGCCGGCACACCGCCGCCGGCCAGTCGGCCGTCGCCTCCGCCGTCATGACCTCGCGGTGGCTCACCGTGACCTCGGCGCCGCCACGCACCCACGCGAGCACCGGCTCGTCGCTGCCGGCCACGCCCGTCTCTCCCTCGAGCGCCAGCCCCACGTGCGAGCCGAGGTCCACCTGACGCATGTCCGTGCCGATCCGCACCACGGCGGACCTCGGCACATCGTCGAGCCGCACCACCGATGCGCCCGCCGGCAGTCCGGCTTCCAGCGCCTCCAGCGTGAACACCACCCCCGCGCCGCCGGTGTCGAGCTGCCGCGCGATTTCGTCCGCCGAGGCGTCCGCGTCGAGCACGAGCGCTGTGTGTCCATCGCAGGCCGCGAGCGCTGTCACGAATGCCGGTCCGTGGGGTAGCAGCAGCGCGGGTCGTCGTTCAGCCAGTGCGCGCACCAGTGACGCGCTGCGCTGGAGCAGGGTGACGCCGGCCGCAATCAGCGCCGAGACATCGACGCCGTGGACGCGGCGATTCGCGGCGGCCATTGCAAACGGAAGGAGCGCGAGTGGATCGGACATGACGGGAGAGCCTAATACGCGGGGCGCGCGGCCACCATCGGCACCGCCGGGCGGCCGGATTTTGTGATCTTCGTCACCAACATGAGCCGGGCCGGCGATGTAACGAGCTGAGCCATTCGGGCGTCCTTGAAACATCACCGCCCGTCTCGCGCGAGCGGCCCATCTCCTCTGCATTCAACGCTTTTACATTTCACGACTCCACGGCTTCCCCCTGTTGCGCCGCGCGCGCTTTGAGGACGAATGGCATTCGATGGCTTGATGGTCAGCGTGTCCGGAGTGCGGGGCCGGGTGGGCGAAGCGCTCACGCCGGAAATCATGGCCACCTTCGCCGCCGCGTTCGGCGCGTGGGCCGTGTCACGCCACCCCGGCCGTCCGATCATCGTGGGTCGTGACAGCCGCGTGAGCGGTCCGATGTTCACGCGCGTCGTGCATGGCGCGCTCGAATCCGTGGGCTGCCAGGTGATCGACATCGGCATGGTGCCCACGCCCACGGTGCAGCTCGCGGTCGAGCATCATCATGCGGCCGGCGGACTCGCCATCACCGCGAGCCACAATCCGGTGGAGTGGAACGCGCTCAAGTTCATCGGGCCGAGCGGGCTGTTCCTGTCGGCCGACGAAGGCGCCGAGATGCGGAGCCTGCTCGACCGCGACATCCCGCGCGCGTCGTGGGATGCGCTGGGCCACGTGACGCACGATCCCGATGCCGTGCAGCGTCACGTCGACGCCGTGCTCGCGCTGCCGTTCCTCGACGTCGCCGCCATCCGCGCGAAGGCGTTCCACGTGGCACTCGACTGCTGCCACGGCGCCGGCAGCGTGATCATGCCGCAGCTCCTCGACGCGCTCGGCTGCCGCGTATCGGCCATTCACATGGTCGCCGACGGCCGTTTCCATCGTCCGCCCGAGCCCGTGGCCGAGAATCTCGGCGAACTCGCCGCGCTCGTGCGGGAGAGCGGCGCCGTGATCGGTCTTGCCACCGATCCCGATGTCGACCGGCTCGCCCTCGTGGACGAAACCGGACGCGCGATCGGCGAGGATTACACGCTCGCCATGGCCGTGCGCGCCGTGCTTCCCGCGCGCCCCGGCAGCGTGGTCACGAACCTCAGCACCAGCAAGGTCGTGCAGGACGCTGCGCACGATGCCGGCGCGTCGTTCCAGTTCGCGCCCGTGGGTGAAGTGAACGTGGCGCTCGCCATGCAGGCCGCCGGTGCCACCATCGGCGGCGAAGGGAACGGCGGTGTCATTCTTCCCGAGCTGCATCTCGGCCGCGACGCGCCGGTGGCCGTGGCGCTCGTGCTGCATCTGCTCGCCGTCACCGGCAAGCCGGTGTCCGCGTTCGTGGCGGATCATCCGCGCTACGTGATCGTGAAGGACAAGCTCGATCGTCCGGATGCGCCGCTCACGGCCGTGTACGCGGCGCTGCGGGAACGCTTCGCCGACGCGGTCGCCGATACGCAGGACGGCCTCCGCCTCGACTGGCCCGACCGCTGGGTGCACCTGCGCCCGTCCGGCACCGAACCCATCGTGCGCGTGATCGCCGAAGCCCCCACCGAAGAAGCGGCACGCGCCCTCGTGGCCGATGCGCGCGAACCGCTGTCGGCACTCGCCGGCGCCGTCTGAATCCGTTCAGTACTCACTCGAATCCAGCTTCCCATGTGCGGCATCGTCGGATACGTCGGTCCCCGGATCGCGACCCCTCTGCTCATCGAAGGACTCAAGCGTCTCGAATACCGCGGCTATGATTCCGCGGGCGTCGCCGTCATGAACGGCAAGGGCGTGGAAACGCGCAAGGCCGCCGGCAAGATCCTGCGTCTCGAGCAGGCCATCGCGGACGATCCGCCGCACGGCACGCTCGGCATCGCGCACACGCGCTGGGCCACGCACGGGCCGCCCACCACGCTCAACGCGCATCCGCACTCCAGCCACAACGGCACCATCGCCGTGGTGCACAACGGCATCATCGAGAACGCCACCACGCTCAAGCGGTCGCTCGAGGCACGCGGGTTCGTGTTCAAGTCCGACACCGACACCGAAGTGCTCGCGCACCTCATCGAGGCCGCGTACGCCGGCAACCTCGAAGCCGCGGTGATCGAGGCGCTCCGCCAGGTGGACGGCACGTACGGCATGGCCGTGATCTCGAGCCAGGAGCCCGACAAGATCGTGGCCGCGCGCAAGGGAAGCCCGCTGCTCGTGGGGCTCGGCGAGGGCGAGTACCACCTCGCGTCCGACGCGAGCGCCGTGCTCGAGCACACGCGCGAGGTGATCTATCTCGACGACGACGACGTGGCCGTGCTCACGCGCGACGGGTACCGCATCCTCGATCTCGACGCCGAGGACAAGGACAAGCCCGTGAGCCGCATCGACTGGGATCTCGCGCAGATCGAGCGCGGCGGGTATCAGCACTTCATGCTCAAGGAGATCTTCGAGCAGCCCACCACGGTCACCGATACCATGCGCGGCCGGCTGCTGGTGGACGAAGGCTTTTCCAAGCTCGGCGGCATCAACATCCTCAAGGATGACCTGATGGCCGTGGACAACATCCTCATCACCGCCTGCGGCACGAGCTGGCACTCGGCGCTCATCGGCAAGATGATGATCGAGGAGCTGTGCCGCATTCCCGTGGCCGTGGAGTACGCCTCGGAGTTCCGCTACCGGAACCCCATCGTGCGTCCCAACACGCTGTGCATCGTGATCTCGCAGTCGGGCGAAACGGCCGACACGCTCGCCGCCATGCGCGAAGCCAGCCGGCTCGGCGCGCGCACGATGGGGCTCGTGAACGTGGTGGGCTCCACGATCGCGCGGGAGACCGACGGCGGCATCTATCTGCACGCCGGCCCCGAGATCGGCGTGGCGTCCACCAAGGCGTTCACGAGTCAGGTCGTGGCGCTCGCGCTCTTCACGCTCAAGCTTGCACGTCTGCACGGCATGTCGGATGAGCGGGGGCGCGAGATCGCGCAGGCGCTCGCCGAGCTGCCGCGGCAGATCCAGGCCATTCTCGACCGGGCGCACGAGATCGAGGAGATCGCCGAGGAGTTCAAGCGGGCGTCGAACTTCCTGTACCTCGGCCGCGGCTACAATTTTCCGGCCGCGCTCGAGGGCGCGCTCAAGCTCAAGGAGATCAGCTACATCCACGCCGAGGGATATCCGGCGGCGGAGATGAAGCACGGTCCGATCGCGCTCATCGACGAGATGATGCCGGTGGTGTTCATCGCGCCGCACGATGCGGTGTTCGAGAAGGTGGTGTCGAACATCCAGGAGGTGAAGGCGCGCAAGGGGAAGATCATCGCCGTCACCACGCGCGAGGAAGAGGCGCTGGAGGGGCTGATCGACTACGAGTTCCGCGTGCCGGAAACGATCGACCTGCTCACGCCGGTGCTGGCGTCGGTGCCGCTGCAGCTTCTGGCGTACTACATCGCGGTGAAGCGCGGGTGCAACGTGGACCAGCCGCGGAACCTGGCGAAGTCGGTGACGGTGGAGTAGGGGGCCCGCGTTCGCGGGCCAAGAATGTCCGATCAGGATATGGCAACACCGGGTGTGCATGCATACATTCGCACCCGTGATTCCTCCTCCCGGACCGTGGACGAACGCATCCTGCCGTTTCAGCCGCGCGTGCGCGCGCGGCTCGGCGGTACTCATGCTGTTTGTCCTCCTCGCCGCCGGCTGCCGGCCGGCTGACGATCCGCTGCCGGTCGAGCGCTCTGCCGAATTGGTACTGCTCGATCGGCTCGACCCCACCGGCGCCCCGCCGCTCACCACGGTGAAAGGGCTGACGGCGACGTCGCGCTACGTCTACATCGGCCAGCAGGACGAGCAGCACCTCCTCATGTTCACGCCCGAGGGGCGGTTCGTGAAGACGATCGGCCGGCTCGGGAGCGGGCCGGGCGAGTTCCGGTACCTCATGCGGTTCGGCGTGCTCGCGGATACGCTGTGGACGACCGACTGGGAACTCCGGCGGCTCACGTTCTTCAACGATACCGGCGCGGTGCTGGGCACGTCCGCCTTCGAGCCGGAGGTGATCGTCGGTGCCGCCGAGGGACGGTTGTATCAATGGCTGCCGGAGACACCCACGCAGGACGGATGGCTCCTGGGGTTCGGAGCGTTTGCCGAGGCGCGCGTGCTCGCCGAGGGGCTGATCGATCGCTATCCGCTGCTGCGGTCCACCCGGCGCGGCACCGCGATCGACACGCTCGGGTGGTATTCGCTCGAACACGGGCCCATGATCATCCGCGGGAGGCGCAGTATGACGTATGCGACACAACCCATCCCGACCCATGCCTTCGCCATCTTCGATGGCCCTGGAGCGAGGGCGTGCATCGTGGAGCGGGACTATCGCCCGGTCCGCGAAGGAATCGCCGAGGTGATCGTGCAGTGCATCGGCGCGAACGCCGATTCCCTCTGGCGCCGTGTGCTGGCGTTCGAGGCGATCCCCGTGCCGCAGCACACGTTGGACAGCATCCGGACGCGCCAGGCCACCAGGTGGCGTCGCAGCTACACGGCGAGCGAGGTCGAGGAAGCGCTGCGTCTTCCGACCCACTGGCCGCCGGTCACCGAAGGGCTGGCCGGTGCAGACGGCTCGCTCTGGTTGCGGGGGGCCGTGGTGGACGGCACGGTCGCGTACACGGTGTTGGATCGCACCGGGGAGTCGCGCACCACCATTCGTGTGTCCGAGGGGCTGCGCATTCTGTGGGCGGACGCAACCACGGTGTGGGCGGAGGAACTGGACGAGGATGATGTCCCGGTGCTCTCGCGGTTCACGATCGTCGCGAAGCCCGGGCGACCTGCATGAGTCGCGCGGGTGCATGCGGCGCGACGCTGCTCGTGCTGTCCATCCTGCTGGCCGCCAGTTGCCGGCCGACCGACCGTGCGTTGTCTCCGGAGCGGTCCGCCATGCTGGTTTTGCAGCACCGGCTCGATCCGACCGGCGCTCCGCCGCTCACCACGGTGAAAGGGCTGTCGGCGACGTCGCGCTATGTCTATGTCGGCCAGCAGGACGAACAGCACCTCCTGATGTTCACGCCGGAAGGGCGGTTCGTGAAGACGATCGGCCGTGCTGGTGGCGGACCGGGCGAGTTCCGAGACCTCATGCGGTTTGGCCTGCTGGCAGACACCTTGTGGGTGACCGATTGGGAGCTCCGGCGGTTTACCTTTTTCACCGATACCGGCGGAGTGTTGGGCACGCTGGCCTTCGAGCCGGAGGTGGTCGCGGGTGGTTCCGGAGATCGGCTGTACCAGTGGCTGCCGCAGACCCTGGCTCCTGGTGGGTGGCTTCTGGGGTTCGGGGGGCAGAGTGGTGCGTGGCCGCTCATTGAGGGCCGGATCGATCGTTTTCCGCTGCTGCGGTCCACCCGGCGCGGCACCGGGATCGACACGCTCGGGTGGTACCCGATCGAGCACGGGGCCATGATCATCCGGGGGAGAGGCCGCGTCGGACTCAGCCAGCAGCCCATCCCGGCCTCCGCCTTCGTCATCTACGATGGGCCTGGGGCCAAAGGGTGCATCGTTGAGCGGAACTATCCCTTGATCCGTGAAGGGGTGACACAAGTCACGGTGCAGTGCATCGGGGTGAACGCCGATTCCCTCTGGCGCCGTACGTTGGAGTTCGAGGCGATCCCCGTCCTGAAGCACACGGCGGACAGCATCCGGGCACGCCTGCACGCCCTGTGGCGTCGCAGCTACTTGGCGAGTGAGGTCGATGAAGCGCTGCACCTCCCGACGCACTGGCCGCCGGTGACCGAGGGGCTGGCGGGCGCGGACGGGTCGATCTGGTTGCGGGGTATCCCGGTGGATGGCCTGGTCACGTACACGGTGCTGGATGACACCGGGGAATCACGCACCACCATCCGGATCGCCGAGGGGCTGCGCATTCTGTGGGCGGACGCGACCACGGTGTGGGCGGAGGAGCGGGACGAGGATGATGTCCCGATGCTCTCGCGGTTCGCGATCGTCGAGGGGGCTGTTCCGTAAGGGGGCAAACCTTTGGTGTGCAGAGGCTGCGCGTGGAACGGAAATGTCCGATCATGATACAGTAACGCTGGCATGAATGCATAAGTTTGCCGCGGTGATTCAATCTGTCGGACAGTGGGCGAAGCATTCTGCGAGAATCGGAGACAATGCCTGATTCGCCCGTGAGCCATGAGGCTGTCGAATGCAATCTTCCGGGAGTTCTCCCTGGTTGCGTATGTTCTACCTGGTGACCAAGTCGGTCGCCGTAGCAGCTTTTTCCTTCATTTTTGCAGTGCTGGCCTATCGGGGCGTAAAGAAGCCTCCCAGCCCAAGTGTGAATGATGGACCGACGGATGTCTTCGCTCGAATGGGCCTGACACCAGGGCGTCAGCTGCTGATCTATTACATAGGCGGATCAGGATGCCGTTCCTGTGGCAGTTCCGAGATCTCTGCGGTGCTTCAGCGGCTGCGCAGTGCTTCCAGCGGTTCTTCATTCGCGCAGTTCGCCGCTGTTCGACTTATCGCCGCGGCCATCAATACCGACAAGGCGCTGGGGTTGAGCTATCTAGCGGCGCTCCCAGAATCGATTTTCGACGAGATCGCGGTGGGGGGAGGGTGGCAGTCGTGTTCCCATCGCAGCTCGACGACGCCTCCGGATCCTGCAGCTATTGTCCATCGGCGGTGAGCACGCTCGGCCTCATCGCGAGAGCGACCTCGGACACGAGCTATCGAGTTCTGCGCTCCCGCAAGGATGGCGACACGCTGCGTGCAATCGAGCGACAGGGCGTTCCGCGAGTCCGTCTTTCGGCGTCACAGCTCGATTCGCTGGCGGAGGGCGCGCGGAAGTTCCAGGAACTGCTCGACCGGTCGAACGCGAGCCAGCAGCAGCGCGACCGTTTCAGGTCGCGCACCCATCCGGAGTTTGCGAACCGGTTCATCTCCCGTTCCATCCGATTCGACGAAGAGGAGAAGCTGTGGGTCCAGCGCGCCGTGACGGCCGGAGACTCCGCCGAAGTCGATCTCTTCGACGTTCGATCGAAGTACCTCGGGACCATGCGATTTCCGCCGGGCGCGGTGCTTCGCCGAGTGAGTGAAGGGCGAGCGCTCACGACCATCACGTATGCGAACGACCGAACGGTGATCGCGGAATATCGCCTGGTCGCACGGTAGCAATCCGCGGCATCCATTCTCCACCCTCCATGCACAGCAGACGATCCCCGCAGATCGCCTGAACCACATTCGCAGCAGGCCTTCACTATTCGGGCGCCCCCGCCCGGTTCGTGATCCCTGCGGCCGCCGGTTTTTCGCGTCGTGAGTATCGCGTCCTCCGTGCGGAGGACTCCCCCCTCGATCCGGACGACCGGCCATGCGCACGACTCGCAGCATCCCCTTCCGCTCCCCCGCCCGGGCTGTCGCGCTCGGGCTCCTCGCGCTCCTGCTGGCGGCCTGCGGGACCCCGGACACGCCGGCCGGTCCGGAGACCCCGCCCCCCGTCGTGCCGCCGCCACCCCCACCCCCACCCCCACCCCCGCCGCCGGTGGACACGCCGGTCGTGCTCGACCGGGCCCCCATCCCGGCGGGTGGCGGCACGCTCCGGGTGGACCGGCCGGGCAGCCCGCTGCACGGGCTCACCATCGAGCTGCCGGCCGGCGCGTATCCGGGCACCACCCAGTGGACGGTGACGGAAAAACCCTTGCGGCGCCCCGTCCTGCCAGCCGAGCTCACGCAGTCGGGGATCACCTTCTCGATCCGGAACGGGCAGGCGTACGCCGACCGGGCGTTCACGGTCACGATCCCCGTGCCGGCGGCGGAGCGGGACAACGCCGTGGCGTTCATGCACGACCCGGCCACGGGCACCTTCGAGCTGCTGCCGCTCCTGGGCCATGACACGATCGGTGTCGTGGTCCTCAGCCGCCATGTCTCGGCCGACCGGCTGCTGGCGACCGGGGCTGCCGCGCGAGCGGGCCGGCGCGCCGCCTCCACCGCGACCGGGGCCTCGCAGACCACCGTCCCCGCGTTCGGGGAAGTGGACATCGTGGTGATGACGGCCGACCCGGAGCTGCTCGCGGGATCCGCCATGAGTTCGTTCCGGCCGGGCGTGCACGACTGGGAATTCGAGAACGGCCGTACATGGCTCGCCTCCTCCGGCTTCTGCGCCGGTTCGACCATGACCGCGCTCTATCACCACTATTATCGCGGGACTCCGCTCTTCGGCGCGTACGTGCGTCCGGGCGCCCGGCAGTTCGAGAACGGCCAGGGCCTCCGGCTGGTCTCGATGCTGCAAGACGCGTCCGAGAAGGACAAGGGGGCCGCCATCTGGCAGCAGATGCAGGAACTGCTCGAACGGGCCAGCGCATCCGGGCTGGGACGGCCCCGCACACAGGCCCTGGCGCTGGCCACCGCGATCCAGCTCACCGGGCTCCCGCAGTATGTCGGCATCTTCCGGGATCACTATCTGGACGGGCACGCGATCATCGCCTATGGCACGAGCGCGGGTACCGTTCATGTCGCGGACCCCAACTATCCCGGCGTCGGACGGACCCTCCAGTATGTCGGGGACAGTTGGGACGTGTTCAACTTCACGGCCGATGCGGAGGAAAACGAGCTGCCCTACGTCGATGTCTTCCTCCACGGCGTCACGGCCCTGATCCCCCACGCGGAGTTCGACACGCACTGGGCCGCCTTCGATGCCGGAACTGCCGGCGACGGGACCTTTCCGGACTATCGTCTGGAGTACCGGGAACCCCTGATCGATTCGGCGCGCTGGTATCCGCTGCAGGACAGCGTCGTCACGGCGTTCGAGCAGATCGACGTGCGCAGCCTCTGTGAGACCTGCCGCGACCAGTATAGCAGGCTCATGGTCTACAAGGGGGACGGGTCCCTGGTGGGGGACAGCCAGCAGGAGCAGCACCGGGATGGGGTCGCGCTCGTCCTGGCCGTGGAGAGGGCGGGGTACGGCTTCCGGGTACACGGCCGCACCCTGTCATCCTACATCGATTTCCAGTGGAAGCCGATCCGCCGGGTGGAGTTCACGCTGTCGGCCGAGCCGGCGTCGGCGGCGCCCGGCGACACGGTCACCTTCACCGTGGAGCATGGGGGACTCTTCCAGTCGGGCCGCCGGCTGCGCTGGGACTTCGGCGACGGCTCGCCCGTGGTGACCGACGGCTCCTCGCCGGAGGCGACGCACGTCTATGATGCCGCCGGCCGTTTCACGGCCCGCGTCGAACTGCTCGCGGCGAACGACCGCGTGCTGGGCCGCGATTCGGTAACCGTCGCGGTGGGCGGCTTCGAGCTCGAGCGACGTGCGATCGAACTGCGCGACAGCACGCTGCTCCGCGTGTCGGTCCGCATCGCGGCGCCGCCCCCGGATGGGTATCGCGTGGAATGGGACTGGGGCGACGGCAGTGCGCCGACCGTCACCACCGACACGCCCACCGCGGATCATCTCTACACGCGTCTCGACACGCTCACCCTGAGAGTGCGGCTCCTCTCCCGGAGCGATCCCGCGCAGGTGCTCGGCCGGGACTCGGCGGTCGTGATCACCCATCCGCTCCCCTACTGGGTGCTCACCTCGGTCGCCGATCCGATGAACGCCCTCGCCCTGCCGGACTCGCGGCTGAACGAGATGAGAATCCTCGCCGCCAGTCCGGCGCGCGGCCTGCTCGCCGTTCACCAGAACTCGGCGGACACGCTCAACACCATTCTCACCATCGCGGTCAGCCCGGGCGAGCCCTTCACCGACCGCGTGTGCTGCCGGCGCGGCCGGCATTCGTACGGCGGTCTCCTCGAGGGGATGACGACCACGGGGGTCCGGCTCGGCACCAACCCGCCGGTGACCTGGCCGGTGGGCCCCTCCTTCGCGATGTTCGCGCTCACCGGCTGGACGCAGTCCACGACGGACCTCACCACCGGCACGATGTGGGCGATGTCGCACCCGGGGCTGCGACCGTTCCACATGCTGGGCGGCGCGACGGAAAATGGTCCGCACTACGCGCATCGACTCGCCAATGTCGTGCGCACCGGGGATACGCTCACCGGCCAGATCGAGTTCTACTTCTTCACCGAGCACGAGGGCGGCAACTTCAAGAACGTCCATCTGCCCACCGCGGTGTTTCCGTTCACGGCCAAACGCAAGTTCTGAACGACGGTACCGGCCGGCGCCGACCGGCGCCGGTCGAGTCTCTTCCGCGGCTCCCGTCTTGACAGGGAACGAGTCGTGAACAATTACTATGATCATAGTAAATATCGCGATTCATCCTTCGGGAGACTGCTTCGATGCGTTCACTCATTGCCGTCGCACTGCTCGCCATCGGCGCCGGGTCCGCCGCCGAGGCACAATACCGGCCGGCTGCTCCCGTCGAGCGTACCGGACGGCTCACTCCGGTTCCGCTGCCCGAGATCGGACATCCCGCCTTCTTCACGGGCACCGCCGAGCAGCTCGTCCTCATCGATTACGGCGACATGACGGTACACGCGGCCGATGCCGAGGGGCGCTGGACGCATGTCTATCGTCGCAGGGGTGATGGTCCCGGTGAGTTGCGCACGATCGGCGGCGTGCAGTTCGACGGGGCCGGCGCGATCTGGATCGCCGACCGGGCCAACGCCCGCCTCTCCGTGCGGGCGCCGGATCTGACGGTCGAGCGCGAGTTCCGGCTGGAGCATCCGGTGGACCGGCTCGCGCCGGGGCTGCGAGGCGGCCGGTTGCTCGCTCTGCCGTCCTCGGTGCGCGAGATCGCGGTGCTCCTGAGCTCCGACGGCCGGCCCATTCGGTCGATTCCGTTTCCGGCCTCGCTCGAGTCCCTCAACCCGATCGCGCGCGAGCGGTATCTCGTCCGCATTGCCGATTCGCTCAGTGTAGTGCAGTTCCGGTGGCTCGATCACCGCATCGCGTTCGATGCCGACGGCGCGATCCGCTCGGAGAGCCGTGGAAGCGGCGAGCCGCCCGAGGTGATCGCCTTTGCCGTGGACCAGCGGGGCAGCATGGGATACCGGATCAGTCCCACGGCGAAGGAGTTCGCGCTCGCGGTTGCCGCGCGGGGCGATACGCTGCTGGTGGTGCGCGGCGATCGGCGGGAGGAACTGCACGGCCGTGTCATCGAACGATACCTGGCGGCGACCGGCCGGTTGCTCGACCGCCTCGTCCTGCCCGTGGCCGTGCTCCAGATCGCGGCCACGCGCGCCGGCGTGTTCGTGATCGCGGAAACGGACGACGGCTACGGGATGTATCTGGTGCGGTGAGCCCGGGAGTGGGTATGGCGGGTTACTCGCGTGTTATAGAGTGTTGCCTTGCTCCTTGCCCGGCCCTCCTCCCGCCGCCTGATGCCCGCCACATCACCATCCGGAGCCGGTCCAACTCCTCTCCTGCGCATGGCCGCATGCGCGCTGGCGCTGGTCGCCGTGGCAGCAGCCCCGCTCCGTGCCCAGACCGGCAGCATGACCGGCCGGATCGTCGCGGACAGCACGGGACGACCGATCGCCGGAGCACAGGTCGCGCTGCCCGACATCACCCGCTCCACGCTGACCGACGCCGAGGGCCGGTTCGCGTTCGGACGGCTGGCGGCCGGTGAGTATCGGGTGCGCGTTCAGCACCTCGGGCATCAACCCTATGCGCGGGTCGTCGTGGTGCGGACGGGCGAGGCGACCACCGTGACGATCCGGCTCGTCGAAACGGTTCGACAGCTCGCCGAAGTCCGCGCCGATGTGCGGGCGGAAGAGCGGGAGGCGTTTGCCGCCCGGCCCGACGCAGGGGTCACCGCCATCACCGCCCGGGCCGCCGAATCGGTTCCGCGCGTGGGTGAAGCGGACATCGTGCGCGTCGTGCAACTGCTGCCGGGAGTCGAAGCGCGCAACGACTTCGCCACCGGTTTCAACGTGCGCGGAGGCGAAGGGGACCAGAACCTCATTCTCATCGACGGCTATCCGATCTACAACCCGTTCCATGTGGGCGGGCTGTTCAGCACCTTCATGGATGCCACCGTGCGCGATGCGACGCTGCACGCGGGGGCGGTGCCGGCCGCCTTCGGCGGACGGCTGTCGAGCGTGCTCGATGTGCGATCGGCCGAAGACGAACGGAGCGGCCTGCACGGCCGCACGGATCTGTCGGTGCTGGCCGCGACCGCCCAGCTCGGAGGCGGAATGCGCGACGGACGCGGCGTGTGGAGCGTTGCCGCGCGCCGTACCTATGCCGACCAGGTCGTGGATCTCTTCTCCAGCGATCTGCTCCCCTACCATTTCCGCGACGCGCACGCGCACGGCCGATACGCCTTCGACAACGGCATGCGCCTCGCCGTCACGGTCTACGACGGCGTGGACGTGTGGGATGCCGACTTCGCCCAGGCGCGCCTGGCGGACGAGCACGAGACACGCGCATCCGACGGACGCTTCGAACTCCGCTGGGGAAATACCGTGGCCGGCGCCACCCTGAGCGGGACCTTCCGGGAGGATCATGGCCCGCTGCCCGGCGGTTCGCGATGGGAACAGCGGGTGTCGCAGTCGCGTTTCTCCGCGTTCCTCGATGCGGGGTCCGGAGCACGCACGGTGGAGAGCGGGCTCACCGATACGCGACTGCATGGGGCGCTCACGGCCGTCTCGCCGGAGCATGCGCTCACGGTGGGCTACGACGTCTCCATGCTGCGCGCCGACAACCTGGACGGGACACCGGCCGCTGGAACGCGCGCGAGCACGCTCCCGCAGCGCGCGACCGTCAGTGCCGCGTACATCGACGATATCTGGCGGCCGTCCCGCGGCTGGACCGTGCAGGCCGGATTGCGCGCCGAAGTGCTCTCCAGCCGGCCCTGGCGCGCGCTGTCGCCGCGCGTGTCGGTGAAACGGCTCGTCACTCCGGATATCGCCATCGTGGCGGCGGCCGGCCGGATGTTCCAGTTCTCGCAGTCGCTCGTGGACGAGGACGGGCCGATCCGCCTGCTCGACGCGTGGGTGGTGGCCGACGAGAAGCTGCCGCCAAGCAGCGTATGGCAGTGGAGCAGCGGAATCGATACGCGGTTCGACGGCGGCCGCATGCTCCGTGTGGATGGATTCTACAAGCGATACGACCGGCTCGCGGAAGTGAACATCATGCAGGATCCGCTCGTGCCCGGTGACGAGTTCCTGGCCATGCGCGGCACCTCCTACGGTGCCGACGTGCTGCTGCGGCAGGACGGAACGGGTCGGTTCAACGGCTGGCTCGCGTATACCTGGTCGGTGAGCATGCGCGAACGCGACGGCCGGCGCTGGTTTCCCGCGCACGACCGGCGTCACTATCTGAATCTCGTGGGATCGTGGCGGTTCGGACGAACCGTGGTGGGAACGCGTTTCGGCTATGCATCGGGGCTCCCCCATACGGAGATCGCCGGGCAACTGCCGCGGCGGAGCTGGGATCCGGTGCGCAACGTGTGGGCGAGCGATGGTCGGGAGGATGTCCTGGAATCGCTCGGCGCGCGGCGCAATGCCTCGCGTCTCCCCTACACGCAGCGGCTCGACCTCAGTCTCTCACGCGTCTTCGAACGCGGCCGGAGCACGATCACGCCGTATCTGTCGGTCGTGAATACGTACAATGCGGAGAACGTGCTCTTCTACATCTACGATTACGGGAGCGACATGCCGACGCGTCGCGCGATCTCGCAGTTTCCCGTGCTGCCCACGCTCGGGGTGACCGTTGCGTTCTGAGCGCGTGCGGCGGAGCGCCGCGACGGTTTCCGCGGTGCTGCTGCTGCTCGGGGCGGGGAGCGCGTGCGAGCTCGACGAGGTGCCGATCGCGCCGTCCGATCCGGTGATCGTCGTGCACGGCGTGCTCAGCAGCGGCGTGTCCAGCCAGGTCGTGCTGCTCGAACGGTCACTCGCCGGCCGGACGTTCGTACCGAACCTGCCGCACACACCGCGCGATCCGATCATCAGCGGTGGCGGCATCCCCATTTCCGACGCCGAGGTATCGCTCACGCTCCCCGACGGACGCGTCGTCTTCGCCCGGGAGGATCGCCTCGGCGATCCGGAGGGGCTTGGCGCCGGCGTGTACCGGTTCCTGCTGCCGGGCAGCGCACTCGTCGGAGGCGGCGTCTACCGGCTGCGGGCCGTCACGACGAGCGGGGAGGAGATCACCGCCGAGACCGTCGTGCCGGCGGGTGAGTCGATCACGCCCGCCGTGCCCCGGACGTACGATCGGCAGTCGGGCCCGCTCGCGCTCTCGTGGGAACCGCTCGCCGGCGTGATGCGGTACGTCGTTCGCGTGGAGAGCGCGTTCGGCCCGTTCACGACATGGACCGACGGCACGGGCGTCGAGCTGGACGGCGGCATGCGCCATGCCGATGTGGACGGATTTCCGCGTGTCTTCCTGCCGGGGCACGGACAGACCGTGACGGTGCTCGCCGTGGACGCGAACTACTACGACTGGTTCCGTTCGGCGAACCGCCCGTGGAGCGGCGCGGGCGTGATCTCGCGGATCACCGGCGGCATCGGCGTCTTCGGATCGGCGGTTCGCCTGCACCAGCAGATGCTGCACGTCACGGCTCCCCGAACGCGGCCGGTGGAAGGACGGTACACGTACCACGGCACCGCGCTGGATCAGCAGTCGTCCATCGCGCGAGTCGTGGATCTGTATGTGGAGTCACCGGCAACGGGCAGTGACCAGCCCGATGCGATCTCCGGTCGCTACACGACCGTCTCCGGTGTGGCGGGCGGCGTGATGGGGACGTTCCGGAACGGTGAGCTGCGCATCGCCTTCCTGCGCGGGATCGAGCGCCGCGACACGCTCGACGTGTTCACGGGTACGCTTCGCGGCGATACACTGGACGGCAAATATCGCAACTACGGGGTATCGGCGCGGTTCGTGCGGGAGTTGCAGTAGGCGGCGCCGCACGATGTGCCGTCGTCGATGTACGGCGCCGATTACTCCGACGGCATCCACACCCGGTACTGTCCGCTGCAGTGCAGGAACGCCATCAGGTAGAGCATGCCGTCATAGTACCGGTTGCGGCCCGTGGGCACGGCGCGTTGCCACAGCGCGTCGAGAAACTCCCGCCGGCGCGGATGATCCGCGGCCAGGCCTGCCGTTGCATTCATGGCCACGAGCCCGGTGGTCTGGCCGCCGCCGAGCTTCCGGCCGTCGAGTGCGTAGAGACTCTCGTAGGTCTCCATGCCCTCGCGTTCGAAGAACGCCTGCAGGCGGTTGCTGAGCTCCACCTGACGCGGATCCCTGGCCCACCACGCCCAGTCCATGGACCAGTTCATCACGGTGCGCCATGCATCGTAGCGGAAATCCGCGGACTCGGGGCGCCACGGCGCAGCCCACGGCGTGCCGTCGAAGTTGCCGTAATCCGGCGTCAGTCCGGTGACCGGGTGCGCGGCGTGGTACAGGTAATCGCGGCTCGCCCGGGCCGCTTTCCGCCAGAACGCGCGATCGCGCGCCGGTCCCACCCGCGCCCACAGCTCGTAGAACGCGGGCAGGTGATACGATGCGTCGGTATGATCGGCGTTCACGACGTCCGGCGTGAAGCGGACCATCTTCGTGGCCGTGTCGAACAGGTTGATCGCGGTCATCGTGCCGCGATTGGTGGGCCCGGTGATCGTATCGCGGTGCAGGATGTCGGTGAGCAGGCGGTCGGCTTCCGTCGCGTAGTCGTAGATGCCGCTTCCACTCCCCCAGCGTGCCGCGGCGAAATAGAGCGCGGTGATGAAGTATTCCTCGCCGTCGGGCGCGGGCATCTGATCGTTGGCCACGCCATCGGTGCGCACCGACCAGGAGAAATATCCGCGCGCGGGATGGTCCGGCGCCGAGTGATACATGTACGTCCGGGCCCAGTTCCAGATCGCGTCGAACTCCTGCTTCCGGTCGAGCTGCACGGCGATCATCATGCCGTACGACATCCCTTCCGAACGCACGTCGTCGCTGTTGACGTCGTGGATCCAGGCCATGAGGCCATGCGCATTGGCGCCCGCCGGATAGTAGACCGTCTCGGTCGCGGAATCGCCATGGAACAGTTGCCGGAAGGCCGCGTTCACTCTGGCCTCCACGTCCGCCGCGTCGTATCCGGCTTCCACGAACAGGTTGCGATACACACCGGTTTCGGCGCTGCCGGCGGTGGGCGGGGCGGAGCGGTCGGTATGCGTACCGCAACCGGACAGGAGTACGCTCAGCAGCGTCAGGCCGCAGGCGGCGAGGCAACGGGTCGTCATGCCCGAATATGCGCCGTGGAGACAGGGAGGCAACCATGTCCCGTCCACGCGCCGCCGCCGCGACCCGGGGTGATCCGGCTGGACATCGCCGGGATGTCGTCGTAGCGTAGGAATCACTCCTCCGCCCGACGCATGCATACCGGATCCGATGCCCATGCTCCATTGACCATCGCATTCGTCGCGGCGGCTCTCCTCGCGGCCGGCCTGGCCGGTGCATGGCTGCATACGGCATGGCAACGTCGCCGCATCGGCGAGCGGCTCGCACGGGAATGGGGACGCATCCGGCCCATCCAGCCGCTCGACGACCATCATGCCGACGAGGCGTGGCGGCACCTGGACGCCGATCACCCGGATCCCGCGGGACTCGATGATCGCACGTGGTCCGATCTCGACATGGACCGCGTGCTCGCCACCATCGACCGCACCCACACCACGCTCGGCCGGCAGATACTCCATCGTCGCCTGCGAACGGGCGCCGAGTGGAGGCATTCGGAAACGCTTCGTGCGGTGGCTGTCGGCTGTGGTGATGACCCGCGCATGCGGGAGGCCGTCGGCGTGCCGCTGGCTTTGGCCGGCCGTTCGCTCGGACGCGGATTCTGGCGCATCACGCGCCCCGATCCGGTCGTCGTGGCGCGGTGGTACTGGTGCTTTCCGGTGCTCACGCTCGCGATGCTGGCCGGTCTCGTGCTCACGGCATTCGATGCACGGGCGCTGCTCGTCGTGGCCGGACTCGCGGTGCTCAACATGGGCGCGCGCGTCGCGGCGTCCTGGCAGGTTCCCGGTCTGCTCACGCCGATGCAGCAGTTCGGGCCGGTGATCGCCACGGCGGAGCGTCTCGCCGCCGTGCCGGGACTGCCCGCGTCCGATGTGGATCGGATCCGTGCGAGCGTACGCGCGCTGCGTCCGCTCCGACGGATCGCCCGATGGGTGAGCCGCGATCCCGTCACGTCGGGCGAGCTCGTGGCCGCGGCCTGGGAATACCTGAACCTGCTCTTCCTGCTCGATGCGAACGCGCTGCTGCTGTCGGCGCGGTACCTGAACCGGTGCGGAAGCGTGCTGCGGGACGTGGCCCTCTGGATCGGCGACGTGGATCTCGGGCTTGCCGTGGCGTCGCTGCGCGCCGAACCGCGGCCATGGTGCATGCCGGACTGGAACGACACTGGACACACGGAGATCATCGGCGCGTGGCATCCGCTCGTGGACACGCCGGTCGCGAACGATGCCGTGCTGCACGCGGGACACGGACTCGTGATCACCGGCGCGAACATGTCGGGGAAGAGCACGTACCTGCGGGCGATCGGCATCGCGGCGGTGCTCGCCGGCGCGCTCGACACCTGTCCCGCCGTGTCATGGACAGGGCGGCCGTTTCGCGTGCGCAGTCTGATCGGCCGGCAGGATGATCTGTCCGCCGGCAAGAGCTACTACCTCGTGGAAGCGGAAGGCGTCGCGGCGCTGCTCGAGGACGCCCGAGAGAATACGCCCACGCTCTTTCTGCTCGACGAACTGCTGCGTGGCACCAATACGGTGGAGCGTCTCGCCGCCGGCGAGGCCGTGCTGCGCGCATTGCTCGTGCGACCGGACGGCAGCGGTTCGCCGGAGATCGGTCCGCATGTCGTGCTGGTGGCCACGCACGACGGCGAGCTCGTGGGCATGCTCGGCGATCTGTACGCGCCATGGCATTTCCGCGAGACGGTCACGCCGGACGGGCTCCACTTCGACTACACGCGGCGTGCGGGCGCGGCGAGTACGCGCACGGCGATCGCGCTGCTCGAAACGGTCGGCGTGGTGCAGGCCGTGACCGACGCGGCGCGCCGGCGGGCGGAGCGGCTGGATCTGGAGACGGGCCGGCGGGGGTGAGGTGCCACCGGCCCTTGTCCCAACCTCCCGATGGGAGGCCGGAATCCGTATATTTCAAGGATGGACCGTCTCCCTGCCGAACTGCCGCCTCTCGAGCCGGACCCGATCATCGAGGCCTACAAGAAGGATATCGATCGCACGCTCCTCCGTGAAAATCTGAGACGGACGCCGGAGGAACGGGTGCTTGCGATGCAGAACTTCGTCCGGTCGGTTATGGCGCTGCGTGTCGCGTTCGGGACGCAGCAGAAATGAGCGGGGAAACCCCGGATTTCCGCGGTGTGCTGGACACGCTGGCGCGTGCGCAAGTCGAGTTCGTGCTCATCGGAGGGCTCGCGGCCGCCGTCCATGGATCCGCGCACGTCACGTATGACATCGACGTCTGCTATCGCAGAACGCCCGAGAACATCGCGCGGCTCGTGCAGGCCCTCGCGCCGCATGCCCCATATCCACGGGGAGCCCCGCCCGGCCTCCCGTTCGACTGGAGCGCCGAGACGGTCAAGCGTGGGCTCAACTTCACGCTGTGTACGTCAATGGGAGATGTGGATCTGCTCGGGGAAGTCGCGGGAGCCGGAGGCTACGAGGAGATCATACCGCATACGGTGAGCGCGGAGCTTTTCGGCGGTACCGTGCACTGTGTCGATCTCCCCATGTTGATCCGGATGAAGCGAGCCGCCGGCCGTCCCAAGGACTACGATGCACTCGCCGGACTCGAGGCGCTGCTCGAGGAACGGCAACGGGTATCCGACGCGCGCCCGGAACAGGACTGATTCGCGACGGACCATGCGAGTCCTCCTCCAGCGCGTGTCGCACGCCGAAGTCCGCATCCGGCCGGACCACTGTGTCCCTCCGTACGTTGCCGGCCGCATCGGGCGCGGCTTTCTCCTCCTCGTGGGGCTCACGCACACCGACACCGAGGCGGAGCTCGCGTGGATGGCCGACAAGATCGCGGGGCTCCGCCTCTTCCCCGACGCCGACGACAAGCTCAACCTCTCCCTGGCCGACGTGCAGGGCGCCGCGCTCGTGGTGTCGCAGTTCACGCTCTACGGCGACGCGCGCAAGGGACGGCGCCCCAGCTTCATCGATGCCGCGCGCCCCGAGACCGCCATCCCGCTCTACGAACGATTCGTGGCGCTGCTGCGTGAACGGGGTATCCCCGTCGCCACCGGCGAGTTCGGCGCGATGATGGACGTGGACCTCGTGAACGACGGCCCCGTCACGCTCTGGCTCGAACGGGAAGCCGGCGCCGACCGCTCGACTCCTTCCAACTCCGCCTCGTGATGTCTTCGCCTCTTCGTTTCGCTGTCGCAGCGGCCCTGCTGTGCAGTACGGCATCCATCCTGCCCGCACAGATCGCTGCGCGTGATCTCCCCGTCGCCGACCGGTGGGAACAGGCCGACCTCGCCTGGCAGGGCGGAGACTATGTCCGCGCGCTCACAGGGTTCGCGGCCGTGCTGCGCGGGCCGGAGGCGTCCACGTTTCGTGAACGCATTGCGCTCCTCACCGGCGAGAACTGGCACACCAGTCACGTGGCCGACGATGCGCGCGCGCCTCGCTGGTCGCCGGACGGCCGGCGTGCGGCGTATGAAACGGGGCAGGGCGCGGAGCGCGTGACCCGTGTGGTGGACGCGCGCGAAGGGTTCCCGATCGTGGCCGAAGTGGCCGGCGGCGGGCTCGTGTTTTCCGCGGATGGCGCGCGCATCGCGTTCCTGGCCGGACAAGGCGACGAGACACGGCTCATGCTTCGCGATCTCGCCGCGGCGCGCGATGATGCCGTGCCGCTTCCGGGCCTCGTGCCCGCGCAGGCGCAGTTCCACGCCGACGGCTCGCTGTTCGTGGTGGCTGCGCCCGCTGGCGACGTGCGCACGAGCGTCTATCGGGTGACACAGGGCGTGGCGCCGGTTCGCGTGAGCCGCACCGATTCCGTGGTGTCGGAGCTCCGCATGACACCGGACGGCGCGTATCTCCTCTACGGCGTGGGCGGACGGAGTCCCGTGCAGATCGGAACGGGGCGTGCCTTTGCTGGCGGACCGGCGCGCCGGCAGTTCGCGATACTCGACGTGGCCGCCGGCACCGAGCGTGTGATCACCGGCGAAGGGCCCGTGCTGTCGGCCGATGGCAGCACCGCCGCGTACATCACGCGCACGAACGGCACGAACCGCGTGCACATGCTCACGCTGCGTGGTGGCCAGCCGGCCGCCGAAGTGCACGCCACCACGGATCCGCTCACGAACCTCGCGCTTACGCCCGACGGTTCCCGCGTGACGTTCCAGCAGCAGCCGCGCGAGGACTGGGAGCTGTTCACCGCGAGTCGCGCGGGTGGAACGCCGGAGCGTGTGACGCGCGAGATCCAGCACGACCTGCTGCCGCAGTGGCTGGGCAACGACCGTCTGCTCGCCGTGATGGGTGAAGCACGCCATCGGCGGTCGTATCTGTACACGGGCGGCCGTCGCATCCGGCTGTTCCACAACAACACCGTGCGCACGATCGCGCCGGAATACGAATGGGCGCCGAGTCCGGACGGCACGAAGCTGCTCATCGTGGCGGAGCGTGACGGGGACACGGTCACGCCGCACCGGCACCTCTGGTGCATGGATCTCACGCGCGAGGTCACGACCGCCGAGCTGTCGGCGCGCGTGGACGAGAACCTGGACGCCGAACGGCGCCTCCGGAACGCGGGTGAACGGGCTTTCGCGCCGATCATGGCCGACGTGCGCCGAGTCGTGGGCGAAGTGAGCACGGATCGCGTGTTCGGATATGCGCGGGATCTGTTCGCCTTCGATTCCAAGCACGTCACGCAGCCGGGCAATGCCAGGGCCCGTGACTATCTGCGCGACATGTACCGGAGCTTCGGCTACGCCGACGTGCGCGAACAGACGTTCGAGGCACGGACCACGGTGAATCAGCCGCCGGTGCCCACGGCGAACATCCTCGCCGTGCTCCCCGGCACCACGCATCCGGAGCTGGTGTACGTGATCTCCAGCCATTTCGATTCGCGCGCCGAAGGGCCGGGCGCCGACGACAACAGCTCAGGCACGTCGGCGCTGCTCGAAGCGGCGCGCGTGCTCGCGAAGCGTCCGCAGGCGGCCACGATCATCTTCGCCTCGTTCACGGGCGAGGAGTCCGGCCTGCTCGGCTCGCGCGAGTTCGTGCGGCAGGCCAAGGCGTCGAACATGCAGCTCGCGGGCGCGCTCAACAACGACATGGTGGGATGGGCCAACGACCAGCGGCTCGACAACACGATCCGCTATTCCAACACCGGCATCCGCGACATCCAGCACGCGGCCGCGATCCAGTTCACAAACCTCATCACCTACGACGCGTTCTACTACAAGAGCACCGACGCGCACGCCTTCTACGACGGGTACGGCGACATCGTGGGCGGCATCGGTTCGTACCCGGTGCTCGGCAACCCGCACTACCATCAGCCGCACGACGTGCTGGAGACGATCAATCATCAGCTCGTAGCCGAAGTGGCGAAGACCACGGTCGCGTCGATCATGTACCTCGCCTCGGCGCCGTCGCGGCTCGGCGGACTCACCGTGACGGCCGACGGCGCCAACTCGGCGCGGGTGACGTGGACGGCGAGCCCGGAAAAGGACGTGGTGCGCTATGTGGTCACCTGGGGGCCGGCGAGCGATCCCACCCGTCACCGGCGGCAGGTGAACGAGCCGGCGGCGCGTCTGGACGACGCGCCGCCGGGCACGGTGGTGGCCGTCCGGGCCGTGAACCGGAAGGGGCTCGAGGGATGGGACTGGGCGCGCGGCGAGGTGGCGGCGCGTTGATGCATCCGGCGCGCACGTGTGGGGCGAGGATTCGCATGCTGCTCCTTGCCCTGCTGGTGCTCATCCCCATGTCGGCCTGCGCCGAGCGGGAGAGCACGGTCTCCAGCTCTTCGACGATCGTCATTCCGTACGACTCGATGGCGATCGCCGAGGACGAGGAGGTCTACATCGGCAATCCGTTCAGCCTCGTAGTCGTTCCCGCCGACGCGCCGGGTGCAGAGCTGCGCGAGATCTGGGTATCGGATTTTCTCGCGAATACGATTCTCCAGTTCGATCGTAGCGGCAACTTCCAGCGCCGTATCGGTCAGCCCGGTCCTGGGCCGCATGAATTCGAAGGTGCCGGTCTATTGTTTCTCACTGCAGATAGTGAAGTCGGAGCCGTGGAGTTCAGGCGCCGCGAGCTCAAGTGGTTCGATCGGGAATCGGGCGATTTTCTGCGTACGGTGCCGTTCGAAAGCGGAAGCATAGGCATGTCTCCGCCGGTTCGCCTGGGTGTGGATCCCGTTCTCGTATTCCCGCTCCTCGACCCGCTCAGGAAGACCTCACTTGGCATCTTCGATGCCCGAACGCGTCAATGGACGCGGGCAGGGTCTCTCCCCGCGCCGTATCGTCGCTCCGTGGAGCAGGGGCGGGGAGCCTTCGCCGCGTTCTTTTGACATGCGCATGTCGACGCGCTCGATGGCACCTCGATCCTGATCGCCTTTGCCGGAGTCGATTCGCTCTATCGTTTCGATACCGGGAATCGCATCATGGAGCCGCTGGGCGGTATTCCTCGACGGGCTCGCCGAGGGCTGGAGGGCGAATGCCGGTTCGCCGGTGACGCTCCAGACCCCGGACGTGCCGTCAGGGAATGCGGCTCCATCCGGGATCGTTTCTCTCCATTGTTCGGTGCGTGGACCTTGGACGATGATCGCTTGGCCATTCTGCACACCGATCAGCATGCGGAGGGGCGGCCGCCAAACCAGGTGATAACCGGTACGTCGTACCTTACCGTGCTCGATCGGCGTACCGGCACAGCCTGCGTGGACATGCGCATTCCGGGCGGTGACGACGCGCGCACGGTCTACGATCTCAAGAAGAATATCCTCTACATCCTCGACCGGCGCGTCACCGACGTACGCTCCACGCTCTGGCTCCTCGTGGTGCCGGTGCCTGCAATGTCCGACTGCCCCGCCGGCCATCTCATGGCAGGGTGGATGACGACAGGGGCGCGGTAGACAAGACGGGGGACGGTCTGCTTCACGAACGACTGCGAGTCTTTGGCTCCGCAAGGTTTCCTCTTCAGGTTTGCTCATACCGGTGGTTCAAGAATGCGCATGACATCACTCTTTCCCCGACTTCCGTTCCCTTGTCCGTGCCTTCTGGCTGTACTCTGTTTTGCTGCGCAGTCGAGCACGTATGCCCAGCGCGCTGTCGACGTCACGCGAACCGAAACCGGAAGCCCTGCCTTCGGTAAGGTCATTGATGCCATGTTCGTCAGTGATGATCGGGTGCTCGTGGTCGACGAAACTGACCAGCGCATCTGGTATCTCAATGGTGCCGGGCAGGTGGTCGGCACTACGGGGCGTCGAGGGAGCGGTCCGGGCGAGTTCGTGCTCGCGGAACGGATCGTGCGCATGGATGATTCTACATTCGGCGTGATCGACCGACCGAATGGGCGACTCACGTGGATCCGCACGCGGCAGGATTCGATCTTCGCCACCGGGAGCATACCGCTCGATCCGAATGTCGAGGATGGATGCCGGCTCGGTGACGCGCTCTTCCTGGCGCGGCCGGACGGTCGTACAGGCACTCGCGTCACGGTGGCTGGGCTTGATGGTACCATGGGGCGTACATTCGCGCCCGTGCCGCCGGCTGCGACACCTCTTCTGCGGGAGGCCTTCGCGCAGGCGGTGATCGGCTGTCTACCGGAGGAGCAGTTGCTCATCGTGGCGTCACACCATCGTCCGGAGGTAGTGGCCTACGATCCGACCGGTCGGGAACGGTGGCGTACCACGCTGCCGGATTTCCGCGCTGTCACCATCGAAGCGGTTCAGGATGGAGCACGACGCTTCACGTGGCGGCTGGACGGCAACAGCGCCAATCATGGCGTCGTACCGATGGGCCAAGGGCGGGTGGGGATTGCCACCCTGCTGTTCTGGGTGGGGCCAGCACGGGACACCGCAACCCTGATCGGGACCCGCTATGAACTCGATGCGCGAACCGGCCGGGTGCTGCGACATGCAGATGGTCCGGAGCGTTTGCTCGATGTGCGAGGATCGTTGGAGATCGTCACGATCGAGGAGCCGGAACCGGCGGTGATCATCCGCCGTCGACGGTAGTTCACGAGGAGGAACCGATCCCGCGAGTTCTTCAGCCTGCTCAGGCCGACCGTCCCAGCGCCTGCTCGATGTCCGCGACAATGTCGCTCACATGCTCCAGCCCCACTGATACGCGCACGAGCCCCGGCACGATCCCCACGCGCTGCCGTTCCTCTTCGGTGAGTTTCGAGTGCGTGGTGCTCGTGGGGTGCGTCACGATGGTGCGCGTGTCGCCCAGGTTCGGGGAGTGCGAGCAGAGCTCGAGCGCATCCAGGAAGCGCCGGCAGCGCTCGATGCCGCCCGTGAGCACGAGCACCACGATCCCGCCGCCGGCCTTCATCTGCTGCCTGGCGAGGTCGTGCTGCGGATGCGACGCGAGGAACGGATACCGCACGCCCTCCAGCGCCGCGTGCCCTTCGAAGTGCGTGGCGAGCGCGAGGGCGTTGTCGCAGTGCCGGTCCATGCGCACGGCCAGCGTCTCCAGGCTCTTCGACAGCGTCCAGGCATTGAACGGGGAAAGCGCCGGACCGGTATGCCGCGCAAAGAAGCGCGCGTCGGCCACGAGCGCCCGGTCGCCCACGATCGCGCCGCCGAGCGTGCGCCCCTGGCCGTCGATGAACTTGGTGGCCGAGTGCACCACGAGCGAGGCGCCGAACTCGATGGGGCGCTGCAGGTACGGCGTGGCGAAGCAATTGTCCACGATGAGCGGAATGCCGCGCTCCTTCGCGAGCGCGCCGAGCCATGCGAGATCCACGAGCTCGAGCCCGGGATTCGACGGCGTCTCCACGAAGAGCAGCTTCGTCTCGGCGCGAAGCTGCGACGTCCACGACGCAGGATCGCTCGCGTCGGCATAGCTCCACGTCACGCCCCACTTGGGCAGGATACGCGTGAGGATCTGGTGCGTGGAGCCGAACAGCGCGCGCGACGCGAGCACATGATCGCCGCTCGCGAGCCGTGACGCGAGCGACGTGAACACGGCGGCCATGCCGGACGCCGTGGCGATCCCGTCCTCGGCGCCTTCGAGCGCGCACAGCTTGCGCACGAACTCGTCGGTATTGGGATTCGCGTAGCGGCTGTACACGTTGCCGTCGATCTCGTCGGCGAAGAGCGCCCGCGCCTGCTCCGCGCTGTCGAACACGAAGCTCGACGTGAGGAAGAGGGGCGCGGCATGCTCGCGCTCGGGCGTGCGCGGCACCTGCGTGCGGATGGCGGCGGTTTCGAAGTGTCGCGAGTCGGGCATGGACGGTCTCCGGCGCGGGGGCGCCCCTTATGTATGACGGCCTGGTTCAGGTATCTTACAAGGATGGCCCCGCCTCGTGTGATCCTCGCGTCCCAGTCTCCGCGCCGCCGCGAGCTGCTGTCGCTCATCGGCATCCCCCACGAGGTGCGGCCGGCCGATATCGACGAGACGCCGTTCGCGGGAGAGCTGCCGGTGCCGCACAGCGAGCGGCTCGCGCGGGGGAAGGCGGCACTGGTGGCATCCCGCGAGCCGGGGGCGCTGGTGATCGGCGCGGACACGGTGGTCGTGGTGGATGATCTCATCCTCGGCAAGCCGGTCGACGATGCCGACGCGCGCGACATGCTGCACCGGCTCTCCGGGCGAACGCACATGGTGTACACGGCCGTGGCGATCGCGCGGGACGGCGCGGTGGATTCGGCGGTGGAGGGTGTGGCGGTGACGTTCCGGGCGCTCGATGCCGAGGATGTCGAGGCCTACGTGGCCACGGGCGAGCCGGCGGACAAGGCGGGGGCGTACGGGATTCAGGGGTTCGGGTCGACGCTCGTGGATCGCATCGAGGGGGATTTCTTCGCGGTGATGGGGCTGCCGCTCCGGCGGCTCGTGGCGTTGTGCGCGGCGGCGGGGTACGGGTATCGGTTCGGGGCGCTGGAGGAGAAAAAGGGATGAAGCCGGCGGCGGTGATGTCGGGGGAGATCGCCCGTACGAGGTCGCAAGCGGCGGGTCGGTAGTCACGAGTCGCGAGGGTGCCTGCGACTCGAGCCCCTTGATCAGCTTCGTCGCACCTGACACCCTCGGGATGGAACACCGGCGCCGGGTCCAGAGGCAGGAGTCGCAGGCACCCTCGCGACTCGCGGCTATCGACCCGCCGCTTGCGACCTCGTACGGCCGCCCCCCGCATCCCGCACCCACGCCAGTCGCTGCTCCCGATACCGCTCCTCCCACCGCCGCACCCGCGCCATCACATCCTCCACCGTGATCCGCGCCATGCGCCCCTCCCGGTACACCATGTCCACAGGGTAGTCCTCACCCGGATCGCCATATGCATCCACGAGCAGGTCGTGCGAAAAATCGTACGGCCCCACGCGCTTGGGATTGGTGTAGCCCATGAGCCCGATCACCGGCGTGCGGAGCGCCACGGCCAGGTGCAGCGGGCCGGTATCCGGCGAGATCGCGAGCGCCGCCGCGTCGAGGATCGCGGCCAGCCGGCGGAGCCCGCTGCCGAGCGCCGAGTGCACGAACGGCGCACCTCGCACGATCTCGGCTTCGGCCGCGAGCTCACGCGGTGAACGGCCGCCCACGATCACGGGCTGCAGGCCATGCTCGTGGTACAGCGCATGACACACGGCGACCCACCGGTCCGCGAACCAGTCCTTGGCCGGCTTGCTCGTGGCCACCACGAGCGGCACGATGGGCCGGTCGAATCCTGCCATGAACTCCTGTTGCCACGCACGCTCCTCGTCGTTCCACGGCCCGAGTCCCCACGCCGGCTCGCCGTGCGGCACGCCGAGCGCGTCGAGGAACTCGAAGTACTGATCCTGCACGTGCTGGCCTGCGTGCGGCGCGATGCGATGCGTGGTGAACAGCCAGTTCGCGTCGCGCGCCCGTGTCCGGTCGAAGCCGAGCTTGACCGGCGCCTTCGTGAACCACGTGACGATGCCGGCCTTGAAGTACACCTGCAGCGCGAGCACCACGTCGAACCGGCGTGATGCCAGCTCACGCCGCACGTCGAGAAAGGCGCGCCGGCCGCGCGACCGGTCGAACACGATGATGTCGTCCACCAGCGGATGTCCGCGCACGAGCGTGGCCGGTCCGGGCTGCAGCACCCACGTGATGTGCGCGCCGGGGTGCCGAGCGCGCAGTGCGTGGATGACCGGCATGACGTGCACGGCGTCGCCGACCGCGCTCATCATCACGATGCATACGCGGTCGAATCGGAGCGACGCGGGGAGGGGCGGCGTGGTGGGCGCTCCTCGCGTCGCGGTGGATTGTCCGGGCGTCGTGTCCACGATGGATTCCTTCACGGCGTGGCCGCCAGCGCGGCCCGCACGAAGCCGGCGAGCCACGGCTCGTCGAGCGGCAGGTCGTGACGTGCGTGCCACTTGCGGATGGACCGCAGCAGCCGGCGGACGTTGATCGCCATGACGCCGGCCGGCGGAATGTCGCGGAACGAAACGACGTCCACGTCGAGTACCCAGGCGTGCCACGCATTCGCGGTGTCCCGCACGAGCAGGATGTTCTTCACGTTGAGATCGGGGTGCACGGCGCGGGCGCCGGCGAGTTGCGCGAGCAGCGGCAGCACGGCGCGGACGGCGCGTTCACGGTCGAGGTTCGGGGCGACTCCCGCGAGCACGGCGCCGAAATCCCACGAGTCGGGGATGTAGCGGGAGACCACGTCCACGCGGCGCAGTCCGGGGCCGGCCGGATACAGCGCATAGCCGAGCAGTTCCGGCGTGGGCACGCCGTGCGTGCGCAGCAGAATGTTCGCGGCGGCTTCCCGCGGCGCGCGCGTGGGCGCGAGGAACCGGTCGCCGGTGACCGGCGCGAAGAGCCCGCCGTGCCAGGCGTGCCGCACGGCCACGGTGATGTCGCACTCTTCGATGGCGGCCACGTACACCACACCACGCCCCTGGAGCGCGCGCGGCTGCGGCGACTCCTCGGCCCATGCATACAGCGTTTCATGTTCGCCGAGGCGCGTGGCAAGGGCGTCGTACAGCGCGGGCGTGGCAACGAGCGTGGTCGTGCCCACGCGTCCGGACCGGAACGGCGGATCGGCGGGCGGCGCGGGCGACGTGCGCACGTCGTGGCGATCCGCCACCATCAGGACTCGCCGGGGGGGCGTTCGAGCGCGCGCTGCATCGTCGTGCCTTCGACCGGGGCGGCGGGCGTGACGAGTGGCGCGCGGAACATGCCCGTGGCCGCGAGCGGATGCGGCAGCACGCGCTCCACGCTGTACACCGTGACCGCCGGGCCGCGGTGGCGTTCGGGGATGAGCTCGGGGCGCACGTTCAGCGGCACGGCATCGGTGATGAGGGTGCGCACGGCATCGCTCACCAGGATTTCGCCGCCGCGCGCGAGGCCGCACAGCCGGCTCGCGAGATTCACCGTGTCGCCGATGAGCGTGTATTCGAGCCGGCGCGGCGAGCCGATGTTGCCCACGAAGGCGTCGCCGGCGTTGATGCCGATGCCGGCGTGCAGCGCCGACCGCCCGTCGGCGGCCCAGCGGGTGTTGAGCGCGGCGAGCTCGGTCTGCATGTCGAGCGCCGCGCGGATGGCGCGATCGGCATCGTCGTCCGTGGCCACGGGAGCGCCCCAGTAGGCCATGAGCGCGTCGCCGATGAACTTGTCGAGGGCGCCGTCGTGCCGGAACACGCATTCGACCATGGCGGCGAAGTACTCGTTGAGCTGCGCGGCCATCTGGTCGGGAGGCAGCGCTTCGGCCACTTCGGTGAAGCCGCGGATGTCGCTGAAGAGCACGATCACGCGGCGCCGGTCGCCGCCGAGCACCACGTCGCCGCGTTCGTTCGCGATGCGATCGGCGAGCTGCGGCGTGAAGTAGCGTTCGAAGTTCTCGCGCACCCGAGTGGCCTCGCGCAGCCGTTCCATGGACTGCTCGCGCTCCATCGCGGCCGCGGCGATCCCGGCGTAGGCCACGAGGAAGTCGAGGTCGCTTTCGTTGAACGCGTTGACGTCGCGCAGGTTGTCCACGTAGAGCACACCGAGGGTGCGCCGTCCTTCGCCGATCAGCGGCGCGGCCAGCGCGGAGCGCACGGCCTGCATGGCCACGGAGTCGCCGGCCACGCGCGCGTCGTTGCTGGCGTCGTGCAGCAGCCACGACACCTGACGTTCGGCAACTCCCTTCGCGATCGTGCGCGGTACCGGCCGGGCGAGCTGCCCGCCGTGACGGTCGCGCGCGATGCGCATCTCGAGGTCAGCGCCATCGGGGCGCGAGAGCAGCACGGCCACCCGGTCGGCATCGAACGCCTCGAACGCATCGTCCACGATGCGGGCGAGCAGGGCGTCGAGCCGCGCGAGGCCGCCGAGGCGCTGCGCCACGGCCACGAGCTGCGACAGGCGCCGGCCGGCCACGGCTTCCACGGCTTCGGCCTGCGACCGCATGGCACGCTCGCGCACCATGGTGGCGGCGCCGTCGAGTGCGAACGGCGCGGTGATCGCCACGCGCGGCGCGACTTCCTCGACGACGGCGAGCTCCACGGGGCCGAAGGAGATGAGATCGCCCACGCGCGCCTGTCCCTTGCCGATGCGCTTGCCGTTGAGCCAGGTGCCGTTGCGGGACGACAGGTCCTGCAGCACGAGCACCTCGCCGTCCACGCGCACATCGGCGTGACGGCGCGAGACGCCGGGGTCGAGAATGGGGAGATCGCAGGTGGTGTCCCGCCCGAGCACGAGCGTGGACCCCTCGGGGAGCACGAACCGGCGATCACCGGTGGGAGACACGAGTGCGAGCGGCATGGGGCTCAGCGGGACACCGTCGCCGTGGCGACCGCAGCGCGCGCGCGTCCGATGGCCGTGAGCAGGGCGCGCGCCTTGGATTCGGTCTCCTCCCACTCGTTCGCGGGCACGGAGTCGTGCACGATGCCGGCACCGGCCTGCACCGAGGCGACGCCGTCCGCGATGATGCACGTGCGGATGGTGATCGCGAGATCCATGCGCCGGTCGCCGGCGGCGATGAAACCGAGCGCGCCGGCGTAGGGGCCGCGGCGTTCGGGCTCGAGCTCGTCGATGATTTCCATGGCGCGCACCTTGGGCGCGCCGGTCATGGTGCCGGCCGGGAAGGTGGCGCGGAACGCATCGAGCGCGCGGTACTCGGGGAGCAGCTCGCCTTCCACCTGGCTCACCATGTGCAGCACGTGCGAATACCGTTCGACCTTCATGAAGTCGGTCACGCGCACGGTGCCGTAGCGTGCGATGCGTCCCACGTCGTTCCGTCCGAGATCCACCAGCATCACGTGTTCGGCGCGCTCCTTTTCGTCGGCGAGCAGATCGGCGGCGAGCGCCTCGTCCGCCTCGGGCGATGCACCGCGGCGGCGCGTGCCCGCGATCGGGCGCACGGTCACACGGCCGTCGGCCACCCGGAGCAGCAGCTCGGGTGACGATCCCACGATTTCTACCCCGTCGAGCACGAGATGATACATGTAGGGCGACGGATTGAGCGCCCGCAGGCAGCGGTAGAGCGTGCTGCCGTCGAAGTCGTGCGGCGTGCTGATGCGCCGCGCGAGGAGCGCCTGAAACACGTCGCCGGCGAGGATGTACTCCTTGATGCGGGCGACGTCGCGCTCGAAGTCGTCGCGCGCGTACGACGACGTGCCCGTGGCGGGCTCGGCTTCGTGCGCGAGCGTGACGGGCTCGAGCAGATCGGGACCGTGGAGACGGGCGATGGTGTCGTCGAGCGTGTCCTGCGCACCGTCATACAGGGCGGCGGTCACGGCGTCATCGGCGCCCGGCGGAATCGGCACGGACACGATCACGCGGGCCTGCCCGCGCCAGTTGTCGATCATGACCACGGCGCGGGGGAACACGAAGCAGGCATCCGGCGCCGCGATCGCGCGCGCGGGCGGATGGGGCAGGCGTTCGATGTGCCGCACGGCGTCGTACGTGAAATAGCCCACGGCGCCGCTCCAGAACGGGCCGAGCTCGGGCATATCGACGGGACGCATGGCCTGCACGATGGCCTGGAGATCGGCGATGGGGTCGGCGGGCGTGCGCGCACCGTGCCAGCCGTGCTCCGGGGTCCAGTCCTCCACCACGCCGTCGGTCAGCCGCCAGGCCCCGCTCGGCGCGCTGCCGAGGTAGGTATAGCGCGCCCAGGTCTCGCCGCCGGCGGGCGCGGATTCGAGGAGGAACGCGAACGGGCCGTCGCGCAGCTTGGCGTAGGCGGCCACGGGCGTGTCGAGATCGAGCAGGCAGTCGCGCCAGACGGGCACGAGGCCGCCGAGGGCGCGACAGGAACCGGCACGGGCAAGAAAGGCATCACGGGTGGGCACCCGGAATACTCGCCGCCCCGCTCCCCCGAGGGCAAGCGGGTGCGGTAGGTTGCAGTATGTCCCTCCCGCTTCCCCTTGGCGCCGACGGCCGCGTGGCCATCGTCCCGGGCGTCGTGGACGTCTGCGTGCTGCACCGGGTGCCGGTGGCGGGGCGGACGCGGGTCGACGCGGGCCCGGGGTTCGGGTGGCGCGTGCTCCTGCTGCAGCGGGGCGCGGACTCGCGGTGCCCGGGCTCATGGGAGCTGGTGCACGGCCGGATCGAACAGGGGGAGCGTCCCGAGGCCGCGGCCCGCCGGGAAGTCCGGGAAGAGACCGGGCTGGCCACGCTCCGCCTGTATTCGATCACGGTGAACGCCTTCTACCTGGCCGGCCGTGACGTGCAGGCCGCTATCGTGTTCGCGGCCGTGGTGGCGGAAGGGCGGCCGGCGCCGGCGGTGCGGCTCGGCGCGGAGCACGTGGCGCACCGGTGGCTCGGGCTGCCGGCGGCGGCGCGGGTGGTAACGTGGCCGCGGGAGCGGGAGGCGCTCGGGCACGTCGCGCATCTGCTCAGGACGGGGGATGCGGGGGTCGCAGAGGATGTGCTGCGGGTGGGGGAGGGGTGAAGTGGAAACGGAATGGAGACGTGTCGACTGGCGAACGACCCCGGCTGAGCATAGCAGTCACGTGACAGGAGGACCTGACAATGTGCGGTAGATTGCCAGTCTTAGTATGGTCCGTTGGATTTTTCGCTGCCTGCAACAGCGACACGATCTACGAAGCCCCGCCCATCACGGCGACGGTGTACGGCGTTGCCACGCTGAACAATGAACCGCTGGCGGGGTGGACGGTGAGCGTGCTGGGGCTTTCGCTAGCGTGTGAGCGTCCACGTTTCACGACAAACAGCGGCGTTACGGATGCCGATGGACGCTACCGCGTCGTCGTTGGGGGACTCAGCGCCCCTGAGACGATGTGCATCAGGGCAGGGCTTTCATTCGAGAACGGCGCCGACACGATCTACGCGCTGGACACAATCGATTTCCGTACCAATCCGCCCTATGACAGCGTACGCGTAGATTTCGCCATCCATACGACACCGTAACCCCCGCGCTACGGCGTACTGTCCCGCCGTTGCTGCGCGCTGGCACGCGACCGCACCAGCGCGCGTTCCCGCTCCACCCGCTGCAGCACCGTCTGCCAGCCGCCGCTCTCCGTCGTCTCCACGATGATCGACAACGGCTGATTCGGATCGACCTGGCCATCGAACACGAACAGCGCCGACTGCGTATCGCGCTGGCGCAACCGATACTCGCCGAATCCCGGCGTCATGGGAAACACGTCGAGCGGCCGGAAATCGCGTCCGGTATTCCGGATCACGATCTCCATCGGGCTGAACCGTGTCTCGCCCTGCTCCTGGGCGAAGAAGTTCACCACCCACAGCGAATACGACGGCATGCGCACACGCTGCTGCAGCCGCTCGATCTCGATCCGCTTGCTGTTCACGATCTCGCGCATGGCACGATACGAATCCGGCGACAGCAACCGGATGAACGATTCGTCGAGCGGCATGGCGCGCACCAGCAGACCACCAGGGAGCGCCAGCCGGATCGCGATGTCGTCCTGCCGCAGCGTGCCGAACCCGGGCGGTACGAGTGCCGGATCCTGTCCGGCCGGTACCATGCCTGATGCGCTTCCGTCCTCGCCTGCGGGCAGCGACGCGCAGCCGGCAAGCATGAGCACACTCGCGAGTGTCCCGCCGAGCACCGCCTGTCGCATCACTCCCCCCCGCTCCGGAACGACGGCGCGCTGCAGAGCGCCACGACGGCTTCGGCGAGCGCATCGCGTCCTTCTCCAGTGCGCGCGGAAAAGGTGAGGAGCTGCTCCTCGTCGATCGCCAGCGATGCACACAGCGCCGGCACCTGCACCTCGCGTTCCTTCGCGCGCAGCTTGTCCACCTTGGTGAGCACCACGAGCGTGGGCACACCCACGTCAGCAAGAAAGTCGAGCATGTGCCGGTCGTCGGCCGTGGGCTCATGCCGCACGTCGAGCAGCAGCACCACGCCGCGGAGCTGCGGACTCCCGCGCAGATAGCCCTCGATGAGCGGACGCCAGGCCTGCTTGCGCTCCTTGGAGATGCGCGCGTATCCGTAACCCGGCAGATCGGCGAGCACGAACGCGTCGTTCACGCGAAAGAAGTTGATCTCGCGCGTGCGCCCCGGCGTGTTGCTTACGCGCGCGAACGCCTTGCGCCGCACGAGCCGGTTGAGCAGCGACGACTTGCCCACGTTCGACCGTCCCACGAACGCGATCTCGGGAAGCGCGGACTCCGGCCGCCATCCGCCCGCCTCGGCCATGGGACCGATGAACTCGAGCGACCGGATGACCAGCGGATCGGCTGGCGTCTGGTCCGACATCAGGGGCGCGCCGCCGGAGGGGTGGATCGACGTGTACCGCGCCGCGCCGGCGCGCCACGTACGGCGGGCGCCTCCACCGGCATGTCGGCCGGCATATCGACCGTCGTGTCAACCGGTGCACCAGCTGGTGCACCAGCCGGATGGAGCGCGTGCTGCATCACCTCGTCCATCGAACGCACCATGTGCCACGTGACACCGTCGCGTGTCTCATCCGGCAGTTCGGCGAGCTCACGCGCATTGCCGTGCGGCACGATCACCTGCTGCATGCGCTGCCGGTGCGCGGCCACGCCCTTCTCGCGGAGCCCGCCGATCGGCAGCACCCGGCCGCGCAGCGTGACTTCACCGGTCATGGCCACGTCGCCGCGCACGGGACGCCCGGTGAGCGCGCTGACCATGGCCGTGGCGATCGCGATGCCCGCGGACGGTCCGTCCTTGGGCGTCGCGCCGGCGGGCACGTGCACATGCAGATCGCGGCGCTGCAGCACGTCGGACGGCAACCCGAGCATGTCGAGCCGCGAGCGCACCCACGTGAGCGCGGCGGCCGCGGATTCCTTCATCACGTCGCCGAGCGTGCCGGTGAGCTGCAGACGGCCGCGTCCCGGCACCACGCTGACTTCCACTTCCAGCACTTCGCCGCCCACGTTCGTGTACGCGAGCCCGTTCGCCACGCCCACCCGATCATCGGTGCCGGCCGTTTCCGTGTCGTACGGCGCGACGCCGAGATGCGTGACGAGCATGTCCTCCCGCACGATCACGGGCAGCGCCATGTCGCCGCGTTCGGCCATGACGCGGGTGAGCTTGCGCACGAGGCGCGCGATGCGCCGTTCGAGGTCGCGGACGCCGGCTTCCCGTGTCCAGCCGCGGATGATCGCGGTGAGCACGGCTTCGTCGGCCACGATGTCGCCGGCCGTGAGCCCGTGCGCTTCCACCTGGCGCGGCAGCAGATGACGCGACGCGATGGCCAGCTTCTCCGGTTCGAGGTACCCCGGGAGCCGCACGATCTCGAGCCGGTCGCGCAAGGCATCCGGAATGCCGGCGATGGAGTTCGCGGTGGTGAGGAAGAGCACCTGGGACAGGTCGTAGTCGATCTCGAGATAATGATCCGAGAAGGCACGATGCTGTTCCGGGTCGAGCACTTCGAGGAGCGCCGACGACGGATCGCCGCGCCAGTCGCTGCCGAGCTTGTCGAGCTCGTCGAGCAGCAGCACGGGGTTGACCACTTCCGCGCGCCGCATGGCCTGCACGATGCGCCCGGGCATGGAGCCCACGTACGTACGCCGGTGGCCGCGGATCTCCGCTTCGTCGCGCACGCCGCCGAGCGAGAGGCGTACGAACCGGCGTCCCATGGCCTGCGCGATGCTGCGGCCGAGCGAGGTCTTGCCCACGCCGGGCGGGCCCACGAGGCAGAGGATCGAGCCGCGCATCGTGCCGACGCGCGCGAGCACGGCGATGTAGTCGAGGATGCGCTCCTTCACGTCGGCGAGTCCGAAGTGATCGGCGTCGAGCACCGCGCGGGCGGCCGCGAGATCGATCGTATCCTCGGAGCGTTCGTGCCACGGCAGGGCGGCGATCCAGTCGAGCCAGCCGCGCGAGACGGCGGCTTCCGGCGACATGGGTGGCATGCGCCGGAGCCGGCGCAGCTCGCGCGACGTGCGTGTCCGCACCGGATCCGGAAGCTTGCGCTTCGTCAGTTGCGCCTCGAGCTCGGCGAAATCGCCGCCGTCGCCGTCGCCATCGCCGAGTTCCCGGTGGATGGCCTTGAGCTGTTCGTGCAGGAAGAACTCGCGCTGGCTCCGCACGAGCGCGCCGCGCACCTGCTCGTCGATGCGCTGTTCGAGGCCCAGCATCTCCATCTCGTGCATGAGCTCGTGCGCGAGACGGTCGATGAGTGCATCGACCGTGGGGGCCTCGAGCAGCACCTGCCGCATGTCGAGGTTGGTGTGGAGATGCGCCGCGACGCCCCAGGCGAACCGGGCCGGATCCTCGATGGCCTCGAGCACACCCACGATTTCGGCGGGCACGCGGCGCTGCATCGCGGCGTACCGTTCGAACAGCGACAGCACGTGCCGGGTCCGGACGGTGAGCTCGGTATGGCTGAGGCCGGTGGGCGCGAGCGGAAACGGAGCCGCCGCCGCCCGGAGGGCGAACTCCGGCTCCCGGGAGTCGTTCGGGTTGCGGCGCGGCGCGAAGACGCGCGAGATGGCGACCCGTTCCCGTGCTTCCACGAGCACGCGCGTGGAGCCGTTGGGAAGCCGCGTGGCCTGGCGCACCCGGGTGAGCATGCCCACCCGGTGCAGGTCGTCGGCCCTGGGGTCGGTGTATTCCGCTTCGAGCTGCGCCAGGAGCAGGAGCTCGCCGGTTCCCTCGATCGCGGCGGTGACCGCGGCCAGTGAGCGCGCGCGACCCACGAGCAGGGGCATGACGGCGTGCGGAAAGAGCACGACGTCGCGCAGCGGCAGGACCGGATACCGCGTCGGCGCCGGGCCGGATCGCGGGGCGGGACGAGAGCTCAGGCTTCCTTCTTCTGGCGCTTGGGCGCGATCTCCAGCAGCGGCGGGCCGCCCATGGTGACCGAGGCCTCGGTGACCTTCACTTCCACGATGTCATCGCGGCTCGGCAGGTCGAACATCGTCTCGAGCAGCGTTTCCTCGAGGATCGCGCGCAGTCCGCGCGCGCCGGTGCCGCGGCGAAGCGCCTTGGCGGCGATCGCGCGGAGCGCCGAGTCCTCGAACGTGATCTTCACGTCCTCGAGGTCGAAGAGACGCTGGTACTGCCGCGTGAGCGCGTTCTTGGGTTCCTTGAGGATCTGCACGAGCGCCGTTTCGTCGAGCGCGTCGAGCGGCACGCACACGGGCATGCGCCCCACGAGCTCGGGAATGATGCCGTAGCGCAGCAGGTCCTCCGGTTCCACGTCGGCGAACGGCGACTTGGAGACTTCGGGGACGATGCTGTCGAGCGGCCGCTCCTCTTCCGTCACCACCGGTCCGCCGAATCCGATCTGGCGGCGGCCGATGCGCGCCTCGATGATCTTCTCGAGTCCGTCGAAGGCGCCGCCGCAGATGAACAGGATGTCCCGGGTGTTGATCTGGATGTATTCCTGCTGCGGATGCTTGCGGCCGCCCTGCGGCGGCACCGAGGCGATCGTGCCTTCGAGGATCTTGAGGAGCGCCTGCTGCACGCCTTCGCCCGACACGTCGCGCGTGATGCTCGGATTCTCCGACTTGCGCGCGATCTTGTCGATCTCGTCGATGTACACGATGCCGCGCTCGCACTCGGCGACGTTGAAGTCGCCGGCCTGGAGCAGACGGACGAGGATGTTCTCCACGTCCTCGCCCACGTAGCCCGCTTCGGTGAGCGTGGTGGCGTCGGCGATGGTGAAGGGGACGTCGAGGATGCGGGCGAGCGTCTGGGCCAGCAGCGTCTTGCCCACGCC
>CAZUKU010000006.1:204787-213406 GCA_964621045.1 uncultured Gemmatimonas sp.
TGGGGCAGATGAGCAGGATGTTGGACTTGTCGAGCTCGACGTCGTCCTCGCGCGCGTTGGCCGCGGCGTTGATGCGCTTGTAGTGGTTGTAGACGGCCACGGACAGGGCCTTCTTGGCCCGTTCCTGCCCGATCACGTACTGATCGAGCGTGGTCTTGATCTCGCGCGGCGAGGGGACCTGGGTGATCGCCTCGGTGACCTCGCGCTCCTCGTCCTCGGCCAGGATCTCATTGCAGAGCGCGATGCACTCGTTGCAGATGTAGACCGAGGGCCCGGAGATGAACTTCCGGACGGCGTCCTTGGACTTGCCGCAGAAGGAGCAGCGCAGATGCTTGTCTTGGGACATGTCGGCGAGCAGGGGTCAGGAGGCGGGGCCGGAGCCCCGTATCTATATGAACTAACCCCGACGGAGCCGAGGGGTCAAGCGACGGGGGCCTCGGGGCCGCCCGGCGTCATGGGGGAAGTCTCGGCGCGGAGGGACGCAAACCCAAGCGCGGAGCCCGGTTGGGCCGGGCTCCGCGCCGCGCCGGTCAGCGCGCTGCGACGGTCGCCGCCAGCTCGGCGTCGGTGGTGATCACGTTGTCGATCAGCCCGTAAACCTTGGCCTCTTCGGCCGACAGGAACCGGTCGCGGTCGGTGTCGCGCTCGATCTGCTCGACGGACCGGCCGGTGTGCTTGGCCATGAGCTCGTTCATCTTGGCCTTGAGGTACAGGATCTCCTTGGCCTGGATCTCGATGTCCGACGCCGTGCCGCCCCCGCCGCTCTGGGACGGCTGGTGGATCATGATGCGGGCGTGCGGCAGCGCGGCCCGCTTGCCCGGCTCGCCGGCGCAGAGCAGGAACGCGCCCATGCTCGCCGCCATCCCCATGCAGGTGGTGTGCACGGGCGACTTGATGAACTGCATCGTGTCGTAGATGGCCATGCCGGCCGACACGCTGCCGCCGGGCGAGTTGATGTACAGGTTGATCGGCTTGTCCGGATTGTCGGCGTACAGGAACAGCAACTGCGCGATGATCACGTTCGCGACATCGTCGTTCACGGGCGTGCCGAGGAACACGATGCGGTCCATGAGCAGCCGCGAGAAGATGTCGTACGACCGCTCACCGCGGGACGAACGCTCGATGATGTACGGCGTGTAGATCGTGGGCATGAGAGGAGGGAAGAGGCGGGGCGGGCTCAGCCCGCGGTCACGGGATTGCGTTCGAGCAGCCAGGTGAAGACACGCTCCTCGGTGAGCTCGCGCTCGATCTCGGGGAGCCGGCCGCCCTTCTGGAGCTGCGCGTACACCTGTCCGGGGTCCACGTTCCGGGCCTTGGCGAGCTCTTCGATCTTCGTGTCGATATCGGCTTCGGACGCCTTGAGCGACTCGCGTTCGGAGAGTGTGTCGATGATGAGGTCGCGCTGCACCTGACGGACGGCCATGGGGCGGAACTCCTCCGTGAAACGGGCGAGCTCCTCTTCCGGGATCTGGTACATGCGGCCGTAGCCTTCGATGAGCTGCCGGACCCAGGCATTGGGCACGTCGAAGGGGTTGGCGGCGATGATCTGCTCCACGAGCTGCGCGCGCACGTCGGCATCGGCCTCGCGCTTCGCGTGCGCCGCCATATCGGTGCGGACGCCTTCCTTGAGCGCGTCGAGCGAATCGAAGTCGCCGACTTCGCGCGCGAACGCGTCGTCGAGGTCGGGGAGGAGCTTGCGCTTGACGTCGGTGAGCGCGACGCGGGTGAGCTTGGAGACGCCGCGCTGGCTCTCGTCGGGGAAGTCGTCCGGCCACTTCACGGGGCGCTCCACGGTCTCGCCGGGCGCGGCCTCCATGATGAGCTCCTCGATGCCGGGGATGGCCTGTCCGCCGCCGAGCGTGATGCGGTATTCGCGCCCCTCGGGGAGGGTGCCGTCGGCCTCGGCGGTGGAGAGGAGCACGGTGACCATGTCGCCGGGCAGGGCCTTTTCGGACACGGGCGTCCAGGTGGCGCGCTGCTCGCGCAGCCGGTCGAGCTGCTCGCCGAGGGCCTCGTCCGTGACGTCCGGTTCCCGACGCGTGATGGTGAACCCCTCCACGCGGTCGAACGACACGTCGGGGCGAACCTCGAAGTGGAGCTCGAAGGTGAGGTCGCTTCCCGGCTCGAACTTGAGGCCGTGAACGTGCGGCTGAGCGGCCAGTTTGACCGATTCGTCGGCGATGACCTGCTGGAAGACGTCGTTGACGACGGCTTCGAGGGCCTCCTGCCGTATGGCTTCGGCGAACTTCTTGCGAACCACGGCGGCCGGGGCCTTGCCCTGGCGGAAGCCGGGCATGCGGACCTTGGCTGCGTACTTGCGGGCGGCTTTTTCTTCGGCGGCCGAAACCGTGTCGGCGGGAACCGCGACCTGCAGGCGGCGCTGGATTCCCGTGGTCTCGGTCGGCGTGATGGTGATCGTCATGTCGGGGCGGATGAGGGTCAATCCGGAAAGATAAACAGGGCGAGGGAGCGAGCCCAGAGGCCGGACGTGATGAAACGGAGCCGGCAGGGTCCCGGGATAGGCCGGCATGCGTCCGCGCGTGCCGGAGACGTCGGCGCCTCCGCAGCGTCAGCAGCGCGTCAGCCCGCGGCTCCGATCAGATCGGCCACGATCTTTCCCGAGCTGATGACGCCGGGAAGCCCCGCGCCGGGGTGCGTGCCGGCGCCCGCGAAATAGAGATTCGGGATGTCCCGGTCGCGGTTGTGCGGCCGCCAGTAGGCCGACTGGAACAGCGTGGGCTGCACGGAGAACGCGCTGCCGAGGTGGCTCCGCAGCGTGTCCCGGAAATAGCGGGGATCCACGCGGCGCTCGGTCACGATGTGATCGCGAAGCCCAGGAAGGTAGCGTGCCTCGAGATACGCCATGATGCGGTCGCGGTACCGGTCGCCGTCACGCGCCCAGTCCACGCCGCTGCCCAGGTGCGGCACCGGGGAGAGCACGTACCAGCAGTCGTGCCCGGGCGGGGCGAGCGACGGATCGGTGGCCGTGGGGCGGTGCAGGTAGAGCGAGAAGTCGTCGGCCAGCCGTTTGCGGTGGAAGATGTCGCGCAGCAGCTCCTCGTACCGCGGCCCCATGAGGATCTCGTGGTGCGCCATGTGATCGTACGTGCGGTTGGTGCCGAAGTAGATCACGAACAGCGACATCGAATAATCGTATCGTGCGAGTCGGCGATCGGTGGCGCGCGACCGCGCGCCGGCGGGAAGGAGACGGCGGCAGGTCTCGGCCACGTCGGCATTGGAGATCACGGCGTCGGCGGGAACCGGTTCGCCGTGCGCGAGCGTGACGCCGGTGGCGCGGCCCCGGTCGACGGTGATGGCCACCACGTCGCTCTCGTAGCGGATCGTGCCGCCGAGGCTCGTGAACAGCCCGACGAGCGCCTGCACGAGCGCGCCCGTGCCGCCCATGGCGAACCAGACGCCCCATTCGCGTTCGAGCGTATGGATCAGCGCGTAGATGGACGACGACGAGAACGGATTGCCGCCCACCAGCAGCGGATGAAAGCTGAACACCTGCCGGAGACGCGGGTCGCGCACGAACCGCGCGGCGTACGCGGCCACGCTCCGGTCGGCGCGGAGCCGCACGAGATCGGGGAGCACGGCGAGCATCGAGCGGTACGAAGGAAACGGCTGGTCGATGAGCGCCATCCCGGTGCGGAAGATGTCGGCCGTCTGCGCGACGAACCGGTCGTAGCCGGCTACATCGGCGGGATCGAAGCGGGCGACTTCGGCACGGAGCTGCTCCGCGTCGCCGTTGTAGCGGAAGACGCTGCCGTCCTCGAAGCGGATGTTGTAGAACGGGTCGAGCCGGCGGAGGTCGACGTGCTCCTCGAGCCGCGCGCCGCCGAGCGCGAACAGCTCGTGCAGCAGCCACGGGGCCGTGATGATCGTGGGGCCGGCATCGAAGGTGAAGCCGTCCTGCTCGAACACATAGGCGCGGCCGCCCGCGCGGTCGAGCCGTTCGAGAATGATGACGTCGTGCCCCGCGGCCTGCAGCCGGATGGCAGCGGCGAGTCCTCCGAATCCGCTGCCGATGATCGCGATGCGCATGCGATGCGGATCAGGCCGCGGGCAGAGCGGGCCGGCGTCGCGCACGGATGGCGAGCCCGAGCGGGATGGCCATGGCGATGAATCCGAGCACGCCGGCCCACACCATGTCCTGCCGCAGGCAGATGGCGATCGGAAGCAGCCCGTTCACGCCGTACAGCACGAGCGGGAACCGGCTTGGCGCGACGTGTCGCACCCAGTCGCTCGGCGGGACGATCGCGAGCATGAGACGCGCCACGACGGTCCCCGTGAGCAGCCAGCCGAGCCAATTGGTGAGCGGCATGCCGTAGAACAGATCTCCCGCGAGGAACCGCACGAACGGGGAGGCGCCGGCCGGATCAGGGAGAAGCCACGTCCAGTGATTCGTCTTCACCATGGCGGGATCCATGGCCACGTCCCATGCGGTGAGCACGAGCGCGGCGATGCCCGCCCACCACCAGCGCGAGCGGGTGTCGTTCTTCGGCTCGAGCAGGTGCCCGCAGATCGCGAGCGATGCATACAGCATGTAGAACCAGCTCGTGGGGATGTTGAAGGGCACGAGTCCCGCGATGCGATAGCCGAGCAGCGGCGAGTAGGCGTACGCGCCGAAGGGCCATCCCGTGCTGGTGCCGAGCAGTTCGGCGCCCAGCGACACCACGAAGGCCACCGCCACGATCGCCAGCGCGCGCGCCGTGCCAAGCCGTCCCATGGCATGCAGCGCGCCGGCGAGCGCGCCGAAGAGCACGGTGGTCTGGCCGCCCCACGCATAGCCGATGGCGTAGGCCCGCATGTTCACGGGCGTATTCAGCCAGGCGGGGAGCGGGGGCGACAGGAAGGTCGCGAACGCGAACGCGGAGAACGCGCTCAGCAGAGCGTGCACGACGAGGCAGGCGAGCGCCGCGCGCAGGAGCAGCCGGGCGTCGTGATCGGGTGCGAGCGCGGGCGTCATGGAACGGGTCATCACCAGGCCTGCAGCAGGAGACGCAGCCGGGTCGCGCGGCCGAGTCGCGCGCGCGAGGAGATCGTATCGTAGCGCTGTGCTTCGATGGCGCCGAGAATGCCGGCGTATCCCGCGGCGCAGGCCCGGGCGCACCGCCGGGCTTCACGCGCGAGCAGTGCGATCCCGGGAATGGCGGCCTGATACAGCGCACGTGCGCGCGCCACCTGGAACGTCATCATCGGCTGCCAGCGTTCGTCCCGCGCCACCGCGGGATTGGTGAGCACGTCGTGCGGCGTGAGGCCGAACATGGCGAGATCGTGTTCGGGAAGATAGCACCGGCCGCGCTGCGCATCTTCGCCGATGTCGCGCAGGATGTTGGTGAGCTGCATCGCGACGCCGAGCGTACGCGCGTAACCGATGGCGCGCGCGCGGGCGTCGTCGCCGTCCGGCACGCCGAACACCCAGGTGCACATTTCGCCGACACATCCGGCGACGCCCTGGCAATAGGCCTCGAGATCGGCCCACGTGGTGTAGCGGCAAGGGGCGAGATCCCGCGCCACGCCCGCCAGCAGTTCGTACAGCGGCTCCGGTGGCACGCCGTACTCCCGCACCACGCGCACCACTTCGCGGAAGACGGCGCTGCGGGGCCGTCCGGCGAGTGCCGCACGCAGGTCGTGTTCGTACTCCGCCAGGCGCTGTCCGGCTGCCGTCCGGCACGCCGAGGCGGGGTGATCCACGAGATCATCGGCAACGCGGCAGAAGGCGTACAGCGCATAGACGGCACGCCGCGACTCCGCGGGCAGCAGGCGGCTGGCGAGGGTGAACGTGCGCGCATGCGTGCGGACGACGCGCGCGCACCAGGCGGCATCGTCGGCGGCGGCTCGCGAGGCCACGGGCCCCGAGATCGGGTCGGCAATGGTCATGACGGCTCAACGCGCAGCCGCGGTGCCGGTTCCCGGCGACCCCTTCCACCACGTCGGTCCGCCTCTATACTCCCGCTGTGATCGTTTCCGTCCTCTCTCCCGAATCGGCGCGCGCCATGGCGCCCGACCTGGCGACCTCCCGGAATCCCGACGTGTGGGTGTACCGGTACGAGGAGCCCACGCACGGCTGGGTGCTGAGCGTGGCCACGCACGCGGAACCGCAGTCGGGCAAGCTGTCGCTTGGCGGCTTCCGGATCGTGCCGGCCGAACGCATGGCGATGCCGGGATTCAGCGCCGAACGCGAAGCCATCGCGCTGGCCATCGGCATGGAAGACAAGGTGTGGTGGTCGCGGATCACCGGCGTGGCGGGCCCGCTCGCACGGCCGCAGCTCGCGCGGATCGTGGGCGGCAAGTGCGTGCTGACGCCCACGCCGGCGTCACGCGTGGGGCAGCCGCTCGATACGGCCATGCTCGACTTCGCCGTGGCTGCGTTCCACGAAATCGAACGCACGGCCGGCATTCACCTCATCACGGGCCAGGATCTCGGGCACGGGGTGCTGCACGAGGGCACGAGCTCGCTCGCGTATCTGAACGCGCGCTATCGCGGGAGCATGCTGGCCAACACGGCGGTGCCCACGGGCGAAGGGAACGTGCACCTGCTGCTCGGCATGCTGCGCGGCATCGGCCTGCCTGCGGACCGGGCGACCGTGGGGCTCGTGGGGTGCGGCAACATCGGCATGCACGTGCTCGGGCGGCTCCAAGCGCTCGGCGCCACGGTGCTCGCGCTCGAGGCGCAGCCGGCGCGGCGGGAGGAGCTCGCGGCGCTCGGGATTCCGGTGTGGCCCTCGGAGGAGCGGCTCGCCTTTCTCGCGCAGCCGATGGACGCCGTGGTGGTCAATGCGCTCGGCGGATCGCTCGACGCGGCCGCGGTAGCGGTGTGCGCGGCGAATACGCGGCTCCGCGTGCTGTGCGGAAGCGAGAATCTCGTGATGCCGGACCCGGCGCAGGCGCTCGTGCTGCGCGATGCCGGGAAGGTGTACGCACCCACCGAGCTCGGCGGCATGGTGGGGTATCTCACCGCGGTGGAGGAGTATCTCGCGCGGCAGGCAGCGCGGACGTTCGCGGTGGAGGAGCTGTTCGCCGCGGCCGAAGAGCTGGAGCCGGTGGGGTATGCGGCCACGCGGCGCGTGGTCGACGGCGGGTTCGCGGAAACGTTCGAGGAAGCGGTGATCGGGGAGTACGGCAGCGCGGTGTAGATCGCGAACGCGCCGCCGGAGCGCGCGGCGTCTACCGCGCCCGGAACGCCGCGATCGCGCGCCGCGTGTAGTCCGAGAGCACCATGGCCCCGCTCATGGCGGCGCGTTCGGCGAGCAGCGGTTCCCACGCCTCGGTGCCGGCCCAGAACACCCGCTTGAGCTCGGTCATGGCGTGCGGATTCGAGGCCGCGAGCGTGGTCGCGAGCGTGTCGACGGCCGCGTCGAGCGCGGGGACGTCGTCGAAGAGCCGCGCGTAGAGCCCGTGCCGCTCGCACCAGTCGGCGTCGCGCCAGTCGGCGTCCACCGACATCGCGCTGAACGGCCCGCGTCCGATGCGGCGCTCCACGACCGTGCCCACCACGAACGGCCCGATCCCCACGGCGAGCTCGCTGAGCCGCGCCGAGGCCGCGCGCGTGGCGAACGCGTAGTCGGAGGCGGAGACGAGGCCCACGGCGCCGCCGGCGGCCTTTCCGTGCACGCGCGTGAGCACGAACTTGGGCGCGCGGATCATGGCCAGGATCACGCGCGAGAAGCCGCTGAAGAACTCGGCGCCCTGTTCGGCGCTCGTGATCGACGAGAACTCGTCGAACGATGCGCCGGCGCAGAAGGGGCCGGGGCCGCCGCTCCGAAGCACGATGACGCGGGCGTCGGGGTTCTCGCCGAGCGTGGCGATGTCGGCCGCGAGCCGGCGGAGGAGCGACCCCGGGAGCGAGTTCCCCTTGGGGTGGAAGAACTCGATGGTGCCGATCCCGTCGGCCACGCGCACGGTGACCCGGCCCTCGGGCACGGAAGAGGAGGGAGCGTCGTTGGACATGGCGGGTAAGATAGTACGGGCCCGCGATTGTCGAATCCCCGTTTTTCCCGGTAGATTTCAGGAATGGAACAGCCCACGACCCAGACGCCCGACGAAACGGCCCTCACGGCCGCGTTCGAGGCGCGCATCGCGGCGGGCGAGAGCATCGAGCCCAAGGACTGGATGCCGGAGCGCTACCGCCGCCAGCTCGTCCGCATGATGTCGCAGCACGCCCACTCGGAGATCGTGGGGATGCTGCCGGAAGGGAACTGGATCACGCGCGCGCCGTCGCTGCGCCGGAAGATGTCGCTCATCGCCAAGGTGCAGGACGAAGCCGGGCACGGGCTGTACATCTACTGCGGCACGGAGACGCTCGGCGTGGACCGGCACGAGCTCGTGGAGCAGCTCCTCGACGGGCGGGCCAAGTACTCGAGCATCTTCAACTACCCCACGCTGTCGTGGGCGGACATGGGCGTGATCGGGTGGTTCGTGGACGGCGCCGCGATCGTGAACCGGACGGTGCTGGCGAAGGCGTCGTACGGGCCGTACGCGCGCGCCATGGTGCGGATCTCCACCTCGTCCAGCTCCTGCAGGATCGGCCGGCCGAAATCGGGGCCGAGCGCGAGCAGCAGCACGGCGGCCTTCTCGTCGCCGCCGAGCTGGCGCTGGGTCGCCTGGTCGCCG
>CAZUKU010000007.1:0-36068 GCA_964621045.1 uncultured Gemmatimonas sp.
CCCCCTCGGGCTGGGACTAACATGCAGCCTGGATCAGGTTTCCGGGGTCACGTCATTGTCGGGCACCGTTCCCCAAGGGTGACAGGGTTCTTCTTCCAGTTTCTTGACAGAAAGAAGGAGGGATCATGATTTCCGGCAGGTTGTCGCGCCCACTGGCCGTGATCCTCGTGATGTGATACAGGGCCAATGAAATCCTCCGTATCAATGGACCGGGTATCGAGCGTCGTTTGCGGCATTCTGTGTATCCTCGGACTCCATGGAGCAGTGCGGGCGACAGGGGCTCAGGCGCCGCAGCCGCGGGCGCTGGCCGGGGCACCGGCACGCCTCGGTGATCCGTTCTCCCGGATCACGGATCTCCGCGAACTACCTGACGGTCGCGTGATCGTGCTCGATCACATGGAGGGCGTGGTTTACCTGGTGGACAGCGCACTGAGGTCACGCGTGCAACTCGGGCGGACCGGAAGCGGGCCCGGCGAGTACCGTCGACCTCAGCGACTGGTGCCGGGAGCGGATGGCAGTACGTACATCGCGGATCAAGGCGGCTCTTCAAAGCTGATCCTCGTGGATCCCGCAGGGCAGCTGCGGCATGACTGGTCGGTTGCCGGTGACGCCGCATGCGGCGGATCAGCCCGGTTGCGGCCGTTGGCCATCCGGTACATCGATCGCAGGGGACGGCCGTATACCTTGGCCGAGCCCTTGCGTCGTATGCGGGATGGGCGCTGGGAGATCGTCGGTACCTCTGCCATCGAACGCTGGAGTTCATCGTGTACGGCGGATACGATCGCCAGCCTCCCCGTTCGTACTGCACCCGGTGCGCGGGTCATGAACGGACTTCTCGTCGATCCAATCCAGCCGCTCCGGGCGCGTGCGCAGTGGGCGGTCACGGAAGGCGGGCGGATCGGGATCGCGGTGCCGGATCCGTTCACCGTGGAATTCATCGACGAGACGGGATCGCGACGTGCGACCCGCATCACCCATACACCTTTGCGTCTCACCGACGGGCACAAGCGGGAGTGGCGCGAGTCACAAAGCGTAGTGCAGATCGTGGCGGTGCAGTCGAGATCGGGCGCCGTGGAAATGCGTCGCCTGCGGCAACCGTACACGGAACCCGCGGTCTGGCCGTCAACACTTCCTCCTTTTCTCGACAATGCGCTCCAGTTCGATGGCCGGGATCGGTTGTGGATCCGGCGGACGACGCCCCCCGGCGAGGGGGCGACCTATGACCTCGTGAGTCCGGAGGGTCGCATCGAACACCGGGTGGTGCTGAAAACCGGTGAACGCGTCGTCGGGCTCGGACGAAGCGTCGTGTATGTCGTATATGCGGATGCCGACGAGTTGCAATACATCGCGCGGTACCAGTTGCCGTAGAATCCGGCTGCCGCCGCCCGCGGGCGATCCCCGAATCCGCAAGTGAATCCCCGGTGCCGCGCCGCCTACGGCGCGATGATCGTCACGCCGGCATGCGGGGACGACACCATGGTCGCGAGCGCGTGGGGCGTTTCGTCGAGTGTGAGGTGCCGGGTGATCAGCTGCGCCGGATCGAGCAGTCCGTCCTGCACCATGCGCAGCATGCGGGGATAGGCGTGGGCGGCCATGCCGTGGCTGCCCACGAGCTCGAGCTCGCGCGCGATGAGGAGATGCAGCGGCAGGGGCGGTTCGGCGTCGTTGCCCGCGAGCAGGCCGATCTGCACGTGCCGCCCGTTCTTGCGCAGCGAGCACAGGGCGCCGCGCGCGGTCGCGGCGGAGCCGAGCGCATCGCACGCGACATCCGCACCGCCGCCGGTGAGCGTGTGAATGGCGTGCGTGGTATCGGTGCGCGCGTCGAGCGTGATCTCCGCGCCGGCATGCCGCGCCATGGCGAGCGCGTCGGCGGAGATGTCCACCGCGATGGGCCGTGCGCCGAGCGCCCGGGCGATCATCACGGCGGAGAGTCCTACGCCGCCGCAGCCGAACACGGCCACCCACTGGCCGGGCTGCACGCGTCCCTGGTCCACGATGGCGCGGAACGCGGTGGCGAACCGGCAGCCGAGGCTCGCCGCGGTATCGAACGTCATCGTATCGGGGAGCGTGATCAGGTTCACGTCGGCGTGATGGATGACCACGTATTCCGCGTACGACCCCCAGTGCGTGAAACCGGGTTGCGTCTGCGCGTCGCACACCTGGCCGTCGCCGCGCGCGCAGGGAACGCACGTGCCGCAGGCGCACACGAACGGCACGGTGACCCGGTCGCCGGCGCGCCAGCCGCGTACGTCATGGCCCGTGGCGGCCACGGTACCGGCGAGCTCGTGCCCCGGCACGTGCGGGAACGCGCGGATGTCGGGGTCGTGTCCCTGCCAGCCGTGCCAGTCGCTGCGGCAGAGTCCGGTGGCGTGTACGCGGAGCACCACGCCGTCGGGCGGCGGCGCGGGATCGGGCACGGTGTCCACACGGAGCGGACCACCGAAGGAGTCGTAGACGACGGCGTGCATGCGAGGGCGGGTGAGTGTGGCCGACGATAAGTTAGGATATCGCGATGTCCGGCGCTCCGGCGTCCGGGTTTCCTCGGCTGCACATGCCATGTCTCCGCTCGACGACCTGCTCTCCCTGCTCGACCTCGAGCCGCTCGAGGTGAACATCTATCGCGGGCGCAATCGCGACATCGGCTCGTCGCGGGTGTTCGGCGGCCAGGTGTTCGCGCAGGCGCTCGTGGCCGCGCGCCGCACGGTGGACGAGCCGCGCGAGGCGCACTCGGTGCACGGCTACTTCATTCTGCCGGGCGACCTCGCGGCGCCGATCGTGTATTTCGTGGACCGGCTGCGCGACGGATCGAGCTTTGCCACGCGGCGCGTGACGGCCATTCAGCACGGCCAGGCGATCTTCAACATGTCGGCGTCGTTCCATCGCACCGAGGAGGGAGTGGGGCATCAGCCGGTCATGCCGGACACGCCGCCGCCCGAGTCGCTGCCGAGCGAGCTGACGCTCATTCGCGCCATGGCCGAGCGCATTCCGGAGAAATACCGCGCGGCATGGGTGCAGGACCGGCCGATCGACGTGCGGCCGGTGGATCCGGTCGATCCGTTCCGTTCGGAGGTACGCGCGCCGGCGCGCCGGCTCTGGTTCCGCGCGCAGGGCGCGATGCCGGATGACGTGCTGCTCCATCAGGCCGTGCTGGCGTATGCGTCGGACTATGCGCTGCTCACCACGGCGCTGCTGCCGCACGGCGTATCGTTCCGCGCGCCGGGACTGCAGCTCGCGTCGCTGGATCATGCGCTCTGGATGCACCGGCCGTTCCGGGCCGACGAATGGCTGCTCTACGTGATGGACAGCCCGGTGGCATTCGGTGCGCGGGGCTTCGTGCGCGGCGCGATCTTCTCCCGGTCGGGCGATCTCGTGGCTTCCGTGGCGCAGGAAGGGCTGATCCGGCAGCGGAACGGCTGACGCGGCGACGGTACTTCCGATGGAGCCGTACGCCGAACAGAACGATCCGGAGGGCTGATGCATTTCCGCCAACATGTGTCTCTGAGCTTCCTGGTGGGGTTCCTCCTGACCTCCACGGCCTCTGCGCAGGAAGTGTTCGGCACGTTGCGCCGCGCTGACGGTGAGATGCCTTCCCAAGGCACGCTCCTCGTGGCCGAACGCCTGAGCGACGGGCACACCATCGCCCGCGCCGCGACCGGGGCACAGGGCACCTGGCGGCTGCGGGTCACCACCGACCGCCTCGTGATCCGCGCGCTCCGGATCGGCTTCGAGCCGCACGTGCTCGATACCGTGCAGCTCGCGGCGGGGGAACAACGGGAGTTGAGTGCGATCCTCCCCGGCACGTCGGTGGTTCTGCCCACGGTGCGTACCGCCACGGATTTCCGCTGTCGTGTGCGGCCGGACTCCGCGTCGCTCGTGGCCCGGGTCTTTCACGAGGCCCGCACCGCGCTCATGGCCTCGCAGCTCGTTTCCCCCGACGGCCCTGTCCTGACGCGCGTTCGGGTGAGCAACGAGACGTGGGCGCCGGAGGAAAACAGCATCCTTGGCGCCAGCCACCGCGAATACTTCGCGGATTCGCTTCGTCCCTTCCACACGGCCTCCGTGGATTCCCTGCTGGAGTTCGGCTTCGTGACACGCCGGCAGGAACTGTTCGCCAGAAGCCGGGGAGTGGATGTGCTCGTGGCCTACCGTGCGCCGAGTGCGGAGCTGCTCGTGGACGATCGCTTTCTCGCCGACTACTGCCTGCATCTGGCGAACGCTCCTCGCGATCGCCCCGACTGGATCGGCGTGGGGTTCCGCCCCGCGCGCAATCGGCGCATCACGCAGATCGAGGGTACGCTCTGGATCGACCGGCACACGGCCGAGCTGAGGCGCCTGGACTTCAAGTACGCAGGACTCGATGGGAGGGAAGCGCGCAGCAACTCCGGTGGCTGGCTCGAGTTCACTCGGCTGGAGACCGGTCTCTGGTTCGTGAACCGCTGGGAGCTGCGCGTGCCGGACGTGTCGGAACGCATCATGTCGTCGGCCTAGGGGACGCAGTTGCTGGTGACGAGTCGTCACGTCCCCATGATCCGCGTGAGCGGCGAGGTACTCGACCTGGCCGTGGATTCCCGCGCGGTCTACACAGCCGGGGTCACGGACTTCATCGAGGCGGGTGCCCTGATCCCGATGCCGGTCCCGGTCGATTCCACGCAGCCCGCGTGCCCACGGACCGAAGGCCACGCGCTCGCCTTCGGCACGGTGCGGAGCGCCTCGGGCGCCGTCCTGCCGGCCGCCGAGCTCCGGTTCTTCTGGCGCGATCAGGGCGGAGCGGCCGATTCCTGGTTGCAGACCCAGGCCCGCACGCAGGCGACGGGACGGTACCGCGTATGCGGGCTCCCGCGCGACCGGTTGATGACCGTGCAGGTCTTCGCCGACGGCCAAGCCCCGGCTGAGATGACGCTCCGGATCGCCTCACCGCGTCCCGCGGCCCGGCTCGATCTCGTGCTGGTGCCGGCTGTGGGAGAGCCCCGGGATCCGGAGTGAGCTCCCCTACGGCTCCCCGTCCCGCCTCGTTGCCACGAACAGCGCCCCGTTCCGCGCCCTCGGCCCGTACTGCACCGTGGCCTGCGGCGCGTTCAGCAGCGCCACGAAATACACGTCCTCCGGCGCCACGTACATGTCCGCCCCCACCACGTGGCCGTCCACCACGAGCACCAGGCATCGGTTGTTCCGCGCATACCGGTAGCACCCCGTGCTGCCTTCCGCCGGCCGCACGCCGAGCAGCGGATGACGCCGGAGCAGGTCGCCGAGCGTGCGCACGGCGCCCCGTTCGGCGGCCACCTGATGCGGCTCGATGATCTGCCAGCCGTTCCGCCGCGCCATCGCGAGCTGCCGCTCATTGAAGCTCGGCGCCGAGGTACCCGTGATGCGGAGCGTGGGCGCGTGTGCATCGGCGGGCGACACGGCGAGCTCGACGTACACCGTGTCGGCATACCGCGGCAGCGCGAGCGGCACCGACGACGGCACGTTCCCCGCGTGTACGCGGAACTGCAGCCCGGGAAGGCGCTTGCCGTCGAGCAGAAAGACGCCGTTGCTCCGGCTGTGCATGCCGTCCACCTCGGCGCCGCTGCTGTCCGACAGCGTGAGCCGCACGCCGGCCACCGCCTCCCGCGACACGGCGTTCACCACCGTGCCCACGATCACCTGCGCCTCGGCGCGGCCGGTGAGCGCCGGCCCGGTCACGGCGGCCAGCACCCCGAGGGCGGCGCCCCATGCGGATCGACACATGCCACGATCCTCCGCACCCGCGAACAGCGGCGGCCGCGGCCCGGAGCGGTGCCGTGGTCGATCGCCTCCTGAACTCTACCCGGCAGACGCCCCGGTGAACGACTCCGCGAACGCCGGCGCCATCAGGCCGGCGAGCGACCGGCCGCGCGGGTCCTGCCGCGAGCGGACGTCGTTCACGATCTCGAGCGCGCTCCGGGTGACCGGCGGCAGCGCGAGCGACGACTCGCCGAGCGGCGTGACCCGCTGCCCCCAGCGCACGAGCAGCGCGCAATAGGTGAGCCCGCCGCCGAACGCCGGCATGAGGATCGTGGCGCCCGGGGTCACCCGGCCGTTCTCCAGCGCCTCCACGAGTGCGACCGGCACCGTGGCCGCGCTCATGTTCCCGTACTTCTGCACGGTCACGATCACCTTCTCCATCGGCACGCCGGCGTACTTGGCCACCGCTTCGATGATGCGGAGGTTCGCCTGGTGCGGCACCACGAGGTCCACCTGGTCGGCGCTCACGCCGCACTGCGTCATGACCTGCCGCGACGCCTCCGACATGGCGTGCACGGCGCGCTTGAAGATCACCTGCCCGTCGAAATCCCAGAGCGTGTCGCCGAAGGTCACGTCGTGGAGCGCGTACGTGCAGCCGAAGCCGCGCACACGCAGCGTGCCACGCGCTTCCGCGTCACAGCCGAGCACGCTGCCGAGCAGCCCTTCCTCGTGGTCGGTGGCCTGGAGCACCACCGCGGCGGCGCCATCGCCGAAGAGCACGGCCACGTTGCGGTTGTCCCAGTCCATGTAGCGGCTGATGAGCTCCACGCCGATCACGACGGCGTTCCGCACCACGCCCGTGCGGATCATGGCGGTGGCGGCGGCGAGTCCGTAGCAGAAGCTCGTGCAGGCCGTGTTCAGGTCGATGGAGGCCGCGCGCGTGGCGCCGAGCGCCACCTGTACGCCGGAGGCGCTGTTGGGCACGAGCTCGTCGTTGCTCACGCCGCCGTAGACGATGAGATCCACGTCGCCCGCGTCCAGGCCGGCGCAGGCGAGCGCGCGCGACGCGGCCACGGTGGAGAGCTCGATCGCGCCCACGTGCGATACGCGGCGCTCCTGCATGCCGGTGCGCGTTCGGATCCATTCGTCCGACGTGTCGAGGAACGTGGACAGGTCATCGTTGGTGAGAACGGCCGGCGGCATGCATGCGCCCCAGCCCGTGATCGCGGCGTATGTCATGGGTGATCGCGGTGGGAGATCGGGAAGGAACGGGAAACATGGAGCCGGGCGGGCGGGGTGCGCGAGGGGGGGAGCCCAGCCCGCCCGCCTCTCGCGCGCCACGGCATTCCATGCCAATTTTCAAGGATACCGTCCTCGGCCCTTGCCGCCGGGGACCGCCGGATACCATCGCGCCGTCCGCGCTCTCGCGGCGCCCCTTCCACGGTCCGCTCATGTCCCGCCTCCCCGGCCCCGCGCTTCCGAGCGCCGCGTTCAACCGTTTTGCGCTTCCGGGCGCCGCGCTTGCCGCCCTGCTCGCCGCCGCCCTGCTTCCGGCACCGGCCACCCTCGCGGCCCAGGCCACCCCCGCCGCCGGCGCTGCCAGGCCCGCGGTCACGCTCCCGCTCACCTCCGCGCGCACGCACACGTTCACCGCGAGCAAGGGCACCTGGATCTCGCTCGACGTCTCCCCCGACGGCCAGCGCATCGTGTTCGACCTGCTCGGCGACCTGTACATGCTGCCGATCACCGGCGGCAAGGCCACCCGGCTCACCTCGGGCATGGCGTACGACGTGCAGCCCCGCTTCTCGCCCGACGGGGAACGCATCGTGTTCGTGTCCGACCGCTCCGGCGGCGACAACCTCTGGCACATGAAGGCCGACGGCACCGACACCGTGCAGCTCACGCAGGGGAACAACAACCTCTACGTGTCGCCCGAATGGTCGCCCGACGGCAAGTACATCGTGGCCTCGCGCTCCGGCGGACTCGGCGGCGCCGCGAAGCTGTGGATGTACCACGTGGACGGCGGCACGGGCGTGCAACTCACCACCGAACCGGCCGCGCCGCCCACGCTCAAGATGCTCGGCGCGGCGTTCGGCAAGGATCCGCGCTACCTCTGGTTCGCGGGGCGCAGCGGCGACTGGCAGTACAATGCCGTGGGCCCGCAGTACCAGTTGCACGTGTGGGACCGCGAAACCGGCCGCACGTCGCAGATGACCACGCGCTTCGGCTCCGGCTTCCGCCCCGCGCTGTCTCCCGACGGCACGCACCTCGTGTACGCCACGCGTTTCGAGACGAAGACCGGGCTCCGCATCCGCAACCTGCAGACGCAGTCGGAGGAATGGCTCGCCTTCCCCGTGCAGCGCGACGACATCGAATCGCGCGCGCCCATGGACGCGTATCCCGGGTATTCGTTCACGCCCGATTCCCGCGCCGTGATCGTGTCGTACGGCGGCGAGATCTGGCGCGTGCCGGTGGACGGGTCCGCGGCCGCGAAGATCCCGTTCGAAGCCGATGTGCGCCTCGAGATGGGTCCCGAAGTGAAGTTCGCCTACACGGTGGACACCGCGCCCGCGTTCACCGCGCGGCAGATTCGCGACATCGCGCCCTCGCCCGACGGCCGGCGCCTCGCCTTCGTGGCGCTCGACCGCGTGCACGTGATGGATCTCGCGTCCGGCACGCCGGTGCGCGTGTCGAACGATACCGTGGGCGAGTTCGGGCCTGAGTGGTCGCCCGACGGCAGCTCGCTCGCGTACGTGACGTGGCACGACGCGGCCGGCGGTTCGATCCGCCGCGCGACGCGGGATGCGCGAGGCGGCTGGCGCGTTTCCACGCTCACCACCGGCTCGGCGCTCTTCACCGAGCTCGCCTGGTCGCCCAGGGGGGACCGCCTCGTGGCCACGCGCGCCGCGGCGCGTGAACTGCAGGAAGCCGGCGGCGCGTTCTGGGGGCCCGCGGCCGCCGAGTTCGTGTGGGTCCCCGCCACGGGCGGCGCCGTCACCACGATCATGCCCACCGGCGGACTGGGCACGCCGCACTTCACCAGCGATCCCGATCGCATCTTCGCGCACGGCGACGGACTCCGTTCGTTCCGCTGGGACGGCACCGATCTCAAGACGCATCTGCGTGTCACGGGTCCGCTGCCGCCGGGCGCGGGCAGCGCCGTGGGACTCGACGCCGATCTCGTGGCGAGCGCGTCGCAGCAGCAGTGGATCGGCGGCCGCTCGGCGCGCCCGCTCGACCTCGAGACGTCGCGCAACCGGACGCATCTCGAAGACGGCGAGCCCACGCCGCCGCGTCCGCGTCCCGCGTCGCTCATTCTCATGGCGCCGTCGGGCGACCAGGCGCTCGCCATGGTGGGCATGGATCTCTACACGGTGACCGTGCCCGTGGCCGGCGGCGCCGCGCCCACGGTGTCGGTGATCTCGCCGCAGTCGGCCGCCGTGCCGGTGCGCAAGCTCAACACCGTGGGTGGCGAGTTCCCCGCCTGGAGCGCCGACGGCCGCCGCGTGCTGTGGGCGCTCGGCAACTCGCTGTGGACGTACGATCTCGACCGCGCGAAGGTGGTGGACGATTCGCTCAAGGCAGACGCACGGCGCGTGGCCGCGCTCCGCGCCGATACCACGAAGCGCGACAGCATCGCGCGTGTGGATTCCATCGCCAAGGCCGACACCACGAAGAAGCCCGCGCCGGGCTACAAGCCCGTGGAGCGGCGCATCGAGGTCACGGCCGTGCGCGACCAGCCCCGCGGCACGCTCGTGCTGCGCGGCGCGAAGGCCATCACCATGAAGGGGCACGAGATCATCGAGAACGCCGACATCGTGGTGCGCGACCGGCACATCACGGCCATCGGTGCGCGCGGCAGCGTGCCCATTCCCGACGGCGCCGAGATCATGGACGTGAGCGGCAAGGTGATCATGCCCGGCATGGTGGACACGCACTACCACCCGCAGTGGCTCACGCCGCAGATCCACAACACGCAGACGTGGCAGTATCTCGCCACGCTCGCGTACGGCACCACCACCACGCGCGATCCGCAGACCGCCACCACCGACTTCCTGAGCTACGCCGACCAGGTGGACGCCGGCGCGATGCTCGGGCCGCGCATCTACACCACGGGCCCCGGCGTCTTCGCCGCCGAACCCGTGCGCGATCTCGAGCATGCGCGCGAGATCATGGCGCGCTACGCCAAGTACTACGACACCAAGACGCTCAAGATGTACATGAGCGGCAACCGGCAGCAGCGGCAGTGGATCATCATGGCCGCGAAGGAACTGGACATCATGCCCACCACCGAGGGCGGGCTCGACCACAAGCTCGACATCACGCACGGCATCGACGGCTATCCGGGGATCGAGCACACGCTCCCCATCACGCCCAAGTACGACGACACGTACGAGTGGTACAAGGCCACGCAGACGGTGAACTCGCCCACGCTCGTGGTGGCGTACGGCGGTCCGTTCGGCGAGGGGTGGTTCTACCAGAGCGAGGATCTGCTCGGCGACACCAAGCTGCGCCGCTTCACGCACCCCGTGGACTTCGACGGCAAGGTGCGGCGGCGCGGCACCGGCAACGCCCCCGGCCCGGCCGGTTTCGCGGTACGCGAGGAGTATCCCATGTGGCAGCACGCGGAAGATCTCGCGCGCACCGTGGAGCGCGGCGGCCGCATCGGCGTGGGGAGCCACGGCCAGTTGCAGGGGCTCGGCATGCACTGGGAGCTGTGGCTCGTGCAGTCGGGCGGCATGTCGGAGCACGACGCGCTGCGTGCCGCCACGATCGTGGGCGCCGAGGCGATCGGGCTGGGCGCGCAGGTGGGCTCGCTCGAGGCCGGCAAGTTCGCCGATCTGCTCGTGCTCGACCGCGATCCGCTCGAGAACATCCGGCACAGCAACACGATCCGGATGGTGATGATGAACGGCCGGCTGTACGATGGCGATTCGCTCGACGAGGTGTATCCGCGCAAGCGCCCGCTGGCGCGGCAGCCGTGGAACTACACGGTGCCCGCGGCCGCGGCGGGGATGCGGTAGCGAAGGTCACGGTCTCCGTGGGAGACGAGGTGCGGCGGGATGTCGGATGGATTTTCACGCAGTCCCTGGGCGCGGGCGAATGCGGTACGAGTCGTTTGGAGCAGCCTGTGTCTCGCGCTCATGCTCGTGCTCGTGAGTTCCTGTGACTCTGCGGGGCCGGCGGAGGCAGGCGAAGGAGCTGTCAGTTTCGTCACGGAACGCCAAGCCTATGCGGCGGGAGAGACGGTTGTTCTGACGATTACGAATACAGGCGGGACGCGCGTCCGTTTCGGTCTCTGTCCGGACATACTCGAGCGAGCAGAAGGAAGCGAATGGCGCCGCGTGAACGGATTTGCCCCGTCGTGCGATCTGGTGGTCAGATTGCTGAATCCCGGCCAGCAGACGACGACCTTCTTCTCCCTTCCGGAACCACTCGCGTCCGGCGGTTATCGCGTCCGGTTCGACAGCGTCCGCGATCCCGACAATCGCCTCCTGGGCCTGGACAGCCGGCTTTCCAACCGTTTCACCGTGGAGTAGCGACGCGTGGCGGTTACTCCGGTGCGCCGAGCAGGTTGAACGCGGGCTTCCGGGAAACCGCCGGCACATCACCGAAGATGTCGAACGCGCGGATCGACGCGTCCACGGCCGCGAGCGCGCGTTCGAGCTCGGCGCTGGCCTTGCGGATCTCCCACCGGTACATCGCACCCGTGCAGGCGTAGGCCGCGAGACCGAGCACCATGGCCGCGCCAAGCACGGGCGCGGCGAGGGCCGCGCCGGCGAGGCCGAAGACCTTCGCGCCGATTGCGGCGGTGGCGCCCACGCCGGCGCCGGCCGCCCCGCCGGTAACGCCCACGCCGTACCCGATCAGGTTCACCACGAGCCCGCCACGCAGGTCCAGGTGCATGGTGACCTCGCAGCCGCGCGGATCGCCGGGAAGCGCGGCGATTGTGATGCGCAGCTCCTTCACGTACACGCCGTAGCGCGTCCACGTCCACCGGTAGCCTCCTTCGAGGCCGGTCATGTCGGGGATCTTGAACACGAGCACGCCGCCGTCGAGCGGATGGCCGCCCACGGTGTCGATGAGCTCCAGCCCGTAGGGCGGCGCCTGCAGTGTGCGGCCGAGCGCGGCGAGCACCGTGCGCGGCGCGAAGCGGAACGGACGCGACACGGCGAGCGAACGCTGCGTGGTGCCGAGCAGGCGCGTGGCCGCGCGATCCTGCCACGCGGGCGCGGTGGACGCCTCGTGCAGCGAGACCGGCGAGCTCTTGAGCTCCGCCATCGCGAGCGCGACGTACCGCTGGGAAATGCCGGCTTCGAGCGCCGCGGCCTCCACGTCGTGCGCCCGGAAGCCGTCGGTCTGCACGGATCGTTCAGCCGACGTGGCGGTGTCGGCTGCATCCACCGGCGGGAGCGCGCGCGTGTCGGCGCCGAGCCCACTGTCGCGCACGCGGAGTTCGAGCCGCGTGGCGGCTTCGGCCTGGAGCTGCGCCGCGCGGCGCCACACGGCCATGGCCTCGTCGCTGCTGAGCACGCGGCCGCCCGTGGCCGGCGACGTGTCCGGGACGGATTCGAGCGCCTTCGTGAGCGCCTCGGCGAGGGCTTCGCCAGTGGCGAAGCGGTCGGCGGGATCCTTCTGCAGGCAGCAGTCGATCACGTTCGCGAGCGCGATCGGCACGTCGGGCGCATAGGTGCGGAGCGCCGGCGGATTGCGCGTGGCGTGCGCCACGATGATGGCCTGGGGCGAGTCTCCGTCGAACGGCAGCCGGCCACTCAGCGCGAGAAAGCCTCCCACGCCGAGGGCGTAGAGATCGCTCCGGCCGTCGAGCGTGTCGCCGGCGCACTGCTCGGGGCTCATGTAGTGCGCGGTGCCGAGCACGTAGCCGGAGGCCGTGATCGACGGATCGAAATCGGTGCGCGCGATGCCGAAGTCGGTGACCACGGCGCGCTGCGTGACGCGGTCGAGCAGGATGTTCTCTGGCTTGACGTCGCGGTGCACGATGCCGCGGGCGTGCGCGTAGGCGAGCGCCCAGGCGACTTCGCGCAGGATGCGGACGACTTCGGCGGGGCCGAGCGGGCCGCGGTCGCGGATGCGATCGGCGAACGTCTCGCCCTCGATGAACCCCATGGCGAAGAAGGCGAGGCCGTCGAACTCGTCGGCCCGGTAGACGGGGACGATGTTGGGGTGCGAGAGCTGCGCGGCGGTGCGGGCCTCGCGCAGGAAGCGTTCGCGCGTATCGCCCTGGGCGGCGAGGTGCGCGGGGAGGACCTTGAGGGCCACCGGCCGGTCGAGCCGTTCATCGCGCGCGAGGAAGACGACGCCCATGCCGCCGCGGCCGAGCTCGCGCTCGATCGTGTACTGGCCGCGCAGGGCCGAGCGGAGGGCGGCGAGCTCGCCGGTGGTGGTGGTGGGCATCGGGGAAATATGGCGGGGGTATAGGGCTCGTGGAGAGCGTGAGTGGGGCGAGATCGGCCTCAGCCCGGTCGCAAGCGGCGAGTCGATAGCCGCGGGTCGCGAGGGGTGCATGGAACAGCAAAACCAGCCCAAGGGGCTCGAGTCGCCAGGCACCCTCGAGACTCGCGGCTATCGACCCGCCGCTTGCGACCTCGTACGGCCGATCTCTCCCCCCATCACGACGCTCAGCGACGAACACCCCCCATTTCCCACTACGTCGTTTTTCCACGGGCGGTTACACCCGGAAACACCACGGGGAGGCGGCCGCATGCGACCGCCTCCCCGGATGTCACTCCGAACGCCGTCAGCGGTTCGGCTCGAGCATCTGCCTGATCTGATCCCGCGCATCCTGCAGGTGCGCGCGGCTCGCCCGGTCGCTCGTGCGGCCGATCGCCGCCGTGAGCTCCCGGTCCAGATCCCGCATTTCCGCCTTGATCAGCGGCCGGGCATCGGCCGTGCTGACCGGCACGATGCCGAACGCGATCTGCTGCGCCGTGGGCGCAGGCGGATTGATCTTGGTCGCCATCATCTCGAGATACCGGCGCTGCAGGCGGCGACGGTACAGGTCGATCGTCTGGCCGCCGGCGAGTTCCCGCCAGAGTCCGCGGCGGAGATCGGCCAGCATGTCGGCCAGCGGATACACCTCGCGACGCGACGTGGCCATGGCTTCCATCTCGAGCATGCGCTGCAGGCGGTCGTTGCTCAGGAGCGACGTGAGCGACCGCGCCTGCGCGTTGCCGATGCGGTCGAGGCTGCCCTGCGCTTCGAGCCGGTTGATGATCGTGGGCTCGAGCAGATACGTGGGCGTCGCGAACGCATTGTCCACGAGGAACCGGAGCGCCTCGCGCTGCCGCGCCGGCTCCACCGGCGTGTAGATCGCGCCCGGCTGGCCCACGCGCTTCTCCGTCTTGTACGCGCCGCCCACCACGCGCGCCACGTGCGCCATCTCCGTGCCCCACTGTCCCACGAGGCGCGTGTAGAGCTGCTGCATGTCGCTGTAGTCGTCGCCCGTGCGCGTGGTGGACGCCGGTTCGATCAGCTTGATGATGCGCTTGATGTTCTTCACGCCGAGCTCGGTGGCGCGCACCGCGTCCGCGTCGCCGATGGCTTCCGACTGCTCGCCCGGGTCCGGGCCGGCCGCGCCGGCGTCGTTCGCGAAACGGTACCACGGGATCGTGTCCTGCATGCGCGTCCACTGCTCGAGCGTGGGCTTCTCGTCTTCCGGCGTGCGCGCGCCGGGGATCGGCGTGTAGCCCCACATCACGGCGTACTTGTCGTACGGCCCCACCTTGGGCACGAGATCCTCCACGTCGATCCCGTCCTCGGGCTGCGCCACGTAGTTGAGGCGCGCGTAGTCCATGAGGCTGGCCACGTGCCCCATGCGCTTCACGAAGTCCTTGTTGCGCAGCGAGTCGAGCGGATACATGGAGCTCGACTTGAAGTTGTGCGGGAAGCCGAGTGTGTGGCCGACTTCATGCGCCACGACGTACTGCACGAGCCGGCCCATGAGCTCGTCGGGGTAGGGGAACTGCAGCACGCGCGGGTCGAGGTGGCCCACCTGCGTGAAGTACCAGGTGCGCTGCAGGTTCATGATGTTGTGATACATCATGACGTCGGCGTCGAGGATCTCGCCGGAGCGGGGATCGATGGTGCTCGGCCCCACGGCGTTCTCGGTGGGGCTCGCGAGCCAGCGGATCACGGAGATCGTGGCGTCCTCCGGATTCCAGTCCGGGTCGTTCTTCGGCGGGTCGGCCGCCACGATGCCCTTCGAGAAGCCGGCCATCTCGAACGCGGGCTGCCACTCCTCGATGCCCCGCTTCACGTACGGCACGAGCCATTCGGGCGTGCCCGGGTCGAGGTAGTACGTGATCGGCTTCTTCGGCACGCAGAGCGCGCCCACCTTCTGGTCGGAGCACTCCAGCCGCCAGCGGTTGGCGAAGCGGCGCGTCACCACGCGCTGCTCCGCCGCGCCGAAGTCGGTCTGCGTGGTGGAGAAGAAGCCCACGCGCGAATCGTGCAGGCGCGGCTTCATCGGCTCGTCGGGGAGCTTGACGAGCGAGTAGTGGTAGAGCGTGGTGCCGGCGTTGCCGCCGCCCTGTCCGCCGGGGAGGCCCGGGGGCGTGGCCGCGGCGTTGCACGTGAGCGTGGCGTCCACCTCGACGTTCCGGCTGTACGGCGCCATGCGCTCCACGAAGCTGCGCGTGGCGTCACGCTGCGGGCGCGGGCACCCCTGCGAGAACTCGTCGATCGTGCCGGTGAACATGCGCGACACGTCGATCACGGCGCTCGAGTCGCGGCCGAACGCCTCCACGTTGAAGGCCGCGATGATCGACGAATAGCGGATCATGTCGACCGCGCGGTTGATCGACCCCGTGTCGGTGGACACGTTGCGCAGGTTGGACTGGCGCATGAGGATGCGCGTGCCCACGCGCTCGAAGCGCACGAGCGCCTGGCCGGCCATGGTGCCGCCGCTCACGCCGTTCGGCGTGGCGCGGATGGTGCGCACCACGATCATGTCCTTGCCCAGCTCCGACGCGGGGATCTCGAAGAACCAGCGTCCCCGGACGTCGTGCACGCCGAAGAGCCCCTGCTTCGAGACGGCCTGCGATGTGATGACCGTGTTGTACGGGCGCGGGACGGGATCCGCGGACGGACCGCCCGCCGGGGGCTGGGCATTGCCGCCCGGGGCTGCCGGCTGCGCGCCGCCGCCGGCCGGTGTGGTGGGGGGTGGGGTCGTGTTCGACGGACGCGCGCCGGCGGCCGGTCGAGGCGAAGGGGAAGGCGCGGGCTGCCGGCAGGCGGTCACGAGGACCGTTGCCGCCAGCGCCGAGAGGGCGAGGACGCGCATCGGGCAGGGGTGAAGGGGGGGAATACGGGGACGACAGTGGCGATCGGCGGTTCGATCCGCCACGTTTCTCAAGTTAGCCTCCCGCTGAACGAACTGCCGTTGCCCAGCCCGCGTGCCCAACGCCAACTCCCCGTCGCCCCCGCGGTCTTCGATCGCCCCTTCGCTCTCCGAAGGGGCCCGCGTGCCCGACAACCGGGTCGCCGCCGTTGCCGCCTGGAGCCACGATGGACGGATCCTCGACGCCAATGACGCCTTCCTGAGACTCGTCGGGGCCACGCACGACATGCTGCTTACGGGCGAGCTGTCGTGGGACGCGATCGAGGATCCGGTCGCGGCGGCCTCCACGCGGGTCATGCGGACGCTCGTGATGGAAGCCGGCATGGCGCCGCCGTACGAGACGGTGCTCCGGCACGCCGACGGCAGCATCGTGCCCGTGCTGGTGGTGGTCACCACGCTCGACCGCGAGCGCGGGGTGGGCTGGTGCTTCGCGTTCGACCTCCGCACGCAGAAGGCCACGGAAGAGGCGCTCCGCTCCTCCGAGGAGCGCTACCGCCTGGTCACGCGGGCCGCCGGCGGGGCCATCTGGGAGTGGGATCTGGCGCGCGAGGAGATCGTGTTCCTCGACGGCATGGCCGACCGCTACGGCTGGGACGTGGCCGGCCGCACGCTGCCCGTTGCCTGGCGGCACGAGCGGGTGCACCCCGACGACATCGGCGCGCTCCTCGCCACGGCGGAGGAGGTGCACGAAAGCCGCCTCGAGAACGCCACGCATTCCTACCGGTTCCGCCGCGCCGACAACAGCTGGGCGATGGTGCACGATCACTTCCACGTCGTGCGCGACCGGACCGGCCGCCCGGAGCGCGTGCTCGGCGTCATGCTCGACGCCACCGACCGGCACGCGCTCGAGGAACAGCTCCGCCAGGCGCAGAAGATGGATGCCGTGGGACGGCTCGCCGGCGGCGTCGCGCACGACTTCAACAACCTGCTCACGGTCATCCGCGGCAACGCGTCGCTGCTGCTCGACCAGGTGCCGGCGGACAGCGAACTGCGCGGCGAGCTGCAGGAGATCGAGCGGGCGGCGTCGCGCGCGAGCGATCTCACCCGGCAACTGCTGGCCTTCGGCCGCAAGCAGGTGCTGCAACTGCAGGACCTCGACCTGAACGCGGTCGTGGCGCAGCTCACGCGCATGCTCGACCGCCTGATCCCGAAAACGATCACCGTGCGGCTCACGCCGGCCGCGGAGGTCGGGCTCGTGCGCGCCGACCGCGGGCAGGTGGAGCAGGTGATCCTGAATCTCGTGATCAACGCGCGCGACGCCATGGCCGAGGGCGGCGTGCTCGAGGTGCGCACCGGCGAGTTCGGCGTGGGACGCGGCAACGGCGGATGGCACACCGATGCCCCGGTCGCCCCGCCCGACGTTCCCATCCGGCCGGGACGCTACATCTACCTGTCGGTGACCGACTCCGGCACCGGCATGGACGAAGGCACGCGCGCGCGCGCGTTCGAGCCGTTCTTCACCACCAAGGCCGTGGGGCACGGCACGGGGCTTGGCCTCGCCACGGTGTACGGCATCGTGAAGCAGAGCGGCGGGTTCGTGTGGATCGACAGCGCACCGCTCCGGGGCACCACGGTGCACGTCTGCCTGCCGCGCGTGGAGGTGGAGACGAAGGTGACGCGCCAGACGCCCGCCTCGGTGATGTCCGTGCCCGGTCCGCGCACCGTGCTGCTCGTGGAAGACGAGGACGGTGTGCGCGACCTCACGCAGCGCGTGCTCGAACGCCAGGGCTACAAGGTGCTCGTGGCGCGCGACGGCGTGGAGGCGCTGACGCTGTACGAGGAGCACCGCCTCGCGATCGACGTGCTCGTGACCGACGTGGTGATGCCGCGGCTCGGCGGGAGCGAGCTCGTGCACAAGGTGCGCGTGCAGCGGCCGGACCTGCCGGTGCTGTTCATGTCGGGCTATGCGCGGAACGCGGCCATTCGCGGCGCGCCCGGCGACCGGCGCACGCGGTTCCTGCAGAAGCCGTTCACGGTGCCGGCGTTTCAGCAGGCCGTGGCCGAGCTGCTCGCGCATGCCGCTGCTGCGGCAGCCGCGGCGGCTTCGGCGCGTTCGCGCTGAGGGGCATCGGCGCGCGAGGCGTCTGTCGCGTGATGCGGCCGTCGCACGACGCGTCTATCGCATACCGCGTCTATCGCCTATCGCGTCTGCCGCAGCTTCTCCGCCAGCCAGTCGGCGAGGAGGCCGAGCGTTTCCGGAGTCACGCGGCGGTCGGGGAGCGTGCCGTATCCGCTCGGCAGCCCCGACGGATCGCGCTGGAAGAGATGATTCGTGCGCTGCAGGCGGTGCACGGTGACATCCCGGTTGCCGCCTGCGCGGAACGCCGCGGTCAGCGTATCGGCCTGCTCGGCCGTGACCTGGAGATCCTGCTCGCCCTGCAGCACGAGCACCGGCGCGCGCACGCGGCGGGCGGTGGGGAGCGGGTCGTAGGTGAGGAACTCGCGGATCCACGGGTTGGACTCCGCCATGCCGTTCAGCTCCCGCTGCGCCTCCCGGAACAGCGAATCCCGCACCGACGCATGGCTCGAGGCGTGCGTCTGCGCGATCGCCCACCGCTGCTGGAACGCGATGATGCGCGCGCCCGTGTACGCCGGGCCGGCGAGCAGTGCGATGGCGGCGATCCGTTCGTCGTCGGCCGCCACCAGCGGTGCGATCAGCCCGCCCTCGCTGTGTCCCACGAGCGCGATCCGGTCGCCGTCGATGTCCGCGCGGGCGCGGAGCCACGCCACGGCGGCGCGCACGTCGTCGGCGAAGTCGCGGCTCGTGGACGTGGCGAAGTTCCCGCCGCTCTTCCCCGTGCCCCGGTCGTCGAGCCGGAGCACGGCGATGCCGCGGCGCCCCAGCGTGTCGGCGATCGCGCGGAACGGACGGTAGCCTTCCACGCCGGGGATCGCCTCGTCGCGCTCCTGCGGGCCGCTCCCGGAGATCGTGATCGCCACGGGCACGGGTGCCGTGCCCTGCGGCCGGGTGAGCGTGCCGGCGAGCGTGTGACCCATGGGCGTGGCGATCTCCACATCCTCCGCGGAATAGGGTGCGCCGGCCGGCGCCTCGTACGACACCGGCGCCGCGTCCGGATCGCGCACGGCCGCGGCGCCCGGCACCACGCGCCCGGTGAGCCCCTGCGTGGGCACGGCCACCAGGCGCGGCGTGCCGTCGGCGTCGAACAGGTACGTGCTCGTGAGGCCGGCGAGCGTGAAGGTGAGCGTATCGCCGCGCGGCGCCACGATGCCCGGGAACAGGCGGGCGCCCGCGGCCAGCACGATCCAGGTGGTATCGGCGCCGGCGCGTGCACGCGCGCGCTGCACCATCCAGGCGCCGTGGGTGAGCGACTGGTTCACGAGCCACGCGGCGCCCGCCCGAGCCGGCAACGTGGCTGCCGGCGCGCCGAGTGCGGCGCCGGCCGCCGGGGCCGCGTGCACGTAGGCGCTGTCTCCCCGCACTTGCAGCACGAGCCGCTGCATGGGCGCGTCGCTTTCGGCGGCGCCGGGGCTCCAGGCGTCCACGTGCAGCGTGTGCACGCCGTCCGGTTCGTTCAGCGGCTGCATCCACCGCATGCGCGGCTGTCCGCGCATGCGGAGATCGCCCGTCCATTCGGTGGACGACCGGACCACGTGCTCCACGCCGATGGTGTCGTGGCCCGCGACGTACACCATGGTGAACGTCGTGCTCGCCGGCGTGGCCGGCTGGGCGAGCAGCAGGCCGGCGCCGAGGGCGAGGAGGAGGAGCCCCGCGATGACGAAGGGGAGCCGGTGCCTGGAACGGCGAAAGGGAAGGAAGATCATGAGCGGCGTCCGGTCAGGGGTGTGGAGTGATCGGATCAGGGAACGGCGGTCGGGATCGGATGGCGTGGGCGGAGCAGGTCATGCGGGGTCAGGTGTCGTCGGAGGAATCGTCCGGCGGTTCGGCGTCGGGCGCGCGTGATCCTGGCGCGCGCCCGCGGGCCGGCCGACCGGCCCGTTTGAGCGCGCTCCGCAGCACGAACTCGATCTGCCCGTTGAGGCTGCGCAGATCATCGTTCGCCCAGCGCTGCATCGCGTCGAGCACGTCGCGATCGATGCGCAGGAGAAACGGCTTGCGGTCAGACACGGTTCACGACGTCACGGTGGTGTGCGAAACGATCGGGATGGTCACTGGTAGATCGTGCCCGTGTTCACGACCGGCGTGACCGCGCGATCGGAGCAGAGCACCACGAGCAGGTTGCTGACCATCGCGGCGCGGCGTTCCTCGTCGAACTCCACGATCTGCTGCGCGGTGAGCTGGGCGAGCGCCATCTCCACCATGCCCACGGCGCCTTCCACGATCGTCTGCCGCGCCGCGACCACGGCGCTCGCCTGCTGCCGCTGCAGCATGGCGGCCGCGATCTCCTGCGCGTAGGCGAGGTGGCTGATGCGCGCCTCGAGCACTTCGACGCCGGCCTTGGCGAGGCGTTCGATGAGCGCTTCGAGCAGGCTGTGCGACACGATGTCGGTGTGCGTGGAGAGCGAAATGTCCTCATCGCCATGCGTATCGTACGGGTACTTGCTCGTGAGTGCACGCAGCGCCGATTCGCTCTGCATGTGCACGTATTCCACGTAGTCGTTCACCTCGAACACCGCTTCGGCCGTGTCGGTGACGCGCCAGACCACGACGGCGGCGATGTCGACCGGGTTGGAGCGCGCGTCGTTCACCTTGAGCTTGCCCGTTTCGAAGTTCCGCACGCGGAGTGACACCGACTTCTTCTGCATGAACGGGTTGGTGAACCAGAGACCCGGGACCTTGGCCGTGCCGCGGTACTTGCCGAACAGTGTGAGCACCTTGCCTTCGTTCGGATTGACGATGAACAGGCCGGGCGTGACGGCGACGGTGGTCATGAGGACGATCAGGGCCGTGACCACCCGGAGGCCGTCATCCGCACGAATCGAGCTCACGAGCAGCCACACGCTCGCGATGGCGGTGACGATGAGCAGCAGTACGACGGGAATGCCCGTCACGGGCCTGGCCGGTGTCTCTCGGAACGTCATGGACCCCTCGTGAGGCGAAGTTGAGGACTGGTAATGTGACAGCATTATGATATCACATCAATATCTACGTGGCCAGTGGGGGCGCGGTTTCACTCCGGAATCTCCGGGGGGTACCCCGGGTAGTTCTGCCGATTGAGCGCGGTCCGGGCGGGCCGTTAGGGTCCGGGTGCAGTCGCAGGACCTCGACACGCGCTCATCCGGCGTCCGGCCCGTCCGCCGGGCGTCTTCCTCGTGCTTTCCCGATTCGTGCCTACCGTTCGCTCCCTCGCGGCCCTCGCGGCCGCCGTGCTGTTTGCCGCCTGTTCCGATTCGCCCACCCAACCCGCAGGGCCGGGGGATGACGACCGGTTCCATGAGATCCAGGTCGACGGGTCGGAGGTCACGGCCTATGTCCGCCTGGGCGAAACCCCACAGGTGGTTTCGATCGCGGACCCGGCGACCTCCACGGACTGGGATCTCTCCTTCTTCACCACCTCGGTGGCGCTCAACAGCGGAGAACACGGGCCGGGGAGCGTGCGCGGGTACTGCCTGTGCGCGAACGAAGGGGTGAGCAATGCCGCGATCCAGACGCTGACGCCGGCGAATCAGCTGACGGCGTTCCTGGACGTGGGCGCCGCGCAGATTCCGGGCGACGGCCAGTTCCTCGCCGAATCCCTCGCGCCGCGCATCACCGGCTGGTACACGGGCAGCGGTGCGTCGGCGCAGGCCGATGCCGGTCGCGCGTTCATCGTACTGCGTTCCCGCGTGCTGCCGTCGCCGCTCTACGGCAAGTTCCGCGTCACGCACATCACCGGCGCCACGGCCACGTCGCCCGGCACGGTGACGTTCGAGTATGCGATGATGGCGGCGCCGAACGGTCCGCTGCCGGAAACCCGTTCGGCCACCGTGACGGTGGGCGCGGCGCCGGTGTATTTCGATTTCGCGGCCGGCGCGACCTCGTCGGCGTCCGGCACGTGGGACATCCGGTTCGAGGGGTTCCTCATTCGCGTGAACTCCGGCGTGAGCGGCGGCGCCGGGCATCTCGTGGCGCCGGCGCAGGCGGCGTTCGAGTCGCTCGATCTCGCGGCGCTCCGCGCCACGCCGAACGCGGCGTTCGGCCAGGACGCGCTCGGCGGGCCGTTCGGTGCGAAGCCGTGGTACAAGTACAACGTCACCGGATCGGACAATCAGATCTGGCCCAACTTCAACGTGTATCTCGTGAAGAAGGGTGACGCGGTGTACAAGGTGCAGCTGACGGGGTATTACGACGCGACCGGCAAGGCGCGTGTGGTGACGGTGCGGTCGACGCGGGTGTCGTAAGGCGCGGACACGATACGGCGATCACGAAGCCGATGGCTCGTGCCATCGGCCGGCATGATCAACATCGCGGGCGCACGCGGCGTAATATGCCCGCGTGCACTCGATCACCCCGGACACCGACCCGGCGCGCTGGCGCCTGCTTGCCATCGTCGCCATCGCCGAGCTGTTCGGCATGGGACTCTGGCTCGCCGGCAGTGCCGCCGCGCCACAGCTGGCGATCGACTGGTCGCTGACGCCATCGCAGATCGCCTGGCTCACGAATGCCGTGCAGCTCGGGTTCGTGGCCGGCACGGCCACGAGCGCACTCCTCAACCTGGCCGACATCATTCCGGCGCGCCGCCTGTTCGCCACCGCGGCCGTCTGCGGTGCCGTGGTCAATCTGCCGCTCGCGTATACGGAATCGTTCGGGATCGCGCTGGCGTCGCGATTCGCCGTGGGCGCGTGTCTGGCGGGCGTGTATCCGCCGGCCATGAAGATGATCGCCACCTGGTTTCGCGCGCGCCGCGGACTGGCCGTGGGCACGATCGTGGGCGCGCTCACGGTGGGCAAGGCGGTGCCGTATCTCGCACAGGCGATTCCCGGCGCCACCGTCACGCACATCATGCTCGGCGCCAGCGCGGGCTCGCTGCTCGCGGCCGTGCTGATCTTCGCGGGATATCGGGATGGGCCCTATGCCTTCCCCGCGCGGCCGTTCACCTGGGCGCTCGTGGGCGAAGTCCTGCGCGGCCGGCGGTACCGGCTCGCGCTCGGCGGCTATCTCGGACACATGGCCGAGCTGTACAGCTTCTGGACGTGGATCGCGATGTTTCTCGCAGCGAGCGAAGCGCTGCGCATGACGCAGCCCGGAGCCGCGCCGGCGCCGGGCTGGATCGTGGGAGTCGTAGCGTTCGGCGTGATCGCCGTGGGCGGCGCCGGATGTGTGTGGGGCGGGCTCGTGGCCGATCGCATCGGCCGTGAGCGGCTCGTGATTCGCGCCATGGCCGTGAGCGGGCTCTGCGCCGTGCTGATCGGTCTCGTGTTCGGCCGGAACTGGTGGCTCGTGGCGCCGATCGCGCTCGTCTGGGGCTTTTTCGTGATTGCCGACAGCGCGCAGTTCAGCGTGCTCGTCACGGAGAGCGTGCCGCCCGATGCCGTGGGAACGGCGCTCATGCTGCAGGTGTCGCTGGGATTCCTGCTCACCACGATCACCATCCAGCTCGTGCCGATCGTCGTGCGCATGATCGGCTGGGGCTGGGCGTTCCCAATGCTGGTGATCGGACCCCTGCTCGGCATCGCGAGCATTCGTCGATTGCAGCACGCGCACTGAGTCCATGACGTGATCATCGCACCGGCAGCCACCGCGGAGAGCGGCCGAACAGACGCATCCCGCACGGTCGTCGTGATCGGCGCGGGTTTTTCCGGCACCATGACGGCGGTGCATCTCATGCGCGGCGCGGCGCGGCCCCTGCGGGTCGTGCTCGTGGAGGAGCGCGCACGCCCCGGACGAGGGCTCGCCTACCATATCCGGGACGACAGCATGCTGCTCAACGTCCCCGCCGGCAACATGAGCGCGTTTCCCGACGACCCCGCGCATTTCACCGGGTTCTGCCGCGCCATCGATCCCGCGCTCAACGCCGGATCCTTCGTGTCACGCCGGATCTACGGGGACTATCTCGAACACACGCTGGCCGAGGCCGACGCAACGAGCAGCGGATGGTGCGAACGGATTCGCGCGCGCGCCGAGTTTGTCCGGCCCAGCGACGGCGGGTTCACGGTAGGGTTGTCCGACGGACGCTCCCTGCACGCGGCCGCCGTCGTGCTCGCGCTTGGCCACCAGGCGGCGAGACAGCCCGACGGCATGGCCGGCATCGCGGACTACGGAATCAGCATCGCGAACCCCTGGGATTTCGCGGCCATGGACCGCATCGACCCCGGGGCTTCCGTGGCCGTGCTCGGGACCGGACATACCGCGATCGACGCGCTGTTTCGTCTCACCAGCCTGAGCGAGGAGCGCAAGGTGTTCCTGATCTCCCGTCGCGGTCTGCTGCCGGCGGGACACGGTCACGGATCACAGGTGGCGCCGGCATCGAACGTGCCGCCGGGCACCGGTTTTCCCGACGACCTCATGCGCATTCCCGCCTCGGCCCGCTCCCTCGTGCGCGCGGTGCGACAAGAGATCGTCCGTCGGGTCGGCGCCGGCGATGACTGGCGGGATGTGATCAACGAGATGCGTCCGCACCTGCCGGCCATCTGGCATCGGCTTCCCGTTCCTGAACGGCGCCGATTGCTGACGCGGGTCATTCCGTACTGGGATGTGCATCGTCATCGACTGGCGCCATTGGCCCACCGGAGACTGCGCGCGATGCTGGAAACGGGACAGACGGAAGTCATCGCGGGACGCGTGCAGCATCACGCGCCCGGCGGGACAGGCATCGCGCTCGACATACGCCAGCGCGGCACCGGACGGACGCGAGTGATCGAGGTGGGCGCGGTGGTGAACTGCACCGGCCCGGAATACGACATCACCCGTTTGCAGGGCGCCCTGTTCACCCAGCTTCGGGATGAGGGGTACGTGCAGCCCGACGCGCTCGGGATCGGCATGGAGGTGGATCCGGCGTATCGACCCGTGGGCAGGGCCGGTGCGCCGACGCCGGGTCTCTTCTACGTAGGTCCCATGCTCAGGGCGAACTACTGGGAAGCGATCGCCGTTCCCGAACTCAGGCGCCACGCGCTGGACGCGGCTCTTCACGTGCTGTCCACGCTCGACGACTGACAGACGGTTGACAGGCACCGACATCGGTCGCGCCGTCGTACGAGGGGAAAATCGCGGACACGGACATTCCCGAGGGTAGAAGTACTGATTGAGAACGACTCCCGCCGCTGCGAGAATCATTTCGATCGCACTTCCCATTCGCATACCTGTCCGTGAGACATTCGTGAAGATATCGGCCACGCCGCGCATCACCACCCTCGCCCTCATCGTCCTCCTCGCAGGGTGCAGCGACAATCCCGCGGGCCCGGACGACAACGACCCGCCCGCCACCACCTGCACGACCGACATCACCGCCGCCGACGCCAATACGTTCGTGGAGCTGTGCACCATCGCGTCCCCGGTGCGTCACGTGCGGATCGAGAACTTCCGCGCGCCCGCGACGCATGCGTCCGCCCAGATCGTGTTCGGGTTCGACGCGCCTCCCACCGCGCCGTCGGGGAGCATCGGCGCGAATCAGTTCCGGGTGCTGTTCTACGGGGGCGGCATGCCCGCGCCGGCCGCGCTCGTGCAGGCGAGTTTCGGCGGTGTGGACGCGACGCTCGACGGCAACGCCGCCTTCATCAACGCCGGCGCGACGGTCTGCTTCGATCTGCACGACGGCTCGGCCAATGCCGGACCGCACTTCGTGCTGTGGGTGGACGGCCAGCGCGGCGCCAACTGCGCCGAACGCAGCACGCTCACCGCGGCCACGGCGTTCGCCGCGCGCGCCGACTGGCGCGGCACGACCGGCACGGTCGCCAAGCAGGCCAAGGCGTATTTCCGGCAGGCCGCCGGCAGCGGCGCCACGCCCAGGGTCGTCCTGTCCGCCGAGCCGGTGCTCGATGCCGCGGCCATCACCGCGGCCACCACGTGCACGACCACGTGGGCCGCGAATACCGACTGGCAGGCGCTGTGCGCGCCGGCGGTCGGCGTCGCGCGGCACGTGCGCATCGAGGCCGCGCAGTCGGCCGCGAACAACAGCTACTTCTACGCCGTGTTCGGACAGGATGCCGATCCCACGGGGAACCCGGCGCCGTCGCCCGGCAAGCTGATCCTCACCGGCGGCCGCTCCAGCTCGGGCGCGTCGTGGACGTGGTTCCGGTTCGGTACCGGCTCCACCACGCAGTTCAACTACACGGGCGGCGCCGGCGCGCTCTACACCGGCGGCCCCTCCACGATCTGCTTCGATACCGGCACGAACGACAACGGCGCCGCGCGTCTCGTATTCTGGGCGACGGGTGCGAACGACGCCGACTGTGCCGTGCCGTCGAGTCTCACGCTCGCGCGGGCGCTCTACGACAGCGCCACCGATCCCGCGACGTCGGCGATCTGGGATGCCCCGTATCTCGTCGACAAGCTCAACTTCATCAAGACGAACAACGCGAACGTCACGCTGGGCAGCGTGGTGATCTCGAGCGTTCCGGCCGCGCTCTGATTTCAGCTCTGCGCGACGTCGACGGTGCCGGGTGCGCGTTCACCCAGCGCCGTCGCGAGCGCCAGCAGCGTCCGGTCCATCGCGCCGTGGGGGCGCACGACATAGCGGAACACGAACCGGGTCACCGGGTTGTTCGTGGTCGTGCGCTCCACGTATTCCACGCGCGTTCCCGCTTCGTCGGCGACCAGCCGAAACTCGCGTTCGGGCCGGCGGGCGACATCCTCGTCGATCGCGCGGGCCGTGAATCGCCTCGGCGCTTCCACGGTCACGGCTTCGAAGGCCAGCGCGCCGTCGTCGCCGTATTCCCGCCAGCGGAGCGGCGCGGTGCCTTCGATCTCCACCGACGTGATCGTATCGCGCCATGCCGGATAGCCGGCGGGATCGGCCACGAGCGACCATGCGGCCTCGGGTGACGCGCGGAGCCGCACGGCCCGCGCGACCGTCTGCCGCGCGGGCAGCATGAGCCCGCCCACCAGCATGGACACGAGCACCGCCACCACCGCTCCCATGACGAAGAGCACGATTCCCATACGCCGGTTCCGGTGAAGGTCAGGAGAGGCGCGCGCCGTCGTCGGGCGTGAGCGGCACGAACGGCGCGTCGAGCACGTCGCGCACGCGGCGCACGAGCATCTGCGGCGTGAACGGCTTCTGGATGAACGACACTTCGTCCACCCGGATGCCGCGCAGCAGCACCGCGTCGTCGGTATAGCCCGACGCGAACAGCACGCGCGTGGCGGGGCGCAGCGCCTGGAGCGATTCGGCGAGTTCGCGGCCGTGCATGCCGGGCATCACCACGTCGGTGAGCAGCAGATGGATCGGGCCGTCGAAATCGCGCGCGAGCGCCAGGGCGGCCGGTCCGTCGGGAGCGGCGAGCACGCGATAACCGCTCCGCTCGAGCGCAGCCATGGCCACGGCGCGCACCGACGATTCGTCTTCGGCGAGCAGCACCGTTTCGGTGCCGCGGCCGTCGTACACGCGCGTGCCCTGGGGCGGTGTGTGCCGACCGAGCCCGGGCGTGACGCCGGGGAAGAAGAGCCGGAACGTGCTCCCCGCGCCGGGCTCGCTCTCGCACGTGATCACGCCGCGCACCTGTTCCAGCATCGCATAGGCGAGCGCGAGGCCGAGCCCCGTGCCCTTGCCGCGTTCCTTGGTGGTGAAGAACGGTTCGAAGACGCGTTCGCGCACGGCCTCGCTCATGCCTACGCCGGTGTCGCGCACTTCGAGCATGGACCACGAGCCGTGCGCGAGCCGGAACCGTTCGGCGTCGGCGGCGCTCACGGCCCGCGTTTCGATGGTGAGCCTGCCGCCGCCGGGCATGGCGTCGCGCGCGTTGGCCACGAGATTGAGCAGCACCTGTTCGAGCTGTCCCCGGTCGGCCTCGATGGGCGCGACGTCGTGGCCGCAGCGGGTCACCACGATGATGTGCTCGCCCACCAGGCGGGCGAACAGCCGCTCCAGGTCCGACACCATGGTGTTGAGATCGACGATGGTGGGGTGGAGCACCTGCTTCCGGCTCACGGCGAGGATCTGCCGGGTGAGCTCGGCGCCGCGTTCGGCGAGGGCGCGGACTTCGGTGATGTCGGGGCGCACGGGATGCTCCGCGCCCAGTTCGTCGAGCGCGAGCTCGCAGAAGCCGATGATGCCGGTGAGCAGGTTGTTGAAGTCGTGCGCGATGCCGCCGGCGAACGCGCCCACGGCCTCCATCTTCTGCGACTGCCGGAGCTGTTCCTCGCTGCGCGCGAGCGCGCGTTCGGCTTCGCGCCGCGCGGTGACGTCGATGCCGATCGATAGCCAGCTCGCCGCCCCGAGGCGGCGGGAGGAAGTGGTGATGACCTCCATCTCGACCACGTCGCCGCGCGCCGTACGGTGTTTCCACACGCCCGCGTTCTGGCGGTCTTCCTCGAACGGCAGACGCCGCTTGGAGAAGCGCTCGTACTCGGAGGGGTCGAGCAGCTTGGTGATGGGCGCGCCGAGGAATTCCTCGCGCGGATAGCCGTAGTGCGCGACGACGGCGTCGTTCACCGCGAGGATCTCCATCGTTTCGGCGTTCCACGCCCACATGGGGAGCGGATTGGATTCGAAGAGAAAGCGGTAGCGGCGTTCGTTGTCGGCGAGGGCGGCGTTGCGGCGCTGCGCGGTTTCGGCCATGCGGTTCACCGCGGCGCCGAGCACCTGTACTTCGGTGGGCCCGGAAATGTGCGTGCGGTGATCCGTTTCGCCGTCGGCGATGCGGCGGGCATCGCCGGCGAGCGTGACGAGCGGACGCGTGATGCGGCCGCCCAGGAAATACGCGCCGCCGGCAGCGACCAGCAGGGCAATGAGCGAGATGAGCAGGTTGTGCCGCATCTCGGCCCGGAGCGGGGCTTCGAACTGGTCCACCGACAGGCCCACGTTCACGCTCCACGGCGCGCGGCGGGCGCGCACGGAGGCGGTCAGGCGGGGCACGCCGTCCACGCCGGGCACCACGGCCACGCGCGTGCTGTCCGGGAACGGCAGCCGCGGTCCGTTCTCGAAGACGTTGCGGCCGATGAAGCGGTCGCCCGCTTCGGAGCGCGCGACCACGACGCCGCTCGTGTCGATGACCGTGACGAGCGGACGCTGCCGGAAGGCGGCGATGTGGATGAAATCGGTGAGCGTGTCGATGCGCACCGGCGACGCGATCACGGCGTAGGCCTGGCCGTCGGGCGTGCGGAGCGCGCGGGCGAGGATGATCACCCACGGCGTGCCCGAGAGGATGAGCGGCCGCCGCGGCCTGCCCACCACGGTCCCCGACGAACGCAGCGCGGCCCGGAAATAGTCCCGTCCGCGGAAATCGATCGTGTCCAGCCGCAGTTCGGGCAGCCCGTTGCCGCGGCTGCGTCCGAACGTGTCGATCACGTAGAAGTTGGCGAAGCGCTGGCTCATCGACGCCGGGGCGGCGCCGAGCAGCGAATCGAGCGCGGCAGGGTCGTTCCAGTGCGTGCGCACCGGTTCGGCGAGCGACTGGAAGACCGTGGTGCCGCTCTCGATCCAGTCGTCGGCGCGACTGGCCATGAGCTCGGCGGCCTGCTCCAGCCGCTCCTGCGCGGCGGTCCGGCTGTGCTCGAGCTGCGAGATCGAGTGCAGGGCGTGCGCGATCAGCAGTGGCAGCGCCACCACGAGCATCAGGGCCAGCACCTGGAATCGCACGCTGCGTCGCCACTGCGATGTCACGGCTTCGAACCCCCGGGGTGCGCGGCGCCCGCGATCGTCAGCCTTCGGGCGCCACCGCGGCGGCCGACGGATCGACCGCCATGCCCATCGAGTGATAGCCCTTGTCGACGTAGACCGTGGTGCCGGTGATGCCGGCGGCGAGCGGGCTGGCGAGGAACGCGGCCGTGTAGCCCACGTCCATGGCGTCGAGTGGTTCGGCGATGGGCGAGTTGGCGGCGCAGTAGTCCACCATGCGGCCGATGATGCCGATGGCCTTGGCGGCGCGCGACGCGTACGGCCCGGCGGAGATGGTGTTCACGCGCATCCCCCACTTGCGGCCGGCTTCGAAGGCGAGCGTGCGCGTATCGCTCTCGAGCGCGGCCTTGGCCGACGACATGCCGCCGCCGTAGCCGGGCACGGCGCGTTCGCTCGCCATGTACGTGAGCGAGCAGGCCGAGGCGCCGGGGCGCATGATGGGGCCCATGTGCTGCAGCAGGCCGATCAGGGAGTACGCGCTCACGCTCACGGCGTCGAGGTATCCCTGCCGGCTCACCTCGAGCAGCGGCTTCTTCACTTCCGGGCCGTTGGCGAGGGAGTGGAAGACGATGTCGAGCGGCTGCTCGCCGAAATCCTCCACGAGGCGCGCGGCGAGACCGGCGATGGAGAAGTCGCCCACGCCGGCGTAGCGCTTGGACTCGCGGATGTCGGCGGGAACGGCCTCGAGCGTGTCCCAGGCGGCATCGAGCGGGTAGACGCGCTCGAAGGAGAAGAGCGAGCCGTCGGGGAGGGTGCGCGACTCGTCGAGCTTGCCGCGCTCGAGGAGGTTGAGGAAGATGTTGAGCGCCGGGGGCCAGGTGGCCACGCAGACCGAGGCGCCGGCCTGGGCGAGAGACTTGGCGATGGCGAAGCCGAAGCCGCCGTCGTCGGCAACGCCGGCCACCAGGGCGCGCTTGCCGGAGAGATCGATGGGAAGCATGCGGGGCAATCTACGTGTGATCGGCGGCCGCGACAGGAGGGATGGACGATCCGGATGACGAAGATGCCGGGACGGTGCCTGCGATGTCCGGACGGCCTGTCGCTTACCGGGTGGCCCGGCGCAGCCGGTCGCGCACGGCGGCCCACGCGGGTTCGTCGGGCGGGAGCTCGACCACGATCACCGCGCAGCCGGCGTCGTCGAGCGTGTGCAGGGCGGCGTACAGACCGCGTGCGTAGCCGGCGGGATCGCGCGGCAGCCGCTCGGTGCGGCCAGCCGCGGGGATGTCGAGGCCACCGTCGAGGGCCAGCACGCCGACCATGCCGGTTGCCCCCGCGGCCGCGGCGCGCACTTCCGCCCGGTCGTCCGCCTCGGCCAGCCACACTTCGGCGCGCGGGGCATAGTGTCGGACCGACATGCCGGGGGAGCGATGCGGTGTTCCGTTTTCCTCTTCTGGCGCTTTGATGTCTCGCTGATACGTCGTTACTGGCTCGCTCAAGGCTTCCGCAAGTTCCGTTTCGCCCAGCTGACCGGGCCGGAGAATGGCGACCGTATCGCCGGTGAGGTCCACCACTGTGCTTTCGATCCCCACATCGCACGGGCCGCCGTCGAGGATGAGCGACACCCGGTCACCCAGCCCCTCGGCCACGTGCCGGGCCGTGGTGGGAGAGAGGGCCGTGAACCGGTTCGCGCTTGGCGCGGCCACGGGGAGGCCGGCCTCGCGCAGCAGGGCCAGGGCCGCGCGGTGGGCCGGCACGCGCACGGCCACCGTGCCGGATCCAGCGGTGACGATGTCAGGCACGTGCGCCCGCTTCGGCAGCACGAGGGTGAGCGGGCCGGGCCAGAACGCGGCGGCCAGCCGTTCGGCGCGCGCCGGCCAGTGGGCGGTGAGCTCGGCCGCTGCCTCGACGTCGGGCACGTGCACGATCACCGGGTTCCAGGCCGGCCGTCCCTTGGCCGCGTAGATGCGCGCCACGGCGTCCGGGTCGAGCGCATGCGCGCCCAGCCCGTACACGGTTTCCGTGGGAAACGCGACGAGCTCACCGCGGCGCAGCATGTCCGCCGCGCGGGCGAGGGTGTGCGGAGTGACGGGAACGATGGCGATGGCTACTGCTTTCCTTCGATGGCGCGCCGCGCGATGCCGTCCACCACCGACGGGGCGACGAGCCGGATCCACCGTCCGATGCGCGCGGTCCACGTCATCACGACCTGTCGCTGGCGGCGGGCCGCGGCGCGCAGGATGAGCCGGCAGCATTCGTCGACGGGCATGCTCTGTCCCGGCCGTCGCTGATGGGCGCGCTCGCCCCACGGCGTGCCGTCGGGGCTGAGGGCGTACCGGTTGATGTCGGTGACGACGAAGCCGGGATAGATCATGGTGACGCTCACGCCCGTGCCCTCGAGCTCGATGCGCAGCGCGTCGAAGAAGCCGGCCATGGCGTGTTTCGTGGCGCCGTACGCGGTGCGCCTGGGAATGCCGGTGAGCCCGGTGAGCGACGACACGGCCACGAGACGGCCGCGCGACTGCTCGAGATGCGGCAGCGCGTACGCCGTGCACCACACGCTGCCGTGGAAGTTCACCCGCATCACGCGCTCGAACACCGAGAAATCGGTGATCTCGCGGAAGAGGCCGCTGGCGCCGAGTCCCGCGTTGTTGATGAGCATGTCGAGACGGCCGTAGTGCGCGATGGTCGCGTCGATCATGGCCTTGCAGTCGGCTTCCTGCGCGACGTCGGTGCGGACGACGAGCGCTTCGGCGCCGAGGGCGCGGCATTCGTCGGCGACGGCTTCGAGGCGGGTGAGATCCCGGGCGGCGAGCACGAGACGGGCCCGCTGCGCCGCGCACTGCCTGGCCAGCTCCGCGCCGATTCCGCTCGACGCCCCCGTGATGCAGACCACCGCGCCGGCGAACGGATCGCGGCTCACTCCGTCAGCCTCTGGGCATCTCGAAGGTGTCGGTCGGGAAATCCTCGTCGTCCTCGTCCTCGATGAACGGCGCGTCGAGGATGTCGAGCGCGCGCGCGATGTCGGCTTCGCGCACGGCCAGGCGGACGGGGAAGATGATGTGCATGGACGGGAGCATGCCGCCCGCGCTGTCGCGCAGCACGGCCGCGGGAATCCCGTATGCTTCGAGCACGCTGCGGGCGACGTGTGCTTCGGTTTCGTTGGCGTATTCGCGGATCACTGCCATGGCTTCACCCATGAGGTCAAGTTACAGCGTGGGCCGGCCGGGCGTGAGGGGAACCCGTTCGCCGCCCGCGCCCGGTCTCCTTCCCGTCATACCCGCTGCTCATGTCCCTGTCCCGCGTGTCGTCGAACCGATGGACCATCGTGCGGCCGGCCACGGCTTCGCCGGCTGCCGTCCCTTCACCCGCACGCTGACGTGGCGGCCTCGTTCGGCATCTTCGTGCTCGTGGAGCTCCCCGGTGAAGCAGGGCGCGTCGTGCGCGACATCCAGGAGCGGTACGATCCCAAGCTCGCGCGGCTCACGCCGCCGCACGTCACGATCGTGGGGTCGTCGGGCGTGGGCGCGATTCCCACCGACACGCCGGTGGACCGGATCCGCTCGGCGCTCGCGCCGATCGCCGCGTCCACCGCTCCGATGACGCTGTCGTTCCAGCCGCCGGTGCGGTTCATGCAGACGGACATCGTGTCGCTGCCGCTCGATCCGCACGGACCGTTGCGCACGCTGCACGAACGCATCGCCACGAGCGGGCTGCCCTTCAAGCCGGCGCGTTTTCTGTTCACGCCGCACTGCACGCTCAACTTCTATCGCACGCTGACCCGGGACACGGAGCGCGAACTGCTCGCGCTCCGGGTGACGGCACCGGTGGTGGTGGGGCGGCTGCAGGTGTATCTCACGCGCGATCCGCAGCCGGCCAAGAAGCTGCTGGAGCTGGAGCTGACGGGGCCGTAATCCTTACCGGCCCCAGCGATCGAAGCCCAGCGTCAGGCCGGCGCGCACGCCCCAGCTCGAACCGTTCGTGGGGCCGGGCACGGGAAAGGTCTCCCCGTCCGCCGCGCCGAAGCGCATGGAGGTCCATCCCACGGTGGTGTTCAGTTGCACGTGCGGGGCGAGCCACACGTACGTACCCACGCCGCCGCCGAATCCGGTGCCGCTGGCGCGGCTTTCCGTGGCGCCGAGCGTCAGCGACCGGTCGAGCCGGGAGACGCGGCCGTAGGCAAAGGGCGTGAAGTTGCGCGCGGCGAAGGGGAGGGCGACGCGCGGTTCGAAGAACACGCCGTGCACGACGGCATCGCCGTCGCCGAACCGGTGCGTGCTGCGCTGGTACCCGCCGCCGAGCGAAAGCACGCTCACGCCCACCGACGCGAGCACGTCGAAGCCGCTGCCGTCGGTGGCGCCGGCCACCGCGTTCCCCTGCAGCGATGACAGCACGCCGGCGGCCTCGAGGGCGAGCTGCGGCCGGTCGCGGCGATACTGCGGCGGCCACGTACGGTCCTGGGCCTCGGCCGGGATCGCGACGAGCAGGGCACACAGCGCACCGAACGCGAACATCGCGCGGGAGGGCGCGAACGGAAGGGACGGGATGGAGGGCATGGGGATGCTCACGGGAGAGGGGAAGGGGTGGGCGCATGGCCGGGCCATGCGTCCGCGCGATCTCCCGTCGCAAGCGAAATGCCACGGCTCGTTCGTGTGCAACCCGTTGTGCGGCAACGGTTTGCCGTTTCCTTCCCGCGATTTCCCGCCGAGCCGTCCAGCGAACGGGACAGCCGGTGTCCCTCGGAGCGGCCACCCGCGGAGGGCGGCCTTGGCTTCCGCGGGGTGCGGCCCGTGCGATCGCGGCCGCGGGGGCGTTCGCCGCTCAGGCGGCTTCGGGGCGGATCTTGAAGTACGCGGTGCAGGCGTGACGGAGCGCGAGCGCCGCCGAGGCTTCGAGCTCGTATTCGAAGTGCAGGTCGCCGAGCGCTTCGGCGTCGCGCTGCTTGATGAGCCGCGACGCATGATCGGCGATGGAGTGGCGCCGCAGATATTCGCGCGCCGCGTGCCAGAGGCTGTTGGCGTGCTTGCGCAGCGTGTCGTCGGCGATGGAATCGGTGCGGCACGCGATCTCGTAGCAGGCCACGCCCTCCTCGAGCGCAAGGTCGCACGTCTCCACGATGGCATGCCCCGCCGCCAGCTCGGCACGTCCCACGTGGCGCACGATCAGCCTGGCGAGCCGCTCGCGCTGCCGGGCGCATTCGTCGGCCGTGCGCGCGAGCGCGTCCGCGCAGGCCATGGGGTGCGCGTTACGCGCGATATCCTCGTCATCCTGCAGCAGCGGGGCGGACGACGCCGATCGGGGACTACGGGTGCCGGGCATGAGATGCGGTCGCGGGACGGGCCGGACAGGGGATGACGGCCGAGGCACGTCGGAGGGAGGATCTGTGATCTACACGACCAGAGGGGGCGAACGGTAGTGGGTGGCGCCGGTCACATTGACGGAATCCTCGTCCGGCGATGATGTTGCGGACAGTGCGTGCCACGATCTTCGTGGTTCGTTCGCCCATTTCGCCGAGGTGCAGATGTCCGAGGCCCAGCCCACCGACCGGCAGCCGGACGCGCCGACCGCCGCCGCGTATCACCACCTGCGCGTGGACACGAGCGATGGAGTGCGCACGATCGCGCTCGATCGTCCCGAACGGCTCAATGCGGTGAATCCGCGGCTGGCCGACGAGCTGCCGCACGCGGTGCACGCCGCGGCGCGCGACGATGCCGTGCGCGCGGTGGTGATCACCGGCGCGGGGCGCGGGTTCTGCGCGGGTCTCGACCTGGGCGAGCCGGTGTCGCTCACCGGCGGCGCGCGGGCCGACCGGCTCGATCCGCTCTACTGGGTGGGGAAGTGGGTGCTCGCGCTCGCGGCGTGCGAGAAGCCGGTGATTGCGGCCGTGAACGGCGCGGCGGCCGGCGCGGGGTTCGGGCTCGCGCTCGCGTGCGATCTGCGCGTGGTGGCGGAGAGCGCGCGGCTCACGGCGGGGTACGTGCGGCGCGGGCTGTCGCCGGATGCGGGGGTGTCGTGGTTCCTGCCGCGTCTCGTGGGACATGGACGCGCGGCGGAGATCCTGTTCACGGGGCGCGATATCGACGCGGCGGAAGCGCAGCAGATCGGGCTGGCCACGCGCGTCGCGGCGGATGCGGACGTGCTGGCCGTGGCGCAGGAGCTCGCCGCGCAGCTCGCGGCCGGGCCTCCGGTGGCGCTCGCGCTCACCAAGCGGCTGCTCATGGAGAGTGCCGGTGCCACGCTCGATGCACAGCTCCGGAGCGAGCTCGCGCACATCAAGACGTGCTTTGCGAGCGGGGATGTGCGGGAGGCGATGGCGGCGTTCGTGGAGAAACGGGTGCCGGTGTTTCGGGGGGAGTGAGGGGGCGGGACGCGGCGGAGAATGGCGGGTGGGGCGA
>CAZUKU010000007.1:36168-141683 GCA_964621045.1 uncultured Gemmatimonas sp.
GATCGGCCGCACGAGGTCGCAAGCGGCGGGTCTTTAGACTCGAGTCCCGAGGGTGTCTGATACGAACAGCAGGGCGCTACGGCAGCGAGCCCCGGTTGAGGACAGGCGGAGAATGGCGGGTGGGGCGAGATCGGCCGCACGAGGTCGCAAGCGGCGGGTCTTTAGACTCGAGTCCCGAGGGTGCCTGGGGACAAACAGCAGGGTGCTACGGGAGCGAGCCCCAGTTGAATACGGGCAGGACGCGGCGTCCGGCGGGGTTGTCGCGCACGATGTTCACCACGCCGATCTGCGCGCCGTGGAGCCGCCAGGCGTAGTTCACGAGGCCGAGGCTGAGCCCGCGCTGCGTACCCTTGATCACGTTCGCGGTGCTCACGGCCACGCCGCGCAGCGTGCCGTCCTCGACCACGCGAACGGTGCCGCCGGCGAGCATGAGGCCGGTGAGATCGCGTCCGCCCACGCCGAGCCCCGCGGCGGCGGCACCGATCACGCGCGGCGCGCCCACGCCGAGGCCGGCAATGGCCACGTAGCGGAGCGTGCCGCCCACGCCCATGCCGAGCCCGGCCACGCCGAGTCCGTGGAAGTCGCCGCCCACGCCGGCGCCGAGTCCGCCGATCAGGAGGCCGCGGGCATTGCCGCCGGTTCCGACGCCGAGCCCGCCGATGGCGACACCGGCCATGCTGTCCCCCGCGGCCACGCCGAGCCCGCCGATGGCCACGCCGTGCAGGGATCCGCCCACCCCGGCGCCAAGCCCGCCCACGACGATGCCGCGGGCGCTGCCGCCCACGCCGACGCCCAGCCCGCCGGCGGCGAGACCGCGCAGGTCACCACCCACGCCGGCGCCGAGTCCACCCACGAGGAGTCCCCGGGCGCTGCCGCCGGTACCGATGCCGAGGCCGCCCACGGCGATGCCGCGCACGCCCCCGCCCGCGCCGAGGCCGAGCCCGCCGATGGCGATGCCGTTCACGGTGCCGCCGGTGCCGATGCCGAGTCCGGTCAGGCCGATGCCGGTGAACGATTCCTCGACGCCCAATCCGCCAAGGGCGAGCCCTACGCCCATGATGCTGCGGCCGCCGGTGAGCGGCAGACCGATCGCGACGCCGCGAATGTCGCCGCCGCCGTCCTCGGTGGGATACCAGATGGTGGTGTTGATGCCGTCGACGCGCTCGAGCCGGGTGTCGCGGAAGTTGAGCCGGAGGCCGCGCCAGCGCGGCGAGTCGCCGATGCTGATGCCGGTCTGGTCGATACCGAGGTCGAGCGAGCGGGTCTGGGCGGCGAGCGGGGCGGCGGGCGCTGCGGCAGCGAGCGCCGCAATGGCGAGCACCGCGCCGAGGAGCAGGGCGGGGCGGAGGGGCATGGAAGGACGTACGGGGGAGGAGCGGCGGGGTTTCAGCTCCCGCTGCTTCCGCTTCCTCGTCCCGGCCGCACCCGGAGGTGCGGCGGCAACTGCGCGATCAGCGGCCCGAGCTCCGTGGCCCGCTCCAGCGTGGTCACGAATGTGAGGCCGTCCACCGCCACCACCAGCAGCCCGCTCACGCCGTACACCACGATCTCGCCGTTCTCGCTGTGCACGATGTTCCCGGACGCATCCACGCAGTGCACGGGTCCCATCACGCCGTTCCCGGTGTCGTCGAGCGCGCGCACGCGCCGCAGCGATGCCCAGGTTCCCACGTCGTCCCATCCGAACGACGCGGGCACCACCACGACCTTGTCGCTCCGCTCGAGCAGCCCGCGGTCGATCGAGATGCTGTTCGTGATCTGCTCCGAGAAAAGCGCCATCTCCCCGGCCGCGAGGTACGGCAGGCCGAGCGCGATCTCGGGCACGCGCGCGCCGAGCTCGTCGAGCACGGTCTGCGCCTGCCACACGAAGACGCCCGTGTTCCAGAGCGCGCCACTCGCGATGAGCGTATCGGCGAGGGCCAGCGACGGCTTCTCCACGAAGTATTCCACGCGGCAGACGCCGCCGTCGGCGAGCGAGACGAACGAATCGAGCGGCACCCCGGGCTTGAGATAGCCGAAGTACGGTTCGCAGCGAGACGGCGTGGCTCCCACCGTCACCAGCCACGGATCCTGCGACGCGATCTGCGCCGCGCGCCGCACGGTGTCGTGGAATGCGTCGCGGTAATCCACCGCGAGATCGGCGTGCAGGGCGCAGAACACGGTCTTCGGCCCCGCGCGCCGGCTGATCTCCTGCGCGCCCCACGCGAGCGCCGCCGCCGTGCCCAGCGGCCGCGGCTCGATGAGCAGGTTCGCGCGCGGGAGCTCCGGGATGGCGGCGTGCAGCACGTCGGCGATGTCGGCGCTCGTGACCACGAGCACGCGCTGCGCGGGCACGAGCGGGGCGAGCCGCGTGAGCGTGTCGGCGATGAGCGGCCGGGCGTCCACGAGCGGCAGCACCTGCTTGGGCCGGTCCGGCGTGCTGATGGGCCAGAACCGGGTGCCGATGCCGCCGGCGAACACCACCGCCCAGAGCGACGTGCCCACGTCCATCCCGGTTTCGGGCTCGAGCTCCTCGAGCAGTTCCGGGTCGATCACGCCGGTGCCGACGCCGGGAGTGTGCGACGGGCCGGGAACGCGCGGTGCGGTCATGGACGAATGGAGGAGGTGCGGACGAACGCGTGCGACAACTTACCCCGGATTCCGGGGGGATGTCAGGGTCGGGGCGGAACAGCAACGGCAACGGCAACCGCAACCGAATCCACAGATGACGCAGATGGAACAGCGATGACACAGATAACAGCAACGGAATAATCCGGGTCGGAAGGAACAGCGATGGAATCCGCAGATGGCGCAGGTGGAGCGGAGAGATGACAGGAATTTTTTCCCTTTTGGTCTTTATCCGCGTCATCTCCCCGCTCCATCCGCGATCCATCTGCGTTCATCTGCGTCATCTGTGGATTCCGTTGCTGTTGTTTTTCCTCGGCTTCCGAACAAAACCCGGCAGCGAAGTGTGACGCGCCCTACTGGCGCCGGCGGCCGGCACGCTGCATGGTGAGGCATGTGCGTGTCCCACATCGACCGGGGCCGCATGAGTCGGAAGGCCCCCGGGCGCGCACTTCACGCGAACGGCATCACGATGCCGGGGAGGCCCCCATGCCCGCGATCCTCACGCCGATAGCGGCGGAACAGGCCGACGCGTTCCGCGCCGGTGACGAACGTGCGTTCGAACTGCTGGTGCGATCGCGCTTCGACGCGCTCGTGGAAAAGGCCGGCATCCAGCTCGGCGCCGACGCGGTCGCCGCGCCGAGGGTCGCGATGGGCGTGCTGCTCGGCGCGTGGGCCGACCGGGCGCGGTTCGCCACACCCGGCGCGATCGACGACTACCTCGACGAGGCCGTGTCGCACCGCGCCGCCGAGGAACTCCGCCGCCGCGCCTCGCTCCATCGCTTCGAACTGCACGAAGGCGTGCACGTCACCACGCCCACCGCGAAGGCCGGCATGACCGCGCAGCAGGCCTGGGACGAGATCCACACCCGCCTGCACGTCTCCGCCGAAGAACTCGCCGAGCACCGCGAGGAAGCGCGCCGGGTGGCCCGGCGGCACGCGCGTGAACACGTGGACACCGTGGCACGGCGGCGTCCGCCCATGGCGATGATCCTCGGAGGCGTGGGACTGCTCGTGGTGGCCGTGCTGGCCATGCGGTGGATGGACCGCGGCAGCGCCGAGCTCGCGCTCACGCGGGCGCTCGAGGCCGAGGATGTCCGCACCATCTACGCGTCGCCCGGACAGCGCGGCACCATTTCGCTGCTCGACGAGAGCTCGGCGCAGCTCGGCGCCACCAGCACGCTCCGCATTCCGAACGGCTTCGGCACCGCGTTCCGCGGCCTCGAACTCGACGGCGCGGCGCACTTCGTGGTGGCCGCGGGCCCGTCGCGGAACTTCCAGGTGCGCACGCGCGGCGCGGCCATCGTGGCCACCGGCACCGACTTCAGCGTGCGCGCGTACGACGATGATCCCGAACTGTTCGTGACCGTGCAGGAGGGGACGGTGCGCGTGCACCCCGTGATCGGCGCGTCGTCGTCGCGCACCCTCCGGGCCGGGGAATCCGTGGCCGTCGCGCGCGACGGCACCATGCGGACGCCCGCGCCGAACGAAGTGGCGGTGGTGTTCGCGTGGGTGAACGGCGAACTGCTGCTCGAAGACGCCACCGTGGACCACGCGCTCACCACGCTCCGCCGCTGGCACAATCTCGACGCGACGCTCGACGATCCCGGACTCGGCGCGCGCACGGTGACCACGAAGCTCACGCTCGAATCCTCGGGACAGGCGCTCGACGCGCTTACGCGCGCCGCGAACCTCGCCGTGGACTACGACGGAACCCGGATGGTGCTGCGGGACGCCGCGCTGATGCCGAAGCTGCCCGCGGAGGGCGCCGGCCGGCCGTGACGTGTTGCGGGAGCCGGCTCAGAAGCCCGTGAGCGCCTTCGCGATCGCGGCGTCGAGGTTCTGCGTGCCGCCGACACCGGTGTACACCACGGTGCCGGCGGCGTCGATCACCACCACGTACGACGTGGCCGGCGCGTCGTAGGCTTCCGAGACGTCGCCGCGCCGGTCGTACAGGAACGTGAACGGGAGCTTGAAGCGCTCCTGGTAGCCCTTCACGCGCTCCACGGTCTGGTTGAGCGACACGGCCACGGCGATGAACTGCACGCGGTCCCCGTACTTCGTGTGCGCCGCGAGCATGGCCGGTTCGAGCTGCTTGCAGTTGCCGCACCAGGTGGCCCAGAACTCGAGCACCGTGGGCTTGCCGGCGATCACCGTGCCCAGGTCGGTCGTCTTGCCGTCGAGCGTCTCGATCGGCCCGCCGGGCGCCTTCGCGCCCACCTTGATGCCGAGGTCCTGCGCGGCGAGCGGCGACGTGAGGAGCGGCTGCGCGGCGGCGGCGCTCAGCGTGGCCAGCGTGACGAGCGCGAGGCGCCCCACGGCGCGCGAAAGGCGGATCATCGGCAGCGCGAATCGCATCAGAAGTAGACCTGTCCCATCTTGATGAGGTAGTACTCGGCCATCACGAGCATGACCACGGCGAACCCTTTCTTCACGTACACCATCCACTGACCGGCGCGCGGGAGGCGCGACACGGTACCGGCGGACAGCCCCACGGCCACGAGCAGCGCGCACATGCCGAGCGAGAAGGCGAACAGATACACGAACCCCAGGCCGGCGCTCTGCGTGGCGCTCACCCAGGTGAGCACCGCCGCCATCACCGGCGCCGAGCAGGGCGCGGCCACCAGCCCCGACGCGGCGCCCATCACGAACGCGCCGGCGGCACGTCCGCCGGTTCCCGCGGTGGCCGCGCGCTGCACCAGGAACGACGGCAGCCGCACCGGGATCACGTCGAACATCGCGAGCGACGCCAGGAGCAGCAGGTTGGCCATGGCGAAGTAGGCCCACGGGTTGCTGCTCACGGCGCCGAACATGGTACCCGTGAGACCGGCCAGCAGACCCAGTCCCGCGTAGACCGTGGCCAGCCCGAGCACATACGCACCCGTGAGCGCGGCCGTTCGCCAGCGAGGCTGGGCGGCGCCGGCCGGTGCCGCGCCGAGCGTCTGTCCGCCCACGATCGCCGCGGTGATCGGGATCATGGGGTAGACGCACGGCGTGAGGCTCGTGAGCACGCCGGCGGCGAAGAGGAGCGGCACGGCCGTGAGCGGGCTCGAGGAGAGCTGGGCGGCGACGTCGATCTGCATGGGTGTGAACAATATGCCGCGGCACGGGCTTCTGTTCCCGCGGGATCCGCAGGAACCGATCTCCCGGACGCCGGATCGGTTATCTTTCAGGATTGGGGTGTCTTCGGATCCGCGCGATTTCGGCGACCGATTCCGGCGCATCCCCGCTCGCCGTCCGTTCCGTCCTCCACAACTCCGGCATTCCATGGCACCGCAGTTCATCTACGTGATGAAGGGGCTGCGCAAGGTCGTTCCGCCTTCGCGCATCATCCTCGACGATATCTGGCTCTCCTTCTATCCCGGCGCGAAGATCGGCGTGCTCGGCCCCAATGGCGCGGGCAAGTCGTCGCTGCTGCGCATCATGGCGGGCGTGGACACCGAGTTCCAGGGTGAGGCGTGGGCGCACAAGGGCACGCGCGTGGGCTACCTGTCGCAGGAGCCCGAGCTCGACCCCACACTCGACGTGCGCGGCAACGTGGAGCTCGCGCTCCAGGCGCAGCGGAACGCGCTCGACGAGTTCAACGCGGTGTCGATGCGGTTCGCCGAGCCCATGAGCGACGACGAGATGAACGCGCTGCTCGAGAAGCAGGGGAAGCTGCAGGAGTACATCGACCAGCACGATCTCTGGAACCTCGACAACAAGATCGAGGTGGCCATGGACGCGCTGCGTCTGCCGCCGGGCGAGTCGCCGGTCACGCACCTGTCGGGCGGCGAGAAGCGCCGCGTGGCGCTCTGCCGCATCCTGCTCGAGGAGCCGGACATGCTGCTGCTCGACGAGCCCACGAACCATCTCGACGCCGAGAGTGTGGCGTGGCTCGAGCACTATCTCGAGCGGTTCCCGGGCACGGTGGTGGCCATCACCCACGATCGCTACTTCCTCGACAACGTGGCCAAGTGGATCCTCGAGCTCGACCGCGGCAAGGGCGTGCCGTACGAGGGGAACTACAGCGGCTGGCTGGAGCAGAAGAAGCAGCGGCTCGCGCTCGAGGAGAAGCACGCGAGCGCGCGGCAGAAGACGCTCGAGAAGGAGCTCGAGTGGGTGCGCATGTCGCCGCGCGCGCGGCAGGCCAAGAACAAGGCGCGTCTCCAGGCGTACGAGGAGCTGGCGAGCGAGGCGCAGCAGGATCGCGTGATGCAGAACGAGATCGTGATCCCGCCGGCGCCGCGGCTCGGCAACGACGTGGTGATCGCCAAGGGGCTGCGGAAGGCGTTCGGCGACAAGCTGCTGTTCGAGGGGCTGTCGTTCGATCTGCCGCGCGCCGGCATCGTGGGGATCATCGGCCCCAACGGCGCGGGCAAGACCACGCTGTTCCGCATGATCAACGGGCTCGAGCAGGCCGACGCCGGCGAGCTCCGCATCGGCGACACGGTGCAGATCTCGTACCAGGACCAGCAGCGCACGCTCGAAGGCAAGCGCACGCTCTGGGAGGAGATCTCGGGCGGCCGCGAGATGATTCCGGTGGGCAAGCGGGAGCTCAACTCGCGCGCGTACGCGGCGAGCTTCGGGTTCCGGGGCGCGGACCAGCAGAAGCTCGTGGCGAACCTGTCGGGCGGCGAGCGCAACCGGCTGCACCTCGCGAAGACGCTCATGCAGGGCGGCAACCTGCTGCTGCTCGACGAACCCACGAACGATCTCGACGTGGATACGCTGCGCGCGCTGGAAGAGGCGGTGCTGGACTTCAGCGGCTGCGCGGTGATCATCTCGCACGATCGCTGGTTCCTGGACCGTGTGGCCACGCACATCCTGGCGTTCGAGGGGGACTCGGAAGTGGTGTGGTACGAGGGGAATTACGAGTCGTACATCGAGGATCTCAAGCGGCGGAAGGGGGCGGACGCGGACCAGCCGCACCGGATCAAGTACAAGAAGCTGGTGCGGTAGGGCCGGATCGCGCCGGGACGCCCTGCCCCGGGGAATCCGTTCGCCGCTCAACGGCTTCGCCGACAGCGGCTCACGGACCCGGGGGCAGGGCGTTCACCACGATCTCGATGAATCACTTACGCACGCGGGGACTTCATGGGAGCAGCAACAGCAAGTGCAGCCGCGGCCGCGGCGATACAGGCGGTCAAGGCATCCGGAGTGATGGTGCGGGTGGAGCCGGCGGAGTTTCTCCGTCTCGTGGAGCGGCAGCCGTCCCCGCTGATCGTGCGGGCGCCGAGCCGGATGTTCCGCGTGAAGTATCAGTACGTGACGACCTACAAGGGGCTGGCCTTCTTCACCAAGGCGTCCGAGCCGCTCGCGTTGCCGCGGGATGCCGAAGTGATCGACGCCAAGGCGATCTGGGTGCCCGCGTAAACAGCCGCGTAAGCAGCCGCGCAACACGGAGCGACCGGCCATGAATCTGAATCAGCTCACACTGCCCGCCACGGATATCGCGCGATCTGTGGCGTTCTACCGCGCGATGGGGTTCACGCAGATCGTGGACGCGCCGCACTACGCGCGCTTCGAATGCCCCGCGGGCGATGCGACGTTCTCGGTGCACCGGGTGGAGCAGGCCGCGCCGGACACCGGCGTCGTGGTGTACTTCGAGTGCGAGCAGCTCGACGACGAGGTCGTGCGGCTCGAGGCGGCAGGATTCGTATTCACCAGGCGGCCTGTCGACGAACGCTGGCTCTGGCGGGAGGCGCGTCTCCGGGATCCGTCCGGCAACGAGCTCTGCCTGTTCCGGGCCGGGGAGCATCGCCGGTATCCGCCGTGGCGGATCGGGGCGTCGCCGGAAACCGCGTCGTAGGCATCGTTCGGCCTGCTCCCGACTCTCCCTCGCGCACCGAGCCGCCGCCCGTCACCCCTTCCAGAGCGCGGGATCCGCGGGCATGGGATCGCCGACCCGCGCGGTATACCGCCGGCCGCGCGCATCGGTGGCTTCGACGAGGATCTCCCGTGCGCCGCGTGACGCGGGGGCATAGAACAGATGGTCGGTGGGATACGGATCGACCCACGGCCGGCGAGGCGGGAGATCGGGGCCGGCGTGCAGCTCGCGGCTCCACGGATCGCGGCCCGTGCGCCGCGCCATCGTGCCCTTGCGCTCGCCGTCCTCATACCACACCACGGTCCAGTCGATGTCCGCGTCCCACACGTTGGCCACGATCTCGTTCGGCGCGGTGGGGTCGGCGCCGAACGGATACGCGCGGAGCTGATGGGAGAAGGGCAGTCCGGTCGCCTTGTACCGGTGCGTGATTTCCTCGCCCCGGATCTCGTAGACGGAATAACCGTTCGGCGTGCCGTCGCCGCAGATGGGACCGCTCCACCAGGCGCCGCACACGGTGCCGGTGACATGATGACGACAGCCGCCGTCCCGCAGGTGTTCGTTCTCGTGCGTGTGCCCGGACAGGATATGGGCGTCGAACGGCTCGAGGAGCCGGTAGAGCGCCTCCCGGTTGGCCACGGATCCGCCGATCGGCGGCGTGCGTTCGCCTCGGCGAAGCGCGCCGGTCGCCATCACGGGAATGTGCGTGCACACGATCACGGGGCGACCGGGCTCCACCAGCTTCAGATCCTGCTCGAGCCAGGCGAGCTGCTCGCGGTGGAGATAGCCGAGATATCCGACCCCGTGCCAGAAGACATCGTTCAGCACGACGTAGTGCACGGCTCCCCGGTCGAACGAATAGTATCCGGGGCCGAAGTGGCGGCCGAAGGTCGCGGTCGAGGCTTCGCTCAGACGTGCTTCGTAATCGAGATCGTGATTCCCCACCACCTGGAAGAACGGAATGCCGAGGCGCGAGATGGCGCGCTCGTATTCCGGATACAGCGACAGGTCATCGAACATGATGTCGCCGCAGGTGACGCCGAAGACATGGCGGTCTCCCAGCTCCCGGATGAACTGGACGGTATCGGGGACCGACTGGCTGTGCATCCACTCCGTCTCGGTGCGGGTCTGCGTCTGCGTATCGGACCACAGCAGGAACGCATGCGCCTCGTCGCTTCCCTCGAGAGGATCCAGGTCGAACGCCACGTGCATCTCGTTCCGCGCGTCCGGCGTGATGGGACGATAGAAGCGCGCCGTGCCCGGATCATTGACGGGGATACGGGTTCCCGATGGCAGGGAGATGAACACGAACGGACTCGTGCTCCGTGCGATGAGCTCGAAACGGCCCTCCGCGTCGGTAGCGACGACCGCCGTGCCGTCGCTCACGGGAACACGCGCGAGTCCGCGCTTCCCGAGGCGCACCACGCCGCGAATCCGGGTGTCGCGGGCAGCGGCTCGGGATGGAGGAAGCGTCAGCGGGGCGTACGGATCGCCCCGGAGTGGCGCGGGAAGCGCAAGCGCGGCGGTGCCGAGCGCGGAGGTGCGAAGAAACGTTCTGCGATCCATGCTGTATGGTGCACCGATGCCCCCGTCGTCCCGGTCACGAGGGGGTATCGGCTCCGTATCGGGGCGAGAGTCGGCTCACGACCGGAAGCCGGATCTGTGAGCCCGTGCCGACGGTCGCCAGATTCCACGCCGGATACCCCTTCGATCTTCCCGGAATCGTCTCCCCCATGCCCATCCGTGACCGGCTCGATGCCCTCGCGCACGACGCGCGCGCCCTGGACCCCAACGCCGAGGGGCGGCAGCGGCTGTTCGCGGCCGTCGCGTCGTACGGCGAGCAGTTTCTCGCCACGCTGCCGCACCGCAAGGCGTACGACAGCTCCAGCACCGGGGAAGGGCTCGGGGCTCTCGCGGTAGCGGACTCCGGCCACCCGATCGACGCGCTGCTGGCGCTGTTCGACGAGGAGGTGGTGCGTCCCGGCACGAGCGTCGCGTCGGGCGGGCACCTGGCCTACATCCCCGGCGCCGGGCTCTATCACGCCGCGCTGGGTGATTATCTCGCCGCGGTCACCAACAAGTACTCCGGCATGTTCTTCACTGGACCCGGCCCGGTGCGAATGGAGCACCAGATGATCCGCTGGACGGCCGACCTGGTGGGCTACCCCGGGAGCGCGGGCGGTCATACCGCCTCGGGCGGCAGTCTCGCCAACCTGGCCGCGATCACGGCCGCGCGTGATGCGCACGAACTCCGGAGCCGCGACTACGACACGGCGGTCGTGTATCTCACGGGCCAGGCGCATCATTCGATCGACAAGGCGCTCCGCCTGGCGGGGCTCGCCGATGCGCCGATCCGGCGCATTCCGGTGGACGCACGATTCCGCATGCAGGCGCCGGCGCTCGCCGAGGCGATCGCGGCGGATCGACGCGCGGGGCTTCGGCCGTGGCTGATCGTGGCCACCGCCGGCACCACCGACACCGGCGCGATCGATCCGCTCCCTGCCATCGCCGATATCGCGGCGCGCGAACGCTGCTGGCTGCACGTGGATGCGGCCTACGGCGGATTTTTCCTCCTCACCGACGAAGGGCGACAGGCACTGGCCGGCATCGAGCGTTCGGATTCCGTGGTGCTCGATCCGCACAAGAGCCTGTTCCTGCCGTGGGGGAGCGGGATCGTGCTGGTGCGCGACCTCGCCACGCTTGCGCGCGCCAACCGGTACAGCGGGCACTACATGCAGGACGCGGTGCGGAACACCGCCGAGGTGTCGCCGGCCGAGATCTCGCCGGAACTGTCACGCCCGTTTCGCGCGCTCCGGATGTGGCTGCCGCTCATGGCACTCGGCGTGGCGCCGTTCCGCGCGGCGCTCGAGGAGAAGCTGCTGCTCACGCGCTACTTCCATGAGGAGGTGGAGCGGCTGGGCTTTCGCGTGGGACCGGAGCCGGACCTGACGGTGTCCACGTTCCGCTGGGCGCCGGAGGGCATGAGTGACGGGGACGCCGATGCATTCAATGAACGGCTCGTGGAGGCGATCCGTCACGACGGGCGGATCTTCCTCAGCTCGACGCGGATCGACGGGCGCTTCACGCTCCGGATGGCGGTGCTCAACTTCCGCACGCACCGCGCGGAGATCGATCTCGCGCTCGAGGTGCTGGGGGCGTTCGTGCGGGTGCCGTGATCTGCGTCGCACTTTTTCGCGGCCTCCGGGTACGATCGCCCGCGGTCCCGAGCTGGCTCGGCGAGCCTCCCCCCTGTCCGCATTCTCCTTGAGAAATCCCGTATGGCTTCGTCCGAGATGTCCCGTGTGACTCCAGCGTTTTCCGGAAGACCGTTGGCGCGGGCCGGCCACCGGCATGTGCGGCGCGTATGGCTGCCCCTCGTCGCGGCCGCGCTCTCGCTCGCGTGCGCCAGCACGCCGAAGGCGGAGCGCATGGTGGAGCCCTGCGACGGATACGACGTGCTGGTGGTCAGCAACCAGACGGGGGTGCCGATCGAGGTCTTCCAGGTCCAGGGAACGAACACCACACCGATCGGGGTCGCGCGCGTGGGTACGTCCGAGATCACGCTGATGGCGAACGACGGCACGTCGCGGGGGTTCTTCGGCCGTACGCAGGATGGGACGCGCGTCAACGCGCGCCGATCGGTCTCCCGGTTGAGTTTCACCGTGGCCTGTCGCTCCTGATCTCCGGCGGTGCGCCGGTCCGTCCGGGGCGCGTGCGCTCGCGCATCATGTCGCGGAACGCCAGCCAGCGCGCGTGACTCGTGCGCACGCGCGCACCCGTGGAGAGCACGATGACATGATCGCCCCGTCCGTCGTGCGCGATCTCGCGCACGCGATTCAGGTTGACGATCGCCGAGCGATGAACGCGTGCGAACTGCCGCGGGTCGAGATGCGACGCGAGCACGTGCATCCGCTCGCGCAGGACGTGGGTCCGCGCGCCCGCATGGAGCCGGACGCAGTAGGTGTCGGCCTCGATCCAGTCCACGTCGTCGACGCGGACCACGACATCGCGCAGCCCGATGCGGACGAGGAGCTCGGTCCAGTAGTGCGGCGGCGCCGGTGACACCGCGTTCCGCGGCGTCGGCGCACGCAACCGCACCTGCTCCCGGGCCCGGCCCAGGGCGTCGGCGAGGCGCGCCGGCAGCACGGGTTTGAGCAGGTAGTCCAGCGCGCGCACCCGGAAGGCGTCCACGGCATACCGGTCGAACGCGGTCACGAAGATCACGTACGGCGCGTCCGTGCGCTCGAGCCGTTCGACCACGCCGAATCCGTCCACACCCGGCATCCGGATGTCGAGCAGGAGCACATCGGGGTGGAGCCGTGCCACGGCGGCGAGCGTGTCGGCGCCCGTGGCGCACGTGGCCACGACCTCGCAATCCGCGTGCGCGGCGAGGAGCTCGACGAGATCGGCCCGGGCATGCGGTTCGTCGTCGGCCACGACGATGCGGAGCATGGCGTGCGGCGGTGTGGGGGAGTCGCTCATCGGCGGTTCATCGGTCGCGGGCCGGCATCAGCACCACGGCTTCCGCTCCGCCGTCGGGGCGGTTGCGCAGGTGCAGCGCGGCGTCGATGCCGTACAGATGATCGAGACGCGCGCGTGTGTTGGCGATCCCCACGCCCTCGCGGAGCAGCATGTCGTCGAAGCCCGCGCCGGAATCGGCGATCGCGATGCGGAGCGATCCGTCGTTCCGCGTGATCTGAATTCGGACATCGCCCCGTCCGGCGTTGGGTTCGATACCGTGGCGGATCGCATTCTCGACCAGCGGCTGCAGGAGCAGCGCGGGGATCGTGCAGGAGCGGGCGTGCGCGTCGATGTCGAGCGTGACGTCCAGGCGATCACTGAAGCGCACCTGCTGGATGAACAGATAGTCCTCGAGAAAGTCGAGCTCGCGTGCCATCGTGTGGAACGGATCGGCGCCGGTTTCGAGTGTGCGACGCAGGAGTTCGCCGAGCCGCCGCACGACCTCGCGCGCTTCGGCGGGCCGCGCCTGCGCGACGAGGCCGGAGATGGCGCTCAGCGTGTTGAACAGGAAGTGCGGATTGAGCTCCATCGTGAGGGCCGCCAGGCGCGCCCTGGCGACCGCGGTCTCGAGCACGGCGGCCTGCACTTCGAGCTCGGCGCGCGTCACCCGTTCATCGCGCGCGGCGCGCGCGAAGTCGATGGCCACAAGCACGCCCACGGCCGCGGCGTACGTGACGATGCTTTCGAGGAAGAAACTGCCGAAGAATCGCTGGATCTGGTTGGGAAGCGACGACGCGATGCCGAGCGTGTGTCCCGTGGTGAACCAGTACACGGTTCCCACGGCGGCGAGATTGACGCACGAAATCACCACGCCCGCCACGACATGTCCGCCGAAGGCGCGCCACGGGCGGGCACCCGTCATGGGCAGGCGCTCGGCGAGCAGCATGAGCAGCGGCGTGAGCAGAAACCAGGAGAGCCACCACGGCATGCCGGTGATCAGCGCGCCCGCGAGATCCCACGCCCGCCCCGTGGCCTGGGCCTGCACCCACGACTGCGCACATTGCACGAGACCGAACGTGAGCCATACGGCGCCCGCCATGCCGAGCAGCCGGCGTCGGGACAGCGGCGCCGCCACGGCACCGGGATCGGCTGCGGAGATCGCCATGCGTGAAGCATAGCACGTCCGGCGCGTGGGGCGAGCGTCCGGCGTCCCGGTCCGTTGCAGTTTCCCGGCGATTCGTTGCACGAAACACCACATCCGTCGCACGAGCGCTTGTCGCGACCGTCGGCGGCGTTCCATGCTGCGCTCCGGACATCCGGAAACCCATGGCCGACGGAGAGACGATGATGCGGATTCGACCCCTGCGGGATGCGCGGTACCTCGCCCTGATCGCGACGGTGTGCGCGTGCGCGAACGGGCAGCAGACGGCGGCGACGACATCCATGGCAGAGCCGGCGGTCGTGTCGTCCATGGCGCCCGCGGCGGCGATCACGGCCTACGGCCCCGACGTCGAAGACGCCTACCCCCGCGTGCGCGCCGCGACCGCACGTTTCCACACACTCGATTCGGCGGTGGCGGCGGGATATCCGGCCACCGTCGCGGAATGCATCGACCATGCCGACCACGGCGCGATGGGATACCATCATGTCGACCGCGCCCGGATGGATGCCCGTCTCGAGATCGAACACCCCGAGATCCTGCTGTATGAACAGCGCGCCGATGGGTCGTATGCGCTCAACGGCGTGGAGTACATCATTCCCTACAGTGTCTGGCCGCGTGATTCCACCCCGCCGCGACTGATGGGACGCGATCTGTTCCGGAGCGACGAACTGCGTCTCTGGTATCTGCACATGTGGGTGTGGACGGAGAATCCGGCCGGGCTGTTCGCGGACTGGAACCCCGCCGTGCAGTGCCGGGAGCGCCGGCCGTAGCGAGGGCGGCGGCTCGCGCACGCCCCGCGTCACACGCCCGGAAACACCCGCCCCGCGAACAGGAACGCGAGCGTGAGGAACAGCGCGATCCCCGCCAGGTTGAGCACGAAGCCCGTCTGTGCCATGCGTCCCGCGTCGATCCACCCCGAGCCGTACACGATGGCGTTGGGCGGCGTGGCGACCGGCAGCATGAAGCTGCAATTGGCGGCCCACACGATGGGAATGAGCAGCGTGAGCGGATCCCATCCGAGCCCCTGGGCCGCGGCCGCGCAGATGGGGATGAACGTGGCCGCGGCGGCGGTGTTGCTGATCAGCTCGCCCACGAACATCACGCCCACGACGGCCACGGCGATGAACACCCACATGGGCAGCCCCTGCAGGGTTCCGAGCTGCGCGCCGAGAAAGCCGCCCACGCCGTAGCGCTCGATGGCGGCGGCGAGGCTGAGTCCGCCGCCGAACAGGAGGAGCAGTCCGAACGGCAGCTTCTGCGCCGTTTCCCAGTTCATCACGGGCCGGCGTCGTCCGTCCGCGTCCCGGTCGGCGGAGAGCACGAAGAGCGTCAGCGCGGCGAGCACGGCGATGCCCGGGTCGGTGAGCCCGGCGAGCGGGAAACCGCCGCCGAGCGGGATGCGCATGAGCAGCGGGCGGAACAGCCACGCGAACACCGCCGCGCCGAACACGAGCATGGTGATGCGTTCGCCGCGGCTCGACGGGCCCATGGTGCGGAGCGCGTCGTCCACGAGGCCGCGCATGCCGTCGATGCGGAGGCCGCGCACCGGGAACAGGCGCGTGAGCAGCCACCACACCGTGGGCAGGAACAGCAGCACCACCGGGATGGAGAACAGCATCCAGCGGAAGAAGCCGATCTCCACGCCGAACGTGTCGCGGACGAACGAGACGAGGAACAGGTTGGGCGGCGTGCTGATCATCGTGCCCACGCCGCCGATGGACGCCGCGTACGCCACGCCGAGCAGCAGGGCGTGCGAGAGGTTGGAGAAGCCCGGGCCGGAGACGCCGGCGTCGTCGGTCTGCGCGAGCGCGAGCACGCTGATGGCGACGGGATAGAGCGCGAGCGTGGCGGCGGTGTTGGACACCCACATCGACAGCATCGCGGTGACCGTCATGAAGCCCAGCACGATGCGTTCGGCGCGCGATCCCGTGATGCGCAGCACGCGGAAGGCGATGCGGCGATCGAGTCCCCATCGCTGCATGGACAGCGCCATGAGGAAGCCGCCCAGGAAGAGGAAGATCACGTCGGTGCCGTAGGGCGCCGCGGCGTCGCGCACCGTGCCCGCGCCGAGCAGGGGGAGGAGCGGCAGCGGCAGCAGGGCGGTGGCGTACACCGGGATCGCCTCGGTCATCCACCAGACCGCCATCCACACGGCGAGCGCGGTGGTGCGCTGGCCCGCGGCGGTGAACTCCACCGCGTCGGCGGCGCCGGGCGGCACGTAGGAGTCCGGCAGGGAGAACAGCGCGGCGACGGCCAGCAGGGGACCGAGCCAGAGGCCGACGCGCCGGATGCGCTCGCGCAGCGGGGAGGGCGTGAGATCGATGGCGTCGGGGAGGGGCATGCGGGTAAGGTACGTGGCCGGCGGGTTGGTGGCCTATCACAGATCGGTTCGCGGGTGTTCCAGACGAGTTCCTCTTGACTTCCGGGAGCAGCGCCCGCATGTTCTCCCGACACCCGGGAGGAACGAATGGCGCGTACGGAACCGAACGAAGAGGTGCTGCGAGGCACGCTCGACCTGCTCATCCTCAAGACGCTCTCGCTCACGCCGATGCACGGCTGGGGGCTCACGCACCGCATCCAGCAACTGTCGAACGACATCTTCCGGGTAGGACAGGGGTCGATCTATCCGGCGCTCGTACGCCTCGAGCAGCGCGGGTTGATCAGCACGGAGTGGCGCACCACGGAGAACAACCGACGGGCCAAGTACTACCGCATCACCGCGGCCGGCCGCCGCGCAATGGGCGAGGAGCTCGCGAGCTGGCGGCGCTTCGTGGGTGCGATGGATCTCGTGCTCGGCGCCACGTCCTGAGCACCCGATGCGCGCCATGCTCCACAGCCTGCTCGTCCGGCTCCGTGAGACGGTGCAGGGACGCCGCGTCCGGGCGGAGCTCGATGACGAACTGCGCTTTCACCTGGACGCCGAGATCGAACACCACGTGGCGCGCGGCCTGTCGCCGGACGAGGCGCGGCGGACCGCGCTGATCGCCTTCGGCGGCATGACGCGCTTTCGCGAGGAAACGCGCACGGCGCGCGGGTTCGCGGACCTCGAGGCCTTTATCCGCGATACGCGGCTGGCGGTGCGGCGCCTCCGGCGCGCGCCAGCGTTCACCGCGGGCGTGATCGCGACACTGGCCGTCGCGCTCGGCGCGGCCACGGGCATCGGCGCGCTCGTGTACGGCGTGCTGCTCGAGCCGCTCCCGTATCCCGACGCCGGGCGGCTCGTGCACATCGCGGTGCATACGCCGGGACTCGACATCACCACCGACGAACATTCGGCCGGCACGTTCCTGTACCTCGCCGAGGACGCGCGGTCGTTCAGCGCGCTCGGTGGATACATGCTGAACGAAGGCGTGATCATCACGGACGACGACCCGGAACGGGTGGTCGGCGCCGTCGTCACCCCGAACCTGTTCCACATGCTCGGCGTGATGCCCGCGGCGGGACGGCTCTTCGTGGACGAGGATGCGCGGGCCGATACCACGGGAGTGATTCTCGGCCATGCGCTGTGGCAGCGTCGGTTCGGCGGCGATCCGGACATCGCGGGCAAGACCATCGAGCTGGGCCGGCGGCGCCGGGTCATTCTCGGCGTGCTCTCCCCGAGTACCGAGGCGCCCTGGAATCAGGTGTCGATCTACATTCCGGAGCAGAGCACCACGTCGAGCGCGGGGCTCAACTCACGGTATCTCACGGTGATCGGCCGGCTGGCTCCGGACGTCACGCTCGCGCGCGCGCAGCAGGAACTCGATCTGCTCGGCGCGCGGTTGCACGAACGATATCCGGAGCTGTCGGCCGAGCGCGTGCGGGAAGCGGGATTCCGCATGACGGCGCAGCCTCTGCACGATGCCGTGATCGCGCCCGTGCGTGCCGAACTCCGTCTGCTTGCCCTCATGGTGGGCGCGCTGCTCCTCATCGCCGTCGCGAACGTGGCCACGCTCGCCCTGCTGCGTGCCGAGCGTCTGCGCGGCGAGATCGCGGTGTCGCGTGCGCTCGGGGCGCCTCACGCGGCGATCGTGCGGCGGTTCGTGATCGAGGGCGGGCTGCTTGCGCTGGGCGGCGGCGCGGTGGCGCTCCCGCTCGCCGTGCTGGCGATCTCGATCCGCTTCGGGTTCACGGCGGCGGAGATCCCGCGGCTGCACGATATCGCGCTCACGCCGGCGATCGCCGGCGGGCTCGTGCTGACGTCGCTTCTGATCGGCGTGCTGCTCGGCACCGTTTCCGCGGCGCGTGCGGACAGCGGCGCGTCGGCCGAGGCGCTGCGCGACGACACCCGGACCACGCGCGGCCGGCGGTGGCGCCGGGTGCAGACGGGGCTCGTCACGGTGCAGATCGCGTTCGCGCTCGCGCTGCTGCTGGGCGCAGGGCTCATGGGGATGAGTCTCGCGCAGCTCCAGCGGGTGGATCTCGGATTCGCACCGGCCGACAGGCCCACCTTCGCGCTGCGCGTCCTGGGCAGCGGCTATCGTACCTGGCCGGAAGTCACGGGATTCCACACGCGGGTCGAGGACGCGCTGCGCGAACTCCCCGGGGTGAGCGGCGCGGCCACGGTCATGCAGCTCCCGTCCACGCCGCACCTGCTGTACGTGCATCCACGCCTCGATGCCACGCGGCGTGACGGGCGCGTTGCCCAGGCATTCGTCACCATGAACGTGGTGTCGCCGGCGTTTTTCGACGTCATGGCGATCCCGATCCGCGCGGGGCGCGTCTTCGAATCCGGCGACCTCATGACCTCGGCGCCGGGTGTGATCCTGAGCGCCTCGATCGCCCGCGAACTGTTCGGCGACGAGGATCCCATCGGCCGTGAAGTGCAGGTGGCCTCGGGGGGCCGGTTCCCGCCGTACCGGGTGGTGGGCGTGAGCGGGGACGTGTACGACGAGCGCGTCGCCCGCGGCGCGCTGCGCGTGCTCTATTTCCCGCTCGTGCCGCAGCTTCCCGAGGGCGTGGAGATGCCGGTCGTGCCGGCCGGCGTGAGCTTCGTGGTGCGGAGCCCGCTCTCCCTGGCGCAGCTCGCGCCCGTGTTCCGGGAGACGGTCTCGTCCATCGATCCGCGCGTCCCGATCTGGGGAGTCCGGACGCTCGACGCCATCGTATCCGACTCCATGGCACGCACGCGGCTCACGATGCTGCTGCTGGGCACCGCGGCGCTGGTCACGCTCCTGTTGAGCGCCCTCGGGCTGTACAGCGTGATCGCGTATGCCATGGCCGCGCGGTCGCGGGAGTTCGCGGTGCGGCTCGCCCTGGGCGCGACGCCCCGCATGGTGATGCAGCTCGTGTTCCGGGAAGGCGCGCTCGTGGCCGCGACCGGAGTCGTGGCGGGGATCCTGCTGTCGCTCGCGGCCACGACGCTGCTCCGGAGTATGCTGTACGAGGTGAGCGCGACCGATCCGCGTCTGTACATCGCGGCGGCCGTGGTGGTGCTGCTGACCACGGCGGTCGCCACGTTCGTGCCGGCGCGGCGGGCGAGCCGGGCGGATCCGGCGGGCGCGCTGCGGGCGGGGTAGCCGGCGGCCGATCGTGCGCGGGTCCGGCCGGGTGTACAGATCGTGCGTCCGGCTGCATCGTAGGACCAGCGGCCGAGTCCGTCGGCCGCTTCCTGCGATCAGCGCGCCGAGGCGCCGGTCTTCGTCCGCCATTCCCCGGGAACGTGATACCATGGCCACTACTCGTTATCTGCCCGAAGCGCAGGCCGCGCTCCGGATCGTCGCCGGATTCGCCTACTTCACGCACGGTGCGCAGAAGATCTTCGGCTGGTTCGGCGGTTTCGGTCCCGACGGCGGTACGGTGGAGCTCATGACGCGCTTCGGGGCCGCGGGGGTGATCGAGCTGGTGGCCGGCGCATGTCTCGTGCTCGGTCTGGCCACGCGTCCGGCGGCGTTCATCGCGTCCGGGCAGATGGCCGTGGCGTACTTCTGGATCCACGGCGGCGGCGGGCAGTTCCTCTTCTGGCGGAATGGCGGGGAGATGGTGATGCTGTACTGCTTCATCTGGCTGCTGTATGCGGTGTGGGGCGGCGGCCCGTACAGTGTGGACGGCTGGCTGGAGCGGCGGAAGTCGGGCTGAGGGCAGCTCGGGAGGCGGCCTCACACCGATCCGTTGAAGGACGCGCGACTCGGCCCGGATCGGGTGCCGCTCATCCCGCGGGACCCGGGAGATTCGGCAGGGCGGCCTCGTCCCCGCTAAATTCCTCCGGATCCCCGGGAATCTCCAACCCTTCCGGGGGCAGCGGGTGTCTCATCCTGGTACGCTTCCGTTTGCGCATGCCCCTTTCCCGTTCTCTTCTGCCTTCCGTCGCTGTCGTGGCACTGCTCGCGGCCTGCGCCGGCGCGCGCTCCACGCCGGCGCCCGAGCCCATGGGCCCCGAGGCCGCCATCGCGCGGGCGCGGGCGGACAGCCTGCGCTATCCGTACACACAGGCCGACATCGACTTCATGAGCGGGATGATCCACCATCACGCGCAGGCCATCGTGATTTCCCGGTGGGCCGCCACGCACGGCGCGGGGGCGGCGGTGCAGCGGCTCACGGCGCGCATCATCAATGCGCAGAACGACGAGATCACGCTGATGCAGCACTGGCTGCGCGATCGCCTGCAGCCCGTGCCCGAGGTGGACTCGCTGGGACGGGTGACGATGCTGCCGGCCGCGGGCGACGCCCATGCCGGGCACGGCGGGCACGGGGACCACGGAGCGGCGATGCCCGGGATGCTCACCGACGCGCAGCTCCGCGAGCTCGATGCCGCGCGCGGCCCCGAGTTCGACCGGCTGTTCCTGACGTACATGATCCAGCACCACCGCGGCGCGGTGCAGATGGTGCGCACGCTCTTCGCCTCGCACGGGGCGGGGCAGGATGAAACGATCTTCAAGTTCGCCGCCGACGTGGAGGTGGATCAGTCCACCGAGATCCGGCGCATGCTGCAGATGCTGATCGAACACGACGGCACGTCGCGGTTCCTCGAGAACTGACGGCGTCCGTCCCCGATGGTTTTTCCGTTCACACGATTTGCCCGAGGAGTCCTGATGTCGTTCATGCGTGAGTCCGTGCGTCGTTCCGGCGCATCCGTCTTCGTCCGGTTCGCCGCCGCGGCCGCCCTGGCGGGTGTGACGGCGTGCGCCGGCTCGTCCACCCCGGCGACCCCGCCCACGCCCGCCACCCGTCCCGCCGACGACGGCCGCGTGGGGCTGACGGCCGGCCTGATGAACGCCGGGGAAGCGATCTCGAACCTCAACGTGGTGGCCAAGGCGGTCTCGCCCGACGGGTTCCTCGGCGTCACCAACTCCGACCTCGCGTTCACGGGCAACTACGTGATCCAGGGGAACTACAACGGCCCCGTGATCTGGGACATCGCGGATCCGTCGCGCCCGCAGCTGGTCACGGCCTACACCTGCCCCGCGTCGCAGAACGACGTGTCGGTGTACCGAAACCTGATGTTCATGTCGGCCGAAGCGAACAACGGGCGCGTGGACTGCCTGCCGGGCGGCGTGCCCGACACGGTGAGCGCGCTCCGCATGCGCGGCGTCCGCATCTTCGACATCACCGACATCCGGAATCCGAAGATCGTGGCCAACGTGCAGACGTGCCGCGGCTCGCACACGCACACGGTGCTCGAGGACCCGAAGGACAAGGACAACATCTACATCTACGTGTCCGGTTCGGCGGGCGTGCGGTCGCCGAACGAGCTGACGGGGTGCGTGCGGGAGACGCCGGATGCGAATCCTGGCTCCTCGCTGCTCCGCATCGAGATCATCAAGGTGCCGCTCGCGAATCCTTCGGCGGCGGCGATCGTGAACCGGGCGAACATCTTCGCCGGACTCACGCGGCCGCCGGCGCACGGACCGGCGCAGGCGGATCTGGAGGCGGCCGCGCAGGCCGCGGCCGCGGCGCGCGCCGCCGGCGGGTTCACGGCGAAGAATCCCAATACCGGGCAGGACCTGGTGATCGGCGGGCCGTTCGCGAACAACCTGCTCGACAGCCTCGTGAAGGTGCGCGGCGGCACGGGCCGGCCCACGGCGGCCGACAGCGCCACGCTGCGTGAGTCGGCGCAGACCATCATCAACCGGATGTTCGGCGACGCGCCGGCGCCGGGCGGCCCCGTTTCGTCGGGTTCGCAGTGCCACGACATCACGGTGTATCCCGCGCTCGGCCTGGCCGGCGGCGCCTGCGAAGGGCACGGCCTCCTGCTCGACATCAGCGATCCCGTGAACCCGGTGCGCCTGGACGCCGTGGCCGATTCCAACTTCGCCTACTGGCATTCGGCGACGTTCAGCAACGACGGGACGAAGCTGCTCTTCTCCGACGAATGGGGCGGCGGCGGCGCGCCGAAGTGCCGCGACACCGACAAGCCGGAGTGGGGCGCGAACGCGATCTTCACGATCGAGAACCGGAAGCTCAAGTTCCAGAGCTACTACAAGATCCCCACGGTGCAGACCGCGCTCGAGAACTGCGTGGCGCACAACGGGTCGCTCATTCCGATTCCGGGACGCGACGTGATGGTGCAGGCGTGGTACCAGGGCGGCATCTCGGTGTTCGACTGGACCGATGCCGCGAAGCCGTTCGAGATCGCGTACTTCGACCGCGGCCCCGTGGATTCCACGCGCATGGTGATGGGCGGCTCGTGGTCGGTGTACTGGTACAACGGCAGCATCGTGAGCTCGGAGATCGCGCGCGGTCTCGACGTGGCCGAGCTGGTGCCGAGCGAGCATCTCACGAAGAACGAGATCGACGCGGCGAAGACGGTGCGCTGGACGTACTTCAACGCGCAGGGGCAGCCCAAGATGGAATGGCCGCCGAGCTTCGCGCTCGCGCGCGCGTACGTGGACCAGCTCGAACGCAAGAAGTGCCTGTCGTCGTCGCGGATTTCGGCGGTGCGCCAGTCGCTCGACAGCGCCGAGCGGGCGTCCGGCGGGCAGCGCTCGTCCACGCTGCAGCAGCTCGTGACCCAGCTCGAGGCCGACAAGCGCGGCTCGTGCGACGCGCCGAAGGTGGAGCTGCTCCGCAAGGCGGCGGAGGATCTGCAGAACGTTGTGATGTCGTAACCGTCGCGCACGGCCTGTGACCGAACGCCCCCGGTGCTGCGACGCAGCGCCGGAGGCGTTCGGCTGTGTCACCAGGCCGCGGGGGCGGCCGGGGCTCTTGCCCCGTCTCCCCGGCCGTCCCAGATTATCAGGAAGGAGTTTCCCACCCACTCCTTCCTAATTGAGGGAACCAGCATGTCATCCCGCCTCATCATCATGCTTGCCGCCGTGACCTTGCCGGTCATGGCGTGTATCGGCGAGCCGGTCAACCCGCCGAGTGAGGGATACGGAGGGCCTCAGCCTCCGTCTTTGGTCCCGACCACCCACCTGCACGGGCAGGTCATTGATCTGGCCACGAACGAGCCCATCTCCGGTGCCAAGGTGTCGGGAGGAGGGACCATGACCACCACTACGAGCGACGGCAGCTATTCCCTGCAGGGGCTCCGGATGAACGTGGTGTTGTTGACCACCACGAGAGAAGGGTACGACACCCTGCAAACCCAGCTCGGACTCCAGGGCGGGAGCCAGGTGTTCAACCCGCGCCTGCGGGCAAGCCTGGAAGCGGACGCCATCCGCTGAGCAGGTTGGGGCGACCGCGCCGGTTGCCGGCGCGGACACACCGCCGCCCGTCCGTCAGGTGATGCGCGTCCGCAGCGCCTCGTCGGCCTCCGGCCAGCCGGTGGGCAGGGTGATATCCGCCGCATCCGCGCCGGCGGCGAGCAGCGTCCGGATGGGCGCGACGGACCGCCGCTCCGTCCAGTACGAATCCACGCCGGCCCGCACGGCCAACTGGAGCGGCGTATGCCCGCGCGCATCGCGGGCGTTCACGTCGGCGCCGCGCGCGACGAGCAGGTCGACCACGGGCGGCCATGCCTTCCACGCGGCGACGTGGAGCGCGGTGCTCTCCGGTGGGATGCTGAAGTAACCGTCGCCGCCGTAGCGCGCCGAAACGGGAACACCGAGGTCGAGCAGCAGTTCCACGCCGGCGGCATTGGCCGTACCGGCGAACTCGGCGAGCAGCGTGCCGGCGTGCGCGCGAACGATGGCGACGGCGGCGGGGTCCGCATCGGTCAGTGTGCGCACAGTGGCCGCGTTGCCACGCGCGCAGGCTTCGAGCAGCCGGTCTGCGCCGGTGAGCGTGACCGACCGGCCGTGCCGCTCGAACAGCGCGAGCAGGTCGCCTCGGCCGCGGTGTGCGGCGAGGGCGGCTGCCGAGCGTCCTTTCGATTCCAGCGCCGGATCAGCGCCATGCTCGAGCAGCAGCTCCACGGTGCGGGCGGCATTGTCGCGCTGGATGGCGTGATGCAGCGGAGAGAGCCCCATCGGACGCCAGGCCGCGTTGGGCGAGGCGCCGTGTTCGAGCAGGTACCGCACGCCCTCGTGATCGTGCCAGTCGTGCTTGCGAACAAGCATGAGCACGAGGTTCTCCTGCGTGATCCGCCCCGTCTCGACCAGTGCCTGCATGGCGCCGAGCTCTCCGCTTTCGGGCGAGTGATACACGGCCTCTTCGTCATTGGGATCGGCGCCGCGGGCGAGCAGCAGGCGGGTCATGGCTTCGTGGTGCGCCACGCCGGCCGCACCGTAGAGCGCGGTTTCGCGTTCCGGAAACTTTCCTGTGGTCCAGAAGCCGCTGTTCGGATCGGCGCCGGCGTCGAGCAGGATGCGCGCGGCGCGCAGGAAGGCGTCGCTTCGCGCCGGATCGAGGCGGAGATATTTCGACAGGCAGAGATGCACGAGCGGCGTGGCGCCGTACGGCGGGACCGTGTCCGACACGAGCGCGGGGTCGGCGGCGAGCAGGCGTTGCACGGCGGCATCGTCGCCGAGGATGGCTGCGAGGTGGATGTCGTCGTCGGCGAGTTCCGGATGTGCACGGCGGAGCGCTTCCGCTTCGTCGAGCGATCCGTGCCATGTGGCCGCGGCGATGAATCGCGTGCGCGGATCGGCCGGCTGGTCGTCAGGCGTCATGTCGGGCTCTCATGTGGCGGCGATCGTTCGGGTCAGCCGACATCGCCCAGGGGTTCACCGAATCGGATGCGATGTCCGTCCGGCGTGCGGATTCCGAACTCCCGCATCCCCCACGGCTCCGTGACGGGCGGAGAAAGGATGGGCGCCCCGCGGGCCGCGAGCTCCTCGTGCAGCGCATCCACTCCCTCCACGGTGATGTACGCGAACCATGAGTGGTTGGCCAACTCGCCGGCCGGTTGTTCGTCGGGACATTCGCCGAGCATCACGTGAAAGTCGTCGCGTGACAGGAAGCTCCAGCCGTCCGAACCGTCGCCGAAGTCGCGCCGGCAGCCGAGCACGTCCATGTAGAACCGGGTCGATATGTGCAGGTCACGTACGGCGAGCACGTAGCGCGAGCCGATCATGCGGGGCATTGGAAACTCCTCGGGCAAGGCTGGGACATCGGTCGTCCGGTCAGAGGTACTTGAGCCACGGCGACGTGCTGCCGGCCTTGACGGCCGCATACCACCGGCACGCGGTGTACAGGATCGCGATGGCCACGGCCCATACGAGGTACAGGAGCGGCAGGCTCCAGGCGTATCCGTCGGGCGGCGGCGGGGCGCCCATGGGATGATTCGCGAACAGCCACGGGCTCACGCTGCCGAGCCGCAGCTTCGATACGACCAGCGCGAACGCGTGGATGAGCGGAATGTGCAGCACGTAGAAGAAGAACGGAACTCGGCCGAAGATCTCCAGTGGACGCGCGAGCACGCCCGTGGCCCGCTCGAGCAGCGGGATGAACGCAATCGTGGGACCGAGCGTCATGAGCAGGAACTGCAGCGACGCGGGATACTTGGCCGTGTCGAGGAACGACAGCAGCGCGGGCATGTTGCCGGAGGCCGACCATGGGTACGGATTGCCGTACAGATTGAAACCGCGCAGCACGAGGAACAGCGCCACCGCGCCGAGGCCGATGGCGAGACAGAGCCGGTCCCGTCGCGCGGGCTCCAGCGCGAGGATGCCGCCGAACGCATACCCCGCGGCCATCACGCCCACCCACGGCACGATCGTGTAGAGCACGATGAGCGGCGGCGTGCCGTTGCCGCCGATGGGGCCGGCGAAGAAGCCCACCTGGAGCACGTTCCTGAGCGCGGAGACGTCGTCGAACGACCTGGGAATCAGATGATGCCCGCCCATGACGAGCACTCCGAGACCGCCGATCACCGCGAGCGGCAGCCGTACGAGCGCCGCGAGCAGGATCATGCTCCAGCCGATCACCCAGATGACGCCGGCCATGTTGTAGTGCGCGAAGTCCACGTTGAACGTCCACGCCACGCGCAGCACGGTGAGCTCCAGCAGGATCAGCCAGAGGCCGCGCGTGCAGAGAAAGCGCCGCAGGTCGGGATGGCGACGGCCGTAGAACCACGCGCCCGTTCCGGCGAGGAACACGAAGGCGGGCGCGCAGAAGTGCGTGATCCAGCGGGTGAAGAAGATGGCGGCGGTGGGGCCGCCGGCCGGCAGTCCGGCATAGACGCGCACATGATCGATGGCCATCAGCACGATCACGGCGCCCCGGATGATGTCCACGGACCGGATGCGGCCGGGCAGGGCGGGCGAGGTCATGGCGGGTGTCATGTCGGAGAGTATCCGGCGCGCGGGGGGCACGGGCAAGATGGCGTACGCCAACGGTCGCTTTCGTGACGCGAACGGCCGCTCGTGCGCGCGCCACGGCCGAACCGTTGCGCCGCCCCGTAGCGGGGGATAGCGTGGAGCCGTGTCGATCCGTGACCGTGCGCGCCCCTGGATGTTCGTGTCGGCCGCGTGGATCGTGCCCGCGGTGCTGGGCGCGGTCAACGTGGTCGCGCAGCGCCGGCTGCACGGCGGCGATGCCCCGCTCACCGCCGAAGTGCTGTTCGTGTTCGGCGACTGGCTGCTGTACGGGTTTCTGACGCCGGGCGTGTTCGTGCTGTCGCGCCGTTTTCCGCTCGCCCGTCCGCGGCTCGTGCCGCACGTGTTCGTGCACCTCGGGCTGTCGCTGCTCTTCTGCGTGGCATGGGCCGGCGGGGGCGCTGTGCTGCGGGCCGTGCTCATGCCGGAGATGCTGTGGAACGACGTGGGCACGCACGTGGTGAGCTGGCTGTTCATCACGCTGCCGTTCGGCGTCATGGTGTATCTCGCGGTGGTGGGAATCGAGCATGCCGTCCGGTATTTCGCCGACGTGCGGGAGCGCGAGATGCAGATGGCGCGACTCGGCGCGCAACTGTCGGAAGCCCGCTTCGCCGCGCTGCAGGCGCAGCTCAATCCGCACTTCCTGTTCAACGCGCTCAACACGATCGCGGTGCGGGTGCGCGACGGGGAGGCCGACGCGGCCCGCATGGTGGAGCAGCTCAGCGACGTGCTGCGCCGCATCCTCGATCGCCATCGCGTGCACGAAGTCACGCTCGGCGAGGAGCTGGAGCTGGTGCGGCAGTATCTCGCGATCGAGCAGGCGCGGTTTTCCGACCGGCTGCGCCCCGTGTTCGACGTGCCATCCGACACGCTGTCCGGCGCCGTGCCGAGCTTCGCCGTGCAGCATCTGGTCGAGAACGCCGTGCGTCATGGCATCTCGCGGAAAACCGCGTCGGGGGTGATCCGTCTCGCCGTCCGGCGTGTGGGTGATGGTGGCGGCGAGTCGCTCGAGATCACCGTGTCCGACGACGGCGCCGGTATCGGGGATGGTATCGGCGACGGTTTGGGCGATGACACCGAGACGCCGGGGCACGGGCTGGCCAACACCCGGGAACGGCTGCGGGTGCTGTATGCCGGCCGTGCCTCGTTGTCGGTCACGCCGGCGCCGGACGGCGGCACCGTGGCCGAGCTCCGGGTGCCGTGGCGTGAGTTGCCCGTGGAGCCGGACCATGCCGAGCCCTGAGATCCGCGTCCTCATCGCCGACGACGAGCCGGCCGCTCGTCGGGGCGTGCGGCAGTTGCTCGCGGCGTATCCGGCGTTCGCGGTGGTGGGCGAATGCCGGGACGGCGCGGAGGTGCTCGCCCGGCTCGACGCGCTGGCGCCGCACGTGGTGTTTCTCGACGTGGCGATGCCGGACGTGGACGGTTTCGAGGTGATCCGCCGGCGGACGCCGGAGCGCATGCCCGAGGTGGTGTTCCTCACCGCGTACGACACGTTCGCCATCCGTGCCTTCGAAGCGCAGGCGCTCGATTATCTGCTCAAGCCGGTGACCGAGGAACGGTTCGCCGCCACGATGAAACGGCTCGTTCGCCGGTTCGGTGAGCGAGCCGCTGTCGCGCTCGATCAGCGATCCGCCGCGCCGCTTCCCACGCGATCCGCCAACTCGCTCCACGAGCGATCCGCGCAGCCGTCCGTCGCGGCGCCGGCCGAACCGGAGCAGGGCATTGCCGTGCCGTCGGCGCGCGGGATCAGGGTGCTGCCGCTCCGCGAGATCGATTGGATCGAATCGGCCGACAACTACGTGCGGCTCTGGCGAGCCGGCCGTGGTCATCTGCTGCGCGAATCGCTGCACGCGATCGAGGCGCGTGTGCAGGCGCACGGATTCGTACGCGCGCACCGCCGGGCGCTCGTACGTCTCGACGGCGTGCGGGCGCTCACATGGACGCGAACGGGCACGCTGGTGGCGCAGCTCGCATGCGGCGTGCGCATTCCCGTGTCGCGGCGGCGGCGCACGGCGTTCGTGGCCGCGGTGCGGGGGCGGGGCGTGTCCGAAGGGCGCTGACGAGTGCCCGACGGGGCGCCAAGGACGCTGAAGGCAGTGCCCAACGGGGCGCTGACGACGGCCGGCGCGTCCCGGCCCCGTCCAGATGCCGTTCGGCCCGACGGCATGTCGCCTCTCGCGGGCGCGTCCGTATGTGCGGTGATCCTCGGCCGCCTGTCGCCGCGACCGTTCCGCTTTCACCGGGACCTGCTCATGCGCTCACTGCTCCTCGGCTCTGCACTCCTGTGCACGGCCTTCTCCGCCGCGTTTGCCCAGTCGCGCGGCCTCGCTCTCGTCGCCAATCAGCAGTCGGCGAACGCCACGCTCATCGACCTCGCCACCGGCGCCACCACGCACATCCCCGTGGGCACGGGTCCGCACGAAGCCGCGATCCTGCCGGGCGCGACGCGCGGCGTGGTCACGATCTACGGCACCGGCGGCGCCGTGGGCAGCCAGCTCGCCGTGATCGATCTCGCGCGCAAGACTGTGGAGCGCACGATCGAGCTCGGTGAATACAAGCGACCGCACGGCGTGGTGCCCGTTCCCGGAAAACCGCACCTCGTGGCCGTGACGTCGGAAGCGTCGCAGAACCTGCTGCTCGTGAACGTGGAAACGGGCGCGATCGAACGCGTGATTCCCACGAAGGCGCAGGGATCGCACATGGCGGCGCTGCCCGTCACCGGCAAGGCCGCGGGAACGCGCGCGTACACCGCGAACATTCCGGCCGGTTCGATGAGCGAACTGGATCTCGTGAGTGGGGAACTGCTGCGCGTGGTGCCCGTGTCGTCGATGACGGAAGGGATCGGCGTGACGCCGGACGGCCGCGAAGTCTGGATCGGCAGCAACGACCGCAGCACCGTGTCGGTCGTGAACGTGGACAGCGGACGTGTGGTGGCCACGCTCGACGGCTTCCGGTTTCCGTACCGGATCGGCATCTCGCCCGACGGGCAGTCGGCCGTGGTGGTGGATCCGCCGAACGACGCGGTGTTCGTGGTGGATGTCGCGTCGCGCACGATCCGCGGGCGCATCGACGGGCTCGCGTCGCCACGCGGCGTGTCCATCGCGGCCGACAGCCGCACGGCCATGGTGACGTCGGCGGGGAGCGCGAGCGTGATCCTGGTGGATCTGGTCGCGCACAAGGAAGTGAAGCGGTTCCCGGTAGGGACGGCGCCCGACGGCGTGGGGTATGTGATCGAGTAGCGGCCCGGGCAGTCTCCGGCAGCGCGCGCGGGGCGGGGGAGCAACCGTCCGTCCCGCCCCTGTGTCGAACGGTGCGTCCGTCAGCCGGTTCGTCACACGCCTTCCGGGACAGGAGACACCCGTCATGCGCCCGCTCCACGCCGCCGCATTCCCCGCTGCCTCACGCTCGGCTGTTCCGGTCGCCGCGACCGCGCTCCTCGTGGTACTCGCCGTCCTGACCGGGTGCGAAACCACCGCTGACCGTTCGCACGTTACCGTGCGCGACAGCCTCGGCGTGCGGATCGTGGAGAGCCGGCAGGCGGAATGGAATGCGAGCGATGTGCCGCGTCTCGATTCGGCCGGCCGCATCCGGGTCGGCAGCGTGGACGGCGATCCCACGCGGCAGCTCTTTCGCGTCACCGGCGCGGCGCGTCTGTCGTCGGGACGCATCGTGATCACGAACGCGGGTACGAACGAAGTGCGGTGGCACGATGCCGCGGGCAACTGGGAGCGCAGCACGGGCGGTGCGGGCGACGGACCGGGCGAGTACCGCGGCATGCGCACGCTGCTTGCCGTTTCCGGTGATTCGGTGCTCGTGGAAGACGGGCTGCGCGCGCGCATGACGCTCTACGACGGAACCGGCGAGCTCCGACGCGAGTGGGCAATCACCCCGCTCGGCCCGTTCGTCACGCCGCCGCCGATCGGACGGCTCGCCGACGGACGCTTCGCCGCCATGACCGAACGGTCGTCATCCACCGGACCGGGGCACTCGGATCTCGAGGCCGTGGTCGTGCGCTACGATTCCGGCGACCTGCTCGACACGGTCGTACGGTTCCGCGGCAGCGAGTCCTACGTGGTGCCGTGCGGCGGGCCGCCGAATCCGGCCGTCTGCAACGTGGGCGTTCCGTATGGACGAAAGGCCCTGGCGGCCACGCTCGGCGAACATGTCGTGACCGGCACCGGCGAACGCTACGAACTGCACGTGTACACCCTCACCGGCGCGCTCACGGCCATCTATCGCCGCGATACCGCCGACATCGCGCTCGACGCCGCGCGGCTCACGCACTACGTGGACAGCCTCGCCGGCCTGCAGCGCACCGACGACCGCCGCGCGCAGATCCGCGAGTGGCTGGCCGGCGCGCCCGTGCCGCGTGCCATGCCGGCGTTCACGCAGATGGTCGTGGAAGACGGGGAGCGGCTGTGGCTGGCGCGGCCCACCACGATCGGCAGTGCCACGCGGCCATGGGACGTGCTGGCCGCGGACGGCACGTTCCTGGGCACGGTGCGCCTGCCCGCGGGGCTCCGCGTCATGAGCATCGCGCACGGCCATCTCGTGGGCGTGTCGCGCGACGAGGACGACGTGGAGTACGTGGACGTGTTTCGTCTCGTGCGGTGATGCGCGCTCCGGCCACGGTGCGTCGATCGGCCGCGCGTCTCACCGCCCCGCCTCGTCCCCCGTCAGCGCCTCGTAGCCGGAGATGATGTCGAGCAGCTCCGTGGTGATCGACGTCTGCCGGTGCTGATGGAACTCGCTCCGCAGCAGCGCGAGCCGCTCGTCGATATTGCGTTCGGCCGCATGCATCGCCGCCCGCCGGCTGGCGTGTTCGCTCGCCAGCGACTCGGCGATCGTGCGGTGCAGCGTGACGAACAGGTACTCCCGCACCACCGCCGAGAACAGATCATCCCAGGGGCCGGCGAACGTGGGAACGGCACGCGGACGCCACGGGGCCGTGGCCAGAGCACGGAGTCGGTCGACGTCGAGCGGAAGCAGCGTGATGTCGGCCGGACGGTAGAGCGATCCGGTGTGCGGCCGGTTGGCGTAGAGATGCACGCTGTCCACGTCGCCGGCGGCCCGCCACGCATCGATGCGTTCCAGCAGCGCTTGGACGAGCGCGGTGATTCTCGTGGCCGAGGCGGGAAGCGTGAACGTGTCCGCGAGCGGAATGCCCCCGTCCTCGAGGCGGCCTGCCACGCGCGTGCCCACGGCCAGCACCGGTCCGCGTGACGCCGGATCGCGTTCCGCCCATCGCTCGAGGCAGAACGTGGCGATCTGCTCGTTGAAGGCGCCGCACAGCCCGTGATCCGATCCGAACACGATGATCCCGTGACGATGCGCGCGCTGTTCCGGCATTCCGCCGAGTGCGTCCGGACGGGCACGCAGCAGCACCTGCAGTCCCTGTTCCACACCGCGCGCATATTCCTCGAGCGCAGCCACCGCCTCTTCGTACTGGCGAATGCTCACGGTGGCCAGCGCCTTCATCGTGCGCACGATCGACTTGAGATCCTCGGCCGTTTCCAGCCGACGCCGGATGGCGCTACTCGTCCGCATCGGATGCTTCCACCAATATCTCGAGACTGGTGCGGGCCACGGTAATCAACTGTTCCCGCTGTTCATCGGACAGTCGTTCGCCCCGCTCAATGAGGTCATGCAGGTCGGACAGCTCCTCGCGCACGGCATCGCGTACGATGCTCTCCGCCTCGGCGATCCGTTCCAAGGGTAGCGGATCGAAAAGCCCGGCAGTGACCGCGAGCAGCGTGATCACCTGCGCGCCCACCGGCACGGTGTCGTACTGGGGCTGTTTGAGCACTTCGCGAATGCGCTCGCCGCGTGCGAGTGTGCGGCGGGTGTCCTCGTCGAGACGAGTACCGAAGCGGGCGAAGGCTTCGAGCTCCTCGAACTGGCTGTAGCCAAGCCGCAGATCGGAGGCGACCGAGCGATACGAGGGAAGCTGTGTCTTGCCGCCCACGCGCGACACCGACAGTCCCACATCCACCGCCGGCAGCACGCCCTTCTGGAACAGACCGGGGGACAGGCAGATCTGTCCGTCGGTGATGGAGATGAGATTGGTGGGGATGTAGGCCGACAGGTTCTGCGCTTCGGTTTCGATGATGGGGAGCGCGGTGATCGACCCGCCGCCCAGCTCCGGGCGCAGATGCGTGGCGCGTTCGAGCAGACGCGCGTGGATGTAGAAAATATCGCCGGGATAGGCTTCGCGGCCCGGAGGCCGTCGCAGCAGCAGCGACAGCTCCCGGTACGCCTGCGCATGCCGGGTGAGATCGTCATACACCACGAGCACATCCCGCCCTTCCTCCATGAAGAACTCGGCGATGGTCGTGGCGGCGTACGGTGCGATGTACTGCAGTCCCGGCGCTTCATCGCCCGACGCCACGACCACCACACAGTAGCCGAGCGCGTCGTGACGCTCGAGCTCGGTGACGAGTGCGGCGACTGCTGCCATCTGCTGTCCGATGGCGCAGTACACGCAGATGACATCCTGGTCCCGCTGATGCAGAATCGTGTCCAGCGCGAGCGCCGACTTGCCCGTCTGCCGGTCGCCCAGGATCAGCTCGCGCTGTCCGCGCCCGATCGGTACGAGCGCGTCCACCACCTTGATACCCGTCTGCAGCGGCACCTCCACCGGCGCGCGATCCATGATGGCACGAGCCTCCCGCTCCACGGGCCAACGTTCCGTACCCTGAAGGGGACCACCGCCATCGCGCGGCCGGCCGGTGGGATCCACGACGCGTCCGATGAGCGCGTGTCCCACCGGTACATCGGTCACCCGGCCGGTGCGCCGCACTTCGTCGCCCGCGCTGATCTCGCGTCCGTCACCGAGCAGAATGACGCCGATTTCCTTCGGATCGAGATTGAACGCCATGCCGAGCACGCCGCCGCGGAACTCCACCAGCTCCTCGGCGCGGATTCCGGGTAGTCCGGTCAGGCGCGCCGTACCCTGTGCAACGGCGCGCACCGTGCCCACTTCACGGAGAGCGAGCGCGGGAGGCCGTTCCTCCGCGGTGCGCGACAGGAGGGCAACGGAACGTTCGAGTTCGGCGTTCAGCCGTGCGCCGGTGTCAGGCATCGTTCGCGGCCGGCGCATCGAGGAGTCCGGCGCGCACTCCGTCTTCGAGCGTGTGGAGATATTCGTCGAACGTCCACGCCGCCTTCAGTCCTCCTGCCCGCAGCTCTACGCCGGCGATCAGATCGGCATCGGTTTCGAACCGGACGCCGGCTTCACCGGCGAGCTCGGCGACTGCTTCCTCCAGCGCCGCACGGTGCGCATCGGAAAGCGGCACCGCGGACCGCACGAGCAGCGGGCCTTCGTGATTGCGGATCGCGGTGCGCAGCCGTTTCCTGTCGTCGCCGTCCAGTTGCCGGAGCTGCTCCGTGAACCGGCTGACGAGACGGTCGTCCAGATCACTGTCTGCGAACTCGTGCAGCGCGCGGCGGATCACGGCGATGCTCTCGTGGCCGATGCGCTGGCGCAGCTCGCGAAAGAATGCCGTCTGCTCCTGCTCGAGCGCGTGCTGCCAGCGTTCCCGGGTCTCGTCGGCTTCGGCGCGCACGGCGCGCATCTGCTCGCGTCGCACGCCGTCGAGCTCGGTGCGAAGTTCGACAAGGCGGGTCTCCCGTTCCTCGGCGAACGTCTCCATCTCGCGGCGATAGCGTTCGCCTTCCGCTTCCGCCTCGGCACGCAGCGTGCGCGCTTCCTCGGTTTCGGCGCGGATCCGCTCCTCGCGCGCATCCATGGCACGCGTGACGGGTCCGTACAGGAACCGGTGCAGCAGCCAGACCAGCAACAGGAAGTTGATGATCTGGGCGATGACGGTGAAGGGATCGATCAGCAAGGCTCACCCACCGGCGGCGCGCGAGAGCATCGCGTTCCAGAACGGATTCGCGAAGATCAGGACGATCGCGATGACGAAGCAGTAGATGCCAGACGACTCGATGATCGCCAGACCGATGAACAGCGTCCGGCTGATGGAGTTCGCCTCGTCCGGCTGCTGGGCAATGGACGCGAGCGCCTGCGCGATGGCGCGTCCCTCGGCCAGCGCCGGTGCGATGGAGCCGATGCTGACGGCCAGGCTGGCCATGATGATCGATACGATGCCGATCCAGTCGAGACCGCCGAGACCGCCGAGACCCGTCGTGTTCATGTGTTCTCCTGTGATTTCGGGGCGGCCACCGTTTCGTCATGCGCGCGAGTGGCCGATGCGATGTAGACCAGCGCCAGGATGGCGAAGATGTAGGCCTGGATCACGCCGATCAGCAGACCGAACGCCTGCATGATGGCGGGGAATACGAGCGGAGCGAGGCCGAGCAGCAGCGCGGCTATCACGGTACCGCTCATCATGTTGCCGAACAGCCGGAGCGCGAGCGCGAGCGTGCGCGACAGCTCGCCCACGAGCGTGAAGGGGAGCACCAGCAGCGACGGCTCCGCGTACTGTCGCAGATAGTGCCGCAGTCCGTGCCGGCGAATCCCGAAGACGGGGACCGCCACGAACACGCAGAGCGCGAGCGCCGTGGTGGTGGACAGCGAGCCCGTGGGCGCGCGGTATCCCGGCACGATGCTTAATACGTTCGAGACCACGATGAAGAGGAACAGCGTGCCCACGAACGCGAGCACGGGATGCGGCCGCTGCCCGCTCACTTCACGGATCTGCGAGAGCAGGAGCGAGACCACGGCTTCGAGCAGATTCTGCCCGCGCGTGAGCGTGCCGTCGGAACGGAGACCGCGCGCCAGCGCCCATGAGGCCGTGACGAGCACGAGCATCACCACCCACGTCCACAGGAGCGTGGCGTTCACCATGACGGGGCCCCGTTGCCAGATGATCACCTGGTCGGGCGTGATTTCCATAGGCGTCAGCTCCTCATGGCTGGGCGGATGATCCGCTGTCGGCCACGCCGTCGGCGCGCGGCCGGTCACGACTGATCTGCAATCCGGCTCCCACGCGCCGGATCGCGATGGTGCGGGCGGTGATGAAACCGGCGACTGCACACAGCAGCGGAATCGGTTCGCCGCCCGCGATGACCACGATCCCCGCGGCAGCAACCGCCGCCCGCAGCAGAAAACTCCCCGCAATCAGTGCGGCGGGGTGCCGGGCGGTGGGCAGACGGCGCACGGTCCACCAGAGTCCGCCGAAGTAGAGCGCCCCGAGGAGCAGCCCGCCGGCGGCGGCTCCGAGACCCGGAAGCACGAGATTCATCATGCGGTGTCCTCGTTGTCGTCCTCGTCCCGGATCGCGCGCTGCTCGAGCGAGATCCAGTACCAGGCGTTCCAGCAGCCGAGCAGCAGTCCGATGGACAGCAGCATGAGCGTCCATGAAAACCGTCCGGGCCATCGTCCGTCGATCCAGATACCGGCCGCGATGCCGGCCAGCGTGGGAATCACCACGGACCATCCCACCATGCCGTACATCCCGAGCCCGAACCACGTGCTGCGTTCGCGATGACGCCGGGCCTGACGCTTCCGGCGCGTGCGTCCGGCGATCCGTCTGTCGAGCGGATCCACGGGGGGAGGAGGCTCAGGCGCCGACACGGTCTTCCAGCTCCATGAGGCGGCGGACGAAATCCACTTCCAGCCGGGCAACCGCGCTGCGGGCATGTCGTTCCCGCTCGTCGATGGCGAGGAACTCCTCGGCGATCAGGCGGCGCAATTGCCCGAGGTCGGCGCTGAGCACGGCGCGGCGCGTGGGCACGCGCACCTCGTCGCCCTGCTTGATGAGAAGACCGCCATCGACGGCGGCGAACCGCTCCTCGCCGTTCATGGTGTGATACGAAAGCAGTCCGGGAACGAGCGCGGACAATCCGTCCACATGACGCGGCAGCAGGGTGAAGTTGCCGTGGAGTCCGTCGGCATTGATCTTCCGCACGGATTCGTCCACGAGAATCTCCGTGGGCAGCAGGATGCGGAGGCGCATCCGGTCATTCGGCCGCGACATCCGCCACCGATCCGATCATGTAGAGGGCGCGTTCCGGCCGGTCGGAAAACTCGTCGCCCAGGATCCGCTCGCATCCTTCGAGCGTGTCGTCGAGGCTCACGGTCTTGCCCGGCGTGCCGGTGAACTGTTCGGTGGTGTGGAACGGCTGCGTGAGAAACCGCTCCAGCCGGCGCGCCCGCTGCACGGTGCGACGGTCCTCGCGCGAGAGCTCCTCGAGGCCGAGCATGGCGATGATGTCCTTGAGATCCTCGTAGGAGGCCAGGGTGCGGCGGACCTCGCGCGCGATGTCGTAGTGGCGCTGTCCCACCGTGGTGGGACGCAGCATGCTCGACGTGGACTGGAGCGGATCGACGGCGGGATACAGCCCTTCGCTCGCGCGCCGGCGCGACAGCACGAGGGATCCCGAGAGATGGGCGAACGTGTGCACGGCCGCGGGATCGGTGAAGTCGTCGGCCGGCACGTACACGGCCTGTACCGACGTGATGGCACCGCTCTCCGTGTTGCCGATGCGTTCCTGGAGCTCGGCGAGCTCGGTGGCCAGCGTGGGCTGATATCCCACGCGGGACGGGATGCGGCCGAGCAGCCCCGACACTTCGGCGCCCGCCTGCACGAAGCGGAAGATGTTGTCGATGAGGAGCAGCACATCCTGCCGTTCGCGATCCCGGAAGTGTTCGGCGATGGAGACGGCCGTGTGCCCCACGCGGAGGCGCGCGCCCGACGGCTCGTTCATCTGCCCGAGCACCATCACCGTGCTGTCGAGCACGCCGGCGTCCTGCATCTCGCGGTAGAGCTCCTCCGCCTCGCGGCAGCGCTCGCCGATGCCGCAGAAGATGCTCACCCCTTCGTGCTGTCCGACCATGTTGTGGATGAGCTCGGTGATCACCACCGTCTTGCCCACGCCCGCGCCGCCGAACAGCCCTGTCTTGCCGCCCCGTTCCATCGGCGCCAGGAGATCGATCGCCTTGATGCCCGTGGGGAGGATTTCGGCGGTGGCCGCGTGATCGGTGAGCGGCATCGGCCGCTGGAAGATCGCGCGTCGTTCCACATCATCGAGCGGATCGCCGCCGTCGATCACGTCGCCGAACACGTTCAGCATGCGTCCGAGCAGCGCGGGGCCCACGGGCACATCGAAGGCCCGCCCCGTGTCGCGGACCCTGTCGCCGCGCGCAAGGCCCCGGGTGGGCGTGAGCGCCACGGTGCGCACGGTGTGCGCATCGAGATGGCTGAACACCTCGAGCACGATGGCGTCGTCGGGCCCGGTTTCGAGGCGATGGTTCATGGCGGGCAATCCGCCGGGGAACCGGACATCGATCACGTTGCCGCGGATCGCGACGGTTCGGCCGGTCCGCTCGGACGGATGGGCGGATCGCTCGCTCATGGGCACTCCCTCGTCTCATCCCCCCCCCGGACCAACCGCGGGAGCCGGCTTCGGATCGGGCGGCTGTCGATGGCGTAATCGGAAGGTGGCCGTTGGGACCGGTGTCTGACAACCCCTTGGCGGCACCACGTCAGCTTTGGGCAGATGCGGCCCGTGCCGGCTCTCTGATCAGCGCTTCGTGATCTCGAACCGCTGTACGCGCTCCACGCCGAGCGAGTCGCGGTCGTACACGAGCGCGTAGTCGGCGCCGAACTCGTACACGCTCGAGAAGCGCGGCGTATCGAGCCGGCAGTCGAACGCGCCGTCGGGCGTGAAGGCGATCCAGTGATGCGCGGTGGTGTCGCGCGGACGGGGAAACTCGCGGATCCACAGGCGTCCGTCGCGGCCGATGCGGAGCTGCCCGAAGGCGGGGAACCGGTCGGCGACCGGCCGCCGGTCGTTGATGAGCGGGTCGAGCATGCGCGTGCGCTGGTCCGCCGGCACGTTGTCGTACTGCTTCGCGAGACGCGCCTTCTCGGCCGCGATATCGTCCGGCGTGATGGTCAGGTCGTCCGCGTTCCACCGCACGATGCGCTCGAGCGGGAGCCCCGGCGTGGTGCTCTGCACGTTGAGCTCGGTGCGTGAGGCATGGCCGGTGATGATGCGCCGGTCTCGCGCGGCCATGGACGGGAAGGATTCGAAAAGCGGAAACATGTAGACGGAGGACGGGTCGTCCACTGTCTGTCCCCATCGCCCGTTGGGGAGCCGCGCGATCGTGTCGGTGAGCGCGCCCTCCGCATCGTGCAGCACCACGTAGATGTGCTGCAGGTCGAAGCCGCGATCCGCCTGGCTGGCGAGGCGTTCCTCGAACGACAGCAGCAACCGGCCGTCGTCGAGCACATTCATGGTGCCCGGCGTGTTGATGTACAGCGGCATCGGACGCACCGAGCGAGTCCAGCGGCCGTCCGGCCCGAACACCAGGAACTGGAACGGACGGAAATCACCGGCATAGACCGTGTCGCCCGGGAGCCAGTGCACGAAAAAGGGCGTGGTGAACTCGCCGGGCCCCTGACCTTGGCGCCCGCTCGCCATGAGATATCGGCCGTTCGCGTCGTACCAGCGGAGCTCGTGCGACCCGCGGTTGGCGAGCACGATGCGGCCGTCGGAGAGCTGCACGGCGCCCTGCACCTGGTGCAGCAGATACTCGTCGTCGCCGTCCTCCTCGCCGATGGACAGCGTGGGCGCCTCGCCGATGGCGCACGTCGCCGTGGCATTCACGAGATCGTTCTCCACGATGGTCACGCCGCTGCTGTCACGCATCGCGGTGACGGTGTTCGTGGAGTTCGCGGCGTCGGTGCAGGCCGCGGCGGCGGCGCAGAGGATGACGGCGGTCAGCCGTTTACGGAGCAGGGTCGGAATGCGCATGGCCGCGAAAATAGCCCCGCCGTCGCTGCTCGGCCACCGGCTTCGGGGGGAGGTCGCCCGCGGGGCCGGCGGGCTTTCGCTGGCGACCGGGCGTTCCCCGTGCCATGATCAAAAAACGACACCATCAGTCGATCGATCTTTCCCCATCCTTCGGAGGGGTTCGATGCTCTACGGAATCCAGCATCTGGCGGCCCTGTTCTCCCCGGCCGTGTTCCTGGCGGTGAGTCTCGCGCTGGTCGCCCTCGTGGTCTGGGCGGGTGGCCACGTCCGGCGCAGCATGCGGGTGCTGCATGCGCTCTCGCACGCGCCGCTGGCGGACACCCGATCCACGACCCCCGGGCTCGTCAAGCTGATGGGGGCGGCGAAACCGCCGCCGCCTCCGCCGGGACAGAGCGAAGCGCCGATCGTGTGGTCCGAGTCACAGCGGTCCAGCTCCACCGGTGGGTTCCGCACCGGTTCCGGCACGATCTCCGTGGGGTTCATACGCATTGCCGACGAGCACGGCGCCTGCGCCGTGGATGTGCAGCGGGCCCGCATGGTCGGCACCACCTCCACCTCCGAACACAGCGGATTGCAGCCGCGCGTCCGGTCGAGCAGCGCGCAGATCGCACGCGACGATCCCGTGTTCGCCCTCGGCGAGCTGCATCAGGGTGCGCCGCGCGGCCTGGACCCGTCGTCCGCCCGGTGCACCCTGCACCCGAATGGCGGCGTGCTCCTCGTGTCCGGCGCACCGGAGCGGCAGGTCCGCGCGCTCTACGGTCTCTACATGCCGCTGCAGGTGGCAGGCGCCGCGTTCGGCCTGTTCCTGCTCGCCACGACGGTGCGGGGGCATCTGCAATCGTACCCGCCGGGCGGCATGGCGTCGGCGCGCACCTTCGCCACGGCGTTGTCGCGCACGCCGTTCCGGTGGGAACCCGGGCTGGCGTTTCCCGTGCCCTCCACCCAGCCGGCCACCGGAATCGACTGGAGCGCCCTCGACTCGGCCGATGTCGAGCCGCCCGTGCCGGACACGCCCGACGTGGATCCACCGTGATGCCGACCTGCGCGATGCTCCGCCGTGATGCCGACATCACAGCGGAACGTCGCCTCCCGGGCCGCTACTCCGGCCACCCCGTCTGCGGGGCCTTCGGCATGATCCGGAGCGCGTTCCTGTAATACACCTTCTTGAGTACTTCGTCGGGCAGGTCGATGCCGTACAGCTTCCAGAAGGCGTGGTAGTCGCGGTAGTAGTCGAAGTAGTCGTCCGCCGTTTCGAACACGCGCCAGTAGTACGGATACTCGGCGGGCTGATACGAGTCCTTGCCGAACAGGATGCGATCCTGGAACCGCACGAAGAACTCGCGCGCCGCGCGCGGCTGCCGTCCGATGTCGTACAGCACCGCGCCCACCTCGGTGTGCAGGTTGGGAAGCTCCGTCATGAGCTTCGCCAGCCGCTGCAGGTCGTTGGCGTGCCAGCCCAGGTGCGCGGTGACGAACGTGGTGTTGCGGTGCTTGCGGAAGAGATTGTCCCGCTCCGTCATCAACTGTTCGAAGCTCGGATATTCCTCGGCGGGATACCGGCGGTTCGGAAAGAGCGCGAGCTCGAGCCAGCGTTCGTTCCGGTAATCGATGGACTGCCAGAACTCCTGCGGGTCGGCGGTGTGGATGAACACCGGGAGTCGGAGCCGCGCGCATGCTTCCCATATGGGATCGAGCTCCGGATCGTCGAGCCGGAGACGGCTGCCGTCCGCCTTGCGCACCGAGAGGCCGAACCCCTTGGAGATCTCGCCCACGCCCACGGCGCCGGCGGCCACGTCGGCTTCGAGCTGCGCCACGGCCTTTTCGGCCCATCCGGGACCGACATTCTGGAAGCTGATTCCCGCGAGCACGCGCACGCGGTCCTTCATGGTGCTGGACGCGTTGATCACGCTCATCGCGCGCTGCAGGCGTTCGCCGGACATGTTGTCGGCCGCGATCATGAGCCGCACGTTGAGGCTGTCGAGCGAGCGGCCCATGCGTTCGAGGTTCTCCACCGAGCCCAGATTGGCCTGCGGATGGCCGTGGAAATCGATCACGGGGTATTTCGCGCGCGGCACCGGGTGCGCGGGCACGATGAGCGTGGAGCGGGGACGGTAGTCGAGAATGCTCGGCGCCGCGCTCTCGGGCGCCATGCAGTTCTGCGGGCGGATCTCGGTGGTGCCGGGCGGGCAGGATTCGCCGGGCTGGATCGTGGTGCTGCCGCGGAAGCCGCCGCCGCCGGGAGGCTGCGCGGTGAGCATCGTGGCGGAGACGAAGGCGGCCGACAGGCCGAGGATGACGGATCGATGATGCATGGGATTCCTCGCTCGGAGACCCCTGTAATCTGGCGGACGGGGAAGGGATGCGGAACGGCCTCGGCGGCCCTGTGCCGGCGTCGCGGGCGATGCGGCGCGGAGGGTCGTCGACCAGATTGGACGGATGCGCCGTCTCCATTCGCTCGCTCCGCTGCTTCTGCTGGCCGCCTGCCTGTCCCGGGGCGCCGCCCCCCGCTCCGACGCTCTACCGGCCGGCACACCGCCGGCCGACATGCTCGGACGCTTCGTGGACGACTACGGGAACACCTTCCGGATTTCGCCGACGCTGTGGGAGCAACTGCCGCACGGCCGCTATCACATCGTGGAATGGCACGCGGCCGAACAGTATTTCCTGGCGCGCAACGACTCGGCGAACTCGAGCGCGCCCGGCCGCTGGACGCGCATCGACTGGATGTCGTTCACCGGCATGCCCCCGTACACGTGGGGATTCTGCATGACCGCCTGGGATGCCGACACTCGTGAGGCGGCGCGAGGCACCGCGCCGCCCGATCGCACGACGCCGCGCACCGGTTGCAACGGATATCCGTTCTCGCGGATGCGGGCCGATACCACGGCCGGGCCGTGACGCGGGGGCTGCTCGGCGGCTGGTGGGTTCGCGGGATGCGGGCTCGTGATATGCGAGTGCGTGGCGTGCGAGCTCGCGACATGCGCGGTGCATGGCGGCGCCGTACGCTGCTGGCGCTGCTCGTCGTTGCCGGTTCCGGGATCACGGTCGCGTGCGCACGGGAACAGCCGGCCGATGCGCCGGTGCTCGCGTTCGCGGCGTCGAGTCTCCGCGAGGCGTTCGTGGAACTGGCCGTTGCGTATCGCGCCGCGGGGGGCGACAGCGTGGTGCCGGTCTTCGGCTCCACCGGTGACCTGGCCGTGCAGATCACGAACGGCGCGCCGGCCGACGTCTTCTTCGCGGCCGACACGCAGGCCATCGCAGACCTCGCCGCGCGCGGACTGGTGGACGACGGCACGTGCACCGTGTACGCGGTGGGGCGTCTCGCGCTCGTGGCGCGGTGCGAGAACGCGGGCGAGGCGGGAGCGCGTGCGACGGGAACGCGCGCGACTTCCTGCCCGGTGCTTGCTCTCGGCGACCTGACGGCACCGGCGATCCGCACCATCGCGATCGCGGATCCGTCGCACGCGCCGTACGGCCTCGCGGCGCGTCAGGCGCTCGAACGGTCCGGACTCTGGGCCGCGGTGCAGCCCAGGCTCGTGTTCGGCGCGAACATCGCGCAGGCGGAACAGTTCGTGGCCACGGGGAACGCGGATGCCGGGTTCGTGGCGCTCTCGCTCGTGGTGCGGGCGCCCGGCCGTTCGTACACGCTCGTGGACTCCACGCTGTACGATCCGCTTCGGCACGCGGCGGCCGTGGTGGCCGAGAGCCCGCGCCGCGAGGCCGCGGCCGAGTTCCTGCGGTTCGTGTCCGGTGAAGAGGGGCAGGGCATTCTCGCGCGGTATGGACTGGCCGTGCTCGCGAGCCCGTCCGCGGCACCGTGAACATGGACCTCTTTCCGCTCGGCCTCTCGCTCACCGTGGCGGGCGTCGCCACCGTCATCGCCTTCATGATCGGCGTTCCGCTCGCGTGGCTGCTCGCGCGCCGCGAGTTTCCGGGGCGCGGCGTGCTCGAGATCGCGGTGCTGCTGCCCATGGTGCTGCCGCCCACGGTGATCGGCTACTACCTGCTGCTCGTCGCGGGGCGCCGCGGTGTCGTGGGGCGCGCGATCGAAGCCGTATTCGGGAGCCCGCTCGTGTTCACGCCCGCGGCCGCCGTGCTCGCCACGCTCGTGGCTGCCGCGCCGTTTCTCGTGCGGTCGGCGCAGGGCGGCTTCGAGCACGTGGACCGCACGTACGAAGACGCCGCGCGCACACTCGGCCGGTCGGAGCCGGCGATCTTCTTCACGGTGAGCATTCCGCTTGCGTGGCGCGGGATCCTGGCCGGCACCACACTCTGCTTCGCGCGCGCGATGGGCGAGTTCGGCGCCACGCTCATGCTCGCGGGCAACATCCCGGGACGCACGCAGACGGCAAGCCTCGCCGTGTACGACGCGGTGCAGTCGGGCGACCTGTCGCGGGCGATGACGCTGTCGCTGATCCTGTCCGGCATGACCGGCGTCGCGCTCTGGCTCATGACGCGCGTGGGACGCGAGCGCACGCATGCCGGCCTGGATCATTCGCGATGAACGGGCACGCCGGGCTCACGGGATCGCGGACGGGGCTGTCGGTGGCATTCCGCCGACGCTTCGGCGCCTTCGCGCTCGATGTGGCGTTCGAAGTGGGACATGGTATCACCGCGCTGCTCGGTCCGTCCGGTTCGGGCAAGACGCTCACGCTGCGCGCGATCGCCGGACTGCTGCGCCCCGACGCCGGCCACATCACGCTCGGCGCGCAGATGCTGTTCGACGCGGAGACGCGTACGAACATACCGGCGCGCGCGCGACACGTGGGGTACGTGTTTCAGCAGTATGCGCTCTTTCCGCACCTCACCGTAGGTGCAAACGTGGCGTACGGGCTGCACGACCGGCCGCGCGCGGACCGTTCCGCGCGCGTGGCCGCCGTGCTCGATCTGGTGGGACTCGGCGCGTACGCCGGCCGCACGCCTCGCACGCTCAGCGGCGGCGAGCAGCAGCGGGTGGCGCTCGCGCGTGCGCTCGCGCCGGAGCCGGCGGTGCTGCTGCTCGACGAGCCGTTCGCGGCGCTGGACCTGCCGCTCCGTCACCGCCTCGGCGGGGAGCTGCGCGCCCTGCACGAGGCCACGGGCGTGCCGATGGTGCTCGTCACGCACGATCCGCAGGAGGCCGCGCGGCTCGCCGACCGGATCGTGTACATCGACGCCGGCCGCATCACCGACGGGCCGGCTACGGCGCCGGTGCCTCCGTTTCCGTAGTCACCGGCACCGGACGCCGCAGGAGGCGCCACAGGTCGTACTGCATGGCCGTCCACGCCGCCACCATCACGATCGCCTTGAGACGCGTGGCGTGATACCACGTCTGCCGGATGTCGCGGGGCACGAGATCGCTGCCGCCGAGTGATCCGATCACGACCACGGCAAGCACCAGCAGGTCGCGCCACCGTTCGCGCGGCAGCGCCGCCCACCAGATGCCCACGCCCGCGAAGCCGATCACGAACGTGGGCGGTTCGGACATGTGATTGAACACGATGGCGAAGCCGAGTGCCGAGGCCGTGAGCAACTGGCGCACCGACGCCGAGCTCCAGTGCATACGTGCGAACCACGCGCTCGCGGTGAGCCAGGCCGCGCCGGCGAGCTGCAGTGGCAGGTGCGGGAGCTCGCGTCCCGACCAGAGTTCGAGCAGTCCGCCGATCCACCACATCTCGATCTTCGCGTGATCACGCGCTTCCACCGCGCCCCACGAGCGGTACTGCTCGAGCAGCGTGTCCCACGACGTGACGAGGAGCGGTGCCGCGAGGAACAGCACGGCCAGCACCGCGCTCCACGCCACGAACCGCCGGCGTGTGGACGGGATCAGCGCGAACACGCCCACGCTCAGCGGGAACACCTTGAGACTCGCGCCCGTCATCACGGCCAGCGCCGACGCACCGGGCCGCGCCTGGTACGCGGCCACCACGGCGAGGATCATGAGCCCGGCGATGAGTCCGTTGCTCTGGTTGTTCTGGATCGCACCGAAGGCTTCGAGGAAGCAGATGGCGAGTGCCCACGCGGCCGCGGATCCCGGCAGCAGACGTGCGATTCCCCAGCAGAGCACGGCGGCATTCGCGAGGTTCCAGAGCACGAGCCCCACGGTGTGCGGAGGCAGCGCGAACGGCGCGAACAGCAGCGCGCTCGTGGGCGAGTACTTGAACAGGTCGAACGTGATGCCGGGGTAGGCGGCGTACAGATCCTGGTCGCGCAGAAGGTTCCAGAAGCTCTGGCGGAAGATCGTGAAGTTGTTGGTCTGGGCGCCGCCCACGGTCTGCTGGATCGTGATCACGACCGCCGCGAGCAGATGGAGGCCGATGAGCCATCGGGTGCCGCGCGACAGCGAGGGAAAGATTCCGGCGATCTTCATGAGAGAAACGAATGGCGCGCGAACGGGGAGATGGGCAATGAACCGTCGCAAGATACGGGGCGATCGGTCAGCGTGCAGCACGGTTCGGCATGGCGCACGATTTCATGCGCTCCGGACAGCACGTCTCCCGAATCATCAACGGCGGGCGCCTGTCACCACCCGCCGCCGCCGCCGCCGCCCGAGCTTCCGCCGCTACTGCTGCTGCTCCCCCCGCTGCTCGAGCCGCTCGAGCTCGGTGCGGACACTCCGGCCGCCATCCCGCCGATCGCGGCGCCGAAGGCCACCGTGGCGCCCGCGCCGGCAAATCCGCCGCCGCCACCGAACCCGCCCCACGATCCGCCGCCTCCTGACGCGCTGCTCAGGGATCCGCTCATCGACCCTCCGCTGCCGTGCGACACGACGGTATCGCGGTCCGTCGTGCCGCCGCCGAACGCCCGGAACCAGCGGTCCACGTGCCGGCCGAGTCCGAAGGCGAGAAAATACGGATACCAGGCGTCGTCGAGCCGCGGAGCCGGCTGGCGGAGCTCGTGCCGGAAATACGAGCGCGCGGCCATGAGCGTCCGGCGGAGGGCGAGCCGTTCCGGCGTGGCGCGCGTGTGCGCCGCGTTGAGCACGCTGCGCAGGAATGCGAACCAGGCCAGCATGAGCGCGCCGAGCGTGAAGGGCCCGGGATCGCCGCGTCCGGTCGTCACGACGTAGAGCAGTACGGCCAGCATGAGGCCGAGCGGCAGCAGGAACCGCAGCATGTGGAGCAGGAGCCGCACGACATGGCGGCGCGTGAACGCAGCCTGCCCGAGCGCGAAGAAATACGGGATGAGCCCCGCGCTGATCATGCCGCCCGCCATGACGAGGTCCTCCGGCCGTTCCCTGGCCGCGAGCAGGAGCAGCACGAGCGCGCCGAGTGCGAACGCCACGGTGAGCGCCCTGCGAGGACGCAGATGTTTCGGGTCGCTGCCGGTCACCGCGTCCGCCGCGGCGCGTAGCGAGCTCTCGATCAATCCCGCGGGGTTGAATCCCGAGCTCGCGTAGCGCTTCCGCACCTCGTCGGTGTTCGTCTTGCGTGCATTGCCGCTGAAGAGTGCGTCCACCAGCGTGCGTTCGTACCCGTGCAGCGCGTCGCGGGAGACGAGCAACTCGAGGTGCAGGACGGGACGGGACAGGAACCGCCGGCCGCCGTCGACGCGGCTGGCGAGCTTGCGTTCGCCCACGAGTCGTGCGAGCGTGGCCGACACCTCCGGCGCGCCCACGCGGTCGTCCAGAATCGTGCCGGCCACTTCCGGCCGCATGGACAGCGCGTGCGCTTCGAGCCACGCGCGGTCGATGGCATGGCGCGGCACGAGCCGCGCGAAGCGGCTCGCCCGCCACTCCCGCCACAGGAACAGGACGAACAGGAGCAGCGTGCCGGCCGCGATCGCGCCCGCGAAACGGGACCGCACCGTCTCGTCGGCGCCGAACCACACCGCCGACGGACGCCCCGCGCCCTGCCACGTGAGCCACGCGGTCACCACGAACGCCTCGCCAATCGGCAGCTCGGCTTCCTGCCAGGCGCCCGCGAATCCCGGTGGCGTGCCCCAGGCCGAATCGACGGCGAGTGTGAGGGCGAAGTTTTCGATCGTGCCCTGCCGGTCGCGGAACGCGAACTCATGGTCGAGCACGTACTCGTCGTCTCGCCGTTCGACGATGAAGGCGTACGAGTATTCGAGGATGTACGTGAGCTCGGTGTCGTCGAACGGCGGATCGGAGGGGAGCCGGCTCCGCCAGCGCACCGTGCCGCCGTCCCGGTCGAAGCGGTCGACGAGATCGAGACTTCCCTGGCGGAGTTCGACCTCCTCGCCCGTGACCGGGTCCACCCGCAGCAGCCGGTGCAGGTCGAACCGCTGGCCGAAACGCGTATCGAAACGCCGCTCGCCGCCGTTCCAGTCGCCCGACATGCGCATGGTCTGCCGTTCCCGCACGTGCAGCGTGCCGGTGCTGTCGAGGCGCGCGTCCACCACGAAGGCGGACCAGTCGAGCGTGCGCATCTGCGCCTCGGCCGGCGCCGGCAGTCCCGGCAGGAGCGCGGCGGCGAGCACGAGGAGACCGCGGACGAGAGGGCGCATGCCGCCAATCTTGCACTCCCGATGGACGGGCGTCCAGCCGGGGCCTCCGAGCCCGGGTTCCAGCCATAGGCGCGGCTGTCGAATTCCGCCTGTGTCATTCGATCACTTCATGGGTATGGACGACGGATCACATCACGGAGGCGCGCGTGGGGAAGGTGGTGTTCGGCATGATGGTGTCACTGGATGGTCGGATCGCATCGCCCGCGGGGGACCTGGCCTGGTCCACGCCGGACGAGTATCTGCACCGTCATTTCAACGAGCTCGAGGCCGGGGCGGCGGCGTATCTGTACGGGCGCCGTCTGTATGAAACCATGGCCGCGCACTGGCCGGCGGTGCATGCGGATCCGGCCGCGTCCGCGGTGGAGCGCGAGTATGCGGCGATATGGACGGCCAAGCCGAAGATCGTGTTCTCGCGCACGCTCACCGGCGTGTCGGGGAACGCACGTCTCGCGGGAAGCGATCTCGAGGCCGAGCTGGCCACGCTGCGGGAAGACACCGACGGCGACCTGCAGCTCGGCGGCGCGGAGCTGGCCCGCACGTTCATGCAGCACGATCTCATCGACGAATACCGGCTGTACCTCCATCCCGTGGTGCTCGGCGGCGGTCCCGCGATGTTCGGATCGCTCGCCGACTCGCTGACGATGAGCCTGGCGGAAGTGCGGCCCTTTCCGAGCGGGGTGGTGCTGCTCCGGTACTGCCGGGCCGCCGCCGGGGCGCGTGTGGCGATCCCCGTGTAACAGACCGGCTCCGGGAACCCGGCGGGCGGTTGCGTCCGGGGATGCGGCCGCCGAGTTTGCGATACGGGTTCCCGTCGCCGGCTTCGGCCGTCCTTCCGTCCAGCGCGCCATGGCATTCGAGTTCGACCACACCGAAGCGAACGGCAAGGGTGCCTTCACGGCGCGGGAAGACGGCGTGCCGGCCGGCGAGGTGACGTATTCCCGCGTCAACGCCTCCACGATCATCGTGGATCACACGCAGGTCCTCCCCGGGTTCGAAGGGCGCGGCCTCGGCCGGCAGCTCGTGTCGCATGCCGTGAGCCGGGCGCGTGAAACGGGACAGCAGATCATGCCGCTCTGCCCGTTCGCGCGCGGCCTGTTCGAGCGCACGCCGGATTACGCCGACGTGTGGTTCCGGTAGCTGGACGGGACGATCCGGGCGGCGTAGTGTAGCAGCGTGTACAGCATCGTCGCTGCGGCTGCGGGAGTCATGAGCCGCCTTACCTTTCTGCGAGGGATCCGACATGTCGCCCACCGATCGGCTTCGCCAGCATCCCCGGGAACGACTCGCCGCCCCGGTTCAGGTCGTGGATCTCGCGGCCGCGGCCGCGGATCTGCGCGCCGAACCGCACGCCCCCGTGGCGGGACACCGCCAGATCGCGATCGTACGCGAAGGGCCCGTGACCGTGATCCTGTTCGCGTTCGAGGCGGACGGATATCTCCGCGAGCACAGCGCCGAAGGCGAGGTCACGATCCACGTGCTCGCCGGACGACTCGAAGTCGTGGTAGGTGACGAGCGTCACGATCTCGGCGCGGGCAACCTGCTCGCGCTCGCCCCCGGTCTGTCCCACAGCGTGCGCGCGCTCGCGCCGGGCGAGATGCTGCTCACCGTCCACCGGTATTCGGCGGACGGCGAGTAGCAGCGAGTAGCAAGGACTGCTACGGCCGTCCCGCGGCGGCTCGTCCGCGCTGCAGCGTGGTGGCCGCGCCCGGCGTGATGCCGCCGTCGCCGAACGCCACGGTGACGAAGTTGAACCCTTGGCGGATGCGTTCTTCCACGTTCTGCGCGCCCGTGGTGATGCCGATGGGCATGTTGCGTGCCTTGGCGGCGCGCAGCACGCGCTGGATCGCCGCTTCGAGCTCGGGGTCGTTGCCGCTCACACCGAGCGACATGGCGAGGTCGGCCGGTCCCACGAAGATCGCGGAGATGCCGGGCACGGCGAGAATCGCGTCGACGTTCTGCACCGCTTCCACGGTTTCGATCTGGATCACGGCCATCAGATCGCCGTCCGGATCGAGCGGCCACACGTCGGCGCGCTGCGTGTAGTCGTTCACACCCCAGAGCCACGTGGCATTGCCTGCGCCCGAGCCGCGTACGCCCACCGGTTCCGCGTCCGGTGCGCCGCGCCGCTGCGGGTAGCGCACCGACCGCACCGCGGCGAGCGCCTCCTCGGCGGTGTTCACGTAGGGGAACATCACGCCCATCGCGCCCACGTCGAGCACCTGCTTGGCCATGTAGCTCACCTGGTCGCGGCCGTTGGGCGCGATGCGCACGATCGGCGTGACGTCGGGTTGCAGGTTGCCCTTTTCGAGGATGCGGCGCTTGTCGGTCATGCCGAGCAGGAACATGCGCAGCGTCTCGATGTCGAGCGGGCCGTGCTCCATGTCGATGAGCACGAAGTCGAGGCCGGAGCGGGCGAGCGATCGCGCGTTCTCGAGCGACCGGTCGTGGCTGAAGATGCCGAACGTGGACTGGCCGGCGGCCAGCAGTTCGATGGTGCGGTTGAGGCGCACCTGGGGCGCGGCGGGCTGTGCGGCTGCAGGCTGCTGCGCGGTGACGGGCGTGGCGGTGAGCGCGAGCAGCGCGCCGAGCACGAGGAGGGAGTGGCGCATCGGAGTGGGGTAGGTCATGATCAGGGGCCGGTCATGAAAGACGAGTATATCACCGGTCTCCCGGATGGGCGAGCATCGGGCTCGCTCGCCGGAGCGTGTTTCCTGGACCGGAGTGGCCATGCGGCGGGTGATCGTGATCGGTGCGGGGGCGGCGGGCTCGATGGCGGCGATCTTCGCGGCCACCGCGGGCGCGGACACGGTGCTCGTGGAGCGCACGCGCGACGGCGGGCGCAAGATCCTCATCAGCGGCGGCGGCCGGTGCAACGTGCTGCCGGCGCGGGTCGACGAGTCGCGTTTCGTGACGGATTCGTCGCCCAACCTGCTGCGCAAGATGGTGCGCGCGTGGCCGCTGGCCGAGCAGCGGGCGTTCTTCGAACGCACGCTCGGGATCGCGCTCGAAGAGGAAGTCGAGTCGGCGAAGCTGTTTCCGGCCTCGCACAAGGCGCGCGACGTGCGGGACGGTCTGCTCGCGCACGCGCAGGCGCGGGGCGTTCGCCTCTGCATGGAAACGCGTGTCACGGACATCGCGCCCACGGCGTCGGGGTGGGAGGTGTCGGTGGACAACGGGCCGCCGCTCACCGCCGATGCCGTGATCGTGGCCACCGGCGGATTGTCCGTGCCCAACACGGGGAGCGACGGGGCAGGGCTGCAGATGCTGGCGCGGCTCGGTCACACCATGCACCCCACATATGCCGCGCTCACGCCGCTTACCGCCGAGGCCGCGGTGTACAACGCGCTGGCGGGCGTGTCGTTGCCGGTGTCGCTCACGGCGCAGAGCGACGCGCACCGCGCGCAGGCACGCGGCGGGTTTCTCTTCACTCATCGCGGCTACAGCGGGCCGGCGGTGCTGGACGTGTCGCACGTGGTGGTCCGGGCGCGCGCGGCGCACACTTCGGCGCGCGTGCAGGTGCAGTGGACGGCGTGGGGCAACGCGGAGTGGGAAGCGGCGCTCGAACCGCACGGCGCACGCACGGTGACCGGCGCGCTGCGGGCCGAACTTCCCGACCGGCTGGTGGCGGTACTGCTCGCCGTGGCGCAGGTCGATCCCGCGCGGTCGCTTGCGGAGCTGCGCCGCGAGGAACGGCGGCGTCTCGTGGACACGCTCGTGCGCGGCGAGCTGCCGTGGAGCGGCGACGAAGGATACCGGAAGGCCGAAGTCACCGGGGGCGGTGTGGCGCTGAGCGAGGTGCACCCGCGCACGATGGAGAGCCGGCGCCATGCCGGCCTGTATCTGTGCGGCGAGGTGCTCGACGCCTTCGGACCGATCGGTGGCTACAATTTCCTGTGGGCGTGGGCAACCGGCCGGTCGGCCGGCACCGCTGCCGCCGCACCGGCTCCCGTCGATTCCCCATCCCCTGCTTCATGGCCCTGACGTCCACGCTCCACGTGCTCGACATCGCGCTGTCCCATGTGGACCGCCACGTGTATGAATCGCTCGCGCTGCGGGTGCCGATGCATCCGTCGGAGTCGCCGGAGTACTTCGTGACGCGTGTCCTGGCGTACTGTCTGGAGTACGCCGACGGCATCGTGTTCTCTCGCGGCATCTCCGACGCCGACGAGCCCACGATCGCCGTGCGCGATCTCACCGGCACGCTGCACGTGTGGATCGAGATCGGCGCGCCGGATGCGGCGCGCGTGCACAAGGCGAGCAAGGCGGCGCCGCGCGTGGCGATCTACACGCACCGCGATCCGGTACAGGTGCTGCGCGCGTTCGCGGGCGAGCGGATCCACCGCGCGGATACCATCGTGCTGCATGCGATCGACCGCGCGCTGATCGACGACCTCGCGGCGCGTCTCACCCGGCGCATGCAGCTCGACGTCACGGTTACCGACGGCACCCTGTACGTCACGGTCGACGGAACGCTGCTCACGGGCGACGTGACGGCGCATGGCCTGACGGCGCCGGGGTGATGTCCGGACAGGATCGCATGCCCGTGCCATGGGTGGCGCGGACTCCGCTGTCGCAGGCGGTGGAGGGCGACGCGTGGCCCTGGCCCGATCTCGATCATGCGCGGGCTGCCGAGCTCGTCGCCCGGCATCTGTCGATCATTCCGGCTCGGCTCGAGCCACTCGGGCATGGGGATTTCTGCCTGGCGTTCCAGCTGGGATCCGAGGTCGTGCGCGTGGCCAGGCACGCCGAAGCGGCGGCCGCGCTCGAACGCGAAGCGTGTTCGCTCCCGATGATCGCGCCGCGGTTGCCGCTTCCGGTGCCGCGTCCCGCGTATCACGCGCCACCCGCGTGCCCGCCGTTCACGCGCCACGCCGGGATTACGGGCGACGAACTGACGCGTGAGCGCTGGCTTGCCATGATGCCGGAACAGCGGCAGCGCGCGGCGGCGGACTTGGCGGCATTGCTGCGCGCGCTCCACGATCTGCCGCTCGATGCGGGGCATGCGTGTGCGCTTCCCCGGCTCGATGCCGCGTCACTCGCCAACGGGCTGCGTGTGCCTGTTGTCGATACGCTCGGTCCGCTGCTCGATGCGCAAACCCGGCAGCGACTCGATACGTTCCTCGCGGAGGTCGCCGAGCGCCCCGCGCAGCGGCCGGTGCTCCTGCACGGCGATGTGGCGCCGGGTCACGTGCTGTACGATCCGGACACCGCCCGTCTCACCGGCGTGATCGACTTCGGGGATCTGGCCATCGGTGATCCGGCACGCGACTTCGTCTATGTATACGAGGATTTCGGTCCGGAGCTGCTCGATGCCGTGCTGCGGGACTATGCCGGTCGCGAGGCATCCCGCCTGCTCGTGGACACGCGGATGTGGTATCTTCTGGAAACGGTGGCGTGGACCGTGGCGAGACACGACGCCGGCGAGGATCGGGACGAGGGGCTGTCCGTGATCCGCCGTGAGATCACGACCGGGTTCGTCATGAGCGAGGGCTGACGATGTTCGAGGAAATGGTCGGTCGCATTCGACACCGTATCCTGCTGAACTACCGGATCGATCCGGCCGTGGTGCAGCCGCTGCTGCCTCCCGGATTCCGGCCTCGGCTCGTTGGTGATGCCGCGATCGGCGGGATCTGTCAGGTGTCGCTCGATGCCATGCGTCCCGGAGGAGTGCCGGCAGTGCTGGGGGTGTCCAGCCACAATGCGGCGCACCGGATCGCCGTCATGTACGACGGTCCCGATGGGGAGCGGGAGGGGGTGTACATTCCGCGGCGGGATACGAACTCGTCGCTCAATGCGTGGGCCGGCGGACGTCTGTTTCCGGGCGCATATCAACGGGCACGCTTCGATGTCGAGAGCGACGGAACCGTGTTCCGGGTCGTCATCGATGACATGAGCGGAACCCCGCTGATGCGGATCGTCGCCATCCGTGTCCCGGACGAGACACTCCCCGCGGGGTCGGTGTTCCCGTCACTCGCCGCCGTGTCGGATTTTTTTGCCGGCGGTGCCGTGGGCTGGTCGGCGACGGATGCTCCGCGCACCTTCGATGCGATCGAACTGCGCACGGACGGCTGGCGCGTGGAACCGCTCGACGTCGCGGACCACTTTTCCGCCTGGTTCGGTGATCACATGCGGTTCCCGTCGGGATCCGTGTCGTTCGATTGCGCGCTCGTCATGCGCGATCTCGCGCACCGCTGGGTCGCGCAGGACGAGTTGTGTTCCGTGTGCGCGTGACCGGCGGGCGAGCTTCTGCCCGTCCGCCGGCCACGCGACACACGATCACCGCCCGCGGCTCAGGCTGAAGAGCACGCGGGTGTGATCGAACAGGTTGAGCCCCTGCAGCTCCACGTGCAGATAGAGCGGGGAATCGGAACCGGGGCGAAGCGCGATCGACGATCCCACGGCCGTGTTGATGGCGAGCACGGTGGGTGAGAACACACCGGCGCCCAGCGTGATGTACGGACGGAACATGCCGGTGCCCGCGACGGATCCGAAGGGGTACTGCACGTTCGCCAGCGCCAGCACCGACATCGAGCCTTCGCCGAGTCCCACGGCCAGTTCCGGCACGAAACGGAAGCCGCTCGCCGTGTTCATCGGCCCGAGGTCCGCCCGCAGCCCGAGGACGAACTGCGCATTGCCGTCGCCCACGCCGAGGCCGAGGTACGGCCGCAGATCGCTCGTGCGCGTCTGCCGGAAACGCTGGAGCACAGGCGTCGCCGCCCGTTCGCGGTCGAGCGCGAACGTATCCGACGGCACGATCATCGTGACGGGAGGCACGGGCCGTCCCTGCTGGATGGCGTCGATGCGGGCGGTGAGCCGGCGCTCGATCTCGAGCAGGCGCGCGGCGAGATCCTCACTCGACGGCGCGCGCAGCAGCGTGTCGCGCTGAGGCGCCGCCGAATCGGGACGCGGCGGCATACCGTAGCGCAGGATGATCTCGCCCTGCGTCGGCACGGGGATGGTGATCCACCGGGCACCCGCGCTGTCGGACGACGGCACGCGTACACCGTCTCTCGCATCGCGAGCCGCGCGTGCACTGTCGAGTGTGAGACGGTTCAGACGGCGCTCGCGTTCCGTATCGCGCTCGCGCAGCTCCTGCTGCCGGCGTTCGTCACGCAGTTCGCGCTGTTCCCGCATCGTGCGATCACGTTCCCACGCCCGCTCCCGGTCGGCAGCGGTGGGGGTGGAGCGTCCGCCGAAGCTGATCGTCAGCCCCGCGGTGAGCATGGTATTGTGCGTGAGATCGCCGGTGGTGGCGACGGCGTCGAGATCGTCGTCGAGCGTCATCACGTAGTCGCGCACGGCGCCGTTGATGCGCAGCCGGTCGCTGAGCCGGAAACTCGCGCCGGCACCGAGGATGAACGCGGTCTTGTCGGCGCGCGGAGCGTCGAGCGAGTCGCGGAACCCGTCGCCGTAGTCGATCTGTCCCGCGCCCACGATGAGATAGGGCGAGATGCCGGGGCCGGTGTTGAGGTTGAACTGCGCCTCGCCGCCGTACCCGGTCACGGGCACCGTGCCGTCACGGTCCTCGTTGAGGCCGCGCCAGTAGAACCCGCGCAGGCCGAACACCGGCGAGAAATCGATGCCGGCGCGCACGCCGGCGAGGTCCTGCCTCGGCAGTCCATGTCCGCCCGTGTACCGCAGCCGGCCAACGAACGGTTCGATCGGCGCCGTGGAGCCGCGGAGTCCGCTTTCTTCGTAGTCGTCATCCACCGCGGAGAGCGGGAACGTGAGCGCGGCGCCGTACACGATGTTGCGCAGCGTCGGCGCCGTGGCGCCCGTAGACGTATCGGGCCCGAACAGCCCGCGCGGATTCATGCGGAATCCCATCTGCTCGGCGTAGACTTCGGCGTTGAGTCCACCGAATGCGAAGCGGAGCCCGCCGCCCGCGCTCACCGTGATGCGATCCTGTCGCTCCGCGGAATCGGGTTCGAGGCGCAGGATGCCGGCGCCGGCACGCGCGAAGGGCACGATGGCGCCATCGCCGAGGTTGAGCTGGACCGTGGTGCCATAGTGCTGGAGATCCACGCGCTGTCCGAGCGCGGCGGCGCCGAAGACGGATTCCGCCCGCGCGGTGTCGAGCCCGAGGCCCTTGCGCATGAAATAGAAGGGCTGCAGTTCCACGAACTTGCCGAACTGCAGGGCAAGGCGTCCGCCGTACATCCAGTCGTCCTTGAAGGCGAGGTCGTCATGCCACTGGACGCGCTGCGCGGAGGGAATCAGGGAGGAGCCCACGGTCTGGGCTGCGGCGGGGAGACTGACGAGGGCGACGAGTGCAATCGCCGTCGTGATCCGGAGCGTCCGCAATGATGCGGGACGGGGACGAGGCAGGCGCATGATGAAGAGCGTGGTTGCAGTGCGATGGAGGGACGCGGCGTCGCGCGTGGATATCCTGTCGCCGTACACCGGAGCATCTGCGATGTGCCGTATCACATGAATGAATTGTGTCTCACAATGCATGAGATATCACACATCATGCCGCGTGCATTGTGTGTATGTGACATTTCGCACACCATGCATCGTTCACGCCATCATGCACAGCATCATCACGACATCGTGCACGCGTATCGCCCTGCACGTATCGCGCCGGACGGTGCTTCTACGGTCCGGTCAGGAGGGGGTCGTCCCGCACGGCATCGGCGAGCGCGCCGCGCGAATCCACGCCGAGCTTCTCGAAGATGTGCGAGAGGTGCGTGCTCACGGTGCGCGCGGAGATGTCGAGCGCGGCGCCGATCTCCTTGTTGGAGAGCCGGCGCGCCACGGCGCGCGCGATCTCGAGCTCGCGTCCGGTGAGTGCGCCCGCGCCTTGCGTGGTGCTGCGGGGCGGCAGCCGCACGCCGAGCGAGCGCAACTGGCTGCGCGTGGCACGGAGCTCGGGCTCGGCGCCGAGACGCGCGAACACATCGTGGGCGCGGCGGAGCTCGCGCACGGCCGTCACGGTGTCGCCGTCCGCTTCGAGCAGTTGCGCCGCGTTGCGCCGGAGCCGCGCCGCATGAAACACGAACGGCACGGCGTCGAGCTCGTCGGCGGCTGCGAGCAGTTGCGCGGCCGCGTCGGGGCGCCGGTCCCTGAACCGCGCGACGAGTGCCTGCGCGGCAGCGGTCCACGCGAGGCCGAGTCGATGGCCCAGCGCCTCCGACTGTTCGCGGAGCCGCACCGTGAGCTGTTCCACGCGATCGAAATCCTGCAGCCAGAGACCGGCTTCGACCATGAGCGGAATGAGCCGGTGGATCGCCCACGCCACGTACCCGTACCGGTCGGCCAGCGCGAGACCGCGATCCCCGTACTCGAGCGCGCGCGACCAGGCGCCCTGCGACAGCCACCACGCGCCCATCCCCGTGTGCGCGAGGATGATGTTGTGCACGTTCGCCGGTTCGGCGCCGGTGGTGTCCGCGCGGTCCGCGCCCGTGAGGCGCCACGCTTCCTCGAAGAGCGTACGAGCCCGTTCCGTTTCGTCGCGCGCGAGCACGATCAGGCCGGTCCACACGAGCAGGCGCGGCAGCAGTGACTGCGGGGCGATCATGCGCGCGATCGGAATCGTGCGTTCGGCGAGCGCCATGCCCTCGTCCCAGCGTCCCACGCCGGACGCGTGCTCGATGCGGATCTCCGCCGTCATCGCCTGCAGCAGCGGCGACGACAGCGCTTCCGCGAGGCGTGACGCTTCCTGCTGATGCCGGGCCACGCCTTCGGGGATGCCGGTGAAGCCTTCGAGCATGGCCATGGCCCAGTGGGCGGCCCATGCCACTTCGTCGTTGCCGCTCGCTTCGGCGAGCGCGAGCGCGCGCAGGCCGTGCTCGCGCGCCGCGGTGACCGGCCCCGTCCATGCGTAGAGCTGCAGCAGGGTCTGGTGCGCCTGCGCGCGCAGCGCGGGGTCGTCGAGCGCATCGGCGATGGCGAGCGCGTCGTGCATGGTGCGGGTGGCGTCGTCGTGCCGGCCGAGCGCCTGCAACGTCTTCGCGCGCGCCACGCACACGCGTACCGCCAGGTCGGCGCGTTCCACCACGCGCGCGGCGGCTTCCGCCTGATCGAGCCACGCGAGTCCCTGCATCGCGTCGCCGGCGCGCGCGGCTTCCTGTCCGAGCTGCGACAGCAATCGCGCGCGGGCGAGCTCGTCGGCGGCCGCGTCGGCGAAGCCGAGTGCACGGCGCCAGGCCTCGGCCGCTCCGTCGCTGTCGCCCATGCGCTGGCGCGCGACGCCCAGCTCTTCGAGGAGCGAGGCGGTCATGGCCGCATCCTGCACCCGTTCGGCGACGGCGAGCGCTTCGCCGAGCCAGCGCGCGGCTTCCTCGTCGGCGCGGCGGGCGAGTGCGTCGCGTCCGGCCGCGGCGAGATAGCGGAGCACGCGGTCGTCGCTCCCGCGGGCCTGGCCGCGCACGAGATGCCGCGCGATTTCCGTGGCATGCGCGGCCGTGTCGTTGCCGTGCATGGCTTCGAGCGCCGCGGCCACGGCCGCATGCAGCGCCCGCTCGCGCGCGGCCGACAGCTCCCCGCGCATCGTGGATTGCAGGATCGGATGGCTGAACTCGTAGTGCGCCGTGTCGTGTTCGCGGCGTTCCGTGAGCAGACGTCGCTGGCACAGTTCGTCGATCGCGTCCGCGAACGCTTCGGTGGAGAGTCCGGTCACCTGTTCCAGCAGCGCCAGCGACGCCGGGCTTTCCATGATCGCGGTCACTTCCGCCACGCGCCGCGCTTCGCCGCTCAGCGTTTCCAGGCGCGCGCGCACCATCTCGCGTACCGTGGCCGGCAGCATGGCGGGCGTGGCGTCTTCCACGAGCCAGTACCCGTCCACGCGGCGGATGCGCCCCGCCGTGACGAGCGCCTTGAGCGTCTGCTCCGCGAAGAACGCATTGCCGCGTGTATGCGCGTAGAGCGTCGTGCCGTGCGGTTCCGCCTCGTCCGGCGACAGGGCGAACACGCGCTGCAGCAGCTCCACGAGATCGTGGCGCGTGAGCGGCTCGATGACGCGCGCCGTCGCTTCCCGCGAGGCGAGCAGCGACCGTTCCACGCCGCGCAGCGCCGCATTTTCCTCCGCGCCCGTGTCGGTGTACGCGAGCACGAGCAGCACGCGCGCGCCGCCGATCTGCCGCGCGAGGAAGTGCAGCAGCTCGAGCGACGAGGGATCGCTCCAGTGCGCGTTGTCGAGCAGGAGGAGGAGCGGCCGGCGGGCGGCGAGACGCGTGAGGAATTGGGCGACGTTCCAGAAGAGTCGCGCCTTGCCCTCCGTTTCGTGCGCGGACGAGGCACGGCCGCTCGTCCGCTCGCCGCCCAGCGCGGGCACGATCGCGCGCAGATCCTCCTCGGTGCCGCGCGCGAGCACGGCGAGCGTTCCCGCGTCGAGCGATCGCAGCGGGGCAGCGAGGGCATCGGCGAGCGCGCCGAACGGCATCCCCGCTTCCACGGAAAAGGCACGCCCCGCAGCCACGAGCATCTGTCGACCGTCTGCTTCATGGGCCAGGGCCGCCAGCAGGCGCGACTTGCCAACCCCGGCTTCGCCCGTGAGCAGCAGTGTATGTCCCCGTCCGTCGATCGCGTCGTCCATCAGGAGACGCAGCGCGTCCAGATCGCCGCGCCGTCCCACGAGCGGCAGATCGTCGCCCCAGGGCGGGGCGCCGGCGGAGTGACGGGAGGGGCGAGTGGTCATGTCGAGGTCGTCCGTGAAAGGAGACGCGGTCGGACGGGACGCCGGCGTCGGGCTCGATGGCCGGCGCACCATGCAAAGTATTCCGCGGCGAGGCAACCTACGCCAGAGGTCGTACGTCGCATGACGTACGTCATCGGGACGCCCACGGCCGGTCCGTCCCGCCCCTTGGCCTTCCGCCCGCTCGGGGCGCCTCGGTCAGGCCACGAAGAACTGCGTGAACGCCGGCAGTTCGGCGAGGAAGCCGGCCGGGGGTGCGCCCGCGAAATCGCGGAAGTCCCGCACGAGATGCGACTGATCGAAGTAGCCGCACTCCGCCGCCACGCGTGCCAGACGACGCGGATCGGCCCGCCACGCCGTGAACACCCGCTGAAAGCGCACGATGCGGCCGAGCAGCTTGGGCGAGATGCCGACCTGCCGCGCGAAGAGCCGTTGCATGGTGCGCGGCGTCATCGCGAGGTCGTACACGAGCTCGTCCACCATCACGGCGCCGTGGCTCGCGCGGATCGCCTGCACGGCCGCGACCACGCGGGCGTCGGGCGCGGGCCGGCTCGCGATCACGTGCGACAGACCCTCGTGCAGCCGGGCGAGCCGCGTGTCGGGAGACGAAGTACCCCGGAGCGCCGCCGCGATCGCGGACAGCGCGGGAACAGGCAGGTGCTCCACCGCGGCCCAGCGGTCGGTGAGCTGCCGCAGATCGTCGTGCAGCATGGCGGCGCCGAACGCTTCGAAGCGCACGGCGAGCAGATCCACGCGGCCGGTGGGACGCACCGTGAACGGCCGCGTGATCTGCCCCACGAGAAACGCCGCGGGCTGCTCGATGACCGTGCCGTCGGGCGCAACGTATTCGAAGGGATCGGCGCCGTTGAAGATGAGCTCGGGAGACCCGTCGGGGAGCGCGGGCTCGGCCGATGCCTCGTGTGCGGAGCCGCCGGCCTCACCGGTCAGGCGCCAGAGACACCGGACGAACGGCTGCAGGGCCGGGGGCGCGGGCAGTTCTTCATAGTGCATGACCCGGCAACATCGGCTCCCGCGCCCGTTTTGTCCAAGGCCGGACGCGCCGGACGCTCACTCCTGCAGGAAATCGAGCATGAGCGCGTTGAGCTCGGCCGCGTGCGTGGCCGCGAATCCGTGCGGGGCGCCTTTCAGCACTTCGAGCCGGCTGCCGGCAATCGCGTCCGCCGATTTCCTCGCCGAGATGTCGATCGGCACGATCTGGTCGTCGTCGCCGTGCACGATCAGCGTGGGCACGTCGAACTTCGAGAGGTCGCGACGGAAGTCGGTGGTGCCGAACGCCGTGATGCACTGCTGCGTGCCCACCGGCGAAGCGACCCACGCGATGGACTTGCTGTACGGAACGAGATCCGAAGGGCCGCCGTTGCCGGTCACGCCGTAGAACTTGGGGAAGAAGTCGGCCAGGAACCCCACGCGATCCTTCGTGACGCCGTTGAGCATGTCGTCGAACACCGAGGGCGGCACGCCGTCGGGGTTGTCGTCGGTGCGCAGCAGGAACGGCGGCACGGCGCCGAGCAGCATGGCCTTCGCCGTCCGTTCGGTGCCATAGCGGCCGATGTAGCGCGCCACCTCGCCGCCGCCCATCGAAAAACCGGCCAGCACCACGTCGTGGAGATCGAGTGTCGTGATCAGATCGTGCAGATCCGAGGCGAACGTATCGTAGTCGTATCCGCCCGCGGGGCGCCCCGAATCGCCGAAGCCGCGACGATCATAGGCGATCGTCCGGAACCCCGCCGCGACCAGCGCGTTGACCTGGGATTCCCACATGCGATGGCTGAGCGGCCAGCCATGGATCAGGACGACGGGTTGGCCGGTACCGATATCCTGGTAGTACAGTTCGGTCGAAGGGGCGGCGTTCGTGGTGAGATACGGCATGGAAACGCTCCGGGAGAAAGCCGTGAAGAAGAACCGACGCGAGGAGTCGACAGCGGTGCACGGAGATCAACGCCCCGATGATAGGAACCCGCGCGTGTCGCGGCATGTTCCGCGGCGCGGTGCGGCATGACGGCGGTTTCGTCGTCGGTCACGTCGCCGCTGCGCGTGGCGTCGGGCGCGCCGTTCTGGCTGCTGCGGCACGGACTGATGCCGGTGGCGGAGTGCGCACTGCCCGCGCGCGCGGACATCGTCATCGTGGGCGCCGGCATCACCGGTGCCATGCTGGCCGACACCTTCATCCGGGCCGGCCGGAGCGTCGTGATCCTGGAACGGCACGGTCCGGCGGAAGGAAGCACGTCCGTGAGCACGGCGCTCCTGCAGTACGAGCTCGATGTCGAGCTCGTGCCGCTCGCCGGCATGCTCGGCGATGCCGCCGCGGGTCACGCCTACCGTCGCTGTGCCGAAGCCATCGATGAGCTCGCCACACTCACCGACTCGCTCGGTGACGACTGCGATTTCGTCCGTGCCACGAGCATCTATCTCGGCCGCCGTCGCCGCGACGTGAAGCGCCTGCGCGTGGAAGCCGAGGCACGGGCGCGCGCCGGCCTCGACGTGCGATGGCTGTCGCGGGAAGAGGTGGACAGCCGCTACGGCGTGAAGGCGCACGCGGCGCTCGAAACGCTGCACGCGGCAACCGTCGATCCCGTACGGCTCACGCGCGCGCTGCTTCAGCGGGCCGTGGCCGGCGGCGCGACGCTGTGCGTGCATACGCCGCTCGTGCAGTGGACCGACGAGGGCACGGGCGTACGCATCATGACCGGCCGCGGACAGTGCACGGCGGACGCGCTCGTGTTCGCCACCGGCTACGAAGTGCCCGCCGAGCTTCCGGACGGTCTGGTGACGCTCCACAGCACCTACGCGCTCGTGACGCAGCCGGTGCACGATACCGGCCCGCTCCGCGGCGGCACGATGTTCTGGGAGACGGCGCGGCCGTACACGTATCTCCGCACCACGCCCGACGGCCGCATTCTCGCCGGCGGCATGGACGTGCCGTTCCGGAACCCCGACGCCCGCGACGCCCTGCTCCCGGCGCGCACGCGCGCACTCGAGAAGCAGGTGCGCGCCTTTTTCGGCGGACAGGCCCCGGACACCGCCTTCGCGTGGGCGGGCACGTTCGGCGAAACGCGCGACGGCCTGCCGTACATCGGACGCATTCCCGGACACGCCCGCGCCTTCGTCGCGCTCGGCTACGGCGGCAACGGCATCGTGTTCAGCCGCGTGGCCGCCGATGTGCTCGGCACGATCTGCCTCGGCGGCACGCACCCCGACGAGGCCCTGTTCGGATTCGAACGGCTCACCACATCCGGCTGATCGCCACGCTCAGCGCGCGCTTGTCGGCGGTGAGGTCGGAAATCGTGCGCTTGAGACGACGCACCTCGTCGCGCAGTTCCCGCAGCTCGCGCAACTCGTCGAGGTCGAGCCCCCCGTACTGACGCTGCCACCGTGCGAACGTCGGGCCGCTGACGCCCAGGCGGCGGCAGAGGTCGGGGACGGCCGCGCCGGCATTCGCCTGCCGGATCGCATCGTGGATCTGTTCCGGGGTGCACGTGCTCATGTACATGGGCTCTCCTTGGCCGTGATCGATGGTGACGGGCGCAGTGTGACGGTACGCACGATGTGCGCTTCGCACCATTGCCCGTCGGGCCGGTCGTCATCTATCGCTTTCCTCCATCGCTCGCAGGGGGTAGACGCAGCCTGCTCCTTCGTGGGAAGACGGGAACGGGGCGCATCGCATATAGATAGAACACTGACGGAACGACGCCTTCGCGCGGCAGGGAGGCGTCGGTCGTTCCTCCTTCTGCCCACGGTACCGCGCCATCGCTCCCCTCAGAACGCCCGATCTCCGTCTTCGCCGCGCGCCGCGCCACGTCGCCGCGCGGGAGGACATGCTCGCCGGTCCCATCCGCGGTGAACTGCTCGGTGTGGAGCACCTGGGCGAGCGGGCACGCGAGCTGGCCGATGGCCAGCAGCTCGCGTCCGCGCATGCCGCCCAGCAGGCGCCGCTGCTCGCGCGCCTCGCCGACACGCGCCGCATCCTCGAAACCGCGTACGGGCAGTTGATGGAGCACAGCGACCGCCGGGCCGATGTCGGGCCGGCGGGCGACTGGCTGCTCGACAACTACCACATCATCCAGGAACATCTCGACGAAGTCCGCGAGAGCCTGCCGCGCAGCTATTACCGCGAGCTCCCGGAGCTCACCGCCGGCCCGCTCGCCGGCTACCCGCGCGTGTACGAGCTCGCGATCACGCTCATTTCGCACAGCGAAGGGCGCATCGACGTGGACAACGTGAGCGGGTTCGTCGCCGCCTTCCAGGAGACCTCCACGCTCACCCTGGGCGAGCTCTGGGCCGTGCCCGCGATGCTCCGGCTCGGCCTCATCGAGAACGTGCGGCGCATGGCGCTCCGCACCACGCAGCGGCTCGCCGAGATCGAGCTCGCCGACGTGGCCGCGGCCCGCATCGCGCAGGCCGCGCAGGCAGGGCGCGCGGCGCTCGAGACGGAGCTCGAACGGTTCACGCGTCATCCCCCGCGTCTCACCGACACGTTCGTCGCGCGGTTCCTGCATCAGCTCCGGGTCGAAGGCGGCGCGCTCCCCGCGGTGGTGCGCCTCCAGCACTGGATCGCGGAGGAGGCACTGAGCGCCGAGGAGGCGACGTCGCGCGCCACGCAGCGGCTCGCGCTCACGCAGGTGGTGATGGCGAACAGCATCACCAGCCTGCGCGCGATCGCCCGCATGAACTGGCGCACGTTCGTGGAGCAGCAGAGCCGCGTCGACGCGATCCTGCGCGAAGATCCGCTCGGCTTCTACGGCCGCATGACCTTCGCCACGCGCGACGAATACCGGCACGCGGTGGAGCGCATCGCGCGGCGCACGGGGCGGCTCGAGGAGATCGTGGCGCGGCAGGCGGTGGATTACGCGCGCGGGGCCCTCCACCGCAACGGCACCGATCAGCGGCGCGCGCACGTGGGCTACTACCTGATCGACGACGGCATGCACGAACTCGAACGGGCCACCGGCTACGAGCCCACGGTCCGGGAAGCGATCCTGCGCGGGATCCACCGGCATCCGAGCGTCGTGTTCGTGGGCGGTGTGGCTGCCACCACCATCGCAGCCCTGGCCGTGATGCTGTGGCTCGCCGGCCCGGTGCCGGCCGGCGCGCGGTTCCTCATGCTGCTGCTCGGCATCATCCCCGCCGCCGACATCGCGGTGAGCGTCGTGAACCGGCTCGTCACCACGTTCCTGCCGCCGCGGCGGCTCCCCAAGCTCGACCTGCTCGAGCACGGCGTGCCCGCGGAGTACCGAACCGCCGTGGTGATTCCCACGCTGTTCGATTCCCCGGACAGTGTGCGCGAGGCGCTGGAGAATCTCGAGGTCCAGTTCCTGGCCAACCGGAAGCCGCATCTCCACTTCGCCGTGCTGAGCGACTTCACCGACGCGCCCACGGAAACCACGCCGGCCGACGACGCCATTCTCGCCGCCGCCGTGGAGGGCGTGCGCGCGCTCAACGCCCGCTACGCCCCCGACACGAACGACGCCTTCTATCTCTTCCACCGGCCGCGGCGCTGGAATGCGCGGGAAGCCGTCTGGATGGGCTGGGAGCGCAAGCGCGGCAAGCTCGGCGAGTTCAACCGGTTCGTGCTGAGCGGCGACCAGGAGGCGTTCGTCGCCGTGGTCGGCGAGCCCAAGACCATGCGCGCCGTGCGCTACGTGATCACGCTCGACGCCGACACCGTGCTCCCGCCAGACGCGGCCCCGCTCCTCGTGGGCGCGATGGCGCATCCGCTCAACCGCGCCGTGTACGACCCCGCGCTCGGCCGCGTGGTGCGCGGGCACGGTATCCTGCAGCCGCGCGTGGGCATCGCGCTGCCGAGCGCGCACCGGTCACGCTTCGCCACGATCCACTCGGGCGATCCCGGCGTGGATCCCTACACGACCGCCGTGTCCGACGTGTACCAGGATCTCTACGGCGAAGGGAGCTTCACCGGCAAGGGCGTCTACGACGTGGAGATCTTCGAGCGCGCCACGCACGGCCGGTTCCCCGAGAACACGCTGCTGTCGCACGATCTCATCGAGGGGAACTACGCGCGCGCCGGCCTCGCCACCGACGTCATCGTCTACGACGAATATCCGTCGCGCTATCCCACGTTCAGCCGCCGCAAGCACCGGTGGATCCGCGGCGACTGGCAACTGCTGCCGTGGATCACCGGCACCGTGCCCGGCCCGGGCGGCCCGGAGCGCAACCGGCTGTCGCTCCTCTCCCGCTGGAAGATCATCGACAATCTCCGGCGCAGCCTGGTGGAGATCGGACAACTGCTCTTCCTCGTGGTCGGGTGGATCGCGCTGCCCGTGCCCTTCCTCCGCTGGACGCTGCTCGGCATCGGCGCCGTGGCCGCGCCGTGGGTCGTGTCGCTGCTGATCGCCGCGGTGCGGCCGCCGGCCGACAAGTCCTTGCGCGCGTATTACGCCGCGGTCTGGCGCGATGCCGTCACCAGCGTGCAGCAGGTGACGCTCGCGCTCGTGTTCCTGCCGCATCAGGCGCTGCTCTCCGCCGACGCGATCGTGCGGTCGCTCTGGCGCATGATGGTGTCGCGCCGGCATCTGCTCGAATGGCAGTCCGCCTCGCACAGCGAACGCACGGTGACCGATACGCCGGGCGTCGCATGGCGCGACATGTGGCCCACCGCCGCCGTGGCCGGTGCGATCCTGCTGGCGGTCGTGGCCGCCACGGCGGTGAAGTCGCCCGGCGCCTTCCCGTTCGCCGCCCTGACCATCGCCGTGCTGCCGCTCGCGGCCGCATGGATGCTGTCGCCCACGATCGCGCATCTGCTCGCCGCGCCGGCCCGGCAGCGCGATCTCCGCCTCTCCGCCGACGGCCGGCAGCACACGCTCCGCTACGCGCAGCTCCACTGGCGGTTCTTCGACCGCTTCGTCACCGCCGACACGCACTGGCTCGCCCCCGACAACTTCCAGGAGGACCCGGAGCCGGTCGTGGCCATGCGCACCTCGCCCACGAACATCGGGCTGCAGCTCCTGTCCACCGTGAGCGCGCACGACCTGGGCCTGATCCCGCTCGACGACATGATCACCCGTCTGGAACGGGCCTTCGACACGCTCGCCCGGATGCGTCGCTATCGCGGCCACTATTACAACTGGTACGATCTGCACGACCTCTCCGTGCTCGAACCGGCGTACATCTCCACGGTGGATAGCGGCAATCTCGCCGGCCATCTGCTCGCGCTCGGCCAGGCGTGCCGCGAGATCGCGCGCGAGCCGGGCACCGACGCCGCGCTCGCCGGCCGCCTCGAGGCACTCGCCGAACGCACCGCCGAAGACGTCGCGCGCATGGACTTCGGGTTCCTGTTCGACCCCGAACAGCAGCTCTTCGCGATCGGCCTGCAGGAAAACACGCAGACGCTCGACCCCGCGCACTACGACCTGCTCGCGTCCGAAGCCCGCCTCGCGAGCTTCCTCGCCATCGCCCGGCACGACGTGCCCGTCGACCACTGGTTCCGCCTCGGACGCCGGCTCACGTGGACTGCAGGCGCGCCCGCGCTCGCCTCCTGGAGCGGGAGCATGTTCGAATACCTCATGCCGCTCCTCGTCATGCGCGCGCTCCCCGCGACCGTGCTCGCGCAGACGTACGAAGGCGTGCTCACGCGGCAGCGGGCCGACGGCGCCACGCGCGGCGTGCCCTGGGGCATGAGCGAGAGCGCGTACAACGTGCGCGACCGGCACCGCACGTATCAGTACCGGCCGTTCGGGGTTCCCGATCTCGCACTCAAGCGTGGTCTCGGACGGGAGCTCGTGGTCGCGCCGTATGCCTCCGTGCTCGCGATCATGGTCGATCCCGCGCGTGCGCTCACCAACCTCGCGCGTCTCGAAGCCCTGGGCGCGCTCGGCGAGTACGGCTTCCGCGATGCGATCGACTACACGCGCCCCGACGCCGGCCGCCGCTACGCCATCGTGGGCGCGTACATGGCGCACCACATCGGCATGAGCATGGTGGCCTTCACCAACTCGCTCCTCGGCAACATCTGGCAGCGCCGCTTCCACGACGATCCGCTCGTCCGCTCGGCCGAGCTCCTGCTGCACGAACGCATTCCACGGGAGGTCGTGCTGCAGTCGCCGCGCGGCGCCCAGCCCGACGACGGCCTGCCCGAGCCCGACCTCGAACGCCCCGTGGTGCGCGAGTTCGACACGCCGCACACGCCCACGCCGCACGTGGCGTTCCTGGGCCATCAGCCGTACACCGTGATGCTCACGAGCGGCGGCGGCGGCTACAGCCGCTACGACACGCTGGCCGTGAACCGCTGGCGCGCCGACGGCACGCGCGACGCCACCGGCCAGTTCTGTTACGTGAAGGACCTCGCCGACGGACGCGTCTGGTCGACCGCCCATCACCCCGTGTGCGAACCGGCCGACCACTGGAGCGTGTCGCTCGCCACCGACCGCGTCACCTTCGAACGCGTGGACGGCGACATCGTCACGCGCACCGAGATCACGGTCGTGCCGGAAGATTCCGCGGAAGTCCGGCGCATCACGCTCACCAACACCGGTCGTACGGTTCGCGAGCTCGAGCTCACGAGCTACGGCGAGATCGTGCTCGCTCCGGCCGAGGCCGACCGTGCGCACCCCGCGTTCGGCAACCTGTTCGTGGAAACCGCGTGGCACGAATGGTGTCACGCGATCACCGCCACGCGCCGTCCGCGCTCGGCCCATGAGCATCCGCTCTGGTTCGTGCACGTCGTGGACTGGGGCAAGGAACGCGTGGGGCCCGTCACCTGTGAAACCGACCGCGCCCGCTTCCTCGGACGCGGACGGTCGCCGCGCGATCCCGTGGCCCTCGAAACCGACGGCCCGCTCGCCGGCACCACCGGCGCGGTGCTCGATCCCATCTTCGCCGTGCGCACGCGCGTCCAGCTCGCGCCCGGGCAGTCCGCGACCGTCGCGTACACGAGCCTCGTGGCCGAAAACGCGGAGCGCGCGTTCGCGCTGGCCGATCGCTACCGCGACCCGCACGCCGCGCAGCGCGCGCTCGATCTGGCGTGGACGTCGAGCCAGGTGGAACTGCGCGAGCTCGACCTCACCCCCGCCGACGCGGCCGTCTTCCAGGAGCTCGCGGGTTATCTGCTGTACGGCCACCCCGCGCTCCGCGCGTCGCAGCCGGAGCTCCAGCGCAATCGCGGATCGCAGGCGCTGCTCTGGAGCGCCGGCGTCTCCGGTGATCTGCCGATCCTGCTTGCCACGATCGATTCGGCCGAAGGGCTGCCCACGCTCCGCCAACTGCTCGCCGCGCACCGCTTCCTGCATCGTCGCGGCGTGATGATCGATCTCGTCGTGCTCGACGAGCATACGCCCACCTACCTGCAGGACCTCGGCGACCGCATCGCCGCCGCCGCGCACGCCGTCAACGACTCCGGCTCCCTGGAAAAACCGGGCGGCGTGTTCGTGCGCCGCCGCGATCTCCTGAGCGCCGATGCGCGGCTCATGCTGCGCGCCACCGCGCGTCTCCATCTCCCATGCGACGGCCGCGCGCTCAGCCGCATTCTGTCCACCACCATCGGCGCCGTCTCCGCTGCGCCCGTTCGGCGTCCGGAGCCGCGTCCGGCGCCCAGGCGTCTCCCCGCGCCCGTTGTCCCGCCGCCGCCGAACGCCTTCCCCAACGGCTTCGGCGACCTCACCGCCGACGGCGACTACGAAGTGCATGTGCACGGCGACACCGTGCCGCCGGCACCGTGGGCCAACGTGATCGCGAATACCGAAGGCGGGTTCGTGATCACCGAACGCGGCGGCGGTTTTGCCTGGGCCGGCAACAGCTATTTCTTCCGTCTCACGCCGTGGCACAACGATCCCGTGAGCGATCCGGTGAGCGATGTGATCTATCTGCGCGACGACGACACCGGCGAGGTGTGGTCCGCCACGCCCGCGCCGCTCCGCGGTCCGCATCTCTACACCGTGCGTCACGGCGCCGGCCATTCGTCGTTCGCGCACGAACGTGACGGCATCGCCACGCACTACACCCTGGGCATGGCGCGCGATACCGCCGTGAAGATCGGCCTGCTCCGCGTCACCAACACCACCGACGCTCCCCGGCGTCTCACCGTGACCACGTACGTGGAATGGGTGCTCGGCGTGCTGCGCGAACACACGCAGCACCAGGTTCGCACCACGTTCGACCGCGAACACGGTGCGATCCTCGCCCGCAACACGTTCGATCAGCAGTTCGCCGACTGGACGGCCTTCCACGCGCTCACCGAACCCGTCACGGAACACACCGGCAGCCGCCGCGAGTTTCTCGGACGGAACGGCACCACTGCCCACGCCGATGCCATGCGCACCGGCGCGCCGCTCGCTGGCGTCACCGGCGCCGCGATCGATCCCTGCGCCGCGCTCCGCTGCGTGCTCGACCTCGCTCCCGGTGAAACGCGCGAGATCGCCGTGCTGCTCGGCGCCGCGCCCAACGAACGCGAGGCCCGGGCGCTGCTCGCACAGTACCGGCACGTCGAGCGCGCGCGCGAAACCCTCACCCGCTCCGTCGACGACTGGAACGAACGGCTCGGCGTCGTGACCGTGCGTACTCCCGAGCCCACGTTCGACGTGATGCTCAACCGGTGGAGCCTGTATCAGGCGCTGGCCTGCCGCATGTGGGCGCGGTCGGCGCTCTATCAGAGCAGCGGCGCGTTCGGCTTCCGCGACCAGTTGCAGGACGTCATGGCATTCGTGTACGCCGCGCCCGCCGTGGCGCGCGAGCACATCGTGCGCGCGGCCGCGCGCCAGTTCGTGGAAGGCGACGTGCAGCACTGGTGGCATCCGCAGAGCGGCCGTGGCGTGCGTACCCGCTTCTCCGACGATCTCGCCTGGCTGCCGTACGTGGTGGAGCACTACGTGCGCACCACCGGCGACGCGTCCGTGCTCGACGAAACCGTGCCGTTCCTCACCATGCGCGCGCTCGCCCCCGACGAACACGAGATCTACGACCTCCCCGACATCGCCGACGAACAGGCGAGCGTGTACGAGCACTGCCTCCGCGCGCTCACCCGTGCCTGCACGCAGGGCGCGCACGGCCTGCCGCTCATCGGCATCGGCGACTGGAACGACGGGATGAGCCGGGTGGGCGTGGACGGACGCGGCGAGAGCGTCTGGCTCGCGTGGTTCCTGATCACCACGCTGCGCTCCTTCGCCGACCTGGCCGACGCGCGCGGCGACGGCCGGACGGCGCGCGCGCTCCGCGAACAGGCCGATGCCTACGTCACCGCCGTGGAAACGCACGCGTGGGACGGCGCCTGGTACCGGCGCGCGTACTTCGACGACGGCACGCCGCTCGGCTCCCGCGACAGCGACGAGTGCCGCATCGATTCCATCGCGCAGAGCTGGAGCATCATCTCCGGCGCCGGCGCGCCCGAACGCCGCCGCCGTGCCATGCGCTCGCTCGCGGAGCATCTCGTGCACGAGGAAGGACGGCTCATCATGCTGCTCACGCCGCCGTTCGACCGCACGCCGCACGATCCCGGCTACATCAAGGGCTATCTCCCCGGCGTGCGCGAAAACGGCGCGCAGTACACGCACGCCGCGCTCTGGGCGGTGCTCGCCGAGGCGCTCGAGGGGCGCGGCGAACGCGCGCTCGAACTTTTCCAGATGCTCAACCCGCTCTCGCACGCGCGCACCGCCGACGAGGTCGCCGTCTACAAGGTGGAGCCGTACGTGGTGGCCGCCGACGTCTACACCGCCGAAGGGCGCTTGGGCCGCGGCGGCTGGACCTGGTACACGGGTTCGGCGAGCTGGCTGTACCGCGTGGGTCTGGAGGGCATACTCGGCCTCGAGAAGCGCGGCGACCTGCTCATCATCGAGCCGCGCGCGCCCGCGTCGTGGGCCGAATACACCATTGCGTACCGGCACGGCCGGAGCGTCTACCACATCGTGGTGCGGAACCCCGGCGGGCGCGCCCGGGGCGCGAGCCGTATCATCATCGACGGGCGTGCGATCGACGGACCGGCCATCCCGCTCGTGGACGACGGCGCCGAGCACCAGGTCGAGGTCCGGCACGGCTGAGCGCACGGCTGGCCAGCCGGCTCACCGGCACCGCCGACCAGCCCGCCGCACTCCCCGGCCGGCACCACGCCGGCCGGGAAGACCCGCGACCCGCGTCAGGCGCGCTTCTGCATGCCGGCCACCACCATCACGAGACCGGCCACCACGGCCACCCCGCCCACCCACGGCGGAATCGTGCGGCGCTGGTCCGTGGACACTTCCACGCTGCCCACGTCCAGCACGGTGCGTTCGGTGGTGAAGCTCCCACCCCGGATGAGCAGGAAGGCACCACCGGCGATGGCGAGGGCTCCGACGATGACGAGTGGGCGCATGAGCATCTCCTGACGGCGTGACGGCCCGACCGGACGCGGCGGGCTGCCGCGCGCGCGGAACGTACCGGGCATATCGGGAGCAGTGCCGCCGCCGATCCGTCGGAGGACCCGCCTCCCGCTGCCATGCGGAAACGTCGCGCGCCACGCGGCCGCCCACCATTCGCCGCCGGGAGGGTGATGGACCTGCCCGCAGGGGGGAGAAAATACGGACAATGAGACCCTTTTCGGGATTTTTGCGCGTATTGAAGGGTCGCCGTTGCGTCCGGCTGCCGATCGGCCTGCGAGGCACGGTGAAAACCCTTCATTGGAGCCCGTATGCGTCGCCGTTCCCTGTTGTCGCTGTGCCTCATGGGATCCCTTGCCGCCTGCGGCGGTTCCGACGGCCCCGGCGGCCCTTCCGGCCCCGCCCCCGTCGCTTCGATCATCCTCGCCGCGCCGCCCCAGGCGCTCGCCGCCTTCGGCGAAACCGCCCAACTGTCCGCCGTCGCCAAGGATGCGCGCGGCGGTACGGTCAGCGGCGTCGCATTCTCCTGGACTTCCTCGGCGCCCAACGTCGCCACCGTTGCCGGCGGCACCATCACCGCCGTGGGCAACGGCACCAGCACCATCACCGTCACCGGGAACGCCGTGTCGGCCACCGTGCAGGTCACCGTGCAGCAGCGCGTGGCGCAGCTCGCCGTGGCCTTCACGGCCGACACGCTCGGCGCGCTCGGCGACACCGCGCGCGCGAACGCGAGCGCGCAGGACGGCCGCGGCAATGCCATGACCGCCACCGCCACGATCACGTGGCTGTCGTCCAACCCCTCCGTCGTGACGGTCGATGCCACCGGCCTCCTCACCGCACTTGCCGAAGGAAGCGCGAGCATTCGCGCCACACACGAAACGAGCACGGGGGAGCGCACCGTGCACGTGCGCCAGCGGGCCGCGCGGCTCGCCATCACGCGGCAGCCGGCCGACGCACGCGCCGGGCTCGAGTTCGCCACCTCTCCCGAACTCGAAGTGCAGGATGCACGCGGCAACCGCATCGACACCGACAATACCACGACCGTCACCGCCACGATCGAAACGGACGACGGCAGCATCACGGCCGGCGGCACCGCCGTCGCGGCGCTCGGCATCGTGCGCTTTCCCGCGCTCGCCGTGGGCGGACGCGCGGGACAGAAGACCCTCCGGTTCTCGGCTCCCGACATGAGCACCGTGAACAGCGAGGCGTTCGCGCTCGCCGCCGGTGATCCCACGGCGATCACGGTCGCCGGCGGAAACAGCCAGACCGCGCCCGCCGCCACCGTGCTGCCCCAGCCGCTCCAGGCCGGCGTGCACGACGGGTGGGACAACCCCGTGCCGTCGGTGACCGTCTCCTTCGCCGTCACGCAGGGGGACGGCACGCTCGGCAACGCGTCCGCCGTGAGCGATCAGCACGGCAACGCGAGCGCGACCTACACGCTGCCGCGTCACGCCGGCACCAGCGTCATCCGCGCAACGAGCGCCGTGTCGGAAACGCCCGCCGAGTTCACGGTGATCGCCACCCCCAACGGCATCATTCGCGGAACGATCGGTGCAGCACCGCCGGCCGCCGCCGCACGTGCCGCGTCCACCCGGAATCTCGAACGGGCACCTGCCCGATCGGCCTCCGCCCACGCGCAGCCTGCGTTCCGCGACATCGCGCTGGACGGCGAGGCCGTGTCCGGCGAACTGCTCGTGATCTATCATCCCGACCGGATCGGCGCGCCCGAGATCGGCTCGATGTCGTTCCGCCAGGCGAGCGTGACACTGGCCGTGAACGCCGCCATGCGCGCGGCGCTCACGCCGCTCGTCGACGAGCAGGTCGTGACCATGGCCTCCCTGTCGCCGGGCATTCTCACGGCGCGCGTGCGCGTGGCCGCCGGCACCACCGAAGCCGATGCGATCGCGCGGCTGCGGCGTGATCCGCGCGTGCGGGCGGTGGAGCGGAACAGCATCATGCGGTCCACGTACGTCCCGCCCACGGCCATCCAGTCGTATCTGGCAGGGCAGGGGCTGTCCGGCGTGCCGCTCATGCCGCTCGCGTCCCTTACCGCGCGGACGTTCCGGGCCGCGCAGGTAGCCATGTATCCGGGCGGCGGCGTCATTCCCGATGGCCTCATGTTCGCGTCGCAGTCGTGGCACTACACCATGGCCGGTCTGCCGCGCGCCTGGGAGATCACGCGAGGCAGCGCCGATCTCCTCGTCGCCGTGGTCGACGACGGCACGCGTTTCGATCATCCGGCCATGGCCGGACTGCTCACGTCCGACGGATACGATTTCGTATCGCTCGGGGGGCCCGTCTCCCTCTGTGCGGGCGGGACCACGACCGCCGCCGGTGATGGCGACGGCTACGACCCCGATCCCACCAGCCCGGATTTCCGATCCGTGAACAGCGCGGGGACGTGCCTGCTGGGTTCCTCCTCGAACGGCGGACATGGACTGCACGTGGCCGGTACCATCGCCGTTGCGGCGGACAATGCGCTCGGCCTGGTCGGGGTGAACGCGCAGGTGCGGATCCGCCCGGTCCGGTCGTTCGGGGTGTGGGGAGCCGGCACGACCTACGACATCGCTCAGGGCATCCTGTATGCTGCCGGGCTGCCGGCCGACAACGGCGCCGGAGGAACGGTGACGGCTGCCGGAGGACCCGCGCGGATCATCAACATGAGCTTCGGCGGCAACGCCGCGAGTGTCGTGCGCCTCAACGCCGTGCAGCAGGCTGCGGCGGCCGGCGCACTGCTCATCGCCTCCGCCGGCAACAACAACAATGCGACTCCGAACTATCCGGCTGCCTATGCGGAAGTCATATCGGTCACTGCCTTGGGCCCCACCGGGCAGCTCGCGTCGTACTCGAGCTTCGGTTCCACCGTGAACATCGCGGCGCCCGGCGGCGAGGTCCGCGACGGGAGCAGCCACGGCGTGCTCTCCGCCGCCTGGAACTTCACGAACGGCACGCCCACCACGGGTTCGTGGAACGGCACCTCCATGGCCACCCCGCACGTCACCGGCGTGGCCGCGCTCGTGCTCGCCGCCAATCCGACATTCACGGCAGCGCAGGTGCGCGCGCGGCTGATCGATTTCGCCGTGGACATGGGCGCACCGGGCTGGGATCAGATCTACGGCAGCGGCCTCGTCAACGCGCGGAACGCCATCACCGGCACCATGGGGCCGGCCCGCACGCGGCATGTGCGGCTCGTGCACGCGGCCACCGGCGCGGTCGTGCGCACGGGCGCGGCGGCCGGGAACGGCGCCTATGAGTTCGCTGGCCTCGACGACGGCACCTACTGGGTGTTCGCCGGAGAAGACGACAGCGGCGACGGGTTCCTCGGTCTGCCGGGCCGGTGGTGGAGTGCATTCGGCACCGTGGTCGCCCCCGCCACCATCACCATCGACGGCGCGGCCGTGCATCAGGCGAACATCGCCGCGTTGTCGAGCACGGAGGTCGAACCGAACAACACTCCGGAAACCGCGAACGAGCTCGTCGTGGACGGCCACGTGAACGGCGTGCTCTCCTCCACCGCGGACAACGACTACTATCGCCTGCGGATCGCCGACGCAGGCACGTACGCGCTGCTCGTCACCGGACAGGCCGGCGCCTGCGGCTACTCCATCGAGGCCAACCCCGTCCTCACGCTGTATTCGACCGCCGGCGCGACTCTCGAAACGAACAGCGACATCGACGCCGCCGCGTTCAACTTCTGCGCGGGCATCACCCGTCAACTGACGGCCGGCACCTACATCCTGCGCGTGCAGGGCGCGCCCGCCGGCCGATACGTGATCAGCGCCCGCCGGCAATAGCACGCATCATCCTGCCCGGTGCGTCGCGCAGCCGCCCCTGCCGGTTCAGTCCGGCAGGGGCGGTCGTCGTTGCGGGATCCCGTCCACACGGTGACCGATCCGTGACCGGCCGCGGACATTGCCGTGGCCGGCACGTGCGACAGTGCGGAACTCCTGTACGATGCGCCCGCCTGCATGGCGGCGCACGTCATTCCGACCATCGCACCGGGACGCGCCACGCGCGTCCACCGACCGGGCCGATCCGTGGCACTCCTTCATCGCCCTGCTGCCGTCGCACGCGCGCTCCTGCTCGTGCTCTTCTCCACATTCGTCGTCACCGGGTGTGACGACTCCACCACCGAACCCGTACCCGTTCTCACCACCGTCACCGTCGCGCTCTCGGCGTCGTCGATCTCGGCCGGCGCCACCACCACCGCCACCGCGACCGGCACGGATCAGAACGGCGAACCCATCGCCACCGGCACCGTGAGCTGGGCAACCGGATCCGCCTCCGTGGCCACGGTGGACGCGAACGGCACCGTGACCGGCGTCGCGGCCGGCACCACGCAGATCATCGCCACGGCCGGTGGCGTCGTGGGACAGCAGACGATCACCGTCACCGCGCAGCCGCCGCAGCTTACCACGCTCGTGGTGACGCTGCCCCTGTCGCCGATCGTGCAGGGGCAGACGATCACGGCCACGGTCGAAGGACTCGACCAGCACGGCACGCCGATCGCCACGGGCCCCGTGACGTGGTCCACCGGCTCCGTCTCCATCGCCACGGTCAGCACGGCCGGTGTCGTGACCGGCGTGGCGCCCGGCGCCACGCCCGTGATCGCGACCGCCGGCGGTCGCACCGCGCAGAACGTGCTCACCGTGGCTGCGCCGCCTGCCGTACGCATCAACGAAATCGAATCGAACGGCGGCACGCCGGGCGACTGGGTCGAGCTCTTCAATCCCACCACGAGCGCCGTGGACATCTCCGGCTGGGCGCTCAAGGACGATGACGACACGCGTCCGTTCCGCTTCGCGGCGGGCACCACGATCCCCGCCGGCGGCTATCTCGTGGTGGAAGAAGCCACCTTCAACTACGGCCTCGGCGCGGCCGACGCGGCCCGCCTGTACAACCAGTTCGGCGTGCTCGTGGATTCCCACGCGTGGACGGCGCATGCCATCAGCACCTACGGCCGCTGTCCGAACGGCACCGGCGCATTCGTGGAGATGCCGTCCACGAAGGGCGCGCCGAACGACTGCCGTCCGTCCATCCGGATCAACGAAGTCGAATCGAACGGCGGCACGCCGGGCGACTGGGTCGAACTGATCAACATCGGCACCACCGCCGTCGACGTGTCCGGCTTCATCATCAAGGACGACGACGATTCACGCACCAGCGCCCTCCCGGCCGGCACCATCCTCGCGCCGGGCGCGTTCTACGTCATCGAGGAAACCACGATGGGCTTCGGGCTCGGCGCCGCCGATGCCGCGCGGCTGTACACCACGGACGGCGTGCTCGTGGACTCCTACGCGTGGACGGCCCATGCGCCGAGCACCTACGGCCGCTGCCCCGACGGCACCGGCGCGTTCGTGCCGACCACGTCCACCAAGGGTGCGCCCAACCAGTGCGCGCCCACCGGCCCGTCCGGCGCGCCGTGGCCCGGCCTCGGCGACGTGCAGACCGTCGACGGCATGAACGTGTTCGGCACCAACATGAGCGGCCTCGCGTACGAAGGCGCGAGCGGCGGGAGCCCGGCCGTGCTCTGGGCGGCGAAGAACGGCCCCGGCACGCTCTATCGTCTCATTGCGAGCGGCGATCTCTGGATCCCCGATCCCGCCAACAACTGGGGCGCCGGCAAGACGCTCCGCTACCCCGACAGCCTCGGTGATGTGGACGCCGAAGGCGTCACGTTCGCCGGCGGCACCTCTGCCGGCGGCATGTACGTGGCCGCCGAACGCAACAATGCCGCGAGCGGCGTGAGCCGGAACAGCGTGCTCCGCTACGACGTGTCGCAGACGTGGACCACGCTGCGCGCCACGCACGAATGGAATCTCACCGCCGATCTGCCCGTCACCGGCGCGAATCTCGGCGCCGAGGCGATTGCGTGGATCCCCGACAGCGTGCTCGTGAACCGGCAGTTCTTCGACGAGTCCAAAGGCGCCGCGTATGCGCCCGCGGATTATCCGGACCACGGCACGGGGATCTTCTTCGTGGCCCTCGAAGCGAACGGCGTCGTCTACGCCTATGCGCTCAATCATGCCAACAGCACGTTCACGCGGATCGCGACGATCACGACCGGCTATCCCGGCGTGATGGACCTCGAGTACGATCCGTCCACGCACTATCTCTGGGCGACCTGTGACGACGGGTGCAACAACACCTTCGGCGTGCTCGAGATCGACACGGGCGCCGGTTCGCCCACCCGGGGCCGGTTCGTCGGGCCGCGGAGCTTCGCGCGTCCCGCGGGGCTGGGCAACTTCAACAACGAGGGGTTCGCCATCACGCCGTCGTCGGAGTGCGTGGGCGGCGTGAAGCCCGTGTTCTGGGCCGACGACAACCAGACCGGCGGCCACGCCCTCCGCCGCGGATCCATCACCTGCGGTCCCATCCCCGCGCCCGCAATGATGAGCCGGCGGCGGTAAGGCCGCACGTGCGATCGGCGCCGCTGGTCCATACCCGGACCGGCGGCGCCGACGGGGCGGTTCGTCAGATCGGTTTCCGCCCCTGGATCACGCGCACCAGTACGATGATGATCGCCAGCACGAGCAGGACATGGATGAAGCCGCTGATCGTGTATGCACTCACCATGCCCAGCAACCACAGGACGACGAGAATGATGGCGATGGTCATCAACATGCGTGTCTCCGGTAACGGGTGATTCCTGCGGCCGACTGCTGCGGCGACGGGGCGAAGCAACGAAGTCGTGATGACGACGTCGTCATGGAAGACGTACCCGTTGTGTGATGCATCCGTTCCGACCGGTGCATGATGTCGCACACGAGCATGCGCGCGATGTGACAAAAGGCACACACGCTGCGCGCGCAGAAGAGAAAACGCCGTGAAGACCGGCGTATGTCGTCAGCAGTCGCGCGAAGGGAACCACGCCGCGCCATGCGTCGCGGCGCCCAGTGCCACCGGCCGGTTCTCGCGCGCCAGCCGCTGCGCGGTGGCCTGTCGCTGCATCCACCACGTCGCGGCGATCGCCACGGCCACCGCGAGCCACGTCACGCGGGCGAGCACCGGCGCCGAAAGCTGCCGCGCGAGCACGATCGCGCACGCCAGGCCGGCCACGGCGCCGCCCACGGCCCAGACGGCCACGGTCGCGCTGCCGGCGAAGCCGGTGTCGTCCGCGAGGAGCGGAGCCGCCACGAGGCCGGCCGCGATGAATCCCGTGAGAGCAAGGGAGAGACCGAGCAGGGCGCCAAGAAGAGGACGAGGCATGGGAGTCGGGGCTGAAGGTGGCTCACTGGTGAAGATGATACCCGCGAACCCGCCCGGACGCCTCGTTCTACCCCCGACGGATAGTTGCGCGTGCCCGGACGGGGTGCATGTTATGCCTTCGACCCGGCGTCTGCCACGCCGCGATCATTCACCGCCCAGGGAGAGTGTCACCATGAGCAAGCTGCTGCGGGGACTCGCCGCCGGATACGGCGCGAAGAAGCTCGGAGGCGGATGCTTCAGCACCGTTCTCGTGTTCCTGCTCCTGTGGTGGCTGCTCGGCAACTGCGAAGCGTTCCGCTGACGGAGGTGACGTCACGCAGGCAGGCCGTCGCGATCGGACTTTCCGAGGCGCGGAAGAAGGGCGCCAAGGTGCCGAAGAAGCCGTCCTGAGCCGCTTCGGCACCGGCGCGCGCGGCACTCAGTGGTGCGCGCGGTTGGCCAGGTCGTTGATGCCTCTTTCAGCGAGCTCCGTGAGGAGCTGGTCCGCGGCCTTCTCCTCCTCGAGCGTGGCTTCGAGCAGCGCCAGCACGTCGTCGTGGCCCATGGCGCGCGCATACTCGCACACCGTGCCGTACACGGCGATCTCGTAGTGCTCCGCGCGCTGCGCCGAGGCGATGATGCCGGCGTCGAGCACCTCGGGGTCGATGTCTTCGTCGAGGAGCTCCTTGCTCTCCTCGATCAGTCCTTCCATGCCCTTGCACTTCTGCACCCGCTTCGACTCGCCGAGCAGCTTGAAGACTTCCTCGAGCCGCTCCACGTGCCCCTCGGTCTGCGCGAGGTGCGTGAGAATGGCGTTCTGGAGATCGGGAGACGTGGCGTGCTTGGCCATCTTCGGCAGCGCCTGCACGAGCTGCCGCTCGGCGCTGTAGACGTCCTTCAGTTCGTGCACCATGAGTTCGTGAAGCGTCGCGATCGACATGACGGGCTCTCCGGTGATGCGTGGTTCGTGCGGTGGGGGGACGTACGATCCGCAATCTCGCGGCCGCCCGCTCGGCGCGACATTCACCCTGGGGGCGATCTTGGCGTGCGGCGGCCGTGGTATCCCGGCTGTCGCGATGCGATCGCGATGCTACTGCGGTTCCGCCGAGTCGTCCGCCGCGGCGAGCAGTGTGCGCAGGGTGCCGAGCTCGACCGGCTTCACCACGTAGAGATCGAACCCCGCGTCGAGCGCGAGCGCCCGGTCTTCCGCGCGGCTCGATCCGGTGACGGCGATCATCGTGATCCGCGCGCCCCACGCGTGCTGTCGGGCCTGCTGCACGACCTCGGGGCCGCTCAGCCCCGGCATGCCCACGTCCATGAACACCAGATGCGGCGCCCACGCTTCCATGCAGGCGAGCGCGGCCATGCCGTCGGCGGCCGTGCGCGTCTCCGCGCCGAGCAGCGTGATCACCGACGCCATGGTTTCGGCCACGTCGGCGTTGTCGTCCACCACGAGCACGCGGCGCGGCGCGGCGCTCATCGACGGGTGGGCGCGGCGAGCGGAATGCGCAGCGTGAACCGGCTGCCGCACCCCGGACCGTCGCTGTGGGCGATGATCGTGCCGCCGTGCAATTGGGCGATGTGCTGCGCCACCGTGAGCCCGATGCCGAGCCCTTCGCGCCGATGCGGCCCGCTCTGCGGCGCCCGCGCGAAGAGCTCGAAGATCTCCGACAGCCGCTGCGGGTCGATGCCGCACCCCCAGTCGCGCACTTCGAAGAGCGCGTGGCCGTCCTCGCAGTGCACGCGGAGCTGCACCCGTCCTCCGGGATCGCTGTACTTCGCGGCGTTGCCGAGCAGGTTCATGAGCGCCTGCGAGATGCGCGCGGCGTCCACGATCAGCTCGCAGTCCGGCTCCGCCACGTCCACCTCGAACGACAGGAGCCGTTCCTCCAGCACCGGGCGCAGCGCATCCGAGACCTCGGCCGCGAGCGCCTGCAGCGTGATGCGCGACGGCAGCAGCGTCATCGAGTTCCAGCGCACCTTGCTGAAGTCGAGACAGTCCTCGGTGAAGCGCACGAGCAGGCCGAGCTGTCGCTCGATCACCTCGTGCATGCGCGTGCGGTGCTCGGGAGACGCTTCCGGCGCCTGCACCACGTATAGCGCCTGCCGGATCGCCTGCAGCGGGCTCCGGATCTCGTGCGCGAACGTGGCCAGGAACTCGTCGCGGTGCCGGATCGCACGGTCGAGCTCGGTTTCGAGCATGCGGTAGTGATGCACGTCGGTGAGGCGGGCGACCCAGAGCGGCGGGTCGGCCTCGGGCACGGGCGCCGCCTGGCACAGGAACCAGCGGAACGCGCCGTCGTGACGGCGGCAGCGGAACTCCAGCTCCACGGGCACGGTCGTGTCGCGTGCGCTTCGCCACGCCTCGCGGAGCCGCTCCAGGTCGTCGGGGTGCACGAGGACCTGCACGCCGAGCCGGGCGAGCTCCTCCACCGACAGCCCGGTATAGGCGGCCGAGACGCGGTTCTGGTAGAGCGGGGTGCCGTCGCGCCCCCCGAACCAGAGAAAGTCGGGAATGATGTCACCGATGAGGGCGACGGCGTCCCGGAGCCGCACCGGGTCACCCTGGGTAGATCCGAAATCTGCCGTCACACCGTGACATCCACGAAAGCGGGAACCGGAAGGATACCCTTGAGAGTATATCACCCTCACCCGCAGGACGCATGGGCGAAGGGGCGGTTCGCGGGTAAGATAGGGAGGGGGCGTCTGCACCGAGGCGCCCCTGTTCTTCCCAGTCCGTGCGGATCGGCGGCGTGCCGCCTCCCCGCACGCCCCGAGGCGCTTGCATGTTCATGAGAGAGGGTGATGGTCCGCCCGACGCGGTCCAGCCGGAGCACCGGCTGGAGCAGCTCGAGCGCATGGCCATGGTGGGCGCGCTCACGGCCGGCCTCGGTCATGACCTGCGCAATCTGCTCATGCCGGCGCTGCTCCGGCTCGATGCGCTCGACGCCACGCCCGATCTGCCCGACTCCGCGCACGCCGATCTCGCGGGCATCCGGGCCAGTCTCACCAACCTGCAGCGCCTCGCCACGGGGCTCCGCCTTCTCGCCGCCGACCCCTTCGACCGGCGCGGCGAACCGCAGGTCACGCAGGTGGCGGCCTGGTGGAGCGATATCTGCCCTCTCATCGCCGCCGCGCTGCCGGCGAACGCGCGCGTGCAGGCCGATCTGGGCGACACGCTGCCGCCGGTCGCGGTGTCGCCTGCCGTGCTCACGCAGGTGTGCATGCCGCTCATGATGCACGCCGGGCGCGCCGTGCACGGCCTGCCGTCGCCCACCGTGACCATCACGGGCGATACGGCCCGCGACGAGGTGCGGGTGCGCGTCGGGCACGACGGGGAGGGGATGACCACGGATGCGCTCCGGCGCTGCTTCGAATCGTTCATCACCACCTCGCTCCGCGAGGAGTACGTCACGCTGGTCGGACTCGCCATGGGGCGCGCGCTGCTCCGCCGGTGCGGGGGAGATCTCACCGTCGCCGACGGTCCCGCCGGCCGGCCGCTGTTCACGATGCACCTGCCCGTGCATGCCGCCGCCTCCGATGCTCCCGCCGGTCCCCGGTGCGTGCGGCTCGCGCTCGCCGATCCCCGGCATCGTTCCGTGGCGCGGCTCGTGCTCTCGCAGCGCGGACTGCGCGAGTGGACGCCGGACGGCGCCGGTTGCGACATGCCCGATGTCGTCATCGCCGACCCGGTATCGATCGCCGACGTGATGGCCGATGTGCAGGCGGCACGGAACGCCGCCGGAGACAACGGCACGCCCCGCCTCATCGCCATCGGCGCGCCCGTCGAGGATGCCGCGTTCGACGGCGTCGTCTGGGTGCCACCCACGCGTCTTGGCACACTCGTCGATGTTCTCGACTGACGGAGCGCCGCCGGGCGACAGTGCGCCGGGACCGCCGCGGCGGGCGTTCACCGTGATGTGCGTGGACGACAACGCGCTGCTCGTGGACGCCCTGGAAGGCCGGCTCGCGCTCGAAGCCGGCTTCGCGGGACTGCACCGCGTCACCTCGTTCACCGACGTCCCCGACGCCGTGGCGCGCGCGCGGCCCGACATCGTGCTGCTCGACATCGATCTCCCCGACGGCGTGGACGCCATGCACGTGCTCGCCGAGATCGTGCGCGACACGCCCGCGAGCCGCGTGATCGTGTTCACCGGGTATCCCGACGGCGAGCTCGTGGCCGCGGCCATGGGACTCGGCGCCTGGGGATTCGTGTCCAAGGGCGTCACGGCCGACCGGCTCATCCACGCCATCCGCGCCGTGCTCGGCGGCGACGCCGCGATCGAGCTGGAATAGCGGGCACGCCGGGAATACGGCGGAACGACAATCCCGGAATTCGAACGCGCGCCGGAGCCGAAGCTCCGACGCGCGTTCCCCGTTCAGGCGTGAGACGAAGCACACGGATGAACGGTGTCCCCCCCTCCTGATCAGCGCATGGGCGCCGGCGACTGGGCATCCGAGAACCAGAAGGCCTCGATGTCGCCGCCCGCGGCCTTGTTCGTCACCACGATCGTGTAGGCCGAGCCGGCCTGCAGGTCCACGTTCGGCAGCGTGAGCAGACGACGGTTGCCGTCCTGCGTGCGGAACTCGAGCGTGCCCGACCACGGCGCCACCTGCTTGAAGCCCGCTTCCGAAGAATAATTCACGCCGTCGAAGAGCGTTTCGCTGCCCTGCGCCACCACGTTCAGCTCGTTCACGCCCGAGGCGGCATGAATCACGCGGACGTGCGCGCGGGTGGCGTCGGGCGCGGGAATCTCGTCGCGCAGCACGCGGGTGCGATAGCCCGTGCCGTTCTCGTCACGCAGCACCACCATGGTGTAGCGGTAGCCGTCGGTGAGCATCTCGCGGTTGGTTTCGAGCGGAGCGTACGGATCGGTCGGCGAGCCCGACACCTGGAAGCGCACCCAGTTGTTGTCGATGCTCTGGTACTCCGACACTTCCTTGTAGCCCACGCCCGGCAGCGCATGCGCCTCGTCGGCGCGCACGGTCAGCTCCGACGCATCGGGCACGGTGTTCACGACACGAACGAGCGCGACGCCGCGCTGGTCGGCCGAATCACCGGACATCGACATGGCGAGCGCGCCGTCGGATGTGGTGGTGGTGACATCGCCCTCGGTCTGGGCATCGCGGCCACAGGCGGCGAGCAGGACGGCGGCGGCGACGAGCAGGGGCGTGCGAATCGTGACAGGCATGAGTATCTCCATCGGCGAGCGGGTGAAGTCCGCGGCCGCAGAAGGCTGCGGCGCGGTGTACGGCACCTGCACGCAACCTGTCCGGGCACGGGCCGCCCCGCCATTCACCGGTGGAGGTGACTTCATCTCCCCACCCGGAGGTCTGCCTCTCCGTGCGGGAGGGGCAGACCGCTCTACTCCCTGCGGGCGATCACGGGTATTGCACGAGCCCGCGCTTGAGCGCCGTCACGATCGCCTGCGTCCGGTCGCGCGCGTCGAGCTTGGCGAGAATCGCCTTCACGTGCGCCTTCACCGTGCCTTCGCTGATGAACAGCGATTCCGCGACCTCGAGATTCGATTCGCCGCGCGAGAGGCACCGCAGCACTTCCTTCTGCCGGGGCGTGAGCTCCTCTCCCGCCACGTGCTCCGCGAGCTTCGCGGCGATTTCCGGCGCGATCACCTTGCGCCCCGCCGCCACCGCGCGAATGGTGGCCACGAGCTCCTGCGGATCCACGTCCTTGAGCAGATAGCTCGACGCGCCGGCCCGCATGCCGCGGAACACTTCCTCGTCGGTATCGTACGTGGTGAGGAGGATCACGCGCGCTTCGGGATTCACGTCGCGGAGCGCCTGCGTGAGCTCGGCGCCGTCCATCGGCGTCATCCGGAGATCCACGAGGCACAGATCGGGCGAGAGGTCGCGGAAGAGCTGGAGCGCCGTCTCCCCGTCACCCGCCTGTCCCGCGACCTCGATGCCGTGCGCCGGCAGCATGGCCGCCAGTCCCTCGCGCAGAATCGCGTGATCGTCGACGAGAAGTACTCGAATCGGGGCTTCGCTCATGGAATGCCTCCTGCGGGCCGGTCGGCCGTCTGCTGCGGGGGGTGATGCGGTCTCTTCAGGTTCCCGTATAGTGATGCGGGGCGCAGATTCGCGGAAGTGTGCCGTATCACACTCGGATGCGATCCGCACGCGTGCGCCTGTGGATAGTTGTGGATTGCCGGCGGAATCGCCATCGTGGCGGTCGACGCCGCACCCTCCCGCCTCGACGCCATGCCGAACGACCACGACACGCTCCTCCCCCACGCCGCGCCGGCCGGCGCATCCGCGCGCGAGCACGCCGCCGGATCCGATCCGGCGTTCGATGCCGAACTCATGCGTGAGCTGCTCGGCACCACGGCCCACGATCTCGGCGGTCTCTCCAGCGCGCTCGCGCTGCACGCGCAGGTGCTCGCCTCCGCGCCGTCGTCCACCCAGGCCGGCCTGCGCGCCCTCGACACGATCGGGCACGAGCTCCGGGAGCTCGGCCGGCAGCTCCGGCAACTCCGCGATGCGGACATCCGCGAGGCGGACACGGCCGGTCTGCTCGCGCCGGCGACCGACGGGTCGCTGCGCGCCTGGTTCGATCTCGTGCACCGGTTCGGCCGCACGCTGCCCGGACGCGGCATCGCGCTCCGCGGCGAAATCGACGACGTGCCGTTCCCCGCCGCGCACGCGCGCACGCTCGCGTGGATCATGCTGGCCCTGCTCCGCGATCTGCGCGGCCGGCTCGCCGCGCCCGGCACCGTCACGATCACCGCCGAAGCCGATGCGCAGCACGGATTCGTGGTGCGGCTGCGCGCGCAGAGCACCGGCGGTGCGCCGCCGTCCACCGGTGATCGCGCATGGCGGCAGTACGCGATGCGGCGCGCCGCGCATGCGGGCTGGCACATGGACGTCGGCGGCGACGACGTGCGGATACGCATTCCGTCCGCCTGACTGCACCGTGCGCGGCAGCGCAGAATATCTCGTGCGGACAACTGCGTACGACGTCCCGACGGCTCAGATTGCGCGGTGAACACGGGCCGGTGGTCTTCTCGTGACGACCGGCCGTTCACACACCCATGAAACCGGAGGGCCGTTGCCATGAACGAGCATACGCTGAAGGGCAACTGGAAACAGCTCAAGGGAAAGGTCCGTGAGCAGTGGGGCAAGCTGACCGACGACGATCTCGACGTCATCGACGGCCGGCGCGAACAGCTCGTGGGCAAGCTCCAGGAGCGGTATGGACGCACCCAGGACGAGATCGAACGCGAACTGAACGAGTTCGAGGATCGTGACCGCATGGAGCGGGAACAGATGGCCGGCGCGGCTCTCCGCGACGAGGGACGCGGCCGCTGAGTGTTTCTCCAGGCAGCCGGCGCGAGCGCCGGCTGCCCGGAGCACATCGCGGCTGTCCTCCGCGATGCAATGATCGCTTTCCGCGGCGTTACCGCAGTGTCACCGCCGCGCGTCGCGCAGGAGCTGCATCAGCGTGACGTGATCCACCGGCTTCACCAGGTGCATGTCGAACCCCGCGGCGTGGGAACGCTGCCGGTCGTGCGCCTGCCCCCAGCCCGTGAGCGCCACCACGAGCGTGTCCCGCCCGCCGGGCTGTTCGCGGATCGCGCGGCACACGTCGTAGCCGCTCCGCTTGGGCATGCCGATGTCGAGGATCACGAGCGCGGGATGCAGCGTGGCGAACGTCTCCACCGCCGCCTCGCCGTCGTACACGGTCGTGACGTCGCAGCCGTGCAACTGCAGCAGCATCGCGAGCGTTTCCGCGCTGTCGCGGTTGTCGTCGGCCACGAGCACGCGCAGCTCCACCCGTTCGGCCGGACGCTCCGGCGCATGCGCCGGCGCCTGAGCCACGGGCGCGGACACCGTATCGAGCCGTACCGTGAACCGGCTGCCCCGGTCGAGCCCCTCGCTGTGCGCCTCCACGGAGCCGCCGTGCAGCTCCACCAGCAGTTTCACCAGCGTGAGGCCGATACCCAGCCCGCCGCGGGACTCCTCCGCGCTCCGGTGCCCCTGCGCGAACATCTGGAACACGTGCTGCAGCCGGTCGGCCGGAATGCCGATCCCGTCGTCCTCCACCGTGATCACGGCCGCGCCGTCTTCCCGGGCCGCGGTGATCGTCACGTGTCCTTCCGCATCGGTGAACTTGCACGCGTTGCGCAGCAGGTTCGTGAACACCTGCGTCATGCGCACGGCGTCCACGTTCACGTGGATCGGCTCGTCGGGCAGCGCGATCACGAGGTGGTGCCGTTCCCGGAGCGCCATCGGTCGCACCATCTCCACCGCGTTCCGGATCAGCTCGTCGAGCGCCGTGGGTGCGCGCCGGAGCTCGAGCTTGCCGCGGCTCACGCGCGAGAGATCGATCAGGTCGTCCACCATGCGCGTCATCTGGCCGAGCTGGCGCAGCATGATCGCCACGAGCTCCTGCACCCGGATCCGCGGCGCGTCCGTCTCCTCGAGCACGTGCAGCGCGTGCTGCAGCGGCGCGAGCGGATTGCGGAGCTCGTGCGCCAGCGTGGCCACGAACTCGTCCTTCCGCCGGTCGGCGTCGCGGAGCGCGGCTTCCATTTCCACGCGCTCGGTCACGTCCACGTTGGTGCCGAACCAGCGCAGGATCGTGCCGTCCTCGTCGCGGATCGGCACGAACCGGGAGAGGAACCACCGGTAGGTGCCGTCGGCGCCGCGCAGCGGATACGTGTCCTCCCACTCGTCGCCCGACGCGCGGCTCGCCGCCAGCGACGTGCGGATGCGCTCCGCGTGCGCCGGATGCTGCAACTGTTCCCAGCTCCCGCTGTCGAACGGGTCGGACGGCATGCCGGTGAAGTCGTACCAGCGGCGGTTGTACCAGGTGGGCACGCCCTGCTCGTCGGTGGTCCACGCGAGCGCCGCGATGTTGTCCGCGATCATGCGGAAGCGCGCCTCGCTCTGCCGGAGCTCCGCTTCCGCGCGCTCCGCCGCGACGCGCTCGCTCACGTCGAGCATGAAGGAATGGAGGCGCACCGTCCGCCCGTGCTCGCGCCGCGCCGTGCAGTTGATCATCACCTGCTTCACGGTGCCGTCCTTGCACCGCATTTCGGCGCGCCGGTCGCGCACGATCTCTCCCACCGCCAGGCGGGCGAGAATGTCCCGGATCACGTCCTGGTCCACGTGGAACTCCGCGATGTTCCGGCCCACGTATTCGTCGTGCTCGTAGCCGAGCATGCGGAGCTCCTCGCGGTTCACGCGCAGGATCGTGCCGTCCGCCGAGGCCCAGTGCAGCCCCACGTTGACGTGCTCGAAGAACTCCGACAGGTCGCGCTCGTTCTCCACCCGCGCCCGCTCGGCGCGCCGGCGCTCGGAGATGTCGCGGAACACGATCACGCTGCCGGTCACGCGCCCCTGGGCATCATGGATCGGCGCCGAGCTGTCGTCGATCGGGGTGCCCATGCCGTCACGCCGCACGAGCACCGCGTCGTTCGGGAACCCGAAGATCCGGCCTTCGTCCGGCGAGCGCCGCGTGGAATCCACCAGCGGGGTGCGGGTGACCTCGTCCACCACGTGGAACACCGTGCCGATCGGCTGGCCGATCACCTCCGCCGCCGACCATCCGGTGAGCTGTTCCGCGATCCCGTTGAGCGTCACCACCGTGTCCGACGCGTCCGTCACGATCACCGCGTCGCCGATGCTGCGGAGCATCTGCTGGAGCTGGTCCCGCTGCAAGTGCTCCGCCCGTTCCGCCGCATCGCGTTCGGCGATCTCGCGGGCCAGGCGCGCTTCCTGGCGGAGCGTTTCCTCGCGGCTCGCGTGCAGCCGCTCCACGAGCAGCCAGATCACCGCGCACACGAGCGCGAACATCGTCACGCCCAGCAGGATCGCGCCGGCTCCGAGCTCGGGGAGCGACGACCGGAGCGAAACCTGCAGCAGGGCGAAGAGGCTCGGGAACGCGGACAGGACGACGGGCATGGGCGAGCAGGCAGAAGGGCAGCGTCGAAGATGAGGGGCTCACCGGCGGGGCGCCATATGACCCCGGAGGTAGACCGTCTCCCGCTGCACTGCTGCCGCCCGCCCGGCGCGCCGTCTTACTCGGAGCCGTCGGTCGTCTGGTTGCGCGTGGGGGTGGGTTTCCCCTTCGCGCCGCGGCTCGCCGAGGGCGTCCGGTCGCTGTCCCGATCGTCGTCCCGCCCGTTGTCGCGCTTGACCCGGATCTGGTTCTGCACGTCGGACACGCCGAAGATCCCTTCCGCGATGTCTTCCGCCATGCGCTTGTGGGAGCGCTCGGTGACCGTGCCGGAGAGGGTGACTTCGCCGCTCGACACCTTCACCTCGATGTCGCTCGCGTCGATGGCCGGATGACGCGCGAGCGCTTCGCTCACGTCGTCGGTGAGCCGGTCGTCGGAGCGCGCCCACCCCTTCGGGCCCTTGCCGGCGAAGAGGCCGGTGGACCGGCTGCCGGAGCGCATCCAGTCGCGTCCGTTCGCCTCGTCGCGCAGGTCGCGGTAGTCGTCGTAGCGCGGATCGCCGGAACGCGGATCACGGCTCCACGGGCTCATGCCGCGCCCGTAGTCGGTGCTCTCGCGATCCCTGTGGATCGGGCCGCCGTACGTCGAGCCGCCGTAGGACGAGCTGCCGTAGCGCGGCGATCCGTAGTCGGTGCGTCCGTAATCCGCGCGGCCGTAGTCGGCGCGGCCGCCCCGCTCGTATTCCCACGACTGGCGGCGGTTCTCGTCATCGGCCATGCGGTTCCGGCGCCGCGCGCCACCGCCGTCCCACGGGCCCGGATCGCCGAACCGTTCATATTGGTCGTACTGCTCGGCGTTCTGATCCCGGGCCGAGCCGTAGTTGGAGCCGTAGCTCGCGCCGTTCGGCTCCCGGTCGCGCATCGGGAAATGGTGTTCGTCCGCGCCGTCGCCCTGCCATTCCGGCCGGCCGTAGCGTGTCATGTCGTCCCGGTCCCAGCCTACGCTGTCTCGGTTGTCACGGCCTTCGCGCTCGTAGCCGTTCGTGGGGCGATCCGATTCCGAGAGGCGCTGGTCGTCGCGGCGCATGTCGTCGGGATCGAAGCGGCGGGTGTGGCGGCCGGCGCGTCGAGGGGTCTGCTGGTAGCCGCGTTCGCTGTCGCGACTCGTGTCTCGTGTCCGCATGTCTCCGTCCTCCAGAGGGGATGTCGCACGGCGGGCCGCGAGGCGGCCGCGCCACGATCACGTGCCGCTCGCTGGCGCCGTGATCGCCGTTCGGGATGAGTGGACGCTTCCGTCTCCGGCGCGACCTCGACGAGGTTGGGGCCGATGTGAAGGCATCCGGGCACGCCCGGTGCGACACGAATGCGGCAGAAGGGGGCGCCGTATGGCGGAAGCGTGCGTACAAACTGGGGAGGCATGGCGCCGCGCGATATTCGGCGCGCGGACGGTTTCCGCGTGGTACCGAGGGAGTAGCACGGCGGACGTGAGCGCGGTGCGAGGGCTGTGACGCGCCCGGAGGGGAACGTGGCGTGTCCGTGCGAGGGCTGTGACGCGCCGGCCGGGTGCGATACGCCGCCCGGATGTGATGTCCCGGCGGAGATGTGATGCCCCGCCCGCTGGCGGAGTAATGCCTCATGACCGCCGATTTCCGGCCCGTTCGATGACTTTACTTCTACTGGACCGTCCCATGCGCTTTTCGATCCCGCTTGCCCTGGTGCTCCTCACCACCGCCTGCGGCGCCGACGCGCCCTCGGCCGCCCCGGCGCTGTCGCACGAGCAGCAGGGCCTCGTGGCGGGCATGATCACGGCCGTCGCGCAGCGTTCGCATGTCACGCTCCGCAACAGCACCGAGTTCGCCATCGGCTACCGCGTCGTGGACAAGGACCAGGCGATCATCATGCTCTATCCGCCGTGCACCCTCGACTGCAAGACGCTCGTGCAGGGCGCCACGGTGGAGATTCCGTACTCGGCGATCGACGGCTACACCCCCCGGTCGACCCAGGCGATCGTGCTTTATTGGACGTACGTTCCCGGTCCGGACGGCAAGCCCGTGGCCGACGGGCCCATCCACTCCCTGAACGTGAACCTGAACTGACCCTGCGTGCATCCGCCGGACCCCGATCTGATCGAGCGCGCCCGTCGTGGCGACCGACATGCGTTCGCCGACCTCGTCGAGCGGCTGCACCCGCGTGCCCTCCGGTTCGCGCGGCAGATGCTCGGCCACGAGGAGGACGCCGAGGAGGCCGTGCAGGATGCGTTCATTCGTGTGCACCGGCATCTCGGGGATTTCCGGCCCGGGGCGCCGTTCGATCCGTGGTTCTTCCGCATTCTCGCCAACCGGTGCCGCACCATGATCAGCCGGCGTGAACGACATCACGCGCTCATCGACTATGGGGAGCTTCCTTCCGACGCCGCGGCCGCGCCCGGCGCGTCGGTCTCCGGCGAGTTCCGCTCCGCCGTGCACCAGGCGCTCGACCGGCTGCCCGCGGAGCAGCGCGAGGCGTTTCTGCTGCGACACGTCGAGGATCTCGACTACGAGGCCATGATGGACATCACGGGCGCCGGTCTGTCGGCGCTGCGCATGCGCGTCAAGCGGGCCTGCGACGCGCTCCGCCATCAACTTGCGGAGGTGTACCATGATCGGTGACGAACGCGCGGTGCGCATGCGCGATGACGAACGCGAGGTGACCCATGATCGGTGACGAACGCGCGGGATATCCGATCGGCGACGAACGCGACGAGTTCGTGGAGCGGGTGCGCGGCGCGCTCACGCCGCTGCCGTCGGTGGATCCGCGCGCCACGGCGCGGGTGCTCGCCGCCGTGGCAGCCGATGCCGCCGCGCGCGGGACGTCGCGCGCCGTGGACGACGATGCGCCGGGGCTGGTGCCCGGGCTCGCCGGGTGGGGCGCCGCGATCCGCCGGTGGCTGCGCACGCCCGTGGTGTCGTTCGGTGGGGCCGGCGCCATTGCCGGGCTCGCGCTCGTGGTCGGATTCCTGGCGCGCGGGGCCGTGAACGGCGGATCGCCCGACATGGCCGACGCTGCGCGCGCGGGCGAGGGCGCGCCGGCTGTTACGCAGCTCGGTGCGGTGGACCCCGGCGCGGGCGCCACGGCGGCCGACAGCCAGGAGCTCGACCTCATGGCGCCGATGGGCATGTTCCCCCGGTCGTCGCCGCTCCAGGCCATGACCGACGACGGCGACGTGAGCGCGCCCGTGCCTGTGCAGTTCGTGTTCGAGGCCGGCTCCGCGCGGCGCGTGTCGCTCGTGGGCGATTTCAACGCGTGGTCGGCGGACAGTGCGCGCATGGAGCGTGCGCCCGATGGCGGCGCGTGGACTGTGACCGTGTGGATGACGCCCGGTCGCCACGTGTATGCGTTCGTGGTGGACGGCGAGCGGTGGGTGGCCGATCCGCGCGCGCCCGCGGCGCCGGATGCGGATTTCGGGCGGCCCGGGTCCGTGATCATGGTGAGGCCGCGATGAGCCCGCGCGTGCGGGGGATCGCGCGTGAAACAGCGGGTGTCACCGCGCATGGCGACGGCGCGCCGCGTGCCGGCGTGCGTGTGGCACGTCTGGCATGTGCGGCCGCGTTGTCGGCGGTGGTGCTCGGCGCCGGCGTGCTGCGCGCGCAGGAGGTCCGGCAGGTGCCGCCCGTATCCGCCGCGCCGCCGGTGTACGCCACCGGCACCGCGGCGCTCGAGGCCGTGCCCGACGTGCGGGCGCGGGCGCGGCTGCAGGCCGTGGTGCGGAGCGCCGATCAGCGCGGTCTGCCCGTGGAGCCGCTCTACGCCAAGATCCGGGAGGGGGTGGCCAAGCAGTCGGCGCCGGAGCGCATCGCCGAAGCCGTGACGCGTCTTGCCGGCCGGCTCGCCGAGTCGCAGGAGGCCCTCGCGTCGGCGCAGTCGATCGACGAAATTGCAATTGGTGCCGACGCGCTGCATGTCGGGGCGTCTCCCGCCACGCTGCGACAGTTGCGTGGTGTCTGGCCCGCGCGATCGCTCGTGGTGCCGCTCGGCGTGCTCACCGAGATGATCGCCGCCGGTGTGCCGGCGCCGCATGCCGCGGCCCGCCTGCGTGAACTCATGGAGCGCGGTGCCACGAATGCGCAGTTGGTGGAGCTCGGAACACGAGTGCAGCAGGACATCGGCGCCGGCCGGGCCGCGGGCGCGGCCTTCGAGCAGCGCGCGCGTGGTGTCATGTCGCTGCTCGCTCCCAAGCCCGCGCATTCATTCACCTCGCCTCCGATTCGTCCGCCCTGATCCGCGGAGCGGGGCAGGGGCGGCTCGCGAGGGAGCGAAGACTGCGTGGTGGGGTGCTCGTGCCGGGCAGTCCGTCGAGCTGCCGCGTGAGTCCTTCGCGCGCGCCGTGCGCTCGTGGGGCACGGGCATGTCTCTGGCCGCGCTCACATTCGGGGTGACATCGAGCGCGGCCGCGCAGGTGTCCGAGCGCGAGCTGGTGATCGAAGCCGGCGCGCTCGACGTACGGCAGCCCGGAGAGCGGGCCAGGGGCACCGGCATGCTATCCGTGTTCGCGCGTGCGCCGTGGGCTGCCGGGTCCGTGCAGGCGCACGGCGTGCTCACCGGCGTGCGTGATTCCATCGGCGCATCGCAGGTCGGTGTGGGCGGCGACCTGCTCCTGCCCCGCATTCCGCGGGCGCGGCTCGAGCTCGGCACCGGCGCCACGATGTTCGGCGCCATCGGCAACGTGCGTGGGCACAACCTCGACGCCGTGCTGCGCCCGCATGTGCGGCTCGCGCGCGGCGGTGTGTTTGCCGGCGTGCAGCACGGGTGGGCGCGGCGGGACACGCTCCGCTTCCGCGCCTCGGTGTACGACGTGGGCGCGTGGACGTGGTATGATCGGGTCGCCGCGCAGCTCACGCTGCAGCGTGCGCACACCACCGACTGGCGTCTCCTGGAGGCGGCCGGCTACTGGCTCGCGCGGTCCGCGCGTTCGTATCATCTGCAGGACGCCGCGCTCGCGCTGCACGTCGACGCCGGGGCCGTGCAGTTGCAGGGCACGCACGCCTGGCGGAGCGGACTCGGCGCCACGCGCGGCGAGAGCCGCGGCTACACCGTGGGCGCCGCGTGGCACATCACGTCGCGCTGGTCCATCACCGCGGCGGCCGGCCGCCAGCTCGCCGATCTCACGCGCGGACTCCCCGAGGCGCGTGTGGCCGCGCTCGCCCTGCGTCACCGATTCGCCGGCGGCGGTACGGCCGACGGGGTGCTCCCCGTTCGCGATCGCGTGCGTGATCCGTCGGCGGTGCGGGGCGGGGGGGAGGTGCTGGAGGCCGAGCTCGTGCGTGGAGCCGCGGGTGCGGTCGAACTGGTGATCACGGTGCGCGCGCCGGAGCAGGCGCGTGTGGAGGTCGCCGGCACGTTCAACGAATGGACGCCGGTGATGGTGCCGCGGAGCGGGGACAGGTTCGTGCTGCGGGTGCCGCTCGGGAGCGGCACGCACCGAGTGGCGCTGCGTGTGGACGGTGGCGGGTGGAGGGCACCGGCGGGGCTGGTGCGCGTGGGGGACGGGATGGGTGGGGAGAGCGGGCTGGTGGTGGTGCCGTAGGGGAATTCGGGCCGCCTTGCTTGACCGCGATCCGGACATGGCGGCAGCTTTACTTTAAGGTTCGTGACTGGGATCGTAGTGGGTCGTGAATTTTGATACATGGCGGCAGTGATTTGGTGTCGCCCATTGCCTCTGTACATGGTATGCTGTACCAGAGAGTCCGGTCCACTTTTTCAGAGGAGGCGTTATGACTCCAGCTACGTTGGAGCAGGTCGTTTCGAGCGAGCACGAAGAGCGTCTCCGGGGCGCACTCCAGAGCGCCGTGCAGTCACTGCTTCCCGATCAGAATCATGCCGTGACGGCAGAGGCTTTATTCAAGTCGGCGCGCGAGACTCTCGAAGATCGTCTCTCGAAGGTGTCGGTGCGATACTGGAACCGAGCGCTGTTGTCCCTGATGGACGATGGCATCATCAAGTGGGACGGTTCGTTCATGGTACGGAAGGGACGTTAGTCGGAACATTGCCGCATGCCGAATACTTTTGAGTCGGAGCGCTGGTGGCCGGCTCTCGACGGCACGCCACGGAATGATCCGGATCCGGATGCCGGGAAAGCTGCCGAAGATCACAGGCAGCAGTTCGAACGCGAACGCGATCGGATTCTCTATGCGGACGAGTTCGAGCGTCTCAGGGGAGTCACGCAGGTCGTCAGTCCCACGGAAGGAATTCTCTGTCACGATCGACATTCCCATTCGCTACGCGTCGAACAACTGGCGATGCGGATGGCCGTCAATGGAACGTTGCTTGGCACCCGCCCCTCGACGGCACCGCCGGAGACGCCGGATCCGATGGTCGTTGCGGCCGCTTCACTGGCACACGATCTCGGCCACCCCCCCTTCGGTCATGTCGCTGAGCAGGAACTCGATCGCCTGCTGCGTTCGGAGCCCTATGGTGATCCGGATGGGTATGAAGGCAATGCTCAGTCATTCCGTATCATTACACGACTGGCGGTGCATCGAAGGGACGGATTGGGGCTGCGCCTGAGTCGGCGGGTCTTGCGGGCTACGCTCAAATATCCATGGTTGAGCGTGGGCATGCCCTCTGCCTACAGTCAGGGCAAACGGAAGTATGGCGCATATATGGATGATGCGAAGGCATTCCGTTTTGCGCTGGAGGTGGGTGATGACATGGATGTGGCGGTACGATCCATTGATGCGGCGGTGATGGATGCTGCAGACGCGATTACATACAGCGTCCATGACCTGTTCGATTTTTATCGGGCAAATCTGATCGAGCTTGGCCGGCTGTACGAACTCGACGCGGACCGGATCGCATCGATCGCAGGCGTCCAGAGTTTCAGAAAAACGGAAACTAGGGCTATTCGACGCCTCGTCAGTCGGTTCAGGGAATGGCGCAGCTATGATGATACCAGAACGGCACGAGCGGATGTACAGCTGCTCACCAGCCATCTCATTACCACTCTGGTGCAGGCGCATCGATATCGCTGGCGCGCGGATTCCGGTTGGCAACTGATGCCCGTCGGAGTCGCGGCGCCGATCATGGCATTCCTTCAGGGGCTGACGCGCCGGTATGTTATCGACTCTGACACATTGTCGGTGACGCAGATCGGGCATCGCCGTGTCGTGAAGCGGCTTTTCGATATTTATGTTCGCGCCTTGCGGCGCAACGAGGTGCGACTGTTCCCGGCATATGCGCGTACCGATGCAGTGAGGTTGGCGCTGGATCTGCGCGTGGCAAGCGAGCGTCATCTGGGGCACAGCAGAAACCCGGGAACTGAAATCCCGATCGAAGAGGTCGACCGGCCATTGCTGCAGCGATGTGCTCGCCTTGCCGCAGATGTTATTGCATCACTCACGGATCGCCAGGCGCTGGCATTGCATGCGCGGGCAGCCGGTCTCCCTCCGCTCGACGGCTTCGCCAGCCAGTATGACGCGTAATACCGTCGCTCCCATGCACGAGCTGCTGCTCTGCTGGGGAAAAGCACGTGGAGCAGCCGCAGGTGGGCCGTCGTGGCACCCGCTCGTATACCATCATCTGGATGTTGCGGCTGTAATGTACGTGCTACTCGAAACACGCCCTCTCACGCGCGCCAGGGCAGCACGGCTTCTGGGGGTATCAGAGGAGTTCGCGGTCTACCTTCTGGTGTTCCTTGCTGCCATGCATGACATCGGAAAATTCTCACCTGCATTCCAGGCGTGTGCTGTACCCGATGGATGGAGCTGGCCGGCGCGGCTCGCGCCGGCGACAAACGCCAGAAAGTCGCGGCATACGGAAGACGGACTCATCCTCTGGGATGAAGATCTGCAGGAGCGATTCGTCGACGAGGTATGGCCGCGAGGGTTGTCCGCGATATCGACGCTCGCGCCGGCGATCTTCGGGCATCATGGCCGACCTGTGCGGAATACCGATCAGAGTGCTGTGGTCCAGGCGGTTTTCTGCGGCGGCTCGCGTGCCATCGCCGATGCCTGGCTGACGACACTACTTCAGTTGTGGCCGCGCGCTCAGGCGCCATCCGCCCCCCCGCGAATCAGAAATGTCAAGATCGCTTCGTGGTGGGTTGCGGGACTCCTGACACTCGCGGACTGGGTAGGCTCGGATACCCACTGGTTTCCGTATACGAATCCGGATCCGGAGGATCTGCGGTTCGAAAAATACTGGAAGAGCGCGTGCGAACGCGCGCGTGACGCCGTACATGCGTCGGGGCTGGTGCCGCCGGTAGTATCGCCGCGCCGCGATTATTCGGGACTGGCCAGGCTTGATCACCCGACGCCGCTGCAACTCGCTGTCGAGTCCGTCGATACGGGAACCGGCCCTGTTCTCGCGATCGTCGAAGATGCCACGGGTGCGGGGAAGACCGAAGCGGCGCAGATGCTGGTGCACCGACTCATGGTGGAGGGGCGCGCCTCCGGTGCATTCTGGGCAATGCCGACACAGGCAACGGCGAACGCGATGTACAAGCGGCAGGCAGACATGCTGGCGGCGCTTTTCGCAAGTGATTCGGGGGTGCGCCCCTCACTCGTGCTGGCGCATGGCCGAGCCAGACTGCACCAGGCGTTCATGGACAGTGTGCTTTCCGAATACCCGTTGCCCGCAACTTCGATCGCCGAGCGGGTTGACGATGATCTGCCCTCGGAGGTGGCTTGTCCGGCATTCATGGCAGACGATGGCCGCAAGGCTCTGCTGGCGGATATCGGCGTCGGTACCGTGGATCAGGCTTTTCTGGCGGTGCTTCCCACGCGTTACAACGCCCTGCGCTTGTTTGCGCTTTCCGAGAAAGTACTGGTGCTCGACGAGGTCCACGCATTTGACGAATACATGCGTGCCGAGGCCTTGGCGCTCCTGCGATTCCATGCGTCGCTTGGAGGCTCTGCCGTCCTGTTGTCCGCGACCCTGCCGACATCCCAGCGTCAGAGGCTCATTGAAGTATGGCACGCTGCTTCCCGGGCGATACAGGATGATACCTTTGCTTCGACTCATGAAGGGATCTCGGTTCCATACCCATTGCTCACCGTGGTCCACGATGGACCGGTACAGCTCATCGAGCAGCACTGTGCGAGCCCTTCCTGGACGGTGCGCAAGGTGCCGGTTCGCTGGCTTCGTCGTGCGGACGAAGCACTCGACGTGATTGTCCGTGCAACGGGAGAAGGCGCTTGCGCCGTCTGGATTCGGAATACCGTGGGTGCATGTCTCGAGGCTGCTGCACAATGCCGCGCGCGGGGAGTGCCCCCGATCGTCTTTCATGCGCGCTTCACTCCCGTGGATCGACAACGAATCGAAGCCGAGGTGATGCAGCGGTTCGGCCCCCGCAGTACGCGCGAGGAGCGCGCTGGTATGGTACTCATTGCGACGCAGGTGGTGGAGCAGTCGCTCGATATCGATTTCGATGTGATGGTCAGCGATCTTGCGCCGGTCGATCTCCTGATCCAGCGAGCGGGGCGGCTATGGCGTCATGTCCGTGCCGCGGACGCACGCCCCTTCGGTTGCGAGCGGGTGATCCATGTCCTGTCCGGACCCACCGATCGTGAGCCAGAGGCGACATGGGTGTCGGCTGTGCTGCCGAAAACCGATTTCGTATATCGAGATGCCGGTGTGCTGTGGCGGACGGCTCATCGGCTCGATCGGGCAGGTGCCCTCGACGCACCGGACGGATTGCGGGGGCTCATCGAGTCGGTTTACGAAGAGGACGATGTACCTCAGGCGCTGGTCGCGGCCAGCGACAAGGCGAAAGGACAGGCCTATGCGAACGCCGCAGTGGGATTTCAGTACGTCATCAATCCGCTGACCGGATACGGAGGGGACGCTATTTCCTGGTCGAGTGACGTGACCTATCAGACCCGGCTCGGTGATCCGACGGTGACGATTCGGCTGGCCCGTGTTACACCAGACGGTTCGCTGACCCCTTGGTGTGAGGAGCGGGGAGAAACCGTGTGGCGAAGCTGGGTCATGTCGGAGGTACGGCTTCGGGTGTCGCAGCTCAAGGGAGCGACGGAAGTGCTACCGGAGTGGCGGATTGCTGCGGAGCGGGTGCGGGCCGGATGGGCGCCGTATGAGCGGACGACTCCGATCGTTCCGATGAAACCGTCCGTCGGGGGGGGGTACGAAGGGGGGCTCGTGAGGCCGGGCGGCGGGGCCATTCTGAGACTCTCGTACGACGAGGTCGGAGGGCTTGCCTTGGGGTGATCTCATGGTGTCATTGCTCGGCTGCCAGTTCCCCCTGCACAGGGGGATGTTCCGCATGTGATATGGAAGCTGGCCTCGTTCCCCGCGCACGCGGGGATCTCGGGCGGAAACCGTACTGGATTCCGTCATTATCCGTGGGTGCCGTGTGCCGGATGCTCTGCAAATAGGAGGGCTTGCGCGGATAACTGAAAGCATGTAATATGAAAACACGCTGGTGTGCGGTCGCACCTCGGCTGTACGTTGGAGGGCACCTTCATCTTGGGGCGCATCGATGAACGACTTTGATCTTCGTACAGGGGTTTGGATCCCGTGGCGTCTCCGCGACGGCACGGTCGAGTGGGGGGCATTGTCGATGTTGGTGCGCGATACCACTGGCCGCAACCCTGTCGTTGCGCTCGCCTCCCCTCGCGCAGACTTCGATGGAGCATTCCTCGAGGTTCTCATTGGTGTTTATGCGGCAGCGCTCAAGCCCGCGGATGATGACGAGTGGTGCAAGCTCTGGGAGAATCCTCCGAGTGAAGTCGAGGTCCAAGCGGCCCTCTCGTCGTTGCCTGACGCCTTCCGGCTCGACGCCGAACACGGTCCACGGTTCCTGCAGGATCTCTCGGCGGCAGATCTCGAAGGACAGGACGTACTGCCCGTCGAACGCCTTCTCATTGATTCCCCGGGCGAGCAGACGCTCAAGTTGAGTAAGGCCCACTTCGTCCCGGCAGGTCGTTTCGAAGCGCTGGGGTTGCCGGCTGCCGCGATGGCGCTCATCACCATGCAATGCTACGCCCCGTCGGGTGGCGCGGGGAATCGCACGTCCATGCGAGGGGGGGGGCCGTTGACCACGCTGGTCGATCCGCGGATGGATGATGGCTCGACACCGGCGCACCTCCAGCCGCTGTGGAAGAAGATCTGGATGAATGTGCCGACTCGGGAAAACGTCGAGGCTATGGCCCCACCTATGGGGCTTCGCTCGCTGAACCGGCCGGAGCTGATTTACCCATGGCTGGCCGAGACTAGGGTGTCGGTCAAGGGGAAACCTCCCGTGACGCCGACCGAAGCGCATCCGATGCAGGCATTTTTCGGTATGCCGCGCCGCATCAGGCTCGAGTTCGGCGGGCCAGGCATTTGCGCGTTGACCGGTGATTGGCACGAAAAGACCGTGGTCGGATTTCGGATGCGGAACTACGGCGTGAACTATGAAGGGTGGCTTCATCCGCTGTCTCCGCATTACCAGGCTCAAACCGGGGCTGGCTGGCTGCCGATTCATGGACAGCCATCGGGCATCGGATGGCGCGATTGGCCCGGATTGACGCTCGTGAGCGAGACCGCAAGCCGTCGCCCCGCTACGGCGATCGTCTGGGCCCAGAATCGAGCTCGGGGGATGCGTCGCCAGCGGCTGTACATCCATGCCTTCGGCTACGATCTGGACAATATGAAGGCGCGTGGGTGGATCGACGCTGTGCAGCCGCTCTATGGACTCGCGCCGGACGAGCAGCGGTTGCTCGGCCAGACCACGGAGAGGCTCGTCGAAGCTGCGGATCTTGTCGCATCCGAGGTGTCGCGACAAATCCGATATGTGGAGTTCGGCAACGCGAAGGAGACGCGTGGAGATTATTCCTGGGTACGTGAAACTGTTTTTCGGGATACGGAGGCCGATTTCTTCGGTCTGCTCGACGAGGCAGTCAGGGCCGGATTGGATATGGAACGGTTGCAGGCTCTGCGGGCGGGCTTCCTGCTTCCGTTGCGTGACGCTGCGTATGAGACATTCGATGCACGATGCCCATCGGTGGGAGCGAATATCATCGTGCTGCAACGGATCGTATCCGCGCGTTATGGTCTTGCGAGCTTTCTCCGCGGCTACACCAGACTTGGCACCCGATTGTACGAATTGCTGGATCTCCCCGCACCGGGAGGCGGTGCCTCTCGCGCGCCCAAGCGTACACCACGAAAGAGGGCATCTTCATGAGCGGGACCGATACTTCGACAACATCTCATCCCCAAGGTACAGCGGAGCCTGCGGACGGCCCCCCGTCAGGTGCTGTCGAGCGCTGGTGGAAGCTCTACTGCGGCCCGGAAACCATCGACCGGGGAGCGCGTGCTCGCCTTCGGCGATGTCGCAGCACCCGCGACGCGCTTTCCGAGCCGGCGGCGATCACTCTGGCTCGCTGGCTTGGCGCGGTCGCTACCGATGATGCGCGGCCCGGTCGGGGCGTCGAACGTGCGCTCGACCTGGCACGAGTGCTTGCGCATGTCGAGGAAGACGATCGAGGACAGCGGCCGATGCGTGCGGCCGGCTGGAAGGAGTTTCCGGGTGGCAGGAACGAAACGGATATCGCTCCGGAGAAGCGGCCAGTCCTGTCACAGATTCGATTCAGGCGGCTGCTGGCGACAGACGGCGGGGAAGAGCTCGTCCGTGCATTCATACGACTCGTCGGCCTGCTGAATGACAAGGTCAATGTGCAACAGCTTGCGTGGGATTTCCGAAACTGGGATCACCCGACTCAGGGAGACAAGGTTCGGAACCAGTGGGCATTCGACTACTACGCCGCATCGTCGGCGACTTCCACGGCCGATCGGGCCGGATCTCAAACCGAGGCGGACCAGTCATGACGACGTTTCTGCAGCTGCACCTCCTGACCGCGTATCCGGCGTCGAATCTCAACCGGGATGACACGGGGCGGCCGAAGACGGTGGACTTCGGCGGGAAGCAGCGCATCCGCATCTCCTCCCAGAGCCTCAAGCGGGCTTGGCGGACATCCCCCGAGTTCTCCGCCGCGGTCAAGGGACGAGTCGGCCAGCGCACACAACGGCTCGGGGAGGTCGTGTACGAGCGGCTGATCGAAGGAAAGATGGAGGCCGATCGGGCGAAGACGGTTGCTCGCGAGATTGCGGGAGTCTTCGGCAAGCTGGAGGAGGCTGGTGAAGAGCAACCGACGTTCATCAAGCAGCTCGCGTTCGTTGCACCGGAGGAACGTGCGCAGGCGCTCGCGATGGCGGATCAGGCGCTGGCGGGAGAGGAAATCGCCCCTTCCCCGAAAACACTCCTTCTGCGGGTCGACAGCGCTGCCGATATCGCGATGTTCGGCCGAATGCTGGCGGACAACCCGAGCTACAATCGAGACGCCGCCGTGCAGGTCGCGCATGCCATGACCACGCACGCCGCCACGATCGAGGATGACTACTACGTCGCGGTGGATGACCTCAAGAATCCGGCGGAGCGTGAGGACGCCGGCACGTCGTTCATCGGTGTGCAGGAGTTCGGTTCGGGGCTTTTTTATATCTATATCTGCATCGATTGCGATCTGCTGCTTCGGAACCTCGGTGGCAACCGGGCGTTCGCCCGCGACGCCGTGACAGCGCTGATCGAGTGCGCGGCAACCGTGGCCCCCCGTGGCAAGCAGACCAGCTTTGCCTCACGCGCGCGGGCTTCCTACCTGCTGGCCGAACGGGGAGCACAGCAGCCGAGGACGCTCGCGACGGCCTTCATGCGTGCAGTTCACGCACAGGAAGCGAAAGGCGGGGATCTCATCACGGCCTCGATCGAACGCCTCGAGAAAATGCGGTCGGATCTCGACACCGTGTACGGAAAATGCTCCGAGGCCGATATCAGCTTCCGGGTGACCCACGAAGGCGCAAGCGGATCTCTGGAGGCGGTTCAGCAGTTCGGTATGGAGTCGATCCCGTGAGGGAGTTCCTGCTCTTTACCGTGCATGCACCGCTCGCCAGTTGGGGAGAGATCGCCGTGGGGGAGCTGCGCCGTTCCTGGATGGCACCCAGTCGGTCGGCCGTGCTCGGCGTGCTCGGTGCAGCATTGGGCATCGACCGGAGCGACGATGAGGCACAGCGGGCGCTCGTCCAGGGATACCGGGTGGCCATACGCCTGGATGCCGTCGGAACCGCCATGTTGGACTATCACACGGTACAGACTGTCGCTGCAACCCATGTACGGAAATTGAAGCCGGCGACTCGTGCGGAGCTGATGGCAATTGCCGATCGGGAAACGATCATTTCGAAACGGGAGTATCGGCAGAATGCCGTAGTCACGGTGGTTGTCTGGACACGGCCTGGAGCGCGGTGGTCGTTAGGCGATATGGCACAGGCACTGCAATACCCGGCGTTCACCCTTTTCGCCGGTCGCAAGGCAAACCCCTTGGGGCTTCCCATGCAGCCTCGCGTCGAGGAAGCGCGAACGTTGGTGAACGTCTTGAGTTTGCGGAGCCCTGTTCCAGAGAAGTTGGATCCAATGTTCCGACGGGCGCTGCTACCGCGCAACGGAGAGTGGGGGCGAACGGTCGTTCACGACCCCTGCGAAGGTTTCGATTCAGGACTGGAAGGGTCGGTGCGACGGGAGCATCGGCGTGATGTGCCGCGTGATCGGGGGATTGCATGGCTTTTCGATCAGCGGATCGTGGAGTATGGATTCATGCCATCAACGGGAGGGGCGTCATCATGACCTCGACGCGATGGCTCTCCCGTGTGCGGATTCGGCCGGATGCACCCATTCAGGCATTGTGGCGATCCATCGTTCCTGCAGATCGTTCCGAGCGAACAACGGCCGCGCACCGGTTGCTCTGGGTTCTGTTTGCTGACGATCCTGATCGTGAACGGGATTTCCTCTGGCGTGAAGCCCAGCCGGGCATATTTTATGTGCTGTCGAAGCGGGTTCCGCAGGATGTGCATGGTATGTTCGAGATCGATGGCCCCAGGGAGTTCGCGCCATCCTTGCAGCCCGGAGACCGACTCCGGTTCGCATTGCGCGTCAACGCGACGGTGTCCCGTGGCGGCTCGCGTGATGTACGCGGCAAACCCGCGGATATCGTCATGGATGCGATCCGCGGGATCGATGGCAAGGCTCGTGCATCCGCTCGTACGGCTGCTCTCGTACCGACGGCTACCCAGTGGATGAATGCCCGGGGCGAACGCCAGGGATTCGCGCTGCGGCCGGATTCATTGAGCGTACTGGCGTACGAAACGATTCGACTCGGCCGGGAAAGCAGAGGAGCTGCCGCCACGATTGGCGTACTCGATCTGGAAGGCGAGTTGGAAGTACGGGATCCGGATCCGTTCCTCGATGCCGTATACCGGGGCTTCGGTCGGGCCAAGGCGTTCGGCAACGGGTTGATGCTCATCCGGCGCGCGTAAGCCGTGGACGACCGGGTTCACGTTCCGTTGCGACCGATCCCTCTGAAGGATCGTTCCGGGATCGTGTTTCTGGAGTATGGGCAGGTCGATGTCGTCGACAATGCATTCGTCCTGATCGATCAGACAGGGATTCGGGTACAGATACCGGTCGGCGGCCTGGCCTGTCTGATGCTCGAGCCCGGTATCCGGGTTTCTCACGCTGCTGTACAACTGGCAGCGCGGGTGGGGTGTCTGCTCGTCTGGGTAGGGGAAGCCGGCGTGCGCTTGTATGCCGCCGGCCAGCCCGGCGGCGCGCGTGCGGACCGGTTGCTATACCAGGCCAAGGCTGCTCTCGATGAAACGGCTCGCCTCAAGGTGATTCGCCGGATGTATGCCATGCGGTTCGGTGAGGAGGCGCCCACGAGACGGTCGCCAGAGCAGTTACGCGGAATCGAAGGCGCGCGCGTACGCGAGATGTACCGCCGGCTTGCCCAGGTACATGGTGTTTCATGGGAGGGGCGGCGGTATGATCCATCCGCATGGAGCGAAGCGGATATCATCAATCGTTGTCTGTCATCAGCGACATCCTGTCTGTACGGGTTGACGGAGGCGGCGGTTCTGGCTGCCGGGTATGCGCCGGCCATTGGATTCCTGCATCGCGGGAAGCCGCTCAGTTTCGTGTACGATATCGCCGATCTGTTCAAGTTTGAAACGGTTGTTCCGGTCGCGTTTTCCGTGGCTGCACGCCATGCTCGCGGGCAACTGCGCGACAAGTCGGCTGAACGAACGGTCCGTATCGAATGCCGTGACGCCTTCCGTCGGACCAACTTGCTGGAGCGCATCATTCCGACGATTGCGGAGGTTCTTGCTGCAAGCGGAATCGACCCGCCGGCGGAGGCACCGGAGGGTCAGGCTCCCGCTCTTCCCGAGGAACGATCTGGTGATGATGGTCATCGTGGTTGAGAACGCCCCGCCTCGACTTCGGGGACGTCTCTCCTTGTGGCTCGCGGAAATCCGGGCTGGGGTGTACGTGGGTGTGTACTCACATCGGACCCGTGAGCGCATCTGGCTTGAGGTGTTGCAGTTGATCGAGGATGGCTCTGCGGCCATTGCCTGGGCGACTGCGACCGATTCCGGATTCGCATTCGACACAGTGGGTCCGAACCGCCGCTTGCCTATAGATTTCGACGGTTTGACCTTGGTGCAGTTCAGTTCCCTGGAAACAGTCGAATGAGCTGGTAGCCTTCGGGCAGTATGGCTAACTCGTTGGTAGGCCGTATCTTGCCGAGAAGTACGTTCCCCGCGCGCGCGGGGATGAACCGT
>CAZUKU010000007.1:141783-146270 GCA_964621045.1 uncultured Gemmatimonas sp.
ACGTTCCCCGCGCGCGCGGGGATGAACCGCGAACAAGATCATCGGCGAGTCCCTGAAGAACACGTTCCCCGCGCGCGCGGGGATGAACCGGTGCGCGTAATCGACGTGTTCGAAGACGACCGACGTTCCCCGCGCGCGCGGGGATGAACCGCCGGCGTGGCGCGCCCGCGACGTGAGGTGGGAACGTTCCCCGCGCGCGCGGGGATGAACCGGGGAGTTCGCGACGCTTCGGCCGACGTTCCCGACGTTCCCCGCGCGCGCGGGGATGAACCGATGTACAGCCCGCGCAGCCACCCGTCCCGCCGACGTTCCCCGCGCGCGCGGGGATGAACCGACGACGTCGAGCCGCGCCGTCCGGATCGAGCTACGTTCCCCGCGCGCGCGGGGATGAACCGTGCAGCTCCCCGCCGCCCCGGAGCACTAACACACGTTCCCCGCGCGCGCGGGGATGAACCGGGCCGGCGCCTACAAAGCCGACCTCGCCCGCGACGTTCCCCGCGCGCGCGGGGATGAACCGCCTTGGAGGTACGGTGCCTCGATCGTATTCCGACGTTCCCCGCGCGCGCGGGGATGAACCGCCGGGAGAGCGGCGCTACCCAGAGATCGAGCGACGTTCCCCGCGCGCGCGGGGATGAACCGGCCGTGGTGTCAGTACTGTGCGTTGCTGCGTTACGTTCCCCGCGCGCGCGGGGATGAACCGGAGCTCGGCATCGGCATCCGCGACAGCAAGGGACGTTCCCCGCGCGCGCGGGGATGAACCGGCGGGGACGGCGCCGTGGGTGGATGGGCCGAAACGTTCCCCGCGCGCGCGGGGATGAACCGTGGTCCGAATCACGTCTTGCGTCCAGCGTCCGACGTTCCCCGCGCGCGCGGGGATGAACCGGGACGGGAGGGGGAGAGGGGAGAGAGGGAGACACGTTCCCCGCGCGCGCGGGGATGAACCGGAGCATTCGCAGGGCCGATGTGCTGTCACCGGACGTTCCCCGCGCGCGCGGGGATGAACCGGCGTGGTGTGGTGGGAGGCGACCGCTACGGATACGTTCCCCGCGCGCGCGGGGATGAACCGCGCTGGACTTCCCGGACCTCGACCTGTCCGTACACGTTCCCCGCGCGCGCGGGGATGAACCGGCGATCCATCCCGGATCGACCTCCACCTCCTCACGTTCCCCGCGCGCGCGGGGATGAACCGGCAGACGCGGAGACCGCCCTCCGGGAGGACGGACGTTCCCCGCGCGCGCGGGGATGAACCGGAGGAGGGGCACCTGACGGGCCTGCTGGGGAGACGTTCCCCGCGCGCGCGGGGATGAACCGGTCGGCGCCGTGCGCGGCATCGTCCGCGCGGTACGTTCCCCGCGCGCGCGGGGATGAACCGCGAATACCGGTTGACACGCCGTCCCCGAACGCACGTTCCCCGCGCGCGCGGGGATGAACCGTCGATCGGCTGGGAGGGCGGCGCGGGTGTGTAACGTTCCCCGCGCGCGCGGGGATGAACCGAGCGCGTTCTCGCTCGCCGGGGTCGCCACCGGACGTTCCCCGCGCGCGCGGGGATGAACCGAGATGGCCGACGCCGAGGTCTACGCCTACGCCACGTTCCCCGCGCGCGCGGGGATGAACCGCGAGCAGCGAGGGCACAGGGGCGACGGGTCGTACGTTCCCCGCGCGCGCGGGGATGAACCGCGCGGAAGGGCGCCTCCGCTCGTCTTGAGGCGACGTTCCCCGCGCGCGCGGGGATGAACCGGCCGGCTATCCGATTCCTGGGCCGCGCAAAGAACGTTCCCCGCGCGCGCGGGGATGAACCGGTGTTGTGAGACTTGCTGTTGGGCATGGGATCACGTTCCCCGCGCGCGCGGGGATGAACCGTACATGATCGGCGGCGATCAGTTCATGGCGAAACGTTCCCCGCGCGCGCGGGGATGAACCGGAGCGCCGTAGAGAGCGCCGCATGGAGCGCCGACGTTCCCCGCGCGCGCGGGGATGAACCGGACGCGGGCGAATGGACCGACGCGCACGAGGCACGTTCCCCGCGCGCGCGGGGATGAACCGACCGGCCTGCTCGACCGATTTTTCGGCACCCTACGTTCCCCGCGCGCGCGGGGATGAACCGTGATGAGGGAACGCGCGCGCCAGATCGAAAAGACGTTCCCCGCGCGCGCGGGGATGAACCGCACTTGCCCAGGGTGAGCGCGGTGTCGTGCTCACGTTCCCCGCGCGCGCGGGGATGAACCGGAAGTGCGCGACGAGGAGGTGATCGGCGTGCTACGTTCCCCGCGCGCGCGGGGATGAACCGATCGGCTGGATGTGATCTGCTGCCCGTTCTGCACGTTCCCCGCGCGCGCGGGGATGAACCGTACATCTGGTCCGGGAAAGTTTTCCGCATTGGACGTTCCCCGCGCGCGCGGGGATGAACCGGATTCGTCCGCGCCATGTTCTTTCGACCACACACGTTCCCCGCGCGCGCGGGGATGAACCGGGTATTTGGGGTACGGCATGCCGATCGGTGGTACGTTCCCCGCGCGCGCGGGGATGAACCGCCGGCGTCGATACCCATGATCGCGCGCTCGAAACGTTCCCCGCGCGCGCGGGGATGAACCGTGCCCGCCCGGGAACAACGGGTAATCCGGGATACGTTCCCCGCGCGCGCGGGGATGAACCCTGCACGCCGTTGACCGTGCGCGCGGCCTCGCCACGTTCCCCGCGCGCGCGGGGATGAACCGCAGAAGCTCGCCGGTACAGCGAAGATCACCGGACGTTCCCCGCGCGCGCGGGGATGAACCGCGCGGAACCGCGCCGTCGACAACCCGCGCGTCACGTTCCCCGCGCGCGCGGGGATGAACCGTGCACGGCCCACACGCCGCGGCTCGACCGCGTACGTTCCCCGCGCGCGCGGGGATGAACCGTGCTGCGCCGGACGCTGCTCCGCGGCCTCCGCACGTTCCCCGCGCGCGCGGGGATGAACCGTGCTGTTCCGCCTTCGCCCGGAGCCGCGCGGTACGTTCCCCGCGCGCGCGGGGATGAACCGAGCGCCGAGCAGCAGGCGCCCGCCGTCGCGGCACGTTCCCCGCGCGCGCGGGGATGAACCGCGGCGCGTGATCGATCCGCGTACGCGGAAACGACGTTCCCCGCGCGCGCGGGGATGAACCGTCGATCGGCTGGGAGGGCGGCGCGGGTGTGTAACGTTCCCCGCGCGCGCGGGGATGAACCGGCCGCCGAGGTTGCGCTCGTGGCCTCCATCACACGTTCCCCGCGCGCGCGGGGATGAACCGGAAGCGTGGGCATCTGCGCCCGTCTCGTCCTTACGTTCCCCGCGCGCGCGGGGATGAACCGGTGTCGAGCACGCCGCGGCGGAGGGCCTGGGCACGTTCCCCGCGCGCGCGGGGATGAACCGGCGCACCACGCGCGCCACTGGCGACTGTCGCGACGTTCCCCGCGCGCGCGGGGATGAACCGCATCAGACGGAGCGCCGTCCGCAGGATGTGAAACGTTCCCCGCGCGCGCGGGGATGAACCGCCCACCTGAATGGTCATCTCCTCCTGGCTGCTACGTTCCCCGCGCGCGCGGGGATGAACCGGCGGCACGAGCCGAGGCCGCCCCGCGCAAGCAACGTTCCCCGCGCGCGCGGGGATGAACCGAGGGTGCGCTGGCTCTCGAGCGAGAGGTCCACACGTTCCCCGCGCGCGCGGGGATGAACCGCGCTGGTACAACGGGAGCTGCAACGCATTCAAACGTTCCCCGCGCGCGCGGGGATGAACCGGCGAGATCGCCCGTCATGCCCGCCAGCTTCTCACGTTCCCCGCGCGCGCGGGGATGAACCGGCCGACGCCGTCGATGAAGCGACGCGGGCGCGACGTTCCCCGCGCGCGCGGGGATGAACCGACGGACTCGGTGAGATGGTCGCCCTGCCGGATACGTTCCCCGCGCGCGCGGGGATGAACCGATCGGCGTTCCGCCACCCGCCGGCCCGGTCGGACGTTCCCCGCGCGCGCGGGGATGAACCGAGATCGTGGCTGACGGCGACAACACGGCGCTGACGTTCCCCGCGCGCGCGGGGATGAACCGGTTTTCCGCATGGTGCAGGATCCAGTGCGCCAACGTTCCCCGCGCGCGCGGGGATGAACCGACCTTCGATGCGGGCATCCTGTATCCGTTTCTACGTTCCCCGCGCGCGCGGGGATGAACCGGCCGGTCTCAATCCCGCCCTCGCCTACGGGCAACGTTCCCCGCGCGCGCGGGGATGAACCGCTGACATCGAGGTCCGCGGCGAGCGCCCAGATACGTTCCCCGCGCGCGCGGGGATGAACCGCGGGCCTTCGAGCTCCGCGCGAATCGTGGGCGACGTTCCCCGCGCGCGCGGGGATGAACCGTTCGGCCGCGCCACCGCCGATCTCCTGCCGTGACGTTCCCCGCGCGCGCGGGGATGAACCGCGGGCAAAAGCCGTACGACTCGTCACACGGCAACGTTCCCCGCGCGCGCGGGGATGAACCGGATC
>CAZUKU010000007.1:146370-182013 GCA_964621045.1 uncultured Gemmatimonas sp.
ACGTTCCCCGCGCGCGCGGGGATGAACCGGATCTGCGCAAGGCCGAAAACATCGCGCGATAACGTTCCCCGCGCGCGCGGGGATGAACCGATGTCGCCCACCTTGAGCAGCGGACCGATCACACGTTCCCCGCGCGCGCGGGGATGAACCGTTTCCCCGCTGGTTTTGTTCGCGTTCGGTTGCACGTTCCCCGCGCGCGCGGGGATGAACCGGCGTCCGGCACGCGGAGCATCGCCGTGGCCCGACGTTCCCCGCGCGCGCGGGGATGAACCGTCGTCAATCGATCCGCCGAGCCCCCGCAGTCGACGTTCCCCGCGCGCGCGGGGATGAACCGGGCGTCGAGTACAACGCCGCGGGCCGCACGGTACGTTCCCCGCGCGCGCGGGGATGAACCGCAGGATGGCGGGCGGGCCGTGTTCCGCGCGCTACGTTCCCCGCGTGCGCGGGGATGAACCGTCCGACGTCCCGGACGACGCCAGCACCTGACAACGTTCCCCGCGCGCGCGGGGATGAACCGGAGGTCGACTGATGTCCCAGCCGTCCGCTCCGACGTTCCCCGCGCGCGCGGGGATGAACCGGAGCGTCGCCTCGGCGTGGGCGAGGATCGCGTACGTTCCCCGCGCGCGCGGGGATGAACCGCCGGGCAGGTTGCACATTCCCCGACGCGAGTCACGTTCCCCGCGCGCGCGGGGATGAAGCGATCATCCGCTTTGGCGCGGCGAACGTGAAGCAGTATTCCCCGCATGCGCGAGGATGAACCGGCGCGCGGCGGGAAGCCGCATCGCGATCGCAAGTATTCCCCGCATGCGCGGGGATGATTCGGATTGAGTCCAGCCGAGGTGACTGCTATCTTGAATCAGCGGCGGCATCCCGGGTTTGCCGACGTGCTGTCCGGGGCAACGGGCGTGGACGGAAACATTCTGCTGCGCAACTTCGGAGCATGGCGATCGATGACTATACCCAACGGCTCCGAGAAGCCTTCCGCGCCAGCGGTACCCGTGGATCTGTCCGCGCTGGATTCTTTGCTGGAAACCATCACGAGGGGTACTGGGATTACCTTCGATCCCTTGGGGATCGAAAGGACACCATTCGGGCGGCCGACGCACTCTTTCCTCTCAATCGGGGGAGTTACCACGCCTTCGCCTGGGCCATCAAGCCCCCCAACGCCGATGCCATCGCCGGCCGGATCGCCGATCGAGTAGCCCGTCTCAACGCGCTGGTAGATCTGCCGGCCCTCTCCGAGGGAGTGACGACGGATCGGCCGACTGGCGCCGCGCATCCCGGCCTCGTTGGCGTCGTCGGGGACGCCGGTCCCGGCGCCATCGCAGGCGCAGCGGCCGGAAGCGCGTTCGGCAAGGACGTGCTGCGCGACACGAGCGATCTCCAGGCAGTAGAGGCCACCGAAGCGTTGCAGGCATACTACCGCGACCTGCTCGATGTGCGGCTGAAGGAGAGGGCTGATCACACCCGGCGCACTGATCGCGAGTAAGAACTGCTACACGCCGTTCGGGCGCGACGGGGACGAACGCGGCGTGGACGGCGCGGGCGCGATGCTGCGGTGACGGGCGACGGTGGGCCAACGTGCGTTCCCCGCGCACGTGAGGACGGGGGCTATCCTGGTCTGGTCCGTGGGAGCGGGAGATCTCGGGTGTTCCCCGCGTGCACGGAAATGAACCGGACTCTCTCGCATACACTGCCCCAGCGCACCAATGATCCCGGATGACGATGCCGTGACATCCGCGTGTATCGTAAGGTTCCGCGCATCGGGCGCTTCGGCGCGGGTCCCGTCGATTTCCCGTAGCCTGCCTCATCTCGCTGCTGCCGAGCCACTGGGAGGTCACTCGGAAGACCGATGAGCCTCGCAGGCGAGAGAGCCAGAATCTGCCATGTGACAACATTGACAACTGACAATTGTCAATATACATTCGGGAGCGGGCATGATCCGGAGCTGGAAACACAAGGGCTTGAAACGTCTGTATGAGCACGATGACCGCAGCGGAATACGGACGGATCTGCTCGGCAAGATCGAACGTATCCTGAGCGTGCTCGATACGGCGAAAGACGCGCGAGCCCTCGATCTCCCGGGATATCGACTGCATCCGCTTCATGGTGACATGAGCGGGCTCTGGGCGGTGACCGTAAAGGCCAACTGGCGCATCGTCTTCCGCTTCGAGTCCGGCCACGCCCACGACGTCGCTCTGATCGACTACCACTGACGGAACCCCGCCATGCCGATGAAGAACCCCGTGCACCCCGGCAGCATCGTGCGCCATGACTGCCTGGAACCCCTGGGCCTCACCGTCACGGCTGGCGCGAAAGTACTCGACGTCTCCCGGCAGACGCTCAATAACGTGGTCAACGGGAAGACGGGCATCAGCGCGGAAATGGCGCTCCGGCTCTCGAAGGCCTTCGGAAGCACCCCCGAAACATGGCTCGCCCTGCAGACCGCATTCGACCTCGCGCAGGCGCGTAAGCAGGAAAGCCGGATCAAGGTAAAACGGTTCCGGAAACCCCGCGCCGCAGCCTGAGCAGCGCCCGGCTCAGCGATCCTCCCCTACCCTCACCCCCACCTTCCCTGCCGTCTCGTTCGTCCCCAGCACCGCATGCGCCTCCGCGATCGCCTCGAGCGGAAACACCCGGTCGATCACCGCGCGCACCCGCCCGGCCGCCACCAGCGGCACCACCTCCTCGGTGAACGCCCGCGTGAACGCAACCCGCTCCTCGAGCCCCCGCGCCCTGAGCACCGTCCCCCGCACGGTGAGCCGGCGTGACAGCACCCGGCGGAGATCCACCCCCGACTCGGCGCCCGCGAGCAGCCCGATGAGCATCAGCCGCCCGCGCGGCGCGAGCGCGCGGATCCCTTCGGCCACGTACGCCCCGCCCACGAGATCGAGGATCACGTCCACCCCGCGGCCGCCGGTGCGCGCGAGCACCTGATCCGCGAACCGGGGACCGTCCGGATCCCCTGACTCCGGCACGATCCCGTCCTCGAGCCCCAGTGCGCGCGCGAGCGCGAGCTTGTGGTCGGAACGGGCGGTGCCGTACGGCACGCCGCCGAGCGCGCGCACGAGCTGCACGGCCGCGAGCCCCACCCCGCTCCCCACGGCGTGGATGAGCACCGACTCCCCGGCCGAGAACCCCGCCTGCCGGAGCGCGTCGTGCGCGGTGATGCACGCCTCGGGGAGCGTGCCGGCGGTGTGCAGGTCGATCTCGCCGGGCACCCGCGCGACGGTGTCCCCGTGCGTCACCACATACTCGGCGTGCGCCCCGCCGGCCACGAGACCGAATACCCGGTCACCCGCGCGCCAGGCCGTGACCCGCGCCCCCACGGCCGCCACGACGCCGGCAAACTCGAGCCCGGGAATGTCGGCCGGCGCGCCGGGCGGCGCCGGGTAGCCGCCGGCACGCTGGATCAGGTCGGCGCGGTTGAGCGCCGAGCCCACCACGCGGACGAGCACCTCGTCCGGCCCGGGGCGGGGGACGGGACGGTCGGAGACCACGAGGACCTCGGGGCCGCCGGGCGCGGTGATCACCGCGGCGCGCATGGTGGTGGGAAGCATGGGACGGGCCTCGCGGCTCAGGGCTCGAGTCTGGACGGAATCCGTAACGGTCCTGCGTCGCCCGCCGGCCCTGCCTGTTGGCCGGACACACGACTCGTGACTGTTACTCACTCCTTCCCGACTCCGCAAACCGGCGCGAGGGCCCGTCCCTCCGGGACTCTCAACCCGCCCCCATGCAAGCCCTTGCTTGCATGCAAGCATGTACTTGCTTATCTATCCGGTATGCACGACAACCGCGCCCGCATCCTCGAAGCCGCCGCCCGCGTCTACGCCCGCCACGGCTACCGCGGCGCCACCACCCGGCGCATCGCCGACGAAGCCGGCGTCAACGAGATCACCGTCTTCCGCCACTTCGGCACCAAGAATGCCCTCCTCGACAGCGTCGCCCACGAGTGCGGCCTCGCCGAGAAGGCCCCTCCGCTCCCTCACCGCCCCGAGCACCCGGAGCGCGAGCTCACCGCCTGGATCCAGGCCCGCATCAACCACATGCGCACCATGCGCCACCTCATGCTCCAGGCCATGAGCGAGGTCCGCGAGCGCCCCGACATGCTCCCCTGCGTCGGCCACGGCCCGGTCGACGCGGCCAACCAGCTCCGCGACTACGTCGTGCGCCTCCGCCGCCTCGGCTGGCTCGACGGCCGCCCCGGCCTGCGTCCGCTCGACCTCAATGCCGCCGTGGCCATGCTCATGAGCGCCGCCTTCGGCGATGCGATGAGCCGCGACATGATGCCCGAGATCTTTCCGGCCCCGCCCGACAAGGCCGCCGCCGCCTACGTGCGCGTCTTCCTGCACGCGGTGGGCTACCGCGCCGACGCCCCCGGGACATCCGACCCGTCACCGGACGACCGCGCGCCACGTACAGTGAAGGACGTGGCCTCGTCGTCTTCCACTCCATGATCCCGCTCATGCCTTTCCGTTCGCGTGTCTCGCCGCTCGTCGCCGGCGCGGTCCTGCTGTTCTCCGCGGGCGCGCTCCACGCGCAGAGCGCACGCCCGCTCTCGCTCGACGACGCGCTCGCCATGGCCGCCGGCACCAGTGAAACCGTGGGCCTCGCCCGGGCCGGCGTCACGCGCGCCGACGGCCAGCGCTATCAGGCACGCAGCGCGCTGCTCCCCCAGGTGAGCACGAGCCTCAACTACCAGCGGCAGTTGCAGAACCAGTTCCAGGCCATCACCGAACGCTTCGGCTCCGGTGGCGGCGACGGCGGTGGGGAAGGCGGCGGCGATCTGGCCGACAATCCGATCACCCGCATCTTCGCGTCGCCGTACACGGTCACGTACACGCTGCAGGCCACGCAGCCGATCTTCACCGGCGGCCGCGCACGCGCCGGCCTCGCCGCGGCCCGGCTCGGCCTCACCTCGTCGGAGCTCGGCGTCACCAGCGCGCTCGCCGAAGTCCGGCTGCGCGTCACCGAATCGTACTACGACGCGGTGCTCGCCGAACGGCTCGTGGCGATCGCCGAGTCCACGCTCGTGCAGTCGGAGCGCACACTGCGTCAGGTGCAGCTCACCTTCGACGTGGGCAACACGTCGGAGTTCGAGCTCATCCGCGCGCGCGTCACGCGTGACAACCAGCGGCCGCAGTACCTGCAGTCGCGCACGCAGCGCGACCTGGCGCACCTCCGGCTCAAACAGTTGCTCGACCTGCCGCTCCACGAGCAGCTCACGCTCACGAGCCCGATCCAGGAAGCACCGGCCGTTGCCGCGCCCGGGCCGGCTCCCACCGCGCTCGCGGTGACGCGTGACGAAGTGATCGCCGACGATCCCGCCGTGCAGCGCGCCGTGACCGCAGCGCTCGCCGGCGCGGACACGGCCGTGGACGATCGCCTCCCCGTGCGCCAGGCATCGCTCGGCGTGGACGTCGCGCAGCAGCAGCTCAAGGCCACGCGCGCGCAGCGGTGGCCGCAGCTCTCGCTCAGCACCAACTACCAGCGCTTCGCGTACCCCGACGACGGCGTGCCGCGTTCGCTCGTGGACTTCTTCCCCAACTGGTCGGTGAGCATGGGCGCCTCGCTGCCGCTCTTCACGGGCGGCCGCATCAAGGGCGAGATCATGGCCGCCGAAGCGGGTGTGGAGGAGGCGCGGCTCCGGCTGCGCCAGACGCGCGAAGCCGCCGAGCTCGACGTGCAGCAGGCCATCATGCAGCTCGGCGAAGCGCAGGCCGCGTGGCAGGCGAGCGTGGGCACGGCCGATCAGGCGCAGCGCGGTTACGACATCGCCGAAGTGCGCTATCGCGAAGGCATCTCCACGCAGATCGAACTGTCCGAAACGCGCGTGCAGTTGCAGCAGGCGCTCGCCAATCGTGCGCGCGCCGCGCGCGACCTGCAGGTGGCACGCACGCGTCTCGCCTTGCTGCGCGACCTGCCGCTGGCGGGAGCGGGCGCGGTCATGGTACCGACACCCGCATCGCAGCCGATGCCGAATCAGACCCAGGCCGCCGGTGGAGCCGGCGGTTCCACCCAGCCCGGTGCGCCGAGCGGAGGCACTACCCCATGAGTACGAACCGGGGGCGCGTCGTGGCGCCCGTTCGATCCCTTTTCACCTCACGCGTCATCTCCACCTCACGCATCATCATGCACGCCGGTTCCCGATCCCTCGCCGCCACGCTGCTGCTCGGCACGCTCGCCGCCTGCGGCGGCCGTGACGCCAACGCGTCCGACACCGCGCCGGTCGTGCAGGAGATCGGACCGGAGAACGTGGTCGTCGCCGTCACGGACAGCATCATCGGCGGTCCGCTGCTCTCGGGCGCGCTCGTGCCCGCGCGCGAAGCGCGCATCCGCGCCGAAGTATCGGGACGCGTCACGGCCACGCTCGTGGAAGCCGGGCAGCCGGTGAGCGCCGGCACGGTGCTCGGCCGCATCGACGACACCGCGCTCCGCGACGACGTGCTGTCGGCGAAGTCCGCGCTCACCACCGCCGAGCTCACCGTCACGCAGGCCGACCGCGAGCTCGAACGCGCGCGCACGCTGGCAACGGCCGGCGCGCTCGCCGCGCGCGACGTGGAAACCGCCGAACGGGCCGCGCTCCAGGCGAAGGCCGCGCTCGACGATGCCAAGGCGCGCGTGGCCGCGCGCGAGAAGGCGCTCGACAACACCGTGATGCGCGCGCCGTTCGCGGGCGTGGTGAGCGAACGCCAGGTGAACACGGGCGACATCGTGTCGCCGGGCGCCGCGCTGTTCACGGTGGTGGATCCGTCGAGTCTCCGGCTCGAAGGATCCGTGCCGGCCGCCGCCGCGGGGCGCGTGACCGTGGGCGCGCGCGTGGACTTCGTCGTGAACGGCTACGCCGACCGCGCGTTCGCCGGCCGTGTCACGCAGGTGAATCCCGTAGCCGATGCCGTGACGCGGCAGGTGCGCATCATCGCCTCGCTCCCCAACCAGAGCGGCTCGCTCGTGGGCGGGCTCTTCGCCGAAGGCCGCGTGGCCACCGAATCGCACGCCGGCGTGGTGGTGCCGGAGACGGCCGTGGACCAGCGCAGCGTCTCGCCCTTCGTGGTGCGGCTCCGCGCGGGCGTCGTGGAGCGCGTGGACGTCACGATCGGCGTGCGTGACGCCGCCCGTGAACGGCTCGAGATCCTCACCGGCGTGAACGTGGGCGACACGCTGCTCCTCGGCGCCGCGCGCGCCATCTCCGTGGGCGCGCCGGTGCGTGTGAGCGCGCCGAACGACGCGCCACGCTCCGCCCCCCGCGATACGCAGTCCCGCTGATCCGATCGACGACGATACGGACCCTCAGACCAGAGGCACAGGCCCGATGTTCATTTCCGATTACGCGATCAAGCGTCCGCTGCTCACCGTGGTGGCGATGCTCACGCTGGTCGCGTTCGGCGCGGTGGCGCTGCTCGTCCTGCAGACCGACGAGTTCCCCGACGTGCAGCCCCCGGTGGTGCTCACCACCATCATCTACCCCGGCGCGTCCCCCGATCAGGTGGAACGCGAGATCCTCGAGCCCATCGAGGAAGCCATCCAGGGGATTTCCGGCGTCGACAAGATCCAGAGCTCGGCGCGCGACGGCTTCGCGCAGCTCGTGACGTTCTTCGTATTCGAGAAGGACCTGCAGCAGGCCACGCAGGACATCCGCGACGCGATCAGCGCGAAACGCCAGGATCTCCCCGCCGAAATGGAGGAGCCGCTGTACCGACGCTTCGATCCGTCGGACCGGCCGATCATGACGCTCGCGCTCACGTCCAACGTGCTGTCGTCGCCGCAGCTCACGCGGCTCGCCGATCCGGGCATCACGCGCGAGCTGCGCTCGGTGGCCGGCGTGGCGAACGTGCAGGTGTCGGGCGGCGTGAAGCGCGAGATGACGGTGGAGCTCGAGCCCATGCGGCTGCAGGCCGCGGGCGTCACCGTGCCGCAGGTGGTGCAGGCGCTCCAGTCGCAGAACCTCGCCGTGCCCGTGGGACGCATCGGCGGCTCGCTCGACGAACGCACCATCCGGCTCAAGGGACGCCTCGAGAGCACGGACGACTTCGCGCAGATGGTGGTGGGCGAGCGGCAGGGCCGGCTCATCCGCCTCGGCGACGTGGCCACCGTGAAGGACGGCACCGAAGAGGCGCGCACGCTCGCGATGTACAACGGCACCGATGCCGTGGGCATCGAGATCACCAAGACCAAGGGATACTCCACCACGGCCGTGGCCGAAAAGCTCCAGGCCAAGGTGGACCAGCTCCTCCCCACGCTCCCCGCGGGCGTCAAGCTCGAGGTGGTCAAGAACGCCGGCACGCGCGTGACCGATTCCGTGCGCAACGTGCAGCGCACGCTCGTGGAAGGCGCGGTGCTCACCGTGCTCGTGGTGTTCCTGTTCCTCAACTCGTGGCGCTCCACGGTGATCACGGGGCTGGCGCTCCCGGTGTCCGTGCTGGCGAGCTTCATCGCGGTGTGGGCGTTCGGCTTCACGCTCAATACCATGTCGCTGCTCGGCCTGTCGCTCGCGATCGGCATCCTGATAGACGACGCCATCGTGGTACGCGAGAACATCGTGCGCCACGTGGAGATGGGGAAGGACCACTACACCGCGGCGCGCGAAGGCACCGCCGAGATCGGGCTCGCCGTGACCGCGACCACGTTCGCGATCGTGGCCGTGTTCATTCCGATCGCGTTTCTGTACGGCGAGGCGGGGCAGTGGTTCAAGCCGCTCGCGCTCACGATCGCCTGCTCGGTGCTCGTGTCGCTGTTCGTGTCGTTCTCGCTCGATCCCATGCTGTCGGCCTACTGGCCCGATCCGCACGTGCCCGAGGAGAAGAAGGCGTGGATCACGAAGCTGCTCGACCGCTTCAACACGTGGTTCAACGGGCTGGCCACGCGCTACCGCGGCGTGATCGCCTGGGCGCTCGACCATCCGAAAACGATGCTCACGCTCGCCGCGGGCACGTTCGTGTTCGCGCTTTCCATGCCCGCGATGGGCTTCGTGGGCGGCGGGTTCTTCCCCATCGACGACCGGAGCGAGCTGTACGTCGCGATCGAAACACCGCCGGGCGCGAACCTCGACTACATGCGCCTCAAGGTGAACGAGACGCTGGCCATGGCCTCGTCGTACGAGGAGGTGCAGTACACGTTCGCGTCGGTGGGCGACGGCTCGGGCTCGGTGGACAAGGCCAACCTGTACTTCCGGCTCACGCCCAAGAACGGGCGGGCGCGGAGCGCCGAGGACATCGGCGCCGCCATGCGCGACGACGTGGCGCGCATCGCCGGCGCGGACATCGCGGTGTTCACCAGCGATTTCGCGGGCGAGGAGAAGCAGATCCAGATCGAGCTGCGCGGACAGGACGTGGAGCAGTTGCAGCCGGTCGCGGAGCAGTTCCTGGCCGCGGTCCGCACCGTGCCGAACGCGGTGGACGTGGGGCTGTCCACGCGCGGGCAGAAGCCCGAGCTCGATGTCACGGTGGACCGCGGGCTCGCCGGTTCGCTCGGGCTCACGGTGGGCGCGGTGGCGCAGTCGCTGCGTCCGGCGTTCGCCGGCATCGAAGTGGGCAACTGGGTGGACCCGTCGGGAGAAACACGCGACGTGCGCGTGCGCTTCAGCGAGGAAGCCCGCGCCCGCGCGGCCGACCTGGAGCAGATCCCGATCGCCGTGGGCGGCATGGGGGGCACGCAGCAGCTCGTGCCGCTCGGTCAGGTGGCGCGCATCACACCGGCCCTCGGCCCGGCGATCATCAACCACCTCGACCGCGACGCCGTGATCCGCGTGGAGGCCAACACTGCCGGCCGGTCGCTCTCCGAAGTGCTCGCCGACATCAAGACCGCCACGGCCGGCATCAACCTGCCGCCCGGCGTGATCCGCACCGAGGGCGGGCAGGCGGAACAGCAGGCCGAGGTGTTCACCAACATCTTCATCGCGCTCGGCATCGCGGTGGGGCTCATGTACCTCGTGCTCGTGGTGCAGTTCGGCTCGTTCCTCGATCCCATCGCGATCCTGGTGTCGCTGCCGCTGTCGCTGATCGGCGTGATGGGCGCGCTCGCGCTCACCGGCGCCACGATCAACATCATGAGCATGATCGGCGTGATCCTGCTGGCCGGCATCGTGGCCAAGAACGCGATCCTGCTCATCGACTTCGCCAAGACGGCGCGCGAGCGGCACGGGCTGCCGCTCCGCGAAGCGCTCATCGAGGCCGGCGCGATCCGCCTGCGACCCATCCTCATGACCACCTTCGCGCTCGTGGCCGGCATGATGCCGATCGCGCTCGGCACGGGCGAGGGTGCGCAGTTCCGCTCGCCGCTCGGCATCGCGGTGATCGGCGGCGTGATCACGTCCACCGTGCTCACGCTCGTGGTCGTGCCCACGGTGTACGAGCTGCTCGACGCCGTGCGCACCCGGGCGCTCCGGCTGGTGGGGCTCAAGCCTCCGCACACCGGGCAGTACCGCACGTACGGCATCGGCGGCGAACCCGTGCCGAGTATCGGGGATTAGGGAGACCGGACGACCAGCATGACCATGGACTCTGCAGCAATGATGCGCCCACGCCCGGGGCAGGGGGGATACCGGGGACTGTTCCGCGCCCTGCTCCTGGCGCCGGTCATTGTCGCTGCAATTATCACGGGAGGCTTCACGCTCCCAGCGGCGGGGGGCATGGCCGTCTCTGGTGAACCGGTGCAGGCATTGGCGCTCCTGTGGCTGATCGGCATGCCGATCGCGCTGTTCGGGCTTCCTGTCGCATATCTGGCTGAAGCGGCGCTGGTGCTTTTCGCGCATATGGCAGGCGTGGATCTGCATACGGCCCGCAAGGGGCCGGTCATCCTGTCCGCCGCCCTCGCCGGTTTTGCCGCGGCGTGGTGTTTCTGGTGGTTGGCGGACGGCGGAGCCATGTGGCCATGGACGTTCGGCGCGCTTCCCGTCGCCGCCTGTGGCGGGTGGGCCTTTGTCCGGATTCGTGATGCCGACAGCCGCGAGCTTCTGAACGCCCCGCACTGAGCCGCGCCGGACGGCCTGCGCGTCTGCAGGATCAGGCACCACTGGCCGAGGGCCTGCATTACCATTCGGGGGCGCGGTCGACCGGACCGGCGCCCCCGATTCACGTCCGCCGTTTTCGATCCCGTGTCACCGCTCCGCCCGCTGTTCCTGTCTCTCGCCGCCGTGGTCGCGTTCGGTATCAGCGCCGAGGGACTGCTCGAGACGATCGCGTCGGTGGAGGACCGGTTGGCCACCTACGTGTCGCTCGCCGTCTCCACACCGTTCGTCTCGGAGCTCGCGCCGATCTTCGGCGGGATCGCGGCGCAGGAGGGACAGCTCCGCATCGGCCGTGTGATCACGGCCGTCACGCTGGGCGGGTGGGGCGGAACCAGCCTTCTCTACCTGGCCGGACGGCTCAAGTGGGAGTGGCTGCGCCGCCGCTGGCCGTCGGCGCGTTCGGCCGGCACGGTCGCGCTCCGGATCGTGCGACAGAATCCGGCGCGCGCGTCGTTCCTCGTGCGCTTTCTGTTCGGCGCGCGCATCCTGCTCCCGCTGGCGTGCGGCGCGGCGGCGGTGCCGCTCCGGGTGTACCTCCCCATGTCGCTCGCCGGGTCGTTCGCGTGGACGGTGGTCTTCGTTCTCGTGGGCGTAGTGACCGGCGAAGCGGCCGAGCAGGTGCTGGGACACCTGGAGCAGGTGGAAGGCGTGGCCGCGGCGGCGGGCGCCGCGCTCCTGGTGTTCGCGGCCGTGTGGTGGTGGCGACGCCGTGCCCGTCGCGCGGCACGGCGTGCGGCGGCGCGCGGCAGCCCGGACGCCCCGCCCGCGAGCAGCCCGGACGCGCCCCGCCCGGACTGACCGCCGTCACCCCTGCGCCGCGCGCACCTCGCGGGCCGCGGTGCGGAGCGCGCGCCAGGTGGCTTCCACGTGCTCGCGCTGCGTGCGCAGGTTGCCGATCGCGAGCCGCAGCACGAACCGGTCCTCGAGCTTCGTGTGCGACAGCAGCGCGGCGCCGCTCGCGTTCACGTGCGCGAGGATCGCGGCATTCCATGCATCGCGCGTAGCCTCGTCCACGCCCGGTGGCGCGTAGCGGAAGCACACGAGCGAGAGCGGCACCGGCGCGCAGATCTCCCAGTCGCCCTCGTAGTGCACCATGCCGGCGAAGTCGCGCGCGAGCTCGCAGTGATGCCGGATCCGCGCGGCGATCCCGTCCGCGCCGAACGCGCGCAGCACCATCCACAGCTTGAGCGAACGGAACCGCCGGCCGAGCTGCACGCCGTAGTCCATGAGGTTGACCACGGCGTCGTCGTCGCGCGTGCGGAGATATTCCGCCACGAGCGAAAACGCGCCGCGGAGCGCGTCCGGGCGCTTCGTGAACAGCACCGAGCAGTCCACGGGCGTGAACAGCCACTTGTGCGGGTTCACCACGAGCGAGTCGGCGCCGTCCGCGTCGCCGAGCAACCACTGCATCTCCGGCACGATCGCGGCCGACCCGCCGTAGGCGCCGTCCACGTGGATCCAGCAGTCGGCCTCGCGTGCGATGGGCACGATGTCGCGCACGCTGTCGATGCTCGACGTGCTCGTGGTGCCCACCGTGGCCACGACCGCGAGCGGATGATGCCCCGCCTGCACGTCGCGCGCGATCGCGTCGCGCAGCGCTTCCGGACGCATGCGGTACGACGCGTCCACCGGGATCTTCACGAGGTTCTCGTGGCCGAGTCCGAGCGTGATCACGGCCTTGTCCACGCTCGTGTGCGCGTGCGCCGACGCATACACGCGAAGCGCCGGCAGGTCGGCGCGTCCGGCCATGCCGCGCGCGCGCACGTCGAGCTCCGCGGCTTCGCGCGCGGCGGCGAGGGCGTACAGCGTGGAGATGGACGCGGTGTCGGTGATCTCGCCGAACCAGCCGTCGCCGAGGCCCATGAGCCGGCGCAGCCAGTCCACGGTGCGCAGCTCGAGCTCCGTGGCGGCCGGGCTCGTGAGCCACAGCATGTTGTTCACGTTGAGCCCGGCGGCGAACAGCTCGCCGAGGATTCCCGGATACGATCCGGAGATGGAGAAGTAGCCGAAGAACGTGGGCGCGTTCCAGTGCGTGAGTCCCGGCACGATCACGTCGTGGAAATCGCGCACGATGGCGTCGAGCGGTTCGCCGTGATCGGGCGCCGCGGCCGGCAGCCGCGCCGCGATGTCGCCGGGCGCCACGCGCGGCAGCACGGGAAACCGTTCCGGATGTTCGAGATAGTCGGCGATCCAGTCCACGGCCGCGTGCGCGGCGCGCCGGAATTCGTCGGGAGAGAGATCGCCCGTGGGTTCGGTCTGGGTCATGGCGTGCGCGTGAGCACGTCGTCCATGAACGGCAGCACCCGCGTGAGCAGCCGCTCCGGAATGCGGTTCCGATGATCGCCCGTGTACAGCTCGGCGAGATGCGGCACGCCGCGCGCGATGAGCAGGGAATCGAGCAGTGGGATCACGGCCGGCACTTCGCGGTGCGGATCCTCGCGGCCGGCGTCGAACGCGATGCCGCGCAGGCGCGCGAGATTGTCCGACAGGCTGTCGGCGAGACGGAGCGGTGTCTGTCCCTGCCAGTGGGCGGTGAGCGTGGTGCAGCAGGGGCTCATGGCATAGACGGCCCCGAAGATGTCGGGATTGAGCGTGGCGAGCGCGAACGCGCCGGATCCGCCCGTGGAGTGGCCGGCGATGCCGCGCGCCGCGGCGTGCGGCACGGTGCGGAACGTGCGGTCGACCGCGGCGACCACGTCGCGCGTGACGTACGCGCTCCAGGCGCCGGTGACCGGCGAGTCCTGATAAGCCTCGTGGCCGCGGCCGTTCGTGCCGTCCACCGCGATCACGATGAGATCCGCCGCGAGCTCCCCGCGCGCGTGCAGCGCGTCGAGCGCGCGTCCGAGGTGGAATCCCTCGTAGGCGTGCAGCCATGCATCGTGTCCCGGCGCGCGCGCGCCGTGCTCGTGCAGCAGGTAGAGCGTGCGGTAGCGCTGCGCGGAGGATTCGTAGTCGGGCGGCAGCCAGACGAGTGCGGTGCGATCGGGGCCGTTCCCGCGTTCATCCGCCGCCGGCACCGCGAGCCGGACGAGCCGGTCGTCGCCGCGCACGACGCGCGTGGCTCCCGGTTGTGTCACCGTGGGCTGCGCCGCGATCGCCGACGCCGGTGCGACGGTGATCCACATGCCCACTCCTGCGATCATGCCCAGCAGCCCCGGCGTGCGCGCGGCACGCCGGGGCGGTGTTCCTCGGATCACGGCGCGCCGCCGGAGCCGGACGTCTTCTGCCGCACGGTGGGATACGTGATGCCGAGCTGTTCGAGATACGTGCCGTAGCGCGCGGGATCGTAGTACAGCTTGCGGAGCTCCGGACGGAAGCGGTTCATCACTTCGGCGTTGAGCGTGACGGCCGGCCGGTCGCCGGGGCGGATGAACGGCTGGTACTTCACGTTCTTCGTCTGCACGTCGTGGAAGTACGTCCACGCGTCGGCCACGAGCGTGGGCGTGAGCAGGAGATCGAGCAGCGTGAGCGCCTGCACCTTCGCGCCCGCGAGCGCGCCCTTGTGCGCGATCGGCGTGGCCATGGCGATGGAGTTCGCCCAGTTGTGCCCCGGCAGCCCCGGAATGTTGGACGGATAGCGCAGCGTGACCGTGGGCACGTTCCACGACACGTCGCCGATGTCGTCGCTGCCGCCGCCGCTGAAGTTCTGCACCGTTTCCGCGCCGCGGAGCTGGCCGAGCTGCGTGGAGAGCCCGAAGCCGGGGTTGCCGAGCTCCTCCTGGATGCCGCGCGCGAGCGTCTGGTCCTTTTCATCCCACGTGGGCATGCCCACGCGCTTGATGTTCTCGTACGTGGCTTCGGCGACGGGCTTGCTGAAGTGCGCCGACCACCCCGAGCCGAGCACGCGCACGGTATCGAGCTCCGTGTCGGTCATCATCGCCGCGCCCTTGGCCACGCGCTGTCCCATCTCGAACAGCTCCATCGTGCGCGGATAGTCCTGCTCGCGGAAGTAGAACCAGATGCTGGCCGTGCTCGGCACCACGTTGGGCTGGTCGCCGCCATCGCGGATCACGTAGTGCGAGCGCGTGGCGAGGCGCAGGTGCTCGCGGCGGTATTCCCAGCCGCTCGCCATCAGCATCACGGCATCGAGCGCGCTCTTGCCGCGCCACGGTCCGCCGGCCGCGTGCGCGCTCGTGCCCTTGAACTTGAACTCGGCGGAGATGAGCGCCGACTGGCCGCTCGCGCCCCACGCCACGCCGAGGTCGCTGGAGACGTGCGTGAAGAGCGCCACGTCGGCCTCCTTGAACAGCCCCTCGCGCACGAGGAACGCCTTGCCGGCCATGAGCTCTTCGGCCACGCCGGGCCAGAGCACGAGCGTGCCCTGGATCTTCTCGCGCTCCATGAGCTTCTTGACCGCGATGGCCGCGACCACGTTCACGGCCTGGCCGGAGTTGTGCCCTTCGCCGTGCCCCGGGCCGCCCTCGACGAGCGGATCGCGGTAGCCCACGCCGGGCTTCTGGGACGCCTGCGGAATGCCGTCCACGTCGGAGCCGAGCGTGAGGACCGGCTTGCCGGAGCCCCAGCGGGCCACCCAGGCCGTGGGCATGCCGCCCACGCCGCGCTCGATCGTGAAGCCCTCCTTCTGGAGGAGGCCGGTGAGGTAGCGCTCCGTCTCCACTTCCTCGAAGCCGAGCTCGCTGTAGGAGAAGAGCATGTCCACGATCTCCTGCACCCGCTTGGCGTCGCCTTCCACCATGGTGAGGACTTCGGCCTTGAGCTTGTCGAGCCGGGGGTCGGCAGGGCGCGCGGGGGCGGCCGGCGTGGCCGGCGCGGCCCTCGGCTCGATCTGGGCGGCCGCGGAGGTCGTCGTGGCACAGAGCAGGGCGCCGGCGAACAGCCAGGGCCGCACACGGGTGAACGGGAGCGGAGTGGGCATCAGCGGAAGGGGCGGGCGTGGAGGGCGGGCCGTCGGGGAGCGGTGACGGAAACAGACGTCATGTCACGAAAGTACCGATGGGGACCGGCGCGTGCCGAGCGGCGTGGCGGGGCCCATATGACATACGCGGCAGCGGGCCGAAACGTGGAGCTGCATCAAGTCCCTTCAGGGGGCGACATTTTGACCATGAAGCGTCGGCCGATATCTTTCCCGTTGCAGTACCCGCGCCGGCGCTGTCACCTGTCATCGAAACAGCGCTGCGCTGTGAGCCTCGCCCGCCTTGGCAAGCACGAAATCTCGAGGCCGGTGACGACCGCCATTACAGGCATGACATCATCCCCTTGGGCCGTCGATCAGGGGCGGGCATACATCGAGTCCCAGGTGCGAACGATGAACCTCACTGACGACGACGATGAGTAGGAAGAAATCGTCGAACAGCGTGCGCATTCGCAACAGCACGGCGGAATTCCTGACCTTCGCCTACCAGACCGGTGGCGATGGCGTCGAGGTACGCGTCCAGGACGGCACGATCTGGCTGTCGCAGAAGAACATGGGTGAACTGTTTGCGACCTCCAGTGACAACATCGGTCTGCACCTGAGAAACATCTTCAAGGAAGGCGAACTGGACGCCGGGGCAGTTACCGAGGAATACTCGGTAACTGCCGCCGACGGCAAGAACTATCGGGTCAGGCACTACAACCTCGATGCCATCATCGCCGTGGGCTATCGCGTCAGTTCCAGGCGCGCCACCGCCTTCCGGCAATGGGCTACGGGGGTGTTGCGGGACTACACGCTCCGAGGCTACGTGCTCGACCGTACGCGCATGGAGAACGGCGCCTTCCTCGAGGACGATTATTTCGAGCGGCTGCTCGATGAGATCCGGGAAATCCGCCTGTCGGAACGGCGATTCTACCAGAAGATCACCGACATCTATGCCACGGCAATGGATTACGACAGGAACGCGTCCCTCACCCAGGCGTTCTTTGCCAAGGTGCAGAACAAGATGCACTACGCCGTCCACGGCCACACCGCCGCCGAACTGATCGTGGAACGCGCCGACCACACGAAAGCGCGCATGGGACTGACCACCTGGGCAAAGGCTCCAGGCGGCAAGATTCTCAAGAGCGATGCCGTGGTGGCGAAGAACTATCTGACGGAGGCTGAACTCGCGGATCTTGCGCGCATCGTGAATGCGTATCTCGACCTGGCGGAAAGTCGGGCCAGGCGTCGCGTACCCATGACGATGGAGGATTGGGCGAAGCGTCTCGATATCTTCCTTTCGGCTGATGAACGTGAAGTGCTGCAGGATGCGGGGCGCATCAGCGCCGAGATCGCTCGAGAGCACGCCGAAAGCGAGTTCGAGAAGTACCGGGTGATCCAGGACAAGCTGTTCCGAAGTGACTTCGACACATTCGCTGCGCTCGAGTCACGAGGGAAGGATCCGGACGACACCGGCGAGGACTGAACCCATCGAGGCAACCTTCCCGATGCGCGTCGGTGCCGTGGTAGAGAAAGAATGCAGTGGCTCCGCGGCTGAATTCAGGGCATTCCGCATTGTGGAAATCGAGGGAAACCTCCCGGATCCCGGGCCGTAGGGACCGGGTACCGCTGCCGTGCTCCGCCGTTCTCCCTCCTGTACTCTTCGGTCATGCGTTTTTTCGCCACGATCACCGCGCTCGCCGTTCTGACCGCCCCGGTCGATGCCCAGCAGCAGCAACAGCAGCGCCCGCGGCGCGACACCGTGCCGGACAGCGTGCGGGAGACGCTGCGCGAAGTGAACCGCGATGCCCGGCAGGTGGTGCGGGCCACCTGGGACAGCGCGCGCAGGACGAACGCGGCCATCGTGTCGGACGCGCAGATGGCCACCGCCTTCGCCGATCCGGAGGCGCGGGTGATCCTGGAGCGGGCCCGCGTGGCGCGCCTGGCGCAGGACTCCGCGCTCCGCTCCTACCGGGCCGTCACCACGCAGCGCATGTCCCTGGGCATGGGCGTGCGGCGCCTCGGCCTCGAGAAGCTGATGTTCCGGGGCGACAACGTGGCCCGGGTGGCCTGGTCGCGGGACGGGGGCGTGTGGGTGACGCCCGTGGGATCGCGCATCGTGGTGCCCATGGCCGGTGACGATGTCGACGGGGATTTCGTGGACGCGGTGTCGATTCCGTACTTCCCCGGCCGCGAGTCGCTCTGGATGCCGAGCAGCGGCATGGTGCGCGCGGAGGTGGACAACCGGGACCTGATCCATCCCATCGCGCGGGGCGCGGAGGCGTACTACCGCTACGCTACCGGCGATTCGATCACGATCACGCTGGGCGGCGAGCGGAAGATCCGTCTGCGCGAGCTCCGCATCACGGCGCGCCGTTCGCACTGGCGGCTGTTCGTGGGATCGTTCTGGTTCGACCAGGAGGGCGGGCAGCTCGTCCGGGCGGCGTACCGGCTGGCGGTGCCGATCGAGATATGGGACGTGGCGAGCGAATCGGTCGGGCTGGACGCCGAGCGGGACAGCGTGGTGGAGCTGGTGCGTGATTCCCTGGCGCGGGAACGGCTGCCGCGGGATGCCTACGTGCGCGACTCCACGCAGCGGGCGCGGCGCGCCGCGCAGGGGAACGATGACGACGAGCCGCCGGGATGGGTGAAGGCCGCGTTCCGTCCCGCGCGCGGCGAGCTCGACGCGATCACGGTGGAGTACGGGCTCTACGGCGGCCGGTTCTGGCTGCCGCGCGCGAACAGCGCCTCGTTCCACGCGCAGGTGGGGCCGCTCCGCACGCCGTTCACCATCGACGAGAAGTTCGAATACGAGGACGTGGACGGCGACTTCACCACGCCGCCGGTCCCCCCGCCGCCGAGCGCGGCCGAGCGGGCGCGGGCGCGGGCGGACAGCATGCGTGGCGACACGATCGCGCGCGCGGTCGAGAGCCGCGGCACGAGTGTGACCGTGGGTGTCGGCACGGGAAGCGACAGTGCGCGCATGGCGCGCCGCGATTCGATCTGGCGCGCGAGCCGCTGCGCGCCCGGCGACAGCACGTACGTGCGCACCGAGAGCCGGTACGACGGCGCCCTGCGCATCGCGTACACCATGCCGTGCGACCGGAATACGCTCCGCACCAGCAGCGCGCTCCCGCCCATGAGCGCGTCGGCCTCCGACCTGTTCGACCTGAGCGCGCGCGACCAGCTCCTCGAGTCCCTCGGGCTGTCGCTGCAGCCGCCCTGGGGGCCCATGCGGCCCACGCTGCGCACCGGCCTCGATCAGATGCGCTACAACCGCGTGGAAGGCTTCAGCCCCGGCCTGATCGCGCAGCAGGTGCTCGGCGCCGGCTACACCGCGCACGCCACGGCGCGTGTCGGCCACGCCGATCTCCAGGTGAACGCGGAGCTCGGCCTGGAACGCAGCAACGGACGGCGAACGGCCTACGGCACCGTGTACCGCCGGCTGCGCGCCACCGCGCCCGAGTGGGGCAATCCGCTCTCGTTCGGCCCGTCGGTGCCGGCGATCCTGTTCTCGCGCGACGAAGGCTTCTACTTCCGCGCGCTCGGCGTGGAAGTGGGCGACCGGCGCGTGCACCGCACCGGCGCGTTCGAATGGCGGCTCTACACCGAACAGCAGCGCACGGCCGGCGACAGCAGCGTGGTGAACACGTGGTCGCTCGGCCGGTCGATCGGCGTGGGCCGGTTCCGCAGCAACTTCGATGCGTCGCACATCTCCGTGACCGGACTCGACGTAGCCTGGTCGCGCGCATTCGGCCAGGATCCCGCCGGCCTCCGGCTGTTCACCACCGTGCGCGGCGAAGGCGGCACGGGCACGGTCACGTACGGCCGCGGGTCGTTCGACGTGCAGGCCACGCGTCCCGTGCGCCGCGTGGCGGTCGCGCTCACCGGCAGCGCGGGGTCGAGCGTGGGCGATCTGCCTCCGCAGCGTGGCTGGTTCCTGGGCGGCCTCCGCACGGTGCGCGGCAATGCGCCGGGCTCGGAGTTCGGCAACGCCTACTGGTTCGCACGCGGCGAAATGGGCACGAAGTTCGGCGCGATACGGCCCGTGCTCTTCCACGACGTGGGGTGGGCCGGCTCCCGCGATGCGTTCGGGCAGGGACGCATGCTGCGCGGCGCGGGTGGCGGACTCTCGTTCCTCGACGGCATCTTCCGTCTCGATGTCGCGCGCAGTCTGGCCCGGGGCGGCGGGTGGCGCACCGACCTGTATTTCGAGGCCCCACTGTAGGAGTCCATTGGCCGCATCCGGGATCGACGACGCGGCGTCGCTCGTCGACGCCCCACACATCGGCGCGCCGCCAGCCGCACGGCGCGCCGGCGCCTGGCGGTTCACCGCGCCGCTGTTCACGGCCACGCTGTTCTCCAGCGCCGCGCTGATCTTCATGCTGCAGCCGCTGTTCGCGCGGCTCGTCACGCCGCTGCTCGGCGGATCGCCCGCGGTCTGGAACACGTCGATGGTGTTCTTCCAGACCGCGCTGCTGCTCGGCTACTGCTACGCGCACCTGCTGCAGCGCGTGCCCGTCGTGACGCGGCAGGTGGCCATTCACGCCGCGGTGCTCGGCCTCGCCGCGCTGGCGCTTCCGCTCGCCCCGTCCACCGCCCTTGGCGCGGCCGATCTCGAACGGCCCGCGCGCTGGCTGCTCGGCGTGCTCGCGCTCTCCGTGGGCGTGCCGTACATGGCCGCGGCCGCCACCGCGCCGCTCCTGCAGGCGTGGTATGCACGCACCGGCCGTCCCGACGCCGCGGATCCCTACTTCCTCTACGGCGCGAGCAACCTCGGCAGCCTGCTCGGACTGCTCGCCTATCCCACGCTCGTGGAGCCGCTCGTGGGCGTGCGCGCGCAGGCCATCGGCTGGTCGTGGGCCTACGCGGCCGTGGCCGTGCTGATCGTGTCCAGCGGCTGGGTGGCCGTGCTCGCGTCCCGTGCGGCGCATGTAGTGCCAGGCGACGGCGTGGCGCCCGGTCGCAACACGGGCATCGGGAATGGCGATGGCGCGCCCGGCCGCGCCGAGGACATCGAACATGGTGACGCTGCCGCGGATGCCGCCCCCCGATCCAGCGCCCTGACCCGTTGGCGCGAACGGTTCCGCTGGACCGCCGCGGCCGCAATCCCCTCCGGGCTCCTCATCGCGGTCACCCAGCACATCGTCACCGATCTCGCGTCGGCGCCGTTCCTGTGGGTGCCGCCGCTCGTGCTGTACCTCCTCACCTTCGTGATCGCGTTCCGGAAGCGCGCCGGTCCCACCGGCCCGCTGCTGCTCGGCGCGCACGCGCTCGTCGTGGTGATCGTGGTCGTGCTGCCGCGCTCCGCGTCGATCGCCGCGGACGTCGCCATCCGCCTGGCCACGCTCTTCACCTCCGCGCTCGTGTGCCACCGCGCGCTCGCCACCACGCGGCCGCCCGTGGCGCGGCTCACCGAGTTCTACAACTGCGTGTCGCTTGGCGGCGTGATCGGCGGCGCCACCACGGCGCTGCTCGCGCCGGTCGTCTTCGACACCGTCGTGGAATATCCGCTGCTGCTCGCGGCCACGTTCCTGCTGCTCCCGCGGATGGACACCCTGTGGCGCCCGGCCGCCGATACCGCGGTGCTGGCCGGCGCGGCGGCAATCGTGTTCGCGTTCACGGGCTGGCTGCCCGTGGAACGCCCGCTGCTCGGGATCGTGGGCGCCACGGTGTTCCTCAACCGCGCGCGGGCATGGGTGGCCGCGCCGCTCGTCTTCGCCACCATGCTGCTCGTGGCCGCGCGCGGCATGGGTGGCGAGGAGATCCTGCGCGACCGCACCTTCTTCGGCTCCCATCGCGTGCTCGCCGTGGGACGGCCGCTCGGCGTCATGCATCTGCTCATGCACGGCAGCACCATGCACGGGGCCCAGTGGCGCGACAGCACGCGGCAGCGGGCCGCGCTCACGTACTACGCCGAAGGCTCGTCGCTCTCCGAGGCCGTGCGCGCGGCGCTCCCCGTCCCGCGGCCCGCGCACGCGGGGCTCATCGGGCTCGGCTCGGGCGCCATGGCCTGCGTGCTGCGCGACGGGGATACGGCCACGTTCATCGAGATCGACCCCGCCATCGTGGCCGTGGCCCAGGACCCGCGCTACTTCACGTACCTCGAGAGCTGCCCGCGGAACACCCGCGTGCTCGTGGGCGACGGCCGCCTGGAAATGGGCCGGCTGCCGCCTGCCACGCTGGACGTGGTACTGGTGGACGCCTTCTCGTCGGACGCCATCCCCGCGCACCTCCTCACCCGCGAGGCGCTGCGGGTGTACATGCGCGCCCTCCGCGACGACGGCGCGCTCGTGCTCCACGTCTCCAACCGGCACCTGGCCGTGGTCAACGAGGCGGTCCGGGTGGGCGCCGCGGAGGGGCTGGCCATGCGCCACTGGCGTTCGCCCACCCTCTTCACCGAGAGCACCACCTCGCTGGAAAGCCCGTCCGTCTCGGCGGTGGTCCTGACCCGGACCGAGGCGGCCATGGAACGCCTCCAGCTCGGCGCGCACTGGACCACGCCCTCCCCGCTGCCCGGGCGTCCCTGGACGGACGACTTCATCGACCTCATCCGCCCCCTCCGCGAACGCCCCATGGACTCGCTCGCCACCGCCGCTGTCCCCTGATCGACGCCGCCCCGGTATGGTTGCGCTATGGCTGCGCTCGCCGGTCCATGGTAACTTTGCGCAGGGATGCGCACGCCCGGCGGCAGGCGCGTCGATGGTCTCCCGCCGTCCTCCCCCATGGCGCCCGATTCGGCCAGCCCGGACCTTTCCCGCTACGAACAGAGTAACGCCGACGTCCTGCTCTGGCAGACGCGCTACCGCGTCGTGCTGGCGCTCCTGGCCACCGGCATCGCGGTGCTGCTGCGCACGGCCGGGTGGCTCACCGTCTCCCCGATCGCCGAAGCCCGGCTCGGCGCCGATCTCGCCGACTGGCTGATCGGCGGTTCCGCGGCCGTGTACGTGCTGGTCGTGCTCACGCTGCACCAGCGCGTGCGCCGCGTGCGCCGAGCCAGCCGCACACTGGCCACGTTCATGATGGTGTGCGACCTGCTGCTCGTGTTCGTGCTCGTGTTCGTGCTGGCGCCGCCGCGCGACTACGACCGCGCGCTGCTCGTGGCGCTCTTCGCGCTGCAGCTCACGCACGTCTATTTCGGACGCGGGCCGGCGCTCCTCATGCTCGGCGCCACGGCCGCGGGCTATCTCCTCATCGTGGACGTCGCCATCCGGAGCGCCGCCGACGTGGCCTGGCCCGACTCGCTCGTCACGCTCGGCATCTTCGCCGTGGGCGCCGGCCTCGTGACGCTCGTGCAGAGCCACATGCACGAACGGCTCGCGCGCCTGCTCGACATGTTCGCGCGCGCGGAAGACGGCGACTTCTCCGCCGCGTACGACGTGTCGTCCGACGTGCGCCCCGACGCGATCACGCACGTGGGACGCGCGTACAACCGCATGCGCACGCACCTCGCCGACATCGTGGAAACCGATCCGCTCAGCGGCTGCCTCAACCGCCGCGGATTCGAGCAGCAGTTCCGCCGCGAGCTGGCGCGCGCCGCCCGCGCGCAGACGGAGCTCGCGATCATCGACGTGGATCTCGACCATTTCAAGCTGATCAACGACACGTACGGCCATCTCGCGGGCGACCGCGTGATCACCGAAGCCGGCGAGCTGCTGCGGGCCAACGCGCGCGTGGGCGACATCGTGGCGCGCACCGGCGGCGAGGAGTTCTCCATCCTCGCGCCCGGCAGCGGGCTCGCGGGCGCGCAGCATCTCGCGCTCCGCATCGTGGAAGCGTTCCGCCGCCGCGAGTTCGGCGGCGGGCTGCGCATTCCGGTCACGGCCTCCGTAGGCGTCGTGGCCGACACCGTGACCGACGAAGCCATCGCCGAAGACCTGCTCGCCCGCGCCGACGAGGCGCTCTACGCCGCCAAGCGGAGCGGGCGGAATCGCGTGGTGGTGTGGTCGCAGGGGCTCGCCGCGCTCCGCGTGGGACAGCCGTCCGATCCGCCGCCGCCCGTGGAGCCGGAGGAGGAGATGCGCTCGTCGGCCGACGCGCCGATCCGTTCTACGGGAGGCGGAAGGTCCCGTCGCTGACGATCACCGACGCGCCGCCCACGCGCACCGCGGTGATCGCGCCCTGCACCTTGTCGGCTTCGATGTCGAGGCGTGACGGGCGCCCCATCTCGACTCCCTGCGCCACGCGCCAGCGCAGCGTGCCGTCGCGCGGCGTGCGCGCCGCGAGATAGCCGGCCAGGCAGGCGTTCGCCGATCCGGTGGCCGGATCTTCCGGCACCGACAGTCCCGGCACGAACACGCGCGCGCGGATGTCGACCTCGTGCAGCGACGGCGGCATATCATGTCGGTCGTGCGCATCGCGCACGGTCGCGAACACGAGCGGTTCCGTGGCCCAGCCGCCGTGGAGATGCCGCTCCCACGCGTCCATGCGCACCCGCGCGCGCCGCACCGCCTCCACCGACGCGAGCGGCACCACGAGAAACGGCAGCCCGCACGACACGCCGGCCGGCATGTGCGTGCCGCCCACGAAATCATCGGGCGTGAGGCCGAGTATCTCGGCGAGCGCCTCGATCGGCGGCACGCCGTCGGTGCGCTCCTCGGGCAACCGCGCGGTAGTGAGCTGCGTCCACACCGGCGCGCCGTTTTCACACCGCACCGTGACCGGCACCGGTCCCACGTTCTCGCCCAGCACCACCGACACCGTGTCACCGGTGACGGGCACCTCGCCCGTGGCCACGAGCACGTGCGCCGTGCCGAGGGTGGGATGGCCGGCGAACGGCACTTCGCCGCCGGGCGTGAAGATGCGCACGCGCCGCGTCGTGTCGGCGCGCTCGGCGGCCGACACGAACGTGGTTTCCGAATAGTTGAACTCGCGCGTGATGGCGAGCAGCGTGTCGTCGGACAGCCCTTCGGCGCCGAACACCACCGCCAACTGATTGCCGGCCAGCGGGGTGTCGGTGAACACGTCGCACGTCACGAAACGCAGCGTACGCATTGGCGTCCCTTACTCCTCGCCGAGGAACGGGTAACGCCAGTCGGTGGGCGGGCTGAACGTCTCCTTGATGGTGCGCGTGCTCACCCAGCGCATCAGGTTGGACTTGGAGCCGGCCTTGTCGTTCGTGCCCGACGCGCGCGCGCCGCCGAACGGCTGCTGGCCCACCACGGCGCCGGTGGGCTTGTCGTTGAAGTAGAAGTTGCCGGCCGCCTGGCGGAGCACGGTGGACGCCTCGTGCAGCGCGCTCCGTTCCTGCGCGATGACGGCGCCGGTGAGCGCGTAGGGCGACGTGCGGTCCACGAGGTCGAGCGTCTCGCGCCACTTCGCGTCGTCGTACACGTGGCAGGTGAGGATCGGGCCGAAGATCTCCTCGCACAACAGGCGATGCGACGGATCGGTGGCTTCCACGAGCGTGTTCTCGATGAACCAGCCGGTGCTGCGGTCCGCGCCGCCGCCCGCGATCACGGTGGCCGACTGCTTCGCGAGCGCGAGGTACTGCTCGATGCGCGTGAACGCCTTCTCGTCGATCACGGCGCCGGTGAAGTTCCGGAAGTCGCGCACGTCGCCCATGGACATCTCGCCCATCATGGCCACGGCGCGGTCGCGCACGTCGGGCCAGAGCGAGCGCGGAATGTACGCGCGGCTCGCGGCGGAGCACTTCTGCCCCTGGAACTCGAAGGCGCCGCGCACCATGGCCACGGCCAGCACCTGCGGGTCGGCCGACGGGTGTGCCACGATGAAGTCCTTGCCGCCCGTCTCGCCCACGATGCGCGGATAGTTGCGGTACTGTCCCATGTTCGCGCCGATCGTCTTCCACATGCTGTTGAAGACGGCCGTCGAGCCGGTGAAGTGCACGCCCGCGAGCGCGGGATCGCCGAGCACGCGCTCGGAGATGGCGACCGGATCACCGGGGAGGAAGTTGATCACGCCCGGCGGCAGCCCCGCCGCCTCGAGGAGCTGCATTGTGTACCACGACGACAGCATGGCCGTGGCCGCGGGCTTCCAGAGCACCGTGTTGCCCATGAGCGCGGGCGCGGTGGACAGGTTGCCGCCGATGGCGGTGAAGTTGAACGGCGTCACCGCGTACACGAACCCTTCGAGCGGCCGGTAGTCGAGCTGGTTCCACATGGTGTTGTTCGACAGGGGCTGCTCGTTGTAGAGCTCCTGCGCGAAGGCCACGTTGAAGCGCCAGAAGTCGATCAGCTCGCACACCGCGTCGATCTCCGACTGGAACACGGTCTTGGACTGGCCGAGCATGGTGGACGCGCTCAGCGTGTCGCGGTGCGTGGTGGTGAGGAGCTCGGCCGCGCGCAGGAACACCGCGGCGCGATCTTCCCAGCGCCAGTTGGCCCAGTCGCGCTGCGCCTCGGCGGCCGCGGCGATGGCCGCGCTCACGTCTTCGGGGCGCGCCTTGTGGTACGTGGCCAGCACGTGCTGGTGCACGCAGGGCATCGTGGCCTGGCCGATGTCGCCGGTGTGGATGCGCTTCCCGCCCACGACCACCGGGATCTCCGGCTGTTCCTCGGCCATGCTGGCCAGGCGGGCCTTGAGCGTGCGCTTTTCCGGCGAGCCCGGGGCATAGGCGCGAATCGGTTCGTTGACGGCAGGCGGCACGCGGCGCGTGCCGTCGAAGGCGGCAAGAGACATGGGCGACTCCGGGAGTATGTCGGGGGGACCGGCGCACCGGTGACGTTGCACGGTGGCCTGCGAAAGAAGGTAATGGACGGGCCGCGTGGCCGGGCGAACGGGGCAGGGCAGAGGGATCCCGACGGTGCGCTACGGCGCGCTCACCCGACCGGCCCGTTGTCGATCAGCCGCACCCCGCCGATGCGGGCCGCCACGAGCGCCCGTGCCGGTACCGTGACCTCATCGAGCGGGCGCAGGGTTTCGGCAGCCACCACCACCGCGTACTCCACGCTGAGCGCCGGCTCGCCGGCCAGCCGGGCGCGCAGCCGCTCCTCGAGCGCGGCGGCACTCCGCACGCCCTCCGCGAAAGCCTGCTGCACGTCGCGGAGCGCCGCCGAGATGGCGAGCGCGCCGGCCCGCGCCTCGTCGCTCAGCCGCACGTTGCGGCTCGACATCGCGAGTCCGTCGGCCTCGCGCACCGTGGGCACGCCGATGATATCGACATCGAGCAGCAGGTCGTGCGCGAGCCGGCGCACCACGAGCAGTTGCTGCCAGTCCTTTTCGCCGAAGTACGCCCGGTCCGGGCGCACGGCGCGGAGGAGCAGCGTGACCACCGTGGCCACGCCACGGAAGTGACCGGCGCGGAACGCGCCTTCCAGCACGTCCGTGATCCCCTCCACGGTGATCCAGGTGGCGAAACCGGTCGGGTACACGGCTTCGGGCGCGGGCGCGAACACGAGGTCCACGCCGTCGGCGGCGAGCAGTGTCACATCGCGCGCTTCGTCGCGCGGATAGCGGGCGAGGTCGTTGGGGTCGTCGAACTGCGACGGGTTCACGAAGAGGCTCACCACGGTGATCGCATTTTCGGCGCGGCTCCGCTGCACGAGCGTGCGATGTCCGTCGTGCAGCCATCCCATCGTGGGCACGAATCCCACGGTGCCGCCGCGTTCGGCGCGCAGGGCGTCGAGCGCGGCCCGCAGCGTGTTCACGTCGCGCACGATCATGGGTGTGCCGGTCGTGTTCGCCGGCGTGTCTGACGCGTTCATGAATACCTCCCGCGCGGCACCGTCACGCCGGGCGCTCCGCCGGGAATCCCTCCAGCGCCGCGCCGCCCCGCACCGACTGGGCGTCGGTGGGGAAACGGGTGCCGCGCACGTCATCCGCATAGCGCGCAAACGCCTCGCGGATCGGCGCCGCGAGATCGGCGTAGCGTCCGGCATGGCGCGGCCGGAACGTTTCGTCGAGGCCGAGCACGTCGTGCATCACCTGCACCTGTCCGCTGCAGTGCGGCCCCGACCCGATGCCGATGGTGGGAATGCGCACGCGTTCGGTGATGGCGGCGGCGACTTCCACGGGCATCTTCTCGAGCAGCAGCGCCCAGGCGCCAGCGGCTTCGAGCGCGAGCGCGTCGTCGAGGAGCTGCTCGGCGGCCGCCGCCGTGCGCCCCTGCGCGGGATAGCCGCCGAGCAGCGAGCTTTGCTGCGGGCGGAGCCCGATGTGCGCCATCACGGGAATGCCCGCGTCGGTGCAGCGGGTCACGAACGGCGTCCACCGTGCGCCGCCCTCGAACTTCACCGACTGCGCACCCGCTTCCTGCAGCGCGCGGCCGGCGTTCAGCACGGCCACGTCCGGACTGCCGTGGTACGACATGAACGGCAGGTCGCACACCACGTGCGCGTGTTGCGTGGCGCGCACCACGGCGCGCGTGTGGTGCAGCATGTCGTCCATCGTCACCGGCACGGTGGACGGGTGGCCGAGCAGCGTCATGCCCACGCTGTCGCCCACGAGCAGGAAGTCGATGCCGGCCGCTTCGGCGAGCCGGGCGAACGTCGCGTCGTAGGCGGTGAGCATCACCAGCGGTTCACCGCGTTCGGCGCGTGCCTGCAGGTCGGGGATCGTGGGGCGTGGCATCAGACGGGATCGGAGGGAGGGAGCGAAGGCAGCGGAAGCGGCGGAAGCGGCGGAAGCGGCGGAAGCGGCGGAAGCAAAGCCGCGAGCGCGGTGTGTGATTCGGGAGCGAGGTCGTGTTCCACGGCCAGCAGCACGAGCGCCGCGGCGTGACGGTAGGCCTCGGTGTCGCGCGGGGACGTGGTGAGTGGGGACATGCCGGCCGGAACCGCGGCGCGCCCATCGAGCGCCGCGAGGTGCCGGGCGACGGTCTGCGCGTCGCCGCGCGCGATCGGGCCGGAAATGGCCGCGGTCGTCCGCGCGTCGTCGGGCAGCGATGCGATGTTGCGCGCGACACTTGCCAGGAGCCCTGCGAGCGCGCCGCGCGATGCCCCGGGGGGGAGCGGCAGCGCGCCGAGCATGTCTTCGGCGAGTGCCACGAGCGCCGCGCTCGCGTTCCCCGCCAGCGTCGCGGCCGCGTGCCAGCGGGCGCGCCAGGCGGACGGCACCACCACCGTGGTCATCGACAGCGCCTCCGCGAGGCTCGTGAGCCGCATCTGCACGAATGCGTCTCCGTCGAGCGCGGCCGTGGCGTGGCGGAAACGTGTTGCCTGCGCCGCGGGCGGCACCGCGAGTCCGGCCGGCAGCGAGACCATGGGATGGAAGCTGCCCGTGCGCGCGCCACGCGCCGCGGCCGCGTCGAGGGGGGTGAGATCGAGTGCCCCGCTCGTGTGCGCCACGGTGAGCCCTGCCGTCCACGCGGCGTCGTCGGCGGCGGAGGGCACGTCGCGGTCGGCCACGGTGAGCAGGATCAGATCCGCATGGGCGGCCATCGCGCGCGTGGAGACGGCCGTCACGCCGGGCAGTTCGCGCGCCAGCGCGGACGCGGCATCGGCCCGCCGGCTGCTCACGCAGACGAGGCGCACGGCGGATGCCGGCGCGTCTCCCTGCGCCGCCGCGTGCAGCGCCCGCGCGAGTGCGTGTCCCACCGTGCCCAGACCGACGATGCCCACATGCATGCGGGAAGCATCACCGGCGGGACCCCGCCCGAGCAAGAGCGGCGGCGTACGGGAACGAGAGCGGCGGCAGATAATGCATGGCGGCGTACGGGAACGGTTGTGGCGTACGGGGGCAACGACCGCGTGCGACGGGCAGCGATACCGGCACGGGCACAGGGCACGGGTACCGTCACCGCGTCCCGCGCCCAGATTACGGGGGTGACCATCTCCCTGCGTCCCCCGCGCGCGGCCGCGCGGCTCGTCGTCGCCTGCACCCTGCTCACGGGCACGGCCTGTCTCGACTTCGGCCGCCCGATCGACTGGCGTGACGAATCCGCCGAACAGATCGCGCTCCCCGCCGCTGCCGACGCCGCATCACGCGAGCAGGCGCTGCACGCCGTGCTCGCCGCCATGCCCGAAGCCTCGGCCGAACGCGGACCGCGCGCGCCGCTCCCCGTCATCCAGATGCCGCCGGCGCCCGATCTCGCACTCGGCGACAGCGCCGCGCCGGTCGACCCGCGACGCTGTGACGGCTCGCTGCAGCACCGCGCCACCCCGCGTGGCGAGGTGGCCGTCTGGTGGTCCGCAGGCGAGCGCAATCGCGTGCATCTCTTCGCCGCGTGGCGTCACGCCGGAGAAACCGTATGGCGCGGTCCGATCCCCGTCGACACGCTCGATCAGGGCTCGAGTGACGCGCGCGATGCCGCGTCCGGCGGCGCGGTCGGGTGCGTGCGCCCCGCTGCCGGCCTCTGGGTGGACGAGGCCAACGGCTACGTCCACGTGAGCTACGCGCTCGTCGGCCCCGAAGGGCCCGGTATCTTCTACGCGCACCAGATGGACCCGCGCGCCGCCTTCGAGCCGCCGGTGCCGATCGTGTACGGCGAACGCCTCGGCGCGGCCCGCGTGGCCTCCGACGGGGATTTCGTGGCCGTCGCCTACGAGGACCCCAACAGCGGCACGCGGCCGCGCATCGCGCTCGCGCTGTCGCGCACCGCCGGCCACCTGTTCGAACGGCGACTCACCGTGAACGCCGGACTCAACCCCGCCGCCGACCCGTTCGTGCTCCTGCAGGGCGCGGCGCTCGTGGTGGGGTGGAGCGAATCGCCGCCCGCCGGCGGCGACGTCACGTTCCTCCGTCGACGCGCCACATTCCGCTGACCCCACCATGACACGCCCGCCTCTGCTCCTTGGCGCCCACTGCACCGACACCGGCGGCATTCCCATGGCCGCCCGCCGTGCCGGTCGCTCGGGCATGCAGGCCCTGCAGATCTTCAGCGCCGTTCCCAAGTTCTACAACGAGAAGATCTCCGTGAAGCCGGAGCGTGTGACGCGCTTTCGCGATGCACTCGCCGAGGCCGGCATCGCGCCCGCCCACGTGATCGTGCACGCCGGCTACGTCCTCAACTGCGCCACGCCCGACGAGGCCAAGTGGGAGCGCGCCGCCGCAGCGCTCGCCCGTGAGTTCGAACGCAGCACCACGCTCGGCGTGGGCGGCGTGTGCTTTCACCCCGGCGCTGCCACGGACGGGGACCGCATCGCCGCCATGGCGCGCGTGACCGAAGCCATGCGCCGCGCGCTGGTCGCCGTGCCCGACGGCGCCACGCGGCTGCTCATCGAGAATACCGCCGGCGCGGGAACCACCGTCGGACGCACCCCCGACGAGGTCGGCGTGATGCTCGCCTCGCTTCCTCCGGAGCTCCGCGCGCGCGCCGGCTATGGACTCGATACGTGTCACCTGTATGCGTCCGGCTACGACCTTGCCGCGTCGCGGGAAACGGTGACCGAGGTACTCGACGCCTTCGAGTCCGCCACCGGCCAGTCGCCGTCGTTCCTGCACCTCAACGACAGCCAGGGGGCGCTCGGCTCCAACCGCGATCGCCACGCGCGGATCGGACAGGGCGAGATCGGTGCGGCGGCATTCGGATGGTTGCTGCAGGACGCGCGCGCCCGCGGGATTCCGTGCCTGATGGAAACGCCGCAGGCCGTTGCCGAGCCCGCGGAGGATGACGACACACCGGATGCGTGGGAGGTGGAGGACCTGGCGCTGTTGCGGGAGCTGGGGGCGTAAGCCGGCGCTTCCCGGCACCCTCGCGGCTGTCGGCCGGGAACGACGAAGCCGGCCCGGAGGCCCGAGTCGCAGGCACCCTCGAGACTCGCGACTGTCGACCCGCCGCTTGCGACCTCGTGCGACCGATTTCGCGTCTGCACAACGGTCGCCGCCCGGCACATGCGCCGGATGTCGCCATGCGGGAATTACACCCCGATCCCCCGCAAAAACCACACTCCGTACGCCCCATTCCCCCGAATTCCCGCCTCCAGAGGGAAAAAGACACGTTCCCAGAGGGAAAAACCGCAAATTCCCTATTGCGCGCCGTTCCGCGTCCTATAGCTTGTGCCGCGTCACGTCTGATGTACGTGATACGGACCGGCACCCAACACAGGAGATTCCATGGCCCCTGCGAAGAAGTCTGCGAAGAAGGCGGCGAAGAAGGCCGCCCCGAAGAAGGCCGCCAAGAAGGCGGCTCCCAAGAAGGCTGCCAAGAAGGCCGCTGCCCCCAAGAAAGCGGCGAAGAAGGCTGCCCCCAAGAAGGCGGCTCCCAAGAAGGCCGCCAAGAAGCGCACGCCGAACGCGGCCTTCATGACGCCGCTCACGCCGTCCGCCGACCTCGGCGCCGTCATCGGTACGAAGCCGCTGCCGCGCACCGAAGCCACCAAGAAGATCTGGGATTACATCAAGAAGAACGGCCTGCAGGACGCCAAGAACCGCCGGCAGATCAACGCCGACGACAAGCTCCGTTCCGTCTTCGGCGGCAAGAAGTCCGTTTCCATGTTCGAAATGACCGCGCTGGTCAGCAAGCACCTCTCCTGACCATCTTTCAGGACGCGTGATGAGGGGGCGTGTCCCGCACGGGCGCGCCCCTTCGTCGTTCGTCCCACTTCGAACTTCACCTCGCTGCCGTGGCCCGCTCGTCCAACCCCAATCCCGACGCGCCCGTGAACTCCGTCGCCGCGCTGCGCGGCGGCAAGTCCGGCGCCCCCGCACCGCGCGCGTCCACCCGGGAGAACCTCAAGGCGATCGCGTGGACCATCGCGATCTTCCTGTTCATCCGCACCTTCCTCTTCGAGGCGTACCGGATCCCCTCCGGGAGCATGATCCCCACGCTCCTCATCGGCGACTGGCTGTTCGTGAACAAGCTCGCCTACGGCCCCCACGTGCCGTTCACGAGCATCAACCTGCCCGGCTACGCCGAGCCGTCGCGGGGCGACGTGGTCGTGTTCGTGTCCCCCACCCAGTACGACCAGCCCCACGATCCGCACCCCACGCTCGTCAAGCGCCTCGTGGCCGTGGCCGGTGACACCGTGCACATGCGCGGCGGCCTCTTCCACCTCAACGGCGTGCCGCAGCCGCAGCCCGACGCCATGCGCGCCAACCCGCGCGTCGACGGGTCCTTCAGCGCGCCGCTCTTCCGGTGGCAGAAGCAGCACGAGATCCGCGGCTCGGCCATCGGCGATCCGCCCGAGGTGCCCACCCTCGACGACTGGGGACCGCTCGTGATTCCGGCCGGCTACCTGTTCATGCTCGGCGACAACCGCTACGAGTCCAAGGACGGACGGTACTGGGGACTCGTGCCGCGCGAAAACGTGCGCGGCCGGCCTGCGTTCGTGTACTACTCGTACAACGCGCACGACAGCGACCGCGTGCTCCCCTTCCTCACCGACATCCGCTGGCGGCGGATCGGCACGTTCATCCGCTGACTGGCCGCGGCCCCGCGCCCGGACGCAGATTTCCTCGGCCCTTCAGCTCCTCGCCGATGATCCGTCGTCCGCTCGCCCAGGCCGCGGCGCATGCCGCGCTGCTGCTGTGTCTCCACCCGCTCGCCCTGCTTGCGCAACAGGGCGCCGACACGCTCGCCGCTCCTGTGCGCGGCGCCCTGCGTGCCGATACCGTCTGGTCGCAGTCGCTCGGCACGCACAAGCGGCTCGTGGTCTACCTCCCGCCCGCGTACGCCGCCGACACCACGCGCCGCTTCCCCGTGCTGTTCTATCTGCACGGCCGCACCGGCGGGGAGGACGACTGGATCCGCCAGGCGCGTCTCGACCGCGTCATGGATTCCCTCGTGGCCGCCGGCGCCCCGGACGCGATCGTCGTCATGCCCGACGGGGACGACTCGTGGTACACCACGTGGCACACGCTCCCCAACGTCGCCGCCTGCCGCGCCGACACCGCGCGCCGAGAACCGGCCGACACGTACTGCGTGCCGTGGCCGCACTACGACGACTACGTCGCCCGTGATCTCGTGGCCCATGTCGACGGCACCTATCGCACACTCGCCACCGCGAAGCATCGCGGCATTGCCGGCCTCTCCATGGGCGGGTTCGGCGCCGTCACGCTCGCGCTCCGCTATCCCGACGTGTTCTCCGCCGCGGCCAGCCATTCGGGCGTGCTGGCGCCCGCGCTGCTCGGTCCCAGGCCGTTCGCCGAGCCCGCGCGCTGGGCCCGCACCCCCGAGGAGCTGCGGGAGGCCGCTGGCCGCCGCTACGGCTGGTATGCGCCGATTTTCGGACCGGACACGATCGGCTGGTATGCCCGCGACCCCGGGCGCCTCGTGGGACGTCTGGTGACGGCCGGCACACCGGTTCCCGCACTCTACGTGGATTGTGGACTCGCCGACGACTTTCTGGACCAGAACCGGGCCTTCATCACAACCCTCCGGGCGTTCGGACTGTCCCATCGGTACCACGAACATTCCGGGGGGCACGATTGGAACTACTGGCGTACACATCTGCCCACGAGCCTGACGTGGCTGCTCGACCACGTCGGCGCGGGGCTGCCCGAGGCGTTGCCCGCGGAGACTCCTCCCGCCGGAACGCCGGCCAGCGGCGTGACGCCCGCGGGCTCGCCCCCTGTTGGCAGGCCAGCCGATCCGGCGTAGCTTCGCCTTCATGATGCGCTCCAGCGCTCCCTCCGGCGTGCCCGCGGTCCCGGCTCCACGCATCACGTCGCTGCGTGCCCTGTCCCGCTCCACGCTGGAGCTGGCCGGCATCACCGGCGTGCTCCTCCGCCTGTACCGCGCCACCGTGCTCGGCCTGGATTCGTTCTCGAGCTGGTCCGCATTCCTCGGCGCGCTGGTGGTGGGCGTGGTGTTCCTGTGCGCCGTGCTGACGTGGCACCTGAGCAACTACCCGATCCGCCGATGGCCCGCCCGGGTCGCGGCGTTTCTCGGCGTGGAGGTGATGGCCGAGTTCGGGATGAGCTCCGTGCTGATCGCGCTCCGCCGCGAGCCGCTCGGCTCCGGCCTCGCCACGTGGGCCGACTGGTGGCCGCTCGCCGGCCAGACCCTGCTCGAACGCGCGCTCGTGATGGGTGGATATGCGGCGATGCTCGCCGGCGCGATGTGGGTGGTGACACGGCGGACGCGGATCGATCCGTAGCGCCGATCCCGGTGCTGCGTCGGTCACGACGACGCACGATGTTCCCGGCTGACACCCAAGGTGCCTGGACGGCAATGCCGGCCCTGGAGGCAGGAGTCGCCAGGCACCCTCGAGACTCGAGTCTGCCGACCCGCCGCTTGCGACCTCGTGCGGCCGATCTTGCACTTCGACGACGCACCCCGACGATGCTCGTCCCCCGACTCGCGCCCCCCGCGATTCCGCGTTACCGTCCGGCATGCCCTCCCTCCTCGCCGTACGCCCCCTCCTCCCGGCCGCCGCGCTCGCCCTCCTCACGGCCCCCGCCGCTGCCCAGGGCCCTCCGCAGCTCACGCCGCGTCCCACCGCGGAAGCCATCGCCGCGCCTTCCTGGCGCACCATGGCCGCGCGCGACTCCCTCCGCCCCTTCGGCACCCTCCGCGAGCAGGCCGTCGTCCGCCAGCAGTGGCTCGACAAGCGCATGGAGACCGTGCTCCCCGCGCTCATGCGCAAGTACGGCGTCGACATGTGGGTCGTTCCCATGCGTGAGTACAACGAGGATCCCGTCTTCCGCTCGCTCGTCTCGCCCACCACCTTCGCCGCGCGCCGTCGCACGATCTACGTGTTCTTCGACCGCGGCGCCGAGGGGATCGAACGCATCGCCTTCGGCGGCACCAACCAGGGCGGCGTGTACAAGGCCATCCGCAGCACCAAGGCCGTGGACGCCCCGGCCGCCGGCAGCCGCGGCACCGACCGCACCGCCGAGCTCTGGGGCGACGAACAGTGGCAGGTGCTGCGCGTTGCCGTGGACGAGCGGCAGCCCAGGCGCATCGCCATCAATACGTCGCGCACGTGGCACTTCGCCGACG
>CAZUKU010000008.1:0-146547 GCA_964621045.1 uncultured Gemmatimonas sp.
ACGTGCCCGCCGACGACCTCACCGACCCGGCGCCGGCCACGGCCTTCGCCCACCTCGACGCCACGGTCGTGCTCAACCGCAAGATCACCGAGCTCGGCATCTACCCCGCGGTGGATCCGCTCGACTCCACGTCGCGCATCCTCGACGCGCAGTACATCGGCGAGCGGCACTACAAGGTGGCGTCCGAGACGCAGCGCATCCTGCAGCGCTACAAGGAGCTCCAGGACATCATCGCGATCCTCGGCATGGACGAGCTGTCGGAAGACGACAAGCGCGTCGTGGGCCGCGCGCGCCGCCTGCAGCGCTTCATGTCGCAGCCGTTCCACGTGGCCGAGCAGTTCACCGGCATCGCGGGCAAGTACGTGAAGCTCGAGGAGACGATCTCCTCGTTCGAACGCATCTGCGAGGGCGAGTTCGACAAGCTCCCCGAGCAGGCGTTCTTCATGGCCGGCGGTGTGGACGACGTGGTCGTGAACGCCAAGAAGCTCCAGGGCTGAGGCGCGCGTGGCCGGCACATTGCAGGTCTCGGTGATCTCGCCGGAGCAGGTGCTGTACGAGGGCGCCGCGACCGCGGTCACGGCGCCCGCCTTCGACGGCGAGGTCGGCATCCTGCCGATGCACGCGCCGCTGATGACGCTGCTCGGCACGGGCACGCTGCGCGTGGAATCGCTGGACGGACTCCGGCAGTTCACCGTCTCGGGCGGATTCCTGCAGGTGGTGGACGACACCGTGCGCGTGGTGACGGAAGCCGCGAACGCACTCGGCTGAGGACGCCGGATCAGGAAGGGGAAACGGAGACCGGCGTGCATGCCGGTCTCCGTTTTTCATGACGGGCAACCGTTTGCGCGGTGGAACCGTCCAACCGTCGGTACGTAGTACACGAAGGTCTGCGCAGGACATCCAGATCCCTCTCATCCGAATTCGGAGCTGCTTCATGTCGCGAGTCCGTTCCTTCCGCCGGTTTCTGTGCGCGAGCGCACTGTCGGCTGCCGCGCTGTTCCCCGCGCGTGCCCACGCACAGGCGCTGAACTATCCGGCGCTGCAGGTGCCCTCGGTGTCGGAGCGGGATTACACCGGCGCCGTGGTGGGGAGCAACGGCACGATGATGATGTTCCAGTGGCGGGAGAATGCGTCGCCGGAGATGCACATCGGACTCGATCTGGGATTGTACGATCCGAGCGCGCGCGGCGCCCGCGTCGCACTCTTCGTGGCCGGCAACCTCGGCTACGATCTCGCCCGGGCGCGGAGCGACCAGCCGCTCGACCTGCTGCTCACCGCGGGCGCGGGGCTTTCGATCGCGAATGGACGCACATCGATCCGGCTCCCGGTGGGACTCGTGATCGGCCACCGTTTCGAACTCGAGAGCGACATGGCGATCACACCGTTCGTGCATCCCCGCATGTCGATCGACATCTGCTCGAGCTGCTCGTCAGGCGGACGGAGCCAGTCGGATGTGTCGCTCAACTTCGATGTGGGCGCGAGCTTCGAGATGACGCCGCGGCTGGCGGTGCGGGTGTCGGCCCTGTTCAGCGGCGCGGACCAGTACGGCAACGACGACGCGATCGCGGTGGGGCTGACCTGGACACCGACCGCGCTGCGGCGGTGAGGACGGTGCGGGGGCGCTGACACGCCCGACGCCCGGGGGAGACGGCGGGGGCGCGCGCAGCCCCCGGCAGTTCTAAAGGACCAGCTCCCCCAGCATCCGCACCACGCGCTCCGTCGCCCCGCACCCTTCCCGGACGAGTCCCCGCGCTGCCGTCCCGGCCGCACTCCCTCCCGCACGGTCCGCGAGCAGCGCTTCGATCTCCCGCGCCGCCGTCACCACGAACGCGCCGCCGCGCGCCACGAGCTCGCCCGCCTCGCGCGCATTCCCATGCCGGGGACCGAACAGCACCGGGAGGCCGAACGCCGCCGGCTCGAGCACCGAGTGCAGCCCCGCGCCATGGAAACCGCCGCCCACGAACGCCATGTCGCCGAGCGCGTAGAGATCGCCCAGCACGCCCACGCGGTCCACGAGCAGCACCGACCAGGGAATCGCGTCCGCTCCCCCTTCCACCGCGGGTAGCCGACGGATCGGAATGCCTTCGCGCGCGGCCCAGCGCTCGATCGGTTCGAGGTGCGCCGGGGTGGGCTCGTGCGGCGCGATGATCAGCCGCGCCCCCGGGGTCGCCTGCAGCCACCGCGCGGCCGCGGGGAGTAGAACCGCCTCGTCGGCCGGCCAGGTGGAGCCGGCCACGAGCACCGGTCCGTGGGAGGAGAGGTCCTCCGGCGGCGCCGCAGCCCCGGCCGCGCCCGCACGGTCCCGGACGAGGCCCCGTACCGGGTGATCCGGTCCCACGCCGGCCGCCCGGCGCCACACCTGGTCCATCCGGGTGTCGCCCGTGACGCGGATGCGCCCGGCCGGCACGCCGAGCGCGGCCAGGCGGGCCGCGTCGTCGGCCGAGATCGCGCCCACGGCATCGAGTCCGGCGTAGGCGTCGTGGAGAAGCGCTCTGGCCAGACGCCCCTGCCGTCCGGAGGTGGGGGCCAGGGTCGCGCTGACGAGCGCCGTCCGCACGCCGGCGGCGCGGGCGCGTTCGGCGAGCACCGGCCAGACATCGAGCTTGACGAAGGCGAGCACGGTGGGGCGCCAGGCCGCGAGCAGCACCTCGGCTTCCCGGTGTCCGTCGAAGGGGAGCACCTCGCAGAGATCCACGTCGAGCCCCCGGGCGAATCGCTCGGCGCTCGGGGAGAACCAGGTGTAGGCGAGCTGGGCCGTGGGGTGGGCGGCGCGGAGGGCCTCGAGCACCGGCCGGGCCTGCAGCCCTTCGCCCACGGAGGGGGCATGGAGCCAGATGAGCGGCCGGTCCGGGTCGCGCGTCCGGGCCGAGTCGCGGATCCGGCTCAGGACGCCGCGCCGGGCCCGGAATGAACGGATGAGCTTGGCGTCGGCGTCGGGGGCCAGGGCGGCGGCGAGCCGGGCCGCGGCCGCGGCGGCGCCCCAGACCGGCCGGAGGAGGGGGTTCAGGAGGGCCGTCCGGCTGCGGGCCGTGCCGTTTTCCCCGTGGCCGGTCCCGCTGTCCGCCCCCCCGGCAACCCCCCGGTAAAAAAATGTGTCGGGGCGACTGGGTATACCTCCGCCCCCACGTGTACGGACGATGAGGGGCGAATCCAGGGGACGGGGTGGGATGGTCTCGGGGACACGTCGCTCGACCGGTGGGGAAGGGAGGGGTTCGCGGGTGTCCGAAGGGTTTGCGTGCTCCCCGGGAAGCGCAAGGGGGCGGCAGGCCGGGGTGGCGTCCACGAAAAAAACGGGCCGAATCGTGACTTACCCTTGACTGATGCCAGGCCAATCACGATACTGCCTCCGCTCCTCTTTCCGTCCTGCCCCATCGCGTCTGGTCCCGAGTACCCGGATCATCGACCCGAAGTTCCCACCGCGATTTCGTCTCATCCCGCGCCGTTGCGGGTGATCCACATAAAGCTCCATACAGATTTCTGCGATCCGCGGCGCCTTGCCGGCGACCGGATCGTGCCGAAGCCGGCAGTTCGGCTTCGTTTCAGCGGCGCGTCCGCAACAGTTGCCACCCTGGCGGCTGGGGACGCCCCATGGGAAGCATCCGGAGGCATCGGTCAGGGTCCGCACGGCGGGCTCGGCCCTTGTCCTCACCGCTTCCCGTGTGCTCCACTCCTGCGCGTTTTCTTCAAAGGAGGGTTGTAATGACGTATCTGGTCGGGGGACGGCGGTGGTTGGCCAGCGCGAGTGTGGCCATCGGACTCGCAATGGCGGCCCTCGCTCCACAGGCGGTGCAGGCTCAGGAAGCAGTGACCCTCACGGGTCTGGTCACGGAAGAAGGTGGGCGGCCGCTCGACGGCGCCACGGTCTTCGTGACCGAACTGAACCAGGGAGCCACGACAAACGCCCAGGGGCGGTACACGATGGTAGTGCCGGCCGCGCGCGTGCGCGGTCAGGAAGTCACGATTTCGGCCCGGTTCATCGGCTACACGCAGGTGAGCCGGCGCATCACGCTTTCGGGCAGCTCGGTCGAAACGAACTTCGAACTCAAGCAGGACGTCAACCGTCTGAGCCAGGTGGTGGTCACCGGCGTGACGGGCGCGACGGAAGTGAAGAAGCTGGCCTTCTCGGTGGCGCAGGTTTCGGCGGCGGACATGCCGGTGGCCGGTTCCAACCCGCTGTCGCAGCTCCAGGGCAAGGTCGCGGGCGCGAACATCGTGTCGGCCTCGGGCCGTCCCGGAGCCGCTCCGGCGATCGTGCTGCGTGGCCCCCAGTCGCTCAACGCGTCGGGCCGCGGCCAGGGTCCGCTCTTCATCATCGACGGCGTGGTCTCGCAGGGTACCCTGCAGGACATCAACCCCCAGGACATCGAGAACATCGAAGTCGTGAAGGGCGCCGCGGCGGCTTCGCTCTACGGCTCGCGCGCCGGTAACGGCGTCATCAACATCACCACGCGCACCGGCAAGAGCGGCGCCGAAGGCGTTCGCTTCCGGGCCCAGGCGGAATACGGCGCGTCGAGCATCGAGAGCGAGTACCTCTCCCCCAAGGCGCATTTCATGCTCATGGACGAGGAGATGTCGCGGTTCTGCTACGACGCGTCCGGCCAGCCGGCCTGCTCGGCGACGCGGGACATCTACAAGGAAGCGTACCGGATCAACGACAACCCGGACGTGCTTCCGCTGTCGCCGGTGAACTTCACGCTCGACGCCGGCATCGCCCGCAACCCGGGCGTGCTGAACATGACCTCGCTGTACCAGGTGAACCCGTTCCCGCTGGCCGGCAGCCCGACGCGCCAGTTCCTGACGAACGGCCAGACCTACAACGGGACGATCGACGCCACGGGCCGCGTGGGGCGCACGAACTTCTTCGCCTCGCTGAACACCTTCCGCCAGGAAGGCGCGGTGCGGTTCATGGACGGCTACACGCGTAACGCGGTCCGTCTCAACCTCGATCACCAGTTCGGCAACGACGTCGACGTGCAGTTCCGCACGGCGTTCACGGAAGCGGCCGACCACAACTCCGGCAACGCCTGGTTCCGCATCACCCGCCAGCCGGTGAACGCCGATCTCCTGGCGCGTGATTCGCAGGGGCGTCTCCACATCCGGTCGGTCCCGCAGCAGCAGGGATCGCAGAACGACAATCCGGCGTACAACTCGGAGAACTACCGTCCGGTCAACCGGGTCAGCCGCTTCGTGGGTTCCATGACGATGCGCTGGCGTCCGCTCACCTGGCTCGACGCGGAAGGGCAGTTCGGCTACGACGGCCGCCAGAACTTCCAGCTCGACCAGACGAACCTCGGATACCGCACCATTCCGTCCGTGCCGAACACGAACCTGGGCACGGTGGCACGCAGCGCGAGCCGCGACAACTCGCTCAACGCGTCCATGAACGTGACGGCGCGCCGGACCTGGTTCGACGACGCGCTGAACTCCCGGCTCACGCTCCGCTACCTGTTCGAGGAGCAGACCGGCTTCGGCCAGAACAACCTCGGCCGGCAGCTCGCCGTGCCCGGCGTGACCAGCCCGAACGCCGCGATCGCCGGCTTCAGCATCGGCGGCAGTGAGGATGCCGTGCGTCAGCTCGGCATGTTCGCCAACCTCGACCTCGACTACAAGGGCCGCTACATCTTCGGCGCCCTGGTCCGTCGTGACGCCGCCTCGCTGTTCGGTGCGGCCAACCGGTGGCAGACCTACGGCCGCGGCTCCTTCGCCTGGCGCGTGAGCGACGAGCCCTGGTTCAACATCCCGATGTTCTCGGACCTCAAGCTGCGCGCTTCGCGCGGTACGGCCGGTAACCGCCCCGCGTTCTCGTCGCAGTACGAGACGTTCAGCTTCGGCACGGGTGGCGCGCTCCAGCCGGGCGCCCTGGGCAACCGGTTCCTCAAGCCCGAGATCTCCACGGAAACCGAGTACGGCGTGGACATGGAGCTGTTCAACAAGTACGGCCTCACGATCACGCACGCCAACAACGTCATCGACCAGCAGCTGCTGCCGGTGCCGCCTCCGGCGATCGCGGGCTTCACCACGCAGTGGAACAACGCCGGCGAGCTCACGAACAACACGCTCGAAGTCAGCCTCAATCTCCCGCTCATCTCGCGGGCGGATCTGAACTACGCCGTGCGGCTCAACTACGACCGGACCACGTCCATCATCACGCGCCTCGACATTCCGACGCAGATCAACAGCGGCGGCCAGCAGGGGTCGGAGGCGATGTACAAGTACGAGCAGGGCAAGAGCCTCGGCTCGATGTACGGCCGCATCTTCGTCACGCAGTGCAGCCAGCTGCCGGCGGCGGCCGCGGCCGATTGCGGCCCGGGCAGGACGTACCAGACCAATCACGACGGGTACATCTCCTACATCGGCGCCGGCAACACCATCAACGACGGCATCACGAAGAACCTGTGGTTCACGGCGCTGCCGCGGGACCAGACGGCCTTCCAGGCGGATGCCTACTTCTGGGGCATGCCGATCCTGGTTCGTGATTCGATCGGTGGCGCGCCGTCGCTGCCCGAAGTCGGCAACGTGCTGCCTTCGTATCGCTGGTCCATGCAGCATACCTTCGGCTACAAGCGGCTGACGGTGTTCGGCCTCTTCGACGCGACCGTCGGCAAGAGCGTGTGGAACTACGGCCGGCAGTGGTCGTACGGCGACTTCCTGTACGGCGAAGTGGATCAGGTCGGCCGCACCGTCGAGAACGCCCGTCCGATCGGCTACTACTATCGCGCGGTGTCGGCCAACGGGATCGGCGGCATGTACGACGTGCTCGGCCCGACCAACCAGAGCGTCGAAGACGCCAGCTTCGTGAAGCTGCGTGAAGTCACGCTCGGCTACCGGATCGGCCGCGTGGCCGGCTTCGGTGACTGGACCGCGTCCGTCATCGGCCGCAACCTCATCACCTGGACCGACTACACGGGCTTCGACCCCGAAGTCGGAACGGCGACGGGCGTGCAGAACTCGGCCGTGCTCAATGCCATCGACGTGTTCGGCTTCCCGAACCTCCGTCAGTTCACGTTCTCACTCAGCACCAGCTTCTGATCCGGGATGTCGTCGGGCGCGGCGGCATGCGCCACGCCCGGCGGCACTCACACAGGGGAAACTCGATGCGAAAGCATTCCATTGTGTATTGCGGACTCCTGCTCGGCCTCGCGGGCTGCGTGGGAGACCGGTTGAACGTCGAAAATCTCAACTCACCCGACGTCGCGCGCGCGTATTCCACGCCGGGCGGCATCGAAGGGGTGATCGCCGGTATCGGCGTGCAGATGAACAATCCGCAGCGCGCCAGCGAATCGGTCAACACGCAGTCGAAGATCTTCGCCGGCGAGTCGTTCGCCACCGTGGCGAACTTCGGCATGGCACAGCGTTCGACCATTCCGCGTCAGCCCATCAACAACGACATGGGCAATGACGTGTCGGCCGGCAACGTCGCCAACTTCAACAGTTTCCAGCGACTGGCACGCACGGCGGTGAACGGCATCCAGGCCGTCGATCGTCTCGTCGCGGAAACCAACGGGGCCGGTCTCGGCTCGCCGGCCCGTACCGCCCGCGCCAAGGCCTTCGCCTTCCTGATGCTCGGCAAGGCGCTCGGCTACGTGTCGTTCGGGTATGACTCGGCCGCGATCATCGATCCCTCGATTCCCAGTGACTCGATTCCGGGACTGTCCGCGGCGGTCGACGTGAATGCGGCTGCGATCCGGGCGCTGGACTCCGCGGTCGCCATCGCGATGTCGCCTGAAGCGACCCAGGGAACGGGCGGCTTCCCGCTCCCGTCCACGTGGCTCAGCGGCACGACGTACAACCGTGATGACTTCGTGCGGCTCGTCCGGTCCTACCGGGCCCGTATCCGGGCCGGCGTGGCCCGTACGCCCGCCGAGCGTACGGCGCTCGACTGGGGGGCGATCATCGCCGATGCCACCAACGGCATCACCGCGGACCACAACGTCACGGTCGGCGGCAGCACCGGATGGTCCGCGCAGTTCGACGCGGTCGGAACCGGTCAGATCTACATCGTGGGCGGCTGGCATTCGATGCCCATGCCGTACTTCGGCATGGCCGATACGTCCGGCGCCTACGAGGCATGGCTGAACGGCCCGCTCAGCAGCCGGCGTCAGTTTACCGTGGTCACCCCCGACCGCCGCTGGCCGCCGGGAGAAACGCGCGCCGCGCAGCAGGCCGACGCCACGTCGGACGTGCTCCCGGCCGGGCGCTACTTCCGCAACCGTCCGAGCGGGGATGACGTGCTCGGCGCGAGCTGGGGGGAATCGGAGTACAACCATCGCCGCTGGGGCGGCACGCGCGCCAATGCCTCGGGCGGTCCCTACGCGGACATGACCAAGGCCGAGATCGACATGCTCGCGGCCGAAGGGTACATCCGGGCCGGCAACTTCGCCGCCGCGATGCCGCTCATCAACATCACCCGCGAGCGGAACAACCTGCCGCCGATTTCCGGCATCACGTCCGCCACCCAGCCCATCGGGACGGGTCGGTGTGTCCCCCAGGTGCCGCAGCCGCCCAACTTCACGACCACGGCCTGCGGAAACATCTGGGAAGCCATGAAGTATGAGAAGCGTATGGAAACGGCGTTCACCGGCTACATGATCTGGTTCACGGACAGCCGTGGCTGGGGCGATCTGTTCGCCACCACGCCGCTCGAATGGCCGGTTCCGTTCCAGGAGATGAACGCGCGCCGCCAGGCGTTCTACAACGGGACGACGCAGGCGACCCTGGGCACGTACGGCTTCCAGTGATCATGTTCATGGCATCCACACGGCGGGGAGCAGCGATGTACCGAAAGGTCGTGCTGACATGCTGTCTGGTAACACTGTCTCTGCAGTGGGGATGCTATACGTATATGCCGGTCCAGTCAGCGTCGCCGCTTCCGCAGCAGCGGACGGCGGTGGCGCTGAACGACCGGGGCCGCCTTATGCTCAGTGACCGGCTCGGGCCGGAAATCGAGCGTGTGGAAGGGGTGGTGGTATCGAGTGATTCCGCGGGCGTCGTGCTCGATGTGAGCGGAATCAAGGATCTTCGTGGCGGATCCGCCGTCTGGTCCGGGGAGCGCGTCAGCATTCCCGCGGAAGCCATTCTCGGATTTCGGCCGCGAAAGCTGTCGAAGGTCAGGAGCTATGTCCTGGCCGGTGCCATCATCGCCGTGCTCGCAATCACTTCGTTCGGACTGTCGCTGGATCTCTTCGGTGAAGACGGTCCCGACGGTGAAGTCGTGCCCGGGCCCGGACCCGGTGGCGGAACCTCGTTTCGGTAAGCGGCATCTCGCCGCTTCCACATTTTCTTCGCAGATTGAACTCAGGTAAGGAGTCCAAGGCTCATGAGGCTTTCACGGTTCTCACTCCTCGCAGTGGCTGCGCTGACGACCATCGGCTGCCAGCGCGACGACGGCTCACTCCAGCCGACGTCGCTGCCGCCGCTGGCGTACGTGCGGTACATCAACGCACTGCCGGATACCCTCGGCACCACGGTGCGTTTCATCGATCAGGTGGAGTTCTCACCCCAGACGTGGGCCGGCGTGCCTTTCCGCGGCATGGGGCTGGGGAGCTATCAGGGTACGCAGGCCGGTAACCGGCAGTTCCGGGTGTTCACCTATTACAGCAACAACGATCTGTTGAACATTCAGCCCGAGAACATCGCCGGAAACACGGTGGTGCTCGGCGAGGCCTCGCACAACTTCGAGGCGGGCAAGTACTACACGGTGATCTTCACCGGGTTCGCGCGGGCGGGCGGCTCTCCGGCCAAGGAGATCCGCATCATGGAAGATGACGTCCCCACTCCCGGGTCGAGCATCGCGGTCCGTGCGATTCACGCGGCAGCTGGCGTGGGTAATGTGGACGTCTATCTCACGCCCACGGCCACGTCGCCGATCTCCGGCGCACCGGCATTCGCCGGCCTCGCGTTCGGTACGTCGTCCTCGTACTCCACGGTCACGCCCGGAGCGTTCGCTGCTCGCGTGGCGCCGGCCGGCAGCACGACACCGATCATTTCCACTGCGGCTCCGGCCGGTGTGGCGGGTACCACCCTGGTCGATCCGATGCCTGGCGCGACCATTCCCGGTACGGTGCTTTCCATCGTGGTGTTCTCGGCCTCGGTGCCGGGATCACCGGCCGCGACTTCGGCCAATCCGACGGTTGCCTTCTTCACCGATCGCCGGCCGCCGAGAACGTCACCGTTCTGATCATGCTCCTCAAGCGGTCTTCGCTTGCTCCCGGCCGCGGCGTGCTCTGCACGTCCGCGGCCGTGGTGCTTGCGTGTCTGCTCTGGGCGCCATCCGTCATGGGGGCCCAGGTACTGCAGGGGATCGTACGGGTGAAGGACAGCGAGCGCGCGGTCGACCGGGCACGTCTCGTTGCCGAAGATCGAACCGGCCGGCGTGTCGGTGAAGCCGTATCGAGCGAGGACGGCCGGTATTTCCTCCCGCTCCAGCTCCGTGTCGGCATGCCGTTCCGCGTGACCGTGACCCGCATCGGCATGCGCCCCAGTATGTCGGACGAGATCACCCTCGCCCTCGAGGATACGGTCAATGCCGACTTCTGGGTGAGCGACCTCCCGGCAACGGTGGCCGAGGTGCGTACCACCGCCACCGCCTCGCTCAATACCACGCGGTACAACGATGCACGACGCCGCGGATGGCGCGTCATCGATCCGGAGACGATCGCCCTGCGGCGGGAGAGTGCCATGGGGCTCAACGAGCTGGTTCAGTCGCTCGGCATCCCCGGTCTCATCGTTCCGCAGCGACCAGGGCAGTGCATCCGGTCCACGCGGAACAACCAGTGCCTGCAGATCATTCTCGACAATGTGCTGATCGGGACGAACGTGCACCTCAATCCGCGTGATGTCTATTTCATTGCGATCGTCGGAGCCTCCGACTCGCGGATCGAGTGGGGAGATCGGGCACCCTATGGAGCGCTGGCCATCTATACCCGGATGCACGGGGATGTGATGAAGCCGTAGCGCTTCGCATCACGTGATCACGCAGCCCCGCCCGAAAACCCCCTGAATCCATCGCCGTATCTCTGCGTAGATTACGGTAATGGCTTCCTGCACCCCCGATCTTCGCCTTCCCCCCCTCCGTCGAATTCCGTTTTTCGGAAATCAGATGGCTGCTGCCGCGTTCCTCGTGGCGGCGGTGGCCATTCCTCTCCACACCCAGCCGCCCACGCTCCCGGCGCCCCGCGGCTACGTCAACGACTTCGCCAACGTCCTCTCCCCCGACGCGGCGCGGCGGATCGAGTCCGCGGCGCGCATCGTGCAAACCCGCTCCGGGGGCGAGATCGCGGTCGTCACCCTGCCCGACCTCGGCGGTCGCCCGGTGGAGGAAACAGCGCTCCGCATCGGCCGGGAATGGGGCGTTGGGGCCAAGGCCGAGATCGGCGACCAGCGCCGGAATGCCGGCACCGTCATCCTGCTCGTGCCACGGGAAACGAACCCAGAGGGGCGGGGCTACTGCCGCATCGAAACCGGGATGGGGGCGGAAGGCTTCATCACCGACGGCGAGGCGGGGAGCATCTGCCGGTCCGCGACCGACAGGTTCCGGCGAGCGGACTACAGCGGCGGACTGCTCATCGTGACCTCCGCCGTGGCCGAGGCGTACGCACGCGAGTTCGGGTTCTCCCTGGCTGAGGGCGAACTGCCAATCCGACGGGCCCCCGCCAGCGAGCCGGGTGGCTGGTCGGTGCTCTTCACCATGCTGATGATCATCGTGCTGCTGTCGCTCATGAGCCGCAGCCGGTCCGGCGGATGCCTGCCTCTCCTGCTGGCGAGCACGATGTCACAGCCGCGTCACAGGGGCGGCGGGTATCATGGAGGGTTCGGGGGCGGATTCGGCGGCGGTGGCGGGTTTGGCGGAGGAGGAGGGTTCGGCGGCGGTTTCGGCGGATTCGGTGGTGGGGGCGGATTCGGCGGCGGCGGCGGCGGATCGAGCTGGTGACGGTCTCGGCAACGGCAGGCTCGAGTCGCCAGGCACCCTCGGGACTCGAGGCTGGCGACCCGCCGCTTGTGACCTCGTGCGGCCGATCTCACCCCCGCGCCACCGCCCGCCCCGGTACGACACACGACACGTGGCATTCCGACATGACACTCCCATGACTCAGATGACACTCGATGACCTGGTGGAGCAGCTCAGGCAGATGCACGGCGGACGGCTTCGCTGTGTGCTGCTGTACGGCTCTGCCGCGGTTGGTGAATCGCGCGACCGGCAGTCCGATCTGAACGTGCTCGTGCTGGTGGACGCCATCGATCCCGCGCAGCTCGAAGCGCTCGGGCAGACCACGCGCGCGTGGGAGGAGGCCGGCAATCCTCCGCCGCTCGAGCTCACCGTGACCGAGTGGGAGCGTTCGGCGGACATCTTTCCCATGGAATACGCCGATATCCTGGAGCGGCACCGGGTACTGCACGGGGCGCTGCCGCTGGCCGGCGTGCGGGTGCATCGGGCCGACCTGCGCCGGCAGGCGGAGCACGAGGCCATGGGCAAGGTGCTCCGGCTTCGGCAGGGGATCATGCACGCCGGCACCGATCCCCGGCAGCAGCGGGATCTGCTCGGCGGCAGCCACAGCACGCTGATGGTGATCTTTCGCGCGGCGGTGCGTACCGCCGGCGAACCGGCGCCGCGCGACCGCGCGGAGCTCATTGCGCGCACCGCGGCGCTGGCCGGCTTCGATCCCGCGCCGTTCCTGCGCGTGCTGGCCTTCGTTCGCGATCAGGGCGATCTGCCGTCGCGCGAGGTGGAATCGCTGCTCTTCGGTACGCTCGCCGGCATGGAACGGCTGGTGACGTGGCTCGACGCGCAGGATCCCGGCACCGCCGACGCGGATGCCGGTGCGGGGGCCGCGGATGCGGCGTAGGTTCGTGGGGGCTTCTTCCCGTCGTCTCTCTTTCGAGGAATCCGTGATGACCGATTTCCGCTTTCCGTCGCGCGCCCGCGGCCGGCGTGGTGTCTTCGTGCTGCTCGCCCTGCCTCTGCTGCTCGGCGGCTGCGGCTACAATCAGATCCAGACGTACGATGAACAGGCCGCCTCGGCGCAGCGCAACATCGAAGTGCAGTTGCAGCGCCGGGCCGACCTCGTGCCGAACCTCGTGGAAACCGTGAAGGGATTCGCGCAGCAGGAGAGCGAGGTGCTCACACAGGTCACCGAAGCGCGCGCCGGACTCTCGGGCGCGCTGGCGCGCACCGGCGGGGCGGACATGACGGAGCTCGCCGCCGCGAATGCGGGGCTCACGTCGGCACTCGGACGGCTCAACGTGGTGGTGGAAGCGTATCCGGAGCTCCGGTCCAACGAGAACTTCCTGCGCCTGCAGGACGAGCTCACCGGCACCGAGAATCGCATCGCCGTCTCACGCACCGACTACAACGGGGCCGTGGAGCGGTACAACGCCTACATCCGCCGGTTTCCGGCGGTGATCACGGCCAAGGTCACCGGTGCCAAGGCACGCGAGTACTTCGAGGCCGACGCGGCCTCGCGTACGGCGCCGCGGGTGGATTTCAGCAAGTAGCGGGCATGGCGGCAGGAACAGCAACAGAATCCACAGATGATGCAGATGAACAGCGGATGACGCAGATGGATGAATCCGCAGATGACGCAGATGAGTAACAAGGTTTTCAGAATCACCTGTACTCATCCTGATCCATCTGCGTCATCTGCGGATTATTCTGTTGCTGTTATCTGTGTCATCCGCCGTTCCCATCTGCGTCATCTGTGGATTCCGTTGCTGTTGCTGTTGCTGTTACAACCGGTTCTTCTCGTACATGAGGTTCCGCGGCGCGACCCGCCATTCGTACCAGCGGAATACCGGCTGCCCGTTGTTCACCGCGGGATCGGTGCGCGAGGCCATCACCTTGGCGCGTACCTTCACGGCCAGCACCCGGCTGCCGTCGTTCGCGGTATCGGTGTCGAAGCCGTCGTAGTGCGGGTATTCGAAGCCTCCGATGAAGATCAGCGACGCTTCCCACGCCTCCACGTCGTCGGCGAGCACTTCGCCGATCGGCGCCGCGCTCCCGGACGACAGCCGTTCCGACCGCATCACCGACTTCGTGGACGCGTCGTACCAGTAGGCCACCGCGTGCAGCTTCTGGATGGCCGTGCCGAAGCGGTCGATGCGGAGCGAATCGTCGAGTCCGGCCGGGCGGCCGAGGATGCGACTCACCGGCAGGAACTGGATCGAGAAGTGCGTGCTGCCGAGGTCGTTCGTGCTGGTGATCATGAGCAGGCGTCGTTCACCGCCCACCTGCAGGCGCGCGAGATCGCCGGCCTGGAGATTGAACGTCCCGTCTTCCTTGAGGAAGGTGAGGCAGGTCGTCCCGCAGTTTCCGCCCGGCGGGAGCGGGTTCACGGTGTCGTTGTTCATCGCATCGAACCGGTACGTGGGCGCGACCAGCGGCTCGTACGGCACGGAAATGATCGACACCGTATCGCCGAACGTGGCGAGCGTGCCGAACACGGGCGTGCTTTCGATGTCGATCCCGGCTTCGGCCGCGTCACGGTTGATCGCCATGCCGATGAAGCGCGCGTTGCGGTCGACTCCTTCCCGGAGCGTCCAGCCTCGCCGGCTCTGCCAGGACGTCATGGCGAACGCGGTGGCGCTGCTCAGGATGACGAGCGCCATCGTGAGCGAGATGAGCAGCTCCACGAGGGTGAAGCCGCGGCGCGACGCCGTGCGTGCCGCGGCGCGGCGACGGGATCGCGGATGGATGCACGGGCCGGTCATTGCGCCCCCGAGAGGCCGCTGCCTCGGTACTGGTAGGTGGTGAGCCGGACGGGCTGTCCGGCGCGCGGGAAGTCCACGATGAGCTCCACGAGCAGCAGGTTGTTCCGCTCCTCGGTCACTTCCATGCGACGCGAATAGACGCCGCCCGCCCCGGCAACGCCGTCCGGGCCCACCGCGACCGCGCTTTCCGATGCGAGCGTCCACGGATCACGCGAGCGCACCTCCTCGAGATACGCCCGGGCAATGGCCACCGCATTGGTGCGGTTCTGCGCCATGGTCTGGTGCTTGATCGTATTCGTGTTGGCGGTGCCGAGCGCGAGGATGCCCACCGTGAGGAGGATGATCGCGACGATCATGCTCACGAGCGTGAAGCCGCGGCGTGATCGCGTGCGCGCGATGGGCCGCCGGCGCGTGCGCACGGATCGGATCAGTGCCATTTTCCGTTCCTCCAGGTCCAGAACCGCATGGCGCCGCTGCCGGAGACGCTCACGGCGGTCACCTGCGCTTCATCGGTACTGTGCGTGAGATAGACGACGCCCGAGGTGCCGAGCGGTTCGGTGATGCCACGGGTGTTGAAGTTCACCCGGTCGTCGGCGAAGGTCACCGCGTTGCCGTTGCCATCGGTGGGCAGCGGTTCGGCGCTGCCGCGGCCGAAGCGGACGCGCGCGGGAAGCTCGCGTCGGCCGAAGCCGCGCAGCGCGGTCCGTTCCTCGGCGCTTTCGCCGATCGTGCCGTCGCCGTCGTGGTCGAGATAACCGCCGTACGCGCCGGTTTCCGTTTCGAACACGAACCGGACCTCGGCCCGGGTCGCGAGCGCGCGCGTGCGGGCGAGCTCCATGTCCTGCACGAGCTGCATGCCGGCGAGCTGGACTTCGGTGGATTCGCTGAGACGGAACTTGGGACCGACGATGGCCACCATGACGCCGATCATGGCCACCACGAGCAGCACCTCGATCATGGTGAATCCGGCGCGCAGCCGCCGGGAGATGGACGGGAAGATCATGGCCGGCTCAGTAGATGGGACGGAACGCGGTCTGGATCACCGTGCCCACGCGCGGCGTGCCGGGGGGGAGGAGACGCGGATCGCGGAAGCGGATGTCGAAGCTCCAGTCGCGTGTGGGCGCGCTGTAGTAGGCGCCGCCGCCGCCGGTGTTTCCCCAGAGACCGGTGGAGTGCCGGCTCACGAAGAGTGATACGAGCGATCCCGTGTACCGGAAGGTGCGGCCGCTGCTCCAGTTCTCGAGGAACCGCGGAAAGTTCTCGAGTCCGCCGCCGTAGACGGGTGAGGAACAGCCGGCGCGCTTGAAATCGCACGTCGTGGCCGAGTGACCGGCGGCGATGGCCGCATTGACCGTGGTGAGATTCGCCGAGTTGCGTTGTACGAAGTTCTTCTGCGCCGCGTCGTCCCAGGAGGTCGACTGGAAGGTGATGGCATCGGCGAACAACGCAGCCGGCTTCCAGTTGGTGGTGTTGTAGTCGCCACGCACGTAGAGCGGATGGCTGGTGACGATGGAGAGCCCGCCGGCTTCCACGGGCGACCAGGAGTTCGGAAGCTGGGCGCCGTTGGATACACGGAGCGCCGGATAGTCACGCGTCGTCTGGGCCGAGTTCTTGCCGGTGAAGTGCACGTAGAGGATGTCCACGCGGCGCGTCGTCGGCGCCGCGTTCACCCAGGTCCGGAGCTCTCCCATGTTGATGTTCAGCAGATCGACCTGCAGATCCTCACGGCCGTCGTAGAAGTGATTCTGGTGACCCGTGAAGATCTTCGCGCAGTCCGTGGCGTTCGGAAGCTGTCGGCCGGAAGACCGGGCCTGGGCCAGGATCTGCGGGCACGGAGCGGTCAGACTGGCCATGTCGATCACGATGTACCAGTCCGACTTCCAGGCCATCTTCACGTCGCGCACCATCTCGTTGTCGCCGGCATTGCGCGGTTCGATGAGCGTGTAGGCGTCCATGCCGGCGGGCAGGGGCAGCTTGAGCGGCCGCACGCCGCTCGCGCCGGTCATGAGGCGGTTGTTGAAACGCTGCGTGCTGCGCGTGACGAATGCGGCGCCGGCGTGGCTGCGCGAGTCGAAGTCGAGCTGCACCGGCGTGCCGGCGGCGTTGTTGATGCGTACGCCGTTCAGCCGCTCGTTGGCGTTCTTGCGATCCCAGAACACGCTGTCGGGCGTGGTGATCTGGCTCTGGAAGGTGACGCTGGCCGAACTCGTGTAGATGTTCGCGTTCGAGTGCACCCAGCCCACGAACGTCATGGGCGCACCGGGCAGGATCTCGAGGTCTTCTTCATAGAAGACGCCGAACTGGAAGAGCGGAATGGACTGGGCGTTCACCGACAGCACGACCGAGGCGCTGTTCTCGAGCACGTCCTTGGCGGTGACCTGGATGTCGATCGGCTGGTTGAGCGAGATCAGGCCGGCGAACGGACCGGAGGTGATGGTCTTGGGGAGCGGCTCGCCGGCGGTCCACGTCTCGGTGGTGAATGTGAAGCCCGGGAGCGAGGGCGTGGCGAGACCGAGGATGTCCTCGTTGCCGATCACGCCGTCCTGCATGGCCGCGTCGAGCTGCGACATGATGTCGTCGGCGCCGCCTTCGGCGGCGTAGGTCGTCTGGCTGCTGCGGTAGTCCACCACCGAGGTGCGCGACAGCGTGTTGACCGCTGTGAGACCGGCGGTGATGATGATGCCGAACAGGAGCATGAGCAGGAGCACGGCTTCGAGGGCGAAGCCGCGCCGGGCAGGCAGGGGACGGCGGCGGGGGGAATGACGGGTCGTGGGCATGCGGGCTCTCCGGTGAGAAGGCACTACTCCTGCATACCAAGAAACGAGCGGCCGGGGAGTTGGTGACATCCATGGGCGGCAGGGTTGAGCACGGCGGGATGATGTGGGCCGGGAGGGTGACGGTCCCTCCTCTTGCACTCCTCCCGAACCCCTTCTGGCCATTGGCCATGAGCTATGGGCCATTGGCTATAGCCCATCACCCTTCTTTTGTTCTTCGCCCCATCGCCCGTTCGGCCGGTCCCCGTTTGGCCATTCGGCCGGGCCCGCTGCGGACGACGGCACGGAGCGCCGGACGGCCGGCCGAGCGGACAGTGCAGTGATGCGGGGATCGTGCGCCGGCCCGGGTGGGCAATAGCCTATGGCCTATGGCCGATCGCCCCAGCCAATGGCCACGCCATCAGCCGTTCAAATGACGGCCGATCGGGCTATTGGCAACCGGCTATATCCTTGTATCCGGATGCATGCATGTACAACCGTACTGGGCTATGGCCCATGGCCAATAGCCACCGAGCCGTCGCTGACCCGCGACATCGCCTTGCCGTCCGTTCGGCCAGCGCTCGGCGCTCCGTGCCGTCGTCCGCAGCGGGCCCGGCCGAATGGCCAAACGGGAACCGGCCGAACGGGCGATGGGGCGAAGAACAGAAGGCGATGGGCTATAGGCCATCGTCCAAGGCCCAGGCTCGGCTACCGCGACCTACGCCGGCCGTGGAAACAGCGGCTCGCCCTTCCGCACCGTCCACCCGGTCGCATCGACCTCATCCAGCCTCGCCGACCCGACCTCGCTCACCTCCCCCGGCCCGCCGATCATCCGCCACAGCACGCCGCACCGCTCCGGCATGTACGGCGCGAGCTGCACGGCCTGGCGCGCCAGCCGCCTGATCAGCGACGCCAGCACACGGTCCAGCGCCGCCGCCGCTTCCGGGTCCCGCGCGAGCTGCCACGGCTGCATGGCCTGCGTGTACTCGTTCGCCCGGCCAACCTGCCGCATCACGGCCGCCAGTCCTTCGTGCAGCAGCCAGCCGCGCGATCCGTCGAGCGCCGCGTGATACTGCGCGATATCGGCCATGTCCTCCGTCTCGTCATCGGCCGCCGGCGCGGCCGGCACCACGCCATCACGATACTTCTCCACCATCGCCACGGCCCGGCTGGCGAGATTGCCCAGCGCGTTCGCGAGATCGGCCGTGTACCGCTCCTCGAACCGTTCCCAGGAAAAGTTGCCGTCGCCGTCGAACGGCACTTCACGGAGCAGCACATAGCGGAACGCATCGGCGCCGTAGCGGTCGATCGCTTCCTGCAGGTCGAGCTTCACGCCCGCGCTCTTGGAGAACCGCTCGCCGCCGAGCTGCACGAAGCCGTGCGCCCACACCTGATCCGGCAGCGGCAGGCCGGCCGCGTGCAGCATCGCCGGCCAGATCACCGCGTGAAAGCGCGTGATGTCCTTGCCGATCACGTGGAGCTGCGCCGGCCAGCGCGATTCCCAGTCGCCGTCGGGAAAGCCCGTGCCGGTGAGATAGTTCGGAAGCGCGTCGAACCACACGTACGTGCCCTGCGTCTCTCCCGTGGAGAGCGGGAGCGGAAACGGCACCGCCCATGCCAGCCGCGCCCGGCTCGCCGACACGTCCTCGAGCCCCTGGTCGAGCAGCCCGAGAATCTCGTTCCGCCGGCTGGCCGGTTGAATGAACGTCGGTCGTTCCGCGAGCAGCGTGCGCAGGAACCCTTCGTACTTCGACAGGCGGAAGAACCAGTTGCGCTCCTCCACGTCCTCGAGCGGACGTGTGGGGTGGAGCTGGCAGTGTCCGTCCACGATGTCGGCCGGCAGCTTGAACGCTTCGCACCCCACGCAGTAGAGCCCGCGATAACTGCGTTCGTAGAAATCCTCCGGATTCCGCTCGGCGATGCGACGGATGAGCGCCTGCACGCCCGCCTTGTGGTGCGGCGCCGTGGTGCGCATGAACTGATCGTGCGCCACGCCCAGCTTCGCCCACGTGTCGAGAAAACGGGAGGCGATGTCGTCGGTGAACGCCTGCGGCTCCGTGCCCTGCGCGGCGGCCGTCTGCGCCACCTTCTGTCCGTGCTCGTCCATCCCCACCATGAAGTGCACGTCGTACCCCGCCGCGCGCCGGCTGCGGGCGATGACGTCGGCGCCGATCTTCTCGAGCGCGTGCCCGAGATGCGGATCGCCGTTGGCGTAATCGATGGCGGTGGTGATGTAGAAACGCGGCACGTTCATTCAGGAGGCAGTGGAAGGGGGAGACGACGGACCATCGGGCTCACCGCGCGGACCGCGCAGCCGGCGCCCGCCGCGGCGTCCCCGGCGGCGCTTGCGCCGAGGACGCGAGGCATCGGATGACTCTGCGGACGCGTCGTGATCGGCCGTGTCCGTTGTGTCATCGGCCGCATCGTCGCCGTCGTCCGTCTCGTCGTCCTCGATCGTGTCATCGGCCGGCTCCGCGATCAGCGGCTCGGGAACGGATGAGCCGATGATCGGTTCGTCGGCCATGAGCACCTGCTCGGCGCGCGGCGGATCGTGCGGTTCGCCGGCAACGGACACCACATCCTCGTTCGCGGACACCGTGTCGTCGCTCGTGGGCGCTCCCTCTTCCTGCGTGGCCGCCGCACCGCCGGCCGAGAGCGGGCCGCCTCCCGCGGCATCGACCTCGTCGCGCAGTTTCGCGAGCGGCACCACGCGCGTGTCGCCTTCCGGTGACCGCAGCGTGACCGTGTCGCGGAAGATGTCGCACGCGATCACCTTCTCCTCGCCCGTGGCCGTGCGGAGGATCTTGCCTTCCTTGGGGAAGCGCCGCCGGCTCTGCACGTAGAACTCGTGTTCGTAGCGCAGGCAGCACATCAGGCGGCCGCACGCGCCGGAAATCTGCGTGGGATTGAGCGACAGGCGCTGGTCCTTGGCCACGCCGAGATTCACCGGCCGGAGATCCGGCAGCCAGCTCGCCGAGCAGTATTCGCGTCCGCACCGGCCGACGCCCGAGAGCCGCTTCGCTTCGTCGCGCACGCCGATCTGCTTGAGCTCGATGCGCGTGCGGAAGAGCCCCGCGAGCTCGCGCACGAGCGCGCGGAAATCGATGCGCTTTTCGGCCGTGAAATACAGCGTGAGCTTGCGGCGGTCCCACTGCCATTCCGCGTCGGAGATCTTCATCACCAGGCCGGCCGCGCGCGCGCGTTCGTGCGCCGTGCGCCGGGCCGATTCGTTTTCCGTGCGCAGCGTGGCCGCGCGCGCGACCTCGTCCGTGGACGCGAGGCGGAGGGCGCGCTCCGTGGGCGGCGGCTCCGTGCCGCAGCCGTGGCTGCACCCCTTGCATCGCCGTTCCGCGAGCTCGCCCGTTGCGTGCACGTGCCCCAGGTCCTCACCGCGATCCGCTTCCACGATCACGGGCGCGCGGAGCGCCGGCGGCGTCTCGCCTTCCCACTGGAAGAACGCCTTCCGGTTGCCGCCGAAGGCCACCTCGATGAGGTGCGTCATGCGCGGCGGTGCGCAGCGCGGAGCCGCGCTGCGTGAAAATGGGCGCCCGTCATTCGATGAACTGACCCATGCGCAGGAACTTCTCGCGTCGCTTCCGCACGAGCCGTTCCGGCTTGAGCTTGCGCAGTTCGTCGAGGTGCCGCACGAGGGCGTCCTTGAGCGTGGTCGCCGTGGCGTCGTGGTCCGAATGCGCGCCGCCCACCGGTTCCGGCAGGATCTCGTCGATGACGCGCAGTTCGAAGAGATCCTGCGCCGTGATGCGGAGCGCCGACGCGGCCTTCTCGCGCATCTCCACGCTCTTGCCGTCCTTCCAGAGAATCGCGGCGCACCCTTCCACCGTGATCACCGAGTACACCGCGTTCTCGAACATGAACACGCGGTCCGCCACGCCGAGCGCGAGCGCGCCGCCGGAGCCGCCTTCGCCGATCACCGTGGCGATCACCGGCACTTCCAGCCGGCTCATCTCGAACAGGTTGCGCGCGATCGCCTCGCTCTGGCCGCGTTCCTCGGCGCCGAGTCCTGCCCAGGCGCCCGGCGTGTCGATGAGCGTGATCACCGGTACCTGGAACTTCTCCGCCAGCTTCATGAGCCGGAGCGCCTTGCGGTATCCCTCGGGGTGGGGCATGCCGAAGTTGCGCTTGAGATTCTCCTTCGTGTCGCGGCCGCGCTGGTGGCCGATCACCATCACCGTTTCGCCTTCGAGCCGCGCCCAGCCGCCCACGATCGCGGCGTCGTCGCGGAAGGCGCGGTCGCCGTGCAGCTCGGTGAAGTCGGTGAAGGCGAGGCGGATGTAGTCGAGCGTGAACGGCCGTTTGGCGTTGCGCGCCACCTGCACGCGCTGGAGCGGCGTCAGGTCGCGGTAGATGCTGATGCGCAGGTCCTTGAGCTTCTGCTCCAGCGGCGCCAGCTCGGCGGCGACGTCGAGGTCGCGGTCGCCGGCGAGGCGGCGCAGTTCGTCGATCTGCCGTTCGAGGTCGGCGATGGGCCGTTCGAATTCGAGCGTGGGAGCTGCCATGGAAGAAACCCGGGAAGCGCGGCGTCGGCGAACCGTGGCCGCGGGAAGACGTGGAACAGGGACTCAGGTGCGGACGAGCCGCACCCGGTCCGGGCCGAGCAGCGCGCGCAGGTCGGACAGCGCGAGCGGCGTGGCCGCGATGGTCAGGGAACGGGATCGGAAACGGACGGCCGTGCCCCGGTCGTCACGCCACCGGAGCTCCAGCGGGGCCGAGCCGATGTGACCGTCGAGAGCCCGGCGCACATCGTCCATGACCGCCGCCGGCAGATCGGCGCCGTGTACGAGATCGATCGCGATCGCCACGTCACCGCCGGCGCGCAGTTCGGCGAACCGGGTGACGGCGTCCACGATGAAGGTGGGGTTCTCCACGTCCTGATCGCGCTTCGAATAGCTCCCCTTGATGAGGAGCGGGATATCCGGGCGGATCCGGTCGCCGAGGGCGGCCCACGCTTCGGGAAAGACCAGAATCTCGGAAGATCCGGAAAAATCCTCGACTGTCAACCGGGCGAACTCCTGACCCGAGCGCTTGCTGACCTGGCGCTTGATGGCCGACACCACCACCCCGATGGTGATGGCCTGGTCGGTCCAGGTGCCGAGCTCGGCCACCGTATGGGAGGCGAAGAGCTCGCACTCGGTCCGGAACGGCTCCAGCGGGTGCCCTGAAATATAGAAGCCGAGCAGGTCCTTTTCGCGCTGCAGCCGCTCCGACTCGGTCCACGGCTCCGTGGGGGGGAGGGTGGGGAGGGGGGCCGCGGCGGCCGCCGGCGTGTCCCCGAGCAGGTCGCCGAACAGGGAGACCTGGCCGGCCGCGGCCTCGTCCTGCCGGAGCGAGGCTTCGTTGAGGGCCACGTCGAGGCCGGCCACGAGCTGGGCCCGGTGGCCGCCCAGGCCGTCGCAGGCGCCGGCGAAGATGAGGGCTTCGAAGAACCGGCGGTTGCAGAGGCGGAGGTCCACGCGGGCGCAGAGGTCGTGCAGCGACGTGAACGGCCCGTCGGCGCGCGCCGCCAGCAGCGAATCGATCGCGCCATGTCCCACGTTGCGGATCGCGCCGAGTCCGAAGCGCACGCGCTTGCCGCCCGCCACGTTGAAGCGCCACCCCGATTCGTTCACGTCGGGCGGCAGCACCTCGAGCCCCATCTCGCGCGCTTCGGCGATGTACTTGATGACTTCTTCCGTCTTGCCGATCTGCGACGACAGCAGCGCCGCCATGAACTCGGCGGGGTAGTGCGTCTTGAGCCAGGCGGTGTGGTAGGAGAGGACGGAGTAGGCGACGCTATGCGACTTGTTGAACCCGTACCGCCCGAACGTCTCGATCTGCCCCGCAAGCTCCTTCACGGTCGCCGGCGCGTATCCCTTCGCGACGGCCTTCGTCTCGAACTTGCCGAGCTCCTTTTTGATCAGCTCCGCGTCCTTCTTGCCCACGGCCTTGCGCAGCACGTCGGCTTCGGCGAGCGAAATCCCCGCCAGCACCTGCGCGATCCGCATCACCTGCTCCTGATACGTGATCACGCCGTACGTGCTGCTCAGGATCGGTTCGAGCTCCGGCAGCGCGTACACCACCTGCTCCTCGCCGCGCTTGCGCCGGATGTACACGTGGTGCATGCCCGCGTCGAGCGGACCGGGACGCAGCAGCGCGTTCGACGCCACGAGATCGTCGAACCGGTCGCAGCGCATGCGCTTGAGCACGTCGGTGGCGAGCGCGGATTCGAACTGGAACACGCCGCCCGTGCGCCCCGCGCGCAGCACGCGGTACGTCTCCTCGTCGGTGAAGCCGCGCGTCTCGAGCGCCACGTCCTCGCCCCGCGTCTCCTTCACGAGCTTGAGCGTGTCGGTGATGACGGTGAGGGTGGTGAGCCCGAGAAAGTCCATCTTGAGCATGCCGGCCTTCTCGAGAGCCGTCATGTCGTACTGCGTGACCACCACCCGCTCCTCGTCCCCCGCGCCGGCGCCCTTGGACGCCTGCGTGCACACGGGCACGAACTCGTCGAGCGGACCGGGCGCGATCACCACGCCGGCCGCGTGCACGCCCGTGTGCCGCGACAATCCCTCGAGCTTCATCGCGTAGTCGAGAAGCTGCCGGTAGCGCGGATCGCCGGTGTAGAGCTGCTTCACCTCCGGCACCTGGGTCACGGCTTCCTTCACCGTGAGCGAGTTGTTCGGCGCGTTCGGCACGAGCTTGGCCAGCGCGTCGGTCTCCGCCGGCGTGAAGCCGAGCGTGCGCCCCACGTCCTTGATCGCGGCGCGCGATTTCATCGTCCCGAACGTGACGATCTGCCCCACCGAATCCTTGCCGTACTTCTGCCGCACGTACTCGATCACTTCGCCGCGCCGCTCGAAGCAGAAGTCCACGTCCACGTCGGGCATGGACACGCGCTCCGGATTCAGGAAGCGTTCGAACAGCAGATCGAACTCGAGCGGACACACGTCGGTGATGCCGAGCGCGTACGCCACGAGCGAACCGGCCGCCGATCCGCGTCCCGGTCCCACGGGAATGTCGCGATCGCGCGCGGCCTGGATGAAGTCGGCGGTGATCAGGAAATAGCCGGCATACCCGGTGCTCGTGATGACGCCGAGCTCGTAGTCGAGCCGCTCCCGCACCTCGGCGCGGAGCGGCGTGCCGTAGCGGCGCTCCGCGCCCGCGGTCGCGAGCTGCACGAGATGCGCGTTCTCCGTGTCCACCCCCTCGGGGAGCGGAAACGCGGGCACGTGGTACGTCTTGCTGAACTGCACGTCCACCGTGTCGGCGATGGCGAGCGTGTTCTCGAGCACGTCCGGGCGTCCCGGAAAGTGCGACCGGATCTCCGGCGCGCTCTTGAAGTACAGGCCGTCGTCGTACCGCATGCGGTCGCGGTCGCTGCGATCCTTGCCGAGCCCGATGCAGAGCAGCACGTCGTGCGCGTCGTGATCCTCGTGCGCGAGGAAGTGCGCGTCGTTCGTGGCCACCACCGGCAGACCGAGCCGGTCGGCGAGCGCGAACACCTTCGTGTTGAGCCCGTCCTGTCCCTCGCTCCGGTGCGCCTGCACCTCGAGGTAGTAGCGCCCCTTGAACAGCTCCGCGTACCACGCGGCCGCCTCGGCGGCCTCGTCCTCGCGGCCGTCGAGCAGGTGCGACGCCACCTCGCCGGCCATGCAGGCCGAGGTCACGATGAGCCCCTCGTGATACTGCGCGAGCGTCTCCCGGTCCACCCGCGGCTTCCCGTAGAAGCCTTCGGTGTACGCAAGGGACGACAGCTTGATCAGATTGCGGTAGCCCGTGATGTCGCGGGCCAGCAGCACGAGGTGGTAGTTGGACTTCTGGCCCGGGGCGGCCCTGGCGCGGACCCGCCGGTCGCCCGGGGCCACGTAGGCCTCCATGCCGAGGATGGGCTTGACGCCGGCCTTGCGCGCCGACTCCTGGAACTCCCAGGCGGCGTGCATGTTACCGTGATCCGTGATGGCCAGCGCCGGCTGCTCGAACGCCTGTGCCCGCCTGATCAGGTCCCCGATCCGATTCGCCCCGTCGAGGAGCGAGAACTCAGAATGACAATGCAGATGGACGAAGGACATGGGATTCGAAGTCTAGTCGGACGCCGCCGGGGGTGCCACGGGCGCGGACGCGACAGCCGCATCCGCGGCGGACGCGTGCCGTTCCGTTTCCTGCGCCGTCTCGCCGGCATCGGCGTGCTGCTGCTGGCGGCCGTGTTCGTGATCTCGCCCATGGGATGCTATCTCTCGCGCGCCGCGTACGAGGAGGCCCGCATCCTGGCGAAACGGCAGCCGATCGACCGGCTCGTGGCTGACAGCGCCACCCCGGCGGCCGAACGGGAGAAGCTCCGTCTCGTGCAGGCGGCACGCACGTTCGCGCGCGACTCCCTCGGCCTCACCCCCGGCAACACCTTCACCCGCTACACCCGCCTCGACCGGGACACGCTCGTGCTCGTGGTTTCCGCGGCCTACCCCGACCGGCTCGCGCGCCGCACGTGGTGGTTCCCCATCGTGGGACGCTTCCCCTACAAGGGCTTCTTCGACTTCGGCGCCGCCCTTCGCACCGCCGACGAGCTCCGGCGCGAGGGGTTCGACGTGTCCGTGGGCGCCTCCAGCGCGTTCAGCACGCTCGGCTGGTTCAACGACCCGCTCGTGAGCACCACGCTCCGCATGGATTCCGTGTCGCTCGTGAACACGGTGATCCACGAAATCGCGCACACCACGTTCTTCGCCAAGGGCCACGTGGTGTTCAACGAATCGTTCGCATCATTCGTGGGCGGACGGGGCGCGATCGCCTTCTTCCGCGCCCTCGGCGACACGGCCGCCACGCGCCGCGCGGAAGAAGAGTGGGCCGACGATCTCCTGCTCGGCGCGTTCTGGGAATCCCTGTTCCATACGCTCGATTCCGCGTTCGCGGCGCATCCGGATTCCGCCGATCCCGCGGGCGCCAAGGCCGCCCGGCTCGCGGCCCGCGAGCAGATCTACACCGAGGCGCGCGCGCGGCTGGTGGACTCCATCGTGCCGCGGCTCGCCACCTGGGGGCCGGCCTGGGCCGAGCGTGTGCCGCTCGACAACGCGGTGCTCATGGCACGGCGGGTGTACGCGACCGGGCTGGACCGGTTCGAAGCCGTGTATCAGGAGGAAGGCACCGTGGCCGCGGCCGTGCGGCGGATCGTGGAACGGGCGAAGGCGCGGCCGGAGGATCCGTTCGGGGCGGTGAACGGGGACAGGAGCCGCAGATGACGCCGGGAACAGCAACAGAATCCACAGATGACGCAGATGGAACGGCGGATGACACAGATGGAACGGCGGGGGATCCGCAGATGGGCGCAGATGGGACGGTGAATGGAGGAAGTGAATCTGAATGAAAAACAGGTGATGAGAACGGATCGATCATCATCAACGAATAATGAAATCAGTTTTTCCTGTTTTTCTTCTGTGGTATCATCACGCATTCCATCTGCGTCCATCTGCGGATCCCCCGCCGTTCCATCTGTGTCATCCGCCGTTCCATCTGCGTCATCTGTGGATTCTGTTGCCGTTGCCGTTCAGTTCGCCGGCACCAGCACCACCCGCACATACTGCCCCGGATCCACGAACGCCTGCGCCGCCTCGCGCACCGCCGCCGCCGTCGTCCCGCCGATCACCGCCTCCGCCTCCAGCATCTGCCGCGGATCCGTGCCCGTGCGCAGCCGCGACATGATCCCCGCCAGCCAGTACGAGTTCTCGCGCCGCGACACTTCCAGGGTCCGCCGCTGCTGCTCCAGCGCGCTCGCCAGCTCCGTCGCGTTCGGCCCGTTCGTCCGGAGATCCGCGATCACCCGCCGCACCGCCGAGAACAGCGTATCCACGTTTTCCGGCGACGAGCCGAACTGCACCGCCAGCTGCTGCGCCTGGCGCGGCTGCGTGGACGCCGACGCCGACACGCTCACCGAGTACGTCCCGCCCAGCGCTTCGCGCAGTTCGTCCGTGAGCCGCATTTCGAGAATGTCGCCGAACGTGCGGAACGCCTGACGCGACGTCACCGTGCTCGCCGCCTCGTGGTGATACACCAGCGCCGTCATCGCCTTCGGCTCCACCCCCGCGCGCACCACCTTCTCCACCACGCCGCTCGGCGGACGCACGCCCATATCCCGCCACTGCTCCGTGCGGCCCGTGGCCGGCAGCGCCGCCAGCCATGTCTGCACCAGCGGCTCCAGCGAATCCGCCGTGACGTTCCCCGTGAACACGAACGTGAAGCCGCCCGCGTCGGCGAACCGGTCGCGGTACACCGCCAGCGCTTCGTCGAGCGACACGCTGTTGAAGAACTCGAGCGTGGGAAGCCGCACACGCGGATGCCCGTTCGCGAGCGTGACCGTGACCGTGTCGCTGAACACCGCCTCCGGCGACCGGCCGCGGTTCGCGAGCACTGCCTGGATCTGCTGCCGGAACGCCTGCACCGCCGCCGAATCCACGCGCGGCGCCGTGAACCGCAGCCAGACGAGCTGGAAGAGCGTCTCCAGATCCTTCGGCGACGCCCGCCCGCTCACCTCCTGGCTGAGATCGCCGAGGGACACGCCCGCCTGCGCGACCTTGCCCGTGAGCTTCTTCTGGAGGTCGATCACCGACAGATCGCCCAGCCCGCCGCGTTCGAGGAAGAGCGTGGCCAGCTCCGCCGCGCCCGACCGGTCGTCCGGCAGCACGCTCGATCCGCCCGGCGCGAAGCCCGCCATGAGCACTTCGTCCGCCTTGAAATCGGTCGTCTTGAGCAGCACGCGCGCGCCGTTCCCGAGCCGCCATTCGGTGACGTCGAGCTCCTCGATGCGCGACCGCGACACGATCCGCCCCGTCGTGGGCACGTCCGCCACCAGTGCGCCTTCGGCAAGCGTCTCCGTCCACGGCGTGATCGGCGCATTGGCCGCGCGCGTCACCGCGGCGAGCAGCTGCTCGCGCGTGGGAACGGCCAGTCCGTCCCGCGCGGGCACCGAGGCGAGAATCGCGCGCCCGTCGTCGCTGATCCACGCGCGCCCCACCGCGTTGACGTCCTCACGGGTGATCGATGCCAGCGCCGACGGCACCCACTGATGATAGAATCCGATTCCCGCGATCGGCGCCTGTTCGAGGAAATGGTTCACGTACGCGTCCGCGAAGTTCTCCGATTCGGATTTCTCGCGCTCCGCCCAGGCGCGCTCGTAGCCGCGCTGGATGTCGGTCTTCACGCGCGCGATCTCGCTGTCGAGAAACCCGGACGCATCCACGCGCCGCGCCTCGAGCAGGATCGCTTCGAGCGCCCGGTCGAGCGCGCCGTCCTGCGCCGCCACGCTCAATGAGTACGCCGACGCCGTGCGCGCATACGATCCCACCCCCGACGACGCGCCCACCCACGGCGCGTCGGGGCGCTGCGAGATCTCGCCGAGCCGGCGGTTGAACGCCGCGTTGTAGATGTCCTCCACGAGCCGCTGCCGCCAGTCGCCCACCGTGCGCGTGGTGCGGCGGGGCAGGGTCCATGTGACCTGCACGGTGGAGAGCTGCAGTTCGGCGTCGCTCGCGATCGACACGCGCGTGCCCGGGATCGCGGGCACCGGTGTTTCCTCGCGCGGGCGCACCGTACCGGGATTCGCCAGCTTCGCGAACCGCGCGCGGATCATCGCTTCCACGCTGTCCACGTGGAAATCGCCCACCGCGATCACCGCCATGTTGTCCGGCCGGTACCAGTCGCGGTAGAAGCGGCGGAGCGGCGCCGGCGTGGCGCTCCGCAGGATCGCCGTATCGCCGATCGGCAGCCGTTCGGCGTAGCGCGAGCCTTCGAGCAGCACGGGGAAGTGCGTGTCGAGCACGCGTGCGTCGGCGCCGCGCGAGCCGCGCCATTCCTCGAGCACCACGCCGCGTTCGTTCACCACTTCCAGGCTGTCGAACAGCACCGCCGACGCCCAGTCCTCGAGGATGTCGAAGCTGCGCGCGAGCAGTCCCGCCGAGTCGACGGGCACCGGAAGGATGTAGACCGTTTCGTCGAACCCCGTATAGGCGTTGAGATCGGCGCCGAAGCGCACGCCGATCGACTCCAGGTACTTCACGATGTCGTTCCGCGCGAACCGTGCGGTGCCGTTGAACGCCATGTGTTCGAGAAAGTGCGCGAGGCCCCGCTGATCGGCGTCCTCCAGCACGGAGCCCGCATTCACCGCCAGGCGGAGCTCGGCGCGCTGCGCGGGGCGCGGGTTCGCGCGCACGAACCAGCGCAGGCCGTTGGGAAGCGTGCCCGTGCGGACCGCGGAATCCATCGGCAGCGGCGTCGTGGCCGGCGGCAGCGCCGGCTGTGCCCCGAGGAGTGCGGGCACGGCCGCGACGGGAAGGATGCGGAGCAGGTGGCGAAGTCGCATGGCGGGCGGGGAGAGGGGGATCGGGCTTCCGGATTATAGTATCGCCGCAAACAGCAACAGAATCCACAGATGACGCAGATGGGAACGGCGGATGGCACAGATAACGGCAACAGCAAAGGGATCCGCAGATGACGCAGATGAACGCAGATGGGGAGGTGAGCAGGGGGAAGCGAATGCTGATTGAGAAGAAACAGATGATGAGACTGGATCGATCATCATCAATCAATAATGAAAATCAATTTTCCTTTTTTACTTCAGTGGAATCATCGCCATCCCATCTGCGTTCATCTGCGTCATCTGCGGATCTTTCGCTGTTGCTGTTATCTGTGCCATCCGCTGTCCCATCTGCGTCATCTGTGGATTCTGTTGCAGTTCCCTGCGGATTCTGTTGCAGTTACCGCCCCCTGCCACGAAGCAACGCCCGGAGATCCACCGCCGGCGCGGGTGGCAGCGGCGCCGTCCCCTGTCCCCGCACGAGCCCGCCCGCCGGCCCGAGCGCCACCCGCTGCATCGTGCGCCGTACCCCCTCGTCGAGGAACCGCGAGAGCTGGCCGTACGAATAGTCCGCCCCCATGCGCGACGGATACGACTCCAGCGGATACACCAGACAGAGATGATCGCGCGCGCGTGTCATCGCCACGTACAGGAGCCGCCGCTCCTCCTCCACCGCGTCCTCGTTGCCCGCGCTCCGCGCCATCGGATAGATGCCGTCCACCGTCCACGGCACGAACACCGCGTCCCACTCGCGCCCCTTGGCCGAATGCACCGTGCTGATGATGAGTGCGTCGCTGTCCTCGTCGCCGCCCACGGCCAGGTCCTGCGTCGCCGCCGGCGGCTCGAGCGCCAGCGCGGCCAGGAACTCCGTGCGTGACGGATACCCCGCCGCGATGATCTGCAGCTGCTCCAGATCCGCCAGGCGCGGCGCCGGCTCGTCGTAGGTGTCCGCGAGCAGCCGGTCGTACAGCCGCCGCACGTGTCCGATCTCCTCGTGCACGGGCATCGGCGCCGGCGCCGCGCGCAACTCGTGGAGGAGCGCCGCGAGCGCGGTGAGCCCCGGTACCGCGCGCGCCGATGCGCGGAGCGTCGCCAGCACGCGCGGATCCCATCCGTTCGCCGCCAGCGCGTCCATCGCGTTCCGCGCCGTGCCGTCCCCCACGCCCGGGAGCAGCCGGAGCAGGCGATACCAGCTCACCTCGTCCTGCGGGTTGTCGAGCAGCCGCAGGAACGCCAGCATGTCCTTGATGTGCGCCGCTTCGAGGAACTTGAGCCCGCCCCATTTCTCGTAGGGGATGCGCCGGTTCGCGAGCTCGATCTCGAGGTCCGCCGAGAGGTAGCCCGCGCGCACGAGCACGGCGATCTCGCGGAGCGGCATGCCGTCCTCGTGGAGCTCGAGCAGCCGGTCCACGATGAAGCGCGTCTGCTCGCGCTCGTCGCGCGTGGTCACGAGCCATGGCGCCTCGCCGCCCGCGCGCTCCGTCCACAGCTCTTTCGTATAACGGTGCACGGCGCGCGAGATGAGCGTGTTGCTCGTGTGCAGGATCGGCGCGGTGGAGCGGTAGTTCTGCTCGAGCGTCACGATCGTGGTGCCCGCGAACCGGGCCGGGAACGCCATGATGTTGTCGATCGTCGCGCCGCGAAAGGCGTAGATCGACTGCGCGTCGTCGCCCACCACCGTGATGCGGCCGTGGGGGCAGAGCCCCTGCAGGATGCGCGCCTGCAGCGGATTCGTGTCCTGGTACTCGTCCACGAGCACGTGGTCGTAGTCGGCGCGGATGCGGTCGCCCACGGCGCCCCCCTGCTCGAGCAGCAGGGCGAGCGAGAGGAGGAGGTCGTCGTAGTCGAGCAGGTTGGCGTCGCTCTTCCGGCGCACGTAGTCGTCGAACAGCCGCTCCAGGTCGCCGGCCCACGGCACGAAGTGCGGCCACCCCTCCTCGAGCAGGTCGGCGGTGCTCCGGCCGCTGTTGACCTGGCGGGAGTAGAGCGTGACGCAGGTATCGGCCTTGGGGAAGCGGCGGGCCGGCCCGTCGAGCGGGCCGGCGTGCTCCCGGGCCCGCGGTTCGCCGTAGCCCAGGGCGGTGCGGGCGATCGCCATGAGGTCGGCCGCGTCGGCCGCATCCATGATGGAGAAGTCGCGCGGGAGGCCGGCGGCCGGTCCGTAGCGGCGGAGGATCCGGTGGGCGATGCCGTGGAAGGTGCCCCCCTGCACGCGCCGCGCGGCCCCGCCGGCCAGCCGCTCGGCCCGGTCGAGCATCTCCTGCGCGGCCCGCCGGGTGAAGGTGAGGAGGAGGATGCGCCCCGGGGGCACCCCGCGGTCCACGAGGGCGGCCACGCGGTGCACGAGAGTGCGGGTCTTCCCGGAGCCGGCGCCGGCCACGATGAGGAGCGGGGAATCGCCGTGGGCCGCGGCCGCGGCCTGGGCGGCGTTGAGCGCCGGCCCGGCGGCCATGGCGCGGGCGAGCGATTCGGGCGAGATTGTGTCCGGCGCGTCCGGAGGGGCCGGCGGGTGGGGTGGCCGGAGCCGGACCGGGTCGCGGGGCTGGTGAGGCATGCCGAAGAATGCCGGGGCGGGGCTCCGGACGGGAGGGCCGGCGCCTCGGAAGCCCGCGGCAGCACGGCAAGGCAGGTATGGTCGAGGCCGGCAGGGCCGGGCACGGGAGAACCGTGCCCGGGCGGTGACGGTGGGCGAGTTGACTCGTCCCCCGGAGGTGACGGGCCCGTGTCGCGGGGTGTGGACAACCGGCCAAATTGGTGAAAAGTTCCCGAATTGTGACAGGCGCCGACAAATCGGCCGAAATCGCTTCTTGACCGGAGCGGTGGCGGCCCATACATTCGGCGCTTGGTATCATCGCCACCACTGTGTCCCGCAGTGGGGGCGCGGTCCCCTGTCGGCGTCATGGGCAGGCCCGGAGCCGCGTGCGGCTCGGCAGGAGGCAGGTAGATGCAGTGGTAGTGGCAGGACGCAGGTGCAGGATGCAAGACGCAGGATGCAGTGGGCAGGAACTTGGGCGCAGGGCTCTCGATCGCTGCTGTGGTACGGACCGGCCGCTTCCCGGGCGTGACCACACCCAGTGATGCGGGACTCCCCTGTGACGGTGCGGAACGGGTCGCCAGACATGGCGATCGGTGCGCATCCGTTTCTCGGCAGGACCGTCCGATGTCGGCCTCCCAGTCCGGCAGCGGGCAACAGACCTCTAAACGACCTCGCAAGAGGGAGGACGAATGCACTTCTTTTCTCGGAGAAACGCGTCGCTCGCGTTCAGCCTGGCCGCCGTCGGCGTCCTGGCTGCTTGCGGTGACGACGTGACGGTGCCCGTTGCGCCGCCGCCTCCCGTGACCATCAGCATCACGCCGCAGGCGGTGACGCTGAATCCGGGTGCTACGGCGACGCTCTCGGTGCAGATCACGGGTGGTGACCCGACGCCGACGCTTCAGTCGTGCACCTCGGGCGCGACCGGTGTGGCCACGGCCGCTGTGTCGGGCTCGAGCTGCACGGTGACGGCTGTGGCGTCCGGCAGCACGACGATCACGGCCACGACCACGGGCGGCCAGTCCGCCTCGGCCGCGGTGACGGTCAATCAGCTCCCGGCCGCGCTGGGTGATCTGACCGTGTCGCCGAACACGGCCGCGCTGTCGGTCGGCCAGGCGGTGACGCTGGTGCCGAACGCCAACCCGGCCGGCGCTGGTGTGACGACGAACTTCACGTACGTCTCGTCGGCCAGCACCGTTGCTTCCGTCAACGCCAATGGCGTGGTGACGGCGGTGGCGCCTGGGACGGCCACCATCACGGTGACGGCCACGGGCACGGGCACCGGCTTCTCGCCGGCCACGCGCACGTTCGGCGTCACGATCAACGTGTCGGCCGCGCCGCCCTCGCTCACCGGACTGACGGTGTCGCCGACTGCGCTCACGATCGCCACGGGTGGCACGGGGCAGCTCACGGCCGCGGTCACGCAGCCCGCGGGCGCCACGGCTGCGACCATCACCTACGAGTCGTCCAACACGGGCGTCGTCACGGTGGCGGGCTCGGGCAACAACGCGACGGTCACGGCGGTCACGCCGGGCACCGCCACGATCACGGTGACGGCCACGTCGCCGGCCACCTCCTCGCTCTCCGCCGCGACGCTCACGCAGCTCGTGCCGGTGACCGTGGCGGCCCTGCCGGTCGTGTCCATCGAAGCCGTGACGCAGGGCCCGATCGTGACCACCGGTCTCGACTCGGCCTACTCGGTTTCCTCCGGCGGTGACGCCGGCGGCCCCACCGGCCCGACCATGGGCGTGATCGCCGGCATCCGCCAGGCGCTCAACCCGCAGCTCGACCAGTCGGTCGACATCGCGAACACGAAGGATCAGATCCAGGTCCGCCTGAACCTGAACACCAACGGCGCGAACGTCGACTCCGTGGTCGTGTACATCGATCCGGCCACCACCGCCCGTCGCGCGGCGGCCCGCCAGATCAACCCGCAGGCCGGCCAGCTCGTCACGGGCTACATCAACACGGCCGATTTCACGCTCGATCAGTCCACGGGCATCGGCGAAGTGCACTACACCAACGGCCTGAAGGAGATCTCGGCCTCGGTGTGGGTCACGCTCCCCGCCGGCTCGCCGGCTGGCGCGTGCCCGTCGGCCATCACGGCCAACAACACGTGTGAAATCCAGAACGCGGCGAACAACCGCCAGAGCTTCAACTTCAACAACATCGACGGCTTCGCGCTGACGATGACGCCCCCGGCCAACTCGGCGCTCGATGCGAATCAGCGCTCCTGGTGGGGCGGCCCGACGGTCAGCGACATCGGCCAGAACCCGGGCAACGTGTCGTTCCAGGTGTGGCCGGTGATCTACACGCCGAACCGCACCATCGAGCGCGTCAACGCCACCTTCGGTCTCTGCCAGGGCTTCGGCACGGGCGGTCTCCCGAACGGAGTCGAGAAGATCGGCGCGCCGTACACGTTCTCCGCGGGCAATGCGCTGCCGGCCGGCAGCACGGCCACGCACATCGGCTGCGGCGGCCTCACGGGTGCGTACGACGGGCTGGACAACTTCCGGTTCGAAGACTACCCGATGGTGACGTACTCGCTCGACAACTCGCAGAACCCGGGTCCGCGCTCGATCTACGCGTACAACCCGACGCTCGGCACCGACGTCTACGCCGGTCCCCGTCCGTCGCTGTACCGTCAGTCGGCGCAGGTCCAGAGCCCGAACGCCATCCGCGTCGACTACCGCGGCCCGACGAACAGCATCACCGTTCCGGGTCCGAGCCTCGAGCGTTGGGTCAACGACACGTGGGCGTTCTCGGCCGGCTACACGTCGAGTGACTTCAACTCGGGTGCGGCCTCGGCGAGCTTCCCGGGCCCCGTGGGCGTGGGTCTCTTCCCGACGGCGCAGCGTACCGATCCGCGCATGTGGCTTGCCTATGCATCGCGCAATGCGTGCGGCGGTCCGCAGTCGTTCGTCAAGTTCGGCAGCCTGACGTCCACGGTCGCCGATCTGCCGTCCATCGCGCCGAACGAGAATCGCGAGCATCCCTGCGACTTCACGAACGACGCGTACGTGATCCAGGCCTCGGAAACCGATCGTCTCGGTAACCGCAGCACGACCACGAGCACGATTGCCAGCGCGCCGCGCTTCGGCGTCGACAACACCGCGCCCGAGCTCACGCTCGCGTACGATGGCAGCGGCCCGATCCCGGACATGCCCGACCACTACCGCGCCACGGGAGACTCCGTCTTCCAGGGCGGCGGCACGGCTCTGGCTACGCCGATCACGAAGGGCGCCGGCAACACCACGAACCCGACCGACTTCTACTTCGGCTCGCGGTATCGCGACACGCGCTCCGGCTTCAACATCACCAACCACGGCACGCGCATGGTGCGCCGCTACCGTCCGAACGCCACGCCGCTCTTCTCGAACGTCGCGGTGCTCGACACGGTGTCGTCGCGCACGATGAACTTCACGGGTGGCACGGGTAACCCGGTCGAGAACCAGGACCCCACGTTCCGTCGTGACTCCACGACGATCTACGGTCATGGCGCCATCGCCAGCACGAGTGCGGCCATTGCGCATGTGAATGCGCCGCAGGCCGGTTACTACCAGTACGACCTCACCATCCGTGACCGCGCCGGCAACTCGTCGACCATCCGCCAGCGTGCGGTGATCGACAACACGTCGCCGGTGATCACCGGTGTGCAGATGGACGCCGTGTTCGGTGCCACGGGTACGGCTGCGGCGGTTGCGCAGCGTGTCCGTCCGACCGGTACGGACGACGTGGAAGCGATCGACACCGACATGTTCTGGCGCTATCCGGCGCTCGGCATGGTGGGTGACTCCACGGTCAACTCGCAGGTGGCTGCGGGCGCCGCGCGCCTCCGCTTCCGCCGCAACCTGTTCGCCGACTGGCATACGCCGTGGGCGGTGTTCGAAGACGGTCTCCTGGCCACGCCGTTCGGCCCGGGTGCTGCCCTCTCCGACGCCGGCATGCTGATGCCGATCCCGACCATCCGCGGCATGGAAGCCACGGATACGACGGACTCGCCGGTGCACTGGGGCGCGACTGGTGTCACGCGCAACTTCGTGGGCTTCAAGCCGAACCTCATCGGCCTGTACGCCTTCGACGTGCGCGCCACCAAGACCGGTGCGTGGCTTGCTCCGTACGCCGCCGATCCGCCGTTCCGGAACCTGGGCATGACCAACATGCTCCCGGGAACCAGCGGCGATGCCGATGGTGAGGCGTCGTATGTCGAAGCTCTCTTCGCCGGCAACGTGTCCAACGGCACGCGCTGGGATACGAAGGACTTCGGCACGCCGGCCACCGGCTTCCAGGGTCTCGTGACCTGGGCAGGCTTCGCCATCAACGGCAGCACGATCAGCTTCCGGGCGACCACCAACTCGGTGTCCTCGCAGCCGATCTTCCCCACGGTGTACCTGCTCCGCTGGGAACCGGATGTGCAGCACACCGGCAGCACGTACGATTCGTCGAGCACCACGCTCAATGACTCGGCCGCCGGCCAGTGGGTGTACATCGCCGCGCTCCAGTCCAACGCTCCGAGCAACCCGGCGCTGTTCGATCAGGGCAGCTCGCGCGTGTGGCAGTACTCGTTCACCGTTGGCCCCGTGACGAACGGCCGTATCGTTCAGCCCGGCGTCAACCTGAGCGGCTGCTTCCGTGCCGTTGGTGTGGACATCAGTGGTGACGGTATCGCGTCGCGTCCGTTCGCGGCCACGGCTGGCGATACCACGGGCGTCTGCCCGGCGTTCGCGGCGGTCGCTGGTACGGCCAATGCGACGATGACGCTCCGTGCCTATGGCCCTGGCCAGGGTACGATCGTGGCGGGTGTGGCTCCGGCCTTCTCGCTCACGAAGTCGTCCTCGACGAACGGTGTGGAGCGCGTGTCACAGAACCGCGACCAGACCACGCTCCAGACCTTCACCGTCACCCCGACGGGCGGCTCCACGCTGCAGATGGCTCCGGCCGGCTGCACGCTGACCGGCGGCCCGTACACGTTCCCGACGGCTTCGGCCGTGACGTGTGAAGTGCCCGCCGGCTTCGGCTCGCGGCACATCACGGCGATCTTCGATAGCCCGAGCATCCCGTGATGACGCTTTGACCTGCGTCTGACGCAGGTCGGAGAAACGACGGCCCCGCCTTCCAGGCGGGGCCGTTCGTTTTCCGGTGGTCCGGTTTCGGTGCTGCGGGGTAGCAGTCCTCGCTCGCCGCTCCCGGATCGGCTATCTTTCCGGGATACGGGGGAAGGGCAGGGGCCGGCATGCCGCCGGCCGTTTGCCCGCACCTCCGTTCCCTTCACACTCATTTCGCTCTGCCATGCACGCTTCCTCGTTCGTTCCGGCGCGTCGCCGCCGTCTCGTGTCCCGGGCCCTCGTCATCGGGGCCATCACCGCGCTGGTCGCGGCCTGCGGCCCGTCCGATGTGGGCGCGTCGCGCCTCAAGCCGCTCAAGGCCGGCACCGATCGCAGCATCGTGGTGAGCACCATGGGAGCCGGTCCGCTGGCTTCCAACGTCGCCACCGATACGCCGCGCCTCGTCAACGGCTTCCGCCGACAGGCGTTCGTCACCGGCGGCCGCAGCCTCGAGGTGCTCTGGTACCGCGAAGCGCCCGGGTCGCTCAGTGATCCCATCGAGCGCCAGGTCGAAACCCCCATCGTGATCGAGGCCGACACACTCGTGGGCTGGGGGTGGAAGTTCTATCCCAAGTTCGCGGCCGATAACAACCTGCCCAACCCGGAGCGCGACAAGGCGTGGCAGGATTCGGTCGCCAAGGCGGCCACGAAGTCGTCGTAAGGAGCGCGCGGCGGGCCCCTGCCGGGCCCAGGGCGCGAAAACCACGAAGGCGCGAAGAACGGTTTGTTCTTCGCGCCTTCGTGGTATGGGGGTGGGTCGGTCGTGCCATGACGCAGCGCTGAAGATCAGCGCTTGGGGCATCCTGTTACGGCAACGGTGCCGGATAGAGCGAGAGACGTTCCGCGTATCCCGCGAGCAGGTACGGAAGCGGAATGGCTGCAACGCCGGCGCTGTCATTCCAGCGCAGATCGTCCGGCGTGGCGATGATACCGCCGCCGTTGTTCGCGAGATGCCTCCAGTGCACGGCCTTGATCGTTTCCCGGTACTTGACCTCGAGCAGCGCTCGGCGTCCTCCGCGGTGGAGCACGAAATCGACCTCTTCCGTGCCCCCAGCCCCCTGGTCGACTCGATGATAGAGAGCGAAACGACCATAGCCGCGGAGGAGGTGATCTCCCGCGATCGCTTCCACGAATGCCCCGCGGGTCACGCTGTCCTGAAGGCGCAGGAGTGATCCTGCCCACGGGTCCGCCTCGCCGGCCGCCCATGCCGCCAGCACATGCCAGCCGAATGGATCTGCAGGATACAGTTTCTTCGGACTTCGCAGTGCCGGGGCCGGTGCGTCCACTCCCTGAGCGCGATAGAGCACGTGCCACAGATAGAGTCGCTCGGAATTCTCGATATAGCGCCGTGCCGTTTCCCTGCTGCCGATCTCCGTGCCACCGGACACGTCCGACCAGGAGAACTCCTGGCCGAGCCGGTGATCCGCGGCCCACGCGACGATCTCGCGGAAAGAGCTCGAGTCATGCCCGGCACGCCGCATCTGGCCGATGATGGCGTCCCGGTAGATGCGATAGGTGCCGGGGCCGATCCGTCCCGTCTCCTGCTCTTCGGACATCGCGTGCGGGTACCCGCCGGTCAGCAGGTAGCGCTGGAAGAGCGCGAGCACCGCATCGTGGTGGAGTTGAAGTTCTCGAGCCGCCCCATACGCCCCGGTGGGATCGAAGAGATCGAGTGGCGGGAGAGCCGCCGCGAGTGCGGAGTCATGGGCGGCGATGTAGTCCCGGAAGGCGAGCGGCATCATGATCCAGTCCGGGTTCCCGACGAGTCGCTCTCCGCGTCGCCCGGGAGCGGTTTCCCCTCCCCGGGCCACGTCCAGGGCGTGGGACCCGGTCGCGATGACCGTCACGGATCGGAGTGTATCGTCGCGATACATCGCGCGGATCGCGCCGCCCCAGTCCTTGATCTGGGTCACCTCGTCGAGGAAGAGATACAGACGCTCCTCGGGTCCGACCATGGATCGTGCCCACGTGATATAACCCGTGAGGGCGTTCCTGAGGCGTGCGATGCGTAAAAACACGGTTTAACGCCAGTCTGCTGGCGTAAAAACACGGTTTAACGCCAGTCGATTGGCGTAAAACCCGGTTTTAGCGCCAGTGTCACGGGGTGCAGGCAAGTGCCGAGGAGTGGCATCCGGTATCCACCGTTCTTTGCGCCTGCGTAATGTCAGGGAGTGGTAACGGATCGACCGGGCCGGGCCGGCATGGCCATGCCGGTGTAGCGCTTGACCTTGATCTGCTTCTCCCGCTGGCGCGTGCGGGCGATGTCGTACGACGACTGCATGCCCATCAGCGTGTCCATGCGGACGCCGAATGCCTTCTCGATGCGCAGGGCCATCTCGCCCGAAAGATCGGCGCGGCCGTTCAGGAGATTCGAAACCGCGGGACGCGATACCCCGAGCACCCGGGCCGCCTCCGTCACCGTGAGGCCGAGCGGTTCGAGGATCTCTTCGCGAATGAAGCTGCCGGGGTGCGGGGGGGCGTGCATGCGCATCCCCGAAGTGTAGCGTATAGCGTTACGCGTATCAACCTGAGGCCGACCGCCGCCACGCTCAGAGCAAGTCCGGGAGGTCCTGGCGACTGTGAATGATGGCGAGAATCTCGATGCACTCGGTGCGCCGTCGGTAAAACACGCGGTAGGGCGGCACGACCAACTCACGCACTGCCCGATCAGGCACTTCGCGTGCGGGCTTCCCGAGCTCGGGATGGCGACGCACCAGTTGCAGCCGCTGATCGATCCGCAGCACCATCCCCTCCGCATAAGCCGGAGATGTTTGACTGATGTGTTCTACCAGCGCTTCCAGATGCTGGACCGCTTGTTCGGTCCAGCGGATGGGAAGGGTCACGAAGCGCGACGGATCCGTGCACGCACACGGGCGAGAGCCGTCTCATGATCGACCGTGCGACCGGCGGCCCCGTCAGCGAGTCCGCGATCGATCACCTGGCGGACATAGACCTCATAGGCAAGGTCCTCCCAGCTGGCGTCCGCCGGTAGCTGCTCCACCAGGCGCCGGGCATCGGGGCGAATGTCTGGAGTATCACTCATACCCTGAAATCTGAAGAGGAGCCCCCCCCCCCACAAGGTAGCGCACTCCAGCCGCCGAGACCCGCAGAGCCCCGTCCCCTACGTCCCGGCTTCCCCGCGATCCCCGTCCACGAGCGCCCGCAGCTCGGCCGGCAGCGCCATGGGCTCGAGCCCGAACAACCCGCCGCACGCGGAGATCGTGGACGCCGACACCGCCGGCATCAGCCCGTTCGGCTCGCGCCCGGTTTCCCGCGCCACGGACGTCATCGTCACGCCGCTGATACCGCACGGCACGATCGTCTCGAACCACGCCAGGTCGGTGGTCACGTTGAGCGCGAAGCCGTGCCACGTGACCCAGTCCCGTGCATGCACGCCGATCGACGCGAGCTTGCGGTCGTCCACCCAGACGCCGGTGTAGCCGGCCACGCGCGACCCGGTCACGCCGAACGGCGCCACGGCATCGATGATGACCTGCTCGATCTGCCGCAGAAACCAGTGCAGATCCTTCCGGTGCCCCTCGAGGTCGATGATCGCATAACCCACGAGCTGCCCGGGCCCGTGGAACGTGACGTCGCCGCCGCGCTCGATCTCGTGCACCTCGGCGCCGCGCGCGGCCAGCGCGTCGGGGGAGAGCAGCAGATGCCCGGCGGACTTCGCCGACCGGCCGAGCGTGACCACCGGCGGATGCTCGCAGAGAATGAGCAGGTCGTGCGGCAGCTCACCCGTGATGCGGAGCTTCGCCGCATGGCGCTGGACGGCCAGCGCCTCGAGATACGGCGCGACGCCGAGGTCCAGTGTATACAGGGGACGCATGACGAAACTCAGGAAGACTGCATCGAGACGCGGGCCACCTTTCGTTCTTCATCTGCGAACATCTGCGTCATCTGCGGATCCTTCAGGAGAATCCGCAGATGACGCAGATGTTCGCAGATGAAACAGCGCGCGCTCACGCGTGCAGCATCTTCCCCATGCTGTCCAGCACGGCTTCGGCCACGGCTTCGCTCAGCGTGGGGTGCGCATGCACGGCCAGGTCGATCTCCTCGACCGTGAACTCGTTCGCCCGCGCCACCACGAGCTCGTGAATCATCTCCGTGGCGCTCGGCCCGATGATGTGCGCACCGAGGATCTCGCCGTACTGCTTGCCGCGGATGATTTTCACGAAACCGTCGCTCTCACCGGCCGTGCGCGCGCGCCCGTTCGCGGAGAACGGGAACCGGCCCACGGTATACTCGAGCTTCTGATCCTTGCACGCCTGTTCGGTGAGCCCGATCGACGCGACTTCGGGTGAGCAGTACGTGCAGTTCGGAATGTTGCCGTAGTCCACGGCGTGCGGATGCTCGCCGCCGAGCCGGTCGGCGAGCACGTGCCCTTCCCGCGAGCCCTTGTGGGCAAGCATCTGGTTGCCGGCCACATCGCCGATGGCGTAGTAGCCGGGCACGCTGGTCTCGAACCGTTCGTTGATGGCGATGAAGCCGCGGTCGGTGGTCTTGATGCCGACCTTCTCGAGACCGATGCCGTCGATGTTCGGCGCGCGGCCGGCGGCCACGAGCACGTAGTCCACCTCGAGCGTCTCGGCCTTGCCGTTCTCCTCCACGGTGAGCGACACGCCGTTCTTGCCGACCTTGACGCCTTGCAGCTTCGCGGCCGTACGCACGTCGATCTTGCGCTTCTTGAACGCGCGCTGGAGCTCCTTGGACACGTCCTCGTCCTCGAGCGGCAGCACGCGCGGCGCGACTTCGATGAGCGTGACGGCGGTGCCGAAGGCGCTGAACACGTCGGCGAACTCGCACCCCACGGCGCCGGCGCCGATGATGGCCATGGACTTCGGCGTGTGGTCGAGCACGAGCACGTCGTCGGACGACAGGATGCGCTTGCCGTCGAGCGTGAGCCCGGCCTGCGGCAGCCCCTTCACGCGCGAGCCGGTGGCGATCACGAGGGCCTTTTTGGCCTCGTGCGTTTCCGTGGCGCCGTCGGCGGTCTTGACCTGCACGCGCTTGCCGGCCTGCACGGTGCCGGTGCCGCGGATCCAGGTGACCTTGTTCTTCTTGAGGAGGAACTCGACGCCCTTGGAGTTCTGCTGGCTGATGGCGCGCGAGCGCTTCATGGCCGGACCGAAGTCGAACGCCAGGTCGCCGGTGGTGATGCCGTGCTCGCCGGCCTTGCGGACCTTGGTGGCGATGTGGGCGCTTTCGAGCAGCGCCTTGGCGGGAATGCAGCCCCAGACGACACAGGTGCCGCCGGGGGATTCGCGTTCGATGACGGCGGCGGAAAGTCCGAGTTGGGCGCTGCGGATGGCGCACACATAGCCGGCGGGACCGCCGCCGAGCACGATGACGTCGTAAGCTGCCATGCGGGAGATCGGGTCAGGGAAATGGTGGATCCCTGAAAGTTACCGGGGTGCGGAGCGGGGACCAAGCGCGGTACGACACCGGAAACCGGGCAGTGGGCAATAGCCTATGGCCCACCACCCATCGCCTTCGGTTCTTCGCCCCATTTGGCCGTTCGGCCGGTTCCCGTTTGGCCATTCGGCCGGGCGCACTGCGGACAATGGCACGGAGACGCGATGGTGCCCGTGCGGACTCCAGGGGGATGATGGCGACGAGCGACGGCCGGTCAGCCTATCGCCTATCGCCCATCGCCTTCTCGGGTCGGCGCCGATGCCGCCCCCTGGGCGATTGGCAATGGGCCATGGCCTACCCGGCCGGTGCTCGCCGCCGAGCCCCTGCTGCCGTCCGCTCGGCGGCCATTCCATCATGCTGCCATCGTCCGCAGCCGGCCCGGCCGAATGGCCAAACGGGAACCGGCCGAACGGCCAAATGGGGCGAAGAACCGAAGGCCATGGGCCATGGGCGATAGGCAATGGCCCCCACAATCCCTACGGTACGATCTCCCGTGTCACGCTCCGTACCCCGTTCGAAAACACCAGCCTCACCCCGCCCGCCGGCGCCACGAATCCATCCCCCGACTTCCTGAGATACGCCATCACCTGCCCCGTCGCCCCATCCCGCACCATCGCCATCGGCCACGCCTGCTCATCCCACGTGACGCTCCGCATGCCGCCGCTCCGCCTCACCACCGCCGCCGGATCGCTCACCACCGTCACACCATCATCCGCCGTGATCATCGCCGGCGCTGCCGCCGGATCCCCCATCATTCGCGCCAGCGCCACGCGCGCCGTCTGCTCCACCGTGCCGCTCGCGCCGCCCACGATCGCCACCGACGCGAGCCGCGATTCCGCGGCCGCGCTCAGCGGCACGGCGAACGCGAATGCCTGCGCCGACTGATCATGATCGATCACATCCGGATCGAACGTGAACCCCGTCAGCACTCGTCCGCTCTCGTCCCGCAGCTCGAGCCGATACGCCCCCGGGCGCGGCGCGACCACGGGCCGCGTCACCAGGCGGAACGCCGGTTCCAGCGTCACCACGCCGTTCCGGATCCGGCCCCACACCATCAGCACCGGCTGCTCGCCCGCCATCATGCCCGCCATCATCGGCGCCGGTCCGCGGTAGTTCATCACGCTGGTCCACGTGTAGTCGCTGATCCACTGCGTGCTGCAGTACCCCATGATGTCGGTCAGCGTGTTCGACACGATGGCGTTCGTGCCGGAGTTCCAGCCGAAGTGGCCGATCACGCCGCCCGGGTGCGGATACGACGGATCCGGATTGCCCGATCCGCAGGCGGCCACGTGCGGCCGGCTGAAGTTGTGCCCCCATTCGTGCGCCGCCACGCGGCCCGCCGTGCCGGGCTTGTCCCAGCCCACGCCCGCGCGGCCCGGCACGTAGGCATAGCCCGCGATGCCGCTGCTGTACGACGTGGGCACCACGCCGTAGTAGTGCGCCGAACTGCCGTCGGCCACGCGAAGCGCGTTCATCTCGCTCAGCACCGTGAGCCAGGCGCCGTTCTCGTCGCCCGACTGCAGCGCCGCCGCGTTCGTCGTGTATGTCGCGCGCACCGAGGCGTTCACTTCGCCCAGCGGCATGATGCGCCGCGTCATCTGCAGGAACGTCTCCTTGTTCCCTTCGGTCACGTTCCCCGTGAGGCCGTTGGCCGACTGATGCACCGGCACGAGCACCACGTTGAACGGCGCCACGTTGCGCACCGTGAGCGCGGCCGTGCCCGTGCGCGGCCACACGTTGTCCGTTTCATCCGGTTCGGCCAGCGTGTTGTTCGGATCCACGTCCACCACGATCTGCAGGCCCGGCCGGAGATCACTGGCCGTGAGCGTGGCGTTCCACGAGCTCCCCAGCGTGCCTTCGGCGAGCGTCGTGGGCACGCTCGCGCCGGGCGCGTTGATCGTGAACGTGCGGAACTCGTTCGCGCCTTCGTAGAGCCGCACGCGCACCGCCGGCTGCGTGCCGTTGCTCTCCGATGCGCGCACGAACACGCGGAGCAGCGCCTCTCGGCCGGCCACGAGCGGCACCGTGCCGGCGAAGTTCTGGATCGCCTGCGTGACGTAGGCGCCGTCCACGATCAGGTTGAGTCCGCTGCCGCCGCCGCTCCCGCTGTAGGTGACCGTGCGCGAAGCCGTGGCGCCCGCCGTCACGCTCACCGCCTGCGATGCGCTCGACGGCGTGTACGTGACGCCGCCGGCCGACACGGTGCCCGCGGCCACCGTGTAGCTCCCGGGCGTGAGGTTCTGGAGCGTGGTCGTGGCCGAAACGGCCTGGGAGAACCCGGCCGGTCCGGTGACCGTGACGGCGGCCGACGTGCCGCCGGGAAGGCCGCCCACCGTGACGGTCAGCCGTCCGGTGGTGGCCGCGTAGGCCACCGCGGCGGTCTTCTGCTGGCCGGCCGTGAGGCTCACCACCTGCGACGCCGGCGTACCGGCCCAGGTGTAGCCGCCGGCGCTGACCGCACTCGCGGCCACGGTATAGGAGCCCGGCTGGAGGCCGGAGAGCGTGGTGGTGGCGGTGACGGCCTGCGAGAAGCCGCCAGGCCCGGTGACCAGGGCCGCCGCGCTCGTGCCGCCCGGCAGGCCGCTCACGGTCACGGCGAGGCTGGTGCCGGCGCCGGTGTATGCCACCGCGCGCGAGGCGGTCTGGCCGGCCGTGATGGCCACGGTCTGCGACGCGGCCGACGGCGTGTACAGCGTACCGCCGCCCGTCACGGTGACGGCGGTGATCACGTAGTTGCCGGGCGCGAGGTTCTGCAGCGTGGTGGTGACCGGAACGGCCTGGGAGAAGCTGCCCGGTCCGGTCACGGTGATCCCGGCCGCCGTGCCGCCGGGGAGACCGGTGACCTGCAGCGCCAGCCGGCCCGTGGTGACCGCGTAGGTCACGGTGGCCGCCTTCTGCTCACCCGCGGCCACGGAGACGGTCTGCGTGGCCGGCGTGGGCGTGTGGCTCATCCCGTCGTGCGCCACGGTGCTCGCCGAAATCGTGTACGTGCCCGGCGCCACGTCGTAGAGCATGCCGCTGCCGAGGAGCGTGGTGGAGAAGCTCCCGGGCCCGTTCACGGTGATCGCGGCGTTCGCGCCGGCCGGGAGACCGGCCACGGTGATGGCGAGGCTGGCGATGCTGCCGTCCACGTACGTGACCGTGCGCGAGGCCGTGTCGCCCGCGGTCACGGCCACGGTCTGCGACGCGGGCGCGGGCACGAACTGCGTGCCGCCCTGCATGACCGTGGCGGCCGCGATCGTGTACGTGCCGGGCGCGAGGCGCGTCAGCGTGTCGGTGGCCGTCACGGCCTGCGAGAAGCCGGCCGGTCCGGTGACCGTGATCCCCGCGTCGGTGCCGGCCGCGAGGCCGGCCACGGCCACCCGGAGTGCGCCGAAGGCCCCTTCGTACGCGAAGGCGGCCGCCGAGGCGGTGAGCGACGGGGTGACCACGATGTCGCGCGTGAGCGGCGACGCGGTGTAGGTCACGCCGCCGCTCGTGACGGTGGCGGCGGTGAGGCGATAGGTGCCGGGCGCGAGGTCCACGAGCGTTTCCGTGCCCGTCACCGACCGGCTGTATCCGCCCGGTCCGGTGACGGTGAGCGCCGCGGCAGCGCCGGTCGGCAGCCCGGTCACGCTCACGGCGATCGCGCCGGTGGCGAGCGTGTAGGTGAACGCGAGGGTGCGCTGCTGCGCGCCGGCGGTGAACACGGCGTCGCGGGTGGCGGCGTCGGGATCCCAGGAGAAGCCGCCCGACGACACCCGCCCCGCAGTGGCGCGGTAGAGCCCGGGGTCGAGGCCGGCGATGGTGCGCGTGGCGTGCACGGTATCGGCGAATCCGTTGGGCCCGCTCACGCGAATGCCGGCCTGGGCGCCGCCCGGGAGCCCGGCCACGGTGATCTGGAGCGTGCCCCTGGCTTCGGTATAGGCGAACGTGGCCGACGCGGCTTCCCCGGCGGCGAGGGTCACCGTGCGCGACGGCGGCACGGCGGTGAAGCGGCCGTCGGTGGTTTCCACGTCGGTGGCCGTGAGCGTGTACGTGCCGGCCGGCAGGCCGCGCACGGTGTCGCGCGTGAGGGCCGTGCGGTCGACGCCGTCGCCGGTGATGCGGATGGTGCCGCGCGCGTACGACGGCAGCCCGGTGCCCGCGAGCGCGATCGATGCGCCCGTGGCGCGGAAGCGGATCGTGGCGGCGGGCGCGGTCTGATTCGCGCGCACGGTCACGGTCTGCGTGGCCGGATCGCCGCTCCACGTGATGCCGCCCGCGACCAGCGGATCCGCGGACAGTTCATAGTCGGCCGGCGGCAGCGAATCCAGCCGTCCGGACTGCTGGAGCACGCGCTCCACTCCGCCGCCGCGCACGGTCACGCGCGCGGTGGCGCCGGCCGGTACGTCGAGGAGGTCCACCATGAGGGCGCCGAAGAGCGGCGGGGGCGGCGGCGGCGTGGGATTCTGCGCCGGGGGCGGCGTGGTCGCCGGCGGCGCGACCGGCTCCGTGGGCCGGTCGGCGCTGCACGCCGCGGCCGCGCCGAGCGTGAGCAGGGAGAGCACGAGGGTGCGCGCGCGGCGGGCCGTGAACGTACGAAGGCCTGCCGGGCCGAACGCCCGGAGCGGAGCAGAATGTGCCGATGCCATATGCGGGACGACGACGCGGTCGTGAGCCGGGGTACCGAACGAGCCGGCATCGCGCGCACATACTGCGAACTATTGCCGATACTGTGACACTCGGGAGTGTCGACAGGAAAGCTGATCGACTCGAGCGAGCTCTGCCGTGACGCGCGTGGATCGGCGAACGTGACCGGCGCCACCGCCGGTCGAGGCCGCTTCAATACCGCTTCAGTCGCGGCCGAGGCGCGATCTCAGGGCGTAAGCCGGCTCGACACCGAACGCACGCCGTCACTCAGCACGATCTCCACGGCGCCGCTCGCGCCGTCCACGTCCGCGGGCTCGCGCAGCATTGCCAGAATGCGGCCGCTCGCGCCGTCGCGCACGAGCGCGCGCGGATAGCGCACCGTATCCCACGCCACGTGCACGCGCGTTGCACTCGCGCGCGTGAGACGCAGTGACGCCGGCGTGCCCTGTTCGGCGGCTGCGACGGCCGCCGCCGCGGCCGACCGCCGGCGGATCCCCCCGCCGAGCGGTGACCGCACGTCGCGGACACGGATCGAGGCGAGCATCGCATGCTGCGTCGCGGTGATGGGCAGCGTGGTCGCGAACGCACGCACGTCGCCCGGGGCGTGATCGATCGGCGGCGCCGCGGTCACGTGCGTGGCGATCACGGTGCCGCTCGCGTCGAGTGCATCGATGTGCACGAAGTGCTCCGTTCCATGCGGCGCGGCTTCCGCCGCACTCGAGCCCGGCAGCAGGAACGACGGTTCCACCTCGACACGGCCGTTCGTGATCGTGCCCCACACCAGCAGCCGTTCCGTCGCCGTCTCGTTCATCGCCGGCTGGGCGATCGCATTGAGCGTGGTGGCGCGATACGCAAATGCCCGCGTCCAGTTGTACGCGCTGATCCACTGATTGCCGCAGTAGCCCATGAGATCGGTCGCGCCCGGCGACACGAGCTGGTTCGTGAACGAATTCCATCCCCACGACCCGATGCCGCCGCCTTCGTGCGGATACAGCGGATCGGCGTTCGCCACATTGCCGCACGGCGCATGCGGGCGGCTGAAGTTGTGTCCCCATTCATGGGCCGCCACGCCGGAGCCGCTCGGCAGGTAGTCCCATCCGATGGCCGCGCGGCCGGGCACGAAGCCGTATCCCGCGATGCCGCTCGAGTAGTTCACCCGCACGACCCCGTACCAGTATTCGCCGGGCACTCCCTCGGCGGCGCGCAGCACATTGATCTCGTTCAGGAGCGCGATCCATGCGCCGTTGCCGTCGTTCGAGGTGAGCGTCGCGACACTCGCCATGTAGGGCGCGCGCACCCGTGCCGTCGCCGTGCCCACCGGGAGCAGTTGCGTGGCGAGCGTCGTGAACTCGTGCTGATTCACCACGCGCACATCGCCGGTGAGATTCGTGGGCGCGTTGGTGACGGGCACGAGCACCACACGCCAAGGGCTCAGCGCGGCCACCGGCACGGGGTGCGGCACGCCGCTCCGCGGCCAGATGTTGTCGCTCGGATCATCGTCGGTCGTGATGATCCGCTCCGGGTCCGCTTCGATGAGCACGCGGAGCGCGGGCACGATGCGACTTCCCGGAATGCGCACGTTCCAGCTTCGCGCGAGCAGTCCTTCGCTGATCGTCGTGTCGACGCTGTTCCCGACGGCCGGGATGTCGATCGTTTCGAGCAGCGTGGCGCCGTCGTACAGCGTGGCGCGCACCATCGGACGCCAGTCGTTCGGCTCCGACGCGCGCAGGAATACGCGGAGCAGGGCGTCCCGTCCGGCCACGAGCGGCGCACTGCCGTCGAACGTCTGCACGGCCTGCGTGAGATAGGCACCTTCCACGAGGAGGTTCGCGAGGATCGGCGCGGACGTGAACGGAACCGAGGCGGTGGTGAGCGCGCCGAGCGTGACGGTGACCGTCTGCGTCGCAACCGACGGCGTGTAGCGCGTGCCGGGGGTGCTTACCGCCGATGCCGTGATCTGCCAGGGGCCGGACGGCAGATCGGGGAACGGACCCGGGCCCTGCCGTGTGCGCATCATGGCGCCCTGCGTGGCGGTGAACGTGGGCGTGATGCCGTCGTCGAGTCCGGGCGTGGCCACCTCGATGGCTCCGCTCGCGACGGTGAAGGGAATCGTGACGGCGGCCGTGTCTCCGGGCAGGAGGCTGCGCGTGACCGGTTCACCGGCCGGCATCCACAGAAAGAGACCCGCGCTCAACGGCTGTCCCTGGATCGTCCAGGCGCCCGCGGCCGTGGCGAGAAACGGTGCGCCCGCAGTCAGGGGATACGCGGTGCCGTCGGGGCCGGTGAGCCGCAGCGTCACCTGGGTGCCCGGAGGCAGCCCGGAGGTCGCGGCGAGGACGACCATCGATGCCGCGGCATACTGCACGGTCTGGGTGGCCGTACTGCCGGCCGTGATGGTGACCGTATAGGTGCTTTCGAACGGGACCCAGCGGCCGATCCCCGGGGCCCCGGGCTGCGCCGGCCGGATGGTGATCGCACCGGCCGGCAGGTTGCGCACCGTATCTCCGCTCAGCGCGGGGCGGGACGATCCGTCGGCGGCGGTGACCGTGAACGTGGGCGTGAGTCCGCCGGGAAGCCCGCTGGCGGTGATGACCAGCATGCCGGTGGTGGGCACCGCCGGCGGTCCCGTGGTTTCCCCGCTGCCGCCGCATGCCGAGAGCCACAGGGCAGGCAGCACGAGCAGCGCGCGGGGCGAGTGCATCCACTGGAGCGATCGGAGCATGCGGGGCTCGACGGAAGGGGCGATCCCGCGGCGGCGGCATCGGACGGGAACGGAACGCGGAACCCGCGCTCCGGTAACCTGTCCGACGCCGTCGTGTGCCGTCAATACAGCATCAGGAACGGATTTTCGAGCAGATGCCGTACCGTCTGGAGGAACCGCGCGCCCACGGCGCCGTCGATGATCCGGTGATCGCAGCTCATCGTCACGCGCATGCGCTGCCGCGGCACGAACGCGCCATCCACCCACACGGGCTTCGTTTCCGTGGAGCCGATCGCGAGAATCCCCGCTTCCGGCGGATTGATGATGGCCGTGAACTGATCGATGCCGAACATGCCGAGGTTGCTCACGGAGAAGGTCCCTCCCGAGTACTCCTCGGGCTTGAGCTTGCGCTCGCGGGCCCGTCCGGCGAGTTCCTTCGCCTCGCGTCCGATCTCGCCGAGTCCCTTGCGGTCGGCGTCGCGGATCACGGGCACGATGAGACCTTCATCGGTGGCCACGGCCATGCCGAGGTGCACGCGTGCGTGATAGCGGATCGTATCGCCGAGCCAGTGCGCATTGCACTCCGGGTGCTTCGCGAGCGCGACGGCCACGGCCTTCATCACGATGTCGTTGACGGACACCTTGAACACGTCGCCGGCGCCGGCCATCTGCGTGCGGAGCGCGTTCACCGCCGTCATGTCGATTTCGGCGGTGAGGTAGAACGTGGGCACGGGCCCGATCGATTCGCCGAGCCGCCGCGCGATGGTCTTCCGCATCTGCGTGAGCGTCACGTCGCGCGCATCGCCATCGATCTGCATCGCGGGCGTGAGCGGAATGGCGGGCGGCCTGGCAGCCTTGGCCTGTGGTGCGGCCGCCGGAGTCGCCGCGCGTGCGGCCGGTGCGCTTGCCGCCGGTGCGCTTGCCGCCGCGGCGGCCGCTTCGACATCGCGCCGGATCACCCGGCCGCCCGGACCCGTGCCGCGCACCGCGGTGAGCGACACGCCCTGCTCGCTCGCCATGCGCCGCGCGAGCGGGGAGGCCTTCACGCGTCCGCCGGTGGTATCCGCCGGTGCGGCTTCGGTATCGGCCGCCTCCTTCGCCTCGGCGTCCTTCGCGCCGGCGTCCGGCCCGGCACCGTCTCCCTTCGCGTCTTTCGGTTCCTTCGCGGCTGGCTGGCCGGCATCGCCGGTCAGCCCCGCGATATCTTCATCCGCGCCCGCGATGACGCCGATCACCTGGCCCACCGGCGCGGTCGTGTCTTCCGCGATGAGCCGCTTCCGCAGCACGCCCGCGCCGCGCGCGACGAGCTCCATGATGGCCTTGTCGGTCTCCACTTCGGCGAGCACGTCACCGGCGGCGACCGCATCGCCTTCGGCCTTGAGCCACTTCACCAGGCGTCCTTCCTCCATCGTGGGAGAAAGCGCCTCCATCATCACCTTGGTTGCCATGGTCGGCTCTGGTCAGTCGTCGAGGTAGAGAACCTGTTTCACCGCCGCGATCGTCTTCGCGACATCCGGCTTGGCCGCCTTCTCGATGGCCTTCGCGTACGGCATCGGCGCATCGACCTGATGCACGCGCAGCACCGGCGCGTCGAGATCGTCGAAGCAGTGGCGCTGCACGTAGTCCACCACCTGCGCGCCCACGCCGCACACTTCCCATCCTTCCTCCACCACCACGGCACGGTTCGTCTTGCGCACCGACGCCGTGATCGCGTCCACGTCCATGGGGCGCACCGTGCGCAGGTCCACCACGTCGCAGCGGATGCCGTCCTTCGCGAGCTGGTCCGCGGCCTGCATGGCCACGAGCACCATCTTGCCGTGCGTGACGAGCGTGCAGTGATCCCCTTCGCGCTTGAGATCGGCCTTGCCGAGCGGGATCACGTACTCCTCCTCGGGCACTTCGCCCTTGGTGTTGTACAGCATCTCGCCTTCGAGGAAGCACACCGGGTTGTCGTCGCGGATGGCGGCCTTGAGCAGCCCCTTCGCGTCGTACGGCGTGCCGGGCACCACCACCTTGAGCCCGGGAATGTGCGCGAGCCACGACTCCCACGCCTGCGAATGCTGCGCCGAGAGCTGGAGCGCCGCGCCGTTCGGGCCGCGGAACACCATCGGCATGGGGAACTGGCCGCCGCTCATGTAGAGCATCTTCGCGGCCGCGTTCACCACCTGGTCGAGCGCGAGCAGGGCGAAGTTCCACGTCATGAACTCGATGATCGGACGGAGCCCGACCATGGCCGCGCCCACGCCCACGCCGGCGAAGCCGAGCTCGGTGATGGGCGTGTCCACCACGCGCATCTCGCCGAACTCCTGCAGCAGCCCCTTGGACACCTTGTATGCGCCCTGGTACACCGCGACTTCCTCGCCCATGAGGAAGACGCGGTCGTCGCGCGCCATTTCTTCCCGCAGCGCCTGGTTGAGCGCTTCACGATACGTGATGACCGGCATGTCTCGTCAGTCCGAAGTAGTGTCCACGAGCACGTCCTCGAGGAGCGCTTCGATCGGCGGCTCCGGACTGTTCTCGGCGAAGTCGATGGAATCCTGCACGTGGGCCTTGATCTCGTCGTCCATGGCGGTCCACTCCGCCTCGGTGAGATCGCCGTCGGCCTCCATGCGCGTGCGCAGCAGCGTGATCGGATCACGCGCCAGATACTGCTCGAGCTCTTCCTTGGTGCGGTACGTGCCGCTCACCGCGTCCGACATGGAGTGTCCCATGAACCGGTACGTGCGGATCTCGAGCAGCGTGGGCGCGGATTCGGTGCGCGCGCGGGCGATCGCCTCCTCGGCGGCGGCGCGTACGGCGAACACGTCCTGCCCGTCCACCACGTCGCGCGCCATGTCGTACGACGCGCCGCGTTCATGGAGGTCCACCACCGCGGCGGCGCGCTCCACGGCCGTGCCCATGCCGTAGCGGTTGTTCTCGATCACGAACACGCACGGCAGCTTCCACAGCGAGGCCATGTTGAGCGCTTCATGGAACGCGCCGTTGTTCACCGCGGCTTCGCCCATGTAGCAGATGATCACCTGGTCGCCGCCGCGGTACTTGATGGCGAATCCCACGCCGGCCGCGATCGGGATGTGACCGCCCACGATGCCGTGTCCGCCGAGGAAGCCGAGCGACTTGTCGAACAGGTGCATCGAGCCGCCCTTGCCGCGCGCGCACCCGTCCACACGTCCGAACAGCTCGGCCATGATCGCGCGCGCCGACATGCCGCGCGCGAGCGCCTGGCCGTGATCGCGGTACGTGGTGATGATGTAGTCGTCGTCGCGCAGGAGCGAGATGATGCCCGTGCTCACCGCCTCCTGGCCGATGTACAGGTGGCAGAAGCCGCCGATGCGGCCGATGGCGTACATCTCGGCCGTGCGCTCCTCGAAGCGCCGCTGCAGCAGCATCGAGTGCAGCAGCTCGCGGTGCAGCGCCTTGCGTTCGTCGGGGGCGTCCGGGGCGCCGGCGTTCGCCGCCTTGGCGCTCGCGTCCGCCGTCCGGCGTCGGGATGATTTGATGGTGCTCATGATCGGGAGGGAACGGGCGAGCGCACCGCCGCGGCGAAGTCGCGCGGCGGCACGTCGCGTATCAGACGCCGGCGGCCTGGACCTGCTCCCACGCGTGGTAGCTCGAGCGCACCAGCGGCCCGCTCTCCACGTGACGGAAGCCCATGTCCATGCCGACGTCGCGGAACCAGCGGAACTCCTCGGGGGTGACGAAGCGGTCGAGCGCGATGTGCCCGTCGGACGGGCGCAGGTACTGGCCGAGCGTGAGGATGTCGACGTCCACGGCGCGCAGATCGCGCATGACCTCGACGACCTCCTCGTTGGTCTCCCCCATGCCGAGAATGATCCCGGTCTTGGTGGGAATGTCGGGCGCGGTCTGCTTGGCGAAACGGAAGATGTCCATCACGCGGTTGTAGCGCCCGCCGGGGCGGGCCTTCTTGTACAGCCGCGGGACGGTTTCGGTGTTGTGGTTGTAGATCTCCGGACGGGCTTCGAGCACGGCCCGGATGGAGTCGTGATTCCCCTGGAAGTCGGGGACCAGCACTTCCACCGAGCAGCCCGGGAGGCGCTGGTGGATCTGCCGGATGGTCTCGGCGAAGATGTACGCGCCGAAGTCCGGGAGATCGTCGCGGTCCACCGAGGTGATCACCGCGTGCCGGAGCCGGAGCTGGGCCACGGCCTCGCCCACGCGCGACGGCTCCTCGATGTCGTACTTGGGCGGCCGGCCGTGCGATACGGCACAGTAGGCGCAGTTGCGCGTGCAGACGTCGCCCAGGATCATGAACGTGGCGGTGCCGTGCTCCCAGCATTCGCCGATGTTGGGGCAATGCGCCTCCTGGCAGACGGTGTGGAGATCGAGCTCCTTCATCATCTGGGTCAGGCGGAGGTAGTTGGGCCCTCCGGGCGCCTTGACCTTGAGCCACGACGGCTTCCGTTCCGGAAGCGGGTCGCGGCGGTGCCGTCCCATGATCTGGTAGAGCTGTTCGGCCATGCGAAAACCGGCGAAGTGGGGGACGTGTGGGAACCGTGCCGCGACGTCAAGCTAGTGCTCGGTGCGGACGGCAACCAGCCGGGGTAACCGGCAAAAACTCACATGAAGGTTAACCGGCGGAACGGGTGAATGGCGCGGCGCGCGCGAAACACTGGGGCCGGTGTGGACGTAGTGGGAAAAGGGGCCCGATCATCGAGGATTCGAAGCCCGGATCCTCCGGCCTGCAACCTTACTGGAATCGGAACTGGCAATGCTGCGCACCATCTTCGTCATCGGCGCCATGGCGCTTCTCGGACTCGTGGCGCTGAAACTCGTCTTCGGCCTCATGGGGCCGCTCGTGGCGCTCGTCTTCTGGGTGGCCGTGCTGGCGCTCAAGGTCGCCGTGCTGGGGCTCCTGGGGTATGTCGTGCTGCGGGTGGTGAGCCCCACCACGGCGCAGCGGCTCAAGGATCGCTGGGGCGGCAGCGGCTCGTACTGAGCCGCTCCGCGTCAGTCCTCGGCCGCCGGCGGGGGCGGCGGCTCGCCCGCGCCCTGTTCCCCTCCGGCCTCGCCACGCCGCCGGCTTCCTCCGCGTCGTCCGCGGCGGCTCCGTCGCCGGCGCCGCGCGGCCTCGTCCCCGCTGCCTTCGTCACCTCCAGCGGCCCCCTCGACGCCGGATTCCCCGCCGTCCTCCGCCCCTTCCGGCGCGGCGCCCTGTTCGTCCCCGCCCCCTTCCGCACTCCCCTTCCGCCGCCGGCCGCGCCGGCTGCGCTTGCGCCGAGGCGCTGCGGTGTCGTCGTCCGGAGCGGAGAGCGCCACCGAGGGTTCCGGCGCCACGCCCCGCGGGAGCGGCGGCTCGCCGTTCACCGGCAGGGCAGGGGCTTCCCCGCCGGCCGTGGCGGTTTCGTCCACCGCGCGCTCACCGGCCACACGTTCCCGCCGGGTTCCGCGCTTGCGACGCGACCGGCGTTCCCGTTCCGCGCCGTCTCCCCCCTCGGACGCCGGATCCCGGCCGTCCGCCGCCTTCTCCGGCCGGGCCTTTTCCCGCCGCGGTTTTTCCCGTCCGGACCGCTCGCCGGCTTCCGCCCGGTCGCGTCGGCGGCCGCGCGCGCCGTCCTCGCGCCCTTCACGGCCCTGCGCATCACGCGCCGGCGCGTCCCGCCGCGGACGGCGTTCTCCGCGTTCCGTCCGTTCCCGCCGCTCCGCGGCTCCTGAACGCTCCAGGGATTCGCCCGCCGGTGCGTCCTCGCTGTCGGCCTCCGCGGGACGCGACACGATCTTCACGGCGATCCGGGTGCCGCGGCGGCGCCATCCCCAGCGGGCCAGGGCCAGCGCATCCGGCCAGGCCGTGCGGCGGGTGTCTCGGGTGCGCACCCCGAAGGTGGGCGTGAACGGGATCGTCTCCACGCGCCGCGCCAGTTCGGCGGCGCGCAGCAGGAAGTCCGCGTTCGCCGCCCAGCCGTCGCCGGCCGCCACGGGCCCGTCCCCCGCGTTCCGGATCAGATCCCGCAGCACGGCGATGCGTACGAGCCGGTAGCTCGTGGTCAGGTCACGCACGTGGCTGATTCCCACGAACGGCCGGAGCACCCAGCGCGCGGCCGTCCAGAGGCGGCGCACCGCGGTGGGCGCGTCGCCCGCCGAGATCCGTTCGCCGATCACCAGGTCGGCGCCGCCTTCGAATCGTTTCAGGAACTCGGGAACCAGGGCCGGGGGATCGGTGAAATCACCTTGAAGGAGCAGCAGGGCGTCCCGCCGCGGGTACCGCGTGGTGCGCGCGACGTGGCGCACGATCGCGTCCACCGCTCCTGCATATCCCACCTGCCGCGGTCCCCGCAGCACGGTGAGGGGGAGCACGCGGGTGTAGGGCGCGAGCGTCTCCGTCGTGTCGTCGGTGCTCGCGTCGTCGTAGACGACCACCTCGTATTCCCGTGAGACGTCGGCCAGTACGCTCCGCAGACGCCACAGCAGGACGCCGAGGGTGGTGGCTTCATTGTGAGCGGGAATGCCGATGTAGAGCACGCGAGACGGATGATGGGGTCGGCCGGATGACGTGGACGGTTTCCACGCGTCCGATAATAACAGGTATGAAGGCGTGCGGCGCACGCGGCCGCCGCCGGACGTTCGGATCCGGGAGGTTTCCGATGATGCTGGCGAATGTTCGGGCCCGGCTGAGCCGGGAGGACGCGCAGCTCGTGCTGCGCCTGGTGACGCGCGGGCGCCCCGAGTCGGCGCGGGCCGCGGAGGCGGTACTGGCCGACCAGGGGCTCGACCCCCTCCTCGACGATCCGGAACTGCTGCGCGGCCTCATCGAGGCCCGGCAGTCGGCCCACGCCTCGCTGCCGCTTTTCTGCTACGTGGTGGTGCGCCACGCCCTCCGCCGCGCGGGGTCGGACGATCGTCACCTCGCGGACTACGTGGCGGGCATCCTGCTGCACTTCGGGCTCCGGGAACGCGCCCGGCGCATCGCCGACACCGACGACGAGGTCTACGACACCGTGGCCCGGATCGCCGAGGACGTGGAGAGCGGCGACGCGGAGCGGGCGTTCCTGGCCCGGGCGCACCTGGGCAACTACTCGCTCTGGCTCAGCGGGCTCTTCCCCGACCACATCGAGCACCGGCGCTGGCGCCGCGGCGGGCCGGACCTCGACTATTACGAGATGATGGGGCGGCGCGGCTTCGAGCTGGCGGCTCGGCACCGGCTGGCGGGCCGGCACGGCCTGGCGCCGCTCTATGGGGCCGCGGCCGAGGCCTTCCCGCAGCTCCGGCGGGCACTGAACGCGGTGAGCGATTCGCTGCTCTTCCCGCACGTCAACTCGCCGGAGCGGCTGATGCGGCAGGTACGGGACGGGTTCGGGGATGAACCCGTGAGCTGAATGATCCCGCGGGCCGGGACGGGGTATGGGGCGGGGACGCGATGAGCGGGGCATGATCGCGGTCCCTGCACCTTCCCCTGCGTGAGTGTCTTCGCCCCTGACCCGCGCGTGTTGCCATGGGTCAGGCTCCCGCGCTAAGCTGCCGACTCCCTCTCCCGTTGCCTCCGACCACCCGTCCCCATGTTCGAACAGCTCCGTGATGCCCTGCGCGGGCTCGGCCAGACCTCCGGCACCGACCGTCGGACCGCGCTCGCCGGCATGAAGGACGCGCTCGTGCATGCGCGGCTCGCGCTGCGCGACCTGCGCGACGGCATCACCGTCACCGAGCGGCGGGTGGCCGAGGAGCAGCGCGAGCTCGATACCGTCACCCGGCGGCGTACGCTCGCGGCCAATATCGAGGACCATGACACCGTGGCCGTGGCCGACCGGTTCGTGGCGCAGCATGCCGAACGGGTGCGTGTGCTCGAGCAGAAACGCGCCGCGCAGCTCGACGAACTCGCGCTCGCCGAGCGGGAGTACGAGGAAATGGCGCACGAGCTCAAGCGCGCCATGGCCGGCATGCCGCTCACGGGCGCGGCCGGCGGCCGCCTGTCACATGAGGAAGCGGCCATGCGCGAAGTCGAGGAAGCGCTGGGTGAGCGCAGCAGCCGGCCCGACGTGGATACGGCGGCCCTCGACGCGTTCGCGCGGGCGCGTTCGCGCGCCGAACGGGAAACGGAAGCCGCGGAGCGGCTGGCAGCGCTCAAGCGACAACTCGGCAAGGAGCCGTGATCCGGTACGCACGCTTCGGCTCCCGCTGCGCGTGCGCCGTACGAATCGGTTCCCGGCCTCTGCTCGCTGCCGGTTGTGTGGCGCTGTCTCTCGCGGGCACGCCTCGTTCCGGCGAGGCGCAGGAGCCGGCGCCGGCCCCGCGCCGGCTCGTGCGCTGCACGGGGCAGCCCATCAGCAGCATCGTGGTGCTCACGCAGCCGCCCTACACCGACCGGCTGCCGGCCTCGCTCGATTTCGTGCGCCGCGGCATGGTGCGGTTCCACTCGAATACGCGCGACGACGTGGTGCGTCGCTTCCTCCTGTTCGAGGAGGGGGATGCGTGCACGGAGCTCCAACGCACCGAATCGGAGCGTATCCTGCGCGTGCAGCCGTTCCTCGTGGATGCGAACGTGCGCGCGTACGACGACGGACAGGGCGGGGTGGAGCTCGAGGTCGAGACGCGGGATGAATTCTCGGTGGTGGCCGGCCTGCGCATCTCCGGCGAGTCGCCGGTGGTGCGCGGACTCGCGCTCGGCGAGAGCAACCTGGCCGGCCGCGGCGTGTACGGCGCCGTGCAGTGGCGTGACGGCGGCGCGTACAACGATCTCGTGGGCATCCGGCTCGTGGATCATCAGTTCCTCGGCCAGCGCAACGTGGCGCGGCTGTTCGCCACGCGCGCCGAACGCGGACATCTGGTCGGCGCGGAGGTGCTGCGGCCGTACTATACCGACCTGCAGCAGTTCGCCTGGCACGTGGGCGTGGGCGGCACGCGCGACTACGTCCCGTTCGTGCGCCGCGTGGACGACGGGGCGGCGATCGCGCTCCGCCGCGAGTTCGGCGACGTCGGCGCGGTGTTCCGCGTGGGAGCGCCAGGACGGCTCAAGCTCATCGGCGCCTCGCTCACCCGCGAGCAGGACGCCGTGGATTCCCGTCCCGTGCAGATCGACCGCGACGGCTTCCGTGACGACTCGCTCGCCGACGCGTTCCCGTCCCTGTACCGCTCCGCCCGCGTGACGCGCCTCAACGCGCTCGCCGGGATGCGACGCCTCTCGTTCCTCCGCGTGGAAGGATTCGACGCGCTCACCGGTGTGCAGGACATGCGCATGGGTGTGCAGTCGGCGCTCACGCTCGGCCAGTCGCTCGGCGGCATGCTCGGCGGGCGGGACCGCGATCTGTTCGTGCGCTACGACGTGTACGTGGGAGGCGGCACGCCGCGCTCGTTCGTGGGGTTCGAAACGCTCGCCGAGGCCCGGCGCGACGCGACCACGCGCGTGTGGGACGGCGTGCTCACGAGCGGACGTCTGGCGTGGTACTACAAGCCGTGGCGCAACCAGCTTACGCTCACCGCGCTCGACTGGGGCGGTGGCTGGAACGTGCGCGTGCCGTATCAGCTCACGTTTCGCGACCTGGACGGCGGATTGATCGGCTACCGGGCGTCGCGCGACGGCGGGGCGCACCGCGCCGTGCTGCGCGTGGAGCAGCGCTGGCTGCCTACGCCGCGCACCACGATCGGCGATCTCGGCGTGGCCTTCTTCGCCGATGTGGGGAAGCTCTGGTCCGGCGACGTGCCGTTCGCCACCACATCGCGCGTGCGGGGCACGGTGGGAATGGGCGTACTGGCCGCGGTGCCCAGGCGGTCGCGTCGCCTGTTCCGGCTCGATGTGGGGCTTCCCGTGGGCGGCGATCCGCACGCGGGATTCGAAGTGCGGGTGAGTGCGGTGGACCGCACGCGCACGTTCTGGCGGGAGCCGCTCGACGTGGGGTATGCGCGGGAGCGGGCCGTGCCGGCGAGCCTGTTCAGCTGGCCGTAACGGTCGGGGGGCGGGCAGCGCCCCCGGCCGTTACGCACAGGCCGCTACCGCACCCCCGCCATCATCTTCCGGATCGGCACGATCAACGCGCCCAGGATCATCGTGGCCACGAACAGCGAGATCGTCGTCACGGTGAAGAGCTGCGGCATCTGTTCCAGCTTCTCCGGATCCACGTGTCCGCCCACCAGGCCGCCGATCAGGTTGCCCACGGCCGACGCGAGGAACCAGATCCCCATCATCTGTCCCACGAATTTGCGTGGCGACAGCTTCGTCATCGACGACAGCCCCACGGGGCTCAGGCACAGTTCGCCCATGGTCTGGAAGAAGTAGCTCGCCACCAGCCACAGCGGCGATACGAGCATCGTCCCGCCGCTGGCCACCACGCGCTGTGCCGCGAAGATCATGATCAGGAAGCCGATCCCGGCCAGGAACAGGCCGAGCGCGAACTTGGTGGGACTCGACAGATCGATGCCCCGCTTGCCGAGCCGCGTCCACAACATGGCGAACAGCGGCGCGCAGAGGATGATGAACGCCGCGTTCACGGACTGGAACCACGTGGCGGGAATCGTGAACGTGCCAAGCTGCCGGTCGGTGAAGTCGCGCGCGAAGAGGTTGAGTGACGTGGGCGCCTGTTCGAACGCCGACCAGAACACGGCCGCGAAGATGAACAGCACCACGATCACGCCCACGCGCTTCTTCTCGTCGCCGGAGATCCCGCCCGCCGCGAACACGTAGGCGAAGAACCCGAGGGCGAGCCCCACGAGCACGAACGTCATGTAGCCGCCGATGAGCTGCGCATTCAGCGTCACCGTGCCCGTGGCCGCGAGCATGAAGATGAGCGCGACCAGGCCCAGCCCCGTGCCGAGCGCGAGCTTCACCTGGCGTTCCTGGCCCGCCTGTACGGTGGGATCCGGATGCCGCGTGGGGTGGAGGCCGATGGGGCCGAGCGTCTTGTGCGCGGTGAGCCAGTACACCACGAGCCCGAGGAACATGCCTACGCCCGCGGCGCCGAAGCCGTAGTGCCACCCCACGGCTTCCCCGAGGAAGCCCGTGACGAGCTGGCCCAGGAACGCGCCGATGTTGATGCCCATGTAGAAGATCGAGAAGCCGGCATCACGACGCGCGCCGCCTTCCGGATACAGATCGCCCACGATCGCCGAGATGTTCGGCTTGAGGAGCCCGGTGCCCATCACGATCAGGATGAGTCCCAGGAAGAAGAAGATCTTCCCCGCTCCCGGACCGGCGAGCCCCGACAGGCCGATCGACAGATGGCCGCCGGTGATGAGCATCGCGCCGATGAAGATCGCGCGGCGCAGCCCGAGCAGCCGGTCGGCCACCCAGCCGCCCGGGAGCGAGGCCACGTACACGAACGCGCCGTAGATGCCGACGATCGCCGACGCCTGGCCGCGTTCGAAGCCGAAGCCGCCGTCGGCCAGCGCGGCCGCCATGAACAGCACGAGCAGGGGACGCAGGCCGTAGTACGAGAACCGTTCCCACATCTCGGTGAAGAACAGCGTCGACAGACCGCGCGGATGACCGAAGAAGCGCTTGTCGTCGACGTACGGTGCCAGTTCGGCAGGGGAGGGCGTGGACATCAGGCGATGGAAGAGGGAGGAGGGGATGGGGGCGCCACGGGAACCTTGTGGCATGCCACCCAGTGGGCGGGGCTCTTCTCTTCGAGCACGGGCACGGCGCGCGTGCACTGCTCGTCCTTGGCGGGATGCTGACAACGGGGGTGGAACACGCAGCCGGGCGGCGGATTCGCCGGCGACGGCGGGTCGCCGGCCAGTAATATGCGGCGCCGCACGCGTCCCGGTTCCGGGACCGGCACGGCGGAGAGCAGCGCCTGCGTGTACGGCATGAGCGGGGCGGCAAAGAGCGTGGCGCGCGACGCCAGCTCCACGATGCGGCCGAGGTACATCACCGCCACGCGGTCGGCCATGTGCGAGACCACGGCCAGATCGTGCGCGATGAACAGATAGGACAGGCCGCGGTCGCGCTGCAGGTCCCGCAGCAGGTTCACCACCTGCGCCTGCACGCTCACGTCGAGCGCCGACACGGGCTCGTCGCACACGATGAACTTCGGTTCCACCGCGAGCGCGCGCGCGATTCCCACGCGCTGGCGCTGTCCGCCGGAGAACTCGTGAGGATACCGGGACGCGTATTCCGAACGAAGTCCCACTTCGTCGAGCAGGTGCGCGACCCGGCGGTCGGCCTCGGCGCCATGTGCCAGATCGTGCACGAGCAGCCCTTCGCGGATCGCCGCGCCGATGGTGAGCCGGGGGTTGAGCGAACCGAACGGATCCTGGAACACGATCTGCATGTGCCGGCGGAGCTGGCGGAGCGACTCGCCGCGGAGCGCGAGCACGTCGGTGCCGTCGAAGTGCACCGAGCCGCTCGTCGGTTCCACGAGTCGCAGGATGGCGCGGCCGGTGGTGGTCTTGCCGCATCCGGATTCGCCCACGAGCGCGAGCGTTTCACCGGCCTGCAGCGTGAACGACACGCCGTCCACGGCACGCACCGTGCCGCGCGTCCTGCGGAACCAGCCGCGGCGCACCGGGAAGTGCTTGGTGAGGTCGCGGACTTCGAGCAGCGGCGTCATGTGCGTCGGCGCTCCGGTTCCTGCACCAGGTGACAGCGCGCGCGGTGCGCCGGACCCACCTGGAGCAGGGCGGGGGCGTCCACCACGCATCGCTCCCACGCGTGCGGACAGCGATCACGGAAGCGGCATCCGGCGGGCCAGTCGGTGGCCGGCGGCACGGTGCCCGCGATCGTGCGCAGGCGCTCGTGCGTGTGCTCGAGTGTGGGCACGGCGGCGAGCAGCCCTTCGGTGTACGGATGCGCCGGCGCCGCGAAGAGCGCGTCGACCGGCGCTTCCTCCACCACTTCGCCCGCGTACATCACGAGCACGCGCGACGCCATCTCCGCCACCACGCCGAGATCGTGCGTGATGAGCAGCACGGCCGTGCCCATGCGTTCCCGGAGCTCGCGCAGGAGCTCCAGGATCTGCGCCTGGATCGTGACGTCGAGCGCGGTGGTGGGTTCGTCGGCGATCACGAGCGCCGGCTCGAGCACCAGCGCCATGGCGATCATCACGCGCTGGCGCATGCCGCCGGAGAGCTCGTGCGGATACTGACGGGCGCGCTCCGCCGCGTCGGGAATTCCCACGCGCGCGAGCATGGCCACGGCCTGGGCCCATGCCTCCTGCCGCGAGAGCGTGGTGTGCACGCGCACCACTTCGGCCACCTGGTCGCCCACCGTGAGCACGGGATTGAGCGCCGTCATGGGCTCCTGGAAGATCATCGCCAGGCGGCGGCCGCGGAGGGCGCGCAGCTCCCGGTCGGGGAGTGCGAAGAGATCGATGCCGTCGAACTCCACGCGGCTGGTGGGGGCGAACCGGCCGCCGGGCGGAATCAGGCGGAGGAGCGACAGGGCGGTGAGCGACTTGCCGCACCCCGATTCCCCCACGAGCCCCACCGTTTCGCCGGCCCCTACCGTGAACGACACCCCGTCCACCGCGCGGGCGAGGCCGGCGTCGGTGGCGAAGGAGACCCGCAGGTCGTGGACGGTGAGGAGGGGGTGGGTCACGCGGCAACCTGTCGCGGTGCGAGCGCCTCGCGCAAGGCGTCGCCGAGCGCGTTGCAGGTGAGGACGGCGGCCACGACCACGAGGCCGGGGAAGAGCGTGAGCCACCAGTGGGTGGCGGCGAGCCCGCTCCCATCGCTCAGGATGGTGCCCCAGCTGGCCTGGGGCGGCTGCACGCCGAGGCCGAGGTACGACAGGCCGGCCTCGAGCGCGATCGTGTGGGCGACACCGAGCGTGGCCGTGACCACGAGCGTGGGCCAGAGGTGCGGAACCACGTGCCGGTGGAGGATGCGGCGCTCCCGGACCCCGGCAGCCCGCGCGGCCATCACGAAATCGCGCGTGCGGAGCGCCCGCACATCGCCGCGCACGAGGCGCGCCACTTCGTACCAGCCGGTGAGGCCGAGCAGCAGCACCAGGCCCGTGAGCGGCAGGGCGCCCCAGAGCGCCGACACCGAGAGCAGCAGGAGCAGCCGCGGGATCGCCATGGCCACGTCGAGCAGTCGCATGCACAGCGCGTCCACCGCGCCGCCGATCCACCCGGCCACGGCGCCGAAGAGCGCGCCCACCGTGGTCGCAATCGTCACGCTCATCAGTGCGACGCCCAGCGACACGCGCGTGCCGTGCAGCACGCGGCTCAGCACGTCACGTCCGCTCGGGTCGGTGCCGAACGGATGCTCCACGGTGGGCGGGAGACTCGTGATCACCCCGTCCGCCGGAATCGCATTCGGCGGCGTGGACGAGAGCCAGGGCGCGGCGATCGCGAGCGTGACCAGCACGGCCAGCGCTCCGAGCGGCACCAGGAGGCGCCGGCGCAGGCGCGGTGGCAGACGCGACGTCATGCGCGCGTCCTCATGCGCGCGTCCTCGGATCGGCGAGCTGCTGCACCCAGTCGGCGAGCAGGCTTCCCGCGGCCGTCATCGCGCTGCCCACCACCACCGCGGCCGTCACGAACTCGTAGTCGCGCGCCGTGACCGCGAGCACGGTGGTGTGTCCCATGCCGGGCCACGCGAAGATGCGCTCCACGAATACCGCGCCGCCGAGCAGCGCGGGAAACACCAGCCCGGTGAGCGTGATGACGGGAACGAGCGCCGTGCGCCACGCATGACGCCGCACGCCGCGTTCGGGGAGCCCCTTGGCGCGCGCGGTGCGCACGTACGGCTCCTGCCACGCGTCGCGCATGCTGCTGCGCTGGAAGCGGGCGAACACCGCCGTGCCCACGAGCGACAGCGCGAGCCACGGCAGCACGAGATGGCGCAGCCGATCGAGGACGCGGTCGCCGAACGGCATGTAGTCGTGCAGTGCATCCACCATGCCCGTGGCCGGCAACCAGCCGAGTCCCTGCGCGAACACGTGCAGCAGGAGCAGCGCGAGCCAGAACTCGGGGAGCGAGTACACCACCAGCGACGCGGTGGACACGAGCTCGTCACCCGCGCTGCCGCTCCGCGATCCCTGCCACGCGCCGATCATCGAGCCGGCCACGAGGCTCGTGGCGAACGCGAGTCCCATGAGCAGCAGCGTGCGCGGGAGCACGTCGCGCAGCACGTGCGCCACGGGGCGCTGATGCAGGGTGGACCACCCCAGGTCGCCGCGCGCGACGTTCCGCAGCCAGCGCACGTACTGCATGGGAAGCGGCGCGTCGAGGCCGCGCTGTGCGCGCCACGCTGCGCGCGTGGCCTCGGGCACGAGGAATCCGTCGAGCCGTGTGACGTACGGATCGCCGGGCGCGGTGCGGAGCAGCAGGAAGGAGAGGGTCGCCGCCGCCCAGACCACCAGCAGCGCCTGGGCCGCTCGTCCGATCGCTCGTGTCAATCCCCCGCGTCGTGCCTCCGGCATCACGCGTCAGCGGGCGGTGCCGAGTCCCGCGCGATCGCGGTCGATGCGCTGCGCCGGCGGAATGTGCCACTCGGGGAGACCGTGCCACCAGCCGGTGGCGGGCAGCGGGCCGGGTTCGATGCGGGTGTGAATGCCCGCCGACGCCCGATCTTCCACCAGCCAGACCGCGGGCGCGTCGTCGAGGATCGTGCGCATCACCCGCCCGAGCGCCCGCCTCGTGATCGCGGGATCGAACGACGTCAGCACCGAATCGACATTCGCATCGAAGACGGGATTGCTGTACCCGCCGTAGTTGCTCCCTTCGCCCCCGATGGAACGCGTGGTCCACACCTGGCGGAGCCCCACGAGTCCGGGCGACAGGATCCACCCGCCCATGTATGCATCGAACCGTCCGCTCTCGATGCGTTCGATGAGGGCGTTCACTTCGATCCGCTGCAGCGCGACGTCGGCGCCGACCGCGCGCCACTGGTCCTGGAGCAGCACCGCCATGCGGTCCCGGTTCACGCTCGTGGACGGCACGAGGATCTCCAGGCGCAGCGGTACGCCGTCGCGGGCGCGGATGCCGTCGGCCGTGGCCGCTCGCCACCCGGCCGAGTCGAGCAGCGCGCGGGCGGCCGCGGGATCGTACGGCAGCGTCGCGATCAGCGAATCGTCGGGGAGGTAGAGACGCGGCACCGGCCCCACGGCCACGACACCGATGGTGTCGAACACCGACCGCACGATGCGCTCGCGGTGTGTGGCCATCGAGAGCGCGCGCCGTACGGCCACGTCGCCGAGCACGGGATGCGGCCGCGACCTGCCGCGCGGGTCGCGCAGATTGAACGCGGCGTGCTGATAGCGCAGCGCCGGGTACGACAGCACGCGCACGGTGGGCGTGCGCGCCGCCTGCTCCAGATTCTCCGGGCGCAGGGGGCTGAAGAAATCGGCCTCGCCCGTGAACAGTTTCACGATGGCCGCCCCGAAGTCGGGCGCGGGCACGAACACCACGCGGTCGAGCCGCGCCCGTCCGCGGAAGTTCGCCGTGTCGGCGATGATCTCGATGCGCTGGCCCGGCGTCCACCCCACGAACCGGAACCGTCCCGTGCCCACCGGCGCGCGCGCGAGCGGCGCCGACGCGAGCTGCGCCGGATCGGCGTCCTGCAGGAGATGGGCGGGCATCACGAACATGTGATACGCGGCGTCGTAGAACTGCTGCGGCGACCGGCGCTTGAACCAGAACGTGGCCGTCCGGGCGTCCGTCGCGCTCACGGAATCGATGTTCGCGAGCAGCGCCGCGTTCCGCGATTCCACGCGCGGGTCCGTGTACAGCCGGAACGACAGACGGACGTCTTCCGACGAGACCGGCGTGTCGTCGTGCCATCGCGCGCGCTCGTCGAGCGTGAAGGCGATCGACATCGAATCGGCGGCCCACTGCCAGCCGCTCGCGAGGCGTGGCGTGAAGCCGGCGTCGTTCACTGTCGCGAGCGCGGGGCCGATGTCGGCCAGCCGATCGTAGACCACCTCGGAGATCGCGGACTCGTGATCGTTCCCCACCAGCGGCGGGAGCAGCGACCCCGGTTCGGCACTGATCGCGATCACCACCGTGCCGCCGTCTGCATGGCCGTCCCCGATCGGGCCGCGATCGGTGCTGCAGGCGGCCAGCATGCCGCCGAGCACGGCGACAGCGAACGGGCGCGAACGACGAAGGAGACTCATGGCAGGATGAGGAGGCGGGAACGGGGGCGGTCCGCCGGCGACGAGCCGTCGGTGACCGCCTGCGCAGTACGTGCGTGAAGCATACGCGATCCGTCGATCGAACGATGGGCTTCGGCGCTCATCGCCGCCAGAGCCACGCGGCATCGTCGAACTGCGCACGGGCGGCAAGGACGGCGTCGTCGGACGGCAGCGCGGCGGAGTGGCGGGGCGGGATGTCGGTGATCTCGCGCGCTCTGCCGTCGGCGGCCCGTGCGTCGTCCGCGATCCCCCACGCATCGTGCAGTGCGGCGATCACGAGGGCGGCCATCGCGCGCTCGTCCGCGGAGGACAGCCACGGCGCCACACCGCCGCCGGCCTCGTGGCCCATCACCGGCGAGATGGTCTCGCCGCCGCCGAATCGGAACGCATCCAGCCGTGCCTGCGTATCGCGCAGCAGGATGGACCCGTGCTGCAGGTATCCGCCGTCGGCACGCCATACCGCGCTGCCGGCCACCTTGCCGTGGGCCACCACGAGCTCCCCCGCCGACGGGGCGGCGAAGCAGTGTGACCCGTCCGGAACGGGCGCGCGCGTGCCCCGCGCATCGTGGAGCATGGCCGGCACGCCGAGCGCGCGGAGGGCGTGGAGCAGCCGGCGGTTCACGGCGTCGTACATGCGCCGCCACGGCACCCGCGGATCGAGCGGCAGTGTCACGCTCCACGTCACCTCGTGCTCGTGGAGCAGCGCGCGGCCACCCGTGGGGCGGCGCACCACGTCGCAGCCGGCCGCTCGCATGGCGTCCACGTCCCACGTGCCGCGCACGGGTTCGTTCCGCCCGAAGCTCACCGTCGGCCGCTCCCAGGCATACGTACGCAGCACCGCGCGCCCCGTGCGGGCGGCGTGCCCGAGCAGCGCGAGATCGGTGCCCATGTTGCCGGCGCCGGACAGGGGCGGTGACGACAGCGCCTCCCACCGGTCGGGCCAGACGGCGTGGCCGGGCCCGGAGGGGAGAGGGGAGCGTCGCGGTACGGTCGGCACGACCATTAACTTACCCGGGCTGACCCGTCGGCGGCTTGCCGGAGCGCCAGCCGGCTCACCTCCGGTCCGATGAACGGTCCGGTCTCCGATACCATCGTGCATCCCCGGGCCCGGCCCGGTTTTTCCGAGATCAGGTCATGGCCACGCGCACCCGCACCGCCTCCGATTACGCCGCCGCGCCGTTCGCGCCGCGCCACAACGGCCCCACCCCGGCCGACCAGCGCGTCATGCTCGAGGCCATCGGTTATCCCACCCTCGACACGTTCATCGACGCCGTCGTGCCGGACGCCATCCGGCTGCGCGCGCCGCTCGCCATCGACGAGGCGCGCTCCGAAGCCGACGTGCTCGCCGACCTCCGCCGCATCGCCGGACGGAACGCCATCTGGCGCTCGTATCTCGGCATGGGCTACCACGACACCGTCACACCGCCGGTGATCCTCCGCAACATCATGGAGAATCCGGCGTGGTACACGGCCTACACACCGTATCAGGCCGAAATCGCGCAGGGGCGCCTCGAGGCGCTGCTCAACTATCAGACCATGGTGGCCGATCTCACCGGCCTTCCGATCGCCAACGCCTCCCTGCTCGACGAAGGCACCGCCGCCGCCGAAGCGATGGTGATGGCGTTCGTCGCGCGCGGCGGCGATGCCCGGACCACGTTCTTCATCGCGGACGACTGCCATCCGCAGACGATCGCCGTGGTGCGGGCCCGCGCCGAAGCGCGCGGCCTCACGGTGGTGACGGGCGATGCGCTGCACGCGACGTTCGACGCCTCCGTGTTCGGTGTGCTGCTCCAGTATCCGGCCACCGACGGCGCGGTGCACGACTATCGCGAGGTGTGCGAACGCGCGCACGCCGCGAACGCGCTCGTGATCGCCGCCGCCGACCTGCTCGCGCTCACGCTGCTCGTGCCGCCGGGCGAGTGGGGCGCCGACGTGGCCGTGGGCAACACGCAGCGCTTCGGCGTGCCGATGGGATACGGCGGCCCGCACGCCGCGTTCCTCGCCACGCGCGACGAGTTCAAGCGCCAGATCCCCGGCCGCATCATCGGCGTGTCGCGCGACGCCGACGGCAGGCCCGCGCTCCGCATGGCGCTGCAGACGCGCGAACAGCACATCCGCCGCGAGAAGGCCACGAGCAACGTGTGCACCGCCCAGGTGCTGCTCGCCGTGATGGCCGGCATGTACGCCGTGTACCACGGCCCCGAGGGACTCCGCCGCATCGCCGAGCGCGTGTACGGCCTCACCGGCGTGCTCGCGGCCGGCCTCGCGCGGCTCGGCCTCCACGTCACGCACGAGCACCGGTTCGATACGTTGCGGGTCGAAGTCGGCATTCACGGCCAGCAGGACATCCTCGCCGCCGCCGCCGCCCGGCAGATCAACCTGCGCGTGCTCGAACCCGGCACGCTCGGCGTGGCCCTCGACGAGACCGTGTCGCCCGCCGACATCGCCGATCTCTGGACCGTGTTCAACGGCGGCGCGGCGCCGGACTTCGCCTTCGACGACGTGGCCGACGAGGCGGATACGGGCATCGACGAACGGTTCGCGCGCACCTCGCCGTATCTCACGCATCCCGTGTTCTCGCGCTGTCACAGCGAGACCGAGATGCTGCGCTACATCCATGCGCTCCAGGCGCGCGACTTCTCGCTCGTGCACGGCATGATCCCGCTCGGCTCGTGCACCATGAAGCTCAACGCCACCACGGAGATGATCCCGGTCACGTGGCCGGAGTTCGGCCGGCTGCATCCGTTCGCGCCTGCGGAGCAGGCGGCCGGCTATGCCGAACTGTTCGCCGGCCTCGAGCGGGATCTCGCCGAAGTCACCGGCTTCGCCGCGGTGTCGCTGCAGCCGAACGCCGGCTCGCAGGGCGAATACGCGGGACTGCTCGTGATCCGGCGCTACCACGAGGCGCGCGGCGAGGGACACCGCACCATCTGTCTCATTCCGCAGTCGGCGCACGGCACCAATCCTGCCAGCGCGGTCATGGCCGGCATGCAGGTGGTTGTGGTGAAGACCGATACCGCGGGCAACATCGATGTGGACGATCTGCAGGCCAAGGCCGTGGCGCACAGCGCCGAGCTCGCCGCGCTCATGGTCACGTATCCGAGTACGCACGGCGTGTTCGAAACGCGCATCCGGGACATCTGCGCGATCGTGCACGAGCACGGCGGCCAGGTGTACATGGACGGCGCGAACATGAACGCCATGGTCGGCATCGCGCGGCCCGGCGACATCGGCGCCGACGTGTGCCATCTCAACCTGCACAAGACGTTCTGCATTCCGCACGGCGGCGGCGGTCCGGGCATGGGCCCGATCGGCGTGGCGTCGCAGCTCGTGCCGTTCCTGCCGGGCCATCCCGTGGTCGCCACCGGCGGCGCCGAGGCGATCGGCCCCGTGTCCGCGGCGCCGTGGGGGAGCGCGAGCATCCTCCCCATCTCGTACGTGTACATCAAGCTCATGGGCGGCGAGGGGCTCACCGAAGCCACCCGGCTCGCGATCCTGAACGCGAATTACGTGGCGCGGCGGCTCGAGGGGCACTATCCCGTGCTCTACCGCGGACAGCACGGGCTCGTGGCCCACGAGTGCATCCTCGACACGCGCGGTTTCAAGGCCAGCGCCGGCATCGACGTGGAGGACATCGCCAAGCGACTCATGGACTACGGGTTCCACGCGCCCACGATGTCGTTCCCCGTGGCGGGCACGATGATGGTGGAGCCCACGGAGAGCGAATCGCTGGCCGAGCTCGACCGGTTCGTGGAGGCCATGATCGCGATCCGCGCCGAGATCGCCGAGATCGAGACCGGCGAGCAGCCGCGGCAGGGGAACGTGCTCACGCGCGCGCCGCACACGGCGCAGCACGTGGTGGGCGATGCCTGGGACCGTCCCTACGGCCGCGAGAAGGCGGCGTTCCCCACCGCGTGGACGCGCGACCGGAAGTTCTGGCCGGCCGTGGGGCGGGTGGAGAGCGCGTATGGCGACCGGAACCTCGTGTGTTCCTGCCCGCCGGTGGAGGAGTACGCGTAAGCCGTGCGGGAACAGCAACGGAATCCACAGATGACGCAGATAGAACGGCGGATGCCACAGATAACAGCAGGGATCCGCAGATGACGCAGATGTACGCAGATAAAAACGGATGATACCAAGAAAGAATTGAGCTTTTCGGATTCATTCGTGATGAACTCATTCCTTCATGAATTCCACCTTTCATGAGTTCTGATGTGTTTCATCGTTGTTCCATCTGCGTCAATCTGCGTCATCTGCGGATCCTGCTGTTATCTGTGGCATCCGCCGTTCTATCTGCGTCATCTGCGGATTCTGTTGCTGTTCGCGGCCCTGGTTGACTTCATGGTCATCAGTTGACTATCATATAGTCATGAAGAAGCCCAAGCCGGAGCCCACAGTCAAGGTCGCGGAGCTCAAGGCACGCCTCAGCGAGTATCTGCGGACGGTGCGTCAAGGGCAGCCGGTGACCGTGTGCGACCGCGAGACACCCATCGCGCGCCTGGTCCCGCTGGACAGTGGCCCGGGTCCGCTCGTGGTGCGCGAGCGGCGGGGGACATACGGCGGGCTGCAGGCCGTGCCGCTGCCCCCCGTGTCGCTGACGTCCGCGGACGCGGTGCGGTTTCTCATGGAGGACCGGGAGTCCGGACGGTGAACGTCTATCTCGACAGCTCGGTCCTGCTGCGCGTGATCCTGCGTCAGCCGGACCGGCTCGTCGAGTGGCCGCAGATCGAGCGTGCCGTGGCGTCTTCCCTGCTCGAAGTCGAATGTCTGCGCACCCTCGATCGCCTGCGTCTCGCCGGCGTGCTCGACGAAGAGGTCCTCGTGGCCGCGCGCGAAGCGGTGTATCGGTTTACGGCGGAGATCGAACTCGTGGAGCTCACCCCCGCCGTGATGCGACAGGCATCGCAGCCGCTCGCCACGGCACTCGGCACGCTCGATGCCATCCATCTCGCGACGCTGCTGCTCTGGTCCGAAACCCGCGGCGACCGGCCGGTGATGGCAACGCATGACCGGGCGCTCGGACGCGCTGCCCGCGCCATGGGATTCACGGTGATCGGCGTGTGACCGTGCGGCTCCCCTCGAGGAGCCGCGCGCGTAGCGTCACCCCACCAGCGCCTGGTACTCCGCCGCCGACATCAGCCCGGCGTCGCCGCCCTCGTCCAGCTTCACCTTGATCATCCAGCCGCCGCCGTAGGGGTCGGTGTTCACGAGCGCCGGCTCGCCGTCGAGCGCGCCGTTCACTTCGAGCACTTCGCCGGTCACCGGCATGAACAGCTCCGACACCGCCTTCACCGCTTCCACGGTGCCGAACACGTCGTGCGCCGAGAAGTGCGCGCCGGCCTTGGGCAGGTCGACGTACACGATGTCGCCCAGTTCGCCCTGCGCGAAGTCGGTGATGCCGACGTACACGACGCCCGATTCGTCCGTGGACTTCACGTACTCGTGTTCCTTGGTGTACCGCAGGTCGGTGGGGATGTTCGACACGGATCGTACTCCTGGGGATGGAGAGTCATGGCCCGATGCGGGCCCGGATGTCCTGCCAGACGGATTCGACGGCAGCGAGCAGCGCGTCGCGTGACCCATCGTTGTCGATGACCCACGTGGCGCGCGCCCGTTTCGGGGCCGCGTCGGCCTGCGATGACATCATCGCGCGTGCATCGGCCTCCGACAAGCCACGGTCCTGCATCAGACGGCGCAACCGCTCGCCCGCCGGCGCGTCCACGAAAACTATCGCGTCGAACTCCTCGGCGAGCCCGGCTTCGAAGAGCAGCGGGATCTCGTCCACGAGCACGCGGACGCCGGCCGCTTCGGCTTCACGCGCGCGCTCGGCGCGCAGGCGGCCCACCTCCGGGTGCACGATGGCCTCGAGGGCGGTCCGCGCCTCCCGGTCGGCGAAGACGCGGCGCCGGAGCGCGGGGCGGTCGAGCGCGCCGGTCCGGTCGAGGATGTCCGGCCCGAACCGGTCCACCACGGCCGCGAGCCCCGGGGTGCCCGGCGCCACGGCCTCCCGGGCGAGTGTGTCCGCATCGATCACGCGCGCGCCGAGCCGTGCGAAATGCGCGGCCACGGTGGACTTGCCGCTGGCGATGTTGCCGGTGAGGCCGAGGCGGAACATGGCCTGAAGAAACAACGCGCCCCGGCCCGTTGGAAGGCCGGAGCGCGCGGGGGCACTCGTGTCGTGGGGCGGTCAGGCCGCGGCCGACGCTTCCTCGTCGTGATCGCCGATCATCGCGTCCCGGCGCCGGTCGCGCGTGACGAGCAGCTCCTGGATCACCCACCCCGCGCCGCCCTTGAGGCGGATCTGGTGCGGCGTGCAGCCGAGGTAGCGCTGGCAGGTGTTCCGGAACGCGCTTCCCGACGGGAAGTCGAGGGCGTTGGCCACGCCGTCGGCGCTGCGCGAACCGTCTTCCAGCATGCTGGCGGCCACGATCAGGCGGCCCCACGTGAGCAACTGGTGCGGCGGCGGCAGCAGCGCGCCTTCGAGGCGCTTCGACAGCAGGCGGCGCGACACGGCGATGAGCCGCGCCAGGCTGTCGGGTGTGAGCCGTTCGTGCGCGCGCGTGACCGACAGCATCACCGCGTCGCGCACCACCGAGCGCAGGCCGCTCAGGTGCGGCTTGAGCAGGCTCGAGACGCTGCGCGCTTCGGCCTGGTCGAGCAGCGCGCCGAGCTGCGCCGGCGAATCGGATTCGTCGGCCACCACGAGCACGTCGATGCCGCACCGGCCGGCGTCGAACATGTCGCGCGCGCGTTCGCGGGACAGATCCACGTAGGCCACGAGCGCGGCGCGCGGCACGCGCACGCGGAGCTGCCGCACACGCTCGAAGTCCGCGCGTCCGTCGACGTAGAGATCGAAGACGACGACGTTGATCGGACCACGCTCGCACGCCCGCGTCAGCGACGACCAGTCGTCGCACGGCACGAACCGGTAACGGTCGCGCGCCGCCTGGCGCAGACGGGTCGAGCGGCTCTCGTGGGCCAGCAGCGTTGCAATCACACCCATGGCACAGCTCGTGAAAAACGGGGAAACGGGACCAGCATCGTGTGAGAGACGCCGGGCCCCCGGTCCGCGTCACGCACCGTCACGCCGCCGGCCCTCCGTCACACGAGAGGGTTCGCCCACCGGAGGCCGCGGAAGCGTCCGAAGTCCCGGTCCGCCGTGTATGCCATGCCTTCAGCGCCGAGGCGCCTGCCCTACAACAACCGCTCTTGGGCCGCGTCCCCTCGCGGCACCACGTGACACGCCCGGCACCGGGCCTCGTACGAATCCGCGGCCCCCACCATGATCGTGGGGGACTCGTATGCCGCCGGCCGGCCGTCGATCAGCCGCTGGTTCCGGCTCGCCGCCGACCCGCACAGCACGCAGATCGCGTGCAGCTTGTCCACCTGCTCCGCCACGGCCATGAGCTGCGGCATGGCCCCGAACGGCTCCCCGCGGAAATCGGTGTCCGTCCCCGCCACGATCACCCGCCGGCCGCGCTCCGCCAGTCCCGTGCACACGGCCACGATGCCGTCATCGAGGAACTGCGCCTCGTCGATCGCGATCACGTGCGCCGTGGGATCCACCCGGTGCGCGATCTGCGCCGACGAATCCACCGGCACCGCGTCGAACGTGCGCTGATCGTGACTCGCCACCGTCCAGAGCCCCGCGTAGCGATCGTCCAGGTGCGACTTGAACACCTGGACGCGCTTGCGGGCAATGGTGGCTCGCCGCACCCGGCGGATCAGCTCTTCGGTCTTGCCGCTGAACATCACCCCGGCGATGACCTCGATCCATCCGCCGGATGCGTGGAACCCTGCGCTCATGCGTCGTCGTTCTCCCGGCGCCGGCGGAACGGAAGGGGCGGACGATCGCCGCCGCTGCCACGCTCGCGGTCATCCGGCCGAGGCCGCGTGGCGCGCGACAACTGCTCCCCGCGGGACGCCCACTCCCGTCTCGGCTCCGTCCGCTCCGACGGGGCACGGTCGCCGAACGCACGCCGCGCCGCGTCCGACCGCGCCGACGGACCCCGGGATCCACGGTCGAACCCACCGCGTTCGCCGCCGCGCGGACGCTCACCACCCCGCGCCGGCCCGCGGTCCGAGCCGCCACGATCCGGTCCCCCGCGATCCGATCCCCCGCGGAACTCGCCCCGGCCGCGCGCCGGTCCTCCGCGCGTCTCTCCCCGCTCCTCCCACGACTTGCCACCCCGCGCGGCCCCGCGGTCTCCGCCGCGCTGGCCGCGGTCGAACCCGCGCCCCGAGGAGCCCCGGTCGGCGGACCGGCGATCGGATCCACGATCCGACGTCCCGCCCCGCGCGCCCGCGAACCCGGCATGGCCGCCGGCGCCGCGATCGTCGCGCCGCACGTGCAACTGCCGGCCGCGCACGGTCACGCCGGTGAGCTTCGCGATCACCGTGTCCACGCCCTCCGCCGCGATCTCCACCAGCGTGTGCGATTCGAACAGGTCGATGCTGCCGATGCGGTCGCCCGGCAGGCCGGACTCCCCGGCGATCGCGCCGAGCAGGTCGCCCGGTCGCACGTTGTCCCGCTTGCCCACGTTGAAGAAGACGCGCACCATGCCGCCCCCCCCGGTGGACTCGGCCGCGGCCGCGCGCGCCGGCGCGGCGAACACGGCGCGGTTCGCGGCTTCGCGCCCGTGCGCCGACGCCAGCGTGCGCCGCGCGTCGTCGAACAGGCGGAGCGCCGCTGCGGCGACTTCCACGGGATCGAACTCGTCGAGGAGCGGCGCCACCAGCGCGAGATCGGCCGCGCCCACGGTGCGGAGCTCCCCGAGCGCGGCGCGCATGGCCGCGTGGATCGCATCCGCGCCGCGGGACGCCGCGGCTTCGGCCGCGGCGAGCGCGAGAGGCCGCGCGGCGCCGCCGCTCACGGCGGTCATCGCGGGCACATCGGTGGACTGGATCAGGAAGAGCGCGTCCACGGGCTGGCCGGCGAGCGCCTGCGCCAGCGCTTCGCTCGTGGCGGGCATCGACCATCCCACCACGGCGGCGGTGTGCCCGAGCGGCGCGCCGCGCACGACCTGCACTACGCGGCCGTCGGCGCGCAGGCCGAGCTGCGCGAGCGCGTCCACGGCCTCCGCTTCGGCGACGTCGGAGTCGGTGATGATCGCGAGCGACGGCGGATCCCGTTCGTCGAGGAAGGTGCGGAGCACGGAAGCCCGCGCCGCCGGCGTGGTGATCACGTAGTGCGGCGTGACGTTGAACGAGGCGGTGGAGGCCTTCACCAGCGGGGTGATGTGCCGCGCCTTGGGCAGATGACGCTCCACGAAGCTCGTCACGTCGGTGCTGGTGTCCGTGGCACTCGATGCCACGCGCACCGCGCCGGCGGGCAGATCGCCGAGCAGCGCTTCGAGGTCGTCGCGCACGCCATCGGCGAGCAGGGCGTCGAGGCCGAGCAGGACGACGGCCTGCACCTCGTCGAGCGAAAGCGCCGACGCGCGCCGGAGCGCGCGCAGGTCGGCCGGCGTGCCCACGGCCACCGCCACCGGGCCGGCAGCGAGCACGCGCTTGCCGCGCGCGACCGCCGTGACCGGCACGACGCGGCGCGACGCCGAATCGAGCAGGGCGCGGGCTTCGCCGGCCGCGAGCGCGGTGGCTACCGCCGAGGGTGTCACCACCAGGCAGGCGGGCGCCGAGGGCGCCCCTCCCGACCGCGCCCGCTCCACGCCGGGACGAAGCGCTGCCTGCACCGTGCGCGGTTCCATCGCGCCCATGACCATCACATGCTGGCTGCGCGTGCCGCCAGTCGCGCCGGACTCCATGCCCGGTGCCGATCCCACCCGTTCGTCGCCCACGTCCTGCTCCATTCGATTGTCTGACAGCGGAGGCGCACGTCCGCCCAGCGGGCGTGCGGAGAGCGGACGCCGCGGCGCTCGCTCCTCGAAACGGCCCGTCTCCCGGGCCGGTGCGGTGGACGCCGGCATGCGCGAGATCTGCGTGAGCAGGTTCCTCGTGCACGCCATCGCCACCATTGGCGCCATCCCTGCCGGCGCGTGTATCTTGCGCGCCGGTCCGGCGCATCCCTGAAAGATAGCCGATTACCGCCCCACACTCCATGCTGCCGCTGGCGACGGCCCCGTGCCGCCGCTTCGGCGCCTGCCCCCGACTCCCATGTCCCGAGCGTTCCACCCGTCGGCCAACATCGCCCGCCTCAAGGAATCCGCCACGCTCGCCGTGGCTGCCAAGGCACGGGCGCTCAAGGCCAAGGGGGTGCCGGTGATCGACCTGGGTGCCGGGGAGCCGGATTTCGATACGCCGGCCTTCATCCGCCGGGCCGCCGCCGAGGCGGTGGAAGCCGGAGCCACGCGGTACACGGCCACGGAAGGGATCCCGGCGCTCCGGGAAGCGATCGCGGCGGACGCGAACCGGCTGCTCCCGCCGGGCGCGGAGCCGTTCACCGCCGCCCAGGTGATCGTCTCCAGCGGCAGCAAGCAGTCGCTCTTCAACGCCTGCACGGCCTGCTTCGGGCCCGGTGACGAAGTGCTGGTGCCCACGCCGAGCTGGACGAGCTACTACGAAATCCTGGAGCTCGCGCGCGCCACGGCCGTGCCGGTGTACGGCGAGGCGGCCAACTCGCTCAAGGTCACCGCGGAGCAGCTCGAGGAAGCGGCCACGCCGCGCACGCGCGGTGTGATGCTCAACTCGCCCTGCAATCCCACGGGCGCGGTGTACACGCGCGGCGAGCTCGAGGCCATTCTCGCGCTCGCCGACCGGCACGGCTGGTGGGTGCTCTCCGACGAGATCTACCGGCGCATCGCGTACGACGAACCGGCCGTGTCCGTGCTGGAGCTCGCGCCCGCGCGCGACCGGCTCATCCTGATCAACGGCGTGGCCAAGGCCTACGCCATGACCGGCTGGCGTATCGGCTGGGCGATCGCGCCCCTGGCCGCCACGCGCGCGATGATCGCGGTGCAGTCGCACACCACGTCGAATCCGGCCACGGTGTCGCAGCATGCCGCACTCGCGGCGCTTACGCGTGTCGACGAAGCGGACGCGGCCATCGCGCACATGGTCCAGGCCTTCCATCGCCGGCGTGACGCGGTGCTCGACGTGCTCGGCGACGTGCGCGCGCGCGCCGTGCATCCGGCGGGCGCGTTCTACCTGTATCTCGACGTGTCGTCGTTCGGCGGCGACGACCCGGGCGCGAAGTTCTCCGAAGCGCTGCTCGATGCGTACCAGGTGGCGGTCGTGCCCGGCGGCGGATTCGCCACGCCGCAGTGGATCCGTGCTTCGTACGCCACCTCCGACGCCATCGCGGTGGACGGTGTGCAGCGCATCGTGCAACTGCTCACCGCCGGCCGCTGATCCGCGGTTCCCTCACGCACTCTCCCGGAGCGCTCATGATCACGACCATCGTGCTGGTGCAGGCCGACCCGAAGCACATCCAGCGTTGTGCCGTCACCCTCGCCGGCATCGACGGCGTGGCCGAGGTGTATTCCGTGTCGGGCGCGTGGGATCTCGTGGCCATCGTGCGGGTTCCCGATCTCGATCGCGTCGCCGATGTCGTCACGCGCGACTTCGCCACCGTGCCGGGCATCGAGCGCACGCAGACGCTCACCGCATTCCGCGCCTATTCGCGCGGCGATCTCGAGCAGGCGTGGGATATCGGCGTGGAGTGACCCCGCGGTCGCGCACGGTCGTCGGCCGTCGCTCCGCGCAACTCAGAAGTCACACCGCGTACCGCTGAAGCGGTGGATCTCGCGCCACGCGTCGCCCTGATAGCGCAGCACGATCGTGTACAGCGGCGCGCGTTCCCGGTCGAGCAGGCCGAAGAAGAGCTCGGGCACGCCGTCGTCGTCGAGGTCGAGGTAATCCAGGAACTCGAGCCGCGGCGGGCTCACGCGCGAGCCCGTGGTGGTGAACTTGTAGCTCGGGCGCACCGCGAAGGCGCCCTGATCCAGTGCCACGATCAGTTGACGCGGCCGCACTCCCACCGGCGCCATCGTATCGGGGATCGGCGCGGGATCGTTGTATTCCACCAGCAGCGTGGTACCGCCGTTGATGCCGGTGGGAATCTGATGCACACGGCGCGTGTACTGCCGGAGCTGCTGTTCGGAGATCGACGTGCCCGGCGCCACGAGCTTGGCGATGTGATCCAGCCCGCGCGCCACGGCGTCCTGATCGAGCGTGCCGGTGTGGCGAGGCCCCGGCCGCGTGCCGCTCGTGGCGAAGAGCGGCGCGCCGCCGTCGGATCCGCTCGCTGCGGTGGCCCGCCCCATCGGGATCACCACGGCGCATCGCGGGCCGGGAAGGGGTTCGGCGCCGGGCTCCCACATGCCGCGGAGCATCGCGAGCGAGTCCGCGGCCCGTCCGCGCCGGTAGGCATGCAGCGCCCGTCCGCTCCGGAGATACGAGGCATCCATGAGCCGCCACCCCCGGTCGGACAGCCGCAGCACCTCGAACCCGCTTCCTCCCACCGTGCCGATCGGCACCACCTCGAGCGCGCCGTCGTTCGCGAGCACGCGAAAGAGCACTTCCGGCCGCGCCGCGAGCAGCGCGCTGTCGCGTTCCCAGCGAATGGCGTCGTGATCGGGGAAGTAGCGGCGCGCGATCCCGCTGTCCCCGCAGGCGCCGGCCAGCGTGGCCAGCGCACCGAACAGGGCGGCGCGGGCCCCCCGGAACGGGCGGCGGGGAACGAACGGCGGGCGACGGGTCGATTGCATTTCGGAGGGTGAATGCGGAACGTAGTGCCGGAGAGTATCACACCACCCGTGGACGATCCACCGCCGGGCGCCGCAAGCGGGCCGTTTCGGGAGCCTGCTCCGCGCTCCGGGGTACCTCGAGCCATGGCCGGTGTGGAGCCGCGGCCTCGGGCCGCGCCCGGCGGCTGTTCACACGCAACTCCGGGGCATGCACCCTTTGTCAGGTTTGCGATATCCATCTCTGGTCGAACTCCGGGGCGCGGCGCTGCTGCTGAGCGTCGCGTTCACGGCGCCGCTCGCGGGGCAGACCGCCGGCGCGCCGGAACGCGCGTCCACCACGGCCCGCTCCGATGGCTCGGCCGCCGACCGTCCGGTCACCCTCATGGTGCAGCCGGTTGCCGGTGATGTGCTCCATCTCCAGCTCCAGCAGGTCATCGAGATGATGGGCGCCCGGCGCGATGCGCATGCGCTCCCGGACAAGCCGGCCGGCTCCACGGTGGGGCGCGAGCCGCCGTCGTCGTCGGTGGGACCGCGCCGGAACAGCGTGCCCACGCGCATCACCGTGATGGATTTTTTCGCCCGCTCCACGGTGGAAGGCCGTGATCAGCGCGGCACCGTGCTGTCCGCGGTGACCGATTCGCTGCTCGTGCGCTCCGGCGAAGTCGGCCAGCCGCTCACGGGACAGCGGGCGACGCTGCCGGACAACGCCCGTCCCACCCGCATCCGGGTCGCGGCCGACGGGGCCATGGCCCTGCTCGATGTCCCCGATGGCGGCGGGAGCGTGGGGGCCACGCTGTCGGCGATGCCGGCCATGCTCCCCGACGGGCCCGTGATGGTGGGGGACAGTTGGGAGCGCGACGTGGAAATGCCGCCGCTCCCGCCGCTCGCCGGCTACCGCGCCGAGGGCGTGCTCCGCACGGTCTTCCGTCTGGATTCGCTCACGCGCGGTGGGCGCGACGCCCACATCTCCGTGCGGGGCACGCTCCATCGCGAAGGCACCATGCGGGATCTGACGCCCGGGGCGCGGGTGGTGACCGCCGGAACCATGACGGGTACGCTCCAGCTCGATCGGACCCGGGGGTGGATCGTCGATGGCCGCACCACGATCGACGTGCGGTCGGAGGTCATCGCGCCCGCCGACGGCGGGCCGCCGATGCAGGTCGGCATGCGCATCACGCAGCGGCTCCGCGTCCGCTGAGCGCCACCGTCGTGCGGCTGCCTGATCACGGCGAACCGTGAGGCGAACGCACCACCTGCCGATTCGATCGTCCCGCTAGTTTACAGCGCGACCCGCGCGCCGTCGCCCCGGTCCGCCTCCGCCTTCCGTCATGCGCCTCGTTCATCTGTCGGATCTCCATCTCGGCTTTCGCCAGTTCCAGCGTCAGACGTCGGCTGGTGTGAACCAGCGCGAAGCCGACGTCGCGGCCACCTGTGCGCGCGCCGTCGACCAGGTGATCGCGCTCGCCCCCGACATCGTGCTCGTAGGCGGCGACGTGTTCCATCACGTGCGGCCGTCGAACTCGGCGATCCTCGACGGCTTCCGGCTGTTCGCGCGCCTGCGGGCCGCGCTCCCCGACGCGCTCATGGTCATGATCGCGGGCAATCACGACGTGCCCCGGTCGTCCGATGCAGGATGCATCCTGCAGCTTTTCACGGAGCTCGACGTGCACGTGGTGTATCGCGGCCCCGCGCGCATCGATGATCCGGAGCGCGACCTGGCGGTGCTCGCGGTGCCGTACGTACCGCCCGGCGTGGGCGAACGGAACGCTGGCGACGACGCCGATGCCGCGCCCCCTCCGCGCGTGTTCACCACCGATGCGAACCGCCGCTTCAACGTGCTGCTCGCGCACGACGAGGTGCGCGGCGTCATGCCCGAGGCCGCGCGCGGCGACCGCTCGTACCGGCCGCTCGATCCGCTCGAGCTCGAAGCGGCGCCGTGGGATTACGTGGGACTCGGGCACTATCACGTGTACCGCCGCATCGAACTGCGCCACGCGGCGTCGGGGCGCGAGATCCCGTGCTGGTACAGCGGCTCGCTCGACTACACGAGCACGAACCCGTGGACCGAGGTGCAGGAGGAGGTGCGGCGGAGCAGCGCCGAACCCGGGCGCGGCAAGGGATTCATCGAACACGACCTCGTCACCGGCCGGCACGTGTTTCATCCGGTGGCGCCGTCGCGGCGGCTCGTCGATCTGCCGCCCATCGACGGCGCCGGCCGCACCGCGGCCGAGCTCGATGCGCTGATCGCGGCCGCGATCGAACGCGCGGATGATCGGATCGACGACAGCATCGTGCGCCTCGTCGTGCGCGACGTGATGCGGCACGTGGTGCGCACGCTCGACTACACGCCGCTGCGCGACATCCGCCGCCGCACGCTGCACTTCCATCTCGACACGCGAAAGCCTGATGCGGTGCAGGCGGACGCCGCATCCGGTGCGCCCGGCCGGCGCGCCACGCTGCGCGACCGGCTGGCCGAACGCCTGCAGCAGCGTCCGCTCGCGCCCGGCCTTGACCGCGACCGCCTGATCCAGCTCGGCCTCGCGTATCTCACGCGCGCCGAAGACGCCGCGGCCGCGGCGCTTCCGGTCGCGGAGGCCTGACGATGCGCCTGCACGCGCTGTCGCTCCGCAACTTCCGCCAGCACGCGGATTCGCGTGTCGTGTTCTCGTCCGGGCTCACGGGCATCATCGGGGCGAACGGCGCGGGCAAGACCACCATTCTCGAGGCGATCGCCTGGGCGCTCTACGGCAACAGCGCCGCGCGCGGCACGCGCGACTCCATCCGGCATGCGCGGGCCGCCGACAATGTGCCCGTGCGCGTGGAGCTCGATTTCGAGCTCGGCGGTCATCACTACCGCGTGGAGCGGACGCTGCGCACCGCCGACGTGTATCTCGATCACGGTACGGAGCCGATCGCGCGCACGATCCGCGGCGTGAACGATCTGCTGCAGCGACGGCTGGGCATGTCGCGCGCGGAGTTCTTCAACACGTACTTCACGGGGCAGAAGGAGCTCGACGTGATGGCTGCGCTCGGTCCGGCCGACCGGGCGCGATTCCTCGCACGCGTGCTCGGCTACGACCGGCTGGGCGCCGCGCAGGAGATGCTTCGCGAACAGCGGCGCACGATCGTGGCCGAACTGAACGGCCTGCGGAGCGGCATGCCCGATGCCGCCCTCGTGGCACGACAGGAAACCGAAGCCGATGCGGCCCTGGCGGGAGCGCGCGACCGTGCCGAGCTCGTGCAGGCCGCCATGGCCGCGGCCGGGACGCGGCTCGCCGACATCACGCCCCGCTGGCAGGCGGCCGAACGCACGCGCGAACGCTGGCATGCGCTCGACGCGGACCGGCGGGTCGTGGAGCAGGAGATACAGGCACGCACGCGCGACACCGAACGGCTCACCCGCGAACTCGCCGCCATCGACTCGGCGCGCGCCGCGCTCGTGCCGCTGCTCGAGAACACGGCCGGATTGCCGGCGCTGCGCACCCGCCTCGAGGCCATGGACGCGCTCGCCTCGGCCGAGGGCGAACGGCGCGCGGTGATGGAGCGCGCGAACGCGCTCGTCGGCGAGGAGACGCGCGTCACGGAGCGGCTCGACAAGCTCGAGACCGCGCCGCAGCTCGAACGCGAACAGCGCGCCGTGCTCGACGCGGCCCGCGCCACGCTCACCGCCGTGGAGCAGGCGCACGACGACGCCCGGACCGCGTGGGCGCGCGACCGCCAGGAAGCGGAAACCCGGCTCGAGGCACTGCGTCTCCAGGAAGAGGAGCTGCGCACGCAGCAGGCCGCGCTCGAAGGGCTCGGGGAGCAGAGCCCCTGTCCCACCTGCGGCCGGCCGCTCGGCGCCTCGTATCACGAAGTCCTCGCGCTCGTCACGGAGCAGCTCGAAACGGTGACGGTCGACGTCGGGTATTATGGGCAGCGCGTCCGTCAATTGATGCAGGCGCCCGAGTCCGTCACCGATCAGGAAACACGCCGTGCCGGGATCCAGCAGGAGATCGCCGCCGCCGAGCGCCGCTACGCGCGCATCCAGGCCGCCGTGGTCGAACGCGACCAGCTCGGTCCGCAGCTCGACCAGCTCAGGCAGCGCCGCACCGAGGCCGCCCGGCAACTGGCCGCGCTGCCGTCGGGCTATGATGCCGAAGCCCACCGCCTGCTGCGCGCCGATGTGGCCCGTGTGCAGGAGCTCGCCACGCAGGCCGCGCAATTGCAGGGCGTGGCCGACCGCGAGCCGGACGTGCGCGCGCAGCTCGGGACGGCCGCCGCCGCCGTGGCCGACGCGACGGCCCGGCACGCCGCGCTCGAGACCGAACGCGTGGCGCTCGCCTTCGATGCCGATGCGCACGAGCAGTTGCGGACGACCTATGCGGACGCCGCCCGTCTCGCCCACCAGGCCGAGCTCGACCATGCCGAGGCGCGCGGCGCGGTGGAGCGCGCCGGCCAGCAGCGGGAGGCCGGCCGGCGCGCCCGCGAGGAGCTCACGAAGCTGCAGACGCGCGTGTCCGCATTCGAAAGCGAACGATCGCTCCACGACGAGCTCGACGACGAGTTTTCGGCGCTGCGTGACGAGCTGAACGCCCGCCTGCGGCCGGAGCTGTCGGAGCTTGCGAGTACCTTTCTCGAAGCCCTCACCGACGGCCGGTACACCGCACTGGAACTCGACGAGGACTACGGCGTTCAGGTGCTGGAGGACGGGTTGCCCAAGACCGTGCTTTCCGGCGGGGAGGAGGATCTCTGCAATCTCGTGCTGCGTCTCGCCATTTCGCGGATGATCGCGGAGCGCGCGGGGCAGCCTTTCTCGCTGCTCGTGCTCGACGAGGTGTTCGGCTCGCTCGACGAGTCGCGGCGGGACAACGTGGTGGCGCTGCTGCGCCGTCTGCACGATCAATTCGAGCAGGTCATCGTGATCACTCATGTCGAGGATGTACGGGAGGGATTGGATCGCGTGCTGAGTGTGTCGTACGACCCCGAGTCGGGGCGGAGTCGGGTGCGGGCATCGGCCGGTGGCGCGCGCGGCGCGTCGGCCGCCGCATGGGAAGCCGAGGCGGTCGTGCTCGCGGGCGCAGCCGATGTCATCGCCGTCGATGAGACGATGCCGGATGCCGCGTCCACCGACGCGGCGTCCACGGAGCGTGTGTCGTGACCGCGTCGCCACGGACATGGCGCTCCGCGCATCCGGTGGAAGGACCGGTGCAGGCCACGGTGGCGGACATTCCCGTGCTCAACGAGATCTTCACCGAAGCCTTCAGCGACCGGTATCGGCGCGACGGCATGTCGGGCGTGCGCGTCCCGCCGCTCAATCCCGCCATCTGGCGCTACGCGATCGAGGACGCGGGCGACGGCGCCATGTGCTGGCGCGACGACCGCGGGCAGATCGTGGCCTTCAACATCGTGCACCGCTCGGGAGCGGAAGGGTGGATGGGGCCCCTGTGCGTGCGCCCCGATCACCAGGGCGCGGGGCTCGGCAGCACCATCGTGCGCGCCGGCATGGCGTGGCTCCGGCAGCACGGCACGCGCGTGATCGGTCTCGAAACCATGCCGCGCACCGTGGACAACATCGGGTTCTACTCGTCGCTCGGCTTCGTGCCCGGTCCGCTCACCATCACGCTCACGCTCGAATCGGTGGGCGACGACCGGCCGCTGCAACTGCTGTCGCGTCTCTCACCGCTGGAGCGCGAAGGGGCGGTGCAGGCGTGCCGCGCGCTCACGGACCGGCTGCTGCCGGGCTACGATTTCACGAAGGAGATCGATCTCACCGAGCGGTTTGCGCTCGGCGATACGCTGCTGCTGGGCGATCCGGCGGCGCCGTCGGGGTTTGCGCTCTGTCATTCGGCCGCGCTCGTGGAAGGCCGCGCGCGTGACGAGCTCCGTGTGCTCAAGCTCGTGCTCGCGCGCCGCGCGGAGTTGCCGGCCATGGTGCGGGCGCTGTGCGATTTCTCCAGGCGCGGCGGCACGCCGCGGGTCGCGATCCGGCTGCAGGGACAGTACCCCGATGCCTACCGGCTGCTGATCACCCTCGGTGCCCGCGTGCGGTGGACGGATCTCCGCATGAGCGTGCACGGCTGGGAGGAGCGCGTGCCCGAGGAAGGACTGGTGCTGTCGAACTGGGAGATCTGAGCGCCGGCTAGCGCCGCCCGGTGGTGGTGGTATCCCCGGGGCGTTTCGGCGCCGGCGTTCCGCGCACCACGATGCGCCAGATGAGCAGGAACACGCCGATGGTGAGCAGCAGGTGCACCCATCCCGGGGCCGTGGTGGTGAACGTCATCCACGCCCAGCCCGCGAGCATGACGACGGCGGCGATGATCCAGAAGTCCATGGGAGTGGGGGCGCGGTGGAGACGGGGAGCGGCGAACCGACGATGCCGAAATATGGCATGCGGACCACCCGGAGCCAGCAGGGCGGGGCACATCGCGATCAGGCCGATTGCCGCGCGCACTGGGCATTCCGGTACCCCATCCGTGTACTGGGTGCGATACCGGACGGAGCAAACCCATGGACAACCTCGTGCCGATCGGGCGGATCTTCTTCGCCCTCGCCCTGATCGGTCTGGGCATCGAACATTTCGTCTTTCAGGATTTCGTCACCGGCCGAGCGCCGGTCTGGCCCGAGGTGATCCCGGGCCGGCCGGTGTGGGCCGGCATCACGGGCGTGATCTTCATCGCCACCGCCGTGGCCATCCTCGTGCGCCGGCATGCGCGGTTCGCGGCCATTCTCGCGGCCCTGCTGGTCTTCGTGTGGGCGCTGCTGCGGCACCTCCCCGTCGTAGCCGGCAGCACCCTGCTGTCGGGCGCATGGACCAGCGCGGGGAAGGCGCTCGTCTTCACGGGCGGATTCCTGGCCATCGCCGCCACGTTTCCGCGCGTCGCCCCCGGTCGTCGTTCTCCGGCAACGACGTTCGTGAACGCGGAACACGAGTTCTTCCGGCTGGGGCGCGGCTGTCTCGCCGTCTTTCTCGTCATCACGGGGATTCAGCACTTCATGTTTCCCGTGTTCGTGGCGTCGCTGATTCCGGCATGGTTCCCGGGCAACGCCACCTTCTGGACGTATGCCGCGGGTGTGGCGCTGATCACCGGCGGCGTGGGGCTGCTCGTGCCGGTCACGGCGCGCGCGGCGGCGCTGCTCTCGGGTGTGATGGTGTTCTCGTGGTTCTGGATCGTGCACGTGCCGCGCACCACGATGGGTGTGAGCGACGGCATCGCGGTGTTCGAGGCACTCGCCTTTTCCGGGATTCTGTTCGTGCTGGCCGGCGTGACCGGCGCGCGGAGCACGGCGCGCGCGCCGGCATGAGCCGCGGGCGTGCGAGGGCGGCGGACGTGCGCAATTGCGTCAGCCCCCGTCGGGTCGGTATTATTCGGAAGGTAGACCGGCGGCGGCGATCGCTGCCCGCCGGTGGGAACGATTTCGGGACGGAGAGCTTTATTTCTTGAGCCGATAAGCTCCTGGAGTGGATCTGACAGACTGTGTGGACGCCATGCCCCAGTGCGGGGAAGGCGGAAGTGCGGTGAGGGTCTCATTTTTTCCATTGGGCTTCAAGATCACCTCTTCGCTCCCGGTTTCTGCGCAGCGGCCTCGTCTCACGGCGGGGCCGTTGTGTTTCGTGCCACCTTCGTCCGCCGGAGACGGCCGGCCCCATGGCCGGATCGCCGGCCTCTGCATACCGTTCAGCATGCCCATCGTCACCGTCACCCGGCGCCTGCACTTCAACGCCGCCCATCGCGTGCACAACCCGGCGCTCTCCGACGAGGAGAACCGCCGGATCTACGGCAAGTGCAACAACCCCAACTGGCACGGACACAACTACGTGCTGGAAGTCTCGGTCACCGGCGACGTCGACCCGGTCACCGGCTACGTGATCGATCTCGGCCTCGTGCGCGACATCGTCGAGCGCGAAGTGATCGCCCGCACCGATCACCGGAACCTCAATCTCGACGTGGACTATCTCGCCGGCATCAACCCCACGTCGGAGAACATCATCGTCGCCATGTGGCGCGTGATCGAACCCGCGCTCCGGCCGGCCCGCCTGCGCCGCCTGCGCCTCTGGGAAACCGGGAACAATCATGTCGAATACGAAGGGGACTGAGGGCGTGCGCCCGGGCCGGGATCTCATGGATCCGGCGCTGCTGCGCGGCGTGACGGCCGTGGATACCGACGATCTCGTGGTGGACAGCGACCGCATGCGCGAGTTCGAAGCCCTCGTGCGCCGCCAGCTCGAGCTCCTCGGCGAGGAGCCCGATCGTGAAGGACTCCGCAAGACGCCCGGACGCGTGGCCCGCTCGCTGTCGTGGCTCACGCGCGGGTACGAGCTCGATCCCGTCGCCGTCATCGGCGACGCGCTGTTCGAGGAGGATCACGAGAACATGGTGATGGTGCGCGATATCGAGCTGTATTCGATGTGCGAACACCACATGCTGCCGTTCTTCGGCCGCGCGCACGTGGCCTACATTCCCGACGGCCGCATCGTGGGGCTGTCCAAGATTCCGCGCGTGGTGGACGTGTTCGCGCGCCGCCTCCAGGTGCAGGAGCGGCTCGGCGAACAGGTGGCCGACGCGCTCGAGGACGTGCTCCGTCCCAAGGGCGTGGGCGTGGTGATCGAGGCCGTGCACCTCTGCATGATGATGCGCGGCGTGGAGAAGCAGAACTCGCGCACGATCACGTCGTCGCTGCGCGGCGTGTTCCGCGACGATGCGCGCACGCGGAGCGAGTTCCTGCGGCTCGCCCACCCCGACGGCGCCGGATACTGACGTGACGGATCCCGCCGTGACGGACACGGCGCGCACGGCGGGTTTCCCGCTCGCCGGCCGCACGGCGCTCGTGACCGGCGCCTCGCGCGGCATCGGCTACGCCATCGCCGCCGCGCTCACCGCCTCCGGCGTGCGCACCTGGGTGCTCGCCCGCCACGCCGAACGGCTGCGAACCGCCGCGGAAGCACTGGGTGCTCTCGCCGTGCCGTACGCCTGCGACCTCGCCGACGGCGACGCGGTGTCCCGCGCGGCATCCGATCTCGCCGACGCGACCGGCGGCGCGCCCGATATCCTCGTGAACAACGCCGGACTGTTCGGGCTCACTCCTCTCGAAGCCACGCATCCGGCCGCGTTCGACGACACGTTGCGCGTGAACGTCTCCGCGCCGTTCCGGTTCGTGCGGGCGTTCGCCGCGTCCATGCGCGCGCGCGGCCACGGCCATGTCGTGACGATCGGATCGGTCGCCGACCGCCACGCGTTTCCCGAAAACGGCGCCTATGCGGCGAGCAAGTACGCGCAGCGCGCCATGCACGAAGTGCTGCGCGACGAGCTCCGCGGCAGCGGCGTGCGCGTCACCCTGGTGAGCCCGGGGCCCGTCGATACCGACATCTGGGATCCCGTGGACCCGGATCACCGCCCGGGATTCCCCCCGCGCGCCCGCATGCTGCGCCCGGACGACGTGGCGGAGGCCGTGCACTGGACTCTCACGCGCCCCGCGCACGTGAACGTGGACGAAGTGCGTCTGTCGTTCGGCTGATCCCGCGAGGTCGATGCATGCACGTGGATCTGGTGGAAGCGCTGCGCTGCCCGCGCCCGCACGACGACGGCTGGCTCGTGGTATCGGCCGACGAGATCGTCGACCGTCGCATCGTGCACGGCCTGATCGGATGTCCGCAATGCGGAACGGACTGGCCGGTCGTGCACGGGGAAGTGCGGTTCGGCGGTCCCGCAGGCAGCGCAGATGACGCGAACGACGTTGCCGATGCGGACGCCGTACCCGCGACCACGAATGCAGACGACGGAACGGCCGTGCTGCGACTCGCTGCGCTGCTCGACCTCCGCGATGCGCAGGGCGCCGTGCTCCTCGCCGGGGAACTCGCGCGTATGGCCGACGCTCTCACCGCCCTCACGGGCGTGCTCGTCATCGCGGTGAACGCACCACGCGGAGTGGCTGCACGGCACTCGCGGCTCCGCGTGGCCGGCGCCTTCCCGCTCGGCGTGGGCACGCTGCGCGGCGCGGCGCTCGATACGGCGCATGCCGGGCCGCGCTGGATGACCGGGGCGGTTCAGGCCGTGCGGCGCGAGGGCCGCATCGTGGCGCCGGTCTCTACTTCCGTCCCGGCCGAGGTCGAGGAACTCGCGCGGGATGCCTGGGAATGGGTGGGTGCAGTGCGCATCGCTGCCAGCGGCCTCGTGCCGCTCCGGCGCCGGGATTGACCGCATTCCTCTCGTCCCTGTACCTTTCGAAAGGGACTGTCCGTGACAACCTTCGGACTCTCTGTTCCCCATCCGCCAGAGGCTTTCCCGTGTCCTTCGTTGCCTCACGCCGCACTGCACGAGTGGCCCGCCTGTTACTGCCGGCGTCTGCCGTCCTGCTGTTCGCGGCCTGCATTGGAGAGCCGGAACCGGTACCGGACCGTTATCGGGTTCCCACGCACCCCCAGCCGAGCGAAGCCTTGGTCGGACTGACGACGGCACCGCAAAGGCTCGACCTCGTAGTCGGGGATACGATCACGTTTACGCCCATGCCGGTTGTGCTGACTGCGAGCGCCACTGTGCAGTACATGCTCAAGAACAGCGACTCCACGCGCATCGAGCTGATCCGCAGGGGTGACCTCATGCAGGTCGTGGCCCTCGAAGAGGGGACTGCCACGATCACGATCTCGGCGATCGGAAGCGCTCCCGGTTTCGGCACGAGCACCCGGGCGGCCTCGCTTCCCGTGACGGTGACGGCGCCGGATCAGTAACCCGCAGGGTGTGAGGGTGTTCAGTCGGCGCGCACGATCCTGAACACCCGCATCAGCGGCCGGCCGTCGTCGTCCTCTCCCGGCACCACGACGCGCTCGCGCCCCCATGCCACCGATGTCCACTGCGTGGACGGCCAGATCGCGGCCGGCATGCGCACCACATCCAGCCACACCCGGTTCGCGTCGAACAGATCGAACGCCACGATGGTCGTATCGGACAGCGAGCGACGCACCCAGGTGCGTCCCGCCGGATCGACGGCGAAGGATTCGAACGGCGGCCGGACGTCGGGAATCCGGTCCATCACGAATGATTCCCGCAGCACGGCTTCGGTGGGGCCATTCGGATTCGACGTCCGCATGTCGGTGACGCGGGCGTCCACGATCGCCCGCTTTTCCGCGCCGGACACGTTGTCGGGAGTGAACGACCGGCCGTATACCGCGATCGTATCGGTGCCGTCGCTGGTGGCCCGCAGCAGATAGTCCCCGGTCCACGCCGTGATGAATCCGCCCTGCGGATCCACACGCTGGATATCCCGCGGCTGCAGGGGAACGGGCGTGGCCATCCGGACGGCGTTCCCTTCGCGGATGGACCAGAACGCATTCGGCGCAGGTCGCCGGTGATACACGAACACCGTCTCGGCCGCCGTCATGCCCGGTTCGGCACGCACGTACGCCTGCGCCAGCCCGCGCGACGTATCCGGCGGTGACTGCATCGCCGGCATCACCGCGCGACCGGTGCCGTCGAATCCGATGGGCGCGTAGTAGCAGCAGGACGTGGAGCGCGACAGCAGCAGTTCTCCGGTGCTCACGCGGAACGTGCTGCCGCGCGCGTTCTGCGGATCCTGCACGAAGAGAGAGTCGTTGCGCGCGGCGATCCACGCGGCCCGGAACTCGCCCGGCCCGGCGCCGGCACGGCCGATGGAGCGAAGATACGCGCCGCCGGCATCGAACACCTTCACGTGCGCCGGTCCGCCTTCGACCACGAGCACCGTGCCGTCATCCATGACGGCCACGTCGGACGGACGCATGAGCTCGCCGGGCGCCCCTTCCGGCGGCTGGATCACGTGGAGCAGTTCGAGCGACCATCGCCCCGAATCCGATGGCGCCGTGGACAGGGTGCGGATGATGCCGCCCGGGAGCGTATCCACGGACGCGAAAATGGCAGGGCGCGCACCCGCACGGTCGCCGCAGGCCGTGATCACGCAGGCCGCGATCGCGCCGAGCAGCGCGGACATCGGGAAGAGGCGATAGGACATGTCGTCTTCGACACCGCGATTCGCTCGAGCGTTGGGCCGGCGCTCGAACCCCCTGAGGGACTTTCCGGCGGTCGTGCGCGTGGAACGGGAAACTCGCGTCATGCGGCGGTGATTCCCTCTCCGTTCCGCGTGGCCGACCAACGTGCCGAGATTCCCATGGCCTGCAACCGTCCCACGTTTTCCGTCCGGTCGTCCCGTCGCCTCTTTGCACCCGTGCCGTGGGTTTGGACCGTACACCAGGCGGCCGGCATCGCGTTGCTGCTCGCCGTTGGCGCCGCGTGTAGCGGGGACAGTGCGCCACCCACCGAACCGCCGCCAGCGCCCGTGGACGCCCTGCGCGGGATCATCGTCGCTCCTCCGAGCGGCAGCATCCGCGTGGGGCAGACCCTTGCGCTGACTCCCACTCCCGACCGGGCCGGCGGCAGCGTGACCGTCACCTACGCCTGGACCAGCTCCGCGCCGGCCGTGGCCACGGTGACCGATGGCACCGTGGCCGCCGTGGCGCCGGGATCGGCCACCATCACGGTCACGGGTACCGGGAGCGCGAGCGGCTTCACCACGAACAGCCGGAGCACCACGGCCACCGTGACGGTCCTGCCGCTCGACCCCGCCATCACGGGGCTCACGGTCACGCCGACGGATACAGCCTCGATCGCCCCGGGTGGCACCGTGACGATCACCGCCAATGCCACTGCCGCCACAGGGGCCGCGGTAACGTACACCTACGAGAGCGCCACGCCGGCCGTGGCCACGGTGAACGCATCCGGCGTGGTGACGGGGGTGACCGGTGGCACTGCCACGATCACCGTGACGGCCATCGGAACCGGCGCCGGCCTCGCGCCGGCCACACGGGAAGCCACCGTCGTGGTGCGGGTGGTGCCGCCGCCGGCGATTCGCGATCTGACGGTCACCCCCGATTCCACCGACGTGTTCACCGGCCGGCAGACCACGCTGGCCGTGGCCGCGGACCAGCCGAACGGAGCGCCCGCCTGGACCACCACGGCGAGTTCGTCGGCCACGGCCGTTGCCACGGTCACGGTGGCCTCTTCCGGATCCGTGACGGTGACCGGCGTTGCACCCGGTTCGGCCACGATCACCGTGACCGCATCGGCGCCGGCCACGTCCACGTTCGCCGCGGCCACGGTGGAGCGGCCGGTCACCGTGCGCGTGGTGCAGGCGCCGAACGCGCTGACCGGGCTCACCGTGTCGCCGGACACGGGCACGGTCGCGGCCGGCGCCGATCTCACCCTGGTTCCTGCCGCTCAGACGGGCGATCCCGCGGTGACCGTGAGTTATGCCTGGGTGAGTTCGTCACCGGCCGTGGCCAGCGTATCCGACGCCGGTGTGGTGACGGGCGTGGCCGTGGGGTCGGCCACGATCACCGTGACCGCGACGGGGAGCGCGCCCGGTTTCACCACCAGCACGCGCGAGGTGACGGTGCCGGTCACGATTACCGCGCCGGCCCCCGTGCTCGGCATCGGATTCGGCGAGGAGCAGTTCGCGGTGATCCCGGGCGGCACGTTCGTCATGGGCACACCGTCGGGCGGTGATGCGGATGAGCGTCCGCTCCGCACGGTGGAGCTGTTCGTCTACGGCATGCAGAAGACCGAAGTGACGCAGGCCCAGTGGCGACAGGTCATGGCCGGCACCGGGTTCGAGAATCCGAGCTTCCACACGGCCTGCGGCGACACCTGCCCGGTGGAGCAGGTGAGCTGGGACGACATCCAACTGTTCCTGACGCGGCTGAATGCGGTGGCGACCGGCAGCTTCTACCGGCTGCCCACGGAAGCGGAGTGGGAGTATGCCGCGCGCGCCGGTACCACCGGCGACTACGGCGGCACCGGCGTGCTGAACGAGATGGCGTGGTGGGAAGGCAACTCGGGCGGACGGGCGCATCCCGTGGCCACGAAACTCCCCAACGCCTGGGGGATCCACGACATGCACGGCAACGTGTGGGAGTGGGTGCGCGACTGGTATGGCCCCTATCCCGCCGTGAACGAGATGTCGCCGCAGGGCCCGCTCACCGGTTCCGCCCGTGTGCGGCGCGGAGGATCGTGGGACGATGATCCGGACAGCATGCGCTCCGGCAACCGGGGGAGCGGCACTCCTTCCACGCGGCGCCACGATCGCGGCTTCCGGCTGGTGCGCGTCATGATCATGTGACGCGCACCGCGATCGGGCGGCTGTCTACTCCGCGTACAGCCGCTCGATCAGCTCCGCGTAGCTCTTTTCCACCACGCGCCGCTTCACGCTGAGCTTGGGCGTCAGCTCGCCGCGCTCGATGCTGAAGTCGTGCTCCAGCAGCCCCACCTTCTTGGGCATCTCGAAGCTCGCGAGAGCGCTGAGCTCCTCCTTGACCTCCTTCTCCATCTTGGCCTGGATGGTGGGCATGTTGAGGAGCTCGGCGCGGCTCGTCCACACGATGTTCTGCGCCGCGGCCCACTTCTCGAGCTGATCCCAGTCCGGCACGATGAGCACGCTCGGGAACTTGCGCTTGTCGCCGATCATCACCGCCTGGCTCACGTACTTGTTGGTCTTGAGCCGGTTCTCGATGGGTTGCGGCGCGATGTTCTTGCCGCCGGCCGTCACGATGATGTCCTTCTTGCGGTCGGTGATGCGCAGGAACCCGTCCTCGAGCTCGCCGATGTCGCCCGTGTGGAACCAGCCGTCCGGTTCGATCACCTCGGCCGTGGCCTCGGGCGCCTTGTAGTAGCCCTTCATCACGTGCGGGCCGCGCGTGAGGATCTCGCCGTCGGACGCGATGCGCACTTCCACGCCGCGGATCGGCTTGCCCACCGTGCCGATGCGGAAGTTCTGTATCGTGTTGGCCGAGATCACGGGCGAGGTTTCCGTGAGCCCGTAGCCTTCGAGGATCGTGAGTCCGGCCGAGTAGAAGAACTTGTTGATCTGCGGCGACAGGGGCGCGCCGCCGGAGATGAAGAACCGCAGCCGTCCGCCGGTGCGCTCCTTGAGCTTGGAGAACACGAGCTTCTGCGCGAGGCCGTACTGGAAGGCGAGCAGTCCGCCCGGCTCCCGGCCCGCGAGCTTCTCGTCGGCCCACCGCTCGCCCGTGCGCCGCGCCCAGAAGAAGATCTTCGCCTTGAGCCCGCCCGCCGACACGGCGTTCTCGAGCACGCGGGCGTAGATCTTCTCGTACAGGCGCGGCACCGACATCATGAGCGTGGGACGCACCTCCTGCATGTTGATCGGCACCGTGTCGATGGACTCCGCGTACGCGATCGTGACGCCGTTGGCGAACAGGTAGTAGTCGCCCATGCGCTCGAAGATGTGGCTGAGCGGCAGGAAGCTCAGCGCCGTGTCGCAGTCCGCGAGCGGGATCGACTGCTCGGTGGCGATGCAGTTCGAGTACACGTTGTCGTGCGTGAGCATCACGCCCTTGGGGCTGCCCGTGGTGCCCGACGTGTAGATGAGCGTGAGCAGATGATCGGGCTGCACGGCGAGCGCGTCCTGCCGGAACCGGGCGGCGGCCTCGGCGCTGTCCTGCTGCGCGCCCAGCGCTTCGAGCTCCGCGAGCGTCATGTCGCAGCCGTCTTCCTTCGTGGCCGCGAAACCGATCACCCACTGCACGCCGGGAATCTCGCTTCGGACGGCCGCGATCTTCTGCGCCTGCGCGGTGGTGGAGACGAACACCGCCTTCGCGCCCGAGTCGTTCAGGATGTACGGGATCTGTTCCGCCGGAAGGGTGGAGTACACCGGCACGTCCACCACGCCCGAGCAGATGCAGGCATAGTCGGCGATGACCCACTCCGGCCGGTTCTCCGACAGGATCGCCACCCGGTCGCCCGGAACGACGCCGAGCTGCGCGAGACCCAACGCGGTGCGGCGCACGCGTTCGAGCACCGTGGCGTGCGAGAGCGATTCCCACGCGCCGCCCACCTTGTGCATGAGCGCGTTCGGATGAGCACGGGTCTCGACGGCCTTGAAGAAGAGCGCGTTGACGGTGCCGGGCGGTTCCAGGCGCGGCCCGCCGCTGGCGAACCGGAGCGGGGAGGGCATCGAAACCATCGTATTGGCGAGCGACGGGTAGGCGTTTCCGACGGGTGCGGACATCGCCACCTCCAGGCGGGCGTGGGCGGGAAGGAGTACGCGGCGAGGGCGCGCCCTCGAGAGCGGCGCGACGACGGGCACGACCGGCGGCGAACGCCCCGGTACGCGCATCCGCATACCCCGGAAGATGCAGAACGGACCCGGAGGGCGCGAGCCCCGACGGATCGGGCATGATCGCCGGCCGGCGCCTCGGCGTACCGAAGCGCGAACTCCGTCAGCCGCCGCGCGTGCTCGGCGAGGAGACCGGCACCAGGATGCGGATCGGCGCGCCCGGCACCGGCACGCCCTGACGCATCACCATCGCTTCCACTTCCACGGTGTCCACATCCACCCCTGTCGCGGGAAACTGCAGCGGGCGGACACGCACGCGGCGCGAGGCCAGCCCCGCCGTCGTGGTATCGAGCTGCGACGGGCGGCGGTTGTCGTCCATGAGGAAGACGGCGGCCGTGGTGTCGTTGGCGAGGTTGGCCGGCCGCACCACCGTGAAACGCACCAGCCAGTGATCCGCGTTCTGCAGCACGTTGGTGGCGTTGCGATACTGCAGGCGCACTGTCACCGCCACGCTGTTCGAGTCCGCGCCGAGGCGGCCGGTATCCGGGACGAACCCCACGAGGTGCGCCGAATCGGCGCGGAACGCCGTGTCCGGCGCGTTCGTGACGCGGATCGGCAGGAGGATCTGCAGCGACGAGGCGTAGCGTGCCGCGACCTGCGCCGTGCCGGTGGGCAGGCTGAGCGCGCGGATGTGTCCGGTCACCGAATCCACCTCGAGCGCCGAATCGCGCGCATACTGCACGTACAGCCAGCGAACCGGCGCGTCGGCGATGATGTCGCCGCGCACGTTGCGCAGTACCGCGCGGAGCGGCTGCTCGACGCCGAGGGTATCCCGCAGCACGTCGCCGATCGCGATCGAGGGGAACGGCAGCGGCAGTGCTTCGATGGACGCCGGCACGTCCGGATCCGTACCGATCTGCGCGCATCCCGCGGCCACGGCGGCCGCGCCCACCATGCACACCAGCACTGCCCGCTGCCACGCACGGCGGGCCGGTGCGCCGCCGGTCGTCCCCGCGCCGCTCATGCGAGCCGCTCGGCGAGCACCGTGGCGAGGTTCACGTACGCCTGGCTCGCCGCGTCCGACGGCGCCCGCAGCACCACCGGCTGTCCGGCGGCGAAGGCGTCCGCAGTGGCGGGCGTGCGCGGGATCCGCGCGTCGAACACGAGATGCTGCGGCAGATGTTCCCGCACGTAGTGCACGACACGCTCGGTGGCCGCGCTCCCCGCCTCGTACATGGTGAGCAGCAGTCCTTCGAGCACGAGCTCGTCGTTCTCGCTCACCACGTCCTGGATCGCGCGCAGGATCTGCGGCGTGGTCTGGAGCGCCAGCGGTTCGCATTGGAGCGGCACGATCACGTGCTGGCTCGACGCGAGCACGCGGCGCGTGATGGCGCCGAGCCCGGGCGGGGTGTCCACGACCACCACGTGGCACCGTTCACGCGCCGTGGCGAGCAGGTCGCCGAGCACGCGCGATCCGCCCACACGCGTCTGGAACTCCGTGTGATCGGCCTGATCGCTCACCGAACCGGCGAGGATCACGCGCAGCCAGGGGAGTGCCGTAGGGAGAATCACTTCACGCAGCGACCGCTCGCCGCGCAGGTAGTCGTCGAACCCCACGGTGGGATGTCCGCGGCGGAGTCCCACGCCGTAGCGCACCGCGCCCTGCGGATCGGTATCCACGAGCAGCGTCTTGAGGCCGCGACGCGCGAATGCGGCCGCAAGATTCACCGCCGTGGTTGTCTTGCCGACTCCGCCCTTCTGACTGACGACCGAGAGGACGCGCCCCACGCTACCGTCCGGGCCCCGGTTCCGTCGGCCCCGCGTGGCGGTGCGCCGCGGGCGCGCCCGGATCCGTGGGCGCGTTGCCGTTCTGCCATGCGCCGCTGTCGCCCGCGGGCGCGGCATCGTCGGCGGCCGGCGCCGAGCCGGTGAGCGACGCGAGCGTGCGCTCCGCGTGGGCCACGAACCGCGCCGCCTCGCCATCGCGCCGCGTGGTGCGCAGGAACGCTTCGAGGTGCGCGGCACATCCCGCCGTGTCGGAGCGCTTGAGCAGCAGGAACGCGAGCCCGTAGTGCGCGCCGGCCAGCGCCGGCTCCAGTTCCAGTGCGCGGCGATACGCGCGGATGGCTTCTTCCGGCTGCGACGTTCTGGAGAAGGCGATCGCGATGTTCTGCAGCACCTTCGGATCGTCGGGGCGTTCACGCAGCGCGAGACGATACGACGTGAGCGCGTTGGCGTAATCGCCGCGCGCCTCGAGGTCGATGGCTTCGGCCAGATAGTCCGGAGCACGAGATGAGCCGTCGCGCTCGGAAGAGCCGCCGGTGAGGCGGTGCCACCAGGACATGCGCTCGCGCGGGGTCGGAGGGGGAAACGAAGGCCGGATCGGCGCGGATGGCCAAAGCTACGCAGCCGTTCGCGCCCCTACAAGGCATCGGTATCCGCACGGCCGGTGATGTGGGCCGCGTCACCTCCGCCGCCCGCCGACTGGCCACCCGCGTCCGCGCCGTGTACACTCCTCGGATAGGAGCGCGTCGCCGCGCCGTGTGTCTGATCCCCGTTCGAGGAGCTGCTCATGTCACAGGCTACGTACCGGCTCGATCCCGCCCGCGGTGTGCTCATCGTCGACTGGCCGCTCTTCGGCGAGCTCTCCCGCGCGCTCGCGCTCAAGGTCGCGCGCTCGTACGAACCCGACCTCGTGGTCGGCATCGCCACGGCCGGCGTGGTGCCCGGCGCCGCGATCGCCGCCATTCTCGACCGGCCGTTCTACTCGATCCTGGTGAGCCGCCGCTTCAGCGCCGATCACATCCGGGAGACGCCGGCCGTGTTCGGGGCCGCGCCGCCCGAAGTGCGCGGCAAGCGCGCGCTCATCGTGGACGAGACCTGCGGCTCGGGCGACACCATGCGTCTCGCCATCGGCGCGCTGGTGAACGCGGGCGCGAAGGAAGTGCGCACCGCCGTGAGCTTCCGCACCGGCAGCTACGAGCCGGACTACCACGGGCTCGCCACCGAGAGCACGATCGTGCTCCCCTGGGACCGGGAGATTCTGGTGGGACGGGACCTGGTGCCGAACCCCAAGTATGCGGGGCTGCTGCCGGAGGGAGACGAGTAGGCGGGCAGCTCCGGGCATCCGGCCGGCCGGTAAGATCAGCCGGCCGCTGCGCTCACCCCGTGGCCGCGCTCACGGCCGCCCGTTCATAGGGCACGCCGCGCTCCATCGCCTCGTAGACGTACTGCAGCACGTCCACGCTGCCGATCAGGAACCGGCACCGCGCGTCTCCGGCCGACCGGCATTCCACCTCGAGCACCGCCAGCGGCGCGTCGGCCACGCGGCCGAAGAATCCGGCCATGAGCCCGGTGCCCACATGACACGACGGCGCGGCCGTGCCCGCGCCGTCCTCGGCTTCGGCCCAGTCGTCCACGTCGAGCGCCATCACCGCGTCGCTGAGCGAGTCCACGTGGAGCGCGCCCCACCCCGCGGCCGTGAGGAACTCGGCCAGCAGGTGCCCGAAGTGATCGTCGGCGAGGTACTCCGGCGCCGATTCCCCGCGCTCGTCCAGCCACTGGGCGAACGTGTCGTACAGCGCCGAGCCGGCGGCATATCCGGCATCGCGGAGCGCGCTCACGGTGTCCGCGTTTCGTGCCGCCGATGCCCGCAGCGCGCCGAAGAACTCGGCCGGCACGGCCACCGAACGGGTGGCCAGGGTTGGAATGAGGCTCGTCATGACCGGATCTTCACGCAGACGGACGGGAAACGGGCCTCGCCCGTGAGGTGTCACGGACAAGGCATTCGGAAGGGGGACGCTCGCCGCACGACGCGGTCACGTCAAGTCGTGGCGCTTCGCCGCGCCGTGTGACGAGCGTTGCCACGGGCGCAACGGCACCGGCGGGAACGCGGCTCATCCGCCCACCCGGCGCTGCAGCTCCGCCTCGTCGATCACCTCCACGCCGAGTTCCCGCGCCTTCTCGAGCTTGCTGCCGGCATCCTCGCCGGCCACCACGAACGTCGTCTTCTTCGACACCGAGCTGGTCACGCGCCCGCCGGCCCGTTCCACCAGCGCCGTGGCGTCGCCGCGCGTGAGCGTGGGCAGGCTCCCCGTGAGCACCACCACGGCGCCCGTGAGCGTTCCCGTGACCTGCTGCGCCTCGGGTTCGTCCATGCGCAGCCCGTGCGCGAGCAGCCGGTCCACGAGGGCGCGCGACGTGGGATCGTCGAAGAAGGTGCGCACCGAGTGCGCGATGATCCCGCCGATGCCGCGCACCGCGCCGATCTCTTCCAGCGAGGCGCCGGCCAGCGTCTCGAGCGTGCCGAACCGCCGCGCCAGGAGCTGCGCCGCCTGGCCGCCCACGTGCCGGATGCCGAGGGCGAAGAGGAGGCGCGAGAGCGGCTGTGCCTTCGAAGCCGCGATTGCCGCCACGAGATTCTCCGCGCTCCGGTCGGCGAACCGCTCGAGCTGGACCACCTGCGGCACGGTGAGCGTGTACAGATCGGCCGCGTCGTGCACGAGCTCCGCGTCGAGGAGCTGCCGGATGCGCTGGTACGACAGCCCCTCGATGTCCATGCAGTCGCGCGCGGCGAAGTGCACGAGCCCTTCGAGCTGGCGTCCGGCGCACCCCACGTTCGGGCAGTACAGGCCCACGCCGTCCTCCTCGCGCGCCACCGGCGTGTCGCACGACGGACAGTGCGTGGGCGCCGTCCACGGCTGCTGCGTGCCGTCGCGTTTTTCCGGTACCGGACCGATCACCTGCGGAATCACGTCGCCGGCGCGCTTCACCTGCACGATGTCGCCCACACGGAGATCCTTCGCGGCGACGAGATCGGCGTTGTGCAGCGTGGCGAACGTCACCGTGGTGCCGCCCACGAACACCGGGTCGAGCACCGCGTACGGCGTGAGCACGCCCGTGCGGCCGGTGTTCACCTTGATGTCCGCGAGCCGCGTTTCGGCGATGTCGGCCGCGAACTTGCGCGCCACCGACCACCGTGGCTCGCGGCCGCCCACCACGCCGAGGTCCTGCTGCACCGCCACGCGATCCACCTTCACCACGCCGCCGTCGATCGCGAAGTTGAGCTCGGCGCGAATGGTGTGCTCCACCTCCTCTGCCCACGCGTTCACTTCGGCCACGCTCGCACAGCGCTGCCGGTGCGGCGCCACCGGAATCCCCCACGCCGCGATCTGGTCGAGCAGCTCCCACTGGGTGGACGTGAGCGCGCGTCCGTTCGGCAGCGCGGCCGTGTAGCCGAAGAACCGGAGCGGGCGCGAGGCCGTGATGGCCGGATCGAGCTGGCGCAGCGCGCCCGCGGCCGCGTTGCGCGGATTCGCGAACACCGGCTCTCCCGCCTGCACGCGCGCTTCGTTCATGCGTTCGAACCGGTCGAACGGCATGTAGAGCTCACCGCGGATCTCCACGCGCGGCGGCGCGTCGCCGGTGAGACGGAGCGGCACGTCCCGCACGGTGCGGATGTTCGCGGTCACGTCTTCACCCATGGTGCCGTCACCGCGTGTGGCGCCCGTCACGAGCAGGCCATTCTCGTACGTGAGCGAGATCGCGGCGCCGTCGATCTTGAGCTCCACGGTGTACCCGCTCTCCAGCACGTCGCGTCCGGCCAGCCGTACGAGCCTGGCCTCCCACTCGATGAGCTCGTCGGCGGAAAAGGTGTTGCCCATCGACAGCATGGGCACGAGATGCGTGTGCCGGGCGAATCCGCTCTGCACGGGCGCGCCGATCCGCTGCGTGGGGGAATCCGGCGCGAGCAGCGCCGGATGCGCCGCTTCGAGCTCCTGGAGCTCGCGGAAGAGCCGGTCGTACTCGGTGTCGGCCAGCGTGGGCCGGTCGAGCACGTAGTATTCATGGGACGCCCGGGTCAGCAGCGTCCGCAGCTCGGCGGCGCGGGTGCGAATCGAGGCGGGGACCGGGGTCACGGCGGAAGGGATTCAGGGTGGCGCATGCGTGGATCGGGGCGTCGTCATGGCACGAATCGGCGTCCCGCGGGGTATAACACTAGTCGATTGCGGGCCGGTTCGTATCGCCCCGGGCCGGCTGCTTCGCCGATCGTGTGCCCCGTCACGGTACCCGGCCGGCGCACGGCCTATCGTGATCGATACACCAATGGAATCCCCAAGCTGCCGGTTCACTGCGCCGCCTGCTCCGTCACCCTCTGACACGGGTGCCAGGCCGGTGCCCAGAGGAGGAGAGAGCATGCCCATGTTCGAATCACGTCGTCGCGAACGTCATCGGGAGTCCGAGCGGATGCAGATGCTGGGGGTCGGCCTGCTGGTCGGGGCCATCTTGGGCGCGGCGTCCGCGTTGCTGCTGGCGCCGGCGTCGGGGACGGAAACCCGCAAGGCGCTCGTCAAGCGCGCCCGCAAGGCCTACCACGAAGGCCAGGAGCTCGTGGAGGACACGTGGGAGGACGCCGAACGGGCAGCCCGGCGCGCGGCGCGGGCCGGCATGAAGCGCGCGCGGCAGCAGGCGGCGCGTCTCCGGTCGCTCAGCGAGGAAACGGTCGACAACGGACGCAAGCGTCTGCGCATCTGACGCGCGTTCACCCGTCCCGCAGCGCCCGGAGCTCCCGCTCCGCCTCGCGCTTCCAGCCCTCGTCGTTCGCATCCTGAAGCGGCGCTTCGATCGCCGCCACGAACGACGTGCGCGCCCGGGCCTTGTCACCGGCGTCGCGGTACACCTGCGCGAGAGCCAGCAGGTGTACCGTCCGCCCCGGCTCCACGGCCGCCGCCCGCTCCAGCAGGCGCACGGACTCGCGCCAGCTCGCTTCGCCGAGCACTTTCCCTCCCATGAACGTGCGCGCAACCATCCGCGTGACACTGTTGAGGCGCATGATCTCGGCGTGCCACCGCCCCATCACGTGCAGCGCCCCGGCGTGCATCGAATCGATCGCGAGCGCCCGGAGCGCGGCCTCGCGCACGTCGAGCGCATACCGCACGCGCTCGCGCGCACTCACCGTCAGCGCTTCGCGCCCGAGCGCGCGCGCAAGATGAAAGTGCCCGTCGGCCTGCGTCGAATCCGCCGCGATCGCCCGCCGAGCCAGCGCCACCGCGCGGGTGAAGGACGCCGTGCGACGCGCCTTGTCGTCGTCGAACTCCGCCAGGTCCACCAGCGTGCGCGACGTGCGGCAGAGCACGTCGTAGTCGTTCGGCGCCGCGGTGAGGGCGGTTTCATAGTGCGCCAGCGCGGCGAGCGGCCGGCGCGCCGCGATTTCGCGATCTCCGTCGGCGATCGCGCCGGCCACCGACGGCTGCGCCGAGAGACTCGACCGCGGGCACGCGGTCACGATGGCCACGGCCGCCATGAGGCAAACCGTTCCGGTCCATACGCGCGATCTCATTCCGATCTCCATGCTTGCACGCCCTCTCATTGAGCGGAAACGCGACGGCGGCCGCATCGGTTCCGGCGAGTGGCGCCGGCTGATGACGGCCTACGCCGCCGGTGACATTCCCGACTACCAGATGGCCGCGCTCACCATGGCCATCTGGTTCCGCGGGCTCGACCGTGAGGAAACGGCCGCGCTCACCGACGCCATGCTGCACTCCGGCGCCACCCTCGACCTGGACCATCTGCGACAGCCGCGCGTGGACAAGCACTCCACCGGCGGCGTGGGCGACAAGGTCTCCCTCGTGCTCGCCCCGCTCGTGGCGTCGCTCGGCGTGGCCGTGCCCATGATGTCCGGACGCGGACTCGGCCACACCGGTGGTACGCTCGACAAGCTGGAGTCGATCCCCGGATTCCGCACCAGGCTGCCGCTCACCGAGGCCGTGCGGCAGCTCGAGGCGATCGGCTGCGCGCTCATCGGGCAATCGGGCGAGATCGCGCCGGCCGACGGCCGGCTCTATGCGCTCCGCGATGCCACGGCCACCGTGGAGTCGATTCCCCTCATCGCCGCGAGCATCATGAGCAAGAAGCTCGCGGAAGGGCTTACGGGGCTCGTGCTCGACGTGAAGGCCGGCTCCGGCGCCTTTCTCCCCGAGCCGGAACGGGGACTGGAGCTGGCGCGCACCATGATCGAGCTCGGCGCCGATCACGGCTGTCCGGTGATCGCGCTGCTCACGGCCATGGATCGTCCGCTCGGCCGCGCCTGCGGGAATGCGGTGGAAGTGGAGGAGTCGATCATGGCGCTCCGGGGCGAAGGCCCGCCGGACCTCATGCGCGTGACCTACGCGCTCGGCGCGGAGATGCTGCTCGTGGCCGGCGTGGTGCAGAGCCGGGACGAGGCCCGCCGGCGCATGGAGGTGGCGATCTCGAGCGGCAAGGCGGCGGAGTGCTTCCAGCGCATCATCGCCGCGCAGGGCGGGGACCCGGCGGTGGTGGACGACCCCGGGCTCCTGCCCGAAGCGCCCGAGTGCGACCTGTTTTCCGCGCCGCGCGGCGGTGTCGTGGCCCGGGTGGAGCCGCGGGCCGTGGGGCACGGCATCATCGCCCTGGGCGGCGGGCGCACGCGGGTGGAGGACACGGTGGACCCGGCCGTGGGATTCGTGATCACGGCGCGCCCAGGAGACGTGGTCCGCGCCGGCGAACCACTGGCCACGATCTACGCGCGCGACGAGGCCGGCCTGGAGATCGGACGGCGGGCGCTGGCCGAGGCGATCGTGATCGGGGACGAGGCGGAGCTGCCGTTGCCGCTGGTGATGTACCGGGTGACGGAGGCCGGGGTGGCGGAGTACGCGGAGGGGTGAACTGCAACTGCAACGGAATCCACAGATGACGCAGATGTCGCAGATGAACAGCAAAAAAGAAGGCATGGAGGTTTGGTGAGAGGGATCGAACCACCATCACCATCTGCGACATCTGCGTCATCTGCGTCATCTGCGGATCCCTCCCCCATCTGTGGATTCCGTTGCAGTTCCCCTCTCCCCGCTCTATAATTTCGGAATAGTGCCGATCCGGCGCATTCCCGTCTCCCATACGCCACCCATGTCGCCTGCCGTTCTCCGCCTGCTCAGCCTCGTGGCCTTCGGTGCCGTCCTCCCGCTGCTCGGCATCTACGCCCTGCTGCTCGTGACCTCCACGCCGAACGCAACCGGCGGCATGGAACCCATCATGGCGATGATCTGCTACGTGGCCTTCACGTGCATCTTCGGCGCCCTGATCGTCGTGGCCGTGAACTTTGCGCGACAGCTCTCCATGGAAGCGAAGGGACTGCGGCGGCTCCCGTAAGCGGGCACGCTCCGTGCGACGCAGAAACGGGCGGCTTCCGGTGTGGAAGCCGCCCGTTTCGTTTCCCGTATCACGACGGACCTGCTCGCGTCGAGCGCCCGCGGATCGCTTACCGCGCCACGGGCTCCAGCCGCACCACGGTCCCCGCTCCACCGTTCTTGTCGATGGCGAGGTAGATGAACCCGTCCGGCCCCTGCCGCACGTCGCGGATGCGCCCCACCACCCCCTTGAGCAGCGTCTCCTCGCCCTGGACCGTCTTGCCGTTCACGGTGACGCGTGCGAGCTGCTCTCCGGCCAGTCCACCCACGAACAGGTTCCCCTTCCAGGCCGGGAACTTGTCGCCTGTGTACACCATCAGCCCGGACGTCGCGATCGACGGCACCCAGTACTTCACCGGTTGCTCCATGCCCGGGCGCGTGCGCTCGTCCGTGATCGGCGTGTTGTTGTAGTTGATGCCGTAGGTGATCACCGGCCATCCGTAGTTCTTTCCCTTTTCCGGCGTGTTGAGCTCGTCACCGCCGCGCGGGCCGTGTTCGGTCTCCCACAGCACACCGGTGGACGGATCGATCGTGAGCCCCTGCGGGTTGCGGTGGCCGTACGACCAGATCTCAGGGCGCTTGCCGGCCTGGTTCACGAACGGGTTGTCGGCCGGCACGCGGCCGTCGTCGTGCAGGCGAACAATCGTGCCATGATGGTTGCCTGGATTCTGTGCCGGGTGCGCTTCGAGATCCCCCGACGGCGGCATGCCGCGGTCGCCTACCGAGAGGAACAGAAAGCCGTCCTTGTCGAACACGATGCGGCCGCCGAAGTGCTGGCCGAACTGGCTGTTCGTTTCCGCCACGAAGATCTCCCGCAGGTCCACGAGCGCGTTCCCCTCCAGGCGCCCGCGCGCGAGCACCGTGGTCGCCCGTCCGTTGTCGAGGACCTTGGCGTAGGCGAGGTAGAGGATCCCGTTGGTCGCGAACTGCGGATGCGGCGTGACCTCGTGCAGTCCGCCCTGGCCGCGGCTGTGAACCTCTGGAACGCCGCTGATCGGTGTGGGGTCGAGCACGCCGTTCCGCACACGCCGGAGCTGCCCTGCCTTCTCCGTGACGAGCATGTCGCCATTCGGGAGGAAGGCGAGGGAGAGTGGGAGGGCCAGGCCGTCCACCACGTTCACGACGCGGAACGAGTGGTCGGCCGCCCGCTGGACCTGGCTCGCCTCCTGGGCGGGGACGGGCGGGGCAGTGCAGGCGGCGAGCAGCGCGGCGGCCGTGAGGCCCCGGGCGATGGAGCGAAACATGGAATGCGTCATGGGTGGATCGACGATGAAGGAACGACCGGGTCCGTCCAGCATGAAACCCCGCCGTGGCGCGGAGTTCCTGCCCTCAGGGGAAGATACCGCGTTCGTTGTACGACGTGGCCACCTTCTGAACGGCCGTGGCGAGCGCAGCGCTGCGGAAATCGGCGTTCTTGCGCAGCGCCAGCTCCCGCATCTGGTGGAATCCCGACACCATCGTCTCCTCGAGCCCCGAGTTCACGATGTCCACCTCCGACGCCCCTACGGCCAGCCGCTCGAACACCCGCTGGTTGAAGGTCGATCCGGTGAGCTCCTCCACCGCGCGGAGCAGCCCCGCGTTCGACGAGGCCTCGAACCGCTGCTCCATGCGGCCGAAGCGCACGTGGGAGAGGTTCTTGAGCCACTCGAAGTACGACACCGTCACGCCGCCGGAGTTGAGGTACAGGTCCGGGAGCTGCAGGATGCCCCGTTCTTCCAGAATGCGGCCCGCGTCCGCCGTGGTGGGGCCGTTGGCGCCTTCGGCCACGATGCGCGCCTGGATGCGCGGCGCATTCTCGGCGTGCAGCACGCTTTCGACGGCCGCCGGCACGAGGATGTCGCACGGCCATTCGAGCCCCGCCATGCCGTCGGTGCCGGCGAGCTTGATCTCCGCGTCCAGATCGAGCAGCGAACCGCCATTGGCGCGGTGCTGGTACGCCTGTTCGATGTCGATGCCGCGCGAATCGTAGATCGCGCCTTCGCGCTCTACGACGCCGACGATCTTCGCGCCGTCGCCGCCGAGAAATTTGGCCGAGAAGTAGCCCACGTTGCCGAGCCCCTGGATGACCACGGTCTTGCCGTCGAGTCCGGGCGTGAGGCCGAGGCGCTGCATGTCGTCAGCCTGCGCGACTGCTTCACGGATGCCGAAGTACACGCCGCGTCCGGTGGCTTCGAGGCGGCCGCGCACGCCGCCGAGCGCAAGCGGCTTGCCGGTGATGCAGCCGGCGGCCGACACCTCCGCGCCGGCCTTGAGCGCGAGGTACGTATCGGCGATCCAGGCGACTTCCCGCGGGCCCACGCCCATGTCGGGGCCGGGCACGTCCACGCCCGGGCCAAGGCAGTTGCGCTGCACGAGCTCGAAGGTGTAGCGGCGGATGATGCGCTCGAGCTCGCCGTCGGAGTATTTCGCCTTGTCCACCTTGATCGCGCCCTTCGCGCCGCCGAACGGCAGGTCCACGAGCGCGCACTTGTACGTCATGAGCGCGGCGAGCGCCGTGACTTCGTCTTCCGAGGCGTGGTGCGACAGGCGGATGCCGCCCTTCACGGGCAGGCGATGCTGCGAATGGTGCGCGCGCCAGGCGTGGATGACCTCGATGGTGCCGTCGTCGCGGCGGAGCGGGAAGCTCACATGGTAGACGGCGTTGCAGGCCTTGATCTGCTGGAGCAGGCCGTCGGGGAGGGAGAGGAGGCGAGCCGCACGATCGACGTAGCGGTTGACCTGCTCGAAGAAGCGGGGAGAGGCCGACATGGGCGGGGAGGGGTGTCGGAGGAGGGAGCGCGGCACGCGGTCGTGCCGACGTGGTGCAAATGTCGGACACGGGGGCACAGCGGGCAAGGCGAGGATCGGCCCGATCATTCAGGCCGTGCAATGATCGTCATTCACGGCTTGACGCACCGACGCGCAGACCGGTCGATGCCTGCCGGAACAGGACTCCGTTACGGCGTCGGTCCCAGGGGCACGGGCGGCCGGATCGCGAGGAGCGCGATATCCCGGGCATCGATGATGGCGTTCGCATACAGCACGCCGTCGGCATCCACGGCCGGTCCGGAAAGGAAGGTGATGGAGCTGCCGAATGCGTCCCGCGAACTCCAGACGACCTCGCCGGAAGACGTCAGAACACGGATCGCCCCGGCCGTGTGGCAGAGAAAGATCCCGCACGGCAGCGGACCGTGCGACAGGGCTGCTCCGAGACCGAGCGTGCCGACGCGCCACGCAACCGAACCATCGGCCGGAGACCGGGCTTCGAGTATTCCGTCCGTGCGCAGGAACACGGCCTGGCCGGCGAACTCGACCGGTGCGAACCAGCTGACGTTCCCCGGCGGTGTCTCCTCGCTGTTCCAGAGGATCTCACCGGTGCTCGACCGGAGCGCCATCACCCGGCCGGGATAGGGAGAGAACAGGAAGCGCGCGGTTTCCATGTGATCCCCGACCGTATCCGAAGAGTCCGTCGATTGCCGGGGGATCGGGAATCGCCATCGTTCGATACCGGTGCGCCGGTCGAGCGCCACGAGCGTCCCCGCGGATTGCGCCAGGGGGAGCGAGCCGGACGGCTCCATCGCATGGTATACCACGACGTCGCCGCTGAGCGACGGGGGATACAGGACATGGCCGACATTCTCGGCACGCCATCGCACATTCCCGGTTGCCGCATCGAGCGCCACCGCATCGCCGAAGGAGGCGACGAACACGGTGTCGCCGGACACGGCGGGCGTGTAGGCGCCCGTGCCGAGTCCCACGGCCCGGTGCTCCCACCGCGACCGTCCATCGCGCGCATCGATGCCGTACAGTGCACTGCCATCCGTGAACAGCACCACGTCGCCGCTGCGTGCGAGAGACGTGTTCGTCATCCCGCCCTGCAGATCGGCGCGGGTCCAGACGATGTCACCGGTCGTCCGGCGAAGCGCGGTCAGGCCATCGAAGAACACCGCCACGACGAAGGAATCGGAGACGATCGGCGCGCTCCGCATCTGCCCCGGAACCTGCCAGCGCACGAGTTCATCGTCCGGCGGCGCCGACGAGGTCGGATCACCGCAGGCGGACAGCAGCACGGTGAGCGCCGTGCCGCCGGCCGCGATGATCCCGGTGAATCGCCCGGGCATCCGCCTCAGATATCCAGATTCGACACGAACCGCGCGTTGCTCTCGATGAAGTGCCGCCGCGGCTCCACATCGTCGCCCATGAGCATCTGGAACGTCTGGTCGGCGAGCACCGCATCCTCCATCGTGACCCGGAACATGCTGCGCGTCTCCGGATCCATCGTGGTCTTCCAGAGCTGCTCGGGGTTCATCTCGCCGAGGCCCTTGTAGCGCTGCACGTTGATCGATCCCTTGGCGCCGCCGAACCGTTCGGAGATCGCGTCGCGCTCCTTCTCCGTGTAGGCGTAGTACTCCTCCTTCCCCTTCGCCACGCGGTAGAGCGGCGGCTGCGCGATGTACATGTAGCCGGCGTCGATGAGCTCCGGCATCTGCCGGAAGAAGAACGTGAGCAGCAGCGTGCGGATGTGCGCGCCGTCCACGTCGGCGTCGGTCATGATGATGACCTTGTGGTAGCGCGCCTTGGCCAGGTCGAACTCCTCCTTGATCCCCGTGCCGATGGCCGTGATGATCGTGCGGATCTCCTCGTTCGACAGCACCTTGTCGATGCGCGCCTTCTCCACGTTGAGGATCTTGCCGCGGAGCGGCAGGATGGCCTGGAAATCCCGCTTGCGCCCCTGCTTGGCCGAGCCGCCGGCCGAGTCCCCCTCCACGAGGTAGATCTCGCACAGCGTGGGATCGGACAGGGAGCAGTCGGCGAGCTTGCCCGGCAGGTTGCCCACGTCGAGCGCCGACTTCTTGCGCGTGAGATCGCGCGCCTTGCGCGCCGCCTCGCGTGCCCGCGCGGCCGAGACGGCCTTCTCCACGATGGCGTTGGCGGTGCGCGGATGCTCTTCGAGATAGGTGGACAGCAGCTCGTTCACCACGCTCCGCACCGCGCCCTCGGCCTCGGAGTTGCCCAGCTTCGTCTTGGTCTGCCCCTCGAACTGCGGCTCGCGCACCTTGACCGACAACACCGCCGTGAGCCCTTCGCGCACGTCGTCACCGGACAGGCGGATTTCCTTGTCCTTCTTGTTCAGGTTGCTCGAACGCTCGATGTACTTGTTGATGACCGAGGTGAGCGCGCTCTTGAAGCCGGTGAGGTGCGTGCCGCCTTCGTGCGTGTTGATGTTGTTGACGAAGGAAAAGACGTTCTCGTTGTAGCCTTCGTTGTACTGGAAGGCGAGTTCGATGGCGATGTCGTCGCGCTCGGTCTCGATCGCGATCACGTCCTGGTGCAGCGGCTTCCGGTGCGCGTTGAGGAACGCCACGAACTCGCGCAGCCCGCCGCGCGCGTGGAACGTCTCGCTCTGCTGCTCCCCTTCGCGCTCGTCGGTGAGGACGATCGTGATCCCCTTGTTCAGGAACGCCAGCTCGCGCAGGCGCGACGCCAGCGTGGCCCAGTCGTAGCGCAGCGTCTCCGTGAAGATCTGCCCGTCGGGCTTGAACCACACCTTCGTGCCGCGCACCTTCGCGCCCACGGAGCCCAGCACGCTGAGCTTCGTGGCCGTGATGCCGCGCACGAAGTCCATGTAGTGCTCCTTCCCGTCCCGCTTCACCCACACCTTGAGCTGCTCGGAAAGCGCGTTCACCACCGACACGCCCACGCCGTGCAGGCCGCCCGACACCTTGTAGCTGTTCTTGTCGAACTTGCCGCCCGCGTGCAGCACGGTCATGGCGAGCTCCACGCCGGGCATCTTCTCCACGGGGTGGATGTCCACCGGAATGCCGCGCCCGTCGTCTTCCACGGTGATGGAATCGTCGGCATGAATGGTCACCGACACGCGCGTGGCGTGGCCGGCCAGCGCTTCGTCGATGGAGTTGTCGACGACTTCGTACACGAGATGGTGCAGACCGCGCGCCGAGATGGATCCGATGTACATGCCGGGGCGCTTGCGGACCGCTTCGAGACCCTTGAGGACCTGGATGCTGTCGGCGCCGTAGCCGTTGACCGGCGGTTCGTGCTCGTTGGCCATGTTGATGAAGAGGCGGGTAGTGACGAGCGCCGCGCGCGGCCGGATCCGGCCGCCTGCGGGAACGCTCGCAAAGCTCGGGAACTGCCCCTGAACGCCAGGCGGGGGCTAACCCCGAAAAATAACCCGATGCAGCGTCCGGCGCAACCCGCCGGTGTCTCCGTAAGTCGTTGTTCGACAACCAGTTATGACGCCTTCCGCGCCTGCTGCATGCTCAACGCTGCAACACCAGGCGCAGCCGCGCGATCGGGGGGCGCGAGGTGTCCGCGTTGAGCGCCCGGAGCAGTTCCGGCTCCATGAGGGAAAGCTCCGTCATCCAGCCGTGCGTGCGCACCGACACCACCAGCGTGCCGTCGCGCTGGAGTGCCACGGGCTCCGTTACCTCGGCGATCTGCGCGCCCACCAGCGCCGGCCACTCGGGAATCACGCGCGCCTGCGCGAGCCGCTCCGTGAGCCCCGCCCGGTCGATCACCGACGCGAGCACGTCGCTCAGCTTCGCCGGCCGGCGCGGTCCGTCCCGGCCCGTCATGTCAGCACGCCCTCATGCATGCTGCGACGTGGCAGCGGCGTGAACGCCATCGGAATGTCCTCCGCGCGCGGTACCGCGAGGATCACCTGTCCCACGCCGGTCACCGCGAGCAGCGACAGAATCGCCTGCGCGCGGTGCACATCGAGCTCGGCGAACGGATCGTCGAGCAGGAGCAGCGGAGGCACGCCGAGCACCGCCTGTACCGTGGCGGACTCGCGCATGCGGAGCGCGATCGCGGCGGTGCGCTGCTGCCCCGCCGATCCGAACGTGCGCAGATCGCGGCCGCCGAGCAGCAGGTGTAGGTCGTCGCGGTGCGGGCCTACGAGGGTCACGCCGCGCCGCATCTCCTGCCCGCGCTGTTCGTCGAAGAGCGCCGCGAGCGCGCGCGGCAGCTCGTCGTCGCCGCACTCGGCGGCGCCGCCGCCGTGATACCGCAGCGTGGACGGCTGCGATTCGCCGATCGCCCGGCAGAGCGCGGCATAGGGGTCGGCGTGAGCGGACGCCCACGCGCGCCGGGCCGCGATGAGCACGGCGCCGTGTTCACACAGCGCCGGTTCCCACACGGCCACGCGGGACGCCGCGTCCTTCGCCTGGCGGCCTGCCCGCTGGAGCTCGCGCAGCGTCGCGTTCCGCCGGAGCAGAGCGCCTCGATAGTTCTGCAGCGCGTGCAGATACCGGGGAGACGTGAGCGCGAGCGCGACATCGAGGAAGCGGCGTCGTTCCCCCGGCCCGCCGGCCACGAGAATCACGTCGGCCGGAGAGAAGCAGATGGAGGGCAGGGCGCCGAGCGCGTCGGCGAGCCGCGGCTGTTCCACGCCGTCGAGCGTGGCGCGCTTGCGCTTGCCGGCGCGCTCGAAGCCCACGCTCACGGTGTGCGCGCGGGCCGGCGGGGAAAGGCGGGCGCGTACGTGAAACCCCGCCGCGCCGAAGCGCACGACATCGGCGTCGCGCGCGCCGCGCCACGAGCGCAGCAGGCGCAGGTAGGCGATCGCTTCGAGCAGATTCGTCTTGCCGTGTCCGTTGTCGCCCACCACCACGAGCCCGGCCGGATCGACCTCGAGGTCGAGCGCGGCCAGGTTGCGGAAATCGCGCACCGCGAGGTGGTCGAGCATGCGGTGGAGCGTTCAGCGACCGGTGAAGTGCGCCGGTCGTTTGGCCAGGAACGCCTGCATGCCTTCGCGCATGTCGTCGGTGGCGGAGAGCACGCCGAAGAGATCGCTCTCCGCGGCGCACCCTTCGTCGAGGGTGCTGTCGAGGCCGCGGTTCACGGCGTCGATGCAGCCGGCGAGCGCGAGCGGCGCGTTGGCGAGCATCGCGGCGGCAAGCGCGCGCGCGCGTTCCATGAGCTGATCGGTGGGCACGAGTTCGTCGGCGAGCCCGATCCGGTGTGCTTCGGCGGCGTCGATCATGTCGCCGGTGAGGAGCAGCTTGAGCGCCGCACCGCGCCCTACGAGGCGCGGCAGGCGCTGGGAGCCGCCGAAGCCGGGGAGGATGCCGAGCTTGACTTCGGGCTGGCCGAACTTCGCCTTGTCGCCGGCCACGCGGATGTGGCAGGCCATGGCGAGTTCGCAGCCGCCGCCGAGCGCGAAGCCGTTCACCACCGCGATCACGGGCTTGGGGCTCGTTTCGAAGCGGCGGAAGACGCGCTGGCCGGCGCGGGCGCGCTGCTGGGCTTCGCGCGGCGTCTGGCTGGCGAGCTCGGAGATGTCGGCGCCGGCCACGAAGGCGCGCCCCGCGCCGGTGAGGAGCACCACGCCCACGTCGGCATGCGCGATGGCCTCGTCGATGGCCACGCCGAGCTCGGCGATGGTCGCGTCGTTCAGGGCGTTGAGCTTGTCGGGGCGGTTCACCGTGATCGTGGCGATCCGGTCGGCGACGTCGAAGGTGAGATTGGCGTACGACATGGGCCGGAAGGGTGGGAGAAGGATCCGGAGGCATGATCCGGGCCGGTGGTGCCGTGCCTCCGTGTGCATCGATACTTGATGATAGTCGAAGGGCGAACCCGTCCGCCCCCGCTTCTGCCTGCGACATAAACTTCCCGTCATGCCTCCCCCCGTCTCACCCCCGTTCCGGACCGTCGCCTGGGCGCCCGACGGCCGCGCCGTGCGCCTGCTCGACCAGCGCCGCCTGCCCGAAGAAGAGCGGTACGTGGACGTCGACACCCTCGATGGCATGATCGAGGCCGTCCGCACCCTCACCGTGCGCGGCGCGCCGGCGATCGGCGTGGCCGCGGCCATGGGCCTCGTGATCGCGTACGAACGAAGCCGCGATCCGTCCCGCCCCGAAGCCCGTGACCGCGAGCACCTCCGCGCGCTGGCTGCGTCCCTCGGCGCCGCCCGTCCCACGGCCGTGAACCTCCGGTGGGCCTTGGACCGCATGCTGCGGCGTGCCGACGCCTCGCCCCACGCCGAACTGTCCGCCGCGCTCCGGGGCGAGGCCACCCGCATCCATGACGAAGACCGCGCCATGTGCCACGCGATCGGCGAAGCCGGCGCGTCGCTCGTGGCGCCGGGCGCCAGCGTGCTCACCCACTGCAACGCCGGCGCGCTCGCCACGGCCGGCATCGGCACCGCGCTCGCGCCCCTCTACATCGCGCACGCGCGTGGTGTGCCCTTCCGCGTGTACGCCGACGAAACGCGGCCGCTCCTGCAGGGTGCCCGGCTCACGGCCTGGGAACTGCAGCGCGCCGGCATCGACGTCACCGTGCTTCCCGACGGCGCCGCGGCGTCGCTCCTTGCGTCGGGCACGATCGGGGCGGTCTTCGTGGGCGCCGACCGCATCGCCGCCAACGGCGACACGGCCAACAAGGTGGGCACCTATCCGCTCGCCCTCGCGGCGCACGCCCACGGCGTCCCGTTCTGCGTGTGCGCGCCGTGGAGTACGTTCGATGTCGCGGCTCCCGACGGACGGGCGATCGTGATCGAACACCGGGACCGCGACGAGCTCGCGTTCGCGGGCGATCGCCGCGTGCTCCCCGAGCACGTGCCCGTCTGGAACCCCGCCTTCGACGTCACGCCGCGCGCGCTCGTGACGCACTACATCACCGACCGCGGCTTCGTCACGCCGCCGTTCACCGCCTGAGGACCTCCGTGATGCACGTGCTGGCCATCGATCAGGGCACCACCGGGTCCACCTGCCTCGTGCTCGCGGCGGACGGGCGCGTCCTCGGGCGCGCCTACCGCGAGATCACGCAGCACTATCCGCAGCCCGGATGGGTGGAGCACGATCCGATGGAGATCATCTCCCGCACGTTCGACGCGGCGCGCGAGGCCATCGCTGCCGCGGGGGTGACGCCGAGCGCGGTGGGGATCACGAACCAGCGGGAGACCGTGGTGCTCTGGGACCGCGCCACCGGCGAACCGGTGCACCGCGCGATCGTATGGCAGGACCGGCGCACCGCCGACCGGTGCCGCGCACTCGAGGCGCAGGCCGCCGACATCCAGCGCCGCACCGGCCTCGTGACCGATCCGTACTTCAGCGCCACGAAGCTCGAATGGCTGCTCGGCCGGCCCTCGCTCGCGGCCCGGGCACAGCGGGGCGAACTCGCGGCCGGCACGATCGACACGTTTCTCATCTGGCACCTCACCGGCGGCGCCGTGCACGCCACCGATCCCACGAACGCTTCGCGCACCATGCTCTACGACATCGAGGAGCGCGCGTGGAGCCCGGCGCTGCTCGATCTCTTCGGCGTGCCGCGTGCGCTGCTCCCCGACGTGCGGCGGTCGAGCGGGTACTTCGGCACCACGACCGTGGCGTCGATCGGCGCCGAAGTCCCCATCCTGGGCGTGGCCGGCGATCAGCAGGCCGCGCTGTTCGGGCAGGGCGGGTGGCACGCGGGCGGCGGCAAGAACACCTACGGCACGGGCGCGTTCCTGCTCCTCAATACCGGCGAGACGCGCCCCCAGCCCGGCGACGGGCTGCTCACCACGATCGCGTGCGACGCCGCGGGGCAGCCGGCGTTCGCGCTCGAAGCCTCGATCTTCGTGGCGGGAGCGGCCGTGCAGTGGCTGCGGGACGGCCTCGGGATCATCCGGTCGGCGTCGGAGACCGAAGCCCTCGCGCGCTCGGTGCCGAGCACCGACGGCGTGTATTTCGTGCCCGCCCTCACCGGGCTCGGCGCGCCGGACTGGGAGCCGCACGCGCGGGGCACCATCACCGGGCTCACGCGCGGCACCACGTCGGCCCACCTCGTGCGGGCCGCCCTGGAGGCGATGGCGTACGGCACGGCCGACGTGCTCGCCCTCATGCGCGCCAAGGGCGGCGTGCCCTTCGACCGGCTGCGCGTGGACGGCGGCGTGACCGGAAACGACTGGCTCATGCAGTTCCAGGCCGACGTGCTCGGCGTGCCGGTGGAGCGCCCCGACATCGTGGAGACCACGGCGCTCGGCGCGGCCGGGCTGGCCGGGATCGCCGGCGGGGTGTGGCGGGACGCCGACGCGTTCCTGGCCGCGCGCCGGTTCACGCGGTTCGTGCCGGGGAACGGGGTGACCGAGGCGCGGGCCGGACACGCGGGGTGGCGCCGGGCCGTGCGGGCGGCGCTGTCGTGGGCGCGGGACCGGGGGTGAGCGGCGCCTCGCCCGTTTTCGGGCTCCACCCGGTGACGGAAGGGGCCGGTTCGGCTATCTTTCCGGGATAGGAAGTTTTTTCGCACAAGAAGGCAGGACGTGCATGTGTCGGCCCCCGGGCCCACACCGGACAGCAGCGGCCGGTTCTCCGCTGCCAGACGGAGTCGTTTCGTGAAAGCTCGCAGCAAGTTCCTGCTCGGTGGGTTGCTCATCCTGGGGACCTCGAGCTTCCTGATGGCCAGCTCCGCCCGGGAGACGGCCCAGTATTTCCTCACCCCCAGCGAACTCGCCGCCAAGATCGACGCCGACCCGAAGTTCACGAAGGTCGGGGTCAAGGTGGGCGCCACGGTGGTGAACGGCACGATCGTGCGCGCGCCCGACGGCCGGTCGGTCGCGTTCGACATGACCGACAGCACCACCACCTATAAGGTCGTGTACCGGGGCGTCATTCCGGACACCTTCACCGAGGGCGTGGAGGTCGTGGTGGAAGGCCGGCTGTCGGCCGAGGGCACGTTCGAGGCCACCACGCTGCTCGCCAAGTGCGCGTCCCGCTACGAGAACGAGCCGGACAAGTATCCACAGTCGCCGGCTCCGCAGGCAGGCACCAAGCCCGCCGCGTGAGCGCCCGGCGCTCATCCCTTCCAACGTGATTCTCGTCGGCGAGCTGTCGCTCTGGGTGGCCGTCCTCATGGCCGCCTGGACGACTACGGTGTCGTGGGCGGGCGGATATCAGCGCCGCCCCGATCTGGTCTTCAGCGGCGAACGGGCCATGTATGCCACGTTCGCCTTCACCCTGCTGGCGTCGATCGGGCTCTGGTACGCCCTGTTCACGCACGACTTCTCGCTGCGGTTCGTGGCCTCGTACACGAGCAGCAACCTGCCGTCGGTCTACACGTTCACGGCGTTCTGGGCGGGGCAGGCGGGGTCGATGCTGTTCTGGACGCTGATCCTGTCGCTGTACGGCGCGCTGGCCGTGTACTTCAACCGGAGCCGGCTGCGCGAGATGATGCCGTGGGTGACGGGGACGATGGGCGTGGTCACGCTCTTCTTCCTGCTGGCCACGGCCTTCGGCGCGAACCCGTTCGAGCGGCTCGACTGGACGCCGGCCGACGGCCGCGGCATGAATCCGCAGCTCCAGAACCCCGGCATGGCGATCCATCCGCCCATGCTCTACTTCGGGTACGTGGCCACGGCGGTGCCGTTCGCGTTCGCCATCGGCGCGCTCGTCACGCGGCAGCTCGACGGGCAGTGGCTGGCCGCGGTGCGCCGGTGGGCGCTGCTGTCGTGGTTCTTTCTCACGATCGGCATCGTGCTCGGCATGTGGTGGGCGTACGTGGAGCTCGGCTGGTCCGGCTACTGGGCCTGGGATCCGGTGGAGAACTCGTCGCTGCTGCCGTGGCTCACGGGCACGGCGTTCCTGCATTCCATCATGATCCAGGAAAAGCGCGGCATGCTGCGCAAGTGGAACGTCACGCTGGTGGTGCTCACGTTCCTCCTCTCCATCCTGGGCACGTTCATCACGCGGAGCGGCGTGATCGAGAGCGTGCACGCGTTCGCCCGCTCGAGCGTGGGGCCGTGGTTCCTGTCGTTCCTCGCCGTGGCCACGGTGCTCACGGCCGTGCTCGTGTCCACGCGGCTCAAGGACATGGAGGCGAAGGCCGAGCTCGAGAGCATGGTGAGCCGCGAAGCGGCGTTCCTGTACAACAACCTGGTGCTCGTGGGGATCGCCTTCACCACGCTGTGGGGTACGCTCTTCCCGATCCTGTCGGAGTGGGTGCAGGGGGAGAAGATCACGGTGGGGATTCCGTTCTTCAACTCGGTGAACACGCCGCTCGGCCTGCTGCTGCTGGCGCTCACCGGGATCGGGCCCCTCATCGCATGGCGCCGCGCGTCCACGGCCAATCTCCGCCGGCAGTTCCTCACCCCGGTCATCGCGGGGCTCGCGGTGACGGCGGTGCTGCTGCTCCTGGGCATGCGCCACTTCTACGCGCTCGTGTTCTACGGGCTGGCGGCGTTCGTGGCCACCACGATCACGCTGGAGTTCACCAAGGGAATCGGCGCGCGCCGTCGCATGTATCAGGAAGGGCTCGCCTCGGCCGCCGTGCGGCTCGTGGTGCGCAACCGGCGGCGCTACGGCGGCTACGTGGTGCACTTCGGCGTGGTGGTGATGTTCGCCGCCTTCGCCGGCATGTACTTCAAGAAGGATTACGCCGAAGTGGAGCTCAAGGCGGGCGAGACGTTCACGGCCGAGGATCCCTGGGGGGATTCGTGGACGTTCACGAGCCAGGGGATGTCGCGGTACAAGACGCTCAACCGTGAAGTCACGGCGATCACGCTCGCCATCGCGCAGAACGGCGAGCCGCGCGGCTACCTGCTCGCGGAGAAGCGGCAGCACTTCGACGCGTCCGGCGCCACGACGTTCGAGCCGTCCACCGAAGTCGCCATCCGGGAGATGGCGCGGCAGGACGTGTACGTCTTCTTCTCCGGATTGCTGGATGCGGAAACGGCCATCCTGCACATCAACTTCAACCCGCTCGTGATCTGGGTATGGATCGGCGGGTTCATCATGGCGTTCGGCGGCGTGATCGTGATGTGGCCGCAGGCCGAACGGCGGGAGCGCGGCTACGTGGCCGAACTGCGCCCACGGCATGAGGACGCACTCGCGGGAGCCGGCGCATGAGCACGTCGCGCCGCGCGTTCCTCGCGCGCTGTGCCGCCGCGGCGCCGGTGCTGCTGACCGCGCCGGCGCTGCTCCGCGCGCAGACCAACAGTCCGGTGGACATGACCGGTGATTTCTACATTCCGGCCCGGCCCCCGCTCAAGCCGAACGCGCAGCCCCGGTTGAACGAAGACGAGATCATTGCGCTCGAGCGCACGCTGGCGTGTCCGTGTCCGTGCACGCTCGACATCTACACCTGCCGCACCACCGACGTCGCCTGCCGCAACTCCCCGGCGATCCACCGCGACATCGTGCGCATGGCCAACGGCGGCTACGATGGCGACGAGATCGTGCAGGAGCTCACGAACGTATACGGGCAGCGCATTCTGCTCTCGCCCCGCAAGTCGGGATTCAACCTGGTGGTATGGGTCCTGCCGTTCGCGGCGATCGGGACCGGCGCCGTGGTGCTCGCGATGCTGGTACGTTCGTGGCGGCGCAATGCCCTCGAGGCGGCGGCCGCGCGTTCGGCGCGACCGGATGTGATTCCGGTGGGCACGAAGGCCACCGACGATGAGCTGGCGCGGCTCGACGCGGCGCTGCGCGACGACTCCCGCTGACGAGCCATGTTCGACGCATCCCTTCCCCTGCTGCTCGGCACGCTGCTCGCCCTCGGCGCGCTGTCGTATGTGCTCTGGCCGCTGCTCGGCACGGCCGAGGAACCGGAGCGCCGGCGTGCCGTCCCGGCGTCTGCGCACCTCCTTCGCCCCGACGAGGGGCTGGCCGTGGCGGCGCTCCGCGAAATCGAGTTCGACCGGGCCACGGGCAAGCTGTCGGACTCGGACTACGACGAGCTCAAGGTGAAGTACACCACGCTCGCGCTGGCCGAGCTGCGGAAGGAATCGGATACGGCGACGGCAATCGACGCGGACGAGGATCCCGTGGAAGCCGCGGTACGTGCGGCCGAAGCGCGGCGGCCCCGGTGCCCGCAGTGCGGACCGCGGCCGGAGAGCGACGCGATCTGGTGCTCCGGCTGCGGGGGGTATCTCCCGGGAGCGTGCGGGGCGTGCGGCGCCGCGGCGGAAGCGGCGGGCGCGCGGTTCTGCAATCGCTGCGGGGAGCAGTTGACGGCAGCGTAGGGACTTCGTCGGCCGGCATACCGCCGGCCGACAAACATGTCCCGTCCGGTGCGAACCGGCTTCGATCAGCGCTGGGTCACCGCAATCGGTGTTGCTCCCCACGGACACCACGTTGCCCGTTTCGCGTGGCGATCACCGGTCACGCCTTCGAAGAAGGCGTCGATATCGGCCGATGTCCGCATTGGTCGGCCGTCGCACAGCTCCATCGCCCAATCGGCGAGCCGCATGATTCAGAACCTCGATCCGGTCAGGGTAACGTCTGCATGGATCCACGCGGCTTGAAATCGCCGCCGGACCTCGTCCGCTTCCCGCACGCGTCGCTGCTGTCTGAGCGCGGCGCTCAATCCGTACAGCGACCATCCGTTCTCCGGAAACCGTTCGAGGTCCTCCCGGTAGACCTGCTCCGCGGCCTGACCTTTGCCCTGGGCCAGATACGCCTTGCCCAGGGAGTGCCGCATCGGGTAGTACCACGTCGGCGGCTCGGTGTACGGCAGCCCGTCCTCGAGCGCCACGGCCGCGCGGAAATCACGTACCGCCTCCGCCAGCGCCCCGCGCCGAAGCGCGATCTCGCCTTGCAGGGCGTATTCCGCGATTTCGAGCGCGATCCGGTTTTCGCCGGCTGGATGATCGGCCGCGATCCGGGTCACCGAATCCAGCGCCGCCCGCGCCTCCGCCCATCGCCGTTTGGCTGCGAAGGCAACCCCGCGTGCGTAATAGGCCATCCCCGTGGTGAAGCGCCGTGTCGGCAGCGGCAGTGGTTCGAGCAGGATCCGATCCCACTGGCCGAACGTCACCAGTGTCCAGTAGCCGATCGGCGTGATCGCGTCGATCCACGGCACGTCCGCGGCGATCTCCGGATCGACCCCGTTCGCCGCCGAGAAGGCGTGATCGATGGCGACGCGGCTCGATCCCATCATCGACGCGGCGAAGGCGAGGAAATGGTGATTGTGCGGATAGTACCCCGATCCGTAGATCCCGCGCCGCCGTGCCGCCGGCCCCTCGAGCAACGTCTCATCGGCGTGCAGCGCGTGCCGATTGGCTTCGAGTGCATCGGCATAGCGTCCCACGCGGATGTAGATGTGTCCCGGCATGTGCACGAGATGACCCGCGCCCGGCATCAGCGCTGCAAGTCGCTCGGCGCACGGCAACGCCCGTGCCGGGTCGCGTGCTTCGACCGCGTGGATATAAAGATGGCACGCCCCGGGATGCGCCGCGTTTCTGGCGATGACATGCTCCAGCTGCTCCAGCATGACGGGCGTCGCGGGACGCGCCGTTCCGTCGGGGTTCCAGTAGTTCCATGGGCTCATGTTCATCAACGCGTCGGCGTGGAGCACCCGGGCTTCGAGATCTTCGGGGACGGCCTCGACCACCCGCGCCATCGCCCGGGCATACGTGCTGTCGAGGCGGGCCCGGTCGTCCGGATCCGTCGAGGCGAACCGTTCGGTCAGCGCGTCGATCAGCCGGCGTTCGTTGAGCGGCAGCCGATCGGCGATCCGTCGGGCACGCTCGAGCGCGGCGCGGGCCGTATCGACGCCCCATGACGCCATCGGCGCGTTGATGTTGGGACTCGCGGCGAGCGCGATCCCCCAGGCGCACATGGCGCACGACGAATCGATCCGCTCTCCTTCGCGAAACGAGCGCATCGACTCGGCATGGTTGAATGCCCACAGCAGCCGGAGTCCCTGATCGAAGTACCGCTGTGCCGAATCAGTCGCGGTGATCCGATAGGAGTGCACGCCGAGATTCGTGTAGAGCGGGACATCCTGTCCCGCGTCCGTTGACCCGTGCCCGTGTCCTGCGTCTGCCCGGGGTGCCTGTCCCTGCGCAGCGGCCGCCACGGCCGCCGTCAAAACGAGACCGGTCCACAACGTTCTGCCTCTCATACTTTCCTCCGGAAGTGACGGTCGGCGGCGACCGTTCGGTAGTCACCGCATCATGCGCTCGGTATATTTGCGGCGGATTCTCCGTTTTCCCGACACGAGCCGTTCCCATGACCTCTCCCGGTCCGGTTACCCAGTTGCTGTCGCGCATCAGCGCCGGCGATGCGGCCGCGCTGGACCAGGTCTTCCCACTCGTCTACGGGCAGCTCCGCCTCGCGGCCGATCAGGTGCTGCGCGCCGAACGGCCCGGGCACACCCTGGTGCCTACGGCGCTCGTGCACGAGGCCTATCTCAAACTGGTCGGCAGCGGCGGGATCCCGGCGATCGATCGCGGCCATTTCCTCGCGATCGCCGCCCGGGCCATGCGGCAGATTCTCGTGGACCATGCACGCCAGCGACGCACGCGGAAACGCGGAGATGGCGCGGTGCCCGTCGCGCTCGACGTCGCATTGCCCGATCGTGCCATGCCAGCGGACGAACTGGTCGCGCTCGATGATGCGCTGGAGCGCCTGTCGGGCATGAACCCGCGTTTACGCAGTGTGGTCGAGCTCCGATTCTTTGCTGGCATGAGCGAGGAGGAGATCGCCGCGGTCCTCGGCATCACGACGCGGACGGTGCAGCGGGACTGGGCCAGGGCGCGGGCATGGCTTTATCGCGAGGTGTATGATGACGGACCCGAATCCTTCCGTTGAGGATCCGACGCAATCCAGGTGGCACGATATCGACGCACTGCTGGAGCAGGCTCTCGACCAGCCGGCTGCCGGCCGGCGGGCGTGGGTGCATGAGCAGGCGTCCGATCCGTCGATTCGCGATCAGGTGCTGTCCCTGCTCGCCGCTGCCGAACGCGACGGTATCCTCGATCTGCCCGTTCCGATGGACATGCTGACCCCGGAAACGACGCGCGAGATGGGAAGCCGCCTGGAGTCGGCCCTCGGCGGCCGATATCGGATCGATCGCGTCCTGGGCGAAGGCGGAATGGCCACCGTCTATCTCGCGCATGAACGCAAGCACGATCGTCCCGTGGTGCTCAAGGTGCTGCGTCCGGAGATCGCACACTGGATCGGGGCGAGCCGGTTCCTGGCCGAAATCCGGATCATCGCCCGGCTGTCGCATCCGCATATCGTGGCGCTCATCGATTCGGGCGAAGCCGACGGGCTGCTGTACTACGTCATGCCGTACCAGGGCGGCGAGACGCTCCGGGAACGCCTCGCGAAAGGCCCGCTTGCCGAAGCGGAGGCCATGATCGTGGTCCGCGACATCGCGCTCGCCCTGAGCCACGCCCATGCCCACGACTTCGTGCATCGGGATCTCAAGCCCGACAACGTGCTGCTGGTCGAAGGACATGCCTTCCTGATGGATTTCGGCGTCGCCAAGCTCGTCAATCAGGCTCCGACACCGACCGATACGCTGGAGGGAATGGCTGTCGGCACGATCGCGTACATGGCGCCGGAGCAGGCCATGGGACAGACCGTCGATGCGCGCGCGGATGTCTATGCATGGGGGCTCGTCACAAGGGAAACGCTTGGTCCGGCGTTCGAGACCGCAGCGGTTGCCCCGCTGGCACGATCGGCGCTGAGCCACATCGCCGGCGACCGACCGACCGACGGAGCAGCGATCCTGGCGGCACTGGACCAGCTCTCCCGTCCGCAGACGCCGCCGCACTCTGCCTCGCGCCGTATCACGCCGCGCCATCTGCTGCTGGGACTCGCCGTGGCCGCTGGATTCGCGGGTGTGACTTCTCTGCTGTTCCGCACCGAGTCCTCTCCCCTCGACCAGATGCCGGGGCCGGTGGCCGTGGTCCCTCTTCGCAACGAGACCGGCGATACGACCCTTTCCGTCTGGGGACGCCTGGCGGGCGACTGGCTCACCCAGGGGCTGCAGGAAACCGGCCGGGCCGCAGTCGTCCCGTGGCCTGCTGCGCTCGATGCCGTGCAGGCTGAGCTCACGGGACCGGGCGGAAACATCATCACAGCCCTCGCCGAGGCGACCGGTGCGGAGAGCGTGGTGACCGGCTCCTACTACCTCATCGGCGATCGGCTGCGCTTTCAGGTGGAGTTCTCCGACGTCCGCAGCGGGTCGGCGCTGGCCACGTTTCCGGTCGTCGAGGTGTCCCGGGACTCGATCGAAGCGGGCATCGGGTTGCTGCGTGAGCGCCTGATGGGGGGGCTCGCGATTCGCACCGACGACCGGCTGGAGCAACCCGACGGGGTGGCCGCGAAACCGCCGACCTATCAGGCGTATCGGATCTTCGAGCAGGGGATCGAGGCGTACAATCGCCAGGACTACCGACGGGCTTCAGCGGATCTGCTCGCCGCCTGGCAGGTGGATACGACGTTCCAGCAGTCCCTCGCCTATGCCGGACGCGCCCTGTGGAATGCCGGTGAACGTGAGCAGGTGGATTCGCTGGTCCGCTCGATCCGGACGCGCCGGGCGGCGCTCGGCGCCTACGACGAGCGTCAGATCCGCTACCTGGAGCGCATGCTGACCGGCGATGGCATCGGCGCGTTGCAGGCGATCCGGGAAGCGGCAACGATGGCGCCTGGCGGCCGCGTCGAGTACAACGTGGCGCTGGCAGCCCTGGCGGTCGGCCGGTCGGCTGAGGCTCTGGAGATTCTGCAACGTATCGACCCCGATGCCGGCGCCTTCCGCGGCTGGGCGCCCTACTGGTTCGTGTTCGGCCACACGCTCCATCTGCAGGCGCGGTACCATGACGAGATCGCAGCCGCCCGTGCGCTGCGCCGCCGGCACCCCGACAACCGGGCGGGATGGGTGCATCTCACGCGGGCGCTGGCATCGACGGGGGACACCGTGGCCGTGGACTCGCTGCTGGCCGAAGCGAGTGCCCTGCCGCCGGATACCTACTGGTCGCAGGGCGCGATGATGGTCACGGCTGCCGAGGAACTCGAGGCGCACGGGTTCGCGGAGCGGGCAGGGAAGTATTACGACCAGGCCGAACGCTGGCTCGCCAATCAACTGGCGCGCACGCCCGACCATCGCGCCCACCGATTCTGGCTCGGCTCGGCCAGATATGACCAGCGTGCGTGGAGCGATGCCCAGCCGTATTTCGAGTCGCTCGTCCGGGACTTTCCTGACGACATGCAGTTCCGGGGTCTGTCGAGTCTGGTGGCCGCCCGTCTCGGCGACACCGCACTCGCGGAACGCCGGCTTGGCCCGCCCCCAGCGTATGGCCGGGGAGGCTATCTCGTCTATCGTGCCCGGCTTGCGGCCATCGCGAACGATCGTGAACGCGCCCTGGCATTCTGGAGCGAAGCATCGGGAAGCGGGCTCAACGGCATTGCCTGGATTCATGCGTCGTCACGACAGGATCTGCTGCCGCTGCTGGACGACCCGCGATTCGGCCGTCTGGGACTGGTTCCTTGAGCGGCATCCGCGTCATCGGTCGACTCGTTCGACGGGAATCACCGATGGAGAGTGCAGGCGCCGAGCTTCGCCGCCCTCACCCCCGTTCCAGGGCGTCGAGCTTCCGGGTCGCGGCGCGCATCGCCGTCCACACCGATGCGGCGCACAGCATGACCACGAGCACGAACGGCAACGCCAGCCGCCACGGATCGAACTCCCAGCCGAAGTGGTCCGCGAGCACCCAGCGCGCCGCCGGCCGTCCCGTACCGTAGGCCACCGCGCCGATCAGCACGATCGCCGAGAGCATGAACAGCAGGCCGCCGAACGACGTGGGGATTTGCGCCGCGTTCTCCGCATCGTACTGCGGGTAGAACGTGCCGAACGCCAGTGCCAGCGCCGTGAGCGGGAACACCAGGCAGGTGATCGCCACCGTGGACACCACGTGCACGAACGCGGTCACGTCGAGCAGGAGGTTGGTGGCGACCACCAGCCCGATCGCGAGCACGAACAGCGGCACCGCGCCCACCCAGAACTTGGCCCAGAGCAGGTCGCGCATGGCCAGCGGGCTCGAACGCAGGAGCCAGAGCGCCCGCCCTTCGAGACTCACCGAGGGGAATACGAACCGGCCCGCGATCGAGGCCAGCACGAACCCCGCCACCGCGAGATTGAGGAACGGCACGAGCTGGCGGAGCAGCACGGTCATGCCGTCGCCGGTGAGCGGCAGATAGCGCACGTTGGCCACGTACACCACGAGCAGCACGAAGAGCAGGATGAGCTGGCTCCACTGCGTGGTGTCGCGCGCGAACACCTTCATCTCCTTGAGCACGAGCTCGCGCTGGTGCGCGGGCAGCCAGCCGAACAGCCGGTCCACCTGCGGCCGCGCCGTCATGGCTGCGCGCCTGTTGCTGCCTTCCTGCGCGGCGCTGAACCCCCGCGCCCACAGCAGATGATGAGCCCCGAGGCCGAGCAGCACCAGCCCCGCGGCGGTGCCCCACAGCCGGAAGAGCGGCGTGGTGTACGAACCGCCGCGCAGGAACGCCATGATGGCGTCGCTCGCCCATTCGCTCGGCAGCCACGGCGAGCTCGGCGTGTCGATGGCCGCCACGAAATCCATGAAGTGCGCGAAGCCCTCCGGCTTCACGAGCTGCTCCGGCCGTGCCATGCGGAACATCACGAGCAGCGCCGCGATCGCGAGCACGGCTACCACCGACAGGATGTCGCGCGTGCGCCGGGCCGGAAACACGTTGGCGAGCAGCAGCGTGACGAGCGATCCGAGCGCCGTGGGGATCAGGAAGAACGGCACGAACACGAGCAGCGCGAAGCCGGTGAACTCCACACCGCCCTGGTACACTGCGCCGTACGCCGAAACGAGCGGCAGCAGGAGCAGCACCACCATCCAGTCGGCGTGTATGCCGGTTTCGATCAGACGCGCGCCGTAGAGCGATCGGCGTGACACGGGCGCGGCCGCGATCTGGTCGAGATCCCGCGCCAGGAACCCGCTCGAGAGCGCGCCGATCACGTTCGACAGCATCAGGATCGAGGCGAAGGCGAGCAGCAGCATGGCGAGCACCTTGCCCGCGAGAATGCCGCCGATGTCCTCGGCGCTCCGGAAATAGATGAGGACGCGGCGGGCCACGGCGAACGCGCCGAGAAAGAATCCCGTGCCGAGCAGCGCGAGCACGACGATGCGCGCGAGATGGCTTTCGCCGGCGGAGGAGACGCGTGCCCGGGCGACACGCCACTTGGGGCCGAGCAGGTGCAGGACGCCGGCCGCGCGCCGCGGCGCGGGCCCGGGCTCAGGCATGCAGCACCTCGGCGACGTCGCGCGTGATCTTCTCGCCCGTGAGGCGCAGGAAGATGTGCTCGAGGTCGTCCGCGTCGTGATCGGCACGCAGTTCCTGCATCGTGCCGCAGGCCACCAGCCGGCCGCGCTGCATGATGCCGATCCGGTCGCACATTCCCTCGGCCACTTCGAGCGTGTGCGTGGACATCATCACCGTGTGTCCGTCGTCGGTGTAGCGGCGGAACAGCTCGCGCAGCGTGCGCGAGGATTTCGGATCGAGTCCCACCATGGGCTCGTCCACCACGATCACGGCCGGTTCGTGCACGAACGCGCCGGCGATGATGAGCTTCTGCCGCATGCCGTGGCTATAGCTCTCCACGAGCTCGTCGCGCCAGGGTTCCAGATCGAAGAGGGCGAGGAATTCCTCCGCGCGGCGGTCCACGGCCTTCCCCTGCGCGCCGTAGAGACCGGCCGCGAAGCGCAGGAACTCCATGCCGGTGAGCTTCTCGTAGATGAACGGCCGGTCGGGGATGAAGCCGAGCGCCCGCTTGGCGCGAAGCGGATCGGCCACCAGGTCGGCGCCTGCGATGCGCACCGAGCCGTCGGTCGGGCGCAGGATGCCGGCGATCATGCGCATCGTGGTGGTCTTGCCGGCGCCGTTCGGACCGAGAAACCCGAACAGTTCACCGGCCGGCACGACGAGGTCGAGGCGGTCGACCGCGGTGAAGCGGCCGTAGCGCTTCGTGAGGGCGGAGATTTCGATCATCCTCAGGGGACGATCGAGGGGGCTCGGAGCGTCACACCGCGCGCCGGCAGGGTGACGGACCCGGCGCACCACGCTACGCCATCGGATCCCCGGTTTCGGCGCGCACCCATTCGAGATAGCTGCCCAGCCCCGCGTCGGTGGGGAACACGAGCAGTTCGGGCACATCGTACGGGTGGTGGAGCGCGAAGGCTTCGCCGATCGCGTCCAGCCGCTCGGCCACCGTCTTGAGCAGCACCACGACCTCGGCCTCGTCGGTGATCTCCCCTTCCCACCGGTACAGCGAGCGGGCGCCGGGGAGGAGCGTGCCGCAGGCGATCAGGCGCGCATCCAGCAGGGCGCGCACGAGGTGCTCGGCGTCATCCGGAGTGGCCACGGTGGTGACGGCCAGCACGACATCGGCGGAATCGAGCGGGGCGGTCATGATTCGAGAATACCCCGGGGACCGCCGGAAGGCGAACCGATGCGGCGTTCGGCTCCCCGGTCTTGTCCGGAAGCCTGTCGATCCGGTTACTTACAGGACTATGCCAGAACATGCACTGGTCGTTCGCGGCGCCCGCGAACACAACCTCCGGAACATCGACGTCACGATCCCCCGCGACCGCCTCACGGTGATCACCGGGCTGTCGGGATCGGGAAAGTCCTCGCTCGCCTTCGACACCATCTACGCCGAAGGGCAGCGCCGCTACGTGGAATCGCTGTCGGCGTACGCGCGCCAGTTCCTCGGGCTCATGGAGAAGCCCGACGTGGACGCGATCGAGGGGCTCTCTCCCGCGATCTCCATCGAGCAGAAATCGGCCGGCCACAATCCCCGCTCCACCGTGGGCACGGTCACCGAGATCTACGACTACCTGCGCCTGCTGTACGCCCGTGCCGGCACGCCGCACTGCCCGAACTGCGGTCGCGCGGTGCAGCGGCAGAGCCCGGCACAGATCGCCGAGCAGGTGCTCCTGTGGCCCGAGGATACGCGGATCGAGATTCGCGGACCGCTCGTGCAGGGACGCAAGGGGGAGTTCCGGGATCTGTTCGAGTCCGCGCGGAAACAGGGGTTCGTGCGGGCCGTCGTGGACGGCGAGCTGATCGAGCTCGCCGATCCGCCCAAGCTGAATCGCCGGCTCAACCACTCCATCTCGGTGGTGGTGGACCGGCTCGTGGTGCGCGCCGAAGACCGCGGCCGCCTCACCGATTCGCTCGAGACGGCGCTCCGGCTCGCCGACGGGCTCGTGGAGGTGGTGCGCCACGACGGCGACACGACCGAAACCGTGATCTTCTCGGAGCGCCAGGGGTGCCCGGAGTGCGGCATCTCGCTTCCCGAGCTCGAACCGCGCCATTTTTCCTTCAACTCGCCCTTCGGCGCGTGCGAAACGTGCAGCGGACTCGGCACCACGCGCACGGTGAGCGAGGACCTCATTCTCGGCGATCCGAGCATCACGATTCTCGAAGGGGTCGTGCTGCCGTGGGGGGAACCGGACGGCTTCCTGCGCCGCGCCATCCTCCCCGGCCTGGCGAAGCAGATCGGGTTCGACCTGAACACGCCGTGGGGGAAGCTGTCCGCGGCCGTGCGCCGGCAACTGCTGCACGGCCTCGACGGCAGCGAGCGGACGCCCCGCAAGCGCAGCGGCATTCAGCGCGCGCGCACCGCGAAACCGGCCGGCGCCGTGGACGTGGCCACCTGGGACGGCATCCTCGCCAACATCCAGCGCCGGTACGACGAAACGAGCTCCGACGCGGTGCGGCTCGAGCTCGACGGCTACATGGTGGCCGCGCCGTGCCCTGTATGCCAGGGCCGGCGGCTCCGTGCGGAATCGCTCGCGGTCACCGTACACCGGCACAACATCGGCGAGCTCGTGGAGCTGTCGGTGGTGGACGCGCTGGCGTTCCTCGACACGGTGCCCGTGCGCGGAGCGGGCCGTCCGGGGCTCGATCCCGGGATCGCCGGCCCGATCCTCAAGGAAGTGAAGGACCGGCTCCGCTTCCTCGTGGACGTAGGGCTCGACTATCTCACGCTCAACCGGTCGGCGGAATCGCTCTCCGGCGGAGAGGCGCAGCGTATCCGTCTCGCCACGCAGATCGGGTCGCGCCTCGTGGGCGTGCTGTACATCCTCGACGAGCCCAGCATCGGCCTGCATCAGCGCGACAACGACCGGCTGCTCCGCACGCTCGAGCAGCTCCGCGATCTCGGCAACACGGTGATCGTGGTGGAGCACGACGAGGAGACCATCCGCGAGGCCGATTACATCATCGATCTCGGGCCCGGGGCGGGGAAGCACGGTGGCGCCGTGATCGCGGCCGGTACGGTGGAAGACATCACGCGCGCGCCCGCGTCCATCACGGGGCAGTTCCTGAGCGGTGCGAGGCGCGTGCCCGTGCCGGAGCAGCGCCGCGAGCCGGATCCCCGGCGCAGCCTCCGCATCGAAGGCGCGCGCGAACACAACCTCAAGGACGTCACCGCCGAGATCCCGCTCGGGCTGTTCGTGGCCGTCACGGGCGTGTCCGGGTCGGGGAAGTCCACGCTCGTCACCGACATTCTGCAGCGCTCGCTCTCGCGTCATTTCTTCCGCGCGCGCGTGATCCCGGGCGCGCACGATCGCATCAGCGGCATCGAGCATCTCGACAAGATCATCGACATCGATCAGAGCCCGATCGGCCGCACGCCGCGTTCGAATCCCGCCACGTACACGGGCGTGTTCACGCCGGTGCGCGAACTGTTCGCGGAACTGCCGGAAGCGAAGATCCGCGGTTACGGGCCGGGACGGTTCTCGTTCAACGTGAAGGGCGGCCGGTGCGAGGCGTGTCAGGGCGACGGGCTGGTGAAGATCGAGATGCACTTTCTCCCCGACGTGTTCGTGCCCTGCGACGTGTGCAAGGGCAAGCGGTTCAATCGCGAGACGCTCGAGGTGCGGTTCCGCGGGCTGTCCATCGCCGACGTGCTCGATCTCACGGTGGAAGAGGCGTGCACCGTGTTCGAGAACCAGCCGCGCATTGCGCAGAAGCTGATCACGCTGCGCGACGTGGGGCTCGGCTACATCCATCTCGGCCAGAGCGCGACCACCTTGTCGGGCGGCGAGGCGCAGCGCGTGAAGCTGGCCACGGAGCTCGCCAAGCGGGACACCGGGCGCACGCTCTACATCCTCGACGAGCCCACCACGGGGCTCCACTTCGAGGACGTGCGCGTGCTGCTCGAGGTGCTGCACAAGCTCGTGGACCGCGGGAACACCGTGCTCGTGATCGAACACAACCTGGATGTGATCAAGACCGCGGACTGGATCGTGGACCTTGGCCCCGAGGGCGGCGTGCGCGGGGGGACGATCGTGGCCGCGGGCACACCGGAGCAGGTCGCGTCGATGCCGGGGAGCCATACCGGGGCGTATCTGGGCGCGCTGCTGGTGTAATCCGGGGTCGCGGTCGAGCCCGGTCAGCGGCGGCCCCGGCCACACTGGCGCCGAACGGTGAACGGGGCCTGATTACAGTATGGTCTCTCTTCTCGACATCATCGGGCCGGTCATGGTGGGGCCGAGCTCGAGCCACACCGCCGGCGCCTGCCGCCTCGGCCTGCTCGCCCGCTGCCTCGTGGGCGACACGCCCGACCGCGCCCTGCTCGAACTCCACGGCTCGTTCGCCCGCACCGGCGAAGGCCACGGCACCGACAAGGCGCTCGTGGGCGGGCTCATGGGATTCCGCCCCGACGACGAACGACTCCGCACCGCGCTCGAGATCATGGAGCGCGAAGGGCTCGATTACCGCTTCGAGAAAACCACGCTCGACGACGACGCGCATCCGAACACCGTGCGCATCACCGTGGAGCGCGGCGACCGGCGCTCCGTGATGGTGGGGTCGTCGCTCGGCGCGGGACGCGTGCTCGTGACCGAGATCGACGGCTATCCGGTGAACGTGACCGGCAACCTGCACACCATCGTGCTCGTGGCCGAGGACGTGAAGGGGTCCGTGGCGCGCATCGCCACCATTCTCTCGGAGGCCGACGTCAACATCGCCACGCTGCGTCTGTCGCGGAAGGAGCGCGGCGGCGACGCATTCATGGTGTTCGAAGTGGACGAACAACCGTCGGAAGCCGTGCGCGACGCCATTCGCGGCCTGCCGTGGGTGAAGTGGGCGTTCCGGCTCGACAAGGTGAGTGCCTGATGTATCGCAGTCTCGCCGATGCCATTGCCGACGCCGAAGCGCGCGGCCTCACGCTGTCCCGGCTCGCGCTCGAAACCGAGGCGCGTGATCAGGGACGCCCGGTGGAAGAGATCCGCGACGCGCTGCGGCGTGCGCTGCACGTGATGCTGGGCGCCGTGGACCGCGGACTCGAAGGCGTGTTCTCCGCGTCCGGACTCGTGGGCGGTGACGCGGCCAAGCTGCGCGCGGGCCCGCCGGGCCCGCTCGCGAACACGCCGTTCCGCGACATTCTGGCCCGTGCTCTCGCCGTCCAGGAAGTGAATGCCGCGATGGGTGTGATCGTGGCCGCGCCCACGGCCGGCGGCGCCGGCGTGCTGCCGGCCGTGCTCACCGGACTCGCCGCGGCGAAGGGGATCGACGAGGAACGCGTCGTGGACGCGCTCGCCACCGCCGGCCTGATCGGCGCGATCGTGGCCGACCGGGCATCGCTCTCCGGTGCCGAGGGTGGCTGCCAGGCGGAGACCGGCGCCGCGGCCGGCATGGCCGCCGGTGCGGCCACCGAAATGCTCGGCGGCACTCCCGCCCAGGTGGGGCACGCAACCGCGCTCGCGCAGCAGGGAACACTCGGGCTCGTGTGCGATCCGCTGGGTGGACTCGTGGAGCTGCCGTGCGTGTTCCGGAACGCCACCGGGGCCGCCATCGCGCTCGCCGCCATCGAGATGGCGCTCGCGGGCATCACCTTCGCTATCCCCGCCGATGAAGTCATCGATACGATGGGGGAGATCGGCCGGAACATGGACGTACGCTATCGCGAAACCGCGGGCGGCGGTCTGGCCGCCACGCCCACTGGCCGACGGCTGGCGAAGGAGCGCCTGTACGACATCAAGCGCCGCACGTGACGGCACGCGGCGTGCGCACGCGGGCGAGACGTTCGTTCCGGGTCGTCGCGTGCGCGAGTCTGGCCTCGGGGAGCTTCGCGTGCGCTACGCCGGATCGCACGGCGCTCGCGGCCGATACCGCTGAGCAGGTTCTCCCGCCGGCAGCGGTACGAGAGGTCGATACGCTCGGCGCGTTCATGCACCGCGACATCCGGGAATCCTCGGGCGTGGTGCGCAGCGTCGTCATGCCCGGCGCGTTCTGGACGCACAACGACAGCGGCAACGACGAGCGGCTGTTCGCCTTCGACAGCACGGGCGCCGACCTCGGCGCGGTGACCGTGACGGGCAGCCGGAACCGGGACTGGGAAGCGCTCGCCGCGGGGCCCTGCCACGAGGGGCGGTGCCTCTATGTCGGCGACGTGGGGAACAACGCCGCGCGCCCGGGCCCGGTGACCATCTGGCGTATTCCGGAACCCGTCCCGCCCGGACGCGGCGCCGTGAGCGCGACGCCGCCGGCCGTGGCGCTGCGCTTCACGTATGCCGGCGGCCCGCACGACGTGGAAGCGATGTGGGTCGACGCCGATACCGCGACCTGGCTGGCCACGAAGCGCCGTCTGCGCGGAGCTCGGGGAGAAATCCGGCCCACGCTCGTGCATCGTCTCCCCGCCTCCGCCTGGCACGGGAGCGGAGTCGCCGTGGCCGAACTCGTGGATTCCCTCCCGAACATTCCGGCGGGCCGCACCACGCAGGTCACCGACGCATCGCTTGCCGATCCGTTCGGCGAGACCGCGGACGGCGGCCTCCTGGCCGTCCGCACCTACGACCTGCTGTACGTGTTCCGGGTGAACGGCACCTCCGGCCGGCCGGGCGCGCTCGTGGCACGCTGCATGCTCGCGGCACTCGGCGAGCGACAGGGAGAAGGGGTGGTCTGGCTGGCGGACGGTCGCGTGCTGCTCACCTCGGAGCGCCGTTTCGCTCCCCTCCAGGCCGCGCGCTGTCCGTGAGGACGCGATTGGCTCCCGGCTTGGCGCGGCGCTATCGTTCGGCGAGGTGCGATGCCGGCCCGCCCGGGAATGCGCGAAACCCGCGACGTGGTCCCGCCCGTAGTGCATACTCGACCCTACCCGAGAGGAAGCATGATCACCCGTGAAGATGTCGAGTCGTTCCTCGACCGCATGGCGGCCGAAGGCGTCACGTACCAGGAAGTGGAGCAGGGGCTGTGGGCCGTCCGTCCGGGCGGCGCGATGGAGTTCGACGTCGTGGTGAGCTACACGCCGCCCGTCGTGCTGCTGCGCGTGAAGGTCATGCCGCTCCCGGCCGAGCCGGCTCAGGCGGCCGCGCTCAACCGCCGGCTGCTCGAGCTCAACGCCACCGATCTGCTGCACGGGTCGTACGGCATCGACGCCGACGCGGTGGTGCTGACCGAAGCGCTCGAGCTGTCGCACCTCGACTACGAGGAGTTCCTCGCGTCGTATGAAAGCATCACTCTGTCGCTGGCGTCGCACATGCGCGAGCTGGCGTCCTTCCGCGAGGCGCGCTGACCGATGGGACTCTTCGACCGGCTCTCGACTCTGATCAAGTCGAACATCAACGATCTCATCTCCTCGGCGGAAGAACCCGAGAAGATGCTGAATCAGATCATCGTCGACATGCGCAACCAGCTCGCCAAGGCCAAGCAGCAGGTGGCCGCCGCGATCGCCGACGAAAAGAAGCTCCGCGACGACGCCGACAAGGAATTCCGCCTCGCCGAGGACTGGGAGAAGCGCGCCATGCTGGCCGTGCAGCAGGATCGCGACGACCTCGCCAAGCAGGCGCTCGTGCGGCACCAGGAGCACCTCGAGCACGCGCAGTCGCTGGCCATGACCTGGGAGACGCACCGGCACGAGACCGACGCGCTCAAGCAGCAGCTTCGCGAGCTCAACGAGAAGATCGAGGAAGCCAAGCGCAAGAAGAACCTGCTGCTCGCGCGGCAGCGGCGCGCCGAGGCGCAGCAGCGCATCTCGCAGACCATGTCCGGCCTGTCGGACAAGTCGGCGTTCGAGGCGTTCAATCGCATGGAGGAGAAGATCTCCACCAACGAACGCAAGCTCGTCGCCGCCCGCGAGATCGAGGAGGAGTTCACGGGCGACAAGCTGAGTTCGGAGTTCAAGCAGCTCGAACGGCTCGCCGGCGGCGCCAGCGCCGATCTGCAGCTCTCCGCGCTCAAGGAACGCATGGGCCTCCTGTCGGCGGGGACTTCGGCGCCGCCGAAGCAGCTGGCCGCCGGCGCGGAAGGCAAATCCGCCGGCGCCGACAGCAAGCCCACCGGCGAAGCCGAGCTGATCGCGGAAATCGAGGGGTTGGGCGGAAATCGGCCACGCTCCTGAGTTCGGCGACCCCCCTGATCGACGTCCCTTCTCCGCACGGTATGTCACGCCCGCGCCGTTTCCTGATTCTCGCCGAAGAAAATTTCGGTCCGCTTTCCTCCAAGACCGCCAACGCCTGCATCCGCTATGCGCCGCAGGACGTGGCGGTCGTGCTCGACAGCACCGCCGCCGGCCGCACCGCGCAGGACGTGCTCGGCTTCGGCGGGGCGATCCCCGTGGTCGCCACCTTCGACGATGCGATGCGGTACGCGCCCACGGCGCTGCTCATCGGCATCGCGCCGGCAGGCGGGCAGTTTCCGCTCGCGTGGCGGGCGCTGCTCATCCGCGCGCTCCGTGCCGGGCTCGACGTCTGGAGCGGGCTGCACACGCTGCTCGGCGACGACGCGGAGTTCGCCGCGGTGGCCGCCGAGCAGGGAGTGACGATTCGTGACCTCCGCCGCCCGCCGGCCGATCTCGATGTGTCGTACGGCCGCGTGCAGGAAACGGATGCCACGATCATTCTCACCGTGGGCAGCGACTGCAACATCGGCAAGATGACCACGCAGTTGCAGGTGCAGGATGCGGTGCGCGCGCGCGGACATCGCGTGGCGTTCGGCGCCACGGGGCAGACGGGCATCCTGATCGAAGGACGCGGCATCGCGGTGGACGCGGTCGTCGCCGACTTCATCGCCGGCGCCGCGGAACAGCTCACGCTCGAAGCCGCGCAGGATGCCGATATCGTGCTCGTGGAAGGGCAGGGGTCGATCGTGCATCCGGCGTATTCCGGTGTCACGCTCGGCCTGATGCACGGATCGCTGCCGCACGCGATGATCCTGTGCGCGCAGCCCAGCCGTACCACGGTCCACCGGAATCCGTGGGTGCCGATTCCGTCGCTCCCCGCGCTCATCCGGCTGTACGAGCAGATCGCCGAGCCGCTGCGTCCGTCACCCGTGATCGGGATCGCGCTCAACACGTTCGACCTCACCGATGCCGAGGCGCGGGAAGCGATCGAGCGGGCGGCCGCGGAAACGGGGTTGCCGGTGACCGATCCGGTGCGGTTCGACTCCGCGCCGATCGCGGATGCCATCGACGCGTTCCATCGGGGACGCGTCGGGGTGGCCGCCTCCCGGTAGCAGACCCGCGGCGCGAGGTGCGTGGAGATCGCACAGCGCGCGGAGAAATGGTGAAGGGAGTTCGGGCGGGTGTGGTTAGCGTGGGACCATGCCCTCCTCTCCTTCCGCATTCGCAGACGACGTCGGCGACATCGCCCGGGTCTGGCGCGTCCCCGTCCCGGCGCTCACGGTCAGTGCCGGCGCCGGCGGGGCCATGCTCACCATCACGCTGCTGCAGCCGGCGGAGCTCACGCTGCACGGCGGACACGCGCTGGTGCTGCACGATCCCGTCGGCCTCACCGGTGAACGGCTGCTGGCCCACCTCTACCGCTTCCTGGGAGGGTCGGTCGGCGGGTCCGCCGATCCGGCCGCCGCCGGCCTGGTGCGCTGGATCGTGGTTCGGCCTCCGCTCCATCGGGTCTGGGAGGCCGTGGAGTCGTTGCACGCGCGCGCCTGGCGGCCTCGTCCTTCCCATCCCTCCGGCCGGGCGGAGTTCCCCCCGCCGCACGCGCGCCCGGCCCGCGTGGCCGAGCCGGCGCCGGTACCTCTGGACCAGCCGGCTGCCCGGCCGCACGACATCGGTCCGCCGAGTGCCGAGGCGCGTCTCCTGTTCCTCAGCGAATCCGATCGCATCGACGCGCTGTCACCGCTCGCCGGGGCGCGTCTCGTGGCCCGGGCCCTGCGGCGCGAGTGGGGGCTTTTCGCGGTCACACGAGAGGGACCCGCGCCGATGCCCCGGGCCCTGGTCACGCGGGAAGGTCTCGTGCCGATCCCCCGCGGCGCGGCAGACGGGCCGCGGGGCCGCGAGGCGCAGCCGTGGCGGACACACCTCGTCTGTCAGCGTGGCGTGCTCCGGGCCGTGGACCCGTTGGCCGGGTGACCGCGCATGGGCTCCACGGCGGTGGCCGAGCGGTGTGATCGTGGCGGCGCGGTTCTGCTAGATTCCGGGGCCGCCGTGCTCACGGAACTCCCGTCCGCGCGAGGTGCGCCGCACTTTCCGATTCCCCGGTTTCGTTCGATCGCCATGTCCGAGTTCCGCCTGTACAACACGCTGACGCGCCGCGTCGAGCCCTTCGCACCCTCCGATGGCCGGACCGTGCGGATGTACGCCTGCGGGCCCACCGTGTACAACCCGGCGCACCTCGGCAACTTCCGCACGTTCCTCTTCGAGGATCTCATGCGGCGCGCCATGCAGCTCTACGGGTGGGACGTCATGCAGGTCATGAATCTCACCGACGTGGACGACAAGATCATCCGCAAGGCGGCGGCGAACGGACAGACGATCACCGACGTGACGGAGCCGTTCACCGAGCTCTTCCACCAGGACCGGCGCTATCTCCGCATCCGGGACGTGGAGGTGTATCCCAAGGCCACGGAGCACATCCCCGAGATGATCGCGCTCGTGCAGGCGCTCGTGGACAACGGCACCGCCTACGTGGCCGATGACGGATCGGTGTATTTCGCCATCGACCGGTTCGCCGGGTACGGCCGGCTGTCGCAGCTCGATACGCGCGAGATCAAGGTGGGTGCGCGTGTGGCGCAGGACGAATACGCCAAGGAGAACGCGCAGGATTTCGCGCTCTGGAAGTCGGCCAAGCCGGAAGACGAGGCCACCGGCGCGGCGTGGGATTCCCCGTGGGGACGCGGGCGTCCCGGCTGGCATCTCGAATGCTCGGCCATGGCCATGAAGTACCTCGGCGAGACGCTCGATCTGCACGCCGGCGGCATCGATCTCATCTTCCCGCACCACGAGGACGAGATCGCGCAGTCGGAGGCGGCCACCGGGAAGCCGTTCGCGCGCTGCTGGTGCCACGGCGAGTTCCTGCTCACCGACGGCGCGAAGATGGCCAAGCGGGTGGGGAACGTGGCCACGGTGGTGGATCTGCGCGAGCAGGGGATCGACGGGGCCGTGTACCGCCACTTCGTCTTCAACGCGCACTACCGGAAGCAGCTCAACCTCACCGACGAGTCGCTGGAGCAGTCGCAGGCGGCGGTGCGGCGCATCGGCACGTTCGCGCGGCGGCTCGGCGAAGCCGCGGGCGGCACGGCGGCGCTGGCCGAGTCCGCGGCGCGCGCCGAGTCGGCGTTCCGGGAGGCGCTGTTCGACGACCTCAACGCGCCCGAGGCGCTGGCCGCGCTGTTCACGTTCATCACCGAGGCCAACCGGGAGCTGGACGCCGGCGGGAGCGACGCGGCGGCGCTGGCCGAGGCGCGGCGGGTATTCGGCGTGATGGACGGAGTGCTCGATCTCGTGCCGGCTACGGCGGAGGACGACGCGGCGCTGTCGCTGTGGGTGGAGGAACGGCTGGCGGCCCGGCGTGCGGCGCGGGCGGCCCGGGATTTCGCGGCCGCGGATGCGATCCGGGGCGAGCTCACGGCGCGCGGGGTGCAGATCGAGGATACGCCAGCCGGGACGAAGTGGCGGGTGGGGTAGTGTCCGGGTAATTGATCCGGTGGGCCGGAAGGGGTAACTTTCAGAATTGGGCCGTGTGTTCGCCGCGGCGGATGTGTGCTGACGTAGCTCAATTGGCAGAGCAGCTGATTTGTAATCAGCAGGTTACCGGTTCGATTCCGGTCGTCAGCTTGGGGGTAAGGTGCTGAAAATCAATGACTTGTCGAGAGCCTTGGTCGTTGCCGACCGAGGCTCTTTTGACAGGCGGCCCGTCGCCGGTCGAGCCGGATCCGCGAGTCCATTCATGGAGAGGGCGGATCCGGCCGCGAACACAGGAGTGTCGTCGACCGGTCTCGTAATGCACCGATCGATAGCGTGCAAGTCGGATAATCGTCCCATTGCTCAATGTCGCGAATCTCGTGTATGGTGAGCCGATGTTCGCTGGGGGATGCTGCAACGCTCGTGTCTGTCTTTACCGGATATAACGGGAGGGGAGCGGTGGGGACTTCCTCCAGAGTACTCGGCTCTCTTGTGGGATGCCTGATGCTCGCGGGGTGTACAGATCGCGGAGCGAGGCCGGATGACCGTGCGAGCGATGCGTTCCCGGCGTGGGACACAGCGATCGCCGATCAGATCGACGAGTCCGCGTTTTCGCCATCGTCGCCGGATTCGGCAGAGAGCACAGCGCCCTCGGCCGGTCAGGCGTCGGTGGTGATTGCGCCGAAGCACTGGCCTGCCGATGTGCACGCATCCGGCCGCCGGCCGACGTCGGTGCGCCTGCGGGCCCGCTGGAGCTATGCGGCGTCCTGGGATGACACCACGATCCTGCAGCCGACGCATGCCGCGGTCGTGGAGCGAGCGGTGATCGTGCAGGATATGGGACACATGGCACTGTTCGGCCTGCAGCGGGAAGCCGGTACACTGCGTTGGCGCCAGGGGCGCCGCGGCAGCGGGCCCGGCGAGTTTCAGTATGGCGAGATCACACGAGCGTCGGACACATCGGTCTATTTCTTCGATGGCAGTCTTCGCCGACTCACCGAGTGGTCGGACGCGGGACAGTTGCTCGACTCGCGCGCCCTGCCCAGGATCGGCACGATCCGCGGACTGTGCCGGGCGAACGATGGACACCTGTACGTCTCGGTGCGTCCCCACGATAAGGAGCGCTTCATCGGCCTTGCCCGACTGCCGTCCGATGCCGATTCGCTCGTCGACCGGCGGCCTCTTCCTCTGGATAGGCCGATCCACCGGACCGCGATGGATGCGCAGATGCCGATCTATCCGCTGGGCGACGGATCCTGTGCGCTGGGCGCAGCCCACGAGTCGTGGCTGGCGTTGTTCTCGAGCATCGACGCCATGCACCGCGTGACACTGATGGAGGAGGTGCCACCGCCGATCCTTGTCGACACGAAGATCGATACGAAGTTCGGTGAAGGCGTACGGACGAGCTTTGCGGGCGTGCCACTGTCCGGCGTGCGCGGCATCGCGCGGCTCGGCAACGTCATCGCGGTTGCCTTCGGCGGCCACACGTCCGCGCGGCGGCGCCTCGTCGACTTCTATCACCGGGATCCCTGGCGCTACGAAGGGAGCATCGTGCTGCCGGGCACCATACGCACCATTTCCGCCCGCGATTCGACCTTCGTCATCGTGTCGGAGGACACCACCGGGTTCGGACGCATCGATGCGTTCACCGTGGATGTGTCGCGGGTCCGATGACGCAGCGGGCCGACCGCCACTGGGCACCCGCTTACAGAGCGCATCCCCTTGCGCACGACGATCGGCGCCCGTTATCCTGCCATGCTCCATCTGGATGCCGCTGGCCGGCGTCCGGCAGGGGCCGGTGGAACCACCGGCATCGTTGGTGGGGTACCCAAGTGGCCAACGGGATCAGACTGTAAATCTGACGGCGCAAGCCTTCGAAGGTTCGAATCCTTCCCCCACCATAGGCCCGTCGGCTCGGCGGGTGGGCAGTTGCAGGATCTGCGGGAGTAGCTCAGTTGGTAGAGCGCTAGCCTTCCAAGCTTGATGTCGCGGGTTCGAGTCCCGTCTCCCGCTCTGTTGAAAATCAAGGACTTACGGCCACGGGGCGTCCGAAAGGGCGCCCCGTTGGCGTGCCGGGTGGGCGGGGCGGGGTGTGCCTGTCCGCGACTCGACACTCCGTACAACTGCGGCGGCGGAGCGTGGCCGGCCCGGCGTCCGGCCGAGCCGTTTCCGGCCGTTGTGTCACGTGCGAAAACCTGATATCCTTACAATCTGTACCCCGCCGCTCACGTAGCTCAGTCGGCAGAGCACATCCTTGGTAAGGATGAGGTCACCGGTTCGATCCCGGTCGTGAGCTCTTCGGCCCCGGGACCGTCCCGGGTGCCGGTCCGTAGCCGAAGGGCGTCCTCCAAGGGCGCCCTTTTGCGTTTTTCGGCGCCCTTGTCATCGGGGCGGCCTCCCCGGCCCGGCCCGCTCCCCGCGCACGTTTCGTGCCGCTTGCGTCCGGTTCCGGACGCCACTACGTTACAGGGCTCACCCCAATTCCCTGTCCCAACGTGTGTCCAGCCCTGTCGGCCGGACAGGCGGTGGAGCGCGGGGCGGCGGGCCCGTGTTGAAGTCCCCTGTTGATTGCGAAGTGGTTCTGCGGATGCCGCCTGCACGCCCTGGCGTGCGGAGTCCGGCGCCGAAACCACCTCGACCGAACGGCCCCGCGTCGGGCCGCTGTCCGGAGCCGGAACGATGCCGCGCGACAAGATCATTCTCGGGTGCACCGAGTGCAAGAACCGCAACTACTTCACGTCCAAGAACAAGCGCCTGCACCCTGAGCGCGTGGAATGGAAGAAGTACTGCCCCCGCTGCAACAAGCACCTGATCCACAAGGAAACGAAGTAGTCATGGCCTCCTCCGTCGAGGTGGCGCGTCCGAACATCGTGATGCGCACCGTCGCGTACTATCGCGACGTCGTGGCCGAAATGAAGAAGGTCACCTGGCCGGACAAGGCGCAGATCCGCCAGATGACGATCCAGATCCTGATCTTCGTGCTGGTGATCGGCGCGATCATCGCGCTCATGGACCTCGTGCTGCAGGGGGCGCTCATCCGCCTGCCGCAGGCCCTGCTGCGCTGAGGAGCGCGTCATGATCGAACACCGCTGGTACGCCGTGCAGACCACGTCGGGCCACGAGAACAAGGTCCAACGGCTGCTGCAGCGGAAGATCGACATGGATCCCGCGGAGCCCGACGCGCGTGCCATCCGGCAGGCGCTCGTGCCCACGCAGGAGGTCGTGGAGATCAAGAACGGCAAGAAGGTCACCGTCGAACGGAAGATCTTCCCCGGGTATGTGCTGGTGGAGATGGTCCCGTCGCAGGACACGTTGCACGAAGTCAGCGCGGTGCAGGGCGTCATCAAGTTCGTGGGCAAGGACCGCGACCCGATGCCGCTGCGCGACGACGAAGTGAAGCGGCTCCTCGGGATCGTGGACGAGACGGACGCGGCGCAGGCCAAGGAGGAGATTCCCTTCCTCGTGGGGCAGGCGGTGCAGATCACCGAAGGACCGTTCGCCGACTTCAACGGCAGCGTGGAAGAAGTGCTCACGGACAAGGGGAAGGTGCGGGTGTCGGTCAGCCTGTTCGGCCGCCCCACGTCGGTGGAGCTGGACTACCTGCAGCTGCGCGGCTACTAGCACGCGGCGGCGGGCCGGAGCCTTCGCGGCTCCACGCCGGGTACCACGACGGCGATAAACGCAACCGTGGGAGCAGGACCGGTACCGGACATTCCGGCGCCGGACGTTCGCGAGAGGTAGACGGATGGCCAAGAAGGTTACGGGTTTCGTCAAGCTGCAGATTCCTGCAGGCAAGGCGAATCCGGCCCCGCCGGTCGGTACGGCGCTCGGTCCTCAGGGCATCAACATCATGTCGTTCTGCAAAGAGTTCAATGCTCGGACGCAGGGGGGCGACATGATCGTGCCGGTCGAGGTCACGATCTATGCCGACAAATCGTTCACCTTCATCCTCAAGACTCCGCCGGCGGCGGAGCTCCTGAAGAAGGAGGCGGGCGTGGCCAAGGGGTCGGGTCAGCCGAACAAGGTCAAGGTGGGTTCGGTCACGCAGGCTCAGGTGCAGAAGATCGCCGAGCTGAAGATGCCGGACCTGAACACGGACTCCCTGGAGAGCGCCATGGCGATGGTCGCCGGTGCCGCACGCTCCATGGGCATTACGGTGAGCGACTGATGCGCACCTACGGCAAGAAGTATCGGGCCGCGGCCACGCGCCGCGAAGCTGCGGTGCCGCATCAGGCCGGCCAGGCGATCGCCCTCGTCAAGGACATGGCGTTCGCCAAGTTCGACGAGACGGTCGAGGTGGCCGTGCGCCTGGGCGTCGATCCGCGGCATGCGGATCAGGTCGTGCGTGGGACGGTCGTGCTCCCCGAGGGCACGGGCAAGACCATGCGCGTGCTCGTCATCGCGACGGGCCCCAAGATCCAGGAGGCCCAGGAGGCCGGCGCCGACTTCGTCGGCACGGAGTTCCTGGCGAAGATCAAGGATGGCTGGCTGGATTTCGACGTCATGATCGCCACGCCGGACCAGATGGGACAGATCGGCGCGCTCGGCCGGGTGCTCGGTCCGCGCGGCCTGATGCCGAATCCGAAGGCCGGCACCGTCACGTTCGACGTGGCCAAGGCGGTGCGTGAGTCGAAGGGCGGCAAGATCGAGTTCCGCGTCGACAAGGGTGGCAACGTGCACGCGCCCATCGGCAAGGTCTCGTTCAGCCCCGAGGCGCTGGAGCGCAACTTCGCGGCGTTCATGGACCAGATCGTCCGGTCCAAGCCGAGCGCGGCCAAGGGCGTGTACATCCGCAACGTCGCGATCTCGAGCTCGATGGGTCCCGGCGTCACCATCGATACCACGCCGTACCGGTAAGGGGCGACGCGACCATGAAGAAATCGAAGAAGACGGAGCTCGTCGGCGAGCTGAAGGAAAAGCTCGGAACCGCGAGCGCGGTGTACTACACGGACTTCACGGGGCTGAACGTGAAGCGCATGACGGAACTCCGTCGCCGCTTCCGCAAGGCCGGTGTGGAATACGTGGTCATCAAGAACACGCTCGCGCTGCGGGCGGTGAACGAGAGCGGCCTGGTGGCGGAACGGCTCCGCGGTCCCACGGGACTGGTGGTGGCGGCCGATCCGGTGCTGGGCGCCAAGGTGCTGACCGACTTCGCGAAGGAGCACGACCAGAAGCCCGCCATCAAGGGCGGCATCTTCGACGGTCGCGCGCTCGACGTGGCGCAGGTGAAGCAACTGGCCAACATGCCGTCGCGGGAGCAACTGCTCTCCGAACTTGGCGCGACGATGCAAGCACCGATGGCGGGCCTGCTCGGCGCGATGAATGCGCTCTTTACCAACTTCGCTGGCGCGCTCGACGCGCTCAAGCAGCAGAAGGACGCTGCCTGAAATCCCCCAGGCGTACCGCCTGATCAACGCCCCAGGAACCCCTGGGAGATTACCGAGGAGACAGTACCATGGCCAACACGACCCTGAGCAAGGATGAGATTCTCGACGCGATCGGCAACATGTCGGTCTTCGAGCTGTCCGAGCTGATCGAGTCGTTCAAGGAGAAGTTCAATGTCACCATCGCCGTCGCTGCCCCGGCAGCGGCTGCGGCCGCTCCGGCGGCCGCTGCGGCGGTGGAAGAGCAGACCGAGTTCGAGGTCGTGCTCAAGGAAGCCGGCGCGAAGAAGATCCAGGTCATCAAGGTCGTCCGTGAGATCACGGGCCTCGGCCTGAAGGAAGCCAAGGATCTGGTCGACGGCGCTCCGAAGAGCGTGAAGGAGAACGTGTCGAAGGACGAAGCCGCGCAGCTCAAGGCGAAGCTGGAAGCCGAAGGCGCGGTGGTGGAAGTCAAGTAAGGCCCCGAACCCGCGGGCGGCACCACGCCGGTGCCGCACCCCGGGTTCCGGTTCCTCACTTGACCTCCGACCGCTCGTGATCCAGTCCGACCGCTCGACCTCAATCATGCAGTACCGCTCCGCCCCGGTTCGCTCGGCGTTCGCCGAACGGCGTGCCGGGAGCGGAGCGTTTCGTGTCCCCGGTGGCACCAGCGCGTCCGGCGCTGGCGAGACCCGGGGCTCGGCCCGTCGGTGAGCCCTTGACGCCATGATGAACCAGATTTCGTTCAGCAAGCTCGATAATTCCATGGGGATGCCCAATCTCCTGGACATCCAGACGCGCGCCTTCGAGGCGCTGCTCCAACTGGATGCCGCCTCGCACGAGCGCGAGGATGTGGGCCTGGAGCGTGTCTTCAAGGACCTGTTCCCGATCACCGACGTCCACGAGAACTTCTCGCTGGAATTCGTCCGCTACAACCTGGGCGAGCCCAAATACACCGTCGCGGAGTGCATCGAACGCGACATGACGTACTCGGCGCCGCTCAAGGCGACGCTGCAGCTCGTCATCTTCGAGGAAGCCGGCGGCGAGAAGCGCCCCCGGAACATCATCGAGAAGGAAGTCTACCTCGGCGAGCTCCCGCTGCTCACCGAGCTCGGCACGTTCGTCATCAACGGCGCCGAACGGGTCATCGTCAGCCAGCTCCACCGCTCCCCCGGCGTCGTGTTCGAGGAATCGACGCACCCGAACGGACAGCGCCTCATCTCGGCGCGCATCATTCCGTTCCGCGGCTCGTGGGTCGAGTTCACGGTGGACATCCACGACGTGATCTACGTCCACATCGACAAGAAGAAGAAGTTCCCGGCCACGGCGCTGCTGCGCGCGTTCGGCTGGGGGCAGAATCGTGACATCCTGCGGCTGTTCTTCGCCGAGCGCGAGCTCGACCTCACGAAGAAGCGCGAGTCGCGCGTGGATCAGCGGGAGCTGATCGGCGCGATCATCGCCGAGGACATCACGCTCGAGGGCGAGGCGGCCGCGGAAGACGCGCCCAAGCCCAAGACCAAGAAGGCCCGCGCCGAGCGCGAGCGCGCCGAGTCGGAGCTCCTCGTGCACGAGGGCGACGAGCTCACGGAAGAGGTGTACAACCGCCTCATCCGTCAGGGCGTGGAGCAGGTGAAGGTGTTCGCGTCGTACACCACGATCGATCTGCGCGATGAGCAGGAAGCCATCGAACGCGGCGAGCGGGATGTGCGCCGCGCGCTCGCGCGCGATGTGGTGGACGACGAGACGGGCGAGGTGATCGCCGAGACCGGCGCGCTCCTCACCGACACGACCATCCGGAAGATCCGCAAGGCCGAGATCACCAAGGTGCAGGTGTTCGTGACCTCCGGCCGCGCCGAGTCCACGCTCATCCGCAACACGCTCGCCAAGGATCCCACCAAGGCCGAGGAAGAAGCGCTCAAGCAGATCTACGCGCTGCTCCGGCCGGGTGACGCGCCCAACCGCGAAACGGCCAAGCAGGCGCTCGAGCGTCTGTTCTTCTCGCCCAAGCGCTACGACCTGGGTCGCGTGGGCCGCTACAAGATCAACCAGCGGCTCGCGCTCAAGACGCCGATGAGCACCACGGTGCTCACGAAGGACGACTTCGTGGCCATCATGCGGAACCTCGTGGAACTGCACGAGGGTCGCGGCGACGTGGACGACATCGACCAGCTCGGCAACCGCCGCATCCGTTCGGTGGGCGAGCTCATCGCGAACCAGTTCTCGGTGGGTCTCTCGCGCATGGCGCGCCTCGTGAAGGAGCGCATGAGCATCAACACCGATCCCGAGAAGATCTCGCTCGACGACCTCGTGAATGCGCGGACCGTCTCGGCGGTGATCCAGGCGTTCTTCGGCTCGTCGCAGCTCTCGCAGTTCATGGACCAGACCAACCCGCTCGCCGAGCTCACGCACAAGCGCCGCCTGTCGGCGCTCGGCCCGGGCGGTCTCACGCGCGAGCGCGCCGGCTTCGAGG
>CAZUKU010000008.1:146557-147002 GCA_964621045.1 uncultured Gemmatimonas sp.
GCCCCATCGAGACGCCGGAAGGGCCGAACATCGGCCTGATCACGTCGCTCGCGTGCTTCGCGCAGGTGAACGACCTCGGCTTCATCGAAACGCCGTATCTCGTGGTGAAGGACGGCAAGGTCACCAGCGAGATCGTGTGGCTCGACGCCAACCGCGAGGAGGACGCGATCATCGCGCAGGCCAACGCCAAGATCCACCCCGACGGCCGGTTCGTGGAAGATCTGGTGCTGTGCCGCAAGCGCGGCGACCTGCCGCTCGTGCATCCGCGCGACATCGACTACATGGACGTGGCGCCGGAACAGCTCGTGTCCATTGCCGCGGCGCTCATCCCGTTCCTCGAGCACGACGACGCCAACCGCGCGCTCATGGGCGCGAACATGCAGAAGCAGGCGGTGCCGCTGCTGCGGCCGCGCTCGCCGATCATCGGCACCGGCGTCGAGTACAA
>CAZUKU010000009.1:0-133992 GCA_964621045.1 uncultured Gemmatimonas sp.
CACGGGCAAGCACATCCACGAAACGCGCGAGTGGATCATGCGGAACTCGCCCGTGCCCATCGGCACCGTGCCCATCTACCAGGCGCTCGAGAAGGTGGGCGGCATTCCCGAGGAGCTCACGTGGGAGGTGTACCGCGACACGCTCGTCGAACAGTGCGAGCAGGGCGTGGACTACTTCACCGTGCATGCCGGCGTGCTGCTCCGCTACGTGCCGCTCACCGTGAACCGCGTCACCGGCATCGTGTCGCGCGGCGGGTCGATCATCGCCAAGTGGTGCCTCGCGCATCACCGGGAGTCGTTCCTGTACACGCACTTCCGCGAGATCTGCGAGATCATGGCCGCCTACGACGTGTCGTTCTCGCTCGGCGACGGCCTGCGTCCCGGTTCCATCGCCGACGCCAACGACGACGCGCAGTTCGCCGAGCTCATGACGCAGGGCGAGCTCACGAAGATCGCGTGGGAGCACGACGTGCAGACCATGTGCGAAGGGCCCGGCCACGTGCCCATGCACAAGATCCGCGAGAACATGGACAAGCAGCTCGCGTGGTGTCACGAGGCGCCGTTCTACACGCTCGGCCCGCTCACCACCGACATCGCGCCCGGCTACGATCACATCACGAGCGCCATCGGCGCCGCGCAGATCGGCTGGCACGGCACGGCCATGCTCTGCTACGTGACGCCGAAGGAGCACCTGGGGCTGCCGAACCGCGACGACGTGAAGCAGGGCGTGATCGCATACCGGATCGCCGCGCACGCCGCGGATCTCGCGAAGGGGCACCCGCGCGCGCAGGCGTGGGACGACGCGCTCAGCAAGGCGCGCTTCGAGTTCCGCTGGCGCGACCAGTTCGCGCTCGCGCTCGATCCCGTCACCGCGCTCGCGTATCACGACGCCACGCTGCCCGCCGATGGCGCCAAGGTCGCGCACTTCTGCTCCATGTGCGGCCCGAAGTTCTGCTCCATGGAGCTCACGCAGCAGCTCCGGAAGCAGGCCGCGTCCGCCGAGGTGGAAACGCTGGCCGCGCAGGTGGCGGAAGGCCTCCGCGCCAAGGCGGAGGAGTTCCGGGCCACCGGCGCGGAGCTGTATCAGCCGGTGGGAGGAGGCTGATGCAATGATCGGCCCGCCGGCATCGTTCCACGCAACGGTGCGCGGTCGCACGACCCGCGCCTACGGCTCGATTCCGAACTCCCGCAGGAACCGCGCGTACCTCGAGTCCGCGCGGAATCGCGCAAGCGGCGGATTGGCACACAGGTTGGCCACGGCGGGCACGATGCTGATCGACGAGGGGCTTTTCCAGTCTCCTTCCCGCAGCAGCGCGCAGCCCGATCGATATTCCCCTCGAGGCATCGGCCACCACGCGCTCGAGAGGTCGTCGCCATCCGCGCCAGCGACGCCCGGACGAGGTCGGCCCGGACGAGGTCGGCCCGGACGAGGTCGGCCCGGACGAGGTCGCAAGCTGCGGGTCGTTAGTCGCGGGTCATGAGGGGGCTTGGCGACTCGAGCCCCTCGACCAGCTTTGTCGTTCCTGCTGACGCCCGCGCGGGAGCAGGTGCCCGGCCTTGGGGCAGGAGTATCAGGCACCCTCGCGACCCGCGGCTAACGACCCGCGGCTTGCGACCTCGTGCGGGCGATCTCGCGGCCACCTCCGCCCTCAGCCCCTGATACCAGTTCCCGCCTCTACGGAAAACCCAGTTGACATAAACGCCGGAAGATTGTATTCTACGGAAGAACCAGTACCCTCCTCCCGGAGCCTGCATGTCCGACGTGTACTTCACCCCCCGCGAACTGGACGTCATGAGCGTCCTCTGGCGCGACGGGTCCGCCACCGTCGCCGATGTCCGCGACGCGCTCGACGAGCCCCTCGCCTACACCTCCGTTCTCTCCGCGCTGCAGACGCTCGAGGACAAGGGGTTCGTGCGCCACGAAGCCGAGGGACGCGCCTACCGCTACTTCCCCGTCGTGGACTCCGACCGCGCGGGCTCGAGCGCCATCTCGCGCATTCGGGAAGCCATCTTCCACGGATCGGCGGAGCGCCTGCTCGCCCAGCTCGTGTCCGACAAGGACATGCCGCGCGAAGAGCTCGAACGCATGCGCCGCCTGCTCGAATCGCGGCTCGAGGAGGCGCCATGATCGCGGCCTGGATGCTCTACTCGCTCCTGCTCGGCGCGCTCGTGGCACTGGGCGCACTGGCAGTGGACCGCGCCGCGCGGGCTGCGCGCATGCCGCGTCGCTGGACATGGGTGGGCGCCATGGCGCTGCTGCTCGTGCTCACCGCGCTCGCGCCGTGGCGGGCCGCCGACCGAACGGCGGGCGGTGTTGCCCTGCCGGCGGCCGACGCCGTGTCGATAGCGGCTGAAACCATCGAGCCCGTCGCGCTCCGCTTCACAGATCGTGTTGCCGCCTGGCTCACCTTCCCCATGCGCGGCGGGATCGACCGGGTCGCCGCACGCATCCCGTACGGCGTCGATCGTGCGATCGGTGCCGCGTGGGCACTGGGTGTCGTGGGCGCGCTGGCATCGGTATGGTTCGCGCTCCGCCACCTCGACCGTCGGCGCCGCACATGGCCGCGCACTGTCGTGCAGGGCCAGCGCGTGCGTGTGGCCACGCATCACGGTCCGGCCGTGTACGGCGTGATCGATCCGGACATCGTGTTGCCCAGCGCGCTGCTCGCCTGCTCCGCTGATGATCAGCAGATCGTACTCGCGCACGAAGACGAACATCGGCTGGCCCGCGATCCGCTGCTGCTTGCGATGTCGGCAATCGGTGTGGCGTTGCTTCCATGGCACCCGCTCGCATGGTGGATGGCATCGCGTCTGCGTCTCGCCGTGGAACTCGATTGCGACGCCCGCGTGCTCGCCCGCGGCACGTCCACGCGTCGTTACGGCGAACTGCTCGTGACGCTCGCCGGCAGTCTGTCGGCGCGGCGTGGCATCATCCCCGCGCTCGCCCTGCTCGATTCTCCCACGCATCTCGAACGGAGACTGCTCGCCATGACAACGCGCCCCGCACGTCGCACTCCGGCCCGCATGGCCGTGTTTCTGATCGCCGGCGCAAGCGCGGTGGCCATCGCCTGCACCACCGATGTGCCGACGGCCGCGCAGGTGCGCGACGCCGACGCCACCACCGTGGTGCAGCAGCTCGGGCTGCCCACTTCCGGCGATCGTGTCGCATACGTAGTGGACGGCATCGTCGTCTCCGCCGAACGGGCGCGCGAGGTAAGAGCCGAAGATATCGCGACGATCGATGTGAGCCGCGCCGCCCCCGGGGCAGCGACGGCATCCGAAATCCGCATCGTGACCACGCGTGCGGCCGCGGCCGCCGCCGCGGAAACGCGCGGCAGTTCCGTGGAAACGCCTCTGGAGAAGGTCGTTGGCGATCCTTCGGAGCTGCCCGTGCGTCCGGCCCCTGAGTCCTTGGAGCTCCGCAGGCGTCAGGCGACGCAGCGCATGGCCGATCAGGAGCGTCTGGGGCAAGCCGAGACCGTACAACCGTCAGGGAGACCGAGCGCGGCCCCGTCGGTAATACTTCGGCGGAGCGATGCGGACAGGAGCGTGATCGGTTCCGTGATCCTTCGCGCCGACACCATGGAAATACTGGACAGCAACCGCGCCGAGCGGCGTGCCGGGGCTCCGTTGTACTTCGTGGATGGCGTGGTCACCACGTCGTTCCAGCACATTCACCCCGATGCCATCCAGCAGATCGAAGTGGTGAAAGGAGAAGCCGCCAGGCAGCTCTACGGCGACCGGGCGCGGAACGGGGTGATCAACATTACGATGAAGCGCCCGAAGCTCGACAACTGACGGCGTCCCCTTCATGCTCCGACTCCTGCTCCGCTGCTCGCTGCTCGTTGTCCTCGCCGCCTGCGGCGGCGAGACCGACCGGAGGACGTCGGCCGTGCGCGCCGACAGCGCGGGCATCGAGATCGTCACCAGCGCGGCGCCCGCATGGCGCGACGGCGAGGGATGGCGCATCGATCCGGTGCCCGCTCTCGAAATCGCGCCTCGCTCCGATGACGATCCGCGGTACGACTTCCTGCGCGTGAACAGCGGGACGATCCTGCCCGGCGGCGAGGTGGCCGTGCTGGTGGCGGGCAGTTCCGAGATCCGGTTCTTCAGCGCATCCGGCGAATGGTTGCGCAGTGCCGGCCGCGCCGGCGACGGACCCGGTGAGATGCGCACGGGAGCAGGCCTGCTGCAGGCGGGCGACACCCTCTACATGCGCGACGCCATACTGCGCCGCGTCAGCGCATTCGACCACCGCGGCACGTTCCTGGCGTCGTGGCCGTGGCCGGTGGCCGAAGGGTTCAGCCAGATCCAACCCGTCCATCGCCTCGCGAACGGCGACTGGATCGCCACCGCGGGATTCTCCACGGGAAGCAGCGCGCCGTTCCCCGCCACGAACGAGATCGTCCGGTCGCCCGTGGCCTGGATGCGCATCGCTCCCGGGTTCACCGGGGTTCGGGACACCATCGCCGTGGGGGAAAGCGCCGAGCGATACATGCAGGTCTCCATGAGCGGCGGTGTCATTCAGAGCGTCAGTATCATCGCCCCGCTCTTCAGCCGGTCCACCCAGACGGCCGTCGGCGGCGACCGCTTCGTCTGGGGCGACAATGCCAGCCCGGAACTCCGGATCCACGACGCCGGCGGCGCCCTGCGCCGCATTCTCCGCTGGAATACACCGGCCATCCCGATCACGCCGGAACTGCTGGGCCGCATGAAGCAGGAAGAGCTGGCAAACGCATCGACGCCGCAAGCCAGGGAAGGCATCGAGAGCCGCTATACCAGCATTCCGATCGCCGCCACCGAAGTGCCCTGGTTCAGCGGCATCCAGCTCGCGGACGACGGACATCTCTGGCTGCGCGAGTTCCCCACATTGCGTGCCGATCCGGTGCGGTTCCAGGTCTTCGATGCCGAGGGAGAATACCTCGGACGACTGGAGCTGCCGCCGAAGCATACGGTGCTCGAGGTGGGACGCGAACACCTGCTCACGGTCTGGCGGGACGACGACGATCTGGAATACGTGCGGGTCTACCGGCTGGACCGGAAGCCCGTGTCTCAGTAAGGCACGCCAAGGGCCTGGCGGTTCAGCGCCGCCAGCAGCTCTTCCATCTCGCGGACGCGTGGCGCGGCGTGCGCGCGCCCCGTCGCGGTAACGATTCCCGCCGGCGCCGCCACGATCACGGACTCGAGCCGCCGGATGCCGTTGGCGAAGCTCTTCGCGTCTCCCGTGACGCTCAACCGCCGCGCGAATCCCATGACGCCGAGAAAGTCCACGGCGTCCGCATCGTGCAGCACGATCGCCTCCGCGGCGCCTTCCGGCTGCCGGTCGAACATGTGCGTGAGAATGGCGGCGCGGACGCCGGGGAACTTCTCCATGGGGAATCCCGCGTCCCGGAGCAGTGGTTCGGCCAGCTCCGCGGATCGGTCCGCATGGTCCACGCCCTCCGCCGCGAAGGGAGAGATCGCGCCCATGTCATGGAGAAACGCGGCCGCGAACAGGATGTCCCGATCGACCGCATGGCCTTCTCCTTCCGCGATCGCAAGCGCCAGGTGATACACGCGCCGGGAATGCGTCCACCCCCACGCGGGGTGCGCGAGGCGGGATGTCGCGAAATCATGAACCGCTGTCTTCCACGGCTGGTCGAGTGCGATTTCGCTGGCGATCGGAGCAGGTGGCTCGGCGGACAGGGATGCCGGCCGGTCCGGTGCGTTGCCGCCGCAGGCGGCGAGCAGGAGAAGCAGCGGCAGCAACGGAGTTCGTTTCGTGATCATGATCGAATCTATATGCTCAGTCTCCGAGCCATCGGGCGTGCGCGCGGACGGGGAACGTCCCCATGCCCTTGATCTTCGGCGGCACGGCCGAGAAGCGAAAGCCCGATGCGGGGAGCGCTTCCAGACCGGTGAGATGTTCGACGATCGGAATGCCGGCGGCCAGCAGGACCGAGTGGACCGGCCGTGTGCCGCCCGAAGTGTCGTCGATGTTGAGGGAATCGATGCCGACCAGCAGCGCGCCCTGATCACGCAGGTGGATCGCGGCCTGCTCCGTCAGAAACGGATGGCCTTCGAAGTAGCGGTCGGAGCCCCAGTGCCGGCTCCAGCCGGTCTGCACGAGCACCGCGCGCCCTCGACACTCGATCGGCGCGAAGTGCGGCCAGTCGATGGCGGAACCGGCGGCTCCCTCCACCCGGACCAGCACGCCCGGCACGTCGACCACGCGTTCGAGTGGGAGACCGGCGAGATCGTGGCCGTCCGCATAGCGGTGAAAGGGCACGTCGATGTAGGTGCCGGTGTTGGCGACCATGTCGATGCGCCCGATCTGGAACTCCGTGCCCGGCGCGTAGATCTCGCGTGACGCCTGCCGCGAGAGGTGGTCGCAGATCAGCGGCGCGGGCAGGCCCTTGTAGGTGATCATGCCGTCCTCGATGGTGTGGCTGAGATCGAGGATGCGGAGATTGCGCGGGCGTTCGCTCTCCGGTGTTTCGGTCTCCGGCGTTTCACCATTCCGGGCGCGCTTGTGACGCTCCGTGATGATGCGCCGGTTCCGGATGCGGATTTCGCTCACCATCAGCAGGCGCAACTCGCGAACGATGCGTGCGGCGAGCGCGGCATCGTCGATGTCGTCTCCGTCGATATCCAGACGGAACTCCCGGCCCTCGAGGCCGCCCCCGTTCGAAAACGCCACCTCGAAATCGAAGCAGACCCGCTTGTCCGTCATGCTCGACGCTCCTGTTCACGTGATGCGCGCCGGGCGCGCAGGTTTCTGACCTTTTCCCGATTGCCGCAGCCCGTGGCCGACGAGCACCAGCGGCGTTTTCCCGGGCGGGACGTGTCGACGAACATCATGGCGCATCCGGGGCAGCGCCGGATGCGGGCGCCGAGCGGCGGGACCAGGAGCCGCAGCGCGTCGGCCGCCAGGAGCGAGAGCGAGGCCTCGAACGGGTGGTCGGCGACATCGGCGAGGACGTTGTTGCGCAGCCGAGGCCGCGGCGGCGGGTAGGCAGCCGCCCGGTTGAGTACGGCCAGGTCGCGGAGTGCGGGCGGTTCGCCGTGCATCATGCGGAGCCCGCAGCGATGGATGGCTTCGCGCAGGAGGCGCACGGTTCGGAGATGGCGTTCGGTGAGGCCGCAGACGGGCTCGGCGAGGGGGATGGCTTGGGCCAGCCAGGCTTCGAGGGCGCGAGGGTCGGGCAGTTTTTCGTGGCCTGGGCCGGCCCGGTCGCCGAGGGTATCCACGAGGCAGAGTGCCGGGCAGCCGGCGATGAACTCGAAACGATCCATGGGATCAATGTAACCTGTATAATTGGTGTTGCAATGAGTGTCGTATCGTGAGGGTGATTCATGGGGAGCCTCGTTGGTGGAGAAAGATCGCCCGCACGAGGTCGCAAGCGGCGGGTCGGTAGTCGCGAGTCGCGAGGGTGCTTGCGACTCGGGCCCTTGGGCCAGCATTGTCGCTTCTGCGCGCGAGGGTGTCTGGGAACAGCCAAAGCCGGCCGAGCGGCAGGAGTCGCAAGCACCCTCGCGACTCGTGGCTAAAGACCCGCCGCTTGCGACCTCGTACGACCGATCTCCCTCCCCCAGCAAGGCCCCGCCTGAATGCCCTCCCGCTCTTGCCGAACACCGGCCCGGGCTGCTGCGTACTCAGGTCAGCTCCTCTCCCCCCATCCCGCCGACGCAGGAAACCCTCAGTGATCCGTTCCGGACCCGCCTTCGCGCGCCTCGCCCGACGCGCGCTGCTCGCACTCGCGTTCGCCCCGCTCTCCGCGGCCGCGGCGCAGATGCTCACCACCGACACCCGCGACCCGAACCAGAAGCAGGACGAAAGCTTCGAAAAGGCCTATCGCGAGTGGATCATGAGCCCGCGCCACGGCAGCCCGCTCGTGGACCATCTGCCCGTCGTCCCCGGCATTCCCATGCCCAAGGACATCCTGGGCTACCACATCGGCGCGCCGCGCACGCTCACCTACTACGCCGACCAGCTCAAGTACTACCGCGCGCTCGACGCGGCCTCGCCGCGCGTGATGATCGAGTCCATCGGCCGCTCCGACGAAGGACGCGAGCTCGTGGTGATCTGGATCTCGTCCGAAGCCAACCTGCAGAAGCTCGCGCAGAACCGGCAGAACCTCGCGAAGATCGCCGATCCGCGCAGCATGACCGAAACCCAGGTGAAGCAGCTCATCACCGAAACGAAGCCGCACTACCACTTCATGGGCGGGCTGCACAGCGGCGAAACCGGGCCGTCGGAGATGCTCATGGAGCTCGCCTACCGGCTGGCCACGGAAACGTCGCCGATCATCTCGCAGATCCGCGAGAATCTCTACGTGTCGATCACGCCCGTGGCCGATGCCGACGGCCGCGACCGCAACGTGGACTGGTTCTACCGCGGCCTCGAAGCGGCCGACGCGGCCCGGGCCGACAGCATTCGGACTGCGGGTACGCGAACGGGCGGCGCGCGTCCCGACAGCGCCCGCGCGGACAGTGCCCGTCCCGCTGGCGCACCGGGCGCCGGTGGACCTGGTGGCGGCCCCGGCGGCGGTGGCCGCGGTATCGGCGCCGTGCCGTACTGGGGCAAGTATGCCTATCACGACAACAACCGCGACATCAACCTGATCCTCGATCAGATGCGCGCGATCGCCGACTGGTACTTCACGGCGCATCCGCCGATCATGCACGACCTGCACGAATCGCTCGCGCTGCTCTACACCTACAGCGGCGGCGCGCCGCAGAACCCCAATCTCGATCCGCTCCTCTTCGCCGAGCTCCCCTGGTTCGCGAACTGGGAAATGGCGCAGATGACCAAGTGGGGAATGCCCGGCGTGTACACGCACGCCTTCATGGACGGCTGGTCGCCCGGCTACCTCGGCTCCATCGCCTACAATCACAACGGCCTGATGAAGATGTACGAGACGCAGTCGGGACGTGATCTCGACAGCGCCGCGATCGCGCGCGCGCGGAATCCGCAGGCCGCGCCCACGGGCGCTGCGGGGGCTCCTCCCGGCGGCGGCCTGGGCGGTGGACGCGGCGGCAATCTGCCCACCGGACGCGGCGGCGCGCAGGATCGCGAATGGTACCGCGGCTTCCCCGTGGGTTTCAACGACGTGGCCACGTTCACGCGCCGCGCGAACGCGAACTACATGCAGACGGGCGTGCTCTCTGCGCTCCAGCTCGCGTCGATGTTCCCGGCCACGGTCCTCGAGAACTTCTACATCAAGACGCGGAACTCCATCGAGGCCGGCAAGTCCGGCGCACCGTATGCGTACGTGATCCCGGTGCAGCGCGACATGACCAAGCCCGCCGAGATGGTGAAGATCCTGCGCTTCCAGCGCATCGAGGTGGGCGTGGCGCGGGACGCGATCAAGGTGGGCGACAAGACGTACGCCGCCGGCTCGTACGTGATCAAGCTCGACCAGCCGTACGGCCGCCTGGCCAAGAACCTCCTCGAGAAGCAGCAGTTCCCGGATGCGCGCCTGAGCACCTACGACGACAGCGGTTGGACCATGGGCTTCGCCATGGGCGTGGACGTGGTGGAAGTGGCCGACTCGTCCATTCTCAAGGCCGCGGTCACGCCGGTGACGGATGTGAAGCTCGCCGGCAGCACGAAGGGGTCCGGCACCGCGGCGTTCGCCGTGGCGCACCTGGGCTCGAACAACATGATCTCCTTCCGCTACAAGCTGAAGGACGTGCCCATGCGCGTGGCGGAGAAGAGTTTCACCGCCGAAGGGGTCGAGTTCCCGGCCGGTTCGTTCATCATCACCGACATGGCGGCCGTGGAGCGCGCGAAGGCCGCGGTGGCCGAACTCGGCCTCACCGCCGCCGCGCTCGGCAGCGCGCCCACCGTGGCCACGCACGATGCCGTGGTGCCGCGCGTGGCGATCTACACCCAGTGGAGCGGCACGCAGAGCCTCGGCTGGTACCGGCTCACGTTCGACAAGTTCGGCGTGCCGTTCGATCTCATCTACAAGGAGCGCGTGGCCGAGGGCAACCTGCGGAACGACTACGACGTGATTCTCATGGCCGAGCAGAATCTGAGCCGCCAGACGGTGATGATGCCCAAGGCCGCGACGCCCACGCCGTACAGGAAGAGCGACAAGTTCCAGTTCCTCGGCATGTATGGCGAAACCGACGACATGTCGGGCGGGTTCGGACAGGCGGGCGTCGACGCGTTCGCGTCCTTCCTCGAAGGCGGCGGCACGCTCATCGCGGTTGGCGAATCGGCGCGGCTGCCGATCGAGTTCGGCTGGGCGGGCACGGTGGACAAGACGCCGGTGCCGGGGCTCACCGCGCAGCGCCCGCTGGTGCAGGGTGAGATCGTCAAGCCCGAGCATCCGGTGTTCTACGGCTTCGGCAGCAAGACGATTCCGGTCAAGTACGTGGGCGGCACGCCGTTCAAGGTGGGAATCGCGAACGAGTCCAACGTGATCGCGCGCTATGTGGGCGGCGATGCGTCGGTGCTGTCGGGGCTCATGGTGAATGCCGATTCGCTCAAGGCGCGGCCGTTCGCGGTGGACATCCCGGGCGCGTACAAGGGCAAGGGACGCGTGATCATGTTCTCGAACAACCCGATCTACCGGTGGCAGAACCACGGGGAGTTCAACATGATCTTCAATGCGGTGATCAACTGGAACGCGCCGGCGGCGGTGGTGCAGTAGTGCGGTGCGAGGGTCCGCTGGATCCCCGCCGTGCCGGTCGCGCCACTACCGCTTCGCGGCAGAAGCGCCCCGGCACGGGGGGATTCCAGCGGACCTGCGGAGTACCGGGTGAGTCAGTCCACGATCACGAAACGGTCGGAGGTGGCCGTGAAGGCAACCCCTTCGCGGGTCGGCGTATAGAAAGTGATGATCAACCGGTATTCACCGGGCTGCAACGTGGCCGACAAGGGAACTGCGGCCTCGCCGCGTTCGCCCTGACCGACCCAGACATACACTTGTCCGGGAGTTCCCACCCACGGAAGATCCTCGTTGTGTATCCCGCCGGCATACTGGAGCCATGCGGGGCCGGCCCGCCGCTGCACCCGCATGGTTGGTTTGTCGAACATGATCCGTTCATCGCTGTGATTCCGCAGCGACACCGTGAACGTATCCGCGGCATGGAATTGGGCCGCGGGTACGACCAGGCTCGCGGACGGACCCTCCGGCGCGGTGCCGGAGGACGAGCAGGCGAGGGCGGCCGCGGCGATCAGCAGCACACCGGCGCGCTTTGCCGGAAGCGGGACTGATATCGAGCTGCAACGCATGACGTCTCCGTGTTGCCGAAACGATTGTCGCTCCGGCGTGCCGCGAGACGACCTGCAATGAATACACGGCGCACGCTCCGCACACCCATCCCGTCATCGTCATCCCCGGCATGCTACCGGAGAGATAACGGGAAGACGATCGTCTACGCACAGTCGCACTCCCCCGCCGCTTGCGCCGTTTCACGGTTCGGATAGGTTCCGGACAGTGGCGCGCAGGGCGCCCCCCGTCCGCGGGCAGGACCGAGTCCACCTGGCACGAACAGCATACCGGTTCCCACGAACCTCCTCGCCCGACGACAGCGGACCCCGGGCATCGCCAAGGAGGCTCGTCATGTCCGTTCGTCGCCTGCCCGTCCGTCCCCACCTGGATCAGCTCAGACACCAGGCCCGGGACCTCCTCCGCGCCCTGCACGCCGGCGATCCCGCCGCGCTCGCGGAGTGGAGTGCGCACCATCCCGATCCCGCGCTCCCGTCCCACGCCAGGCTCGCCGACGCGCAGCTCGTCCTGGCGCGCAGCTACGAGGCCTCGAGCTGGCCCCGGCTCGCGCAGGCCGCACAGCTCGCGGACGCGATCTGGCGTGACGATCTCGAGGCCGTGCGTGATCTCGTCACGAGCAATCCCCGCCTGATACACGAGCCGGTGCTCATCCGGGCCGACAGCAACTGGGGTCCGCCCATGACCTACGCGGCGAATCTCGGACGCGACCGCATCATCCGCATGCTGCACGAGCTCGGCGCCACGGATCTCGAATCGGCCGCGGGGCGGGCCGCGCTGCAGGGCAAGGTCGATACCGCGAAGATGGTGTACGACATGGCCGGCAGACCGCCCATCAAAGACGGCGCACTCGGCGGACCCGCGTACACCGTGAGCGCCGAAGGCACGGCGCTGCTGCTGTCGCTCGGCGCGGCCGTGAAGGATGCGGCGGGCAACCGGCTCGCTCCCGTGGACGTGGTGCTCGAAACCGACGGGCGCAATCCGGCGGCCAAGCACGCGATCCTCGAGATGTACGTGGAACACGGGTTGGAGCTCCCCGACACGCCCACGATGGCTCTGCATCGCGGCCGCATCGATCTGCTGGAAGCCCACCTTCGCCGTGATCCGGACCTGCTGCGCCGCACCTTCTCCCACCGCGAGATCTATCCGGCCGAGATGGGATGCCGCGCTCCCATCGACGCGACCGTCGGCACGCCGCTGGGCGGCACGACCCTGCTCCACATGTGTGTGGACTACGACGAGATCGAGATTGCCCGGTGGCTGCTCGACCGGGGGATGGACGTCGATGCGCCTGCCGCTGTGGGCAGCAACGGCTTCGGCGGCTACACCGCGCTCTTTTCGACCGTGGTCTCGCAGCCCAACTTCTGGATGAACTACCGGAAGCGCGGCCCCTTCACGGCGCCCTTCACCGAGCTCCTGCTGGCGCATGGAGCCGATCCGAACGTGCGCGCATCACTCTGGAAGCAGCTCCATCCGGGCCACGGCGACACCACGCGCCATGAATACCGTGACGTGACCGCTCTGTCGTGGGGACGCCGGTTTCATGCGCCGCTCTTCGTGAGCGAGCCGGCGATGCGACTGATCGAAGCAGCCGGCGGTGTCGAATGAACCGCGCACCGGAGGCTCGACCGCCGCCGCGTCAGTCGTTCAGCAGCCGGATCGCGATGTTCCGGAACTCCACGGGATGGCTCTCCGACTGCAGCGAGATGGAGCCTCCGGAGATGGCGAGCTTTCCGTCCCTGATCAGCGGTTTGGCATCGGCGTCGTTCGGATCGAGCTGCACCTCCGAGTAGCTCAACACCTCCTTGCCGTTGATCCGGTGCACGATCTTCCCGTTGCCGCGCACCTCGATCTCCACCGTCACCCACTGGTCGCCGCGATAGGTGTCGGAGTCGGAGTCGGTGCAGTGCCGGGTGATCAGCTTGCCGTCCATCACGACGTGCGTGCCGGGCGTGCAGAGGTTCCCGGTATGACGCACCCCGGTTTCGGCGCCGCCGAGCAACTGCACTTCAGCGGACACCGGAAACTCCTGGTCCCGGCTCATCGACTCCGGCGCCTGGCCATGGATCATCACGCCGCTGTTGCGCCAGGCCCACCCGGGTCCTCCCTCGGCCTGCTCGCCGATGAAGCGGTACTCCATGCGGAAGACGTAGCTGGAGCGGGGCGTCTCGTGGAAGAGATGGCCGAAGCGTCCGTCGAACGTGTCGTACGCCTCGTAGCCCACCTGGATGACGCCATCCTTCACCCGGAACGTGTTGCCGAAGTTCTCGCCGAGCGGATAGCCCGTGATCTTGGGCGTCCAGCCGGTGAGATCGGTGCCGTTGAACAGTACGATCCAGTCCTGCTCGGGCTGGCGGTGGCTGAAGCCGGCCAGGCCGAGTCCGGTCAGGCAGAGGACCGCGGTCAGGAGGACCGGGCCGGGGGCGACAGGCGGTCGGCGCATGGGAGGAGGATACGCGGGAGGAGGGTGGAGAGTAAAGGAAACCGCGGTGAACGTCCCGGTTCACTCCCCTCGCCGTGCCGCCACCTCCGCGAGAAATCTCCGCATCGCGCGGATCGCTTCGTCCGTCGCTTCCTCCTGCACGAAATGCCCGGCCTCGGGAAAGCGCTCGACCATGGGATCGGTCAGCGTGTCGCGCCACCGATCGAGGATCTCCGGGCCGAAGGCCTTGTCCTTCATTCCCCAGAGGAGAAGGGACGGGATGCCGTTCAAGGCGGCCCGGCGTTGCCAGAGCGCGTCGTACCAGTCGCCCGACCCGAGCAGTTCGCGGGCGAGAACCCAGGGCGCCCGGCGGGATGCGTGCGTCGGGAAGGGGCCGAGGTAGTGGGCGCGGATGTCCGGGGTGAGCCGGTCCTTGTGCGCCCAGGCGAGCGGAAGGAGAACCCGGGCCGACAGGTTCATGCTCTGATAGAGCCACCGTCCGAACCGGCTGCCGAGCAGGCGGAGCGCGGCCGGCTCCTTCCCGGGCTCGAAGGCCCGCCACATCCAGGTATTGAACAGCACGAGCGCCCGGATCCGCTTCGGATCGTCGAGGGCGAGCGGGAGCCCGATCGGGCCGCCGAAGTCGTGCACGACAAGGGTCAGGTCGTCGAGCCCGAGGGCATCGGCAAGACGACGGACATTCCCGGCATGATCCCGCGGCAGGTACCCCCATTCGGGCGCTCCCTCCGACAGGCCGAATCCGAGATGGTCCATGGCGACGACGCGGTGGTCCCGTGACAGATCGGCAATGAACGCGCGGTACAGGAAGGACCAGGCCGGTGTGCCGTGGACCAGCAGGATCACGGGACCCGTCCCCTCGTCGACGTAGTGCATGCGGCCGCCGTCGACATCGAGATGGCGCGGCCGAAAGGGCCAGAGCGCGGGATCGGGCCAACGGAGCTCGGCGGCTGGCGTCATGGGTTCGTAACTCCCGCTGCTCCTGCTGTGCCCGCTGTCCCGGCGGGCGCCGGTGCGAAGGCGCGGACGAGTGCACCGGCGACCAGATCGAGCGGGTAGCCGTCCGGATCGAGGACGAAGTGCTGGGCGGCGCCGTCGATGGCGGCGAACAGGGCCCGCGACGACGCCTCGGGGTCCGGATGGCGGGCGGCCTCGAGGATCCCGCGGATTCGCGCCCGCGCCTCGTCGGCCCAGACGAGGAGCGCCCCGCCGAGTTCCTGATGCACGTCGGGCTGCATCCGGAGCTGATAGCTCAGCCGCCAGAAGTCAGGGTCGCCGGCCACCGCCGTGAAGGCGGTTCGGACCAGCCGGTCGAGCGCGGCGGCGGGCTCCTCGTTGCAGCGGGCTTCCGCGGCCGCGAGCGATTCCCGCACCTGGGCGAGGCTTCGCTCGAAGAGCGAGTGGAGCAGCGACGTCTTCCCGCCGAAGTGGTAATGGATGAGTCCCTGCACGATCCCCGCCTCGTCGGCGATCCGGCGCAGGGGCGTCCCGGCGAAGCCGTGGCGGGCAAAGAGGCGAAGGGCCGCATCCTGGATGCGCTCGCGCGCATCCGCAGCCGGCGGAGAAGGATCCCGGGCCGTATCGGCGCCCGGTGTGGTGGCAGAATGTCTGATCATCGATGACTGACTGGTTGACCAGTCAGTATACGGCCTGCACAGTACCAGGTCAACGGTGCGCCGCGGCATCCCGCATCCCGTCGTCATGGCCCGGCCCGGAATTCTCGCCGGGCCGGGCCACGAGACCTACGCCGTCGCGTCCTCCATCTCCTTCGCGTGCTCGGCGACCACGCGCGCAGCCGCGTCGGGCGGCATCTGGTCGTATCCCGCGAACCGCCGCGTGTACGTGCCGCGTCCGTGCGTCATGGAGTGGAGCGGCGTGGCGTAGAGATGCAGCTCCGCGTGCGGCACCACCGCGCGCACCACGGTGCGCCGTCCGTCACCCGCCGGTTCCGTGCCGTGAATGTGCCCGCGCCGCGCGGAGACATCGCCGAGCACGTCGCCGAGGTATTGGTCCGGCACCGTGATCTCGAGGAGGTCGAGCGGCTCGAGCAGCACCGGCCGGCACTTGGGCGCGACCACGCGGAAGGCGAGGATCCCCGCCATCTTGAACGCCATTTCGTTCGAGTCCACGGAGTGCGTGGAGCCGTCGTAGCATTCGGCGCGGAAGTCCACGAGCGGGAAGCCCGCGAGCACGCCGCGAGCGGCCGCTTCCTGGATGCCGCGATCCACCGCCGGCACATAGCGTGACGGAATCACGCCGCCCACGATCTTGTTCTCGAACAGGTAGCCCTCGCCGCGCGGCAGCGGCGCGAGACGGATCCAGCAGTCGCCGAACTGGCCGCGTCCGCCCGTCTGCTTCTTGTGCCGTCCCTGCCCCGATTCGCCGGCCGTGAGCGTTTCGCGGTATGCGATCTTCGGACGCGTGAGCTCTGCCTTCACGCCGAACTTGCGCTGCAGCGTGGCCATGGCGATGTCGAGATGCCGTTCGCCCATGCCGCTCACGATCGTTTCGTGCGTTTCCGGTTCGTAGTGCACGCTGAGCGTGGGATCCTCGTCGTGCAGGCGGTGCAGCCCCTGCTGGAGCTTCTCCTCGTCGTTCCGCGACTCGGCGTGCACCGCGAAGTGCACCAGCGGCTCGGGGAAGCGGAGCTGCGGCAGCCGGATCGGATGCTCGCGCGTGGAGAGCGTGTCGTTGGTGTGCGTGTTGCGGAGCTTGGCCACGCAGCCGATGTCGCCGGCGTGGAGCTTCGACACCTCCACGCGCTCGCGGCCGAGCGGCAGCGACAGGTGGTTCAGCTTCTCGGATACGTCACGCGTGGCGTTGTACACTTCGGTGCCGTTGGCCACCGAGCCCGACAGCACCCGGAAGAAGCTCACGTCGCCCACGTGCGGCTCGTTGGCCGTCTTGAACACGATCGCGGCGAACGGCGCGTCGTCCCGCGCATGGATCTCCACCGTGTCGTCGCCTTCGGCGCCGGTGAAGCCGTGGAGCTCCTCCATCTCGTACGCGTTCGGCATGAGCTGCACGATCTCCGTGAGCAGCGCGCGCACGCCGGTCATGTTCTCCGAGCTCACGCAGAAGAGCGGGAAGAGATCGCGCCGCTTCATGGCCTCCTTCATGCCGGCGATCGCCTCGTCGCGGCCGATCTCGGCGCCTTCGAGATAGCGTTCGAGCAGATCGTCGTCGGTGGCGGAGATGGCCTCGATCAGCTCCTGCCGGTAGCGATCGAACCGCGCGCGTTCCGCGTCGGGGATGTCGCGCTCGTCGTACTCGCCCTTGCTGCCGGCGGTGTACATGTACGCCTTCTGCGTGAACAGATTGATCACACCGGAGAAATCCGGGCCCGCACCGATCGGGATCTCCACGGGCACGACCTTGTGCGTGAGCTGGTCCTTGATCTGCGTGTACACGGCGTCGAAATCGGCGGTGTCCTTGTCCATCATCGACACCACGAAGAGCACGGGATCCTCGCGTTCCACGGCGAGGTGGAACATGCGGTCGGTGCCCACTTCCACGCCCGACACGGCGCTGATCACGCACAGCGCGCCGTCGGCGGCGGACAGGCCGGCGAGCGCGTCGCCCTGGAAGTCGAGCGCGCCCGGCGTGTCGATGAAGTTGATCTTGGAGTCCATCCATTCGGCGAACGCGCAGCCGAGGGCGATGGAAAAGCCCCGCTCGATCTCCTCGGGGAGGTGATCGGTCAGGGCGGTGCCGTCACGAACCTGGCCGTGGCGTTTCCCGTTGCCGGCAGCATAGCAGAGCGCGTCCACGAGGCTCGTCTTGCCGCTGCCGCCGTGGCCCACCACGGCCACATTCCTGATGCCTTTGCTGTCGTACTCCCGCATCGTCCCTCCGGGGGCGCGGTGCTGGTGGCACCGCGCGGTCGAGTCGCGCGGGACGCGGGGGCGTCCTCCCGGGCCGGGGCGCATGTGCGCCGGGTCCCGCGGGCGTCCCCCGCGCCGCCGTCCGACGGTGGGGGTGAGGACACGCGCCGGGCATGGCGTCCGGCGTGGGGCAGGCGCGTACGGCGCGCCCGTCACTGTCGAGGGTGCAGCCGGGGCGCGCGGGTGTCAAGCGGAGCCATTGCCGGGCACCGGTAGGGGTGATGGCCGGGCCATGGGCTGTTGGCGGTTGCCCACCGCCCATGGCCCATGGCCCATTGCCGCTGTTGTTCTTCGCCCCATTGCCCGTTCGGCTGGTTCCCGTTTGGCCATTCGGCCGGGCGTGCTGCGGACAGGGACGGCAACCGCCATGGTGCCCTGACGGACGGCACAGGGATGCCGGGATCATGCGCCGGCCCGGGTGGGCAATAGGCTATGGCCCATGGCCGATCGCCCCACCCGGACCGTGCTCGTGGCCAGCATTCCGTCGGCCCCCGCAGGGCTGCCTTGGTCCCCTTAGGCCATTGTCCGCAGCACGCCCGGCCGAATGGCCAAACGGGAACCGGCCGAACGGGCGATGGAGCGAAGAACAACAGCGGCAGTGGGCCATGGGCGATAGCCTGTGGCCGGTGGCCGATTGCTCATCCCGGCCTCTGCAATCGGTACAGCCGCACCCGTTCCACACCCAGTTCATCCTGCCACACGCCGAGCACCAGATCCTCCGCGACGTGCAGCGGACGAAATCCCGACACGGGCACCACGGCGCCGAGCAGCCGTCCGTCGGGATCGAAGACGATCCAGCGGGACTCGTCGCCCGGCGTATGGCGGAACTCCTCCACCCAGAGGTTGCCGGCGGCGTCGGGCAGCAGGGCGCCCACGGCCGGATACGTGAGCACGCCGCGCAGCCCGGCCTGATCGGCGAGCCGGAACTTCGCGAGGTCCTCGTCCGTCACCGGCACGAGCGGCGTGTCGCGCCGCGCGATCCGGCTGAGCCGGCCGGCGGCATCGTACCGCGACACCTCGAATCGGTCCCCCGGTGCCACGAAGAACCCGTCGGCGTCGGCCACGATCCTCGTGCGGCGCGCGAATGACGGACGCGCGATGATCCCCTGGATCACGGCCGATTCATCGCCGGGAACGGTGACGAGCGAGTCCGGCATCGCGCCGGCCGCGTCGTAGCGGTAGAGCACCTGATCCGGGCGTACCATGCCGCCCGCGGGATCGGGCGCCGCCATGAGGCGCGATGTCGCGAGCAGCGTGCGATCGCCGAACACGCCCACGAACTCCGGACGGTTCCCGGCCCCGGTGGCCGGCGGCTCGGCCGACAGCGTGCGCACGAACACGGCGCTGTCGGTGAAGACCGAGGCGCGCATCAGCCGAGGATCGTGCACGAGCAGCGAATCACCCGGCAACCGTTGCATCCATCCGATCGCCTGGAACTCGCCGGGCCCGGAACCGGGCTTGCCCGCGGTCCGGAGGAGCGTGCCCCGGGCATCGAAGGCGAGCAGCCGGGACGGTGTGCCTTCGGCCACGAAAATGCGGCCGTCGGCGAGTCGCAGCGCGGCCACGACACGGAAGAGCTCGACGCCCGTATCCGCGCCGATCTCGAGCACCGGCGTCGTGTCCATGACCCGCCAGATGTCCACCGGGCCGGCCGGGTGCTCGACCACGGTCACGCCGGCGCTGTCGCGTGCGCCGGCCAGGCCGGCATTGGCGACCGGGGAGCGGTCTGCGCAAGCCGAGGCCAGCAGGACCAGGGCGGCGAGGGGAGCGATGCGGCGATTGCGGTGGAAGGGGGATCGAGACATGGTCAGACGCTACCATCCGCCCAGGGTGCGGGCAACTCGAGTGGGGATGGGGCAACAGGCAATAGCCCATCGCCTACTGCCCATCGCCGCTGTTGTTCTTCGCCCCATCGCCCGTTCGGCCGGTTCCCGTTTGGCCATTCGGCCGGGCAGGCTGCGGACAATGGCCCGGGGACGCGATGGTGCCCATACGGACTTCAGTGAGGATGATGGGGACGAGCGACGGCCGGTCAGCCCATTGCCTATGGCCCATCGCCTGGCCACGAGCACGGTCCGGGTGGGGCGATCGGCCATGGGCCATAGCCTATTGCCCATCGCCTGGCCACGAGCACCATCCGCCGGGGCGATCGGCCATGGGCCATAGCCTATTGCCCACCCGGGTCGGCGCACGACTCCGACATCCTCGCACCGTCCGTCAGGGCACCATCGCGTCCCCGGGCCATTGTCCGCAGCCTGCCCGGCCGAATGGCCAAACGGGAACCGGCCGAATGGCCGAATGGACGAAGCACAACAGCGGTCATGGGCCATGGGCGATGGCAAACGGCCCATTCCTGCAATGCCGGATTTGTGACGCCGGCGACAGCATGGCCGCGCAATCGTGGTACTTTGACTAACCCCCTCAGCCGGAGATCAGCATGGCCCTGTGGAAGGATCAGACCGCCCCGCGCAAGGACGCCGCCCCCGAACTCGACTCGCCGCCCCTTGCGGCCACACCGGGCGACGCCGCCTTCGCCCCGCCGGCCGCGGCCCCGCGCCGGCCCTCGACCGGCGATGCCCCGGAATCCGTCATCGGCGCCGACCTGGCCGTCGAAGGCACGATTTCCGGACGCGGCAATGTCCGCCTGGCCGGACGGTTCACCGGTGATGTCACGGTCGACGGCATCGTGACCATCGAACCCGGCGCTCGCCTCGCCGGCGGCGTGCGCGCCACCACCGTGGCCATTGCCGGTGAGCTCGAAGGCAACGTCGTGCAGGCCGAACGCGTCGACGTGCTCGCCTCCGGCGCGCTCGTGGGCGACCTCAAGGCCGAAACCCTGACGCTCGCCGCCGGTTCGCGCGTGCGCGGCCACATCGAGTGCGGATGGGTGGACGCCCCCGCGCGCGGCCGCGCCGCGGGCGGACGGCTGGCCACGCCGTCGTCCACCTCCGCGGTACCGGCCGGTGCCGATCTCGCGGCCAAGAACGGCGCGGAGCCCGACCGCGGCTCATGAAGACCGCGCGGCCGGCCCCGCTGGGCGCCACGCGCACCTGTCCCCACTGCCGGGCCACCGTGCTGGAACGTGCGGTGCGGTGTCCGCAGTGCCAGAAACACCTGCGCTTCGATCCCGACGCGGCCACGAAAACCAGGCCCGCCGTGTCGCCCTTCCGCGTGGAGGGCACGATCCAGCCGCCGGAGGGCGAACCGTGGGAGTACGACCTGCTCGTCACGGTCCGCGACGCGGCGGGCAACGAAGTGACGCGGCACCTCGTGGAAGTGGGCGTCCTCATGCCCGGTGACGCGCGCACCTTCACGCTGTCCGTGGAAGTGATGACACCCACCAGGCCCCGCTGACACGGACAGGGGCCAAATGCGACGTCGAATCACGCCAAATGCGACGTCGGGTCACCCGGAGATCTCCGGATGACCCGACGTTTCGTACTTCAGGGGCCGATCAAAGCCGGCCTATCGGACAAGGCAGGGTTCGTCAGTCACCCTCCACATCGAAGGCATACGCATCCGCCGCGCGCACCATGTCGAGCCAGTGTTCCGCACCGGCTTCGTCGATCGTGTTCGCCGCGCCGCCGGACGCCGCCGTGGCGTACAGCGTGGACAACGAAAAACTGAGCGCCCGATCGGTCCCTTCGGGCCAGTCGGGCATGGACAGACCAGCCGCCACACGACGCAGCGTGGGGCCGTTTTCGCCGAGCAGCTCGGCGGCACGCAACTGCAGCGTCGAGATCGGAATGTCGAGGTCGCGGGTGACCAGTTTGCCGGCGTCGTCCCGCCACGCCGCATCACCCAGCGCGCCCCGGTCCGACCAGACCCCGAGATGACGCACCACCCCGCCACGCGCCGCCTCCAGCCGCTCACTCTCCACCGTGGCCGCGAGGGCCAGGGCGAGCGCGTGGGCGTCGGCCGCTCCGTAGAGCGTGACGACCTCGCGGCGCGAGCGGGTACCGAACGGGAGCACGGGCAGTGAATTCACGTGCGCGAGCACCGGCGAATCGGTCCGACCATGATCGAGTCGGACGAGCACATCCATGGGACACCTCCAGTCTGAGAGGGAAAGCGGAGCAGGTTACCGGCCGGCGCCGTGCGCCGTATCACGGAGCAGACGGAGCAACCTGCCCGAAGGATACACATGCAAGGAGGGTGCCAGTGTGCGGTGCGTCACCGAGTGTGCCACGATCGGGTCACGACGCTTCGCCCGCTGCTGCCTTCCCTGCCCGCCACCGAAGCGGCGACCGCGCGAGCCGTCAGACGATCGACGCAGTCGACGGGCGCTGTTCCTGTGGTACCCCTGAAGCCCACGGGGTGACCAGCAGTGCGGCCATGATCGCCAGCGCCAGCGGGATCGCGCGGGCCGGACCGGTGACCACGGCGTACCCGATACCCAGTACCGGCGGGATGATCCAGAGGTTCAGCAGCGCGAAGAGAAGCGACACCGCCAGCGCGGCGCCGGCCCGCGCCCACCCTTCGAAACGGCGCACCACGAGCACCAGCAGCATCCCCCAGAGGAGCGCCACGATGGCGTGATGCACGAAGCCGATGACCGTGGACGTGATCGGCAGGGCGGCCCCGGGAAACTCCCGCGACTGCAGCAACATGCGGCCGGCGTGGCGAAATGCCTTGGTGGCTTCGCCGTCGCGCCAGCCGAAGGCGAGCAGGGCGCCGGTGGTTGCCGTGGCAACGAGGAGACCGGCCGTACCCGGACGTACTCTCAGCGCTGATGCCCTCGTGGATGCCATTCCTGAAAGCAATCGGGTTCCGCGCGCGACCTCAAGGGTCGCGTGCGACCTCGAGGGCGCCGGCACCGGATCGTGATCAGGGGTTAGAATGGGAGCATGACACCCTGGGTCAAACGCCTCCTCTTCGCGAACATCGCCGTCTACCTCGTGCAGATGTCGGTTCCGGGCATCACGAACTCGCTCGCTCTCATCCCGGCGCTGCTGCTCACCCGGCCCTGGACGATCGTGACGTACATGTTCGCCCACAGCACGTTCGGTCTCACGCACATCCTCTTCAACATGTTCGCCCTGTTCATCTTCGGACCGCGTGTGGAGATGCGGCTGGGCGGGAAGCATTTCATCCGCATGTACCTCGTGGCCGGGATCACGGGCGGACTGCTGTCGCTCTTCTTCACGCCCTATGCCGCCATCGTGGGCGCGTCGGGGGCCGTGTTCGGCGTGCAGCTCGCCTTCGCCCGCTTCTATCCGCGCGACCGGATCTACATCTGGGGCATCATCCCGGTGGAGGCCCGCGTCCTGGTGATCATCATGACGGTGATGACCCTGTACGGCGGCATGCGGGGCGGGGGCGGCGTGGCGCACTTCGCGCACCTCGGCGGCTACATCGGCGCGTGGGCCTATCTCGTGTGGGCCGAGCGACAGGCGCCGTCGCGCAAGTGGAAGGCCAAGGTGGCCGGCCCGCCGGCGCACAAGGTCGCGGTGGGCGACTGGCAGCGGGTGGACCTGAGCACGGTCCACGAGGTCAACCGCGACGAGGTTTCGCGCATCCTCGACAAGATCGCCAGTCAGGGGGAAGGGAGCCTCACGGCGCAGGAGCGGGTATTCCTGGGGCACTTCACGCCGAAAGACGCGTAAGAAGCAATCGCGGGCGCCGGCCGGCGCACTCTGCTGACCCAGATCCTGGCGGGAGGGACGACGATGATCTTCCGTACGGCGTGCGTGTTCGGCCTGGTGTCTCTGACGGCCGGCGCGCAGGCGCAGGATCCCGTACGTCCCGACACCATCCGTGGCGTGGTGTTCGACAGTCTGCTGAGCGAGCCGCTGGCCGGCGCCTTCGTGACCGCCACGCCCGCCGGCGCCTCGGCCACCACCGATTCCCTCGGCCGCTTCACGCTCGTGAGCGAGGGGCGTGTGGAGTCGCTCACCGCCTATCACCCGGTCCTCGACCAGACCGGGCTCGGCGCGCTCGTGGCCGTGCGACCGGCCGGTCAGGATCGGTGGCCCGAGACGCGGCTCGCCACCCCATCGCTCGCCACGCTCTGGCCCCGGCTGTGCGACACGCCCCGCCCGCAGGGGATCCGGTCCGTCATTCTCACCGGTGCGGCGCGGCTCTCGAACAACCGCACACGCGTAGCGGGTGCCAAGGTCTTCGTGCAATGGGTGCCCGCCGTCCCTGTCGGCGCCGACCCGTACGTCACCACTGAAACGGTCACCGATTCCCTGGGCAACTACGTGGCCTGCGGGGCGGAGGAACTCGCGGAGCTGTCACTGCTCGCGCTTTCCGCCGAAGCGCAGTCGGGTGTGGTATCCGTCCCGCCCGATCCGCATCCGCTCCGCCGCATGGATCTCGTGCTGCTGCACCGGGATGCCGAGCGCACCCACGCCGTGATCGGGGGCCGTATTCTCGATCGCGTGGGAGCGCCCCTGACCAGCGCCTGGGTGAGTATCGATGGCCGCGACAGCACGGTGATGACTGGTGCAGACGGCCTGTTCACCCTCGACAGTGTGCCGCTCGGCTCCCGCATGCTCTGGGTGCGGGCCATCGGGTACACGCCCGTGGCCCAGGTGGTGGAGGTGCTGGACGCCGACAATCCGTCCCTCACCATTCCTCTCGAGAGCGCCGTGGAACTCGAAGGCGTGCGTATCACGGAGCGCGCGACCGTGCGCCGGGAGCGCAGCGAGTTCGACCTGCGCAAGCGCGCCGGCATCGGACGGTTCGTGGATTCCACGGAGATCGCGCGCGCGCCGAACATGCGCGCGGCCCTCAGCATGATGCGAGGGGTGAGAGTAACGGCCGGCCGCGGAAGCGAGTTCGGCATCATGGGACGGAACGGCTGCAGCCCCACATTCTTCTGGGACGGCATTCTGGCCAGCAACGACGATCTGAATCGCATTCCCAAGGAAGACATCATCGCCGTCGAATACTACACGACCAGCGCGCTTGCACCGGCCCGGTTTCTCATGGTTTCGGGGGATGCATGCGCGGTGGTGCTGTTCTGGACGAAGACCGGCCTGCGGCCGTAGTATCTCCCACCCCAATGCGACACCATACCTCGGAGCGAGGGAACGCATCATGACGCATCCACGGGACACCCGCGCCGCGCTGGCCGGCGGCATGCTGCTGGGGACCGTGCTGGCCGCCGGGCTCTCGCAAGCCCGGCCTGCGCATTCATCGACGCCTGCGCAGGAGGCAGGCGCCGGTCGCTCCGACACCATCCGCGGCGTGGTGTTCGACAGTCTGCTGAACGAGCCGCTCGCCGGCGCCTTCGTGACCGCCGCGCCATCCGGCGCCACGGCGACCACCGATTCGCTGGGCCGCTTCACGCTCCTCGGAGACGGGCGCGTGGAGTCGCTCACCGCCTATCACCCGGTCCTCGACCAGACCGGGCTCGGCGCGCTCGTGGCCGTGCGGCCGGCCAACCGCGACCGCTGGTCCGAAGCACGGCTCGCCACCCCGTCCCTCACCACACTCTGGCCCAAACTGTGCAACAGCCGGCGTCCGCGGGGCGTGCGCTCGGTCATCGTCACCGGTACGGCCCGGCTGTCGGACAACCGCACGCGCGTGGCCGGCGCGAAAGTGCTCGTGCAGTGGGCGCCGAACGTGCGCACCGGTCCCGATCCGTACGTCACCGTGGAAACGCTCACCGACTCCCTCGGCAACTACGTGATGTGCGACGTGGAGGAGTTCGCGGACCTGTCGCTGCTCGCGCTGTCGACCGAGGCGCAGTCGGGGGTGATTCACATTCCGAGTGAACTCTACCCCCTCCGCCGCGCGGATCTCGTACTGGCGCGCACCGAGGGGAGCGATCGCCGGATCACCCTGGGCGGCCGTGTACTCGATCAGGCCCGGGCGCCGCTCGCCAATGTGCATGTGAGCATCGACGGACGCGACAGCGCGGTCACCACCGATGCCGACGGCCGGTTCACCCTCGACAGCGTGCCCCTCGGCTCCCGCATGCTGTCGGTGCGCGCGATCGGCTACACGCCGGTGGCGCAGGTGGTGGAGGTGCTCGAGACGGACAATCCCGCGCTCACGATTCCGGTGGAGCGCGCGGTCGAACTCGAAGGCGTGCGCGTGACGGAACGTGCGATCGTGCGCCGGGAGCGCAGCGAGTTCGATCTGCGCAGGAGCGCCGGCATCGGCCGGTTCATCGACTCCACCGAGATCGCACGCGCGCCGAACCTTCGGGCTGCCCTCAGCGTGATACGCGGAAGGGGGTTGCAAGTGACGAACACAGGCAACACCAGCGAGTTCACCATCATCCAGCGCAGCCAGTCGTTGCACAGGTCGCGCGTATGCCAGGCCACCGTCTTCTGGGATGGTGTGCTCGCCACCATGGACGACGTGAACCGTATTCCGAAGGAAGATCTCGTAGCCGTGGAGTACTACACCACCACCGCGCTCGCGCCGGCCCGCTACATCGTCGTGGCCAAGGACGACTGCGCCGTGGTGCTGTTCTGGACGAAGCACGGATTGCGACCATGAACTGCTCCCGATCCATCTGCGCGCGCGTATCATGTGCGCTTCTCCTCGCCGGATCCCCGCTGTCCGGCACCTCTCTCCCCGCCCAGCAGCCCGCGGCACGCGACAGCGCCGGCATCCGCATCACCGAAAACCCGGCTCGCGCCTCGGCGCGCGTGGCCTTCCGGATCGGTGCGACACCGCTCCTCGAAGTGGGTGGCCTCGAGGCAGACCCCGACCTCGAGTTCGATCACAGGCAGGGCTACCTGCGCGCCGCGCGGCTCTCCGACGGCGGCCTCGTGGTGATCGATGTCTGGCGCGTGCACTTCTTCGACGCGCGCGGCACGCGGCGCATCGTGACCGGCCGGGAGGGCGCCGGACCGAACGAGTTCCGCTACCTGACGTCCGTATGCCGCACCCGCGGCGACACCGTCGTGGTGTACGATTCGCACAACCGGCGCATCACCGTGCTCGCGCCCGCCGGCAATATCGTGCGGGCCTTCCCGGTGGACGCCACGCACGCCATGCCGTCCGACGCCTGCTTCGACGACGGCACATACCTGCTCTCACACCGGCTGCCGTCTGCGACCGGTGAGCCGATCGCCACGCACTACACGCGTCACCGGCTCGACGGATCCGCCACCGGCACACCGCTCACGCTCACGGCGCCGCCGTTCGACATGGTGGCCCAGAGCCTGCCCGTGATCGTGCCGGACGGCGCGCATCTCGCGTACAGTGATGCCACGCGCCACGAGGTCCGCTGGTACGATGCCGCCGCACGTCTCACACGGATCCTCCGCACCGGCGACGCGCTCCGGCGCATCACCGCGCGCGAAGCCGAGGAACGGATCACGAACACCGTTCCGGACAACGTGTCGAGCGCACAGCGGCAGCAGATGATCGACCGGATGCGCAGCCGGCCGCACGCGGAACACTGGCCCGCACACGGCACGCTGCGCTCCGATCCCTCCGGACGGCTGTGGATGCAGGACCACGTGGTGGATGCGAACGCTGCCCGCCGGTGGACGGCATTCGACCCGGCCGGCCGGCTGCTCGGCCGTCTCGAGATTCCGCTCGATGCCCGAGGCGTCCCGCCCGAGGTGATCGCGTTCGAACGGAACGTCGTGCTCCTCCGCCACCGCACGGAGGACGGCGCGTCCCTGCTCTCGCTCATGCCGCTCGTTCCCGCGGGCGACACGCGGCGCTGAACGGTATCGAACGTGACCGGATCCGGTGATCGGCCAGCAGGAACGGGCCGCGCGTTCACGCCTTCGCGCATATGTACATGTATATGTACATATGCGTTCCTGCTCCTTGCGATCCTCGCCTGCGCGCCCGCCGCGGCGGACCGCGACCCTGCGCCCCGCACGGCGGAGATACGCACCGGCGACACGATCACGTGGCGCACCACCGGCCCGGGGTTCTGGGGAGCGCCGCATATGCCCGAGGAGATCCGTCGCATCACCGGCCCGTCGGAGGCGCAGCCCTTCGGCCGGCTTACCCGGCTCGCCGCCATGCCCGACGGCGGCGTTGTGGTCTTCGACGAAAAGGCCGCAGATGGCGCCGCGCTCCTGCGCTTCGACAGCACCGGCACGTTCGTGCACCGCATCGGACGGACGGGAGCCGGCCCGGGCGAGTATCCGTCCACGCTCGCGACCCTCGCGTCGCTCGATGCGGCGCCGGACGGCGAGGTCTTCCTGCTCGACGGCATGAGCAATCGCTGGATCCGATACGATTCCGCCGGACGACACGTGCGCACGATCCCGCTGCGGACCAGGTCGCGCCATCAGGTGTTCGTGGCCACCATCGACGGCGGCGTGTGCATCTCCGACGACGAGGTACCGCAGACCACGATGGGACGCGCGCCGGTCCGCTGTCTCGATGCGTCCGGCGCCACGACGGATTCCATCGCCGATATCGCGCCATGGGGCGGTGCAATATCCAGCGACCCCGTCACCAACTACACCATGTGGACGGTCACGCGTGACCGGCGCGTCGTGCACATGCACATCGATCGCGTCGGATTCCTGCTGCTCGACCATCCGCGCGATGCAGCGCGGCCATCGCACCGGCCGCTGCTGCGCGCGGCGGAAATCGGCGCGGAGCCGGTGCGCTACGGCAAGGGCGAACGCGAGGAAGAACGCCGGTTCGCCGCGTGGCACGCGCGCGGCACGGGGCGAGCGCCACGCGAGGTGCCGGAATCAAAGCCGCTCACCGGCGGCATGACCGTCGATCTCGACGGCCGTCTCTGGGTGCAGCGCCGTTCACCGGCCGTGCCGATTCCACCGGAGATGAAGTTCTGGGGCACCGTGAACGGCCGCACTTCGGAGATCACCACGGCCTACGCGGAACCGCCGCACTTCGCCGTCTTCGACACGCTCGGCGTCTTCCTCGGCGAACTGCATTTCCCCGCGAAAGCCATCGTGCAGGCGACGGGGCGCACCGTGTGGGCCGTCGTGCCCGGCGAGGATGATGTGCCGGTACTGGTCCAGTACCGGTTGAACGCGCGGCGCGAGTGATCGGCGTCCCGCCGTTTCACACCACGCGAACGCCCTACTGCCGCTCCTGTCCGCGCCCACGCCGTCCTTCACGCTCCGCTTCCCGCCGCGCCTGCTCCGCTTCCCGCCGTGCCTGCTCCGTCTCGCGCCGCGTGTCCCGCTCCGCGTCGCGTATCCGGCGCCGCATTTCCCCGGCCAGCGACCGCAGCACCGACTGGCGGATCTCGCCCGGGCCGAGTGCGTCGCTCAGCGCATCGATCGCCGCATCGATGGCATCTCCCGGCAATCCGTCCATGCGACCGGTGTAGCGGAACCAGCCGCCGTCACACGCTTCGGTTGGCTCGGTGCCGGGCTTGAACCATTCCACCTGTGGATCGCCGCACCAGCCGCCCGTGAGCAGGCCGCTGGTCGCGTCGATCGTGCGCGACACGAGCGTGGCAGGCGGCGTCCACGCGCGATCCCGCTCCGGCGAACGCCAGCCGTTGCGCATGAACTGCGCCCACACCGGCACGGCATACCGTCCTCCTGACGCCGCCGCGCCGAGCGAGCGCGGCGTATCGGCGCCCAGCCACACGCCGGTCACCAGCGACGGCGAATAGCCCACGAACCACGCATCGGCGCCGTCGTTCGTGGTGCCGGTCTTGCCGGCCACGGGCCCCTGCACGCCGAGTTCGCGCACGGCGCGTCCCGTGCCCTGGTCCACCGCGCTCCGCAGCATCGACGTCACGAGGAACGCATCCTCCACCGACAGCGCGCGCTCACGCGCCGACGGCATGCGCTCCCAGAGCAGCACACCGTCGGCGGTTTCGATGCGCGTCACCACGTGCGGTGTCACGCGCCAGCCGCCGTTGGCGAACGGCACGTACGCAGCCGTGAGCTCGAGCGGCGTGAGCGAGGCGCTGCCGAGCGCGAGCGACGGCACGTCGGGAAGCGCCGACGTGACGCCGTTCGCGCGTGCCATCTCGATGATCCGGCCGTTGCCCACGTCCTGCGCGAGGCGCACGGTGGCCGTGTTGGACGAGCGCACGAGCGCGGTGCGCATGGTCATGCGTCCGTCGTAGCGGTCGCCGAAGTTCGTGGGCGTCCAGGTGGTGCGGCCGGCCCGTATCGACACCGGATCGTCGGTGAGCATGCGGTTGCCGGCGTAGCCCTGAGCGAGCGCCGCGGCGTACACGAACGGCTTGAACGTGGACCCCACCTGCCGGCTCGCCTGCATGGCCCGGTTGAAGCCGCGCGCATCCACCGCGCGGCCACCGGCCACGGCGCGCACGGCGCCCGTCTCGGGATCGAGCGCCACGAGCGCGCCCTGTGTGCGGTGTTCGCGCGCGTCACGGCGGGCCGCGTCCACGCGCGCCGCGCCGCTCGCCACGGCCCGTTCCGCGGCGCGCTGCGCCCGTACGTCCACGGTGGTGTGCACCGTGAGATCACGCGCCCGCGCCGACGGCGACAGCGCACCCGCGCGCTGCAGCGAATCGAGCGTGGCGCGCACCACGTCCACGGCCCACGTGTGCGCCGGCCAGTCGGGGCGCCACGCACGCGCGGGCACGCGCACGTCCCGCGCACGCGTGCGCGCGGCCTCGGCCGAATCCATCAGTCCCGCGTTCGCGAGCACGCCGAGCACGACATCACGGCGCGCGCGGGCCTTCGCCGCGTCACGGCGCGGCGAATAGGTGGACGGCGCCTTGGGAAGGCCGGCGAGGAGCGCGGCGTCGGCGACGGTGGCGCGCGTGATGCTCCGGCCGAACAGATCGCGGCTCGCCGCGTCCACGCCCCAGGTGCCGCTTCCGAAGTAGATGGTGTTGAGATAGCGCTCGAGAATCTCGTCCTTGCTCAGCGCCTGCTCGATGAGCCCGGCATACCGCACTTCGAGCAGCTTGCGGCGCCATCCGCGCGTGGAGCTGGTCAGGAAGGCGTTCCGCGCGAGCTGCATGGTGATGGTGCTCGCGCCTTCGCGCACGCCGCCCGCGGCCACGTTGTGCGCGAGCGCCCGCGCCACGCCGCGCAGATCCACGCCGTCGTGCTCGCGGAACCGCCGGTCCTCCACGGCGATGAACGCCTCGCGCACGTGCACCGGAATGCGCTCCAGCGGCACCGGAAGACGGCGCACCGGATCGAGCATGCCGAGCAGCGCGCCGTCGTGGGCGAGCAGCCGGTCGCCGGCGCGCGGGCGCCATTCGCGCACGGCCTCGAGACTCGGGCAACCGGCAAAGCCGCACGTCTGCCACCAGGTGGCACCCAGGCCGATTCCCATGGCCATGAGCGCGGCCGTGCCCACCTGCACGCGCCGGTCCCGGCGTGCGCGGGTGAAGAGCACGAGAGCCCGACGTCCGGCGCGGCGCGCTTCCCGCCGCACCACCACCCGGGCCTGCCCTGCCCACCGGCGCAGCGCGCCGCTAGCCTTCTCATCAGGTTGCATCATCGCCGTTCGACCCCGCTCCCGATGCCGAGTTTCGCCGCACCCGCCGTTCGCGCCCTGAGCGCCATTCTGCTCCTGCTCCTCGGCTCGGCATGCAGCCGTCCCGACCCGTCCGGCGGCACGCCTCCGGACGCCAGCGCCGCGGAGCCTCCGCCCTCCGTACGGTTGGACGCCACGAACGGTGACACGGTTCGTCCCACGCCCCCGATCGATCTCCCGGCATCCGCCTCCACACCGGCTCCGGCCGCGGCCGTCCCCGTGGATTCGGCGGCGAACGACGAGCGCGCGCCCAACGAGTACGGCCGGATCCCGATCGTGGAATACCATCTCGTGGTGGACGAGGACGGCAGCTACGCCGTGAGCCGCGAGCGCTTCCGCGCCGAGCTCGACACGCTCTACGCGCGCGGCTACCGCCCGATCGCGCTGGCCGAGCTGCTCGAGCGGCGGATCGCGCTCGCGCGCGGCCTGTCTCCCGTGCTGTTCGTATTCGACGACGCCTCACCGAGCCAGTTCCGCTACATCTCGCGTGACGGACGGCTCGAGGTGGATCCCTCGAGCGCGCTCGGCATCTGGCTCGACTTCGCGAAGGACAAGCCCGACTGGCGCAACCGCGGCCTCTTCTGCCTGCTCTCGGGCGCCGAAGCCGGCCGGTCGTTCTTCGGCAACAAGGGAATCGAGGGACAGGAAACGGCCTGGCGCTTCCCCAAGCTGCGGCAGCTCGATTCGCTCGGCTTCGAGCTGTGCAATCACACGCTCTGGCACGCGCGGCTCGACCGGTACGAGGATGCGTTCGTGCAGGAGCAGATCGCGCGCGGCGAGCTGGCCATCGATTCCGCGATCGCCGGCTATCGCGTGCGCGGCTTCGCGCTGCCGCTCGGCATGTGGCCCAGGACGCGCTCGCTCGCGTGGGAAGGCGCGTGGACCGACCCGAAGACGAAGCGCGAGCTCCGCTACCGGTACGATGCCGTGTTCGAAGTGGCCGGCGGCCCCGCGCGGAGTCCGTACGATCCGCAGTTCAATCCGCGCTCACTGCCGCGCATTCCACTCGGCCGCGGCATGCCGCTCTTTCCCACGCTGCGCGCGCTGGAGAAGACGGGCCCGTCCGGGCGCTACGTGAGCGACGGCGATACCACGCGGGTCAGCGGGGCGGCGCCGTAGTGCGCGTGCTTCGTTACGGCGTTACGACCGCGGTGCCGTAAGCTCGTCCCAGCGGTCGACCGCGCGGCGGAGGTGCGGAATCACGATGCTGCCGCCCACGAGGAGCCCGATGCTCATGGTCTCGAACACCTCGTCGCGCGTGACGCCTTCCTCCGCGCACCGCACGAGGTGGTACGTGATGCAGTCGTCGCACCGCAGCACGAGCGAGGCCACGAGGCCGAGCAGCTCCTTGGTCTTCACGTCGAGCGCGCCCGCGTCGTAGGCGCGTCCGTCGAGCGCGAAGAAGCGGTTGATGACGAGATTGTTCTCGCCGAGGATGCGCGTGTTCAGCCGTTCGCGAAAGGCGCGGAACTCGGCGAGCGAGGCCGCGGCGTCGCCGTCCGGCGCGGAAGCGGCAGCGTGCGTGTCGTGGTCGGGGCTCACAGCGTCCACTTCCGGAGGGTGGTGAGCGCGGTCTCCAGCGCCTGTCGCTGCTGATCGCTGGAGGCGACCGCGAGGAGTTCCTCGTACGTGCGGATGGCGAGCTGCATCGCCTCCCGGTCGTGTTCGGCGCTCGCGAGCGAGGCCGCGTTGTCGGCGAGTGCCGCCTTGGCGAGCTGATCGTCCGGAAAACGCTCGGTGACCTGGATCCAGCGGATGGTGCGCGCGCGCTGATCGGCCTCGGTGAGCGCCCACATGTGCCAGGCGCCACGGTTCGCCGGATCGGCGGCGAGGGCGCGGTTCGCCAGTTCACCCACCACGTCGGGGCCCCGGCCGCTCAGCCAGTAGGCGTTGGCGAGGATCACGAGGGCGCGCGCGTTGGCCGGCTGTTCGGCCACCACGCGTTCATAGATGGGGCCGGCGACTTCAGGGAGGTCGCGCCATGGTTCCACGGCGGCCACGAGGGCGTCGGCGGTGGCGCCGTCGCGGAGGGTGTGCAGCCGTTCCATGAGAACGCCGATGTTGCCGGAGGCTTCATAGGCGGCGACCGCCTGGGAGAGTGCGGTGCGCAGGTCGGTGGGAGGAGCGATCATGGGGGAGAAATGTAGCGGGCGGCGCGGCGGGGTTGTGGGTCGGCGCCGGCGCCGATTCCACTCGCCGTCATCGGCATTCCGGTGACCTCCCCCGTGGCGGCTCGTCCCGATCGTGACGAACGCGCCTTGCGCGATTTGCTCCGATCTGCAACATTCAGGGGATCGTTGGCGTACAAGAGTCGAACGCAACGACCCACGAAGGTTTGGCCAGCCGGCACATCCCTGCCATCCGGCACCGCCCACGGGCGTACACCTGCTGGCCCCGAGACGACGACGCCTCGTGCGTCGGACATCGTACCGATGTCCACGTCCCCCCGCGAGAACGGAAGGGTTCCCCCCTTCCGAGGCATGACGGCCCGCATCTCTTCCGTCCCGATCAGTTCCAGGTCCCGTCCTACGTGAGCGCTGCTCCCGAGGCACCCGACTGCTTCCGTGCGTAATGCACGACCCGGCGCATGTGCGCCGCCCACTGGACCGGTGCATGCACCGGCCCTTCACACCACACGCAGTACAGCATGAGCGAACCCAAGCGCCCCTATCGCCGTGGCCGTCGGCCGCGAACCCGTGATGCCCAGGCCACGGATGCCGGCGGTGAACCCAATCCGTATCGTGACACCCCGGAGGCGAGCGGCGGAGTTTCCATCGACACACCGCCGCCGCGACAGGCCGAGCCCCAGCCGAGCGCGGGGCCCGAGGGCGATGACGGAGCGAGCGGGGCATCCGCCGCACCGCCGGTGAACAACGGCGCGGGCGAGGCGGGGGCGTCCTCTTCGGAGTACCGGCACAACGGCCAGCGACGCAACACCCGGCGGGGGCGCGGCCGGTTCCGGAAGGAGCAGCGCGGACCGCGTGACCAGCGGGAGCCCCGGGAGCCGCGCGAACACCGGGAGCACCGGCCGCGGGAACCACGGGAGCCGCGCGAACCCATGGCGCCGCCGGCGGTGGAAGGCACGATCACCGGCTGGTTCGACCTGCAGCGCGATGCCGGCTTCATCCGCCGTGCCGAGCACAGCTACCTCCCCGAACCCACCGATCCGTTCGTGCAGCCGCACCTGGTCCGCCAGCACGTGCTGCGGCGCGGCGACAAGATCGAAGCCACGTGGGGACGCGATCACCGCGGGCGCGCGGTCACCATCGAGATCACCGCGCTCAACGACGGACCGCCCATCGTGGAAGGCAAGCGGCCCGACTTCAACACCCTCACGGCCAGCTACCCCGATCGCAAGCTCACGCTCGAAACCGGACAGCCGGCAAAGACCGGCCCCGAACTCACCCGCCGCGCGATCGATCTCATCGCCCCGGTCGGCTACGGTCAGCGTGCCCTCATCGTGGCGCCCGCCCGGGCCGGCAAGACCACGCTCCTCCAGGCCATCGTGGAAGGCGTGGCGCTCAACCATCCCGAAGCCGCGCTCTTCATTCTCCTCGTGGACGAACGCCCCGAGGAAGTCAGCGAAATGATCACGTGGGGGTACGGCGAAGTCGTGGCCTCGAGCTTCGACATGCCGGCCAAGCGCCACGTGGAAGTGGCCGACATGGTGCTCGAACGGTCGCGCCGCCTCGTCGAACAGGGGAAGGACGTCGTCATCGTGCTCGACTCCATCACCCGTCTCGCCCGCGCGCACAATACCGTGGAACGCGGCACCGGCCGCACGCTTTCGGGCGGCCTCGATTCCTCGGCCATGCAGAAGCCCAAGGCGTTCTTCGGCTCGGCGCGCATGATCGCGCCGGAGCACGGCGGCGGGTCGCTCACGATCATCGCCACGGCGCTGGTGGAAACCGGCTCGCGCATGGACGACGTGATCTTCGAGGAGTTCAAGGGCACCGGCAACAGCGAGGTCAAGCTCGACCGGAGCCTCGCCGACCGGCGCATCTATCCGGCATTCGACATCGCCGTGAGCGGCACGCGCCGCGAAGAGAAGCTCTACCGCCCCGACCAGTTGCAGAAGGTGCATCTGCTCCGGCGCGGGCTGGCGCAGATGCCGCCCCAGGCCGGCATGGAATGGCTGATCAAGCGCATCGCGGCCACCGCCAACAACGATTCCCTGCTCGACGGCCTCTGAGCCGGCCGCGCCTCCGGGCGCGCTGACACCACCCCCGACGCCCCCGGCTCGCAAGTGCCGGGGGCGTCGTGCGTTCCATGACACGGAATGGCCCGTGGCGTGACGGTGACACTCGACACGCTAAAGAGCCGCGTGCCCGCGCCGATACCCGAAGAGGACAGCGATCCGCGTCACGAATCCGGGCCGCCCGATTTCCCCGTTCCTTTTTCCCGTACACCGGCATGTTTCGCACTCTGACTCTTCGCGCCAAGATCCTGGCCCTGCCCATCGTGGCGGCCGTGGGCTTCCTCATCACGCTCGCCGTGGTGGTGAGCCTCGGACTGTCCGCCCAGTCCGAGCAGCGGCGCATCCAGGACGGCCTCTCGCCGGCTCTGCAGGTGAGCCAGCGGCTCGAGCGCACGCTCGAGGACTATCAGCGGGCGCTCCGCGACGCCGTGGGCGCCAGCGACGAAGGCGCCGTCACGGCCGCGGACACGATCTCCGCGCGCTTCATGGCGCTCACCGACACGCTCGGCGCCAACGCCCTCGTGGAAAAGGCAGCCGTGGACAGCTTCGCCGAGGCCTTCACCACCTACGCCACGGGGTCGCGGGAAACGAGCCTCGGGATGATCTCCGGCGACATGGAGCTCGACCTGATGGCCGGCATGCAGGCGATGCGTTCGCAGTACGCCGAACTCGCCGGCGTGCTGGCCGCGCGCCGCATCGCGGAAGAGGCGCGCATCGCCGAGGCGTTCGAAAGCGCCCGGTCGATGCAGCGCACCACGCTCGCCGGCTCCACGGCCGTGCTCGTGATCGCACTCGGCGTACTCGGCGTGCTCGCCGTGGGCACGCTCCGCAACATCCTCGGCGCGCTCGGCGAGCTGTCGAATGCCGCGAGCGAGATCGCGCGCGGGCGCATCGAACAGCGCATCGACATCCATGCGAAGGACGAGATCGGCGCCCTCGCCGACGCGTTCCGCGGCATGGTGTCGTACGTGGGTGACATCGCGCACGCGGCCGACCGGCTCGCCGTGGGCGACCTCACGGCCGCGTCGGTCACGCCGCGCTCCGAGCACGATGTGCTCTCGCGCAACGTGAACCGCGTGTCCGAAGCACTCCGCACCGTGATCGGCGAAGTGGGCAGCACCATCACCGCCGTGCAGAACGGTCATCTGGCACAGCGCGGCTCCGCGGCCGGCATCGACGGCGCGTACGCCGACGTGATCACCGGCACGAACGCCATGCTCGACGCCGTGAACGCGCCGATCGACGAAGCGCGCACGGTGCTGACGCGCGTGGCGGAGCGGGATCTCGCGGTGCGCATGCAGGGCGACTACAAGGGCGAGCACGCGGCCATCAAGGACTCGCTCAACACGGCGCTCGCGAACATCGGCGAGGCGTTCTCCTCGCTCACCTCGGCCGTGGCGCAGGTGAACGCGGCCGCGGGCGAGATCGGCTCGGGCAGCCAGGACCTCGCGTCGGGCGCGGCCGATCAGGCCGGCTCGATCGACCAGGTGTCGAACCGGCTCACGGTGGTGGGCGAGCGCACGAAGGCCAGCGCCGCCGACGCCCATGAAGCCCGCGCCGCGATGGAGCGTGCGCGCACCGACACCGTGCAGGGCGTGGAACGCATGCAGGCGCTCGCCGAAGCCGTGGCCGACATCAAGAAGTCGGCCGACTCCACGGCCAAGATCGTGAAGACGATCGACGAGATCGCGTTCCAGACCAACCTGCTGGCGCTCAACGCGGCCGTGGAAGCGGCGCGCGCGGGCGATGCCGGCAAGGGCTTCGCGGTGGTGGCCGACGAAGTGCGGAGCCTCGCCATCCGCGCGGCGGAAGCGGCCCGCAACACGGCCGTGCTCATCGAGGAATCGGTGCAGAAGACCGAGACGGGCGTCAAGCTCAACGACGGCGTGCGCCGCCGTCTCGAGGAGATCCGCACCGGCGTGGAGCGCTCGAGCACCATGATGGCGAACATCGCCGACGGCGCGCGCGAGCAGGAACAGGAGCTGCAGGAAGTGACCTCGGCGATCTCGCAGATCGCCCAGCTCACGCAGCGCGTGGCCGCGAACGCCGAGGAATCGGCGAGCGCCGCCGCGGAGCTGCAGGCGCAGGCCGGCGAGATGCACGAGATGGCCTCGCAGTTCATCGTGGACGGGGCGACGGCGGCGAAGCAGCCGCCGGCCGGGCGCGACCGCGCGCCCGTGTCCACGCGGCGTCCGGCTCGTTCGACGCGGTCCGCCGCGCCGGCGCCGGCCGCCACCACCGCACGGCGCGCCCAGGCGGCCGTGGCGGCGACCCCTGGCAGCAACGGCAAGCCCGATGCCGCCAGCGTCATCCCGTTCGACGACGACGAAGATACGGACATTTTCGCCGAGTTCTGACCGGCCGTCCGCGTCGCACGAACGCAGCACGGCGCGACCACGACCCGTCGCGCCGCTTTACCCACACCTCCACATCGTCATGTCCAGATTCTCCTCCCCTGTCGCGCTGGCGGCAGGGACGGCACTCGTGCTGTCCTTCATCGCACCGGCCCTGCACGCGCAGGACGACCGGTTCTCCTTTCACGGCTCGGTGAACGCCGCCGTGGCCAAGTCGGACGGACTCGGTGTCTTCGGCATCAACAAGGACGGCACGAGCGATTATCGTGCCGTGGCGATGCTCTTCGGCTACAAGGTCTCCGACAACGGACGCGTGGCCACGCAGCTCCTGCACCGTCGCATCGGCACCAGCCCGCTGTCGGCCAGCGAGCCGGCCGTGGGCGCGGTGTGGGCCTTCTACGAGCACCGCTTCGAGAACGGCACGGCCGTGAAGCTCGGCCGCAACCCGCTGCCGCGCGGCATCTTCAACGAAGTGCGCTTCATCGGCACGCTGCTGCCGTTCTACCGCGTGGGCACCACGGTGTACGGCGAGACGCTCGAGTACATCGACGGCATCGTGGCGAGCCGCACGTTCGAGCTCGGTGACGCATGGCGTCTCGAAAGCGCGGCGTTCGGGGGCGGATTCGACATCCGCGCCGTACTGGCCTCGTCCACCGGCTCGCAGGTGATCCGGCTGCGCGCGGAGAACTCCGCCGGCACGCAGCTCTGGCTGCACACGCCCATCGACGGCGTGCGCCTGGGCGCGTTCGTGAACAACTACCAGCAGACGCCGCGCGCCTCGCTTCCCGAAGCGTCGCGTCCGTCGCGCACCACGACCACGCTCTTCTCCCTGGACGCCGTGCGGTCGCAGGGCTTCGCGCGCGCCGAGTACACCGCGTTCCGCACCGGCGGCAACACCGGGTACGAAGGCTGGTACGCGCTCGCCGGCGTCAAGCCGCACGAGCAGCTCACGCTGGCCGTCGAATACTCCACCGCGAACAACCGGGTGGGGCTCCCGGCGCCCGCCGAGCCGATCACGGTGCCGGTGAGCAAGGATCTCGGCGTGGGTTTCGCCTGGGCGGTGAATCCCGGCCTCGTGTTCAAGCTCGAAGGGCACCGTCAGGAAGGCTATGCCTTCGACACCGCCGTGCCTACCGTGGTGCCGCCCACCAGCGGCCCGCCGTTCCGTGCCACGCTCGCGCCCGCGTCCAAGGCCTTCTACGGCCTGGCGAGCGTCGCGGTGAGCTTCTGACGGAGACGACGACCATGCGCAAGTTCATGCTGTACGCGGCGACGGTGCTCGCCCTCGCGAGTATCACGCGGTCGGTGGAGGCGCAGGCCTTCAAGGTGATCGCGAACGCCAACGTGAGCGCGGCCGACGTGTCGGCCGACGCACTCTCGAAGGTGTTTCTCAAGCAGTCGAAGAAGCTCCCCGACGGCACCGCCGTCACGCCCGTGGATCTGGGCAAGGATTCCGACGTGCGCGCGGCCTTCACCAAGGCCGTGCACGGCCGCGCGGTGTCGGCGGTGGAGACGTTCTGGCAGCAGCAGATCTTCTCGGGCAAGGAAGTGCCGCCCGCCACGAAGAGCGGCGATGCCGACATGCTCGCCTTCGTGAAGGCGACGCCCGGCGCGATCGGCTACGTGAGTGCCGGCGCGTCCACCGACGGCGTGAAGGTGATCGCCGTCAGGTAACGCAGGTCCGCCGCCCCGCATCATCGATCGGGGCGGCGCCGCAGCATCGGTTCCGCATCATCGATGCGGAGCGACGTACCGGTCGAGCAGTGTCGCGGCCGCGCGCATCCCCTGGCGAAAGTTCTCCTCGGAGATCCATTCGTCGGGGGCATGTGCGTTCTCCCCCGGCAGTCCGAAGCCCATGAGCAGCACGGGCGCGCCGAGGATGCGTTCGAAATCGCCCACCACGGGAATCGAGCCGCCTTCACCCGTGATCACCGGCGCCGTGCCGAACGCGGCTTCGAGTGCGGCCACGCCGGCATCGTGCAGCGGCCCGCCGAGCTCCGCGCGCCACGGCCGGCCGCCGTGCATCGCCGTCACGTGCGCCGTCACGCCCGGCGGCGTCACCCGTGCCACGTGCTCGGCGATGAGCCGCTCCACCGTCTTCGGATCCTGATCCGGCACGAGGCGGCAGCTCACCTTCGCCATCGCGGCCGCCGGCAGCACGGTCTTGGCGCCTTCCCCCGTGTAGCCGCTGAGCAGGCCGTTCACTTCGCAGGTGGGACGCGTCCAGAGCCGTTCGAGCACGCTGTAGCCCTGCTCGCCGCCAAGCGCGGGCGCGCCGACTTCGGCGCGGAAGTGTTCCTCGTCGAACGGCAGCGTGCGCATCTGCGCGCGCACGGATTCCGGCCACGCCTGCACGGCATCGTAGAAGCCGGCGATCGCGACGCGGCCGTGTTCGTCGTGCAGCGTGGACAGGATCTGCGCGAGCGCCATCGCGGGATTCACCACGGCTCCGCCGTACATGCCCGAGTGCAGATCGCTCGTGGCTCCCTGCACGTCGATCTGCACGTACGCGAGCCCGCGCAGCGACGACAGGATGCTCGGCACGCCGGGCGCGAACATCGTGCTGTCGGAGATCACCACACCGTCGCAGCGCAGCCGTTCACGGTGCGTTTCCAGGAACGCCTCCAGATTGGCGCTGCCGACCTCCTCCTCGCCCTCGGCGAGCACGATCACGTTCACCGGGAGCGTGCCGCGCACGGCGAGATGCGCCTCGAGCGCCTTCACGTGCAGATAGAGCTGTCCCTTGTCGTCCACGCTGCCGCGCGCGTAGATGCGCCCGTCGCGGATCACGGGTTCGAAGGCCGGCGAGGTCCACAGCTCGAGCGGCTCGGCGGGCTGCACGTCGTAGTGGCCGTAAATGAGCAGCGTGGGCGCGTCGGGGCCGGCGCCGCGCCACTCGCCGAGCACCACGGGATGGCCCGGTGTGTCGATCAGCGACGAGGTGAACCCGGCATGCATGAGCCGGCTGGCGAGCCACTGCGCGGCGCGGCGGCAATCGTCGCGATGTTCCGAGCGCGCGCTCACGCTGGGAATGCGGAGGAAAGCGAACAGCTCGTCCATGGCCGCGTCGTGATGCGCGGTGAGCCAGGCGTCGAGATCAGCGGGGACCGTGGGAGCAGAAGACATGGCGGGAATGGATGAAGGGAAAGGGCGCCGTCACCACGTCATGCGTCCGAGCGGCGGCACGTCCACGGCAATGCGATACAGCCACAGCCGGCGCTGCGACACGAGTCCGTCGCCCCGCCGGAGGTCCACCGTCGCACCCTCCCGGTGATCCCGGAACCACGTGCCCACCACGGCGGCGAGCGAATCGCCCTTGGGCGTGGCTTCCATCGCCAGCACGAGCGCGTCCCCCGGCCGCACGCGATCGTGCGCCGTGTCCCAGAGATCGTACTGGTTGCGCCGCGAGGCCAGGTTGAGCGCGAACACGGTGGGCCGGTCCGGCAGGTGGAAGGCGAGCTGCGATGCTTCCTGATACCGGTTCGCGGCCACCCACACGTCCACGCTCCCGTCGAGGAACGGATCGCGGCGGGCGGCGTCCACCGCCTCGGCCAGCGTGTTCCATCCGTGGGCGATCCCGAGCGGATCGCGGCGCGCCTCGAGCGGCAGCACCGGCCGCCACGCCTGCACGGCCACCACGAGCAGCAGCGCGGCCGCGAGCCATACACCGGCACGGTACCAGCGGCCGTACGCCCAGCGCGACGCGGACGCGGCGAGGAGCACGAGCGCTGCCGGATAGGCCGGCGCCGGCCAGTTGGCTTCCACCGACCGGCGCCACGCGCTCACCGCGAACACCGCGAACGGCACGAGCACCGTCACGGCGAGCAGGAACCGGCGCACGAGCGGGTCGGTGGGCGTGAGGCGCTTGCGCACCTCCCAGGCATCGCGGAGTGCCACCCACACCGCCGCCATGAACAGCACGAACAGGATCGGCGACGCGAGCCCGAGCTGGCCGCCGAGCAGTTCGAGCTCGCGGACGACCGGCATGCCGCGCGCCGCCGAGAAACCGTGCGCGAACTGGAAGCGGAACGCGATCCACTCGTAGAACCAGTTCCAGATCATCACCGGCGCGAAGAGCACACCGGCGGTCACGACCGCCACGTACGGTCCGGGTTCGGCGAAGCGGCGGCGGAGCGCCGGGTGCAGCAGAAAGGCGAGCCCCACCGCCGCGGGGAGCAGGGCGGCGGTGAACTTGGACAGCAGCGCTCCGCCGAGCGCGGCGCCGGCACACACCCACCAGACGAGGGCGTTGAACGAGCGCACCGGCGCGGCCAGCGCCCACATCAGGAAAAGTGTGGCGAGCGCGAGCGTGGCGAGCAGCGGCGCGTCCGGCGTGGCCAGCACGAATCCGAGCGTGGCGAGCGGCAGCACGAACACCAGCAGCGCTCCGCGCGCGGCCGCCCGGGGGCCGCCGAAGTGCGCCGCCAGTGCGATCAGCGCCCCGTGAGCCACGCCGCCCGCGATCCACGGTCCCAGCCGGATGCCGAGCAGTGTATCGCCCGCCATGCGCACGCCGGCCGCGATGAGGAGCGCGATCCCCGGCGGATGGTCGTAGTAGCCGGCTTCCAGCCGCCGGGTCCATTCCCAGTAATAGGTCTCGTCGGGGACGAGCGGGACGAGCCAGGCGAGCAGCGCCCGGAGGGCGGCGCCGGCAAACCACCAGCCGAGCGCGATGCGCCAGTACCGCCGGCTGGCGGACGGCGAGGGCGGCGACAGCGGGTCGTCGAAGGGGGGCACGGGAGAAAGGTGCCACCGGGAGCGTCCGCCTCACAGGGGCATGCGCCCCATTCGTGACCGGTCGTCCAGAACCCGCTCCTCCCTGCCGGGTAGACAGGAGGGCCACGACCGACACAGCTTGTTCCCGTGGCGTGCACGGTCTGTTCCCGTGGCGTGACGGTTACGGTGGTCCGTGGCCATGCGTCCCTGAAGGTGTCCGCCACTGTCCGGCCGATCCATTCGGCCGCGATGCCCGTGATGGTTTCCAGTCGCCCAGGATACACCCGCATGCGGGTCCGCCTCTTCGTTGCCCGTCCAGTCGTTCGTCGCGCCGCCGTGTTCGCCCTCGCCGCGTCCACCCTCGTGGGCCTGTCCGGATGCCGGGATCTCATCTCCCGCTCCCGGCGCGCCGAATCCATCACGCTCTCGCCCTCGTCGTTCGAGCTGCCGGTCAACGCGAGCCGCCTCATCGTGGGCACGGCGTTCGACAAGGACAACAACACGATCGCCAGCAAGACCATCCGCTACTCGTCGGCCAACGGCGCGGTGGCCACCGTCACCGGCGACGGCACCGTGATCGGCGTCGCGCCGGGCCAGACGATCATCTCCGGCGAAGCCGACGGCGCGCGCGGCGAAGCGGTCGTGACCGTGGTGCCGGAAGTCCCCGGCAGCATCACCGTCACGCCGTCGCCGGTCACGCTCCGGCGCGGCAACGTGCGGCAGTTCACCGCCTCGCCGCGGAACGCCTCGGGCGCGCCCATTACGGGGCTCACCGTGTCGTGGTCGTCGAGCAACTCGGCCGTGGCCAGCGTGACGCAGTCGGGGCAGGTCACCGCCGTCGCCGCCGGCACCGCCACCATCAACGCCGCCGTGGGCCAGGTCGTCGGGAGTTCGCAGGTCACCGTGACCGAGGTGCCGATCGGCTCCATCGCGCTCTCCCCGCTCACCAAGGGGCTGCGCGTGGACGAGTCGTTCATCCCCGACATCACGCTGCGCGATACCGCCGAGAACGTGATCACCTCGCTCGGCCGCCCCCTCAACTGGACGAGCAGCAACGAGCTCAACGCGTCGGTATCCGCGACCGGCGTCGTGACCGGACGCCGCGCCGGCACGGCGCGCATTACCGCCGCGTCTCCCGACAATCAGGCGATCAACAGCAGCATGGACGTGACGGTCACCGATCGCGTGGTCGCCACCGTCATCATCACGCCGCGCACCGGCGCGCTCCGTCTCGGTCTGCCGCGTCTGCTGAGCGCACAGCTCCTCGATTCCCTCAACCAGCCGATCACCGGCCGCGTGGTCACGTGGACGAGCCTCACGCCCACCATCGCGAGCGTGAGCATCAACGGCAACGTGACCGGCATTTCCCTCGGCACGGCGCGCATCTCCGCGCGCGTGGGCGAGGTGGCCGATACCGTGCAGTTCCCCGTGACGCGCATTCCCGTGGGCGAAATCGTGCTCACGCCCACGCAGGCCACCGTCATCCAGGGGCAGACGGCCGCATTCTCGGCCATCGTCCGCGACTCCGTAGGCACCGAAGTCGACGACCGGACCATCGACTGGCTGTCCAGCGTACCGGCCGTCGCGACGGTGTCGAACACCGGCGTGGTCACGGGCGTGAATCCCGGCACCACGATCATCACCGCCCGCGCGGAAAACCGGAGCGAGACCTCCCTCGTGACCGTGCTGCAGGTGCCCGTGGATTCGGTGAACCTGGTGAATGCGTTCGATTCGGTGGTGGCCGTGAACACGAACGCGCCGGGGAACGTGCAGCAGGTGCAGATCGAACTGCTCGACGCTGCCGGCGGCACCGTGCTCAACCGGTCGCTCCTCATCACCTCCACGAATCCCAACCGTGCCACGGCGGTATGGAACCCGTCCACACGCGTGCTCACCATCACGGGCGGCACGTCGCCGGGCGAAACGATCATCTCCCTGCGGGCCCTGTCGGGGACCGGCAGTCCCGAAGGGAAGACGACGCGCATCCGCGTCACCGTGACTGCCACGACCCCGCCATGATGATCCGTCCGTGACGGCCGTTCCCTCGTTCGTTCGCGGCCTCTTCGAAGGCGACCTCCACGAAACGCTGCTGTTCCCGTATCCGGCCCCGCTCGACGAGCGGGCGCCGGAGGACGCGGCCACCGCGCGGCGTCTCGTGGAGGAGCTCCACCGGCTGGTGGACACCGGCGTGATCGATTCGGCGCGCATGGACGAAGACGAGCACATGCCGGAAGCCGTGATCGAGGCGTTCGCGCAGTGCGGACTGCTCGCGCTTTCGATTCCGCGCGCATACGGAGGGCTCGGCCTTTCGGCGTCCGGCTACGCCGCCGTGGCCGGCGCGGTGGCGGCCGTGGACCCGTCGCTCGCCGTGCTCATCGGCGTGCACTGCGGCCTGTCATCCAAGGCCATCGTGCTCTTCGGCAACGAGGAGCAGAAGGCCCGCTACCTGCCGCTGCTCGCGCGCGGTGAAACGCTCGGCGCCTACGCGCTCACCGAACCGGAGACCGGATCGGACGCGCAGAACATCGTCACGCGCGCCGAACGCGCGCCCGACGGCCAGGGGTGGCTGCTGTACGGCCGCAAGCACTGGATCGGCAACGGACAGCGCGCCGGCGTGATCGTGACCTTCGCGCAGACGCTCGTGGAGCGCGACGGCGCGATGGTGCGGCGCCCCACCGCGTTCATCATCCGTCCCGACATGGCCGGATTCCACGTGCACGGCACCGTGCGCAAGCTCGGCATCCGCGGCAGCACGCAGGCCGAGCTCGTGTTCGACGGCCTGTACGTGCCCGACGATCATGTGCTCGGCGAGGTGGGGAAAGGCTTCCGCGTGGCGGTGAACGCGCTCAACGCGGGACGGCTGTCGCTCGCCGCCGGATGCGCGGCCGCGGCCCGGCTCGTCGTGGGCGAATACATCGCGTACGGCGAGCTCCGGCAGCAATTCGGCGCGCCGCTCGTGTCGTTCGAAGTCACGCAGCGCAAGGCCGCCACGCTCGCCGCGGACGCCTACGCCGCCGACGCGATGGTGGGCGCGCTCGCCGCCGCGCTCGACCGCGGCAACGTGGACGCGTCGCTCGAGGCGGCGATCGTGAAGGTGTTCGCCTCCGAGCTCATCTGGCGCGCCACCGACGAGCTCGTGCAGCTCGCCGGCGGACGCGGTTTCGTGAAGCCGTGGCCGTACGAGCGCTATCTGCGCGATGCGCGCATCAACCGCATCTTCGAAGGCGCGAACGAGATTTTGCGTCTGTACGTGGGACTCAACGGCGTGCAAGGACCGGCGGCGCAGTTGCAGGAGCTCGCCGAAGCGCTCCGGAGCCCGCTCCAGCACTGGGAGCGGGTCACGGAGTATGCCGCGGGCCGGGTCCGGTCGGCGCTCGGCCGGCACGAGAAGTTCGATGTGTCGCTGCACGCGCGCCTCGAGCCGCACGCGCGCTACGTGGAGAAGCACACGGCGGAGCTCGCCCGTGCCACCGAACGCGCGGTGATGCGCCACCGCAAGCACATCATCGAACGCCAGATGGTGGTGGAACGGCTCGCCGACATGGCCGCCGAACTGTACGCGCGTACGGCCGTGATCTCGCGCACGCAGCGGCTGATCGAACGGCAGGGGCTCGAGGGGAGCGCCCGCGAGCTCGATCTGTGCGACCTGTTCTGCGTGACGTCGGGCCGGCGCTTCCGCGCGCTCCGCGTGGCGCTGCAGGAAGGCGGCGAAACGATCGACGACCGGCGGCGCTCGATCGCGGCCACGCTCCGCGCCGACCGCGGGTATGTGGTGAGCGGCGCCCTGCTCGACCTCCCCGCGCCGCCGCGGGACGAGCCGTCGCTCACGCCGCCCACGGGACGGGCACCGGGAACGGCAGGCGAAGATTGATACCCCCAGGGGGTACAACACTCCCAGAAATTCGGGTAGTTTCCGGAATGAGCCCGTTGCTGCGTCGCTGGATGGGGTTGGCCCTGGCCGTGGTGTTGCTGCCGTCGATTGCCGGTAGTGGCGCCTGTCTTGGCCATCTGATCGGCAGCGTGTCCTCCGGGCACGCGGAAGCGGCCCACGAAGCACACAGCGGCCACGGACACCATCACGCGGCAACGGAAGCGGACGCATTGGCCCATTCGTCCGCTCTCATGGATGCCCCCGCCGATGACTGCTGCCCGTCGCCGGCCGTTCCGGGCGGACACTGCGGCAGCACCGCGGGATGCGGCAGCGCTGCGGCGCCGGTCGTACATGGAGCGTCCCTATCGTCCGTGCGGGCCGAACGCGCGCTCCCGATGCATGGATCCACGGCCCCGCCCGGTCCGCGTCACGCTCCCGACGTTCCCCCTCCGCGCGCCTGAGTGATCGGCCGGCCGGCGTTCACGCCCGCCGGTGACCGCGTCGACGCCGCACTCCGCCGGCGTCCGATCACCTGATTCCCGGAGTTCCGATGTTCTCCCTGCATCGCACGCGACCACGTGTGCGTGTTCTTCACGGCCGGACCCGCTCGCACGCGTTCGCACATCGTGTATCGGCGACCGGTGCGCTGGCCGTCACGTTGCTCATGCTGCTCATGCCGCGTGGCGCCGCGGCACAGACCGATTTCCTCAACACCGACGGCGGCCGGCCGCTGCGCGTGCAGGACGCGCTGTCGGTGGAATGGCGCGCGCTCGAGTTCCAGTTCGCGCCCGTACGCATCGAACGGCACCGTGCGAACCGGTGGCAGGCGTCGCTCGAGCCCGAGTTCGCGTTCGGCGTGCTGCCGCGGACGCACGTGTCCGTGGGATTGCCGATCGCATCGCAGCCACGGACCGTGCAGGCGCCGCCCGTTGTGCAGGGCGCATTCGCGCGCGCCGCGTACACTACCGTGCCCGTCGTACCGCGCGCGTCCGCGTTCGATCCGGGCGATGAACCGGGATCCGGCACCGTATCCGCCGGCCAGGTGAACGGCCTCGCCGGCGTGCATCTGTCGGTGTTCCATCAGCTCAATGTCGAAACGCGCATCCCCGCGCTGGCCGTACGCGGCGAGGTGCTGCTGCCCGCGGGTCCGTTCGCGGCCGACCGGGCGTACCCTTCGCTCACCGGCATCATCACGCGTACGCTGCCGGCACTCGGCGCCGTGCGCATGCACGGCAACGCCACGATGACGTTCGGCGCGGCGCCGGACGCCGCCGCACCCGCCGGTCCCGTGGCCGAGGAGGTGCCGCGGTGGCTCGCCGGCGTGTCGATGGATCGCGCGTTTCCGCTCCAGTCCACGCTCGTCGCCGTGGAAGCCGTTGCGCGGCAGGGCATGCTGGACGGCGACGCCGTGGTCTGGAGCGCCGGCGCGGGCGTGCGGCACCAGTTCTCGCCGCGGCTCGTGCTGGACATGGGGGTGAGCCGTCTGCTGAACGGCCCCGACACGCACTGGTCGTTCACCGTGGGGAGCGCGGTCGCGCTCGGCCTCGGTCGGCGGCTCTTCTGATGCCCCGGGAGATGATCATGACACCGATTCCGCATACGACGCCGCGTCCCATGCCGCACACGACATCGCGTTCCGCACGCGTGCTGCGCCGTTTCGTACTTCTCGCCGCGCTCGCGGTCCTGGCGCCGTTGTCCGTACTCCCCGCGCAGTGGGTGACGACCACGGAACAGTTCTATCCCGGCGGCCGCTGGAACTGGCGTTTCCTCACCGTCTATCCCGACGCGGCGCGGCTCTTCAACGCGTTCGACTACGGGCACGCGATTCTGTACGAAGTGCTGTGGCGCGAACCCGCGGCGCGCGCGATTCCCCGTCTCGAGGAACGCGAGCTCGATTTTCTCGTGAACCGGCTGCTCGTGAAGCCGCCGCGGCTGCCGCTCGCCGAGGAAGCCGTGATGCCGTCGTACGCGCGGCTCGCGCCCGAGGCGAAGCTCATGTTCGAATGGGCGCACATCCTGCACCGCCAGGTCTATGACATCTGGTCGGACGGCCGGCTGAGCGAGGCCGAGAAGGACCGGGAAACGGAGCGTATCACCGCGGCGTATCTCGCGCGGCGCGATCTCGCGTTCAGCACGAAACCCAAGAGCATGCGGCTCATGCAGGAGATGCCGTACTCGCTCGCGTTCCGCAAGCAGTACCCCAAGTTCAACGGCCTGATCTGGGCGTACCACTGGCTGCAGGTGGGGCTGTACGAACCGCTGCTCACGGCCTCGACGCCCGGGGAGCGCGACCGGCTCGTGCGCGCCACCACCGACCGGTTCCGCGCCATGATCCAGGATGCGCCCACGCACATGCCGCACGTGATGCCGATGACGGCCGCGATCGCGCCCACGTTCGCGGCACGGTACCCCACGATCGCGATCATCTTCGACAACCTGCATTCCATGCACGACGTGATCAGCGACATTCTCGCGAACGACAGCGTGTCCCGGGGCGACAAGCGGCGCGAGATCCTGCTCGCGGCGTCACGCTATCGCGACGACACGTCGTACGTGATGCCCGATTCGGCGTGGCGCGTGATGGCGCGCGAAATGGGAATCGAGAATCAGGGCGGCCCCGCGGTGGGATTCACGCCGGCATTCCCCGTGCCCACGGTGACGCGCGGTGCGGTGATGCAGCACGACGATCTCACCGGAAAGCACACCGGCATGGGGTGGGGCGAGATGGTGGGCGGGCATCGGCACGATCATGCGGTCGTGCCGAGTGCGGTATCGCCCACGGCCTCGCCGGTGCACGCCGTTCCGTCCGCCGGTGCGGTACGGCCGTCGCGCGGCGACGGGCTACTTGTCCGTGGACAGCAGCCCCAGCCGTAGCGCGAGCTTCACGTAGTCGGTGCGGTGCGTGATGTGCAGCTTCTCGTTGATGCGCTGCTTGTACGTGTCCACCGTTTTCGGGCTGATCGAGAGCTGTTCCCCGATCTCGGGCGCGGTGAAGCCTTCGGCGAAGAGCCGGAGCACCACCTGCTCGCGGTCGGTGAGCCGCTCGAAGCGCGTGCGGTCGTCGGCGTGCTCTTCCTTGCGCGCGAGCCCGCGGGCCAGGGCGCGGGCGGCCGACGGCTGCACGTAGATGTCGCCGGCGGCGACGGTGCGCACGGCGTCCACCAGTTCCCGTTCGGCCACGGTCTTGAGCAGGTAGCCGGCGGCGCCCGCTTCGAGCAGCGCCACGAGGTGCTCGTCCTCGCTGTGCATGGTGAGCATGAGCACGCGCCGCGTGGGCGGCGTACCGGCCTCGACCGGACGCGATGCCGCGGCCTTCACGAGTTCGCGGGTGGCGGCGAGGCCGTCCATTTCGGGCATGGAGAGATCCATGACCACCACGTGCGGATCGAGCCGCTCCGCGAGCGTGAGCGCCTCGCGCCCGCTGCCGCCCTCTCCCACGACCATGATGTCTCTGGCCGTGGCGAGGATGGCCTTGAGGCCGGCGCGCACGATCGCGTGGTCGTCCACCAGAATGACGCGTATCAGGTCGGGACGCATGGGGACAATGTCGCGCCGGCGGCGGATGGCAGCAAGTCTCGGTCGATCCACCGCATGCACTTGCGTGACTCGTCCGCCGTCGAGCGGCGACCCGTCGATCGAATGTCACCGCGGCGATCCCGGCCCGCTGACACGCCGGCAGCACGAGATTCCGGGGCCTGTGGCGCGGGAGATGAGGGACCGTCAGATTGCATACCGACCCCTTGGGTGACCGGCAGGGGACATCGCCGACACCTCCAACCGGCTCGGGATTTCCTCCCGCACGCGCATCCCGCACGCACATGACGATTGCATCGACCGCCGATCTCGAAGGCATGCAGCGGGTGGGCGGGCTCGTGGCCCGCACCATCCGCGTGATGCGGGACGCGGTGCGTCCGGGCATGACCACCGGCGAGCTCGACGAGGTGGCCGAACGGTTCGCCCGTGCCGAAGGCGCGCGGTCGGCGCCACAGATGACGTACGATTTCCCCGGCTTCACCTGCATCAGCGTGAACGAGGAGATCGTGCACGGCATTCCCGGTGCGCGCGTGCTCGCGGCGGGTGATCTGGTCACGCTCGACGTGACGCTCGAGCTCGACGGCTACATGGCCGACAGCGCGCTCACCGTGCCGGTGGGGAAGGCGTCGGCCGAGGCCACGCGGGTGATGCGCGCAGCACGCGTGGCGTTCCAGCGGGGAATGGAGGCCGCGGTGGCGGGGCGGTCGCTCCGCGAGGTGGGCGGCGTGGTGGAACGGACGGCGCGTGCCGAAGGAGCCGCGGTGTTCCGGACGCTGGCCGGCCACGGCATCGGGCGGCGGCTGCACGAGGATCCGACGGTGCCGAACTGGGCCGATCCGTCGGCGCGCGACGTGCTGCACGAAGGGCTCGTGATCGCGCTCGAGCCGATGGTGTCGGCGAAGCCGGCACGCGTGGTGGAGGAGGCCGACGGATGGACGCTGCGGACGCACAATCGCGCGCTGTCGGCGCATCACGAACACACGCTGATGATCCGCCGCGGCACGCCGCCGCTGGTGCTCACGGCGGCATGACCGCGGGATGGCGACCGACTCCCGATGACGACGGGCAATGACCGGCAACGACAGGTGACGACATGACGAACGCATTGGAAGCGCGCGCGGGTGTGAACCTGCGTGAGGTGTGCGCCGCGCTCACGGCCCACTGGTCACCGCGCGTGGTGGCGCGCGTGAACGATCAGTATGTGAAGGTGACGAAGGTGCACGGCGAGTTCGTATGGCACGCCCACGACACCGAGGACGAGCTGTTTCTCGTCCTCCGGGGCACGCTGCGTATCGACTTCGAGGACGGCGCGGTGGAGCTGCGGGAAGGCGACATGTACGTGGTGCCGCGCGGCGTGCGGCACCGTCCCGTGGCGGAGGAGGAGTGCTGGGTCGTGCTGGTGGAGACGGTCACCACGCAGCACACGGGGAACGAGGTGACGGCGCTGACGAAGTCGATCGAGGAGCAGGTGGGATAGGGGACGTCATCCCGGTGTCGGGATCCGCCTCGCGCCAATCGCCTCCTCCACCTCCCGCTGCGCATCCGCGAGCCGGCCGAGATCTTCACCCAGCCCCCGCGCCGCATCGATCAGCGTGGTGAGCGGCGCCAGGTCGCTCGCGCCGGCGTGCAGCCGGAGCAGGTCGAGCCGGATCCCCTCGAGCCCCGCCACGCTCTCGGCCAGACGTGCCGACGCCGCGGCGCGGCGCGCGCCGAGCACATCGGCATCACTCGAGCCCTCGGGCGCGAGCGCCGCGACGACCTCGAGCTCCGCGCGCGCTTCGGCCGCCCGCGCCTCGAGCGCTTCCACGATCGCCGGCAGGTCGGCCAGCTCCTCGCGGTACGTCTTCGGCAACGCCGCGAACAGCTCGCCCGCGGCCACGCCGAGCGCGGCTTCGGTGGCGCGGAACGCACCGGCTCCCACGGCGCGTGACCGCTCGGGAGCCCCGAGCTTGCGCGCGAGCCACGCGCCCGCCCGGCTGTTCCAGAGGCGGTCACGGACTCCCGTCTGCCACCAGTCGCGGATTCGGGTGGGAATGAACTGCACGTCGAGCGCGTTGCTCACCGCGCCGAGCAGCATCGTGGTGAGCATGGGGGCAATGAAGAACAGCGGCGAGACCCTGTTTTCCGAGATCGTCCCCTGCACCACGAGCACGAACGTGACGGCGAGCCACGTCGCCGACGTGACCGTGGCGGCCCGCAGCAGCCGCACAGGCATCCCCTCGCGCTTGCGCGCCACCGCCTCGGTCTCGGCGCGTTCGCGCCGCGCGACGTCGAGCGCCGTGCGCAGGTCGGCGAGGGTATGGCCGGCCTGAAACTGCCGGCGCGCCTGGTGGAGATGGAAACCGATGATCGGGAAGACGGGCAGCGAGGTGATCGTGACCAGCAGCGCCACGTCTCCCGGCCCGGACCCCGGGTTGCCGGTCATCCAGCCATGGAAGTTTCCGGCGGTGAGCACGGAGAACACGCCGGACCATCCCAGATAGGGAAGGGCCAGCGGATTCCGTGCGCCAAGCCACGCGCGGAGCGTGGGTGGCAGGGCTGGGCGCGTGTCGGGCGCGGGGGCGAGGGCCGCCGCCAATGCTTCGCCGTCGGGAAAGCGGCCGGCGGGGTCGAGCGCGAGACAGCGGTCGATCGCGGCGCCCAGCGCGGGAGGAAGGCCGGGAGCCGCACGCAGCACGCTGGTGGGCGCTTCGGTGGCCTGGCGGCCGAGCAGCGCCGGGAGGTTCGACTCCTCGAAGGGTAGCCGGCCGCTCACGGCGAGATAGCCCACCACGCCGAGTCCGTAGATATCGCTGCGTCCGTCCAGCGACCCGCCCACGGCCTGCTCGGGGCTCATGAAATGCGCGGTCCCCATGATGCGCCCCGGGTCGGCATGAACGCCCGGGTTCGCCCCGCCGTGCGCGATGCCGAAGTCGGTGACGAGCGCGCGGCCGGTGCCGGCCTCCAGCAGGATGTTGTCCGGCTTGACGTCCCGATGCACGATGCCGCGGCCATGCGCGTACGCGAGCGCCCAGGCGACCTCGCGCAGCATGCGCGCGGCGTCGGCCGGCGGGAGCGGGCCGCGCGTGCGGAGCCGCTCGCCGAGCGTTTCGCCCTCGACGTAGCTCATGACGAAGAAAACGAAGTCGCCCGCCGTGCCGACGCGGTGAATGGGCACGATATGCGGGTGCGAGAGTCCGGCGGCCGTGCGCGCCTCGCGGAGGAACCGGTCGCGCAGTTCCGCGCTGGCCAGATGCAGCGGGAGCACCTTGATGGCGACGTCGCGGTCGAGCTGCACATCGCGCGCGAGGTAGACGACGCCCATTCCTCCGCGGCCGAGCTCGCGCTGGAGGGAATACTCGCCGGCGAGCGCCGCCTGAAGCGCGAGGAACTCGTCGGAAGCGCTCACGGCCTCTCCACCACACTCTCCGGGTCCACCGTGACCGTCCCGTATCGCACGATGAAGTGGAGATGCGGCCCCGTGACCCGCCCGGTCGCGCCCACGTGTCCGATCACGGCGCCGCGCGCGACGGTGTCTCCCGCGGCCACGAGGTGCCGGCTGAGGTGCAGGTACGCGGTGACGAGTCCTTCGCCGTGGTCGATGTAGATGACGTTGCCGCCGAGATGGAAACTGTCCACGATGCGCACCACGCCGCGGTTGGCCGCGCGCACGGGTGAGCCCACGGCGCCGGCGTAGTCGGTGCCCATGTGCCGGCTGGTCACCGCGCCGTTGAAGGTGCGGCCGCCGCCGAAGCCGCTCGTGATGCGCGACGTGCGCGGCACGGCGAACGGCTCGCTCCAGAGACGCGGTGTGCCGTGCGCCGCGCGCGACACGGCGGCGGCGCGCTCCGCCTCCCGTCGCTGGCGGGCCACGAGCGCCGAATCGGGGGGCGCGGTGAAGCGCGGCGCAACGCTGAGCCGCTCCAGCGGATACTCGCCATCCTGCGTGGGAATGCGGACGGCCACGCGCGAATCGTCGTCACAGTGGAGTTCGAGCGTGAGGCCGCCGGCCGAATCCACGGGCGCGGCGGCGAACGCCACGGCGCTGTCCCCCTCGGCGCGGAAGTGCAGCGGCTCGCCGGCCACGGTGGCGCGTGTGATGTGCACCCGCTGCAATGCGGCCGAGCTCACGAGATGCACCCGGAAGAGCGTCCCGGCCTGCGGCGTGGCGGGGTGCCACCGCACATCGAACGGGGCGGGACAGGTGCCGGGGCCGGCGACGCGCGCGGCCGCCTTACCGTCGGCGCGTACGTTCACGAATCCCGACAACGCGGCCGACGTCACGACGAACGCCCCCCATGCTCCGCGGAACCGCCACGCACGCATCAGACGTGGCACGGCTTCAGGCCATCATCGACGGACAGCATGAGGGACCTCCTCGAGGGTCGGAGTGGGAAGGGCCGATGACGACGCACCCTTGAAAGTACCCCGGATCCTGGCCGGCGCGCCGGCCGAGTTTTGATGCGAGGCTGCAGCGCAATGATGCAGGGACCAGAGCCATGACACCCCATACTGGGAGAACCGGCCTTTACCACCTGCCCCTGTCCAAGAAATATACAATGACTATACTTCCAGACACCCCCTCGCGTGCCGCCCGTTCCTCCGAACCCGTCCGGATCCATATGCTCGTGACCATCAACAAGTGGGGCAACAGTCTCGGCGTCCGCCTTCCGCGCGCCGTAGCGGCCGACCTTGGCATCACCGACGGCTCCCGCGTGGATCTGAGGATCGAGGACGGACGTCTCGTGGGTACCGTAGTGGAGCCGGAGCCGTCGCTGGCCTCCCTGCTCGCGCGCATCACACCCGACAACCTGCACGCGCCGGCGCTCGATGACGGCCCGCGCGGCGGCGAGGTGTGGTAGATGACCGCCGGCCGACGCCCCCCCGCGCGCGGACGCCGCGCCGCCCCCGTCCCCGATCGCGGCGATCTGCTCTGGATGGACTTCAGTTCGCATGCCGGTCACGAGCAGACGGGACGCCGGCCGGCGTTCGTGCTCTCCCCCCGCGCCTATAACCGGCGCACCGGCCTGGCACTCGTCTGCGCCATCACCCGGCAGGCGAAAGGCTACCCGTTCGAAGTGCCGCTCCCGGATGACGGCGACATCCAGGGAGTCGTCCTCAGCGATCAGATCCGGACCCTCGACTGGCGCGCCCGCAACGCCGAACAGGCCGGTTCGGCGCCGCCCCACGTGACGGCCCGCGTCCGGGCGCTGGTGGGAACACTGACGTAACCCCTGTCCCGCCCCGGAATCGGCTATCTTTCAGGGCTATGCCACACACGCCCGATCTTCTCGACCGGATCCGCGCCGCCACGGCGCTCCTGGAATCGCTCGCCGTCGACCGCACCTCCCTGCTCGAGGTGCCCGAGGCCGAGCGCACCGCGCTGCTCCGCGCCGCCGGCGAAGTCTCACGCCCGGACGCGATCCTCCGGCGCCAACTGGTGAAGGCCACCAAGCGCCAGAAGAAGTCCGAGCGCCGGGAGCGCGTGCTCGAAGCCGAAGCGCAGCTCGAGAGCACCGGCATCCGCTCGCTGCGCCGGCAGACGGTGTTCACCACGCCCAACTACCTGCCTCCCGGCAGCGACGCGCAGGACACGGTGGACGATCCGGATTTCCGGGAAGCCATGGAGCCGCAGCACTGCTACGTGTGCAAGCAGTCGTTCGACGTGCTGCACCACTTCTACGATCAGCTCTGCCCCGCCTGCGCCGCGTTCAACTACGCCAAGCGCACCGAGCTGGCCGATCTCACGGGGCGCGTCGCGCTCCTCACGGGCGGCCGCGTCAAGATCGGCTACCAGGCCGGCATCAAGCTGCTGCGCGCGGGCGCGCACGTGATCGTGACCACGCGATTCCCGCGCGATTCCGCGGCGCGCTACGCGGCCGAGCCCGACTTCGCGCAGTGGGGACACCGCCTCGAGATCTTCGGCCTCGATCTGCGTCACACGCCGAGCGTGGAAGCGTTCTGCCATCACCTGAGCGCGTCGCACGACCGGCTGGATTTCATCATCAACAACGCCTGCCAGACGGTGCGCCGTCCGCCCGAGTTCTATCGCCACATGATGGAACGCGAAACCGCGGCACTCGGCGCATTGCCCGATCACGTGCGCGCGCTGCTCGGCGCGTACGAAGGCGTGCGCGCCTTCGACATGCTGCCTGACGGCGCTCCGCCTGACGGCGCTCCGCGCGGCACGGGCACGGCGGTGAGTCCCGCCGCCACGCAGCGGCTCACCGAGGTGGCCGGTCTCACGCACGCCGCCGCACTGTCGCAGATCGCGCTCCTTCCCGACGAGGCGTCACCGCAGGCGCATCTGTTCCCCGAAGGACGGCTCGATCAGGACCTGCAGCAGGTGGACCTGCGCGACCGCAACTCGTGGCGCATGCTCATGGCCGACGTGCCGTCGGTGGAGCTGCTCGAAGTGCATCTCGTGAACGCGGTGGCGCCGTTCCTCCTGAACGCGCGGCTCAAGCCGCTCATGCTGCGCACGCCGAACCGCGACAAGCACATCGTGAACGTGTCGGCGGTGGAAGGGCAGTTCTACCGCAAGTTCAAGACGACGCGGCATCCGCACACGAACATGGCCAAGGCCGCGCTCAACATGATGACGCGCACCGCGGCGGCCGACTACTTCGCCGACGGCATCCACATGAACGCCGTGGACACCGGGTGGGTGACCGACGAGGATCCGGCGGAGATCGCCGCGCGCAAGGTCGCCGAACACCGGTTCCACCCGCCGCTCGACATCGTGGACGGCGCGGCGCGCATCGTGGATCCCATCATCGACGGGATCAACACGGGCACGCACGTGTGGGGGCAGTTCCTGAAGGACTACGCGCCCACGGACTGGTAGCTCGCCGTCACGGCAGCGGCGTCATCGGCCGCGGCGATGCCGTGCGTGTCGTCCGCATGCACGGCGCCGCTGCGGAGCTCCATGAGCTGCCGGAAGTGGAAGAGCTCCTGCCCGATCCGCGCTTCCATCTGCCGGGAGTAGAGCGGCATCACGACCTCATCCACCACGGTGAGCGAGGATTGCCACGTGAGGATCACCTGCACATCGGTGCGGCCGCGCTGCCCCGTCTGGTGGAAGCGGACTTCGCCGTCCTGCACGGGATCGACGCCCGGCATCGAGCGCCAGGCGATGAGCACGCCGGGGATGTCGTCCACGAGCACCGCGCCGCCGCCGATGCCCACGCCGGGCGCACGGATCAGGGACGGGTGGGGGATGCCAGCCATGGTGGCGAGGCGCACGTGGTGCGGCATCGACGGCCGGCGCGTGAGATCCCGCCACGCAAGGTAGAGTTCGATCGCCGGCCGCTGGATCGTGATGGTTTTCACGAGGCGCTGCGTGGCAGCGCGCATCGACGTGACGTATCCCATGGACCCGCCCTCCGTGCCGGTTGTCAAGGCTGCGAAACGCGATGCGGCGAAGCCTTTTTCGCAGTTTGCAGTGCTGCGACAGAATGCGTGCACCGGCTCGGTTACGCGATTGGCCACCCGATCGAACTTCTTCTCCTCCCCAAGGAGGAGAGCGGCGAAGCGGCCGAACGCGAGGCCCCAACTGTCGCATTGCAGTCGATGCAACCCGCGGGCACATTGCGTCCGGACCGAAGTTTCCCCGTACCGGAGCTGCCGTGCCCTCATCGTTCCGCTGCCGTCTCCTTTGCTTCGCGCTCATCACCGCGTCGACGTCCGCAGGAGCCCAGCCAGGTGTGCCGGCACTGTCGCTCGACCGGCCGGCATGGACCGTGTCGGAACCGTTCACCACGATCGCGGGCTTTCGCGAGCTGCGGAACGGCGCGGTGCTCGTCAGCGATCTCCGCGAACAGCGCGTGGCGCTCGTGCAACCCGGCGGACGCGGCCTGCGCGTGGTGGGACGCGCGGGCTCCGGTCCCGGCGAATACCGCACGCCTACGCTGCTGCTCCCGCTCCCCGGCGACTCCACGCTGCTGCTCGACCGGGACGCGGGTCGTTATCTGGTGCTCGATCCGGCGGGTGGACCGGTGATCACGACGACATTCCCACCCGAAGCGCAGCACGGCGCGCAATTCCTGGGCGGCACCGATCGCGAGGGACATCTCTATTTCACCATGAGCTGGCTCGGCGAACCGGACGGACCTTCCACGGTGGCGATCCGGCGCTGGCCGCGTTCCGGCACGCGCGTCGACAGCGTGGGATTCATCCACGTCCCCAACCCGAGACCGGAAGCGATCCCGGCGCGCAACGGCACGCCGGCCATGATCGTGCGGCGCCCCGGCGCGTATGCGCCGTCGGACGCCTGGGCCGTGGCGCCGAGCGGACGGGTGGCCATGCTGCGCGCGGTGCCCTACCGCCTCGACTGGCGCGAGACCGATGGCCGCATCACCCAGGGAGCTGCGGTGACGTATCGCCCCGTGTCCGTCACCGACGCCGACCGGAAGCAGTTCGAGCCGAAAGGCCCGCCGTTCGTGAACACGTATCCGGCCGTGAAGCCACCGTTCACCCAGGATGTCGTGATCGATCCGCAGGACCGGGTATGGGTGCGACGCTACGGGGCCATGGGCGCGAAGGAAAGGACGTGGGACGTGTTCGGCGCGCGCGGGGAGCATCTGGGCACGCACGTGCTGCCGGCGAACAAGCGATTGCTCGCGATCACGGCTCGCTTCGCGTATGTGATCCGCGTCGATGACGACGACCTGCAATGGCTGGAAGCGTACGCGCGATGACCGGCCTCGACGGGCAAGGCGCGACGAATTCCGCGCCGACGTGACATCGGTCACCCGCACCACGCAACCCGCACGCAGCGCCTCGGTATCACGATTCGGATACTCCCATCTCCCCGAATCAGGCATCCGACCATGCGCATCCTCCGCACCTCCCTTCCGTTCGTCGCCCTCGGCCTGCTCCTGTCGGCCTGTGGCGACGACGGCGGCACCGAACCCAATGGCGACGGCGGCACGCCGCCCACCCTCACCCGCACGGTGATCCAGTCCGGCCTGAGCGATCCGTGGGACATCGCCTTCGCCCCGGACAGCACGATGTTCTTCACCGAGAAGTGCCGAGGCCTCTCGGTCTGGCGCAAGGACGGCTCGATCGTCCGCCTCTTCGGCACCGCCGGATCGTCGCTCGTGGCCACCGACCTCGTCTGTCAGGGGCAGAGCGGCGTGCACGGCGTGGCGCTCGATCCGGAGTTCGCCACCAATCGCACGATCTACGTGTACATGGCGTCCACGCTCAGCAATCCGCGCACCAACCGCGTGGTGCGGCTGCAGGTGAACGAGAACTACTCGGCGGCGAGCGGACGTTCCGACATCGTGACCGACATTCCGTTCAAGCACACGGGCAACGCGCACGGCGGCGCAGGCACCCACAGCGGCGGACGCATCCGTTTCGGTCCCGACGGCCTGCTCTACATCACCACGGGCGACAACCACAACGGTGCCATTCCACAGAGCCCCACGCTGCTGGGCGGCAAGGTGCTGCGGGTGACGCGTGACGGGAATGCCGCGCCGGGCAACAACCCGCCGTCGGGATTCGATCCGCGCATCTTCGCCTACGGGTTCCGCAACGTGCAGGGGATCGCTTTCCGACCCGGCACGGGTGAGCCGTTCATCGCCGAACACGGCCCCGGACATACCGATGAAGTCACGAAGCTCGTGGCCGGCGGCAACGGCGGCTGGGATCCGCAGAACCGTCCCGAGCTGAACTGCGCGGACGGCTACTGCGGCTACGCGGGGAACGCGACCACGATGCCGATGACCGACCGCACGCGGTTTCCCAGCGCGCTCCTGCCGTCGTGGACCAACGACGGGGAATCCGACGGCATGGGACCGAACGCCTTCCTCGACGGCGAGCAGTGGCGCGGATGGAACGGCCGCCTTGCCGTGGGCATGATGGCCTCGCAGCGTCTCGATATCCTGGCGCTGGACGGGGGCGGACAGACCACTGGTACCACGCGCGCCGACCTGCCGAGTGTCCGGTACCGTGCCCTCACGCAGGGCCCGGACGGCAATCTCTATGTCGCCACGGACGGGGGCGAGATCTGGCGGGTGACGCCGGCGCCGGAGTGACGGAAATCCCGTTCGCCCGACGAACGGAATGACGGTGTGAAAAGCGGAACGGCGCGAAAGGGGAATGGATCCCCCTTCGCGCCGTTCCGCTTCGTGCCTTTCGGGCGCTCAACACGCGTCCGCTACGGCTTCGTCACCGTGAGACCCGTCACCGTGGCCTCGGTGTTATGCGCGAAACGCAGTCCGTACACCCCGTCGGTGGACTTGAGCTTGCCCTCGGCGACGAGCGCACTCTTGTCGTACGAGCCCACTACAGTGCCGTTGATCGCGCACTCCACCTTGTCGCCCTTGACCGACACGGCGATCTCCTGCGTGACCGGCGCCCCCTTGCCCGCGGCCTTGTTCACGGCCGCGTGCGTCTCGCCGGCCCGTCCGTTCATCTGGAACGACGCCGGTCCCATGCCGCGCACGATGAACCGGCCGTCGCCGTACGCCGCGCAGTACAGATAGCTCTGGTTGTCCGTACCCAGATCGTTGCCGCCGATCACGATGCCGTAGGGGTGCGGATGGCTGTTGAGCTCCATGTACTTCGCTTCATGGAACGTGGCCTTCACCGTGTAGTCCCCGCTGGCGGTGTTGGCGGGATTCCAGTAGGTGACCGCGGGACCGGTGGTCACCTTGAGCACATTGCCTTCGGCGGCCAGCTTCGCGTTCTCGAGCACCTGTCCCGCCTGCGCCTCGCGGGCATCGATCTTCCCCGCCCAGCCGGGCACGGCGATACCGCCGCCGGCGACCTTGCGGGATTCGTCCTGGTCCTGCGCCGCGGCGATCCGAGGCACGAGCAGGAGGGCCACGAAGGCCACGGCGGAAACATGGGAGCGAGACATGATGCGTCCTCTCAGGCAGGGAAGAATGGTGCGACTGGACGGATCGGCCGATGCGGTCGGCGTCGGAGGGATTCCGAAGTGTACACCATCCGGGGCCGCGATGCTCCCGCGCGAGCCACGCCGTGCGCTGGACAGCAGGTACCGGCAGGCGCAAGTTCGGGGTGTCGCCCGTCACGTTCGGCATGCTCCGCGCCCCGAATCCGCCCCTCCCGATGCGCGAACTGATCACCCTCTACGCGGAACTGCTGCCGGCTTCGATCTTTGCGGGCGTGAGCGTGCTGCTCCTGGCGCTCACACTGTGGGTGAGCCGTCCCGCGCAGCGCCATCTGCGCATCATCCGGACGGTGACGAGCGCCCCGCTGGTGTCCGCGAACGGCACCGCCGAGGGGCTCGTGAAGGTCCGCGGACGAGCGGAGCCTGCGTCCGGGCATGATCCGGCGTCCACCGTCTACCATGAATCCTCGCGGACCACCAGGGCGCGCGGCCGGAGTTCCTCGCGCACCACAGGCTTCATCTACGTGGCGGACGAGACCGGCGCCTGCGCCGTGAATACGGAGCACGCCAAGGTGTTCACGCTCCGCGGCGAAGTCAAAGACGACGGGATGTTCGAATCGAGGAACTGGAGCGCATGGGGAGAGATCCGGACCGGAGACCCGGTGTTCGCGCTCGGCGCGCTCCGGCGCCAGGCACCGCGCGGGGCAGCCAGGCCCGGCGTGGGATGCGAACTCGTCCCGGCGCGCGGCATTCTCCTGTACTCCGCCGTGCCTGAGCATCACGTGCAGATCACCCACGGGATCTGGCTGGCACTGTCATCCCTGCCCCTGCTCGCGCTGGTCGCACTGCTGGGGCTGACCGTCCAGGGGCACATCCGCGCCTATCCGCCGGGCGAGCGTGGCCGAGTGGCCGCGTTCCTCGAAACGCTGGTGCGCGACCCGATGCGTCTCGAGCCCGGGCGCACTCATCCGGCGTGGCCGCCGGTGCCATCGGAGGACGAACCGGCCGGAGACGGAGACGACGAGGATTCCTCGGACGGACCGGGCGTTTTCGCGTAGCGGGACAGCGCGGACGGGCGCCCGCATCAGCGACGCCGAAACGCTCCCGTGTGTCCCTGCGCGAAAGTCCGCGCGAACCGGGCAGGCCCATGCGGGTAGATTCGGTGCCGGAATCCCACCCCACCCTGCCCCGCACCGCCCGATGCGACCGAGCCGTTCCATTTGTTGTCATGCGCTGCTGCCCGTCCTTTTCCTCACTGCCACCGCAGGAGGAGCGCAGTCGCAGCCGGTGACTGCAGAGTCGCGACCGGTGATCGCACAGTCCATCGACCTCCGGGTTCCGGTCCCGCCGAGCATCGTTGCCGCGGCCGGCGGCCGGCGTCTCGTGTACGAGCTGCACGTCACGAACTTTCGCCCCGTCGAGGTGGTACTCACCCGCCTCGAGATATGGAACGGCGAGCGCACTGCACGCATCGCCGATCTATCGGGGCAGGCGCTCGTGGACCGGATCATGCGCCCCGGCATGCGGCCGGAGCGAGCGGACCGGCAGGTGATCGGCGGGGGCATGCATGCCGTGGTCTACCTGTGGCTGGCGCTCGAGGATTCGATTGCCACGCCAACGGCGCTCCGGCACCGGATCGGCCTGAGTGAACTCCAGCCGCCGGCCGAACCGCGGCCGGTAGAGGTGGAGAGCGGCGTGGTTCCGGTGGGCGACGTGCCTCCGGTGGTGCTGGACGCGCCGCTCCGAGGCGGGCCGTGGGTGGCGATCTACGACCCCGCGATGCGCGGTGGGCACCGCACATCGATCTACACGATCGATGGCCACGCGCGCATTCCCGGGCGCTTCGCGATCGACTGGATCAAGCTGGGCCAGGACGGAACGCTCGCCCGCGGAGATGCCGCGCCCGTCCGGAACTGGCACGGCTACAGTGCCGACGTACTCGCCGTGGCCGACGGCATCGTGACCGCGGCCCGGGACGACATGCCCGAGGATTCCACGGTCGCGGTCGCGGCGTCCCGGCGCTTCACCCCGGAGGCTGCGAGCGGCAACTACGTCTCCCTGGACATCGGCGGCGGGCGTTTCGTGTTCTATGAGCATCTCGCGCCCGGCAGTCTCACCGTACGAGCCGGCGACCGGGTGACGCGCGGCGACGTGATCGGACGGCTCGGCAACTCCGGGAGCAGCTCGTCCGGGCCGCACCTGCATTTTCACGTGAGCGACGCCGATGCCACGCTCGCCGCCGAAGGGGTGCCGTTCGTCTTTCGCGGGTTCGAGGTGCTCGGCGCCTACGATTCGATCGGCGCGGCCCTGGCAGGGTCGCGCTGGAACGAGGCGCGTGGGACCGGGAACGGGCGGCGCACCCTGGAGATGCCGGGGCCGAACACGGTCATCACGTTCGATTCCGGAACAACACCCTGACTGCTTCGAACGCATGTCAACGGCACGGCCTCGACCAATATGACGTCACGCGCCCATGCGTTCCCGCTCGACCAGACGAATCAGCACACCGCTCGCGATGGCGACCGGAAAACCGAGCAGCGAACCGACGACCGTTGCCACCACGAGACCTTCGCGAATGCGACCCTGCTCCGCGAGGTACAGCAGCCAGCCCACCAGCACCACGGCCACGACCGCGTAGCACATGGGGACAAGCACCGTGGGCGAAAGCAGCTGGCGCACCGCGGCAACGGATCGCGCGGCGCGCATGCGCGAAGCGCCAGCCTGCGCGACCAGCGCCGGCGGATGCACGCCGTCGAGCAGATCGAGCACCACCCCGGCGTCGGCCGGACGGTCGGCCGGACGCTTCTGCAGACAGGCACGCACCACGGCGATGAGTTCCGCCGGCAGGTCGGGACGCAGTGTCGCGAGGTCCGGCGGATCGAGAGCCAGATGCTGACGCATGACCTCCGAGCGAGACCCGGTGAACACCGGCCGGCCGGCGCACAGCTCGAACGCGAGCACGCCGAAGGCGTACAGGTCGGCTCGATGATCGAGCGACGGATCTCCCGCGATCTGCTCGGGCGCCATGTACCCCGGCGTCCCCACTGCATAACCCACACCGGTAATCGCATCCGGCGAAGGCGCGCTGCCGGCCATCGCCTTGGCAACGCCGAAGTCCAGCACCATGACGGAGCCCGCCTGCAGCATCACATTGGCCGGCTTGAGATCGCGATGCACCACGCCGCGCCGATGTGCGTAGTGAAGCGCCGAGGCCACATCGCGCAACGTGCGCATCACTTCGGCGGGCCTGACGGGTGACGCATCGTCCAGCCGGGCACGCAGCGACGCACCATCCACGAACGGCATGATGAAATACGGTACTCCCTCGACATCGCCCGCCGAGTGCACCGGCACGATGTGCGGATGCTGGAGACTCGCGGACAACAGGATTTCCTGCTGGAATCGCCGTACATCGACAGCGTGCGCACCGTCCGCGACCTTCACCACGACCTTGCGCTGCAAGGCCGGCTGCCACGCCACGAACACGCGTCCCATGCCGCCGGCCGGCAGCTCCGCCTCCAGGCGGTACGCATCGCCCAGCGCCCGGCCGAGCCGCACGAGCAGGGTATCGTCGGACGCCGCATGCATCATTCGGTCCGCATGGCCGTGAGTGGATCGACCCGTGTGGCCCGACGTGCCGGAATGATCGCCGCCATCACACCGAGTACGGCCAGGGCGCCGACCGCCAGCAGCAGGCCGAGCGGATCGGATGGCGACACGCCGTAGAGCAGCGAACGCAGCGTCCGGGTGCCCGCGACCGCCAGCAGGCCGCCCGCGATCAGCCCGGGCACAACGCCGTGCATCGCCGTGTGTACGATCAGCCGCAGCACATCGGGCGGTGACGCGCCCAGCGCGAGGCGAATGCCGATCTCACGTGTGCGCCGCGCGGCAGTGAATGCCACGACGGAGTAGATGCCCACGACCGCGAGGCCGAGCGCCATCAGGGCGAACGCGCTCAGCAGCAGCATCATGAAGCGGCGCGTCGCCACCACCTCCGACAGCGTGCCCGCCATGGTACTCGACTCGACCGCGACCTCGGCGTGCGCGGCGCGGATCTCGCGCTGCAAGACACCGCGGAGAGCAACCGCGTCATCACGTGCGCGAACCGCGTAGGACACGGAGGCCGTGCGGAACGCCGGTCGCTGCCGGTGGTCGAAGTAGTACGTCGCCCGTGGAGGCGCCACGAGACTGCTCGCGCGCACACTGCCGACGACGCCGACGACGGTAAACCACGGCTCTTCAATGCCGTCCATGCCGAAGGGCCGCAGCCGGCGGCCCAGTGCGCTCTGTCCGGGCCACTGTTCCCGCGCAAAGGTCTCGTCCACGACGACCACACGCGGCGCCGAGGCGTCGTCACCCGCCGTCAACGTGCGTCCGTCGAGCAGCGGAATGCCCATCGCTTCGAAATAGTCACCGCCGACCACGCGGTAGTCTGCCACGGCGTTGAAGGGCCCGCGGGGATCGTGCAGCCTGCCTTCGATTTCGAGCGAGCCGCCGGGCCCGCCGCCTTCGAGCGGCAGCCGGTTCACGAAGCCGGCCGACTGCACGTCCCGGACCAGACGCAGGCGTGCGAGCACCGATTCATGGAACTGCGACACCCGGGCGCTCGCGTCACCGTCCGGGAGCGAGGGAAGATTGACCGCCGCGGTTGCGATATGCTCCGGCTGGAAGCCGGGGTCGGTACGCATCACCTGCGCGAACGAGCGGACGAGCGCCTGCGAGCCGGCCAGCAGCATGACGGCCAGCGCGACTTCGAACGCCACCAGTCCGTGCCACACGCGCATGCTGCGTCTGCTCGCCGTGCCGCGTCCCCCCTCGCGCAGCACCTGATTGGTCTGCGCCGAGGACAGGCGCAGCGCGGGGAACAGTCCGAAACCGAGCGCGGTGGCGAACGCGACGACGAGTGCGAAGCCCAGGACCCAGCCGTCCAGCGACGCGTCTCCCACCCGCAAGCCGGCCGGTGCGCTGACAGCGAAGCCCAGCAACAGAGCCCGCGCCACCAGCAATCCGGCCCCGGCGCCGAACAACGCGAGCACGATGCTTTCCGTGAGCAACTGCCGAACCAGCCGCAACCGGCTCGCGCCGAGCGCCGAGCGCACCGCCAGCTCCCCCATGCGGGCTGCGCCGCGCGCCAACTGCGCGCTCGCGAGATTCGTGCAGGCCGCGAGGAGCAGGACGAACGACGCCGCGAACAGCAGATACAGCGGGGTGCGCAGATCGGCCGTCAGCACGTCCTGGAGCGGCTGGACACCGGCGGCCGTGGCCTCGAAATCCGGCGCGTACACCGTACGCAGGCGCTCGATCAACAGGCTGACCTCGCGCTGCGCGGTCGCCGATGTGAACCCGGGACTCAGCCGGCCGATCACATTCCAGTTGTGCGCGGTGTGCGACATCGCCTGCCGCTCCAGTTCGAGCGGAGTCCAGATCTGCGTCGCGGCCGGAAAGTCGAAATCGGCAGGCATGACCCCGATCACGTCGTGCACGCGGGAAAGACGCAGCCGTATCCCCGCCAGGGACGCGGGAGCGCCCAGCTGATCGCGCCAGAATGCGTGGCTCACCACCGCGACCGGATTCGCGCCTTCGGCGTGCTCGCCCGCGTCGGGCAGGCGGCCCTTCTCGGCGCGTGCCGAAAACACGCGAAAGAAGTCCACGGATACCGGCGCGACCGTGGCGCGCAGCGGCTCGGAAGCGCCAAGGACCGTGACCCGCGAGGATCCGTACGACGCGAGCGCGGCGAATGCCGCGGACCCGGCTCGTACCTCCAGCGACGTGGCCCATGGCATCGTCGACGGGCCGCGCTCGGTCAGTACCGTCACCGACACGAGCCGATCCGCCTCGGGATACCCGAGCGGCTGCAGGATCACCGTGTTGAGCAGCGAGAAGACCGCCGCATTGGCGCCGACGCCGATCGCCAGCGTGAGGATGGCCGCCGCCGTGAAGAGCGGCGACTTGCGCAGCAGCCGCATGCCGCCCACGAGGTCCTGCCGGAGCGAGTGCCACCGGAACGTCTGGCGCTTGTGTCTGCGCCGTCGCTGTTCGATCCGCAGGCAGTCGGCCTCGACCGCTTCCCGGTCGCCGAACAGAGCCGCCGCATCCGCCACCGCGCGCTCCACCGGCACCCCGAGCGCCTGCAGCTCGGCGGCCCGTTCCTGCAGATGGAACTCCATCTCGCGGCGCACGTCGTCGCTCGCACTCGGTGTTCGGCTGAGTGGCAGATCGGCGTCGTCATCCATCGCGCCGCGCGGCCTGGAACGGGGAGGCCGGCTCACGCGAGTCCGCCCTCGGGCGTGGCCTCGAGCACCCGCGCGAAGGCGCGCACGTAGCGCTGCCAGTCCGCCACGTCGGCCCGCAACGACCGCTCCCCACTCTCGGTCAGCCTATAGACGCGGGCATCCCGCCCGGACTTCTCGAGTCGTTGCCACTCCGAGGCGATCAGTCCGCGCTCTTCGAGCCGGCGCAGCGCCGGATACAACGCGCCCTCCTCGATCCGGAGGTCGCCGCCGGCTGCCTGCCGGATCCAGCGCGAAATCGCGTACCCGTGTGCCGGCCCCCAGCTGAGGGTCTTGAGCACGAGGATATCGAAGGTGCCCTTGAAGAGGTGCAGTCGCGTATCGGCCATGGCTGAGCGGGTTCGGGGGATTGGCGCATACCTCAGACACTCAGGTATCCCCAATGGTTTGCAGCCGGACCCGCCGAGGCGCTCGCGTGGTTATGGTCGCCTTGAGCACCCTATGGAGCAGCCCCGCTGATCGACCGGGTGGAGCCGATCCGATCCACCGGCCACCCGCGCGCCGCGAGCCGCGCGCGCAGCCGCTCCGTATGAAACGGACTCCACGCCGACTGCGCGTACGCCCATCGCCACGCGGGGACGTATACGAACATGGAGCCGGGCGCGTCGGGGAAATCGATCGGCTCGATCCAGAGCGAATCGCTGCCAGTGCGGACCCATCGGCCGGCCGTGACCGGTTCGAGGCGGCCATCCGCGTGTTCGTGTCCGCGCAGCACCTGGTCCACCGGGGGACGGGCATTCGGCGCCACCCAGAGCGGGACCCGTTGCGCGGCGAGCCATGCGGCGCCGCCATTGCCCGGTGCAAACGTCGTGATCACCGCGCCCGCCACCGTGCTGCCGCCATCGAGCGAGCGGAGGGCCGCCGTCGCCCGTTCGGCGCTCAGTGGCCCCTGCCCCGTCTCGAGCAGCACCCAGCGTCCGCCAAGCTTGACCGCACCCACGGGCGCCCCTCGTGCTCCGAAGGTGGCGAACCGGTCGTCGATCAACCGCGCCGAATCGTACGGCACGTCGTGCATGGGGCGCGTGGCCGTGGCGAAGTACTGCGCGCGGAGCGGTTCGGACACGGCGAAGGAGTCCGTGACCGGCGCGCGATCGATGGTAGTGGCGAGCACGGTCATGCGTTTGTAGGGACGGCCGGCACGCCGCACGTCCCACTGTGCAGGGAGGATCGCGCCTCCCGGCACCGGCTGCCAGCGGGAATACCATGTCTCGACCTCCATCATCCCCCAAGGGACCAGACCGAAATCGTTGGGAGCGGCCGCGCGATGGCGTACCATGGCCGGAAGCCCGTCGGAGCGGCGCACGAAGATCGTGGCAGGGAACCCTTCGAGCGTGGCCTCGATGCGCGCATGCTCGGTGCCCGCGATGCTCGTATCTGTGCCTGATCGCAGATCCAGGGCCGACTGCGCCAGGAGCAGCAGTCGTTCCGGCGCGGTGGCGAACAGCTCCCGCCGTTCATCGACATAGGCGATGTTGAGTGGTGCCCAGTTCCCGCCGGCACCGCGGATCGCCACGGTGTCGTTCACGATGTCCACGATCTCCTGCCAGCGCCCGCCGGTCGGAAAGCGCCGCGTGTTCCGCCAGGTGCGTTCTCCGTAGTTCCGGAGATCCGCGTGCGTTTCGTATGACGGCCTGTCCGCGTACGGGTGGTCCGTGAAATCGATGCTCTGCCACTGCGTGAGCATCTCGCGGTGGACCTGCGTAATGGCGGAGAGCGCCGTAGCTCCTCCCATCCGGCGGATGGCGGTGTCGATGACGGCGGTCGCCGTCGGGTCGGGGCGTGCATGCGGCCTCATCGCACCGATCGTGGTTCCGAATGCGAAATGCAGCGTCGAATCGTCCGGAGTGATCCGATCAGCGGCAGGGTGAATCAGCGCGAGCGCGAGGAGTGCGCCGTGACAAAGAAGCATTGAGGGTTGCCCAGGTTCGAGAAGATGGCGACGGAGACTATCGTCCGATAGGCACGCCATGCGGAATGAGGATCGTGTATTTCGGGAAGGTGGTCGTGACGGCGGCTATCCGGCGATGCACACAGTGTGAAGTGAGCACATCGCATGACGAGCAGAGCGGACGCGGGACGGACGGGTCGCTCGACGTTCCGGAATTCCGGCCATTGCCGGATGCGGCCCACTATCCGTCGATGCGATAGACCCAGACCGTCGGCTCATCATCCGCGTTCGTGCCCCACGCGATGAGCTGGTTGCCGGCCACGCGCATACGTTTCGCCCCCGCGGCCGGACGGAAGGTGGTGAGGTATGCGCCATCCGCCGCGAAGACATCGAGGACGGCCTGTGTCTCACCATCGTTGTTGACGAGCGCCCAGAGTCGCGTGCGGTCGTCGACGCCGAGTGCAAGCACGCGCGGATGAAAAGGTGAAGCCTGCGGAGCCTGGGTGGGTCTGCCTTCGACGCCACCGCCACCGCCGGGGCCACGCTGCAGTGCCCGTGTCAGCTGGGAGACCTCCGCTGCCGACCGTCGGCGGGGCGGTACCTGCCGGCGCCACACCTGCCGCACGATCCCCCTCCCTTCGATACGCGACAGCGCGTACGTGGTATCCGCGGCCGCGACGATCACACCGCCGGCGGGCCATGGCGTCCACGCGCAGTAGATACAGGACGGACCGGCTGGTGGCGCACCGGCCGGTGCCACGGCGAGCGTGACGTCCGCCGCCGAATCGGCCATCGCCATGTCGGGCGCGACGCGGGTGAATGCCACCTGATTGCTGCGCATCAGATGCGCCTTGAGCCACGACGGCCCGGCACCGGATCGTTGCGCATCCAGGGCAAGCCAGCCGGCCGGCACTCGCGTCGCACCGACGTGACGCCCGGTGGCATCCCACCACAGCATGCGGAACTGCCGCATGTCATAGATCCCGATTGAACCGTCCGGTGCTATGAGGAGCGCTGCGGGGGCCAGGGTCTCGCCCGGGCCCTGCCCCCGGCGTCCCAGGGAATCGCGCAACGTGCCGTTGGATGCGAAGCGATACAGCGTCGTGTTCCGGATATCGAGCGCGGCCGTCCCGCCATCCGGGGTCGGCGCAACATCCTGAATCTCGGCGAACAGCACGGCGCTGCGCCCGGGAAGCGTGCCCATGGGAACGAGTGTGGGGTGCGATATCTGCGCGCGGATCCCTGTGGATACGCAGAAAACGAGCACGATGGCGCGAAGCAGCGGAGAGGGCATGAGGTCACGGTCGGGACGCGGCGTTCGCCGGCTTCACGGCGTGCCAAAGTGCGATGCTGGCATGCGAAGTCTTCCGTTCGACACGGCTGCCGGATGCCGGGTTGTCCCGCCGGATCCGCCGGCTGCCGTTCACGAAAGAATCCGCTCCGTTCATGCTCGATGTGACCCCGTTCGCATCGACATGGAAACCTGCGTCGTCGCCAAGGGGACATACGGGCACATCCGCCCACCTTCCACCTTTCGTCCCGAGTCCGATCCATGCGATCCACGCGTTTCCTGGCCGCCACCCTGCTCGCGCTCCTGCCGCAACAGACGACGGAACCTCCGCCTCGTGTGATCACCACGCCGGCCGCCGTGATCAACGGAGACTTCTCGTCGATCGCCAGCGTGCGCGAGCTGCGCAACGGCCGACTGCTCGTGAGCGACCAGATCGATCGTGTCGTCCGGCTGATCGATCCCCGCACGGGCGCAAGCAGGCCGGTCGGTACCAACGGTGCGGGGCCTGGCGAATACACGCACCCCGGCGGGCTGTATGCGGCGAACGGCGACTCCACGTATCTGCTCGACCGCGGACAGCAGCGGTATCTGCTGATCGATCCCACCGGCAGGATCGTGGACACGCGCTCGTTCGTGCCGGCGGGCGTCCGCATCCTCACATCGGCGCCAATGGATCTCCAGCGTCTCGACGCCGCGGGGCGCGTGTACAACACGGCGATGACCGCCATCTCGGTCGGCGGCACGGCATCGACTCCATCGGGGACATCGGTTCGCTGGTCTTCGCTGGTCCGGCAGAATCTCGCGCGGGAGCAGAGCGACACGCTCACGCGCCTCCAACAGGGCGAACTGGCGATCTCGGCGTCCGGCACACCGGTCTCCACCCTGCATGCGCCGGTGGACGGCTGGGCCGTCCAGCCAGACGGCCGCGTCGCCGTCGTGCGCGCCGCGCCGTACCGCGTGGAGTGGTTCGATGCCGGGGGACGTCGCGTCGTGCAGGGACCGATCATCCCGCACGAGGTGCATCGGGTGACCAGCGCCGACCGCGAGGACCTGGCAAGGAACATGGAACGGGCGAGCCGGCAGGATCCCAGGATGGCACCCGGTGCCGGCGCGGGCGGTGTTTCGCCGGAACAGATCCGGGTGGTACGACCGGACATCTCCACGATGCAGTTCGCCGACGTGAAACCGCCGTTCGCCGGCGGTGCCGCCGTCATCACCGGTCCGAATGGCCAGGTCTGGGTGCGGCGGACCCTGGCGCGCGGTGATTCGAGTGCCGTATTCGACGTATTCGACGCACGCGGTGAACGCATCGACCGACTGCGATTTCCACCGCGCACGTCGATCGTGGGCTTCGGCGCGAACAACACGGTCTACGTCGCCCGGCTCGACGAGGACGATATGCCCACCCTCGAGAAGTACTCCTTCGCATCCCGCTGATCGCTCCCACCCACTCTTTCCTGCGGACCTCGACTCATGCTGCCTGCCGTCTGTCTCTGCCTCGCTTCTCTCGTTCTGCTCCCTCAGGATCCCGCTCCTCGCCCGATCACCACGCCGGTGGCCACGGTCAACGGCGAATTCTCCGCCATCAGCAGTGTGCGTGAGCTCCGTGATGGCCGGCTGCTCGTGAGCGATCGCATCGATCGCACGGTCAAGCTCATCGATCCGCGCACGGGCGCGACTCGAAAGATCGGCACCAACGGCGAAGGGCCCGGCGAGTACCTGCAGCCGGGCGGACTCTATCCTGCCACCGGCGACTCCACCTGGCTGCTCGACCGCGGGCAGCCGCGGTATCTCCTGATCGATCCCTCGGGCAGGATCGTGGACACCCGGTCATTCGCCACCGCTGGTGTCCGCACGATCAGTACCGGAGGAACGACCGACCGTCAGCGTATCGACACCGAGGGACGGCTGTACAGCATCGGAATGGCCGGCATGACGATGGGCGGCGCGCGGTCGCCATCCGGCGTGTCCGTCGACTCGGCCCCTCTCGTGCGGCAGGATCTCGCACGGGATCGCAGTGATTCCCTCGCTCGGCTCCTGCAGCCGGAGATGAGCACATCCAGGTCCGGACAGGTGACGATCCGGATGCCGACCATGTTCTCGCCGGCCGACGACTGGGCGCTCCAGCCGGATGGTCGCGTCGCCGTCGTGCGGGCCGCTCCCTATCGCGTGGAATGGTTCGACGCCGCCGGCCGTCGCACCACGGAGGGACCGGTCATTCCGTACGAGGTGCACCGGGTGACCAATGCCGATCGGGAAGCCGCCGTCAAGGCACAGGAGACCGCGCTGCGACGAGCCGAGCTTCCCCGGTTATCGATGGGCTCGGGAACGCCGGTGCAGATGACGATGCCGGATATGAGCGGCCAGAAGTTCGCCGATGTGAAACCACCGTTCCAGCGCAACGGTGTCATCTCCGGCCCCGATGGCCAGGTCTGGGTGCGACGGACCCTGGCACGGGGCGATTCCAGCGCCGTGTACGACGTGATCGACGCGCGTGGGGAACGCGTCGACCGGCTGCGGTTTCCGGCGCGCACGTCGATCGTGGGGTTCGGCGCGAACAACACAGTCTATGTCGCCCGGCTCGATGAAGACGATGTGCCCACGCTCGAGAAGTATTCCATCGCGCGCCGCTGACGGAAGAACGACGATGCGACCATTGATGATATTGGTGTTGGAGGCGTCCTTGGCGGGCGTGCCCCTGCAGGGCGTGCCCCTGCCGCAGCCCGGGACCGAACCGCCGCCACGCCGGCTCGCCGAGCCGGTCGCCATTCCGGGAGACTTCGTCACGGTCAGCGGCGTGCATGAGCTGCGTGACGGCCGGGTCGTGATCAGCGACGCGAAGACGCCCGCGCTCCTCCTGCACGATCCGGCCACGCGCCGGAACACGCCGATCGGCCGCCGCGGAGAAGGGCCGAACGAGTATCTCGCACCGGGCGGATCGTATCCGGCGGCCGCCGACTCGACCTTCGTACTCGATCGCGGCCAGACACGTTTCCTCGTGCTCGACCCCGCGGGGCGACCCGTCGGTACCCGATCGTGGTCCTTCCCCGGCGTACGCTCGTATACGGCGGATGATCGTGATCAGCAGCGCCTCGACGCGCGGGGGCGTCTGTACACCGCGGATCTGATGCTCAACATGGCGGCGCTCCGGCAGCGAATGAGCGCGCCGCCGGGGAGCATCGATTCCGCGCCCATCCTCCGGTACGACGCGGCGCGCCCCGAGCCCGATACCATCGCGCGTCTCCGCCTCCCCGAAGTCACGCGATCGAGTGCGGGAGGCACCATGCTCAGTGTCGAAACCGCGTTCTCGCCAGCCGACGGATGGGCCGTGACGTCCGATGGCCGCGTGGCCGTGGTGCGGGCTTCGCCGTACCGCGTGGAGTGGTACGACGCGGCGGGCGCCCGACGGGTCGCCGGCTCCGTGATCGCGGTCAGTGAAGTACGCGTGACCAGCGCCGATCGCGCCGCGATCGAAGAGGCCGATGCGGCCAACCGGCGGCAGATGTTCCCCACCGGCGGCATACAGCTCCGCGGGCAACGGGATACGATCACCCCCAGCTCGATGCCCGAACGGAAGTATGCCGACGTCAAGCCGCCGTTCGAGCGATATGGCGTGCTCATGGCGTCGGATGGCAGGCTCTGGGTCCGGCGTACGCGGCCGGCCGGAAGCCGCGACGAGATCTACGACGTGTTCGATGCGCGCGGGGAGCGGGTGGATCGCATTGCCTTTCCGGCGCGGTCGCACGTGGTCGGAGCCAGTGGCCGGCACGTGTACGTGAGCACACTCGATGAAGACGACCTCCCACATCTGTTCCGCTACCTTCTCTAGGAATTTTTCATGCATATGCTGCTGTCGATGCTGCTCGGCGTTGTTCCGATCTCCGCGCCACTCGTCAACCCGGACAGTGTGGCGGTCGTGGAGGTCGTGAAGCGCTACGCCCGCGGGTTCTACGTGAACTCTGGTGATTCGGTACTCGCGACGACACACACCGAACTGTCCAAGAAGGGTGCCGGCACTCCGTTCTGGGGACAGCCGGTCGAATATCTCGAGTGGCTGGAAGGCGATCGACTGCGCCTCGCGGGGCGATACTACGATTCACAGAATCGGTTCGACGCGAACACGCCGAGCACCGTGCCCGTGCACCTCGTCACGCCGCGGATCGCGGTGGTCGAGCTCCTCGCCGCTGGGTGGTACGATGCCATGACGCTGGTAAAGAGTGATGGTCGCTGGCAGATCCTCGATATCGTATGGAGCGACCTGCCGGAGTACGAATCCCCCGATCGCGATGCCGGTGAACGGACCGCGGTGCAGGGGCTGTTCACGCGCTTTGCGACTGCGGTGCAGACTGGAGATCGAGCGACGCTCGATTCAGTGATGCATCCCAATCTCCGCCTGCGCGAGTTCGCCCGGGAGCGCGACACGGAGGTCGTGCGCCCGGTCACCCGGGAACAGCTCTACCGGCGCACGCACGGGGCGCGCCGCGATGCGGTGGCGAGCGTCGCTCCACGGGTTACGGTCTACAATGCGACCCGGCGCGCTGCGTTCGCGCGGGTCGACCACGGCCCGCTCAGCTACTACATGCAGGCGCTGCGGCTCAACGGGCAGTGGACGGTAGTCAACGCGACCTGGGAAGAAGGGGCCGGGGCGACGCGATGAGGGAGGCATGCATCCTGGCTATGCTGGTCATGCTGGTATCGTGCGCGGATCCGGCGGCCGACCGGCCGGTCGCGGAGGTGGGCGAGCCCGCGCCCGCCCTGCCCGATTCCCTGGTGCTCGACCTGCGCATCGGGGAATCCGCCGGAGCGGCGCCGACCACCTTCTCCACCGTGGCCGATATCGCCGTGGACACCCAGGGACGCATGCACGTGCTGCTCCCGCAGGAGCACGTGATCCGCGTGTTCGCGGCCGATGGCAGTCATCTGCGCACGCTGAGTCGCGTGGGATTCGGCCCCGGGGAGCTCGGCACGCCGCTCGCGCTCTGGTTCTCACCCGAAGGGCAGCTCTGGGTATACGACGCCAACCCCGGCGAGTTCGAGATCTTCGATTCGTCGGGCACGTGGGTCGGTCGACGCGAGCGACGCACCCGAGGGCTTCCCTGCTCCACGGGAGCGCATTCCTCGTCGGGCACCGCGCGGTTCACCGTGACCGGAGCCCTCATGGATTGCGAACGGCGAATGGGCGGCATGGTTGGCGGAAGCATGCCCCTCATGGGGCACCTCCATCTGCTCAGTGACTCACTGCTTCCCGACGTCACATTCCCGTTGAACTGGAAGGCCACTCCAGCGGAGCACTGGGCGTACCGCGAAGAGCCCGTGTGGGCGCTCGATCCGGCGGAGGCCGTGTGGTACGCCCGCAGCCGGACCTACGAGATCTTCAAGCTGAGCTTCGCAGGTGATACAATGGTCGTGGCCCGCCGCGATATTTCGCCACCGGCGATCGAGCGGCAGGATCTTGTGACAGCGTGCGCGAATCACGATGCCGCGCTCCGTTCCACCCCAATGGCGGGAGCACGCTGCCGGAGCAGTGGAGGGCGAGCGGCCCAATCCGACTACCAGACCAAGCCGTACTTCACGCAGTTCGTGGTCGATGACCAGTCGCGCCTCTGGGTTGCCGTGAGCGGTGCACGCGACGGACTGGTCGAGGCCTTCGATCTGTTCGAGACCGATGGCACCTTCCTCCGGCGGATCCCCGTGCACGGGGCGCTGCGCATGCGCTCCCCGGCGAACGACCAGAGCCCCTCCGGTGTGCTCCGGATCCGGGATGGCCATCTTTACGGCGTGCAGGAGCTGGAAGATGGGAGCGAAGCCGTGGTGCGATTCCGGATCGTGCAGGGAGGCGGCGGGCGATCCTGACGACGCAGTTTCCGACCGCATACGCTCCACTCTCGTCTGCCGCATCTTTACCACGATACACCTTTCCCACCCGGACCATCTCGATGCGTCTCGCCATCCGCTGCTTCGCCGTCCTGCTTCTGCTGGTGTCCGCCACGCCGCTCCAGGCGCAGGAGGTCACCACGATCGTGCTCGTCCGTCACGCCGAGCGCGGCACGGACGACCCCCGAAATCCGTCCCTGTCCGATGCGGGGCGCGAGCGGGCAGCCAGCCTGGCCCGGATGCTCGCCGACCTCCCGGTACAGGCGCTCTGGACCACCGACTATCAGCGCACGCGCCAGACGCTGGAGCCACTGGCGAAGGCGCGGTCGCTCACGCCCATGACGTACAATCCATCCGACCTCAAAGGCGCGCTGGACCGGATCGTTCGGGAGTCGACCGGCAGGACGGTGGTGATCGCCGGACATTCGAACACCATTCCACCGATGGTGAACATGCTGGCAGGATCGGCGGTCGCCGCCGATATGCCCGAAAGCGAATACGGCAGGATCTGGATCGTGCACCTTCGCGCGGGAGCCCCACCGATCGTCACCCAGCTCAACTACTGACCGCCGGTTCTGGGTGTGAGCAGCATCCGGCGGTTGCCGTAGTCGTAGGTCACGTTGTACCGGAGCAGCATCCCCTGGCCGATCAGTCCGTGCACCTCCAGGCCGGGCTGGCTCACAGGGTTCGGTGCATCCACGGCGAGCACCGTTGGCACCTGCGTGTGTTCAAAGCTTCCCATGCGGATCACGGGCAGCGTATCCAGATAATTGCGCATCGGGCGGTTGTCCACACCGCGTTCCGTGACCACGGGATACGTCCGGGTGGAGTCGATCAGGTTGTGTGCGGCAATGCCGTTCGCGTAGACACCAAAGTACCGCCCGGAGCCCGAGTCGATGACGGACGGCAGCTTTCGGGTGTGGCCATCCCGCGTCGTGACCGTCACGTCAGTGATGATGAGGCCGTTCGGCATGAGGGTGATGGGAACGGCCGTGCTCTCCGCTGCGGGAACGAAAGTGCCCGGCACATGCAGTGTCATCGTCAATGCGTCGAGATTGTGCGTCGTGACATAGCGGGAGAGAATCTCGTGTCCGATGATGCCGGCAATCGGCAGTCCGAGCGCCGTGGAGATCGGCCCGATGGGCATCACGGCGAACGTGGCATTGTCGATGCGCACATCGCCAATGGCGATCCGGTTGCCGGCGGAGAGGACGACCTGTGTCTGTCCGCCTGCGCCGCTGTTGGTGGCGCTGCCCGTGGTGCGCACGCCGAGCTCCGCCGCGACCGGGGCATCCAGGAGCGAACTGGCCGCGCCGGAATCGAAGAGAAAATTGCGCGCTGTGCCGTCGTTGATCACGAGTGACACGATCACGTACGATCGGACCAGTCGGATCGGGACGACGGTCAACGGTTCGGCCGCCCCTGGATCGATCGTCGGCGACCGGGAGCCAGTCATGGTCCTGCTGATCATGGCAGGCGGCCTCGGAACAAACGACGACTCGGTCACCGGTGCATGCCCGGGATGGTGCAGGGCGAACACCAGCAGCGTGAGCTCACGACACGGAATCAGCACGATTGCCTCCAGAATGTGAGGAACTGCATCAGAAACCGACTGCCTTCGGCGTCCAGCGCAGGTCGAGTTCAGCGTCATCACGCCGTACGCGCACGTGGACGGGCGCCGTACCGCCGAGCGCCGCGCGCCACGTCGAATCGGTCACGGCCGTGATCGGTCGTCCATCGAGTGCGAGCACGAGGTCACCGGGGCGGGCGCCGGCTGCTGCCGCGGGCAACCCGTCGAGCACATGGGAGACGCGGCGCGTGAGGACGATCAGACGGAGTGCCGGCTCGAGCGGCGCTCGCATCACATCGGCGTCGGCCCGGAAAGCCGGGGCCGCCGGTCGTGTCGGCGCGTCCTGCTGCGCGGATACGCTGCTCGGCACGCCGAGGAACGGCATGCCGAGCAGCGGAACGCCGGTGACGAACGTGCGCAGGAGCCGGCGCAGAAACGGTGGGCGCATGATAAGGTCTCATGGATCGGGATATCTCTTCGACCGCGACCGTTCCGACGGGGTTGCCCTGTTTTGCGGTGTTTCGTCAGTCGTGTCTGGCGGCAGACCCGTTCATCACCGCAATCTCTCCGTTCACGGCGAGCGCCGTTCCCGTTTGTACTCCTCGATCCATGGCGGCAGCGCGGCCTGCGCCGGGTCGAACAGGGCGTCGGAGACGGGCAATCCCGTCCGTATCCACGTGTACTCTTCGTGCATCGTCGGCCGACCGTTGGTGAAAAAGGTGATCGTGCGTTCGAGCAGCGCCGCGCCTTCGCGCGTGAACCCGCCGATGCGCACGTCGCCGACCGTCCCCTGCGGTCCAGGCTGGAGCACGCGAACCACGACCAGCCGTTCCGGGTCCACCCAGAACTGGCGCGTGGCAGTGTCGCCCGTTGCCGCGCCGATCACGATCACCGACCGTCCCTCCCAGGTCGCGGCGCCCGTGCGCGAGAGATCGAAACCGAGCCCGCGCAGTTTCGCGATGACGGCGTCGGGGGATCCAACGTGGATATCATGCGCGAGCAGCAGCAGGTAGTGGATCTGGGGACGCACGGCCGGCGCTGCCGTACCCATGGCCTGGTAGACCGAATCGGCACGGAACACCATGCGTCCGACCATCGCGCCATTGCGTTCGATGTCGATGCGCAGGCGCCCGGGACGGCTCATCGTCTCATACCAGGTCTCCGGCGGCCGATCCGTCCCCGGGTACGTGGTATGTTGCACGAAGGCGAGTGTGCGGAACCACGTGTCATGGTGTTCGGCATGCATCCGGCGGAGAAGTGTTTCCCCGCTGTCGGGGACCGGCGCGAGCGCAAGCGAGGCGAGCAGGGCAATGATCATCGAATCTCCGAAGTTCGTTCCAGCGGCAGCAGCAGTCGGGTTCCGCGGCTTCCGCCAAGCGGTTCGACCGACCATGACTCGGCCGGCCGTGCTGGTGCAACAGGGACCGCGGGGCCATCGGGATCGCCGACGGTGCGAATGGCGGTCGAAACACGGTATCGAGCAGATATATCTCTCCCGGACGGCTGCCGGACACCGAGCTGGAGTCCCGGTCAATATTGCGGTAGAATCACGACTATGAAGATCTCCGCCATCTATCGCCGTCATCCAGCTGGAGGGCTGTTGGTATGGACCACAGTGTTGGCGGAGGTCTGTCCATGAACGAAAACCAGATTGTCGAATGGAAAGCGTCCTGGCGTGACGACTACCTGAAGTGGCTCTGCGGCTTCGCCAATGCGCAGGGCGGCGTGCTGGAGATCGGCCGCGACGATTCTGGCAAGGTGGTCGGTCTGGCCGACGCGGCGCGGTTGATGGAAGAACTTCCCAACAAGCTGCGCGACCTGCTCGGCATCGTCGCGGATATCGACCTGCTGGAGGAGCAGGGCAAACCGTACCTTCGCATTGCCGTCGAGCCGTACCCAGTACCGATCAGCTACCGGGGGGAATACCACTATCGCAGCGGTAGGCAGCGCTCGACCGCTTCCTGCTCGGGAAGACCGGCAGGCGCTGGGATGCCGTACCCGTGCCCGGTGTGGCGGTCGACGCCCTCGACTCGATCAGCTTGGCCCGGTTCCGTGACCGGGCAGCACGAAGCAAACGACTGGGGGCGGACGCGCTGGCCGAGGACGATCCGGGGCTGATTGAAAAGCTGCGGCTGACGGATGGCGGCTACCTCAAGCGCGCGGCCGTGTTGCTCTTTCACCAGGATCCGGAGCGGTCCTTCACCGGCGCGTCAATCAAAATCGGCTACTTCGCCAGCGCGTCGGATCTGCGGTATCATGATGAAATCCAGGGTGATCTGTTCACGCAGGTGGCCCGAACGATGGACCTGCTCCTCACCAAGTACCTGAAAGCCGGGATCAACTACGAAGGGATCCATCGCATCGAGAGCTATCCGATGCCGGAGCGCGCACTGCGCGAGGCGCTACTGAACGCGGTGGTTCACCGGGACTACACCGTTCCCGCGCCAATCCAGATCCGTGTGTATGCCAACCACCTGTCGATCTGGAATCCAGGCGTGCTCCCCGAGCATTGGTCTGAAGCGAAGCTGTTGGGTCCGCACTCGTCACAACCTTACAACCCTGATATCGCGAATGCCTTCTTCCGGTCCGGTGACATCGAGGCCTGGGGACGCGGGATTCAGCGCGTCTTCGATGCCTGCCGTGAGGCCGGGACGCCAGAGCCGCAGATTCGGGTAGAGCCGGGAGAGTTGTGGTTCGAGTTCCCGTTTTCGGCGGGATACCTGAAGAGCATCGCGGCCGGCGTTGACCTGATAGGGACGGCAAGGGAGACCACTCAGCACACTACCCAAGAAACTACCCAAGAAACTACCCAAGAACGGGTTCTTTCCCTGCTGCGTGAGAATCCTGAGCTCACGCGCAAAGCGCTGGCGGATCGCATCGGTATCACGCCCGATGGCGTCAAATACCACTTGGACAAGCTCAGAGAAGCGGGCCGCATCCGTCACATCGGCCCGACCAAAAGAGGGCGCTGGGAAGTCCTCGAGGACAAGCATGAATAACTAAAGGCAATGTCCACATACACGAGATCCGACGGTAGGAAACCGGCGGCGTCGAGCACGGCGAAGACGTTCCGGAACGCGAGTTCCGCCTCTGCCGCGGCGGTGCCGGCCACAAAGGCGCCATCGGCAGCGACGGCGAGCTGACCACTGACATGGCAGTGCGAGCCAGCGACGACGGCATGCCTGATGGGCGACGAGGGATCGGCAAGGCCGGGAACCGACATGATGAATCGACGAATCATTTGTTGTACATGTCGGAGTGTCCCTTCGGATCGGGGGTGTCGGTGCCGGCCTTCACCCCGGCAGCCGCAAGCGCCCGCTGCGAAATCCGCTCCACGGGCGCCATGAATTCGTTCGAAAGCACGATGACGTTGGTGCGTTCGCCCACGTAGCGGCCGATCAGGGTCGTGGCATTCGTCCAGCTTCCGCCATGGCCGCACCACTGCCGGCCGTTGCTCCGGTGCTCGATCTGCAGGCCCAGGCCATAGGCGAAGCGTTCGCCGGAATCCAGCTCCCCAAGGGTCTGCATCAGGCGCAGCGACCGTTCGCCCACGATCGCCCCGCTCCAGAACAACGACTGCCAGCGCACGAGATCGTTCAGGGAGCTGACCATCCCACCGTCCCCGTCGGTATCGATCGCCAGCCCCTCGCTCGTCTCCACGTGGGGGAGGCCGCAACCGGTGTCTCGATACCCCTGCGCCCGTCCGAGACGGGTTGCCCTGCCCGTGGGATCCACACGCGTGGAGTGCAACCCGAACGGAATCGCCAGATGCGATTCGACGAACCGCGCGAAGTCGATCCCCGCAACGGCCTCGATCACTCGCGCGAGCACCACGTAGTTGGTGTTCGAATAGCGATGTTCGCGGCCGGGCAGCGCCGCCCGCGACCATCGAGGCAGCTCCGCCATGATATGGGTCCGCGTCATGAGCGAGGGCGGTGTGTGGATCCCGAGCTTGAGGTAGTCCGCGAGGCCGGAAGTATGCCGCAGCAGATCGTTGACGGTGATCGGACGCCCTGCTCGCGGATTTTCGCATTCCGTCAGGTACTCCCCTGCTGGCGCACGCAAGTCCAGACGGCCGCGTTCAGCGAGCAGCATGGCGGCGGTCGCCGTGAACACCTTGGAGGCACTGGCGAGTTCGAATACCGTATCCGTCGTGATCGCCATATGCCGTGCGATATCGGCGGAACCGATGCACTCGATGACAGGTGCCCTGCCATCGGTGACAACGGCGAGTGCGGCGCCCGGGCCGTCATCGGAGAAGTAGTACGACAGAATGTGCATGGTCAGTCGGGGTGTCGCATCTGCTATCGGTCGGCTCTGAGGTGGTCGCGCGGAATGGGACGGCCCCGCAGAACGACCGTGTGAATGCGCTCCCAGGCTTCCACGCTCTGCAGCGGATCCGCGTCGAGCAGCAGCAGATTCGCGATCCGGCCCGATGCCACGGTGCCAAGCGAGTCCTGCACGCCGAGCGCGCGCGCATTTCCGAGCGTCGCCGCGCGCAGGATCACGGGGAGCGGCACACCGGCCGCGGCCCACGCCTGCAACTCGAGGTACCCGTTCAGACCGGGTGGGTTGCCGTAGGACGCGCCGGAAACGGTATCGGTGCCGAAGAGCAGTTCGGCGCCCTGTTCCGCAAGGAAGGCGACCACGCGACCGAGCCGTTCGACATATCCGGCGAGCAATGTGCGGAGTACGGACATGTCGATGCGCCGGAGATGCCAGGGCAGATACTCCCGGATCGCCTCGCGATAGAACTGCCCCGGCTCGCTGGCGTACCATGTCAGGAGTCCCGCTGGCAGAACGGCCCTCAGGCGCGGATCGTCGAGGAAGGTTGCGTCGAGCGCGGAAATCTGGCCACCCACCACGCGGAAGGTCGGCTGGTACCCGACGCGGCGTTCCACGATCTGCGTCAGCGTTTCCCGGATTGGCGCGGGGAGCCCGGCGCTGTGCCGATGTTCGCCCCAGTGCCAGAGGCCGTGCGCGAAATGGCCGACACCACCCTCGAGGCCGAAACGCTGCGCTTCCCATGAATTCGCGTGCAGGAACAGCGGGAGTCGTTCACGCCTGGCTGCATCGGAGATCTCCCGCATGATCTCGATCGACGGCACATCGTACGTGATGGCTTCACTGCCGCTGAATCCGTTTTCATAATACATCTTGAGACAGTGATATCCCGCGCCGCGCATTTTCCGCACGACGGCCGCCACGGTGTGTCGCGCCGTGTCGAACGACCACGCGACGAGCTGTCGCTGATGGGCATCGTAGATGAAATCCGGAAAGGCTTCGCGACGCTCCGCCGGATCGTCGTCGGCCATGATGAACCCGTTGGCGATCTCGACGACGCCACAGCGCATGACGTCGGGATGGAGCGGGGCGTCCATGAAGGCGCGCAGTCCGGCGGAGCCGCGAGGCGGGCCGGCACTCATTTCCACGACGGTGGTGAAGCCGTGGTACAAGTAGCTCCGGGGCTGCTGCGCGAAGAACGCGGCGCGGGCGCCTGGATCGGATGCGACGAGCGCCGGCGTGGCGCCGGGCACCTTGCCGAGGTGGACGTGCGAGTCGATGAGACCGGGGGTGAGCCAGCGTCCTCGGCCGTCGATCACCGTGGCTCCGCGCGGGGCGGCGAGGTCGTCCGTCGACACGGCGCGAATGCGATCCCCTTCGATGAGCACGGAGGCGCGATGCAGCGGCTGTGCACGCTCAGGAGAAACGAGTGTGACATGGCGGATGAGCACGATCGCCGCGTCCGGTGCCGCCTGCGCGAGGGCCAGACACGGTGCGCAGAAGATGGCGGCGAGCACACCGATCCATGCGCGACGGTATGGCGCTGGCTCGATGCCGGTCATTGCTGGAACGGACGGGATATCGTCCGCCGGTTGATCGCGCACGCCTGCCAGGCGTTTACAGGCGGTGTGGGAACGAATAGCCGGCACCGACATGAAAGACATGATATCGGTTGAATGGTGATGCAATGAACGCCTCGCGAATGCGGGAGGAAAGGGACTGCACCTCGGACATGGCCAGGTGGCCTTCGGACTGAAGGTGGATCCGCGGTTCAGGAGCGGATCCCAGGATCGCCCCGATCCATTCGGCGCTCATCGAGATGCCGTTCCGCCATGCCTGCTGGTACCCTGCGCCAACGGCTGGCCGCGCGCCGCGTGCGCGTTGCTGGATCACGGTGATGGCACCGGTGTGTCGGGTACCGCCGATGATACGGTCCCGGGCGTCGAACCGGGTGGTCTCGGTATCAGTGTCGTTGTACACCATTCCCAGGGATACGAATGGTGTACGTGGAGCCGGCGTGTACCGGACGTGCAGCAGCATGCGCTGCCCGACTCGCTCCCGGGATTCCGTCATCCCTTCGAGGCCGATGCCACGGGCATTGAACGAACCATGGTCCCGGCGGATCCGATCGGGGATCTGATACATGGCCCCCACGTACAACCGGTCGTCGATGTGATACCCCATGGCGATGTCGGCCTTGAAGGATCCTCTCCAAGGCAGTTCACCCAGGCCGAGCTGTACCTGCCAGGCATTCCGGAACGCGTGTTGCCGGATCTCCCGTTCATGCTGCGCATGTATCGGCACGGCGATGCACAGCATGATGGCGAGCAGACCGGCCCATGCATGGTTGCGGCTCATGGCATCGACATCGCCGGAGCCACCATGTCGGAGACCGGTCCAATGGTCCGGGCGACCGTTGTATCGAGGCCGGTGCTGTCGAAGAAGTATGGAGCCCGGTGGCAGGGCACGAGCGAAGAGTTGACGCAGCGTCATCAGGGCAGGCAGGAGAAGGGGCGAACGGTGACCGCCCGTTCCTTCGACGTCTCTATACTACCTCTGTTGGATCACCTCGCGGGCGCGGTGTTCCGCACGGTCCCGTTCATCACGCGAAGTGTCCCGTTCGGCAGGCGAGGCGGAGGTTCAGGGAAGCCGCTCGGACGACGGCAGCAATCGCGCGATCGCCTCCCGGCGACGCCGGCTCAGCCGGACACGCGTGCCGTCGCGCAGCCGCAGCACGTAGTCACCGTGCATGGCGGGTTGCAGTTCGCGGATGTGGGCGACGTTCACGATACAGCTCCGGTGTACGCGCACGAACTGCTCGGGGGGCAGTTCGCGCTCCACCGCATCAAGCGCGCGCCGCGTGTGATAACAACCGCTCGCCGTGTGGAAACGCACCCGGTTGCCATCCGCTTCGATGCGGGATACTTCGCTCGCGTCGAGGAAGTGCATGCGGGCATCCTCCCGGATGGTGATCCGGGGATTCGGCGCCGGCGTGCCGTCGAGCTGCCGGGCGAGCGCTTCCAGTCGATGGGACAGCTGGTGGTACTCCCGGCGTCCCGTGCGCTGCATCGCCCGCTCCAGTGCACGCGCCAGGCGGGCTTCATCGAACGGTTTGAGCAGATAATCCACGGCGCCCACGTCGAAGGCGCGGAGCGCATGGCTCGCATGCGCGGTCACGAAGATGACGAGTGGTGCCTCCGGCCCGTTCAGGGAATGCGCGAGGTGCACGCCCGAAACGCCGGGCATCTCGATATCGAGGAACACGAGATCCGGGTGCTCACTGGCAATCAGGGCAGCGGCCTTCGCCGCCGTCGCGCACTCTCCGCAGATCTCGCATGCGGAGTGTGCCGCAAGCATGAGCCGCAGGTTCTCGCGGGCGAGCGCTTCGTCGTCGACGATGAGGACGCGGAGAGGGGCCGTCATGCGAGGCGGGGGATCCGGAAGGTGGCGGTGACCGTGCCGCCGACGCCCGTGACCGAAAACCCATGGGTGTCGCCGTACATGGCATCGAGCCGCTGCTGCGTGAGCTGCACGCCTCGGCCCGGCTCACGGGCCGGTTCCCAGACGCCGTCGTGCGGCGGCGCATCGTTCACCACGGTGACCTGCACGATGTCACCGGTACCTTCATCGTCCGTGGCGCGGCCGGCGGTGGTCATATCACCGCGGACTGCATTGGCAGACGTGCCGCCGCTCACCACCACGGCGGACACGCGGATACGCGCCGGTGTTTCGAGGCGCGCCAGTCCATGGCGTATGGCATTTTCGACCAGTGGCTGCAGGATCAGGTACGGCACGAGCGCATCGGTCGCAGTGGCGGCGATCTCGACCTCGACGGACAGCCGATCGCCGAACCGTTCGCGTTCGATCGCCAGGTAGTGCTCCAGCGTCTCGAGTTCCCGGGACAGCGGCACCGTGTGCGGCGCGTCTTCGTCCATGGCGAGCCGCATCAGCTCACCGAGCCGCACGAGCATCGCGATCGCCGCCCGCGTATCACCACGTCGCTGCAGGGCCGTCACGGAATTGAGGGCGTTGAACATGAAGTGCGGATGCACGTGCATGCGCAGCGTGCGCAGCCTCGCATCCGTCAGTTGCGATTCGATCTCGCGCTGCCTGGCCGCGAGATCGGCCACTTCCCGCTGATGCTCGCGCAGCCGGCGCTGCACCGCCCAGAGCTGTCCGGCAGCGATGAAGAACGCGAACTGCAGGAGCTCGATGAGCAGCCCTGGACTGCGGAGAATGAGCCAGGGCGGCATGAGCTTCGCATGCCATCCGTCCCGGAGCAGCGACGCCACGGGACTCGCGATCATGATGCCGGTCACACCCACGCCGCCGAACAGGAGATACCGGCGCCAGTCGCGCGGGCCACGCAGCGGGTGGCGGGCGGACCACGTGACCATGAACGGCGAGGCGAGCAGCCAGAGGCCGGTTCCGCTGGCCACACGGTGAAACTGCTCCAGCCATGTGCTCGCCCGTCCGGAATCCCGGAGGACGGCGAGATTGCTCTGCGTCCCGACGAGCGTGAGCAGGATCCAGAACGCGCCACAGGCCAGCCACAGCCGGAGTGACGGCAGCAGTGGCACGTGCGCGAGGCGGGGCGAGTGGTCGGGGCCGGCGGTCACCCGTCAAGAATACGGCGCACGGTCCGGAATGCCACCATCACGGTCCCGTTCATGCGCCGGACAGTCCCGTTCGCCACGGGCGCCGCCCACGATCACCACACGCTGCCACACCCCTGTTGCCGGAAGGTATCCGAGACGTTCAGGATCTTCCATGTGCCATCGAGTCGCACGAGATGGAACGCATCGTGCCCGCAGTGGCTTACCCGTCCGTCGATGCGGACCTGATACTCGGCCCACACGCTGGCCAGATCGCCGTCGATCTGCATTCGGATGTTGCGGATCGGCTCGTCCAGCGCGGGCCCCTGCGGGTTCGTCACGAGATCGATGAACTGCTGCCCGGTGAGCACCATGACGCGGGTGCCGCCGTTCTGCGCGGGGCGGAGCAGCGTCATCCGCACATTCGCGTCGAAGGTCGCCCGGAGCCCGTCGGCGTCCTTTCGCTTGAGTGCATCGAGCATGCGATCGAGCGTGGCCATCACCGCGACGCTGTCGGCGGCCTGGGCCGGCAACGCGGCGAACGGAAGAGTGCATACACATGCCAGCGCGGACAGGTGGAACAGGCGACGCATCGAAATCTCCCAGGGTAAAGAGGACGGTGACGGGTTGCAACGCCGTGACGGATTCCGGACGGCGCGGCGTCGTACGATAGCACGATATCGGCTCATGGATTCGCGCTCCGTGTCACGGCCTCCAGCAGAGCGTCGAGATCCGCACGTGAGTACCACCGGCCGTTCACCATCACGCCGTTCGGCCGCTCGGCGTGGGTGACACTCTCGATCGGGTTATGGTCGAGCAGCACCAGATCGGCCCGCCTGCCCACGGCCACGACGCCGATGTCGTCGTTCCCCAGATGACGTGCCGCGCCGATCGTGGCCGCGGCAAGGACCGCGCGCGCGGGAATACCGGCCGTTGCCATCGCCTGCATCTCGCGATGGAAGCCGAAACCGGTCGGCAGAAAGAACTGCGGCGCATCCGAGCTGACCAGCAACAGCGCGCCGGCCTCGTACAGCGCACGAGCCATGCGATCCCGCAGCGCGAGATAGTGGCGGATCCCGTCCACCGGAAGCTGTTGAGCATCGAACCCCTGCTTCTGGATGATCCACTGGTTGAGCTCGGCCGCCGGCACCACCTGCATTTCTGGACGTGCCGCCAACTGCTGCACCGGTATCTCCGAGACGATGTTCTGAAAGAGGGCGAGCGTGAGTCCGTGCCATATGCCGCGGCTCGCCATGGCCTGCGCCAGAGCCGGGAGCTTCGTCTCATCGATGAGGTCGAGGATGCCGGGCTGAATCACGACCTGTCCGTGGGCCGCGGCAGGCACCGGAACACCATCGCGGATGAGCGCGGCGATGAACCCATCGAGATGTTCGATCTGCTGACCGGCCTCCATGGCACGGGCGAGTCCGTAGCCGCCGGTGACATGCCCTGATAGCGGCAACCCGTGCTCACGCGCGGCCACGACCATCGTGTCGTACGTGTCGGCGGAGAGACCGCCGTGTGTCTTGAGCATGTCGTACCCCGCGGCTCTGGCGCTCGCGATGAGCGCGCGCATCGCCGCCGGCGTGCCCGCCGACTGCCCGTTGAGCGACGGGCCCGCGACGTACAGCCGAGGACCGGTCAGCGTGCCGTTCGCGATGCGGTCGCGAATCGTGAGCGCGCTCGCGGGCGCGATGAGTCCGCGGGCCGTGGTGATTCCGTTCAGCAGCAGCAGGGCGAGCTGCCGTCCCATCGCATCGCCGATCGCGCCGCTGCCCGGGGACAGGTGCGTATGCGCTTCGATGAACCCCGGCATGAGAAAGCGCCCCTGCCCGTCGAGGCGTCGGATGTCCTCCGGTACGGTGATCGTCGCGGATGGGCCGAGTGCGATGATACGACCGCCGCGCACGACGACCGTGTGCGAGGCCAGCACGGCATCCGGGCGATCCATCGGCAGGACGGTGACGTTTACGAACGCCATTGGCGTCGTATCGCCGGCCGGCATCTGGAGCGGCGGCGGCGGCGGCGGGGACGTTGTATCCTGCGGTGCCGATGATGCCGGCGTGCCACACGCCAGCAGGAGCGTGACGGCAGCACGAGCGTGCGAGGATGGAACGGCATGGCAGGTTCGGATTCGTGAGGGATGATGCCGGTGCCATGCATCGGCAGCCGCACATCTGCAGTCACATGCAGTTTCGTGCGCAAGATCATGAGACCGCATCACGCCGGCGAGAGCCGGACTCTGCCCGGGTGTGTCGAACGGGATCGGAGGTGTCGTGAGCGGCAGGATGATACGCGAGGCCGATCGCAGAACGGTCACCATGCATCGGACCGGGCCGTATTTCAGGACATGCGATCTCCATTCCTGCTGACCTCGATCCTGTATGTGGGCGTGCTCTTCGGCCTGGGCCGGCTGTTCGACTATCGCCTCCCGTACGTGGCAGCCGTCGCGTTTTTCCTCGTGTTGCAGGTGATCATCGGTGCCGTGATGTGGCGTCGCACACCCCGGGCGGCGCAGCGGGCCGAACAGGACGCGGCGGCCGTGTGGCGCGAGTGGCCGACCTCCGGACCGATCGGACGCTTCGGACAGACCGGTCTCGTCATCACCTTCGGTATCAGCGGCCTGCTGGCGCTGTTCAACCCGTTCCAGTTGACTGAAATTCTGCGTCAGATGTACGGCAACATGATGAACAGACGGCGGCTGTCGCAGACGGAAACCGGGACATCAGCCGGACCGCCTCCTCTGTCGAGCGTGGAGTACGCACTCCCGTTTCACGGCGAATGGCTGGTATACAACGGGGGCCATACCCCCGAATACTCGCATTCATGGGACGTAATCACGCAGCGGTATGCATACGACTTCGTGATGATCGCTCCGGGGCACTGGCGGCACGAAGGACGTGGCACGCGCGTGACGGACTATCATTGTTACGACCGGGACGTGCTCGCGGCGGCGGACGGGCGCGTGGTCCATGTCCGCGACAGCATTCGCGATGCGCCGTTCGTGGGGTACGGCGTGGTGGACGTGCTCGCGCGCAGCTTCATCGGCAATCATGTCATCATCGAACATGGACCGGCAGAGTTCTCGTTCTACGCCCACCTGCGTGCCGGAAGCCTCCGCGTCCGGCCAGGTGATCCCGTGCGGCGCGGTCAGATGATCGGCCGGTGCGGGCATTCCGGACACAGCTCGGAACCGCATCTGCACTTTCATGTGCAGGACCGGGCGGATTTCTTCGCGGCCGTGGGATTGCCGGTCACCTTCCGGCATGCCCGCGTGAACGGCGCTCAGGTGGTCCACGCCCGGATTCGTGTGGGCGATATCGTGGAGAATGACGGATGGTGAGAGCGTGATCGCCGTCGTCATGCAAGCAGCGGACGCACACGCGCGGCGGATGCCCTCTCCATCGCCCTCATGCACACCCTGCCCTGTCAGGGCAACGGGTACACCAGCAGACGCGGCACATCGTCTCCGTCGAGTTCCGCGACGAACAGGGAACGCGCGCTGAATCCCACGATGTGCGAACGATCCGGGAGGGCGACCCGGTCCGTCCGTCTGCCGGCGCCATCGAATACGTCGTACACGGTGGCCTCGCTCCCCGCGGGCTGCTGACGTCGCACCCAGGCACGGCGATCCGAAGAGACCCGGATCCCTCGTGTGGAAGCGAAGGGAGGTTTCACATCGGCGAATTTCGGCTCCGGAGACGTCACCTCGGGGGATGCCGGAGTTCCACCGCCCGAGACTGACGCCTGCGTGTTCTGCCCCCGCTGTCCGCGTCCTCCGTCGCGATCGGCGGCCGTAACGCGAAGGACCGTGTGGGGTGTCACGAGACCGATGTGGATTCGTCCCGACGGATCGATCCAGTCGATGCGATACGGCACGGCGCGCGCCACCGCGACCCAGCCATCAGCGGTGACCGACCATGCATCGGCCGGTGAAAAGCGCGTCGTGGACGCCGCCATGCTGCTGCCGTTCCGGATTACCGTCACCTCTGCCCGGCGGAGCCAGGTGAGTGTATCGGTGCGGGCACTCGCCGGCGCATACCGTATGAGCGGCATCGAATCGGTCTGCGACTGGAACTGCGCCATGATGCCGCCGCCTCCCGGAAAGGCGAACGCATCGCCATAGATGCGCCCCAGCCGGTCGAGCAGATGGCGGTCGTCGCCCACGCCGGAGGACACATGTTGCACACCGCCGGCGAGCTCGAAGCGCCTGGTGTCCACGATGCGTCCCTGCGGATCGATCACGAGCACACGTGGCTGACCGCGGTCCAGCAGCAGCACGGTGTCGCCCGCGGCGGCATAGAACCCGCCGGGCTGCCGGTACTCCCCGGGCCCTGCCCCCCGTGTCCCGAGCACGGAGAGCGTCCGGCTCGCCGGGACGTACACATGTACGACCGGATCGCTGGCATCGGCAATGAGGAGGCGGCCGTCAGGCAGTTCGTGTACGCTGTGGATCGCGGAAAACTCGCCGGTAATCACGGCGGCCGGTGTGCCGAGCGCGCGCGGTGCTGGTTCGGACTGCGCGTCGGCCGATTCAGCCAGCGCGGTGGTGAGCAGCATGCTGGCAATCATCAGGTGTGATCGCACTACTCGCCGTGAGGACATCCTGACTCCTGTTGAGGTGAAAGACTGTCGTTCCGACATCGGGGTGTGCGGCGGAGTTGCCATGCCGTGGTGAACGGGAGCGCTCCGGGGGTGAGCGGGACCGGCGAGACCGTGCGGTGAACCTCCGGCGAATCCGACCGTAGGGTTGACGAGGGACGTCACGTCGTGCCGGCATTGAGCGCTCGTCCTGATCGACGCCGGTTTCCGTCAACGCATTCATAGACTGCTCAATTGAATATTCGATCATATCGCGGACGTGCCGCCTGGTCGGCACTGGTCGTCACGATTGCCATCGCCGCCGCTCTCGGGGCGATGCTCATGGGGAAGACGGAATCCTCCGCGCCCGGCGTCCGCACGCTCCTCATCCACGGCGTCACGGTGATATCGCCCGAACGGCCGGCGCCGCTGACCGATGCCTCCGTACTCGTCCGGGATGGCCGCATCACGTGGGTCGGACAAGGACGTCCGCGTGATGTGCCGGCGGACGCCGAACGGCTCGACGGCCGCGGACGGTATCTCGTACCGGGGTTCATCGATGCCCACGTGCACGTCGGCCATGCGTCGCTCTTCGCCGATGCGCATCACGAGAGTCACCCAGATCTCGTGGCCGCGTACCACGCACAGGTGCCGCGCAGCTATCTGTTCCACGGGTTCACCACGTTGATCGACCCGGACCTCGGCGAACGCACGGCGGCGCGTTTCGCACGGCACGCGGTCGCGCCCGCGCTCGTCGGCTGTGGCCGCGGACTCCGGTACTTCGATGGATACGGACCGGCCCTCTTCCCCGATTCCGTGCGGGATGCCGTGTTTCCCGTGTGGATGCACGATTCCACACAGACGTCGCGGTTGCCGGCGGGAGTCGATCCGGCCGCGCACACACCGGAACATCTCGTGCCACTCGCCGTGGCGGCGGGCGCACGCTGTATCAAGACGTACCACGAGAGCGGATTCGGCGGTGTGTTCGACTGGCCGGTCCCCTCCACGGCCCTGCTCGAACGCACGGTGCGCGCGGCCGGGATGCACGGTGTGCCGGTGCTGCTCCATGCCACCGGGCTCGACGGATATCGTGCCGGTATCGGCGCCGGTGTGAACGTGCTCGCGCACGGACTCTGGCACTGGCCGGGATCCCGGCTGGATTCGGTACCGCCCGCCGAGGTGGAAGACATCGTACGTGCGGTGGCGCGAGCCGGCATCGCCGTGCAGCCCACGCTGCGCGTGCTGTACGGCGAGCTCGAGACCTGGAGATGGGGCGCGATCGACGATCCGCGGCTGGCGGACGCGCTCCCGCCGGCAGTGCTCGACTGGCTTCGCACGGACGAGGGACGATGGGCGCAGCGTGAACTGCACGATCTGTATGCCGGGTTGCTTCCCGATACCGTGACGCCAGCCGAACAGTACATGAGCGTCATGAACGCGCGCGTGCGCGCCACCGTGCGGTCGATGCTGCGGGCCGGCGTTCCGTTCCTCTTCGGCTCCGATACGCCGGCGGGCGACGGGCTCGGGAATCTGCCGGGGCTCAACGGGGCGCTCGAGATCGCGGCGTGGTGGGACGCCGGCATTCCACCGCTCGAGATCCTTCGGGCGCTCACGCTGCATGCCGCCGAACGGTTCGGACTCGCCGACACGATCGGCAGCATCGAAGCGGGCAAGCGTGCCGATCTGCTGCTGCTCTCGCAGGACCCGCTCGCGACCGTGGACGCATACAGCACCATCGAGATCGTGATCCGCGACGGGGTTGCCCATCCACGAACGAGCTTCAGCGCGCGGGAGGCGCGTTCGAAGGCCATCCCTTGAGCACCCGACGCACCCGGGCGCGGACTGACGGCGCGGCATCCTGAAGTCCGACTTCGATCTCGGTACGCAGTCGCCGGTTCGCGGATGCTTCGTGCGCCGGCCCCCCGCTCTTCGGCAGCACCGTGCGAGCAAGCGCCGCGTATGCCCAGGCACGCACGAAAGCGCGCGTATCAGCGGTCCAGAGCCGGAAATATCGCCGGGCGAGTGGGAGTGTGCCCGACGGGACGGTCGCGGCGGCGAACGCCTGACAGAGATGCAACCGCGCCTGCCACGAATCGACGGGGTCGGCCGCGTGCAGCAGGATCGAGACCTGGGGGGCGAGCAGCGCCGTGCCGGACTCGATCCAGCGTGCGAGCAACCACGTGGCCGCGGTCTGCATCCGGAGATCCGGATCCTGCGCGAGTTGCACGAGCAGGTCGCACCGCTCCGGCGATGGCGGGAACCGTTCCGCGGCCGTTTCGAGCGGCTGCGTGCGAACGCCGTCGAACGATGCGAGCGCCATGACGAGTTGGTGCGCGTCCGCGCTCGTGTACCCGGCGGGGTCGGGGAAAGGCGTCATCATGCATAGAGTCTGCAACGCCGGGGCATCGATGGCGAGCGTGGAAACATGCACGGCGGTGACGGACGGGACCGCGTGCGTGATCAGCGGGTTCATGTGCCCGTGATGTCACCTGTCATCCCTGAATACTCCGTACGTTCGGTGTAGAATCCGCCGTCGTGAACCCGGACGTCCATCCGACGGGCACTGCGTCTTCCGGCTCCATCGTACTCTCATGCATCGAATCATCCGTGCGATCGCCGCATCGGCCCTGCTGACGTCCACCGCCGGTTGCGCACGCTGGCACGAGTTCCACAGCGTACAGCCGTACGCCGGAACACATGCTCCCGTCGCGCGTACGGCGTCTGCCGCTGCGACAGCGGCGACAGCGGCGACCCGTCCGCTCGTGGTAGTGCTGGCCGGTTCGGAGGGAACCGAGATCTTCGACCTGCTCGCACCGTTCGCGATTCTCGCGCGCACAGGCGCGCTCGACGTGCAGGTCATCGCGCGCGATACGGCCGCGCTGCCGCTCTGGCGCGGTGTAGCGCTGCGCCCGCAAGGTACGCTCGCCGCGCTGGACGCGGATATACGGACGCCGGCGGCCATCGTGGTACCCAACTTCACCGATGCGCAGCAGGACGAGATCGACGCGTGGATCGGTCGTTTCGGCGCAAGCGGGGGTTGGGTGCTCGCGGTCTGTGAAGGTGCGCGGATCATCGCGCGCGCCGGCCTGCTCGACGGCCGCCGCGCCACGAGCCACAGTGAATCGCTCGACGCGCTCACGAAGGAGTTTCGCACGGTGCGCTGGGAGCGTGGCCCCCGATGGGTGGAAGACGGATCAGTGATCACGACGGCCGGCGTATCGGCATCCACCGAAGGGGCGCTTCTGCTCGTGGAACGTCTGCTGGGAGTCGAAGCGCGCGACCGTGTCATGCGCGACATGGCCTATCCGGGAACCGTACCGCTCGCGCAGTTCGACGCGCGTGGCATTCCGTTCGGCGACAAGCTGCGTCTGGGACGGCGGGCGCTGTTCGGCGGAACAGGGCGCGTGGTCGTGCACCTCGAACCCGACGTCGATGAGCTCATGCTCGGCGCGACCCTCGATACATGGGCCCGTGCGTTCCCGAAATCGCTGCGCACCATCGCGGCCGGCGATCAGTGGGTCGTGACCCGGCACGGGCTCACCCTGGGACCGACTGCGCGCTGGACGGACGTAGTGACCGCCGATGAACTCGTCACCTTCTCCGACCCGCCGGCAAGCATGCGTGCGATGGCTCCAAGGGCGCGTCTCACGCAGCTGGATCCCCGGCACTACCCCTTCACCGCGCTGGCCGGCGTGCTGACTGACCGGATCGGATCGGGCACGATGCGCGCGGTCTTCCGCACGATGGACCTGCCCTGGACACCTGGAGATCTCTGATGTCGCTCACTGTTCGCAGACTGTTCGTCTCACTGCTGGCCATGTCGTTGCTGATGCCGCCGCCGCAGTCTCTCGTGGCGCAGCCCTCCACGCAGACATCACCGCCACTGCCAAGACAGGCCACTTTCGGGATCGTGTTCGCACCGGTGACCGATTCCGTGCGAAGCGCGCATCACCTGGCCACAATGGATACCGGCGTGCTCCTCATAGCGGTGACGCCGCAAGGCACGGCCGGCGGGCTCGGGCTGCGGGCGGGCGACGTGCTGCTCGACGTCGATGGACAACGTATCGGATCGGCTCCCGGCGCGGTGACGCTGTTGTCCGGGATCCCGTTGGGCCGCGAAGTCCGGGTCCGGAGCAGCCGGGCCGGTCGCGTCTCCAACGCGCGTGGCCCGATGCGCCCGCGCGCGCTCGAACGGTCGGCCACCTGGGAGACGATCGCGGACGAAGTCACCGTGGACGGACGCCGGCGCCGGGTGCTCATCACGCGACCGCTGGCGGAAGGACGTCATCCCGTGCTGTTCCTCATCGGCGGTATCGGCGGCTACTCACTCGACGGCCCGCTCTCGACCATCCTGTACGGTCCGATTCTCCAGACCTTCGCCGACGCGGGATGGGTCACGGTCCGCGTGGACAAGCCGGGGCAGGGTGACAGCGAGGGCGGCGCGATCACCGATCTCCTGTTCGAGGACGAACTGGCGGGATACCGCGCGACACTCGACGGACTTGGACGGCATGCCTTCGTCGATACCACCCGGATCGTCATTTTCGGTCAATCCATGGGCGGCTCGCATGCATCGATCCTGGCCAGCGAGACGCAACGTGTGCGTGCCGTCGCGGTCTATGCCACGATCGGTGTGACCTGGATGGAGTACTGGCTCGAAACGATGCGGCGGCAACTCGAACTGGCGGCGATACCGCCTGGCACCATGGAAAATGCGCTCAAGGGAATCACCCGGGCGACGCATCACGTATTCGAGGATGGCATGCTGCCCAGCGAGGTAGTCACCGCAAAGCCGGAGCTCGCACTGGCCGTACAGATGGCGTTCGGGGCGAACAATACGCTCTCCGGCATGGGGGTGCCGTTCTTCCGTCAACTGCATGCGAGGAATATGGCGGATCACTGGGCGCGCGTTGACGCCCCGGTACTCGTGCTGGCGGGTGACGCCGATTTCGTGGCATCGCAGGGCGATCATCCCAAGATTGCGGCCTATGTGAATGCCACGCATCCGGGGCGCGCGGAATATCGGCTGCTGCCGGAGATCGATCATTTCATGAACCGGCGCGCATCGTATGTGGAAAGCCGGCAGACGATGGGGCAGCCGGGTGAGTTCAATCCCGTGCTGAGCACCACGCTGCTCACGTGGGCCACGGAAGTGATCCGATGAAGCCGTCCCGGATCGTTCGCATCCTGTTCGCATGGAGCATGGCGGCAGGCGGAGTAACCACCTGCGGCGGCACGTCCGTGATGGATCCGCTTCCTGTTCCGAATACGACGCCACCGAATACGACTCCGCCGAACACCACGCCCCCCGCGAACACGCCCCCTGCGGACTGGACGGTGGACAGCACGCACGTCCGTCTTCTCATCTCGCTGGTCGGCAAACCCGCGGACATCGCCCCGTATCTCGCCGAGTCGTTCGAGTTCCGGGAAGTCCAGCCGCCGAGTCCGCCGCAGTCCAAAGCCGAGTTCCTCGGCGGCATGGCACAGATGGTGATCGATTACACGGATATGACGCTGATCGTCGATTCGGTGCTCACACACCGTCCGGATTCGCTCGAGGCCCGCGGGCGTTTCTCCGCGCTCTACAAGGAGCGGACACGATTCAACCTGCATTTCGCGGTCACCATACGCTTCGATGCCGCGGGTCGAGTGGACCGCTGGTGGGATCATTTCCGGCCGGAGCCGTTCTGACCGCGTGACGGCGTGCGGCGGAGAATCGGGTGGAAGAACCCGTTCTCCGCCTCGCCGTTCATCATCGCCGATAACCATCCGGCCGGTACTCATACGTCACGATGGCGCTGCCGTTCACGACTACCGGACGTCCGTCCGCATCCAGGAACCGGCGCTCCGTCACTCGGCGCCTCGCGTCGTACGCGAGACGGATCATGGCCACGCCGTTGTCCAGCCGATTGACGAGACGGCCATCGGCGTCTTCGTATCGCATCTCCGCCACGTTTCCCGCGGCATCATGTCGTTCCACGACCGCGTGGTGACCACGTTCCCGGTGGATCGCGGGACGGCCGTCCGCGTCCCGGTATTCGAGTCGGCGCTGGAGCCGGCCGGTGGAGTCCCACGTCAGGAAATAGCCCGCGTATCCGGTGCGCGGATTGTTCAGGGGTCTGCCGTCACGGTCGTGATTGACGCGGGAAAGCATGTTCCCGAACCGGTCGAACGCGGAGCGCGTCATGGTGAAGCCGTAGGCGTTGGTCATGGGCGCGCCGGTGCGATTTTCGTACTGTTCACCGCTCTCCAATCCGTCGTCGTCATACGACATGAGGCCGCGCGCGACGCGGGGGCCGTTGCCCTCCGCGCGTTCTTCGCGCGCATCGTACACGTTCCACGCGTGCGCATGGCCATCCGCCCGATATTCGAGCCGGTCCTGCGCCGCGTTCAGCGGATTCTGTACGAGCCGGCCATCGGCATCGATGTTGTCCATCAGCGCCAGCCAGCCGTTGGGGCCGAACCGCAGGCGGACACGATGGAACGGAAACCCCGGGCGGATCGCCGCGGGGGCACCGGCGGCGTTCACGCGTTCCTCGATCACGTGTCCATCCTTGCCGATGGTCCAGGCGTAGCGCGCGATGCCCCATCCGTTTTCGACGGCCGCGCCATCCGCGTCGTGAAAGGTGAGCGACGATCGATAGCCCAGGGAGTCGAGTCGGTATCGCTCTTCGGCGACGTTGCCTCGCACGAGGATCGGGTTCCCGTGCGCATCGCGGAAGTGCCGGACTTCGAGACTGTCGCCACGATAGCAGATCTCGATGACCGGCGCTTCACTGAAGTAGTTGGCCGTGTGATTGGGCACGCGTGGAGAAGTGCCGAGGGCGAAGGTGACGGAGCTGAGCCGCCGGTCCGCGCCGTACGCGAACCGCCAGTGGTTCCGGCGACCGGCCTCCTCCGCGGTCAGCCGATGCGTACCCGCGAAATCCTCGAAAGGCGATTCTCGGACCGCAATCGATGCGTAGTAGTCCACGAACGTTTCTGCAGTGGGCGCACAGGTGAGCAGTCCGTCGGCTTCCATGACCCATTCACGCGAGGCGAGCGCCACGTGTCCGCGAGGCCCGTCGGCGTGATACGCGAGGCGCAGCGGGTACACCCCCCACGGAGTGATCAACGCATAGAGTCCGTCGCGGATCGCGCGGACGGGGAGCCGGTCCACGCGCATGCCGTCCGCGTCGAACAGGCGGCCGAGCGCGTCCGGCGTGCTGATGGAGCCGGTGTCGCCGACGATGTGCCACGTGCCCGTGGCCGGGCTGCCCGCAAAGGTCCCGCGCCAGGTTCCCGCGACTGTCACGGGCTCGCGGCGCGGCGCGGACGCGAACAGGGCCTCGGCGAACACCATCGCGGTGGATTCGATGGAGGAGCGCCAGGTGATGTTGGTCTGCACGGCAATGGCCGAGCGCTCTTCACGGAACATCATCACCACACTGCGCGCGCCTGAATTGACGCCGGCGTGATGCGCGATCGGCCGGCCGCGCCAGTCCGTCCCGACGCGCCAGACGAACCCGACTCCCGTGGGCGTACCATCGGCGGCCTGCTGCTCCGCGAATGCGAGCTGCACGACCGAATCGTGCAGGAACCCGTTGAAGTACCCGCGGGTCATCCGCACGAGATCCGCCGGCGTGCTGCGCAGTCCCGCGCCGGCCCAGCTGTAGCTGAAGTCGAGCGGGTTCTCGACAGGGCCGGGGTGTCCGTTCGTCCGGTCGTAGATCGACGTCATCGCGGCCGTCGGGCGATCCTTTCGCATTGGCCCCGTGCCCGGCATATCGAGTGGGCGCAGCACTTCCGTATCGAGGATGTCAAGGATGGGTTTCGCCTCGGCGGCTTCCATCATGGCGGAGAGAAGCGTGAAGCCATGCGTCGAGTAGTGGTAGCGCTCTCCCGGCGCTCCCGCCCGCGGGGCCCGTGCGAACACGGCCAGCGCGTCACGCGCCCGTTCGAATCGACCATCGGGAGGCATGGATTCCGGGCTGTCGTAGTGCGGCAGACCGGACAGGTGCGCGGCCAGGCGTCGCGGCGTGATGCCGTCGGATGGGTCCGGAAAGTCCGGGAAGGCGCGCCGCACCGGAAGATCGAGATCGAAGGCGCCTCGCTGATACAGGCGCAACGCGGCCGTGGCCGCGATCACCTTGGATACGGAGGCGGCGCCGAACTGCGTGGCGGTGTCGACCGGCGTGCCCCGCTGGAGGTCCCGCACGCCGAATCCCGCGGCGTACACGATTCGGTCGTCCCGCATGGCCGCGATGCCCAAGCCCGGGAGCCGCGCCGTTTCGCGCAACTGCTCCGCGATCGCCCGAACGAGCGCGGTGTCCGGGGCGACGGGCCGTGTGCCGACGGTATCGTGGGGGCGCTGCGCGCAGGCCGCGCTCGACAGCAGCAGGGTGAGGGTGAGTACGGCAGGGCATCGCATCGACGAGTCCTCGAAAGTTGCCTATGTTGCAGATCCGGTGCCGTTCGGCATCGTGAGCCCGCATCATTGGCCGGCGTCGAATCTGCCTCAAGGGAATCAGCGTGAAGCAGGGAGAAGGAGCGTGAAGACAGGTGGCGAGGCGTCACCGGTGTTGCCGGCGATCGTGCTCGACCGGCTGACGCGGACCCTGATCGGGCCGTCGGGGGCACGGGCCGAACTGCCGGTGCTCACCCTGCGGCTGCTCGATGCGCTCGCCGAGTCGAGTCCGGCGTTCGTGAACGCCGAGACGCTCCAGCAGCGGGTATGGCCCGACACTCATATCACGGCCGATGCCCTGAAGCAGCGGGTGCGGCTTCTGCGGCGGTCCCTCGCTGCGGCGGGGTACGACGTCCGGCTCCTGGACAGCGCGCGCGGCGAGGGGTACGCCCTGCGCGCGCGGATCCGGGAAAGTGCGGCGGCAATCGCGGAGGCGGCGGGGCTCGTTCCGGTTGCCACTCCGACGCCGAAGCGAATGCGCCGGCGCTGGTTGGTGGCGGGAGGACTCGCGGCCGTGCTCGTGGTCATCGGTTTCGGGGAGTATCGCCGACGTGGCGATCCGCCTGTCATCGGCCCGTCACCGGTCCGGATCGGCCTCCCGGCGCCATCCGGAGATCCGCTTACCGCGTGGCTGACCGATGCGCTGGCAGGGACCGCGCACGTGCTGCTCGTATCCGGCCCGACCGGATCGTCCGGCGCACGCACCGATATTTGTGGCGACGCGACACGGCTGCACCTCTGCGTACGGACGGCGCCCGTGCCGGGCCGGCCGGGAGTGCAATCGCTGACGCTGGTGCAACTCGTGACCGGCGGAATCCTGCTTCGGGCCGAAGTGGACACGCATGACGGCGCGGATGGAATCCTTCCGTTCGCCCTGCAGCTTTCGCAGTTCACGTCGCCCGGCGTGCTCCGCTGGCTCGGCGGCCGGACGGGAGCCGGTGACCGGACGTTCACGCAGTATCGCGAAGGCGTGCGCCTGCTCGGCGCCTGCGATCACGCGGCACTCGACGATGTGATGCACGGTTTGCGTGAGGCAGCCGTGCGGTCGCCGAATTTTCTGCCAGGACGTGCACTGCTCGCGCTCCACGAGGTGGACGCGGCGGCAGGGCGCGGCGACACGGCGGCGATCGCGCGCGCGATGCATGATGCCGAGTCAGTCGTCGCAGAGGAGCCGAACCTGGCGTTGGGGCACCTCGCCATTGCCCGGGGCGCGGCCGTTCGCGGAGACGATCCGCTCGCGCGGAGTGCGTCCGCGCGAGCGATCCGGCTGCAGCCCGTGCTCGGACGCATCATCGATGAGCGTGGGGGGCCACGAGCCGGGGGCGGAGCGGCGACGAATCGGACGTGTGCACCACGGACGTGACGCGAGATGGGAGCGTAGTGTGAGCGTCAGTGCAGCGGCGTGGTGGCATCGGCTTCCGCGGAGCTGGATACATGCAGCCGGCGGGAGCGGAACAGATCGATGAGTACCCACACCGAGACGACCAGAAACCATCCGCCGACGAATGGCCCGCCGTCGAACCAGCCGGCTTCGGCGGGCGGGATGGGGAACGTAAGCAGGTTGAGCACGAGCGTGACACTGGCGATCACGACGCCGAGCGCGCCCAGAAGGCGGGCGTTGCTCGGTCGTGTGCACAGCACACCGGCGAAGAGCAACGTGCCGAGCAGCACATAGACATCCCACGCCACGTCGAGACCGAGCTGCACGGTCGCGACGCCAGCCAGGATCGCACGCCATACGCCGATCGCGTTCTCCGGAGCGTCGGCGATCCGGTGGTTGAGCAGCACCACACCGCTCGACTGCACGAGTGTCATGGCGGTGAAGAGTAGCGCAGCGGCAGTGCCCCAGGCTCGCGCGATGGCGAGCAGCGTGCCGTTCCATGCGCCCGGCCTGCGCAATGCCACTTCAAGACCGAGGAACCCCGCCATCACCAACGGCCCGAACAGTACGTGAAAGATCAGGTCCAGACGATCGGGGAGCGCCATGACGCTCCAACCAAGGAACATCAGCGCGCCGGCAAGGCCGAAGGCGGTGCCGAGGATGGCGAGGGGACGGTCTGTCGTAGATGACGTATGCATCGAAAGTGCCGGTGAGAGTTCACCGACCATCGGACGCATGCAGAGGTGCATGATCGTATGGTCGATGCTGCGGTCCAGAGATAGGACAGCGGCATGACCCGTCATGGACATGTCTGTGGTGGAGGAAGATCGGGGCATGCGCCGTTGTCCCGACCCTGGTCCCGTTCACATGGCGAACGGACCCGTTGAATACGGTCTCGTCCTGCCCGCACTTTGAACATCCGAAGAGAAACACACCTCAGCGACCCGGGAAACGCGGGTAGGGATGCCGGCGCACATATTCCAGATCATCGGCGGCCTTCTCCGTGACGTACACGGCGTCTCGGCCAAATGCCAGCAGCTGGCTCCCCCGGGCGCAATCGCACCACGCCGATCAGGACGCCGCTGTCGATCGCGATCACGTCGTACCGTGGGACCGAATCGTTCGTTGCGCGCAACCGCGGCAGCCAGCTGTCGCGTCAGGGGAACGGAAGCGCGCCGTTCCGGCTCTTCCAATCCACGTCGTCACGCCGTCGTCGAACTTCATAATCGTGTCCACGCGCGGGAAACCGGGGGTCCATCGCAGGATCATCATGGAATCGCTGCGCTCCGTCCTCATGCGTGGGAGGAACTCGTCGCCGTACAGGGCTCCACGCGCGTCGCCGGCGCGGAGTTGGACGGACACCGGGGCGTCAACGGGATCTTCGAACGTGCCGGCATCGGTGATCGGCAGAAGCCGCCGCTGGATGAATCGATGAAATATGCGTCGCCACCAGGCCGTGGAGTCAGGGGCCCTGCCAGTCAAAACTCGCCCGGACCGCCGCCTATGCGACCCAGCGGTCTCACGGACGCAGATCCAGCAGCGCGAGGTGGTTTTCCCTCGACGCGACGGTGCCTCTGGTTCGAGTCGGATGAGCGGGACCACCCCGCGATTCGACCTTGGGGGCTCGATGGTTTCTCGCGCCTCCGCCCTGCACCCGCCCTGGAACCGCACCGCCCTGCCGTCCGCCGGTCCTTGACATCCCAACTGTATATACTCAGTATATAGACCATGAGCAGCGGCATCATCCTCGCGCAGGCCGACAGCCGGCCGATCTACCTCCAGATCATGGAGCAGATCCGGCAGCGCATCGCCGTGGGCGACTGGCCTCCCGGGCACGAACTGCCGTCCATTCGCCAGCTCGCCGCCGAACTCCGCATCAGCGTCATCACGGTCAAGCGGGCGTACCTCGAGCTCGACCGGGAAGGCACGATCGTGACCCGCCACGGGATCGGGTCCCACGTGGCGGACGTCCCGCCGTCGTCGCCGCGCCACCTGCACGACGAACTCGACGAGCATCTGGACGAAGCCGCCCGGCTGGGTGCCGAGCTCGGCCTGTCCCTCGACGCCCTCACCGCGCGGCTGCACGACGCGGCGCGACGCGCCCCCACGGAGCATTCATGACCGACCTGGCCGTACACTTCGACGGAGTGGGGAAGCGCTATCCCCACTTCGCGCTGACCGACGTCTCCTTCCGGCTCCCCGTGGGCGGGATCATGGGATTCATCGGCGCCAACGGCGCGGGCAAGTCCACCACGCTCCGCATCCTGCTCGGCCTCGTGCACCAGGACCGCGGCCACGTGTCGCTGCTTGGACATACCATGCCCGCCGAGGGAGCCGCGGCCAAGTGGGACGTGGGCTTCGTCTCCGAGGACATGCGGCTCTACGGGCCGGCCACGATCGCGTGGCACATGGAATTCATCCGCGGCATCTACCCCGGCTGGGATGCCGCCTACGCGGCGGAGCTGGTGCGGCGCTTCGACCTCGTGCCGGCGCAGCAGGTCAAGGGGCTGTCCCACGGCCAGCGCACGAAGGCCACGCTGCTGCTCGCGCTCGCGCGTCGGCCGCGTCTGCTGGTGCTGGACGAGCCCACCACGGGACTCGATCCCGTGGCGCGGCGGGAAGTGCTGGACGCACTGATGGACGTGCTGCGCGACGAGGAGCGCACCGTGCTCTTCTCCTCCCAGAACACGCTCGACGTGGAGCAGATCTCCGATCAGATCACGTTCATCGACCGCGGACGCATCATCGACTCCGACGACAGGGACCGGGTGCTCGATCGCTGGCGCCGCCTGCGGCTGGAGGTTCCGCCGCACGTCGTGCTGCCGACGCTGCCGGGGATCGTGCAGCACGACGGCACCGAACGACTGCCCGTGCTCGTCACCGACCGGTTCGACACGGCGATGACGGCGCGCTACCAGGATGCCGGGGCCACGCTGCACGCCGTGGAGCGGCTTACGCTGGAAGAGATCTTCGTGACCACGGTGATGACCCGCCGGGCGGAGCGTGCCGCATGAGCGTCACCGGGAACACTGCCAGGCACACCACGATGGACACCGCCCTGATCGCGCGCCTCGTGGTTAAGGACTGGAGCCTGCAGCGCCGTTTCATCGCGGTCGCCTCGGTGGCCGGCCTCGCGTCGCTCCTGCTGCTCGGGCACGGCGGCAACGGGACGTTCTACGCGGGAACCGTGCTGATGATCACGGTCCTGATCGGTGTCGGCGTTCAGCTCGTGATGGCGACCGTGCTCAACGAGCGCACGGAGAAGACGCTGCCGTTCGTGATGAGCCTTCCCATCTCGGTGCGCGAGTACACCACGGCCAAGATGCTGGCCAACCTGCTGCTCTTTCTCGTGCCGTGGACGTTGCTCCTGATCGGCACGGCCGCGGTGCTCGGCCTCCGGCCCGGGATGCCGCCGGGGCTCCTTCCCTTCGCCACGCTGCTGCTGGTGGAGCTGCTCGCCGCATACTGCCTCGTGCTCGCGGTCGCGCTCGTGAGCGAATCCTCGGGGTGGACGATCGGGACGATCGTGTTCACGAATCTCTTCCTGCAGGGATTCCTGTATCAGGTGGCCCGGATTCCGGCGATCGAGGCCACGATGCGGGGACCGGAGGCCGTCTGGAATCGACCCGCGCTCACGCTGCTGGCGGTCGAGTGTGCCGTGATCGTGCTCATCCTCGCGGTCACGTACCGGCTGCAGAGCCGGAAGACGGACTTCCTCTGAACCGGCACATGACGCTCTCCGCAGACGCCCCGATCGATTCCGCTCCGCGCAACGAACGTCTCCACGGCCTCGACGCCGTGCGCGGGTTCGCGCTGGTGCTGGGCGTGGTGCTGCACGCCACGATGTCGTTCTTCCCCGGTCCGCAGCTCTGGATCGTCGCGGACCACGACCGGAGCACCACGCTGAGCGTGCTGTTCTTCGTGATCCACGTGATGCGGATGACGGCGTTCTTCCTCATCGCCGGTTTCTTCGGCCGGATGGTGTTCCACCGCGTGGGATGGCGGCGGTTCGTGGCCGATCGTGTCAAGCGCATCGCCGTGCCGCTGGTGGCGGGGTGGCCGATCGTGTTCGCGGCGATCGCGGCCGTGACGGTCGCCGTGGCGGTTGCCGCGAGCCGGGGAGGCGTTCCCACGGAACCGCCGCCGCTGCCGGCCTTCACACCGCGCAGCTTCCCGCTCACGCACCTGTGGTTCCTGTACGTGCTGCTGCTCTGCTACGCGGGTGCGCTGCTGCTGCGCGGTGTCGTGGCCGCGGGCGACGGCGCAGGACGATTCCGCAGCGGCGTGGATCGCATGGTGCGCGGCCTCATGGGCCCGTGGGCGCCGTTCCTGCTCGCACTGCCCGTGGTGGTGGCGCTCTACCGTCACCCGTACTGGGTGATGTGGTTCGGCATTCCCACGCCGGACAGCTCGCTGTATCCGAACATGGCAGCCATGGTGGGATATGGCACGGGCTTCGGCATCGGCTGGCTGGTGCACCGGCAGATGCACGTGGTGCTTCCGCGGTGGGAACGGCAGTGGCGGTGGCATCTCGCGCTCGCGATCACCACCACGACGATCTGCCTGATGATGGTGGGTCCGACGCCGTTGCTGATGCCGGTCCCGCAGGGCGCGCGCAAACTCGGCTACGCGCTGTCGTACGGCATCGCGACGTGGAGCTGGACACTCGCCCTGATCGGCATGGGGCTGCGGTTTCTCGCCGCGCCCAGCCCGGCCCGGCGATACCTCGCCGACGCGTCCTATTGGATCTATCTCGCCCATCTCCCGCTGGTGATGGCGCTGCAACTGCTCGTGGCCCGGCTTTCGTGGCCATGGCAGGTGAAGCTGCCGCTGATTCTCGCGGTCGCCTTCGCGCTGCTGTTGCTCAGCTACCACTGGTTCGTGCGCTCCACGTTCATCGGCGCGGTGCTCAACGGCCGGCGTCATCCGCGCCGTCCCGTTCGCGATCCGCTCGTCATCCCCTCCACCGCCTGACCAATGATCATGCGCTCTACGCTGATTGCCATGCGTCACATGCTGGCCGCCCTGCTGCTCCCCTTCTGCCTCACGGCGCAGCCCGCCGCGAACGCCACGCCACCGGCTGCCCTGCCGCTCGCGACCGTGCTCGAACGACACGTCGCCGCCCTCGGTCCCCTCGGTACCATCCAGTCGCGGCGCGCCACGATCCGTGCCGTGGGCATCGTGCCGTTCGACCTGCCGATCGTGACGGAAGCGCAGCGTCCGAACCTGCTGCGCAAGGAAGTGAACATCCAGGGCTCGATCCAGATCACCGGATTCGACGGCACGGATGCCTGGCGCATCGATCCGTTCGTGCCCGGCGGCACGAAGCCCATGGATCTGCCGGCCGCCGAGCTCGCCGAACTGCTCGAGGAATCGGATTTCGACGGACCGCTCGTGAATGCGGCGGCGAAGGGGCACCGCGTGGAGTATGCGGGACCGGCCGTGATGACCGATTCCGGACGGTCCTTTCCCGTACACGTGGTGCGGCTGCACGTGAAGAACGGCGGTGCGTCCACGGTCTACCTGGATGCGACGACGTTCCTGGAGCGGAAGCGGGTGCTGGTGCGTCCGGTGATGGGCCGTGACACCGAGATGGAGATCTTCGCACGCGATTACCGCACGATCTCGGGCATCCCGGTGCCGCATCTGATGGAGATCGTGGTCAAGGGCCTGCCGCAGCCGAGCCGGCTGATCATCGAGCGCGTGGAACTGAACGTGTCGCTGGACCGGGCGCGCTTCACACGGAGCGGCGCCACGCGGAAGTGAAGGACGGGCGCGACTGTGCACCAGCCGCGCCCGTCGTGTATATGGGGAGATGCTTCGTTTCCTTCCAATTCACCACCGCGTGGCCGGATACGCCTCGGCGATGCGCCGGTCGATCGCACTCCGGAACGTGTCGATATCGTACGTACGGAACTCGAGTGTCCCACGTACTCCCTCAGCGCCGCACCCATACGAGCGGGATGTCGACATCCTGCGTGCCCTTCACGATGCGGCGCGTCTCGGTGAGCGAATACCACGTGCGGTCGAAGGTGAGCGAACCATTCCCGCCACCATAGTCGAACCGCAGCTTGCCTTCGGACACGAGCTGCCAGGTGCACGGCTTGTCGGTGTTGGAGCGGGTGGTGAGCACGCCGTTGATGTAGAGGCTCCCCTGCTGCGTGTAGCGGCAGGTGCCGTTGGCATGCACGGTGATGACGCCGGAGTCGATGTAGCCCCGCATGATCGTGCCGGGGAGATCGCCGGCCGATACGAGTGCGGGCATGTTCGCGCCTTCCACCGTGGCGAGGTCGTACACCGCGGGCACGCCGGGATCGCCGTCGGGCGCGGCCGGTCCGGAGGGTGCGGGTCGCTCACTGCAGGCGGCGAGGAGGCACACGGCGCCGACGAGCGCGACACGACAGCGCATGAGGAACCGGAGACTGCGAAACGAATCGGGAACGGGCGAACGCAACATCGGAAACTCCCGGAAGCTGGTAAAGGACGGGGCGGAAACGCTCCCGTGTGTCCTTGCGCGGAAATCCCGTGGAAACGGACAGCGTCGGCACGGGTAGATTGCGAGCCGGCGCCACGCCCTGCCCTGATCCGATCGCGCCGTTCCGTTCGTCACGCTCCGCTGTCCTTCCTGTTCGCGGCCCTCGGGGCCGGCAGCACCCTGCTCGCGTCCACGGTCATGGCGCAGCCCGCGCGCGACTCGTCCGTGGCCATGGACTCCCAGGCGCCCGCCGGCACCTTTCACCGCCATGGCGTGCGTGGGCGCGTGGGGCTGATGGCCATCGGCCTCGCGACCCGGGTGGCGCCCGCGTACGACGGCCGCACGTTCACCGAGGGGTACCTGACACAGCCCAATCTCATGGCCGATGCCCGGTGGCGTGCGCTCACGTTCACGGGCACGCTCAACGCCGAAGGGTACACTCTCGCGCGCGGGGAGCTGACGCCGGGCATCTACGGCGAAGGGTATGTCGATCGCCGGCATCCGCACACGCTGCTGCACGAAGCCATGCTCTCCCTGGCCACCTCGGCGCACGACGGCGACGGCTTCGCGGCCTCGCTGTCGGCCGGCAAGGGGTTTGCGCCCTACGGCACGGACGATCCCATGATGCGCCCGTTCGTCAAGTATCCGGTCAATCATCACCATGCGCAGGTGCTCGAACGCGTGCAGCTCACCGGCGCCCTGCGCTTCGCCCGGAACGCACGCGACATCACCGTGGAAGCCGGACTCTTCAACGGCGACGAACCGGACGGCCCGTTCGCGGTGCCCCGGTTCTCCCGTCTGACCGATTCGCGCGCGATACGCCTGACCCTGCGGCCGTTCGCGTCGCTCGAGCTGCAGGCCGGCACGGCGCACGTGGTGTCCCCGGACATCATCCAGGGCGGCGCGAGCGATCGCGAGCAGTACAGCGCGTCAGCGCGCTGGGAGCGGGCGCTGGGCCCTGCGACGCGCGTCTACGCCTTCGCGGAGTATGCGCGCACCGATGAAACGCACCTGGGGCGCCGGCATTTCCGGTATGAATCGATGCTGACGGAAGCGGCGGCCACCTGGCGAGGGCTGTCGGCCGCCGCGCGCTTCGAACGCACGGACCGACCGGAGAAGGGGCGGCTGCTCGATCCGTTCCGCACGAAAACCGGTCACATCGACTTCCAGATTCTCGGCATCACGCGCTGGAGCACCGCCACCGTGCAGATCGGCGCACCGGCCGTCATCCTGCCGCGCACGTTCGGCGGCGCCCGCGTCGTTCCGTTCGTGGAGGTGGCGCGGGCCGTGCCGGCGGCGCTCCTCCGCCCCACGGTCTTCGAGCCCGGCGACTTCTACGGCAGCACCACCCTGTGGAGCAGTTCGGCGGGGCTGCGCCTGCATCTCGGCACGATGCGTTCCCGGATGGGCCGCTACGGCGTGGCGCTGCCACGCGCATCGGCCGGCGCGGCGAATGCACACCATCACTGATCAGCACTCATCATCAACCTCCGACATCAACTCCGGTGAGACATCGCCCCCCTCTTCGCAGCGGACTGCTGGCCGCCGCGTTCCTCACGACCCTGTCGGCCTGTCTCGGCGAGCCGTCCACCCAGCCGCCGAACGACGATGGATTCCTGATCCCGCTCGGACTGGGCGCCGTGAGCGACCGGTACACCGCCGAAGTGTGGGTGCGCGGCAATACCGGCTACACCACCACGTGGGGCATGCGCGGCCCCCAGGCGGGCAATGCGATCAAGATCTGGGACGTGACCGGCAACATCCCCGCGCTGGTGGACTCGGTCATCGTGCCAGATGCGGGCACGCTGGGTGACGTGCAGGTGTCGGACGACGGCTCGCTGCTGGTCGTGGCCATCGAACACCGTCCGCACGGCGGGATCGGCATCTACTCGCTCGCCGACCCGCGAAAGCCGCAGCTCGTCACCCGCTTCACGTCGAGCACGCTCGAGCAGGGCGTGCACACGGCGGAAGTCGCGCGGGTGAACGGCAAGCTGTACGTCTTCTGCGCCGTCGACCCGGCCGCCGGCATTCCGGCCCGGCTCGTGATCGTGGACATTTCCATGCCCGCGACGCCGGTGGAAGTCGCCGAGCTGGTCATCGGCGCGCCGTTCATCCACGATGTCTTCGTGCGCGACGGCCTGCTCTTCGCCGCCGAATGGCATCAGGGGCTCGCGATCTACGATATCGGCGCGGAGGGCGGCTCGCCGTCGGATCCGCGATTCATGTCCCGCGTGCACACGGTGGGCGGGCAGGTGCACAACGTGTGGTGGTTCCACGATCCGGCGAACGGATCGAAACGCTACGCCTTCGTGGGCGAGGAAGGACCGAGTGCGATCGGATGGAGCGCGGAAGGCGACCTCCACGTGGTGGACGTGAGCGATCTCCGGAATCCGCACGAAGTGGCGTACTACCGCGTCCCGGGCGCGGGCGCGCACAACTTCTCGATGGACGAAGCCAACGGCATTCTGTACGCGGCCTTCTACAACGGCGGCGTGCGCGTGCTCGACGTGCGGGGCGATCTGTCGTCGTGCGCGGACAACCAGCGCGACAGCGACGGACGCTGCCGCCTGCAGGCGATGGGACGCGAACTGGCGGTGCAGGCGAGCAACATTCCGGTGTACGTCTGGGGCGTGCACTTCACCGGCAACGCGGTGTACGCCTCGGACATGCTCAACGGCCTGTACAAGTTCGCGCCGGTGCGGCGCTGAGCGGAACAGACCGGATCGATGCCGCGGGGACCGGCACGTTGCCCCGGCCGCGCGCACCTCTTACCTCTTCAGGATGGAACTCGGTCTCTATACGTTCGCGGAAGCCACTCCGGACCCCCGCACGGGGGCGACGGTCAGCGCACAGCAGCGCCTCCACGACCTGCTCGAGGAGGTGGAGCTGGCCGATCAGGTCGGGCTCGACGTGTTCGGCGTGGGAGAGCATCACCGTCCCGACTATGTCGTCTCCGCGCCCGCGGTCGTGCTCGCCGCGGCGGCGGCGTGCACCACCCGCATCCGCCTCACGAGCGCGGTCACGGTGCTCAGCTCCGACGACCCGGTGCGGGTGTTCCAGGATTTCGCCACGCTCGACCTGCTGAGCGGCGGCCGCGCCGAGATCATGGCCGGCCGCGGCAGCTTCATCGAATCGTATCCGCTCTTCGGACAGGACCTGCACGACTACGACGAGCTCTTCGTGGAGAAGCTGGGACTGCTGCTGCAACTGCGCGAGCAGGAGCGCGTGACCTGGCGCGGGAAGCACCGCGCGCCGATCGACGACCGCGGCGTGTATCCGCGCCCCGTGCAGCAACCGTTGCCTGTATGGATCGCTGTGGGCGGCACACCGCAGTCGGTCGCGCGAGCGGGCACGCTCGGCCTGCCGCTCGCGATCGCGATCATCGGCGGTGCGCCGGCGCGGTTCGCGCAGCTGGTCACGCTCTACAAGGAGAGCGCGCGCCGTGCCGGACACGATCCGGCGTCGCTCGCGGTGAGCATCAACTCGCACGGGTTCATCGCCGATACCGCAGCCGAGGCGGCCGACACCATGTTCCCCGCCTATCTCGACGTGATGGGGCGCATCGGACGGGAGCGCGGCTGGCCGCCGCCCACGCGCGCGCAGTTCGACGCCGAGGTGTCACCGCAGGGCGCCATGGTGCTCGGCTCGCCACAGGAAGTGATCGACAAGATCCTGTACGAGCACGAGCTCTTCGGCATGCAGCGGTTCCTGCTGCAGCTCACGGTGGGCACGCTGCCGCACGCCCGTGTACTGCGCGCGATCGAGCTCTACGGCACCGTGGTGGCGCCGGCGGTGCGGAAGGCGCTCGGGGGGAGCTGAGCGGCGAGCCGTGTCATGACGACCCGGCCAATCGCGCGATCATGCCGCCCAGTGAGATCGCGGTAACCCCACCCGTCATCGGCCACTCGCCCTCGCCGCCATGCACCACGAAGCGCTCCGGCACAGCGAGGCTGGTGCAGGCCAGATGGAACCCTCGGGACACCTCGGGCGCGGTGGACCGTTTGATCTCGATGGCCAATTCAACCGTGCCGCCCCGTTCGAAGATCAGATCGATCTCCGCACCGTCCGCGGTGCGGTAGAAGTACGGCACTCGACGCTCCCCCGCGGCGGTAATCAGACTCTCGATCACGAATCCCTCCCAACTGGGACCGACCACCGGATGGCCGAGCAGATCGTGCAGACTCTCGAGATCGAGCAGCGCATGGAGCACCCCGCTGTCCCGAATCCAGATCTTCGGAGAACGGACCAGCCGCTTGCCGGTGTTGCCGCTCCACGGCCGCAGGCGGCGGACCAGGAGCAGGTCGACCAGGAGGTCCACGTACCGCGACACCGCGGGGGCCGAAACACCCAGGCTCGAGGCGAGCCGCGAGTGGTTAAGCAGCGTTCCCTGTCCGTGGGCCAGCATCCCCCATAACCGGGCGATCGTTTCCGCCGGAAGGCGCGGCGCGAACATGGGGACGTCCCGCTCGAGATAGCTGCGGATGAAATCGCGTCGCCAAGTCAGCGAATCGGCATCCGTGACCGCCAGGAGCGAAAGCGGAAAGCCACCTCGGACCCACAATGTGTCGATACGCGGACCACCCGAAGGGAGCTCCCCGGCGGTGATCGGCACCAGTTCGAGGTACCCCACCCGGCCGGCCAGCGACTCGGTAGACTGTCGCATCAGGTCGAGGGCCGCTGACCCCAGCAACAGAAACCCGCCGCGGCGATCACCGGTTGCCCGGCGCTCGTCAATGACCCCGCGGAGCACCGCAAACAGCTCCGGCGTGCGATGAATCTCGTCAATGACGACCAACTTGCCGGTTTGGGCCCGGAGGTAGGCGTCGGCGTCGGTCAGACGGCGACGATCGGCAGGCCGTTCCAGATCGAGATAGACGGTTTCGGCCTGTGCCTCCGCAGCAATCTGACGGGCAAGAGTGGTCTTCCCCACTTGGCGCGGCCCCAGCAGCACGACGCTGGTCCCTCCTTGGAGGCGCCGCTCGATGAGTGGCCTTATATGCCTGGCAATCTTTATATGCCGCAAATCGAACATTTGACGTTCAATTTACGGTATTACAATTCTCTGTCAAGACACTATCCCGCGCTTCCCCGCCATCGTCGCGAACCAGACGGCGAAGGCGCCGATCAGGCAGATCACGAGGGGGAACGGCACGGCCGCCGCGGCGCCGAGCAGCGTGATCGCGTCGAGCACGAAGAGCGTGTAGCCCATCTGCACGCAGACGGTGACGAACGAGACGATCAGCGCGGGCCTCGCCCACGCCTTTCGCAGGAGCAGCCCGAGCGCGCCGACCAGACCGCTGCCGGTCGCCAGGGCGTAGACCGCGAGCAGCCACGACGGACGCGACGCATAGAGCTGTCGCTGCGCCTCCGTGAACTGCGCCACCGCGGCCTCGTCCGTCATCAGGTCCATTGCGAAGGCCATGATACCGAAGAGCATCCAGACGAACAGGATGCCGGAGATGATCCAGTACCACGTGGGGGGCTTGTCGGCGGGGGTGGCGTTCATCGGGAGGCTCTGCGCGGCTGAGGGGAGGGACCGTCCCGAACGGGACGAGCGGTGGATGAATCTGTGGCCTCCGTGCCGAATCGGCCATGGCCACGCCCCGTGGGCCTCGAATCCGACCTCTCACACGCGCTCCACCTCCCGCTTGAACCCTCGCAGCCGCTTCACCGTGCCCGCGGCGATCCGGCTGATCCACCGATCCGTGACCTCCTGGATGGGGAGCGGATTGAGGTAGTTCCAGCGCTGCCGGCCATCGCGCCGGACGATGATCAGCTCGGCCTTTTCCAGCACGCCGAGGTGCTGCATGACCGTGCACCGATCGAGATCCGGGAACTCGTCGCACAGCTCGCCGGTGGTGCGCGGCCGCTGCTTCATGAGATCGAGCATCCGCCGGCGGCGGCCGTCGCCCAGGGCCTTGAAAATCGCGTCGTGAACCGCTTCCCTTGACATGTTATGATTATATAACATATAATCAGACAGGTCAACCACCCCGGAGGAAATCATGGAGCTCAGGTTTCAGGTGCACGCGAAGATCCGGAAGCCGATCGCGGAGGTGTTCGACGCGGTCTACAACCCGCAGAAACTCAGCGGGTATTTCACGACTGGCGGTGCGAGCGCGCCGCTCGACGAAGGCACCACCGTGATGTGGGATTTCGCCGATTTCCCGGGCGCGTTTCCGGTAGAAGTGCGCACGGTCGTGCCCAATGCCTCCATCACGCTCGCGTGGCAGGCGGCGGACGGGGAGTATCAGACGCTCGTGGAGATGACGTTCGAACCGATCGGCCCCGACAACACGCTCGTCCGCATCGCCGAGAGCGGATGGCGGGAAACGCCCGAGGGGCTCAAGAGCTCCTACGGCAACTGCGGCGGCTGGATGCAGATGCTCTGCTGCCTCAAGATGTACGCGGAGCGCGGGATCAATCTGCGCGACGGGTTCTTCTGACCGGAGCGGATGCGCGGTACATTGGAGTCAATCCTCTCCGACGAGCATCGACCCATGAAAAAGACCGCGAAAAAATCCGCGAAATCGGCAGACAAGACCGCTGCCAGGAAAACCGCCGCGAAGAAATCCACGGCGAAGCGCACCGCGTCGAAGAGCCCGATGAAGACCACCACCCGAAAGCCTCCGGCAAAACCGCCGCAGTCAGCGCCCTACGCCGAGGGCAAGTGGGCGCATGTGTTCGCGCGCTCGCCGGGAGAACGCCGCTACTGGCTGATGAAGTCCGAGCCGGAGACCTTCTCGTACGATGATCTCGAAGCGGCCCCCAAGCGCACCACCTTCTGGAACGGCGTGCGCAACACGGCCGCCCGCAACTTCATGCGCGACGGCATGAAGAAGGGCGACCTCGCGTTCTACTACCACTCCAACGCCGAGCCGTCGGCGATCGTGGGAATCTGCGAGATCGTGCGCGAGGGCTATCCGGATGCCACCGCGTTCGATCCAGCCCACGACTATTTCGACCCGGGATCGAATCCTGCCATGCCCACCTGGTTCATGGTGGATGTCCGCGCGGTGCGGCGCCTCGCGCGGCCGGTCGCACTGCCCGAGATCAAGGCCGAGCCGGCGCTGTCGGAGATGGCGCTCGTGCGGGTGGGGCGCCTGTCGGTGGTGCCGGTGACCGAAGCGGAGTGGGAAACGGTGCTGGCGATGAGCGAACAGCCGCCAGAGTAAACCAAGTCCCCATTCCTTTTTCTCATCTGCGTACATCTGCGTCATCTGCGGATAACTGAATGATCCGCAGATGACGCAGATGTACGCAGATTAAGAACTACGCGATCACGACCCCTCGGCATTCCCCGAAGCCGATCCGCACCGCGCCTTTCCGCTCTGCGGATGCGCGCAGGATCACCTCGTCGCCGTCTTCGAGGAATCCGCGCTGCTCTCCGTTGGGCAGGGCGATCGGTTCGGCGGCGCGTTTCGTGAGTTCCAGCAGACACCCCTGGCTCCCGGCTTCCGGTCCCGACACGGTGCCGCTGCCGAGCAGATCGCCGGCGCGCATGTTGCACCCGTTACTCGCGTGGTGTGTGAGCATCTGCCCGAGCGACCAGTAGAGGTCGAGGAACCGGCCGCGTGAAATGCGCACCGCATCCTCCCCTGCCTCGCGCATGCGCGCCGACCGGAGCCACACCTCGAGCGTGAGGTCGAAGCCGCCGCGCGCGCGGTCCTCCGCGCTGGTGAGGTACGGGAGCGGCGCGGGATCACCGTCCGTACGCGATGCGAGCGGCGCCCGGAACGGCTCCAGGGCGTCGAGCGTGACCACGAACGGACTCACCGTGCTCGCGAAGTTCTTCGCGAGGAACGGACCGAGCGGCTGATACTCCCACGCCTGCACATCGCGCGCGCTCCAGTCGTTGAGCAGCGACAGGCCGAACAGGTGCGCGTCGGCTTCATCCAGCGGGATGGAGCGACCGAGCGTGTTGCCGGGCCCGACCCACGCCGCGACCTCGAGTTCGTAGTCGAGCGAGCGCGACGGGCCAAGCGCCGGCGCATCGTCGTTCGGCCCCTTGCGCTGCCCCTGCGGCCGGTGCACCGGCGTGCCGCTCACCACGATGCTCGACGCGCGGCCGTGATAGCCGATCGGCACCCACTTGTAGTTGGGGAGCAGCGGATTGTCGGGACGGAACATGCGTCCCACGTTCGTGGCGTGATGCACCGACGCATAAAAGTCGGTGTAGTCGCCGATGACCGCCGGCAGCAGCAGCTCCACCTCGTGCATGGACACGAGCAGCGTCTGCTCGAGCGACTCGCGGGCGGATTCACCGTCACCGCCAGCACGCAGCAGCTCCGACAGTTGCACGCGCAGGGCGCGGGCCGGCAGGCGGCCGAGCGCCATGAGAGCATTGAGCGCGGGCTGCGTGCACGCTTCGGCCGCGGCCAGCGCCTCCCCGCGAAAGAGGCCGAGCGACAGACCGGCGCGTACGTCCACCACGTGATCGCCGATGGCCACGCCGCCGCGCGGCGTGTCACCGGCGCGGCGGAACACGCAGAACGGCAGGTTCTGGATGGGGAAATCGGTGTCGACGGCATTGGCCGACGCGAGCCAGCTCCGGCGCGCAGGATCGAGCGTGGCCGCGAGCGCTTCCGGCGACGTGGGAGGCAGGACGTCGTGGCTCACCACGCCCCCAGCGCGCGCACTTCGGTCACGGGCTCGGTGAACGAGCAGGATCCGAACGACACGGCCACATGCTCGCGCAGATGCGCCAGTCGCGTGCGATCGATGGACTGGCCGCGCCAGGCGACCGCTTCGTCGGTGAAGGTGAAGGCGGCCGCCTCCGATTCCCCAAGCGCCTGCTCCACGTGGGCGCGTGACGCGCCTTCCATGCGGAGCGCGGCGGCGAGGAACACGTTCAGGAAGCCGTACATCGGCGCGTGCGCGGCATCGCTCTCGTACGTGAGCGGATACGCGCCGCACAGCGCGTGATGCAGCCCTGCCGTGGCCTTGAACGGCACGTTCGCGCGCACGCAGACGTCGATGAACGCGGCCACCTGCGCGGCCGGAGGAAATGCCTCGGCGGTCACGCCGCCCGTGCGCATCTTGGCGCGCCGTCCCGTGCGTGCGAGCTCGGCCACGAACGGCTCGGGGTCTTCCGTCCACGGGATCTCCACGTACACCGCGGTATCGGACGCGAACGCCTCGTGGATGCGGGTGATGTCATCCGGCGCGGCGGCGCGCGTTTCCACCACGTCCACCACCGCGCTGCACTCGTCCCAGCTCCAGCGGTGACTGTCGTTGATGGTCACGATGGCCGCGGCGTCGGCCGCATGATCGCCCGAGCCCACGGCCGCGATGCGCCACGGAATGGCGCCGGCGTCGCGCGGCAGCAGCGGCTCGGCGACCGTGCCGAACGCCTCGAGCTGCGCGACCGGACAGACGAACCGGCCGAGCATCCAGCCGGCATCGCCGCCCCGATGGCGGGCGTACTGGCGCACCGCCTCGGCGAGCGGAAGCGCCGCGGGGGGAAAGAGCCCGGCATAGTCGATGATGCCGTCGAGCAGGACGCGGGGCGCGGGATCGGTGACGAGCGGAATGCGGATGGGCATGGGCGGCGATCGAGCGGGGGTCAGAGTCCGTCGAAGTCGAGCGCGAGATCGAGCGCCGGCGCGCTGTGCGTGAGCGCGCCCACGGAGATGCGGTCCACGCCGCATTCGGCGATGTCGCGCACGGTGTCGAGCGTGACGCCGCCGGAGGCTTCCGTGATCGCCCGTCCGTCGCAGAGAGCCACGGCGGCGCGCAAGTCGCGCAGCGTCATGTTGTCGAGCAGCACCGCATCGACCCCGGCGTCGAGCGCGGCCTTCACCTGCTCCAGCGTGTCGCACTCCACCTGCACGGGTGTGCCGTTGGCCGCGATCCCGCGCGCGCGCTGTACGGCGAGCGCGACGTCCCCGCCGATGGCGGACAGGTGATTGTCCTTGATGAGCACGGCACTCCGGAGGTCGAGCCGGTGATTCTCGCCGCCGCCGGCGAGCACGGCGTATTTCTCGAGCCGCCGCCAGCCGGGCGTGGTCTTCCGCGTATCGAGGATGCGCGCCTCCGTGCCCTGCACCGCCGCGACGTAGCGCGCGGTGAGCGTGGCCACACCCGAGAGCCGCTGCATGAAGTTGAGCGCGACGCGTTCCGCGGAGAGCAGGCCGCGCGCATGGCCGTTGAGCCGCAGCATCACGTCGCCCGCCGTGACGCGCGCGCCGTCCATCCGCTCCACGCGCACGGCGACACGATCGTCGAGCTGCCGGAACGCCTCGCAGGCGAGCGGCACACCGGCCACGATGCCGGAGCGCCGCGCCACGAGCACGGCGCGCACGTGACGATCGGACACGACCGTGGCAAGCGTGGAGACGTCGTGGAACGCGGCGTCCTCCTCCAGCGCGGCGCGCACGAGCGCTTTCGTCTCGCGGTCGGTGAGCGGGAATCCGGTGGCCCCAACGCGCGTGACGGCGGGCGTGCCGAGCGGCGTGATGTGGCGGCGGGGAGCGTCGGCGTTCGGATCGTGCATCATTCGCCGGGATCGTCGGGGCCGAAGGGACTCGTGGCCGGCGTGCCGCCGATGGCGACCATGCGTTCGATCGCGGTGCGCGCGCGGGCCGCGATGTCCGGCGGCACGGTGATACGGTGCTGAAGGTGCTGCAGGGCGCTCAGCACCTTCGGGAGCGTGGTGACCTTCATGTAGGCGCACTGCGCGCGGTCGTTCGCGGCGATGAAGTGCTTGCCGGGGTTCTCGCGCCGCAGCCGGTGCAGAATGCCGATCTCGGTGGCCACGATGAACGTGTCGCTCGTGGTCTGGGACGGGCGCCGGATCATGCCTTCGGTGGACAGGATCTGCACGTCGTCGCCCGCGATCGCGCCCGCGGACACGGCCTCGACCACCGGTGTGGCACAGCCGCATTCGGGGTGGATGAGGAACTCGGCGCCGGGGTGCTGCGCGCGCGTGTGGTTGATGTGTTCCGGATCGATGCCCGCGTGCACGTGGCACTCGCCCATCCACACGTGGATGTTCTCGCGCCCGGTGACGCGCCGCACGTGCGCGCCGAGGAACATGTCGGGAAGGAAGAGGATCTCGCGGTCGGCGGGGATCGCGTTGATCACGTCCACCGCGTTGCCGCTGGTGCAGCAGTAGTCGGTTTCGGCCTTCACTTCGGCGGTGGTGTTCACGTACGAGACCACGACCGCGCCCGGATGCTCGGCCTTCCACGCACGCAGCTCCTCGGCGTTGATCGTGGACGCGAGCGAACAGCCGGCGGCGAGATCCGGGAGCAGCACCATCTTCTTCGGCGAGAGGATCGCGGCCGTTTCGGCCATGAAGTGCACGCCGCAGAACACGATCACGTCGGCGTCGGTGGCGGCGGCTTCCCGCGACAGGCCGAGCGAGTCGCCCACGTAGTCGGCCACGTCCTGCACTTCGGGGCGTTCGTAGTTGTGCGCGAGGATCACCGCGTTGCGTTCGGCGGCGAGGGTGCGGATGGCGTCGTGCAGGGCAGGATCGTGGTGCGCTTCGAGGATCGTCATGAGGAGCGGGGGACCGGGGAGCCGCCGGTGGGCGGCAGGTGCGGAGGATCGCGTCTACCAGGTGATCTGTCGGCCTTTCCAGTCGCGACGGCGTGAGGGAAAGTCGCTCCGGAAGTGGCCGCCGCGCGACTCCTTGCGGAGCAGCGCCGCCTCGGTGATGAGCGAGGCCGTGGTGAGCAGGTTGCGCTCTTCGGTGGCGCCATCGGGGAGCCGCGTCTCGAGGGCGGCGAGCGCCCGGAGACAGGTGCGGAGGCCGCGCGCCGTGCGGTCGATGCCGGCGTGTTCCCACATGAGGGCGCGGATCTCGTCGGCCGCGACCTGGGCCGCGCCGCGGTCGTCGAGGGCGGGCACGTCCCACCGGCGGGCCCGCGGCACGGGAAAGCGCCGGGGCGTGCCCTGGAGGTCGCGGGCCACGCGTTCGGCGAACACGAGCCCTTCGAGGAGCGAGTTGGAGGCCAGCCGGTTGGCGCCGTGTACGCCGGTTCGGGCCGCTTCGCCCACCGCGTAGAGGCGGGGCAGGCTGGATCGGCCACGGAGGTCGGTGACGATACCGCCCATCATGTAATGCGCGGCCGGGGTGACGGGGATGAGCTGCCGGGACGGCGTGATGCCGCGAGCCCGGCAGATGGCCTGGATGCCGGGGAATCGCGTGGCGAATCGCCGGCCGAGCGAGCGTGCATCGAGATACACCGGACCGGTGTGATGCTGTTCCCGGAAGATCTCGCGGGCCACCACGTCGCGGGGGGCCAGATCGGCGAGCCGGTGCCGTTTGGCCATGAACGGCTCGCCCAGGCTGTTGACGAGATGGGCTCCCTCGCCGCGCACGGCCTCGGAGATGAGGGCGAGGGGGTTTTCGCTGGTGGCGAGCGCGGTGGGATGGAACTGGACGAATTCCATGTCCGCGAGCCGGACGCCGGCCCGGTGGGCGATCGCGTAGCCGTCGCCGGTGGCGACCTGGGGGTTGGTGGTGTAGCGGAACACCTGTCCGCAGCCGCCGGTAGCAATGACAGTGGCGTCGGCGAGGATGTCGACCGCCTGGCCGGCAAGGCTGGCGCGGACGCCGGCACACTGGCCGTCGTGCACGATGAGGTCGAGCACCCGGGCCCATTCGCGCACGTCCACCGCCGGGTTTTCGGCGACGCGTGCCAGGAGGGTGCGGGCCACTTCGGCGCCGGTCTGGTCGCCCTGAGCGTGCACGATGCGGTGGCGGGAGTGGGCGGCCTCGCGGCCGAGACTCAGGGAGCCGTCGGGAGCGAGGTCGAAACGGGCCCCCGCGGTCTGCAGTTCGAGAACCCGGGCCGGGCCCTCTTCCACGAGAACCTGGACGGCGGCCGCATCACAGAGGGCCGCCCCGGCGGCGAGGGTGTCCCGGCGATGGAGCGCCGGCGAGTCCCCCGCGCCGAGGGCAGCGGCAATCCCCCCTTGCGCGTAGGCTGTAGCAGAATCGAAGAGCGAGCGCTTGGTGAGCAGCATCACCGATCCGTGCGCGGAGGCACGCCACGCGGTGTGCAGCCCCGCCACACCGCTGCCCACCACGAGGAACCGGGTGCGAATTCGTTCGGTCATATAGATTTCAACAATGATCGCGGCACCACCCAGGTGCCAGCCGTCCCACCGGCAGGAGACTGATCCATCATGCATTCACTTCGTCCTTCGCGCCGCCCGGCCGTGCGCCTCCGTTCCCTGTCCGCGGCGGCTGTCGCGACCCTGTCCCTGACCACCCTCGCCCATGCGCAGCCCGGCGGCGTGGGAGCGAGCTGCGATCTGGACGCCAACTCGCCCCGGGAGCTGCTGGTCGCGAACCTGGCGTACCAGCGCGCGACGAGCGCCAGCGATCCAGCCGCGCGGCAGGCCGCGCTCCGGCAGACCATGAAGGAACTCACGAACCGCCCCGAGCGGTACCGCGACAAGAACCTGACGGGCTATCACATGCTGCTCGGGCAGACGTACGCCCTCTGGCTGGCCGACGAGAGCACGCCGGCGGTGACGACGCGCGGGGCCATCGGGGCCTCGGACACGCCGGATGCGAGCATCGACCTGGCGGCGGCGACCGACGAAGCCTTCAAGGCGATCGTCACGGCCGCGCCCGCCTGTGCCGCCGATGTGCAGACGCTGCGCCAGAACGAGGGCTGGCTGGCCATGACGCGCAAGTCGCTCGACTTCTCGAGTTCGCAGCCGGACTCGGCCGCCGTGTACGCACAGCGCTCGCTCATGATGCTGCCGAACGACAACCCGTACCCGTACCAGGTGCTCGGGATCGTGGCCCAGCAGAAGGGAGACGTGGCCGGCGCGATCAGCAACTGGGAGAAGGCCGTGGAAGCGTCGGGCACGGATTCGGCATATGCCGACATCCGGCAGAGCAGCCTGTATTACATCGGGCTGTATACGCTCGAGCAGGCCCGGGAGAAGTCCGGTGACGCGCAGAAGGCCGATCTGACCAGGGCGGTCGATGCCATGAAGAAGTACATGGCCGACTACGGGACCTCGCAGGACGCGCCCACGGTGATGCAGGGGATGGGCGAGGCGTATCTGACGATGGGCGACACGGCCGGCATGGCGGGCATCTACGCGCCGCTGCTCGCCTCGCCCGCCGAATACAGCGACTACGCGCTCACCATGGCCGGCGTGTTGGCCACGCAGGCCGAGCGCGCGCCCGACGCCATCCGGCTGTTCGAGGCGGCGATCGCCCGCAATCCGAACCAGCGGGACGCGCTGCGCAACCTGGCCGCCACGTACTATGGGGAGAAGGAGTTCGACAAGATGTCCAAGCCGCTCGATGCTCTGGTCGCCATCGACCCGAACAACATCGATGCCTGGACGATGTACGCGTTCGGGGCCCAGGGCCGCATGCAGGCCGCCACGGCGGCGGCCGAGAAGAAGCAGTGGACGGATTCGCTCATCGCCTATGCCGGCAAGGCGGACAGCCTGGCCGTGAAGCTCACGGTGGACGAATTCGAGCGTCGCGCCGAATCGGTGTCGTTCTCGGCGGTGCTCGAGGGGAACACCGATACGCCCAAGGCCAACACGCTCTCGGTCGAGTTCCTGGATGCCTCGGGGAACGTCGTGGCCACGGCCTCGGAGCAGGTCGACCCGATCGCGAAGGGCGAACGCAAGGTCGTCCGGCTGCAGGCGCAGGGGAGCGGCATCGTGGCCTACCGCTACAAGCCGCTGAGCTGACGACGCCGTGCGCCCCCGGCGTCGCCTTGTCCGCGGCGGCCCCGGGGGCGATTCTTCCGGTTCATGCGTCGGACCCTCCTCCTGCTCGGCGCCCTCGTCGCCGCCCACCTCCTGCTGCTGACCATCACCCCCTCGGGCGCGACGATCGCGCCGGAGGGTGAAGGTCTCGATATCGGCATCGTCTTCGATGTCGGCGGGCGCGGCGACAAGTCGTTCAACGACGGCGCCTTCCTGGGCGGCGTGCGCGCCGCCGACTCGCTCGGCGCGCGCGTGCGGTACATCGAGCCGGGCGAAGGCTCCGACCGGGAAGCGGGTCTCCGGCTGCTCGCCGCCGAAGGGATGGACCTCGTGGTGGCCGTCGGGTTCATCTTCACCGACGATGTGCTCACCCTGGCCCGCGAATATCCGGGTGTGAAGTTCGCCGGCGTGGACTACGCCGTGGCCACCGACGCGGACGGCAATCCGCTGCCGCTCCCCCCCAACCTCGTCGCGATCAAGTTCCGCGAGGAGGAAGGGTCGTTCCTCGTGGGCGCGCTGGCGGCGCTCACCGGCGGCTCGAAGAAGGTGGGGTTCGTGGGCGGCATGGACATCGCGCTCATCCACAAGTTCGAGGCCGGCTACCGGGCGGGGGTCACGCACGTGTGCCCCGACTGCGAGGTGGTGGTGCAGTACGCCGGCGTGACGCCGGAAGCGTTCAAGAACCCGGGACGCGGCAAGGAACTCGCGCTCAGCCAGTACCAGCAGGGCGTCAACGTGATCTACCACGCCGCGGGATCGACCGGACTCGGCGTGTTCGAGGCCGCGCGCTCCATGGGGCGCCTCGCGATCGGGGTGGACGCGGACCAGTATCACGAAGCGCCGGGTCACGTGCTCACGTCGATGGTGAAGGGGATCGACGCGGCCGTGTTCGACGTGGCCCGCGCGGTGCAGGACGGGGGGTTCGAAGGCGGAATCCGCGTGTTCGGACTGGCGGAGCGCGGCGTGGGCTACGTGGACGACGACAACAACCGCGCCCTGATCCCCGATTCGGTCCGGACGCGCCTGCACGCGCTCGAAGCCGACATCATCGCCGGCCGCATCCGCGTGCCGAGTATCCGGTGAACGGCGGAACGCCGGCGCCGCGGTGGGCGGTACGCATGCAGCAGGTGTCGAAGCAGTTCGGCGCCGTGCAGGCCAATCGCGACGTGTCGCTGGACGTCGCCGCCGGCGAGATCCACGCGCTCGTGGGCGAGAACGGCGCCGGCAAGAGCACGCTCATGCACATCCTGAGCGGCCTGCACACGCCGTCGAGCGGCCGGGTGGAGGTGGACGGCCGCGACGTGACCGGCTGGAACACGCAGGCCGCGATCGCCGCCGGCGTGGGCATGGTGCACCAGCATTTCATGCTCGTGCCCACGCTCACGGTGGCGGAGAACCTCGTGCTCGGGCGTGAGCCGCGGCGGGGGATGCAGTTCGACCGCGCGCGCGCCGTGGAAGACGTGCGGGCGCTCGCGGCGCGTACCGGGCTGCGGGTGGATCCCGAACGCGTGGTGGCCGAGCTGAGCGTGGGCGAAGCGCAGCGCGTGGAAATCCTGAAGGTGCTCTACCGCGGCGCGCGCATCCTCGTGCTCGACGAGCCCACGGCCGTGCTGTCACCGCCCGAGGTGGACGAGCTGTGGACCGTGCTCCGCGGGCTGCGCGCGCAGGGCGACACGATCATCATCATCACGCACAAGCTCGACGAGGTGGTGGCGATCTCCGATACCGTCACCGTGATGCGCGACGGACGGAGCGTGGCCCGGCTCGCCACGGCGGACACGACGCCGCGCGAGATCGCGCGCGCGATGGTGGGGCGCGACGTGTCGCTGGCGCTCGACCTGCTGCCGAGCGGCGCACGCGAGGCCGTGACGCGATCGGACGATGCGGCGCCTCGGGCTGCCGGCGCCGCGGCCCCGCTCGACGTGCGGGGCCTCACCGTGCGCGGCGACCGCGGCACGCGCGTGGTGGACGGGCTGTCGTTCACGGTGCAGCCGGGCGAGATCTTCGGCATCGCGGGCGTGGAAGGAAACGGCCAGACGGAGCTGCTCGAGGTGATCGCGGGGCTGCGTTCGGCCGAGACGGGGCACCTGCACGTGGCAGGGCGCGATCTGTCGGCGCTCGACGTGCGGGCGCGCACCGATGCGGGGCTCTCGCACATTCCGGAAGACCGCCATCGGCGCGGGCTGGTGCTCGACTGGACCGTGGCGGAGAACCTGCTGCTGGGCCGCCAGCACCACTTCACCTCGCGCACCGGGCTCGACCGCACGAAGATCGCCCGGCACGCCGAGGCGCAGGTACGCACGTTCGACATCCGCCCGCCGAATCCGTCGCTGCCGGTGCGCGCGCTTTCCGGAGGCAACCAGCAGAAGGTGGTGATCGCGCGCGAAATGGGACGCGCGTTCACCATCCTGCTCGCGGCGCAGCCCACGCGCGGAGTGGACGTGGGCGCGATCGAGTTCATCCACGTGCAGCTCCGCGCGGCGCGTGACGCGGGCAAGGGCGTGCTGCTCGTATCCGCCGACCTGGCCGAAGTGCTCGCGCTGGCCGATCGCGTGGCCGTGATGTACGAAGGGCGGTTCGCCTGTCTCCTGCCCGCCGCGGAGTGCACGCCGGAGTTGCTGGGGCCGTACATGACCGGCGCGGAACGCGAGGCGGTGGCGTGAGCCGCGACGCGAGCGGTAACGGTCCGCTGCTGCGCGCGGCGCACGCGATGCTCGCGCCGGTTCTCGCCGTGGCGCTCGCGATGGTGGTGGGTGATCTCCTCATCCTGACGTACGGCGAATCGCCGGGCACGGTGTACCGCCTGCTGCTCGAAGGCACGTGGGGGAACTCCTACGGCTTCGGGCAGGTGCTGTACAAGACGATGACGCTCACCTGCACCGGCCTCGCCTTCGCGTACGCGGCGCGCGCCGGGCTGTTCAACGTGGGCGCCGAGGGGCAGCTCGCCGCGGGCGGATTCGCGGCCGCGGTGGCGGGGCTCTGGCTGCCGGCGGCCACGCCGGCCGTGCTCGCGGTGGCGCTGTGCACGGCGGCGGCGATGGGCGCGGGCGGCGTGGCCGGTGCGATTCCCGGCGTGCTGCGTGCGCGGTTCGGCGCGAGCGAAGTGATCGTGACGATCATGCTCAACTTCATCCTGCTCGCGCTCCTCAACTACGCGGTGGCTTCGCATCTGGCGGTGCCGGAAACGCTGCACACCGAGGAGATCAACGCGGGATTCGTCGCGCGCCTCGGTGCCACCATGCCGGCGTTCTCGGGGTCGGCCGCGAACTGGACGATTCTCGCGGCGCTCGCCGCGGCCATGTTCGCGTGGTGGAAGCTGTTCCGCACGCGGTCCGGGTACGAGCTCCGCGCAGTGGGCCTGCAGCCGGACGCGGCCGAATACGGCGGCATCCCGGTGGCACGCACCTGGTTCCGCGCGCTCGTGTGGTCGGGCGCCTTCGCCGGACTCGGCGGGATCAACTACGTGCTCGGCTACAAGCACTACTACGAGGAAGGGTTCGCCGCCGGATCCGGCTTTCTGGGAATCGCGGTGGCGCTCGTGGGACGCAACCACCCTGCCGGCATTCTCGTGGCCGCGCTGCTCTTCGCCACGCTGTCGCAGGGCGGGCTCGCGGTGAACGCGCTCGTGCCCAAGCAGCTCGTGGACATCCTGCAGGCGGTGGTGATCCTCGCCGTGGCCACGGCCGTGCCCGAAGTGCAGCGCATGCTGCGCACGGCGGCTGCCTCGCTGGTGCGGCGCGGCGCCGATGGATCCGGCGGCGGCGCGGCACGCGCGGAGACGGCGTCATGATCGCGCTCGCCTTCCTGCTCCAGACCATCCGCATCGCGATTCCGTATCTGCTGGCCGCGGCGGGCGGGCTCGTGTCCGAGCGCGTAGGCGTGATCGCGCTCGGCCTCGAAGGCATGATGCTCGGCGGCGCGTTCGGCGCCATGCTGGGCTCGTACTACGGCGGGAGCGCGTGGGCCGGTCTGCTCGGCGCCGTGGCGGCGGGGTGGATCGTGGCCTCGCTGCTCGCGCTCTGCACGCTGCGGTTCCGCGCCAACCAGGTGGTGGTGGGAATCGCGATCAATCTGCTGGTCGTGGGCGTGACCCGGTTCTTCCTGCGGCTCGCGTTCGACAGCGCGTCGAACTCTCCGCGCGTGGACGGCTTCGGCGGCGAGGCGAGCAGACTCGGCGTGCTGGCCAGCTTCGCGAATCCGATCGTCTGGATGGGACTCGTGGCGCTCCCTGCCCTCGCGTGGCTGCTGTGGCAGACGCCGTTCGGCCTGCGCGTGCGCGCGGTGGGCGAGAAGCCGGAGGCCGCCGCCACGCTCGGGGTGAACGTGCGCGCGCTGCAACTGCAGGGACTGCTGCTCTGCGGTACGCTGGCATCGCTCGGCGGCGCGTATCTCGCGCTCGACCAGCACCAGTTCACCGACAGCATGACCGCGGGACGCGGTTTCATCGCGCTGGCGGCGATCATCTTCGGACGGTGGATGCCGCTCCGCGCCGGCGCGGCGTGCCTGCTGTTCGCGGCCGCCGAAACGTTCCAGATCCAGTTGCAGAGCGCGCAGCTCGTGCCGTCGCAGTTCGTGGAGATGATCCCCCACCTGCTCACGATCATCGCGCTCGCGGGCATCGTGGGACGTTCGATTCCGCCGGCGGCACTCGGGAAGGCGGAGTGAGCACGGCCGGCGACACCGCGGAGCACGAAACGCAGCACAACGCCACGGGCAAGCTCGTGGTCCTGATGGTGTCGGCGTTCCTCGACATGCTCGGCATGCTGATGATCCTGCCGCTGCTCCCGTTCTACGCCGAAAAGCTCGGTGCCGGCGGGTTCATCGTGGGACTGCTGGTGGCGTCGTTCTCGGTGGCGCAGCTCGTGAGCGCGCCGTTCTGGGGTCGCTTCTCCGATCGCTACGGCCGCCGGCCGGCGCTGCTCGTGAGTCTCGTGGCATCGGCGGCGGCGTTCGTGGTGTTCGCGTACGCCGACTCGCTGTGGCTGCTGTTCCTTTCGCGCATCGTGCAGGGCGCGGGCGGCGGTACGGTGGGCGTGATCCAGGCGTACGTGGCCGACGCCACGCGCCCCGACGACCGCGCGCGCGTGCTCGGCTGGCTGAGCGCGGCCACGAACGCCGGCGTATCGATCGGCCCCGCGGTGGGCTCGTGGCTCCGGCCGCTGGGCGCCGAGTGGCCGGGCCTCGTGGCCGCCGCGCTGTGCCTGGTGAACATGGCGTTCGTGTGGCGCTATCTCACCGAAGCGCGCGTGGTGAACGCCGACGAACGCAAGGCGGCGGCCGCCACCCGCGGCAGCTCACGCACCGCACTCGCGCACGTGATCACGAAGCCGCAGGAGCCCGCGTCGCGACTGATCCTCATCTACGCCATCGCGATCGGCGCCTTCCAGGGGATCACGGCCGTGCTCGCGCTGTTCCTCGGCTGGAAGTTCGGCGTCACCGAGCTCACGATCGGGTATTTCTTCACGTACATCGGCGTGCTGTCGGTGGTGACGCGCGCGGTGTTCCTGGGCCCGCTCGTGGACCGCTTCGGCGAGGCGCAGCTCGCGCGCATCGGACTCGCACTGCTGACGGCCGGCCTGATCGGCCTCGGGCTCGCGCCGAATCTCGTGACACTCGCGGTCGCGGTGGGGCTGCTGCCGCTCGGCACCGCATTCACGTTCCCCTGCGTGACCGCGCTCCTGTCACGCGTGATCAGCAGCGCGCAGCGCGGCCTCTACATGGGTGTGCAGCAGACGTACGGCGGGATTTCGCGCGTGGCGTTTCCCGTGATCTTCGGCCTCGCGTACGACGGGATCGGAGAAGCCTCGCCGTTCTTCATCTCCGCGTCGATGGTGCTGCTCACCTTCGTGCTGGCGCGCGATATCGCGTCGTTCGCGCCCCGCAAGCGCGCCGGCTGAGCCGCGGCAGGCGCGCAGGACAGCGCGCCGGTGAGGCGACGCGCCGGCTGCGGGAGCAACCGGCGCGCTTCGCGGATCAGGAGGCCCGCATCCCCGGCTCGCTGTCGATCACGGCCCGCGCGATGTTCACCATGGGCACGGACTTGTCCTGGCTCGTGCGCTGCATGATGCGGTAGGCCTCCTGTTCGGAGCTGCCCGTCCGGCGCATGAGAATTCCCTTGGCCCGTTCGATGAGCTTGCGCGCCTCGAGCTGCTCGCGCGCCTGCTGCGCTTCCTGCCGCGCGGCGAGCAGGTCCCGCGCGCGTGCCACGGCGAGACGGAGCGTGGCATCGAGCGTGGCGGGCGGCACCGGCTTGGGAAGGAGCGCGACCGCGTTGGACCGGAGCGCATCGTCGGACGAGAGCGACAGCGTGGCGTCGCCCGTGAAGAGCACCACGGCGATACCGGGCGTCTGCTGCGTGATGGCATGCGCGGCCTCGAGCCCGTTGGCGCCACCCGGCATGTGCACGTCGAGCAGCACCGCGTCGGGCGTCAGTTGCGCGGCCTGATGCACCGCGTCCTGTCCGCCGGCCACTTCGGCCACCACCATGTACCCGAGGGCGGTGAGCAGGTCGACGAGGGTTTCCCGCGCCGCATCATCATCCTCCGCCACGAGAACACGGATGGTCGTCGGAGATTCAGTCATGAGTATCGGGATCGTGCGAGGACGAGAACCTCGCGAGAGACGCGAGCAGCTCCGCGGCGCGGAGCGGCTTGCGCAGAATGAAGTCCGCGGTGCCGGCATCGGCACTCCGGACCGTCGGCTCCCATCCGGTCACCACGCCCACGTGCATCGCGGGGTGAACCGTGCGAGCGTCACGCACGAGCTCCCAGCCGGAGCCGTCCGGGAGCCCGATATCGGTGATGAACACGTCGTACGCGAGCCCGGGGTCGGCGAACCGCGCGCGCACGTCGGCGCACGTGGCCACCGCATCCACCACGTGTCCGCCTTCGAGCAGCACGCGGCGCATGAACTCCCGGCCGTCGGCATGATCCTCGAGGAGCAGGATGCGCAGACGGGAAGACGGGGCCGGAACCGCGTCGGTGCGGGACGCGGCCTCGCCCGGCGCGGCGACCGGGAAGCTCATGTGCACGGTGGTGCCGTGCCGCGGCGCCGAGGTGATGTCCACACGCCCGCGATGGCGCCGCACGATGCCGTACACCTCCGACAGGCCGAGCCCGGAGCCGCCGGCGCCCTTGGTGCTGAAGAACGGCTCGAACGCGCGGTCGCGCACGTCGTCCGTCATGCCCACGCCGGTATCGGCGAGCTCGAGACAGGCGAAGCCGTCGCGCACGAATGTGCGGAGGGTGAGCGTGCCGCCCGTGGGCATGGCGTCGACGGCATTCTGCACGAGATTGAGCACTGCCTCGCGCAGCTCCCCGTCGATGCCGTGCACGGCGACGCCGCGCTCGAGCTCTCGTGCGAATACCACGCGGGCGCCGGTGGTGGCGCGTTCGGCGACCAGCGGCTCGGTGAGCTGGAGCGCTTCCTCCCCCACCACGGAGAGGTCCACGACCGTGCGCCGGCCCGCGTCGATCGGTTCCTGACGCAGAAAACGGCCGACCCGGGCCGCGCTTTCGGCGCCGGTTTCGGCCGCCCTGGAGATGCGGCGTGCATAATCGCGCACGGCCTCGGGATCGTGGGCGTGATGATCGAGGAGCCACGCCGCCGCGAGAATCGGATTGAGCGCGTTGTTGACGTCGTGCATGACGCCGGCAGCGAGTTGTCCCACGGCCGACAGGCGGCGGTCGCGCGCCCGTGATTCCTGCAGCGCAAGCAGTTCCCGCGACCGCTCGTCGACCATGCGATCGAGCCGTTCGGCTTCGGTGGACACGCGCGTGTTGAGATCGGCGGCGCGGGCCACCTGCTCGGCGAGTTCGGCGACGAGCCGGTACTCCTCGGTGACGTCGCGCCCCACGAGGACGGCACCCAGCGGATGGTCCGCGCCGTCCATCACCGGCGACGCGTAGGTCTCGACGATGCGGCGTTCGTCGCCTTCACCGCGTCGCACGACATACGGTTCGCCGCGCACGGTTTCGCCCTGCAGCGCGCGCTGCGCGGGATGCCGGTCCGGCGACATCGGCTGCCGTGACGCGAAGTGAAGCGGCTGATCGCGCGCCACGAGTTCGGCGAGCGTGGCCGGCCGTTCGCCCGGATGCTCGCGCAGCGCGGTGGCGTTCACGCGCACGATGTTGCCGAGCCCGTCGAGCACCCGCACGCTCGACGGGCTCACCTCGAAGATGGCGACGAGCTCCCGTGCCCGACGCTCGAGCGCTTCGAGCATGGATTCGCGCGCGGTGATGTCGGTAGCCGTGACGAGCAGGCTGCCGTCGTCGAGCGCGCCGACGGCGACCTCGACGATGTGCTGGTTGCCATCGGTTCCCTGAAACCGGGCGACGGTGGGCTGCGGCGTGCAGCCGGCACGGGCCGCGCTCACGAGGGGTTCGAGCGTATCGCGCAGCGGCGCGAGCACGGTGCACCAGCGTTCCGTGAACCGGCTCGGGCTCTCGAATCCGAACAGCGCGCGCGCGCGCGGATTGGCGATCGTGAGCGTGCGATCCGGGGCGAAGAGCAGAATCGCCACCGGAATCACATCGAAGAACGCACCGATGTCCGGCAACGCCGTGTCCCCTGCAATCGGGACTGGCGCATCCGGGACGAGCGTCATCGTGGCCTCACGTCCACCAGCGTGGGACATGCCGCGGGATCGAATCGCGCCGCCGTGTCATGTCCCGGGAAACCGGCATCGGCTTCACCTCGGCCCGACACGTGTACGCGCGTATCCCAAGCTTAGCGGGACGGCCGGGCGAGCGTCAAACCGCGGAATGCGCGCGTTCGGGACGCTGTGAGGCATTCCCCGTCGGCTCCTCCCCGACGGGCGTGCCCGTGCGATGACCGGCGATCAGCCGCACCCCGCGCTGGTACGTGAAATACGCCCAGGCCCACTGCACGAAGACGGTGAGGCGGTTGCGGAATCCCACGAGGTACATGAGATGCACGAACACCCACAGGAGCCAGCTCGGCACGCCGGTGAACATGAGGCGGCCGAAGGCGGAGACGGCCTGGTGACGGCCGATCGTGGCGAGATCGCCCTTGTGGAAATACCGGAACGGCGTGCGAGGCCGGCCGGCCAGCGTGTCGCGGATCATGCGGGCCGCGTGCGCACCGGTCTGATTGGCCGTGGGGGCCACGGCCGGTGCGGGGGTGCCGTCGCGGCGGGTCACGATGCAGAGATCGCCCACCACGAACAGCTCGGGGTGTCCGGGCACGGTGAGATCGGGCGTCACCTTCACGCGGCCGGCGCGATCGGTTTCGGCGCCGAGCATGGCGCCGAGCGGCGAGGCCTGGTTGCCGGCGGCCCAGAACACCGTGCGCGCCTCGATCCGTTCGGCGCCCACGGTGACCGCGTGCGGCGTGATGTCGGTGACCGGCGTGCCGAGCCGGACTTCCACGCCGAGACGCTCGAGCGCGCGCTGCGCGGCCGCGGAGAGCTTGGCAGGGAACGTGGGAAGAATGCGCGGACCGGCTTCCACCAGAATGACCCGCGTGTCGCGCGTGTCGATGCGCCGGAAGTCGCGCCCGAGCGCGCCGCGCGCGACCTCGGGCATGGTGCCGGCGAGCTCCACGCCCGTGGGCCCGGCGCCCACGACCACGAACGTCATGAGCGCGCGGCGTTCGTCGGGGTCGTTTGATTTTTCCGCGTTCTCGAACGCCATGAGAAACCGCTGGCGGATCTCGAAGGCGTCCTCGATGGACTTGAGCCCCGGCGCGAGGGCTTCCCAGTCGTCGCGCCCGAAGTAGGCGTGCCGCGCGCCCGTGGCGACGATGAGGAAGTCGTAGTCGAGGTGGAGCGCGCCGTCGTCGAGCGTGACACGCCGCGCGGCCGGATCGATGCCGGTGGCGTTCGCGAGCAGGACGGTGACGTTCCGCTGCTTGCGAAGCCGCCAGCGGATGGGCACGGTGATGTCGCTGGGCGCGAGGCCGGCCGTGGCCACCTGATACAGGAGCGGCTGGAAGACGTGGTGGTTGGCGCGGTCGACGAGCGTGATGCGCACGGGCGCACGGGACAGTGCGCGGGCCGCGGACAGGCCGCCGAATCCGCCGCCCAGGATGACGACGTGCGGCAGGCTACCCGCGTGTAACGAGCCCCCGGGACGAGCGGCTCCGGCGTTGGGCAGGGCGTCGACCATATCTGAAAGTTAACCGATGCACGGGTGGTGAGGAAACGTCACGCGTGCCAGTATTGCAGGCATGACGATCTTCGAACTGCTGGCCGTCCTGACCACCGTCACGGCCGTTTTCGCGTGGGTGAACTGCCGCTTCGTGCGGCTCCCGAACTCCATCGGCCTGCTGGTGCTGGCCCTCCTGGGCTCTCTGGGCCTCGTGCTCGCCGGCAAGGCCGGCTGGGTGGACCTGGAACAGATCACCGCGTTCGTGCACGCCCTGGACTTCGACGATGCGCTGCTCAACGGCATGCTCGGCGCGCTGCTGTTCGCCGGCGCGCTCCACGTGCACGTGGACAAGCTCCGGCAGCACAAGCTGCTGATCGGGGTGCTCGCGACCGTGGGCGTGGCGGTGTGCACCGGGCTCGTGGGTGCCGGGAGCTGGGCGGTGTTCCATGCGCTCGGGTTTCCGATCCCGCTCACGTGGTGTCTCGTATTCGGCTCGCTGATCGCGCCCACGGATCCGATCGCGGTAGGGGCGATCCTCGGCAAGGTGGGTGTGCCGAAGCCCATGGCGGCGCTCATCTCGGGCGAATCGCTGTTCAACGACGGCGTGGCCGTGGTGATGTTCATCGTGCTCGTGGGGGTGGCGGCGGGGAGCAGCGACTCCACGGTCGTGCACGTGGTGAAGCTGTTCACCGTGGAAGTGGTGGGCGGCCTGCTCTTCGGCGGGCTGCTCGGCTGGCTCGTACACCAGATGATCGCGCGCGTGGACCAGTATCAGGTGGAGATCCTGCTCACGCTGGCGGTGGTGACGGGCGGGTACGCGCTCGCGCAGCGGCTGCACATCTCCGGCGCGCTGGCGATGGTGGTGGCGGGGCTGTTCATCGGATCGACCGCAAGCAAGACGGCGATGTCGCAGATCACGCAGGACCGGCTCGATGATTTCTGGGAGCTGGTGGACGAGTTCCTGAACGCGGTGCTGTTCGTGCTGATGGGGATCGAAGTGGTGATCGTGGACTTCACCGGCTCGTATCTCGTGGCCGGGCTGATCGCGTTCCCGATGGTGCTGGTGGCGCGGTGGCTGAGCGTTGGCGCGCCGCTGTTCGCGCTGCGCCGCGTGGCGCCCTCGGCGCCGGGCACGCTCACCATTCTCACCTGGGCGGGGCTCCGCGGCGGCGTGTCGGTGGCGCTGGCGCTGAGCCTGCCGCCGAGCGATTACCGGGCGCTGATTCTCACAGTGACGTACGTGGTGGTGTGCATCAGCATCGTGGGCCAGGGGCTCACGATGGGGCCGGTGGTACAGCGCGTGATGGCACGGACCGGGCAGGGGAAGCCGGCGCAGAAGGAGCTGGGGTTGGAAGAGGCAGCGGCCGGCGCCGGCGAATGATCAGGAGCCATGTGCCGTGCGGGACCGCTCCGCCTCATGCGCCTTCCACGACGCATCCTCGGCGGTGGCCCACTCCGTGATCCATGGCGGTAGCGGCGGCGATTCCCCGCCCTGTCCCATCGCCCGTGCCAGGTCGGCCGGGACCACGCCACCGTGGACGCGGTGCAGGAACCGCGCCTTGACGAGCGCCAGGGCGGCCACCTCGCCGCCGAGCAGGAACTGCTGCTGCACGTAGACGAAGCGCTCGTCCCAGCCCAGCATCCGGGTGCGGATGGCGAACCGCGCGAACGGCGGGAGTGCCCGGCGGTAGCGGATCGTCTGCGATGCCACGACCGGGTACCATCCGTTCCGTTTCAGCGTGGCCATGTGTCCGGACCGGAAGACCAGGTCCAGCCGTCCGAGGTCCATCAGCGAGAGGTAGACCCCGTTGTTCATGTGCCCGTTGGGGTCGAGATCCGTCGGCCACACGCGGAACCGCGTCTCGGCGTCGTCGAAGAAGCCCAGGCGCGCGCGGAAACGCCACCTGATGATGAGCCAGAGGAAGCGCCACCAGAGGTTCACGGGGTGCCTGGTTGGTTGTGTCCGGCCGGAGGGGACGGTAAGGCCGTCGAGGGGAAGGGTGACTTGAAGTGGCTTCGATTTGATGGACACCGCCACCGCCTCCATGTTGGAGGCACGG
>CAZUKU010000010.1:0-128046 GCA_964621045.1 uncultured Gemmatimonas sp.
TGATCAACCAACGGCTAACAGCAGCCTTGGATCAGAAAATGGGGTCACGTCAACAATACGCCCCCCAAGAAACGCTGTCAATACATCCCATCGGCCGATATCCATCGTTGCGTTGCTGCGGATCGGCCTGCGGCACGGGCCGGCGTGACGTTCATCGCGCGGTAGCCGTAGCCGACGCACGAAACAGATCATCCGCCGCCTGCAGCACCTTGCCGCGCAGTCGTGGCGGCAGCGCGGGCCGCTCGGCGAGAAACCGCCGCACGATGTCCGCTGCCTCCGGCGACCGATGGCCGTCGAGCGTGGCATTCAGCCAGCGGAGCGGGAAGAAGATGTCGCCCGTGCGCTGGATCTCCTCCACGAGATCGAGGCTCGCGCGCACCGACGACAGCGCCTCGTCGGCGCGGAGCGGATGATGCATCGCGCCCATGGCGTCGAGCACCCAGGATTCGCGGCGGCGATTCTCCACGTGGGCGAAGGCACGGAAGAGCGAGTCCCGCACGAGCGCATTCCGGCTGAACGCGGGCCGCACGAAGCGGAACCGCGCGAGCCGGTCCGGATTCCCGATACGGCGTTCCTGTTCGTCGAGCATGCCCTCGGCGTTCGGCACATCGCGCAGCGCGAGCGCTTCGACGAGCGCGATGTACTGCTGTTCCGCGAGCGGCAGCCCGCGCGGCGTCTCGTCGCGGCGCCAGATGCGCTCCAGCCGCGCGATGCCGTCCGGCGTGAGCGTGACGTTCATGATCGTCCCGAAATACGCGCCCTTCCGTCCCGGCGTGGGCGCGCGGTCGAGCGCGCGCCAGAGCACGGCCTCCACCGCCGGCGCCACGGCACGGCGCGACGAATCGGGGAGAAACCGCCAGTACGTGCCGCGCAGCAGGCCGAGCAATTGCTGCGTCACGAGCTCGTCGCGTTCGGTGTCGATGGCCGCGACCACCGCGCTCACGAATACGTGCGCCGCGAGGGAATCGTCGAGCACTTCCTCCCACAGCGAGTGCCAGGCCACGGCGCGGTGCAGCGGATCGGCGAGCGTCGCCGCGCGCGCGAGCAGCGCGGTGCGACTCGCGGAATCGAGCACGAATCGTCCGTAGCCCATGCCATCCGCGGCCGGCAGCACGAAATCCGGCGTCATCGTGCCGGACGGCGGCCGCACGAACACCACCGTGTCCCGGAGCGGCACCGCCTGCGTGAATACCGAGCCGGCCGTGCCGAACGCCAGCGTGATCGACTGCGGCCACTGCAAGCGGCGTCCCGCCACATCATCCGCCTGCGTGAGCACGAACCCCGAGTCCGCGCGGTGCACCGTGATGCGCGGTCGCCCGGATTCGTTCACCCACACGCGGCTCCACGTGGCGAGATCCTCGTCCGTGAGCGCGTCGAGGATGCCGATGAGCTCCGGCCAGGTGGCGTTCGCGTAACGGAACCGGTCGAGGTAGGTGCGGAGCCCGCGGCGCAGTACCGTGTCGCCCACGAGCTCCTCGAGCTGGCGCATCACCACCGGTGCCTTCTGGTAGATGATCGCGCCGTACAGCGAACCGGCCTCGCGCAGGTTCTCGAGCGGCTGCCGGATCGGATTCGCGCCCGCGGTGCGATCCACACCGTAAGCGGCCGGATGGTGCGCCTGGAAGAAGCGCAGCGAGAGGTTCAGGTCGGGGAACGACGGTTCGGCGATCTTCGCGGCCATGAAGTTCGCGAACACCTCCTTCATCCACACGTCGTTGAACCAGCGCATGGTGACGAGATCGCCGAACCACATGTGCGCCGTTTCGTGCGCGATCAGGCTGGCGCGGCCGAGCTCCTGCGCGCGCGACGCCGTGGGATCGAGGAACAGCGATTCGGCCCGGTACCAGATGGCGCCCGGGTGCTCCATGCCGCCGAACTGGAACGCGGGCACGGCGAAGAAGGCGAAGTCGCCGAAAGGATACGGAATGCCGGTGTACTCCTCCATCCAGTCGAGCGCGGTGGCGTGCAGGTCGAAGATCGCGTCCCGGTTGCGCCGGAGCTCGAGCGTATCGGTCTGGCGGTGGTACATGGTGAACGTGCGCGATCCCCGCACCGCGCGCTCCACCTGCAACCGTCCCGTCGCGAACGCGAACAGATAGGTGCTGATGGGTTTCGTTTCGGAGAAGCGCACGAGATGCCGCGTCGCGTCCAGGCGTTCGCGCGACAGCACCGCGCCGTTCGACACGGCCTCCCATGTGGCGGGCACGGACAGCGCGAGCGTGAACCGGGCCTTGAGGTCCGGCTGCTCGAACACCGGAAGCGCCGTGGACGCGCGGTCCGGCACGAAGAGCGAATAGAGAAAGTCGCCCTGCCGGTTGAGCGCGGCATCGGTGCTCCGGAACTGCACCGTGACGGTGTGCGCGCCCGCCGATACGGCGCGCGACGGAATGACGATGTGGTCCGGCGGCGTGGTGTAGGCCACCGAATCACCGTCGAGCAGTACGCCGAGCACGTGATCGGCAGGCGCGCGGAAATCCAGCACGAGCGGGTCACCCGCATCGCGCAGCGTGAAGTGCAGGTCGACGGTGCCCGTCACGGGCGCCTCGCGCGATTCCGGAACGTCGAGGCGCACGTCGTACCGGAGATCGGTGAGCACCGCGGCCCGGCGCTCGGCGAGCTCGAGGGCCACCCCGGGCACCGGCACGGCCTCGCGCGGTCCGCAGGCCGCCACGCACATGCACACCATCGTCCACCATCGTCTTCCGATTCGCATCACGCCTCGCCTCAGTACACGTCGAGATCACGCGCCACGTGCACCGGGCCGCGGAATCCGCCGCGGCGCGCACCGGCTTCGAGCTCCTCCGCCGTTCCGCCCATCCACACCACGTGCGACAGCACGAGCCGTCGCACCCCTGCCCGCGCGGCCAGCGCGCCCACTTCCTCGTCGCTCGTATGCACGCTGCGCATGTAGGCGGGCCACTGTTCACCACCGGGCCGGTCTTCCGGCCGCAGCCGCACCAGGGGATATGTTTCGTGCACCAGCACGTCGGCATCACGCGCCGCGTCCACGAGCGCGTCCGTGGCGCGCGTATCGCCGCTCAGCACGAGCCGCCGCTCCGGCAGGTCGATCACGTACGCGAACGCCACGCGCCATTCACCATGCGGCACCGGGATGGCCCGGATGCGCACGCCGGCACTGTCGTACACGAGGCCGCCGGCCGTTTCCACGGCCGATACCCGCTGACCACCGGGCTGCCCGCGCTCGAGTCCATCGGTCCGCACGGCGATGTCTTCCTGCCACGCCGCGAGGATGTGGTCGGTCATGCGGATCGTGCCGGGCGGTCCGGTCACCGGGAGCGGACGCCGTCGCCCCATCACCCACGACGTGAGGATCACGTCCGGCAGGCCGAGCGTGTGATCGCTGTGCAGATGGGTGAGGAAGACGTGGGTGAATCCGTCGATCGGGAGTCCGGCTTCGGCGGTGCGACGCATCACACCGGCGCCGGCGTCGAAGAGGAAGGTGCGATCGCCGAACACGACGGCGTATGCGGGACCCATGCGCGCCGGATCGGGTACGGGCATGCCGGAGCCGAGCACGATCAGGCAGCCGGTGGTACGCTGCGCCTCGGTGCAGCGCGGCGTTCCGGTGAAGCGGCGCTGGGCCTCCACGCCGGCGGGCACGGTCAGCGCCGTACACAGGAGCCACGACCACACGGGCCTGATGAACGGAAGAGAACGAAGCATTCTGCCCGGTATATTACCTCTTCATATGCTCCTCCGCCTCACCGATCGCGGGCTCTGGTGTGAACCGGCCGATGTGTACATCGACCCGTGGGAACCCGTGGACCGGGCCGTGATCACGCACGCCCACGCCGATCACCTGCGTTCGGGAAGCGCGCACTACCTCGTGGCCGCGCCGGGTGCCGCGCTCGCGCGCCAGCGGCTGGGCGCACAAGGCAACCGCGTGGAACCGGTCGCGTACGGCGACACGGTCACGCACAACGGTGTGCGCATCTCCCTGCATCCGGCCGGCCACATCCTCGGTTCCGCGCAGGTGCGCGTGGAGTACGGCGGCGAGGTGTGGGTGGTGTCCGGCGACTACAAGATCGATCCCGACCCCACCTGCACCGCCTGGGAGCCGGTGCGGTGCCATACGTTCATCACCGAGTGCACGTTCGGCCTGCCCATCTACCGCTGGCCGTCGCCGCTTCGGGTGTTCGCCGATATCAACACGTGGTGGCGCGCCAATGCGAACGACGATCGCCCTTCGCTGCTGTACGGCTACGCGCTCGGCAAGGCGCAGCGGCTGCTCGCGGGGCTCGACCCGTCCATCGGGCCGATCCTCGTGCACGGCGCGGTGGACGTGATGACGCGGCTCTACCGCGAAGCCGGCGTGCCGCTGCCCGATGTCATCAATGCCACCAGCGGCGCGCGCGACGACACGTGGTCGCGCGCGCTCGTGATCGCGCCGCCGAGCGCGGGCGGGTCCACGTGGGTACGCCGGTTCGGCCGTCCTGCGGAAGCGTTCGCCAGCGGCTGGATGCTCGTGCGCGGCGCGCGGCGGCGGCGCAACGTGGACCGCGGCTTCGTGCTGTCGGATCACGTGGACTGGCCGCAGTTGCACGAGGCGATCCTGTCCACCGGCGCCGAACGGGTGTGGGCCACGCACGGATTCACCGGCCCGGTGGTGCGCTGGCTGCGGGAGCGCGGCCTCGACGCGGAGGCGATCCCCACGCGTTTCGAAGGCGAACGGGACGACGCGGCCGTGGACGAACCCGCGGAGGCGGGGACGCGTGAGGAGGTGGCCGGCGAAACCGGCGATCATGCTCCCTTCCGCAATTTCGCCGAATCCGAGGCGCAGGACAATACCAGCGGGACGCGGGACGATACCGGCGAGACGCCCGCATGATCCGCTTCGCCGCGCTGTACGATGCGATCGACGCCTCCACCGGCACGCAGGCCAAGGTGGCCGCGCTCACGGCGTATTTCACGCACGCGCCGCCGGCCGACGCGGCGTGGGCCGTGGCGTTTCTCACGGGGCGGCGTCCCAGGCGGCTCGTGCGCGCGCCCGACCTGCGCGCCTGGGCCGCGCACGCCGCCGACGTACCCGACTGGCTGTTCGAGGAGTCGTACGCGCAGGTGGGCGATCTCGCCGAAACGATCACGCTGCTCGTGCCGCCGGGCACCGAGCAGGTGACCGGTTCGTTCGCGGAATGGGTGGACACGCGTCTCCTGCCGCTCGGCGGCATGCCCGCCGATGCGCAGCGCGTCGCGCTCGTGGACGCCTGGCGCGCGCTGTCCGGCACGGCGCGGTTCGTGTTCAACAAGCTGCTCACCGGCGCCTTTCGCGTGGGCGTGTCCGACGGGCTCGTGGTGCGCGCGCTCGCGGCCGCGAGCGGCGTGCCGGAAGACGTGGTGGCGCATCGTCTCATGGGCACGTGGGAACCGTCGGCCGAGTGGTATGCGCGGCTCATGGATCCGCACACCGGCGACGCCGACTGGAGCCGGCCGTATCCGTTCTGTCTCGCCTATCCGCTCGAACGCGAGCTGTCCGGGCTTGGCGAGGTCGGTGACTGGTGGGCCGAATGGAAATGGGATGGGATTCGCGCGCAGCTCATCAAGCGGCGCGGCCAGGTGCTGCTCTGGAGCCGCGGCGAAGAGCTGCTCACCGGCCGCTTTCCCGAAGTGGAGACCTCGGCCGCGTTTCTCCCCGACGGCACCGTGCTCGACGGCGAGCTGCTGGCCTGGGGCAACGACACGCCGCAGCCGTTCAGCGCCCTGCAACGCCGTCTCAACCGCAAGACGGTGGGACGCACGCTGCTCGCCGAGGTGCCGGTGCGCCTGATCGCGTACGACTGCCTCGAAGACGACGGACACGATCTGCGGGCGCAGCCGCTCACGGAACGCCGCGCGCGGCTCGAATCGCTCGTGCAAGCGCTGCCGGGCGGCGCCGCGATTTCCATGTCGCCGCTCGTGCCGGCCGCCGAGTGGCAGGATCTCGCGGCTGCCCGTGCCGGCGCCCGCGCACGAGAGGCCGAAGGGCTCATGCTCAAGCGCCGCGCGTCGGCCTACGGCGTGGGACGCCGCGTGGGCGACTGGTGGAAGTGGAAGGTGGATCCGCTCACCGTGGACGCCGTGCTCGTGTACGCGCAGGCGGGCCACGGACGCCGCGCCGGTCTCTACACCGACTACACGTTCGCCGTGTGGAACGGTGATGCGCTCGTGCCGTTCGCGAAGGCGTACTCCGGCCTCACCGACGCGGAGATCCGCGAGGTGGACCGGTTCGTGCGCACGCACACGCGCGAAAAATTCGGCCCCGTGCGCACGGTGGAGCCCGTGCTCGTGTTCGAGCTCGCCTTCGAAGGAATCCGCGAGAGCACGCGCCACAAGAGCGGAATCGCGGTGCGTTTTCCGCGCATCGCGCGATGGCGGCACGACAAGACCGCCGCCGACGCCGATTCGCTCGAGACCGTGCGCGCCCTGCTCCGCGCCCACGGCGGCGAGGCGTCCGGCGATGACGCATCCGACGCTCTGTCCGACACACCGTCCGGCGACGGCGTCTGACGGCCATGGCGACACGCCCATACCGGGAGCCGCCACCCGTTGATCCCGCCGACGCCTGGTTCGCCGCGCGCGGCTGGACGCCGTTCGATTTCCAGCGCGACGTCTGGGACGCCTACGCCCGCGGCGAATCCGGGCTGATCCACGCCGCCACCGGTACGGGCAAGACGTACGCGGCCTGGATGGGGCCGGTGCGGGAAGCGCTGCGGGAACGGGGAGACGCGCCGGTCGAGATCGACACGCGTACGACGCGTCGTGCCCCGCCCCGCCACACCGCCGCTCCGCTCCGGGTGCTCTGGATCACCCCGCTCCGCGCGCTCGCCGCCGACACCGAACGCGCGCTGCGTGAGCCGGTGGACGCGCTCGGCCTGCGGTGGACCGTGGAATCCCGCACCGGCGACACGAAGGCCTCGCTCCGCCAGAAGCAGCGTGAACGGCTCCCTACCGCGCTCATCACCACGCCCGAATCACTCACGCTGCTGCTCTGCCGCGAGGATCATCCCGCGCTCTTCGCCGACCTGCGCTGCGTGATCGTGGACGAGTGGCACGAACTGCTGTCGTCGAAACGCGGCGCGCAGACCGAGCTCGCGCTCGCCCGGCTGCGCACGTTGTGTCCCGCGCTCCGCACCTGGGGGCTGTCCGCCACGCTCGGCAACCTCGACGACGCGCGCGACACGCTGCTCGGCGTCGCGCCGCACGGCACGGCTCATCCCGGCCGGCTCGTGCGCGGTCTCGTGCCCAAGGCCGTGGAGATCGAATCGCTCGTTCCCGAGGTGATGGACCGTTTCCCGTGGGCCGGCCACCTCAACGTGAAGCTGCTGCCGCAGGTGCTCGAACGCCTCGAGCATTCGGGCAGCGCGATCGTGTTCACGAACACGCGGTCGCAGTGCGAGCTCTGGTTCCAGTCCATCTGCGCCGCGCGTCCCGACTGGTTCGAGTTCACGGCCATCCATCATGGCTCGCTCGACGTGAAGCAGCGCCGCGCGGTGGAGGACGGTCTCCGTACCGGCCGCTTCCGCATCGTGGTCTCCACTTCCTCGCTCGACCTCGGCGTGGACTTCTCGCCCGTGGATCTCGTGATGCAGGTGGGCAGCCCCAAGGGCGTGGCGCGACTGCTGCAGCGCGCCGGACGGTCCGGCCACTCGCCGGGACGCGTGTCGCGCATCGTGTGCGTGCCCACCAACGCGCTGGAGCTCGTGGAAGTCTCCGCCGCGCGCGACGCCATGCACGCCGGCGCCATCGAATCCCGCGATCCGCTCGACCGGCCGCTCGACCTGCTCGTGCAGCATCTCGTCACGCTCGCGCTCGGCGGCGGCTTCACGCGGGACGACGCGCTCGCGGAGCTCCGCACCACGCGCGCCTATGCCAGGCTCACACCGGCCGAGCTCGACTGGGCCATCGACTTCGCCACCCGGGGCGGTGATACACTGCGTGCCTACCCGGAGTACGCGCGGCTCGTGTCCGTGGACGGCCGCTACCTCGTGCGCGACGCCCAGGTCGCGCGGCGGCACGTGCTCGGCATCGGCACGATCGTGAGCGATCCGGCGATCACCGTGCGCTTTCTCACCGGCCGCCGCATCGGCACGGTGGAGGAGAGCTTCGTGGCCCGTCTCAAGCCCGGCGACGTGTTCCTCTTTTCCGGCCGCGCGCTCGAGTTCGTGCGCGTGCGGGAACTGACCGCCTGGGTGCGGAAGGCGAAGACGAAGGTGCAGGCCATTCCGAGCTGGCAGGGCGCGCGCATGCCGCTCTCCACCGAGCTCGCCGCCGCCGTGCGCAACACGCTCGAAGCCGCCCGCACCGGACGCTTCGACACGCCGGAGCTCCAGGCCGTGCGCCCGCTCCTCACCTTGCAGATGGAACGCTCGGCGATTCCGCGGCCCGACGAACTGCTCGTGGAACGGTGCGAAACGCGTGAAGGTCACCACCTGTTCGTGTATCCGTTCGAAGGGCGGCTCGTGCACGAAGGGCTGTCGGCGCTGTTCGCGTACCGCATCGCGCAGCTCCAGCCGATCACGTTCAGCTTCGCGTGCAACGACTATGGATTCGAGCTGCTGTCGCCGGAGGCCGCGCCGCTCGAGGACGCGCTCGAGGCCGGCCTGCTCTCGCCCACGCATCTCGCCCACGACATCACGCAGAGCCTCAACGCGGCCGAGCTGGCGCGCCGCCAGTTCCGCGAGATCGCGCGCGTGGCCGGCCTCGTGTTCGCCGGCTATCCGGGCCAGCAGAAGTCCATGAAGCAGGTGCAGGTGTCGAGCGGGCTCCTCTACGACGTGTTCGCGCGGTTCGATCCCGGCAACCTGCTGCTGCACCAGGCGCAGCGCGAAGTGCTGGAGCGGCAGCTCGAGATCAGCCGTGTGGGGCAGGTGCTCGCGCGGCTCGCCGGCAGCACGGTACGGCTGGTGGACGTGGACCGTCCCACGCCGCTGGCGTTCCCGCTGCTGGTGGACCGGAATCGTGCGCAGGTCAGCTCGGAAAAGCTCGCCGATCGCGTGCGCCGCATGACCGCGCAGCTGGAGAAGCGGGCGGCGCCCGGTGTGGCGACCACGATCCGGAGCCGGCCGGTGCGTTCGTCCGGTTAGTGCAGGAACGACGCGCGCTACCGCGCGACCGCGATCCACCGCGCCGTGACGTCCGACAGCTCGCGCATGGAATACGGCTTCTGCACCACTTCGCCGATGCCGAGCTCCGCCAGCGACGCCGCGGCGTCGCGCGGGAGATGGCCCGTGACGAGGATGAGCGGCAGCGCCGGATGCCGCGCATGGATGATCGCCGCGGCCTCGAACCCCGACATCCGCGGCATGTTGCCGTCGAGGATCACGAGATCGATGCCCGGCGCGTCGCGGTCGAGCCGCGCCACCGCCGCCTCTCCATGCGGCGCTTCCTCCACGTCGTAGCCCAGCCGGCGCAGCATGCGCACGCCCACGTCGCGCACGAGATCCTCGTCGTCCACGAGCAGGACGCGTCCTCGTCCCTGCACGGGCACGCCGAAGGCGGGCGTGGCGCGGCCGAACGTCTGCACACGCATGGGGAACTGCAGCGTGAAGATCGTGCCGGCTTCGGGCCGGGAGGTCACGTCGATGTGCCCGTGATGCGCGGTGACCGCGCCGTACACCATCGCGAGTCCGAGCCCGGTGCCCTTGCCCGCTTCCTTGGTGGAGAAGAACGGCTCGAAGATGTGCTCGCGCACGTCGTCCGACATGCCTTCGCCGGTGTCTTCCACGGTGAGTTCGACGCACGGCGCGTGCTCGCCCGACGCGGGAGCGGGCCCGAGCCGGACCGGATGCTCGGCCACCCGCACGCGAATGCGGAGCGTCCCGCCGTCCGGCATGGCGTCGCGGCCGTTGACGGCGAGATTGAGGAGCGCGTTCGAGATCAGCGACGCATCGCCGGTCATGGGCGCGCGCTCGAGCTGCAGGTCCGTCTCGATCTCGATGCGCCGGTCGAACGTGCGCCGCGCGAGCGCCACCATCTCCCGCACGACCTCGACGAGATCGAACGGCTCGTCGCGCTGCGGCGTGCGCCGCGCGAAGGTGAGCAGGCTGCGCGCGAGGTCGGCGCCGCGGAGCGCGGTGGTGCGGATCGCGTCCGCGTCCTCGCGCACGTCGTCGGAGGCGCCGGCATCGTGCTTGAGCAGTTCGGCGTAGCCGATGATGCCGGTGAGCAGGTTGTTGAAGTCGTGCGCCACGCCGCCGGCGAGCTGTCCGATCGCTTCGAGCTTCTGCGCCTGGCGGAGATCCTCGGCGAGCTTGCGCTGTCCGGACACGTCGTGCAGGAAGGCGCCGTACTCCTCGAGGCCCGTTTCGCCCACGAGCGGCACCACGGAGACTTCCACCAGGAGACGGGATCCGTCGCGGCGCTGCATCTCGAGTTCCGGGCGGGCGGCGTCGCGCGGCAGCGACGCCAGCCGCATCGCGTCATGGGCCGCATCGCCGGCGGCACAGAGCACGTCGCGATACGGCCGGCCGATCACGTCCTGCCGCGGCCAGCCGAACACGACTTCGGCGCGCGGGCTCCATTCGCGGATCATGCCGGTGTGATCGAACACGATCACCGGATCGAGCGACGATTCGAAGATCGCCCGCGTGCGGGCGGCGGTCCGGTCGGCCGCGTGCCGCGCATCGTCTTCGCGCCGGCGGCGCAGCATCGCGGTGGTGCGGTTGAGGTGCTCCATGAGCCGGCCGAGCTCGTCCTGGTGCCGGACCGGCAGCTCCACGTCCAGGTCGCCGGACTCGATGCGGGAGAGTCCGTGATCGAGCTTCGCGAGGGGCCGGAACAGGCGATCGCGCGTCCAGATCGCCAGGAGCACCACGAGCAGCACGCCCACGAGGCTCCAGACGATCACGAGCCGGAGCGCGCGTTCGGTGTACGCCACGAGCGCCTGTTCGTCGGCGTTGACCTGCTGGAGCGCGGCGAGCGTGATCGCGTCCATGGTGCGGCTGAACGGCAGGCCGAGCGAGTCGGCGCGCTGCAGCAGCCGCTCCGCGCCCGGCACGTCGTGGATCTCGAACGACGCGACCACGCCGAGCAGCACGCTCGTGAGCGACGTGGCCTGGCCGTCGGCCACGCCCACGAGGTCGCGCACGTCGGACGTGGCCCGCGACGTGCGGACCATGGGTTCGAAGAACGCCACGTCGAGCGCGCGCTGTTCGATGATGGCGCGGTGCACCCGCAACGTATCCACGGAGATCGGCGCGACCCGGGCGCTCCGGAGGAGACGCCACATGTCCGTCACCACCTGATCGAGCTCCCGCGCCAGCTGCGCGCGGCTCTCGAAGTCCCGGGTGACCGTGGCGCCGCGCGCGGCGAGCTCGCGGGCCGTTGGCATGAGCTGGATGGTGAGCCCGGTCGCCACCGCGGCCAGGTAGACGGCCACGGTGATCGCCATGGCGAAGAGCGCGCCGCGGAGCGACGTGGGGCGCAGCCACTTCATGCTCACCGCGACTCCGGGCGCGCGAAGGAGTGCATGCGCATGCGGTGCCGGCGGTCGCCGTTGAAGTGGATCGTGCCGGTCACGCCCTCGAAGGGCGGCCGCGTGTTGCCGAGCGACGCGAGCCAGCGCCGCACACCGTCGCGCGTGGCGCCGCCCTCGCGGATGGCCGTGGCGGCGAGCACGAACGCATCGTACTCGAAGGCCGAGGCGGGGGTCGCGCGATGTCCAAGGCGCGTGGTGATGCGCTGCATGAACAGCGAATCGAGGGGGCCTTCGCCGGCCGTCCACAGGCTCACGTAGTGCATGCGGTGCCGCACGGCCGGCGACCAGGCGGCGATGTCCACCAGCGACGGCTCCACGCTGTCGGAGAAGAGGATGTGCACGGTGGAGTCCATGGCCACGAGCATGCGCGCCAGGCAGTAGGCCGGAATGCCGGACGCCACCACCACCACCACGTCCGACGGCGCGCGTTGCAGGTGCGCGGCGGCCAGCGCGCGCGCCGCCCGCTCGTCCCCGTCGATGCACTCGCCGCCCGTGATCAGCGACAGCGCGGATGGCTCGAGGGCGCGCGCGGCGAGCGCCGTCACGATGCCGTCGCGCAGATCCGTGCCGTACGGATCGCCCACGAACAGCACGCTCACCCGCGTCGCGTGCAGCGTGTCGGCCGCGTACGACACGAGCATCCGGGCCTGCTCGTAGTTGCTCGGCGCGAGCGCGAACGTCCACTGGCCGGCCTCGCGCAGGCGCGCCGCGGTGGCCGTGGGCACGATGTGCGGGACGCCGAGCTCGTTGTAGGTGGCGGCCGCGAGCAGCGACGCGCGGCTGCCGGCGTGCCCCACCACCACCAGCACGTTCGGATCGGCCGCGAACCGGGCCGCCTGTGCGACCTCGCGCGTGACGGTCAGATCCTCCGGCAGCTCCCAGAGCTTGATCCGGACCGGCATCCGCGGATCGGCGTCGATCACGTCGGCGGCCACGTCGCGCGCGACCGGGACCGGAGCGCGGGCATAGCCGTCGCCGATGGCCGGCGTGTCGCGGGCGCACGCGGCCGCGAGCACCGGCAGCGCCAGGAAGAAGGAGAGTGACCGGCGCCACCCGCCGAGGGGAGTCCGCATGTGGAGATGCTGCGGTCGATGGCGCCCGCGGTCAAGATCGGCGCGCGTACGAGGCGCCGGCCTCGCCGGTTCGGGCTCGACCGCCGGCCGGTTGCTACGTTGGAGGATGCGCTCCTCCGCCGACTCTCCGGCCGTGCTTTCCTCCGTCGATACGGACACGCATTCCCCGTCGAGCTCCATGCCGATACGTATCGGCGCGGGACCGCTCACCCTGCACGCCGAACGGGCCGTGGAGCTGCCGGACGAACGCGCGCTGGTGATAGCCGACGTGCACTGGGGAAAGGCGACGGCGCTCCGGGCGCACGGCGTGCCCGTGCCGGCCGGCTCCACGGAGCACGACCTGCTGCGGCTCGACCGCGTGCTCGACCGCACGCGCGCCGCGCACCTGATCGTGGTGGGCGACCTGGCACACTCCCGCCACGGCTGGGATGCCCGGGCGCTGGCGCCGGTGCTCGCGTGGCGTGCCCGCCGGCCGGCGCTCGGGATCACGCTGGTGCGCGGGAATCACGACGCGCACGCGGGTGATCCGCCGCCGGCGCTCGGGATCCGGGCCGTGGACGGGCCGTTCCTTGTGGGCCCGTTCCGGTGCATCCACGAGCCGCCCGCCGCGGACGGCGGCGCGTTCACGCTCGCGGGGCATCTGCACCCGGCCGTGACGCTCTCTGGCCGCGGACGGGACCACGTGCGGCTCCCCTGCTTCGTCGTGGGACGCGAGCGTCTGGTACTGCCGGCGTTTTCGGCCTTCACCGGGGGCGGCGGGTGGGAGCCGGCGGCGGGGGACCGGGTGTTCGCGGTGGTGGAGAGCGGGGTGGTGAAGGTGAGGGGCTGACGGCCCAACGCGCCCCTCGCACCATCCGTTATCCTTTCGGACTCACGCGCCCTCGGCCGTGACGCCCGTCCCCCGCCCGTCATCCCCCCGGAGAACCGCCATGGCGTTCCCTTCCCGCCTGGCCAGCCCACCCCGTATCGCCGGTCTCGTGCTGGCGGCCGGTGTGCTGGCCAGTCCGTTGTCCGCCCAACGCGCCGTCCCCACGACGTACGCCATCACGGGCGCGCGCATCGTGCCCGTGGCCTCGGCCCCCATAGACCGCGGCACCATCGTGGTGCGTAACGGCATCATCGCCGCCGTCGGCGCCAACGTCGCCGTGCCGGCCGACGCGCGCACGATCGACGGCGCCGGCCTCACCGTGTACCCCGGCTTCATCGACGCCTACAGCAGCATCGGCATGCCGGCGGCCGGCGGCGGCGGTGCCGGTGGACGCGGCGGAGGGGGTGGCGGCTTCGGTGGTTTCGGCGCGCCGGCGGCCCCGGCCGGCCCGCGCGCGGCCAGCGCCACGCAGCCCCCGGGCCTCCAGCCCGAAATCCTCGCCGTCGACCTCCTCAACTGGCAGGCCGACGCCCTCGCCGCGCCGCACGCCGCCGGCTTCACCACCGCGCTCACCGCGCAGGCCACCGGCATCTTCCAGGGACAGTCGGCCGTGGTGAACCTCGCCGCCGACGACATCGCGAGCATCGTGGTGCGCTCGCCCGTGGCCCAGCACATCGGCTTCACGCCGTCACGCGGCGGGTTTCCGAACTCGCTCATGGGCGTGTTCGCCGCGCTCCGGCAGCAGTTCTTCGACGCGCAGCACTACCGTGACGTCCAGGCCGCCTACACGCGCAACCCGCGCGGCATGACGCGGCCGGCGTACGATCCGTCGCTCGAAGCGCTCCAGCCCGTGATCAGCGGCCAGCAGCCGGTGATCATCCAGGCGTCCACGCAGCGCGAGATCGAGCGCGCGCTCGACTTCGGCAAGGAGTTCAACCTCAAGGTGATCATCGCCGGCGGCGCCGAGGCCTACAAGGTGACCGATCGCCTCAAGGCGGAGAACGTGCCGGTGCTGCTGAGCACCAACTTCCCGGCGCGTCCCACGCAGACCAACCCCGACGCCGATCCGGAACCGCTCCGCATGCTGCGCGACCGGGCCGAAGCGCCACGCAACCCGTCGCGTCTCGCGCAGGCCGGCGTGCGGTTCGCGTTCACGGCCGGCAGCTCCCCCGCCACGCACCTCGCCAACGTGCGCCGCGCGGTGGACGAAGGGCTCGCGCAGGACGCCGCGCTCCGCGCCCTCACGATGGCGCCCGCCGAACTGCTCGGCGTGAGCGACCGCGTGGGCTCGATCGAAGTGGGCAAGATCGCGAACCTCACCGTCATGCGCGGCGACCTGTTCGCGCCCACGTCGCGCGTCACCCAGGTGTTCGTGGACGGACGGCCGAGCGAGGTCCGCGCGCCCGCCACGCCGGGTGCGCCGGCGCTCACCGCCGCCGGCCAGTGGACCGTGACCGCGTCCATCGACGGCGTCGACCACGCCGTCACCTTCACGCTCCGCCAGGAAGGCGAACGGCTCACCGGCTCGCTGCAGGGCCCCTTGGGCGTGGGTGAGCTCACCAACGGCTCCATCGGCGCCGACGGCGCGTTCCGCTTCACCGTGCCCGTGACGCTCAAGGACGCCACGGAAGAAGCCGTGTTCGGCGGCACCCTCGAAGGGAACGCCATCCGCGGCCGCATCGCCATCACGGGCCACCCGCCGGGCCAGTTCAACGGCACGCGCCCCGAACGCGCCGGTCCTCCGGGCGGTCCCGGTGGTCCCGGCGGCGGCGCGGGCCGTCGTCCGCCTCCGCTGCGCTGAGCCGATGCCATGCCACTTCCCCACTTCACGCCGACCCCGATCATGACTTCGAGTCTTCGCACGTTCGCGCGCCGCGCCTGGCTGCCGGGTGCCGTCGCGCTGCTGACGCTCCCCGCGCTGCTGTCGGCGCAGGGCCGGCCCGCGCGCGCCGGCACGCCGCCCACGCTCATCCGGAACGCCACCGTCCTCACCGTGACCAACGGCACGCTCACGGGCACGGACATCCTCATCGAGAACGGCAAGATCGCCCGCATCGGCCAGGGGCTCACTGCGCCGGCCGGCGCCACGGTGGTGGACGCCACGGGCAAGTACGTCATGCCCGGTATCATCGATCCGCACTCGCACATGATGAGCGACGCCATCAACGAGGGCTCGCTTTCGGTGACCTCGATGACGCGCATCACCGACGTGCTCAACCCCACCGCGCCCAACATCTACCGCGCGCTCGCGGGCGGCGTCACGAGCATCAACATCCTGCACGGCTCGGCCAACACGATCGGCGGCCAGAACGCCACCGTGAAGCTCAAGTACGGCCGCCCGGTGCAGGAGATGATGTTCGACGGCGCCCCGCCGGGCATCAAGTTCGCGCTCGGCGAGAACGTCACGCGCAAGAACCGCCAGCAGATCTCGATTCCCGGCCAGCCGGCCACGGAGGCGCGCTACCCCGTGTCGCGCATGGGCCAGACCGAAGTGCTGCGCGACGCCTTCACCCGCGCGCGCGACTACAAGGCCGAGTGGGACGACTACCGCGCGAAGACCACGCGGGGCGACCGCACCGCGATCGCGCCGCGCCGCAACATCGAGCTCGATCCGCTCGTGGAGATCCTCGACGGAAAGCGGCTCGTGCACGCGCACACCTACCGCTCCGACGAAACGCTCATGCTGCTCCAGGTGGCCGACGAGTTCGGCTTCAAGATCCGTACGCTGCAGCACGGCCTCGAAGGCTACAAGATCGCCAGCGAGATCGCGAAGCACGGCGCCGGCCTGAGCACGTTCGCCGACAGCTGGAGCTACAAGATCGAGGCCTACGACGCCATTCCGCACAACGCCGCCATCCTCGTGCGGCACGGCGTGAACACCACGATCAACTCCGATTCCGACGAACGCATCCGCCGCCTCAACATCGACGCCGCCAAGCTCATGAAGTACGGCGACCTCACCGAGGAGGAAGCGCTCCGCACCATCACGCTGAGCGGCGCCTGGCAGCTCGGCGTGGAAGACCGCGTGGGCTCGATCGAGGTGGGCAAGGACGCCGACATCGCCATCTGGAGCGCGCATCCGTTCAGCGTGTACGCGAACGTGGAGCAGACCTTCATCGACGGCGTGAAGTACTTCGACCGGCAGCAGGACATCGCGGGCCGCGCGGACAAGGAGAAGGAACGCACCGCGCTGCTCGAAGCCGAGCGGAACCGCGCCCGTCCCACCACCATCGTTCCGGAGGAGCAGTGATGTCGCGCCGCATGCGCCGGATGGCCGCGCTCGCGGCCGTCTGCACCCTCGCCCCGCTCGCGTCCGCCGCGGCGCAGCTCGGGTCGTTCAATCCCCGTCCCGGACCGCAGGGCACGTTCCTGATCCGGAACGCGCGCATCGTGCCCGTGTCGGGGCCGGAGATCGCACGTGGCTCCATCGTGATCAGCGGCGGGAAGATCCAGGCCGTGGGCGCGAACGTCTCCGCGCCCGCGGGCGCGGACGTGATCGAAGGCGAGGGCCTCGTGGTGTACCCCGGCATGATGGATGCCGGCACGAACATGGGCCTCAGCGAAATCGCCCAGGGCGCGAACGCCACCGTCGACATGTTCGAGGTGGGCAGCTTCAACCCCAACGTGCAGGCGTTCTACGGATTCAATCCGCACAGCGCCCACATCGGCGTGACGCGCGTGGTCGGCATCACGCATGTGCTGTCCCGTCCCACGCAGGGGCTGCTCGCGGGCCAGGCGGCGCTCATGCACATGGCCGGCGACACGCCGCAGGAGATGGAGATCGACCAGCGCGCGGCCATGGTGATCGAGCTGCCGCGCAGCGGGTTCGGCGGCCGCGGCGGCGGCGGCTTCATGCTCGCGCAGGCGGCCAACACGCAGGAGGTCAACCGCACGCGCACGGCACAGATCGATTCGCTGCGGCAGATGCTCCGTGACGCCATCGCGTACGGCAACGCGCACGATGCATACGCGAAGGACCGGTCGCTCCCGCGGCCGCGCACCGACGTGGTGCTCGCGTCGCTGGTGGCCGCCGCGCGCGGCCAACAGCCGGTGCTCATTCCGGCGGACCGGGCGAGCGACATCCGGGAAGCGGTGACCTTTGCCGGCGAGATGGGGCTCAAGCCCATCATCGTGGGCGGACGGGAAGCGGTGGCCGTGGCGCCGCTCCTCAAGGAGAAGAACGTGCCCGTGCTCTTCGGGCACGTGATGAGCCTGCCGTCCCGCGAGGACGACCCGTACGACGTGAACTTCAGCGTGCCCGCCGAGCTCGCGAAGGCGGGCGTCCGGTTCGCCATCACCAGCGGCGACGGCGGCCCCGAAGCGCGCAACCTCCCCTACACGGCCGGCATGGCCGCGGCCTTCGGGCTCTCCCCCGCCGACGCCCTCAAGTCGGTGACGCTCTGGCCCGCCGAGATCACGGGCATCGCCGACCGGGTCGGCACGATCGAAGTGGGGAAGGCGGCGAATCTCGTGATCACCGACGGGGACATCCTCGAGGCGCGCACGAAGACGAAGCACCTCCTGATCGACGGCCGGCTCGTGCCGCTCGACTCCAAGCACGAATCGCTGTACCGGGAGTTCATCAACCGCCCGTAACGGCGCGGATGGACCGGACAGAACCGAAGGGCGGTCGCATCACGCGGCCGCCCTTCGGCGTTCCGGGGCCGCGGGACCGAATCGGGCCGGCTCTCCTCGCCCCGCAGCAGGGGCGGGAGCTATTTTCGCCGGGAATGAGCCATTTCCACCCCCGGTTACGCGTTGCCAAGGGCAAGGAGGCACGCACATGTCCAATCCCGTCGTCGTCACCGGCATCGGCCCGATCAGCGCGATCGGCCAGGGCCGGGATCCGTTCTTCGAAGCGCTGACCGCCGGCACGCCCGGGTTCGGCCCCATCACGCTCTGCGACGCGTCCGCGTCCCCGTCCACGATCGCCGCCGAGGTGAAGGACTTCCGGCTCGACCGGTACGTGGTGCACGGCGACATCATGGCGCGGCGCACCCCGCGCTCGGTCCAGCTCGCGCTGGCGGCGAGCGTCCTCGCCCTGCACGACGCCGAGATCGACCTCGACGCCTGTGATCCGGACCGCCTCGGCGTGTTCGTGGGCACGTCGATCGGCAACCTCGACGTGGTGCTGTCGCTCAAGGAACGCCTCACGGCCGTGGGCGCCATTCCGCCCCACGCGGCCTTCCATGCGTTCAGCCATTCCGCCGCCTGCGTGATCTCGTCCTTCTTCAACATCCGCGGGCCGGTGCACACCACCACCTCGGGGTGCAACTCCGGCGTGGATGCGCTGGGCCAGGCCGCGCGGCTCATCCAGGCCGGCGCCGTGGACGCCATGCTGGTGGTCGGGACCGACTGCGAAGTCGTGCCCGAAGTGCTGGCCGCGCTCAACGCATCCCGCTCGCTCTCCGTGCGCTGGAACGACGAGCCCGCGCGCGGCTCCCGTCCGTTCGACGCCGACCGCGACGGCAACGTGATCGGCGAAGGCGCGGCCGCGCTCCTCCTCGAATCCGAAGCGCACGCCACCCGCCGCCGGGCGCGCATGTACGCCCGGGTGACCGGCTATCAGGTGTGTTCGGCCGGACAGAACCGTCAGTACAGCCACGATGCGCCGGATCTCGACATCCGGCCGGCGGTGCGCGCCATGCGCGGCGCCATGCGCGAGGCCGGCTGGGCGCCGGAGCAGGTGGACGCGATCAACGCCAACGGCTCCTCGTCGGTGCTGTACGATCGCCTCGAGGCCGCGGCCATTCGCGACGCGCTCGGCGCGGCCGGGGAAACGGTGCGCGTCCACTCCCAGAAATCCATGCTCGGGCAGCACGGCGCCGGCTCGTCGGCGCTGCAGGCCGTGGGCGCCTGCCTGTCGCTCCGGCGCGGTGTCGTGCCCGGCACCATCAATCACGAGACGCCCGATCCGGCGTGCCTGCCGCTTCGCGTGGTCACCCGTACGGAGACCTCGCTGCCCACCCGCGTGCTCATGCACTCCATCGGCCTGGGCGGTTTCTACTATTCCGCGGCCGCGTTCGAGCTCGCCGAGAGCGGCGGCGGCCAGTCGGGGCTGCTGCAGGTGCGCTGGAGCGAGGGACACAATCCGAAGTTCGCGCCGTCGGAAGCGTACCAGAAACCGCTCACGCCGTGGACTCCGCGCTTCGACGCCTGATGACACCAACCGGGAGCACCGATGATGAACGCCGAGTCCGGCTCCGACCGCGGCCCCGCCGAACCTCCGCCTGCCGCCGGACAGCACGTCCTCGAAATGCGGGTGCGCGAGCTCGAACGGCTCGTGGAACGGCTGCGCGCGTGCAGCAGGCCGTCGCAGCCCGACGACCTGCCGGACCGGGCCGGACCGCGCACCGGGCCCTTCGAGTAAAGCGCGCGCCGTGACCCGCCCCGCCCCCGAACTGTTCCTGCAGCGCGGCTCCGCCGTGCAGCGCTATACGCTGCCGTCGGGCAGCGTGAGCCTCGGCCGTGCGTCATCGTGCGACGTGGTGCTCGACGACGCGCACGTCTCGCGCCAGCATGCGCAGCTCACCTGGGACGGCACCACGCTCCGCGTCTCCGATCTCGGATCGGCCAACGGCACGCACGTGGACGACGTCCGGCTCACCGACGGCCTGCTCGACCACGGCCAGAAGCTCCGTCTCGGCGACACCGTGCTGCGCGTGCGGTTCCCCGACCGCGATCCCGATGCCACCGTGGCCATGGTCGATACCGACCCGCCCGCCGACACCGACGACACGTCCACGCCCGAGGTGCTCGCCACCGAGCTCCACCGGCGGCCCGAGCCCGTGCTGCTCGTGTGCGTGGGGAACGACATCACCGAGCACGTCATCCGGACCGACACCGTGACCATCGGGCGCGACGCCACGTGCGACCTGGTGATCCCGCACGACTCCGTGTCGCGCCTGCACGCGCGCATCGAACGCACGGGCACGGCCTGCGTGGTGCACGACGCCGCGAGCCGGAACGGCATTCTGGTGAACGGCGCCCGCGCCGCGCGGCAGCGGCTCGCCGACGGCGATACCATCCGCATCGGCGACGTGCGCCTGGTGTTCGCCGACGCCGTGAGCGATCTCGAGCCCGAGCCCACGCCCGACCTGCTGCCGCGCCGCCCCGTGGTGCTCGTGCCCGGCTTCATGGGCAGCGAGCTGTGGGCCGGCCGCGAGCGGCTGTGGCCCGAGTGGACGCGGTTCGTGTACGACCCATCCATGCTGCGCGTCGACGACACCGATCGCGTGGCCGTGGGCGGCATCGTGCAGGAGGTCGTGCTCGCGGCCGGCTTCATCAAGCTCGACTGCTTCAGCCGGCTCACCGACTTTCTCGTGGACGCGATGGGCTATACGCGCGGCGTGGACCTGCTCGAGTTCGCGTACGACTGGCGCCGCGACATCCGGAGCGCCGCGCGGCGGCTCGGCGAGGCGATCGAGACGTGGCGGGCCACGTCGGCCGCGGCGCGCGAAGGGCCGGTCACGATCGTGGCGCACAGCATGGGCTCCCTCGTCTCGCGCTACTACGTGAACGTGCTCGGCGGCGACCGGGACGTGGAGCAGCTCGTGGTGCTCGGCGGCCCGCACCTCGGCCTCCCCGAGGCCGTGGCCACGCTCACGTCGGGCGCCCGGCTGCCGCGCGTGCCCATTCCCCAGTTGCGTTCCCTCAGCGAACGCATGCGGAGCACCGTGTACGGCTTCGAGTCCATCTACCAGCTCGTGCCCGAGTACACGTGCGTGGAGCACGCCGTCGACGGCCAGGTCGTGCCGCTCGCGAGCGACGCCTGGCTCCCCCACGCGCACCGCGCGCGGCTCGGCCTCGGCCGTGAGCTGCGCCGCGAACTCCGGACGCCGTCCCGCGTTCCCACGCTCAGCGTGGTGGGCTACGGACAGCCCACCGTCACGCACATGCACGTCACCCCCGACACGCGCAGCGCCGGCCTCCGGCTCCGCCCGCAGCTCGACCTGAACGGCGACGGGCTCGTGCCCACGTGCAGCGCCTCGCTCGCCGGCTCCAACATCCTCCCCGTGCGGCAGACCCACGGCACGCTCTTCGTGGACCGCGACGTCCGCAGGCGGCTCCGCCGCATGCTCCGCGTGGGCACCGTCCGGGTGCGGTAGCGCTTCCGCGACAGCCGCTTCTGCGATAGCGCCTCTCCAATAGCTTCTGCGGCGATGGCCGCCCCTGCCCGCTCCCGGGCGCGGCCGGCCGGGCACCGCCTCGCCCGCCGCGGCGCCGGTCGGTATCGTTCGCACATGAAAACCGTCGGTTCCCATCTCGCCTCCCTGCTCGACGACGACGGCGACGGCACGGTGCGGCGCGGCGTCGTGCCGTTCCTCAAGTACGTCCTGCTGCTCGTCGGGATCATCCTGCTGTATTCGTGGCTGTTCCACGTCATCATGCTCCGCGAAGGGCAGGAGTACACCTGGTTCACCGGCGTGTACTGGACCCTCACCGTGATGACCACGCTGGGATTCGGCGACATCACGTTCCAGAGCGACCTGGGGCGCCTGTTCAGCAGCGCCGTGCTCCTCACGGGCGTGGTGCTGCTGCTCATCCTGCTGCCGTTCCTGTTCATCCGCACGGTGTACGCGCCGTGGCTCGACCAGCGCGCGCGCGCGCGCATCCGCACCGTGCGCACCGTGCCGTCCGACGTGTCCGGGCACGTGCTCATCGGCGCGAACGACCCCATCGCGCTCGCGCTCATCCGCCGCCTCGAGATGGCGGGCGTGCCCGCGTACGTGATCGAACCCGACGCCGAGCTCGCGCTCCGCATGCGCGACGCCGGCGTGCCCGTGGTCGCCGGCGAGGTGGACGCGACCGAGACGTATTCCGCCGCCGGCCTCGCCCGCGCCCGGCTGGTCTTCGCCAACGGCTCCGACCCGGAGAACAGCAATACCATCCTCACGGTGCGCGAGCTCGCCGAATCCATTCCCGTGGTGGCGCTCGCCGAATCCGACGATTCGATCGACATTCTCGGCCTGAGCGGCGCCACGCACGTGCTCCCGCTCAAGCGGCAGCTCGGCGAGCACCTCGCCAACCGGGTGAGCGCGGGCAGTTCGCACGCCAACATCATCGGCCGCTTCCACGGGCTGCTGCTGGCCGAGTTTCCCGTGCACGAAACGCCGCTCCAGGGGCGCACCATCCGCGACGTGGGACTCCGCGAATCGATCGGCGTGACGATCATCGGCGTGTGGCGCCAGGGACGCATGCTGGCGGCGCACCCGGATCTCCAGCTCACCCCCATGTGCGTGCCGGTGGTGATCGGCACGGCCGAGCAGATTGCCGAACTCGACGAAATGCTCGCGATCTACGACGCCAATCCGAATCCGGTCATCGTGCTCGGCGGAGGCAAGGTGGGACGCTCCGCCGCGCAGGCGCTCAAGGCCCGCGGCATTCCCGTCAACGTGGTGGAGCGCAATCCGCAGCTCGCCGAGAGCGTGCGCGACGTGGCCGACCGTCTCGTCGTGGGCAACGCCGCCGACCGGCGCGTGCTCGACGAGGCCGGCATCGGCCGCGCGCCGTCGATCCTGCTCACTACGCACGACGACGCGATGAACGTGTACCTCACCGTGTACTGTCGCCGTCTCAACCCCGATGCGCGCATCCTCTCGCGCGTCACCCACGAGCGCAACGTGGAAGCCATTCAGCGCGCCGGCGCCGACTTCGTGCTCAGCTACGCCTCGCTCGGCGTGCACAGCGTGCTCTCGCTCGTGCAGGGACGCGAGCTGATCGTGCTCGGCGAAGGCGCGGACCTGTTCTACATCCCGCTGCCGAAGAGCCTCGCGGGACGCACGCTCGCCGACGCGGCCATCGGCTCGCGCACGGGCCTCAACGTGATCGCCGTGCAGCAGGGCGACGGGCGCGTGGAGTCCACCCCGTCGGCCGACCAGCGCCTCGCGGCCGGCACCTCGCTCATCGCCATCGGCACGCCCGACGACCGCGACCGGTTCCGCCGTACCTTCGGCTGAACCGGCACGGGCGGGTCAGTTCGCGTAGCCGAACACCGCGAAGAAGTGGCAGGCGCTGCCGCCGAGCACGAAGCAGTGCCAGATGGCGTGCGTGTAGCGCGTCTTGCGCACGTAGAAGAACACGCCGCCCGTGTAGAGGAGCCCGCCGGCCACCAGCAGCCAGAGCCCGGCGCCCGGGAGGGCGAGCGCGAGCGGGCGGATCGCCACGATGACCACCCACCCCATGGCCACGTAGAACGCGGTGGACAGGCGGGGATGCCGCGTGCGGAACAGCACCTTGAACACGATGCCGAGCCCGGCGAGCGTCCAGATCGCGCCGAGCAGTCCCCATCCCCACGCGCCGCGCAGCACGCCGAGCGTGAACGGGGTGTAGGTGCCCGCGATGAGCAGATAGATCGCCACGTGATCCACGATCTGCAGGATCTGCTTGGCGCGCGGACTCGGCAGCGCGTGATACAGCGTGGACGCCGTGTAGAGCGCCACGAGCGACGCGCCGAACACGCTCACGCCGAGCACCAGCAGGGCGTCGCCGCGCGCGAGAAACGACACGATCAGCACCGGCAGCCCCAGCAGGCTCGCGAGCAGGCCGGCGCCGTGCGTGAGCGCGTTGGCCAGCTCCTCGCGCGGCGTGTAGAACGGTCCGTGCGCGGCGTCGGGGGACATTCCGTAATCTACCACGATCGGGAGCCTGCGGGGAATCGGAATCCGGCGCTCAGGGTGCGCCCACCCGCCAGAACTCCACGCGTCCGAGCTCGAACAGCGGCACGGCCACGTGCCCGCGTCCGGCATCCACGCCGATGTCCGCCGGCGCCGGCACGTTCCGGATGAGCGGCGTGAGCCGGCCGTCGGCGAGCACGTGCACGGTGGAATCCGCCCAACTGCTCACCAGCACCCGGCCGTCGGCGAGCCGCGCCACGCCATCGTGCACACCGGGCCCCGATCCCGTGGAATCGGCCGTCGCCGCTCCTGGGGTCCACTCGAAGAGCGTGCGCGCCGTAAATGCCACGATCAGCAACCGGCCGCGGGCGTCGTCGTACAGGAGTCCGTTCGGCCCCGTGCCCGTCTCGAACCGCAGCGCTTCCTCGGCCGCGCGCCCCGTCATCCGGAAGACACGATCCGGCCCGGGATGGGCTCTGCCGTCCGGACCGAAACGGATTCCGGAATCGCTGATGTAGACCACGCCGTCGGCCGTGGCCGCGACGTCGTTGAGGAACACCGCGCCCGCGACCTCGACCGTGGCCACAGCTGCGCCGGTCGTCACGTCGAAGCCGCGCACCGCGTCGATGTCGGACACCCAGAGCGTGTCGCCCACGAGCGCCATTCCCTTGGGCGCGTGCAGCGTGACGCCGGCGGCGCCGCCGGCGATGAACTGCGTGTCCACGACCGCGAGATCCCCGCTCACGCGGGTGATGAAGCCGTTGTTGTCCTTCTCGCCCGGCCCGCCGTTGATGTTCGCGATGTACCACACGTCGCGCGTGGCATCGTGCAGCGCGCTCTCGGGCGTGGCAAGCCCGGTGACTTCGCCGGCCTTGCCGGGAGCGGCGTCGGTGGCCGTGCCCGCCGTGGCCGCATCGTCGGCCGTGCCGCCGCAGGCGGCGAGCATCAGCGCGAACGGCAGGAACGGCAGGAGTCTCCACGCCGTGCGGGAACCGGTGGACTGCCGCTGCGAGGAAGACGGGACATCCGGGACGATGTGCATGGCGGATCCGGGCGGGAGGGATGGCCTGCGGCGCCGGGCGACGCCGCGTGAACGTTCAATTGAACGCCGGAACCACCCCTGGAGATCCGCCGAGCTCGGTCCGAAACCACTCCGCGGCTTCCGCGCCGGCTGCCACGGACAGGTGTTCGAGCAGCCGCGGCGTGGTCGCCGCCCCCTCCGTCATGTACCGCGCCACGAACCGGGCGAACCCCTCCGCCCCGATCCGTTCCTCGAGCCGGGAAAGCAGATACGGCGCGCGCCGGTACATGAGCTGGTACGACGGGCGCCGCGTGCTCTCCGGCGTCCACACCGGTCCGTGGGCCCGCCCGCCTTCCTCCCACCGCATGCGCAGGCGGTCGAATGCCTCCGCTCCGAATCGCTCGCGCACGGCCATGGCCGCCGCGTATTCCGCGAACGCTTCCGACATCCAGTGATCGGGTGAGAACGACCCCGGCGAGCGTGTCCAGTAGTGCGCCACTTCATGGCAGAGGAACTGGTGCATCGCCTCGGCCTGGTCCGGGTTCACCGCGCTGAGCACGATGTAGTTCTTGCGCGCATAACCCGGCCCGTCGCGCTCCGCGAGCACCAGCCGGGCGCCCGGGAACGCATCACGCGCGCCGAAACGGCCGTCGAGATCCTGCACGCACGCCGCTGCCGCACCCAGCACCGCAGTCACGGCGTCGTCTCCCATCGTGCGGTGATGCACCTCCACCCGATCCTGCCGCACGTGTCGCGTGGCCGGCGCCGCGATGAACGCCACGTCCACCTGCGGCACGCGATTGCGGAGCACGTGCACGCCGCCTTCCACCGCCGCCGTGCCGCTCGCCACGAGCGTCCAGCCGGGCGGCAGCGTCACCCGCAGGTCGCCGATCATCTCTTCCGCGAACGTGGAGACGACGGGGAACCACTGCGAATCGAGCGCCAGCTCCACCCACGCCGGCGTGATGCGGTTGATGCCGTCGCCGGGCATCTCGGGCACGCCGCCGTACGCGAACTCGATCGTCACCACCGTGCCCCGCGCCACCGTGTCCGCGAACTCCACGTCCACCAGATGCCAGCTCGGCGCGAAGCCGGACGGGCCCACGCGATGCGAGCGGACGAGATCGCCGGTGACGGCGCGGACCTCGAGTCCGCGATTGAGCAGCAGCCCGAGTCGCCGTTCGTCATCGGCGGCCACCACGTAGCGAATGGTCGTGCGCACATCGAGGGCGCCGCTGTCGAGACCGATATGGACGTCGGCGTCGTAGACGAGACGGCCCATCGCCGGTTCGGGCGGCGGGTTCGCGTTGGAGGACCGGGGCGCGTCGTTGCACGCAGCGGCCAGCAGCGCCACAGCCGCCGTGGCACCGAGCCGAAGGCAGGACCGGAAGGGCATCGTCAGGAAGGGTGGGAGGACGACGAGCAGGGGCGGCAAGGACGGCCCACCGTGACCGGCCGCCCCGGCCCCCGATGAGACGAACGGCCCGCGTGGATGGTTTGGACGGCAGGTGAACCATGCACCGGCCGCGTCGCCCTTTGCGATCGGCTCCGCGAATGCGCACCTTTCCCGGGCCTCGACTCATCCGCCCCCCTGCCCTGTTCCCGTTGGCCGACCCTCTCCGCGACTCCCTCGAACGTGCTGTTTCCGGCCGCTACACCGTGGTCCGGGAGCTCGGACGCGGCGGCATGGGCGCCGTGTATCTCGCGCAGGACGTGGCGCTCGACCGGCCGGTCGCCATCAAGGTGCTGCCCACCGAGTTCGCCGTGCAACCCACGCTGCGCGAGCGGTTCGTGCGCGAGGCGCGGCTCGCCGGCTCGCTGTCGCACCCCAACATCATCCACGTGCACGCGGTCGAGGAACACGGCGACCTGCTTGCGATCGTGATGCAGTACGTGGACGGCGAAACGCTGCTGCAGCGCGTCGCGCGCGCCGGCCCGTACGATCCGCAGGATCTGGCGCGCCTCCTCCAGGATATCGCGTGGGCGCTCGGATACGCGCACGGCCGCGGCATCGTGCACCGCGACGTCAAGCCCGACAACCTCATGATCGAGCGCGGCACCGGCCGCACGCTCATCATGGACTTCGGCATCGCGCGCAAGGAGCAGGCCACCACGCTCACCGAAGTGGGGCAGTCCATCGGCACGCCCACGTACATGAGCCCGGAGCAGGCGGCCGCCGAGGAGATCGACGGACGCAGCGACGTGTATTCGCTCGGCTGCGTGGGGTTCTTCGCCGCCACCGGCCGGCCGCCGTTCGTGGCGCCGAGCGCGCACAAGCTGCTCATGATGCACCTGACGGAAGCGCCGCCCACCGTGCGGTCGGTGCGGGAGAGCTTTCCGGAAAAGCTCGACGACGTCATCACGCGCTGCCTGGCCAAGGAGCCGGAGGCCCGGTTCACCAACGCCGAAGCGCTCGCCGAATCCATCAGCGACCTGCGGCTGCGCACGCGCGAGATCGACCCCATGCTGCGGCTGTTCCATCAGCAGACCGCGCAGTCGTTCCAGGCGCTGCTCATCCTGGTCATCGTGTTCACCCTGCTCTGGGAAGCCGTGCCGGCCGGTGACGAGGCCCTGCGCCTGCTCGTGGCCGTGCTGTTCTGCACCATGAGCCTCACCATCGTGATCCAGGTCTTCGACCGGGTGCGGTATGCGGTGCGCCGCGGGTTCACGGTGCAGGACGTGCAGGCCGCGTTCACGGCGATCGGCGATGAAGTGCGGCAGGCGCGCGAGCAGCTCATGGGCGACCCGGTGGAGGGCGCGCGCATCACCCGGCGCCGGCGGTTCGCGATGTTCGGCGGCCTCGTCGGCGGGCTCAGCATGCCGCTCGCCGTGCATCTGCTGAGCGAACAGCAGGGCATGCGACGATCCTTCTCGGCCACCGGCACGCTCACGCTGATCGCCGGCGCGGTGCTGATCGGCATCTCGATCGCGTTCTGGGCCATGCGGCCGGTGCGCGTGACGCTCGCGCAGCGGCTGGCCGGCCGGTTCTGGAGCGGCCGGCTCGGCCGCCGGATCTTCGCCCGTGCCGAAGGGCGGTACGCGCGGGAGCTGGCGCGCGGGTGAGCGCCACCGTGGCCGCCGCACCGCGTCCTCCGCGGCGGCGTGTGTGGCGACTGGTGCCGCGCGTGGCGCTCGTGCTCGTCGGCGTGGCGCTCGTGGCCGGTGCCTCGCTCTGGTTCGTTGCGCGTGATGCGATCGGCGGACGGGTGGAGGGCGCCCGTCTCGCGCGGGCCGAGCAGTCGCCGCAGTGGCGGGACGGCGCGTTCCGCAACCGTCTGCCGCGCGTGGACGCGCCGTATTCGCGCATGTTCCGGGAGTTCTTCTTCGGCGGGTCCGCGTTCCGTCTCCCCGATGCGCCGCTCACCGCGGAGCGTCGCACCGGCGCCGACTATCGCGAGCTCCCGCCGAGCGGGCTTCGGGTCACGTGGCTCGGCCATTCCACGCTGCTCGTGGAGATCGACGGGCAGCGCGTGCTCATCGATCCCGTGTGGGGCGAGCGTGTGTCGCCGTTTGCGTTCATGGGGCCGAAGCGTTTCTACGAGCCGCCGCTGTCGCTCGACGACCTGCCGCCGGTGGATGCCGTGATCCTCTCGCACGATCACTACGATCATCTCGACATGCCCACCGTGCGCGCGCTCGCGGAACGCGGCGTGCGATTCGTCGCGCCGCTCGGGGTGGGCGCGCATCTGGCGCATTGGGGCGTGCGCGACGAGCACATCACGGAGCTCGACTGGTGGGAGTCGGTGACGGTGGGCGCGCTCATGCTCACGGCTACGCCGGCGCGTCATTTTTCAGGACGCGGGCTCAGCGACGCGGGGCGCACGCTGTGGGCCGGCTGGGTGATCGCGGGGCCGGCGCACCGGGCGTACTACAGCGGTGATACGTCGTTCGACGAGTTCCTCGCCGAGATCGGCGAGCGGCTCGGTCCGTTCGACGTCACCATGATCGAGGTGGGCGCGTACGACGCGATGTGGGCCGATGTGCATCTCGGCCCCGAGCAGGCGGTGCGGGCGCATGCGCTGGTGCGCGGCGACGTGATGATCCCCGTGCACTGGGGGCTGTTCGATCTCGCGCTGCACGGGTGGACGGAGCCGATCGAGCGGGTGCTCGTGGCGGCCGGGCAGGCCGGCGTGCGTGTGGCCACGCCGCGTCCGGGCGAGTTCGTGGAGCCCGCGCGCGTAGGCGACGTGGCGCGCTGGTGGCCGGAGGTGCCGTGGCGGACGGTGGAGGAGGCGCCGGTGTGGTCGAGCGGGGTGGAGCGGGGTGGAGCGGAGTGAGGGGGGCGGGCACGGGGATCGCCAGTTCCGCCCCCCACCCTCAGGGCAACGGATAGCGCCGAAGCCAGGACAGATCGTCCTCGTCCTGTCGAACCGTATACAGGACGCCGCTCCCGAAGCCGGCCAAGCGCTCACCGGGCGGAAGCCGCACGGCGCCGACTCTCCGCCCTTCCCGGTCGAGGAGATCGTAGCGCGGACCGGTGGCCTCGTGTGCGTCATGCACCGCCACCCAGGCCCGGGATTTCGCATCGATCCGGATGACACCGTCGCGGATCGGCGGTTTGACCGATGCCCACTCCAGCGGCTCGGCGACACGCACCGCCGCCATCGCCTGTCCGTTCTCGGCGGATTGCGACAGCCGCCGCGCGTCGGCAACGACCTGCTGCGCAGCCGCCATGTGCGCGCGTTTGTCAGCGACAGTGACGGGGAGCGCCGCGTACGGAATCGGCGCGGCGAGGCGACGTACGCCATCCGGCAGGATCAGCTCCGGCTGATACCGCGCGCTCCGAACGATCAGCACCCGGCCGTCCGGAAACACGCCCCATGCATCCTGCGGCGTGAATCCGGACGCCCTGATGACATGGCGGTCCCGCGCCGTGCGATGCGGAGGCAGCAGCGGCTGGATGAGCGCGAGCGAATCCTTGCGCGTGCCCGTGATTCGCACCACCGCGGTGGATTCCTGCTGCACGAGTCCGGTCTTCCAGCCGCGAAACTCGCCATATACCCGGCCCGATGCATCCGCGGCACGCGGAAGAACCGCGAACACGCCGCGATGGAGATTCGCGGGCCGGGTCCCCCTGGGCGCACCGGTCGCATCGATGAGCAGGATGCGGTCCTGCGCGATGTCCCAGATCCACACCTCGCCGCGCGGCGCCGCCAGCATGGGAGAGGCGCCGCGGAACTCCCGCGGCCCGCCGCCCGCGCGCGCCGCATCGCGGACCGTGCGTTTCGTGAAATCGACGAGCAGCAGCCGGTTTTCCCGGAAGTCGCTGACCAGCACACGGCCATCGGGCAGTTCCGCCAGTTCGCCCACATGACTGAAGGGCTCCGCGAATTCTTGGACGGAACCACGGATCAGGACAACCCCGCCGGAGACATCCTGGGCGTTCGCCGTGGTCAGGTGGCTGGTGGCAACTCCCGGCGTGGCACCCAGCACGGCAACGGCGGCGACAGCCCTGCGCAACGATCTCGGCATCATGTGCATCCGACGATGTCGCAGGGGAAAAGCTACGGAGCGAGCCGGGACACGGAGTCCCCCCAATCACCCGGGTGTCAGCAACCGAATGAACTGCGCGAGACGCTCCGCTTCGGCCGTCGTCAGGTCGAGCGGGATGTTCGAGACGGTGACGACATGGCCGGCTCGCACGGGAAAGGCGGTCTGGAACCCGGAGGGCGTCATGATCGCCGAACCGGACAGGCTCGATGGCGGCTCTGTCGCCTCCGGCTCCCTCTCCACCGGAGGCCCCGAGGGGACGGCAGACCGCCCACCTGCCTTCTGCGACGCCACGGTTACCCGCGTCTTCACACTGAAGTTCGCGGGATCGCTCTTCCACCGCCGGTACATCTCCACGGCCCGGCGCACCCGGCGCGCGTATTCCTTCAGTGATCCCGGGTTGACGTCCCCGGACCGCTGGTGGTTGAAGCGGCGGACCACGTCGTCCAGGTCATCCAGCGACAGGTTCGCGCGTTCCGTGTCATCCAGCACCGAGAACACGCTGCGCGCGGCCACGGCCAGTGCCTGGGCCGTGGCCACGGGCATCAGCCCGCGCTTCCCGGCGTGCTCGAGAAAACCCAGCAGATCCTCGACAGCATGGCCTTGGGTCATGTCTCCTCCATACGTTATATTGACCGTATACGGATAATATAACATATTTCTTGACATGTCCACCCGATACCCACGCGCCCTCCATTCGGTCCTCCTGCGGGACCTCGAGCTCTACCCGGTGGTTGCCCTGATGGGCGCGCGCCAGGTGGGAAAGAGCACACTGGGACGGGAGATCGCCGCAGCCCGCGGCATGGCGGTCCGGACACTGGATGACCGGAAGGTCCTGCGGCAGGCCCTGGACGACCCGGAAGGTTTGCTCCAGGAGCTGGAGGGATCGGGCTTCATCGACGAGGCCCAACGGGCTCCGGGACTCTTCCTCGCCCTGAAAGCCGTCATCGACCGGGAACCGCGACCCGGACAGTACCTGCTGAGCGGCTCGAACCAGCCGGCGATGTCGGGAGCCGTTGGCGACTCGCTCCTGGGACGGGCCGCCTACCGGAGACTCCGCCCCCTGACACTGGGCGAGCTGCGCTTCGCGGAAACTCCCGCCGACTGGAGCTTTCTCTTCGAGGCAGACAGTGCCGAGGTGATCCGTGAACTGGAGCGGCGGGCGGAGGAAAGCGGCGCGCTGGACTGGCGCGCGGCCGTCGAGACAGGCGGGTTTCCGCGTGCGGTCTCCGCACCGATGGACATGCGACAGCGGCTCCTCGACGACTACGTGGATGTCTTCTCGAACAGGGACATCCGGGAACTGCTGGCGATCGAATCCGCCGGACGATTCGAACAGCTCCTGCGGCTCGTTGCAGCCCGCACCGGCCAGGTGCTGAACATCAACGGCCTCTCCACGGATCTCGGTATCCCCGTCACCACCGTGCGGCGCTGGCTCGATGCACTGGAGCGGAGCTTTCTCCTCGAACTGATCCCGTCATACTCCCGGAATACCGGGCACCGGGTGATCAAGGCCCCGAAGCTGTTCATGGTGGATTCCGCCCTGGCACTCGCGGCCGCGCGAGAACCGGAGGCCACCGGATTTCATCTGGAGAACCTCGTGGCAAACGACCTGGCGGTGTGGAGCGAGACCGCACCGGGCCGCGCCGTGTACCATTGGCGAACACAGTCGGGACAGGAGGTCGACTTCGTGGTGGCGAGAAACCGGCAGCTCCTGCCCGTCGAGCTCAAGACGTCGAGAAAGGCCGGCCCCGGTGAAGCGCGTCATCTCAGAACGTTTCTCGACGGCCACGAGGAAGCGGTACGCGGCCTCTTGCTGAGCGCGGACGCTGAGATCAGGGAGCTCGGCAACGGAGTCGTGGCCGCCCCATGGTGGGCGGTTCTGTAATCGTCAGGGAATCTTCACGGATCGGGGTCACCCCACCCGATCCCTTCTCACCGGCACCCGGCGCCCCTTGATGTGCGCGGCCCCCAGCGCCTCCACGATCGCGTCCGCCTTGCCCGCCGGCACTTCCACGGTGCAGTGCCGGTCGCTGATCACGATGGCGCCGATCTCGGCGGCCGGCACGCCGGTCTCGTTCACGATCGCGCCCACGAGATCGCCCGGACGGATCTTGGCCTTGCGCCCGCCGCCCACGAACAGCTTCACCATCGCGCCGCCGGCTGGCGCGGGCCGGCCCTTGGGCGCCCGCTTGGCTGCTGCGCCGGGCGCTCCCGGCGCGCCGACCCGCCCCGCAGCCCCGGCCGGCCGCTCCGGCTTCGCGCCCCGTGACGCCCCGGTCGCCCGATCACCTCGCGGGCTCGACGACTTCGCCGCCGGCGCCTTCACCGCGGGCGCCGGAATCTCCGACTCGTCCGCCGCCTGACGCCCGGCGTCGAGCAGCCGCACCGCGGCCGCGGCGATGTCGAAGATGTCGAACTCCTCGGCCAGCGACGCGATCACCTCGTGCCCCGCCCCGCCGCCGCCGGACTCCGCCACCTCGAGAATCGCCTCCCGGAGCGCCGACCGCGTGAGTTCGAGCCGGCGCGCCCGGAGATCCGACACCGTGGGCACGGCTTCCAGCGCGATCGGCTGCCCGGTGAGCCGCTCGATGTTGCGCAGCAGCCAGTGCTCGCGCGGTTCGGCGAGCGTGATCGCGACGCCCTCACGGCCGGCGCGTCCGGTACGCCCGATGCGGTGCACATACGTTTCCGCGTCCGACGGCACGTCGAAGTTCACCACGTGCGTGACGTGCTGCACGTCGAGCCCGCGCGCGGCCACGTCGGTGGCCACGAGCAGATCGGTCTTCTTCGCGCGGAACCGCTTCATCACCCGGTCGCGCTGATCCTGCGACAGCCCGCCGTGCAGCGCCTCCGCGCGCAGCCCGCGCGCGGTGAGCGTTTCGTTGAGCTCGTCCACCTCGGTGCGCGTGCGGCAGAACACGATCGCCGCCGCGGGACTCTCGATGTCGAGCACGCGGCCGAGCGCGGCCATCTTGTGATAGCGCGTCACCACGTACGCGACCTGGCGCACGCGCGCGGTCTCGCCGTCGGGCACGATCTCGCGGTCGATGCGCACGCGCACCGGCTCGCGCAGATGTCCGCTCGCGATCGCGTTGATGCGCGGCGGCAGCGTGGCGGAAAAGAGCGCCGTCTGGCGCTCGGCGGGCGTGCTCTCGAGAATGGCCTCGAGATCCTCGGCGAAGCCCATGTCGAGCATTTCGTCGGCTTCGTCGAGCACGACCGTGCGCACGTGCGCCAGTGACAGGGAGCCGCGCCGGAGATGATCGAGCGCACGGCCGGGCGTGGCGATCACCACGTCCACGCCGCGCTTGAGCGCCTTGAGCTGCGGCTCCATGGGCGCACCGCCGTAGATGGGGAGCGCGTGTACGCCCAGCGCCTTGCCGTAGCGATGCACCGCCTCGGCGACCTGCATGGCGAGCTCACGCGTGGGCACGAGCACCAGGCCGGCGATCCGCTCGGCGGCGCGCGCGCCCGGATTCAGCCGGTGCAGCAGCGGGAGCGCGAACGCGGCCGTCTTGCCGGTGCCGGTGGCGGCCATGGCGAGCACGTCCTGGCCGGCGAGGAGCGGCGGAATGGCGGCCCGCTGAATGGGCGTGGGCTCCTCGTAGCCGAGCTCGGTGAGCGAGGCGAGAAGCCGCTGGTCGAGACCGAGGGTGGCAAAGCCGGCCGGCCCGGCATCGAGGGGGGCATCGGGATTCGACGTCACCGCCGCGTCGGTGTCGTCAGGGTGCGTCGTGTTTCTGGACATCCCGGAAAGCTAACCGATCCGGGCGGAGCCGGTGGCACCGACCGAGCCGGCGCCACCAGGGTTTCAGGGCCTGAGCCCGAACCGCGTCCAGACCACGACCACCGCGCAGTCGTCCTCCACGAACTCGGCGAAGATCGGCGGCGCGAACGATTCGGACTGATAGATCTCCACCGCGACGATCTCCGCCTCCTTCACGTCCCAGATGTCGGTGATCTTCGCGGGAATCCCGTCCACGAACACGACCGCCCGGCATGCCTGCACGCCGAGATTGCGGCCGCGGCCCATGATCTCGAAGCGCGTGGAATCGGCCTCGCCGATCGCGCGCTCGATGATGAGGCCGGGCACTTCCGCGAGCGCGGCCCGGAGCGAGCCGGCCGCGCGGATCTCCGTGGAATCCACGAAACGCGCGATCCCCGCCTCGCGCCGCTCCTCGAACTCGCGGCGCACCCGGCGAATCACGGAGCGTTCGGTGATCGCGATCCCTTCGAGACCGGCGATCGTGAACGGCCGCGACATGGTCACGGTCACCCGCTGGGTGTTCTCGTACAGCACGTCCACCTGCATCCCCTGCGTCACGTGCCCGCCGGCCTGCGCGGTGAGCATGCGGGAGCCCGGCGGGACTTCGGTCAGGGAGAACGTGCCGTCGGGGCCGGTGGTCACGGCACTGTCGCGGCCGTCGATCTCCACGCGGGCGCCGGCGAGCGGCGCACCGTCTTCTCCCACGACGCGACCGGTGATCGTGGGCCAGCGCGCCACGGGGCCGTCCACCGCGCCGAGCACGAGGTCGACACGGCGGAGCGGATATCCATCGAGCGCGACACGGAGGGGCGCGGACTGCACCTCCGTGGACACGCCCATCATGGCGGCATCGCTCTGCAGGGGCACGCCGCAGACGATGTAGCTGCCGGTGGAATCGGTGCGCGCCTCGAGATCCTCGATCTGCGGGAGCCCGGTGCGCGGCAGGATGATCTGATACTGCACGCGGATGAGGGCGCCGGCCACGCGCGTCCGGTCGTCGGGAAGGCGCGTGCTTCCCACGAGAATGCCGCGGAGATCCGACGCAGGAACGTCGCGTCCGCACACGGTCTGCCAGATGGTGGTGAGCGACGGCGTGGCGATCACGGCCTCGTGCCACGGTTCGGCGCCGGCGGGACGGGCCGCGGTGAGCGCGCCGAACCCGGCCTCGTCGAGCAGCTCGTGGAAGGCGGTGAGCCGCGTGATGCGCGTGGCGCTGCCGAGCGTGAACCGGCCGAGGGAATCGGCGGTGGTGGACGCACCGGTGCCGTCGGCGGTGATGAACGCGCCCGCGAGCGGTTCGCGGGTGAGGCTGTCGAACACCACGCCGCGCACGGTGTCGGCGGCGACGGGCACGAAGGCGTTCTCGGGAGCGCGATGCGCCGAGAGAGGCTGGACGGCGAGCAGCAGCGCCGCGGCGGCAAGCCCGGGGGCCGCGCGCCGGAACAGAAGGGACATATCCATTCCTGAAAGATGGCGAGGCAGGGGGCGGTCAACCACCCTGCGGACCGGGCGCCGTCCGGGCTTCATGGCCGCAGCCCGTGCCTGGTCCAGAACAGCACGACCGGGCAGTGTCCGCCCCCACCACGATGAAGCGCCCGGGCGCGAGCGCGGCGCTGGGATAGACCTCGATGGCGACGATGTCGTTCTTGGGCAGGGCGGTCGCGAGGCCGCTGTTGTCGACCACGCCATCCACCCAGATGATGGCGCGACATCCGTTCCGGCCGGAGACGACGAAATCGTCCGCGATGCTGGAGCTGCCGATATCCGTGTTCGAGGGACGCGTGGTCGGGCTGTTCGGGAGGACGGGACCGTTCGGAGTGAAGGCGATGTTCGGGGGTTGGCGCGGACGCTGTTGATGAGGTGAGGCGACCATGATGCCGGGCGTCATCGCCAGTACGGCCCGCAGGTGTGGCGCCTTGCGGATGTCGGAGGAGTCGATGAACCGGCCGAGCCCCGAGCGACGGCGCATCTCGAACTCCTGCCGGTCGCGCCGGACCACCGTCTTCGCCGTCACGACCACCCCGTCGAGCATGAATACCTTGTCCATCGGAATCGTGAGCGGCGCATTGTCCCCCTCCATCACCTCCACCACCTGGCCGATCGGCGTATAGCCGATCGCCCGCGCCATGAGCATGCGCGACCCGACGGGAACGGCCGGAAAGGTGAACTGACCGTCGGTGCCCGTCGTGAGCTCCTCGGCGTGCCCATCGATGCTTACCCGCATACCGGCGACCGGCTGGCCGGCGCTGTCGACCACCCGGCCATGAACCGACGCCGTCGTCGCCTGGGCGCCGGTGCGCCCGAGCACGAGATCGATGCGGCGCAGCGGACGGGCGTCCATGGGCACCGTGATCACGCTCGACTGTGCCTCCGCCGAGAGTGCGAGCAGTGACGGCTCCACGAACTCCTCCACCCCGCACACGAGATAGTTGCCGAGCGAATCCGTGAAGGTTTCCGCCGAACGAAGTCCGCTCGCGCCGATCGAATACGGTGGCGGCGGCCATTGGACGAGAATCTTCGCGCCGGCCACGCGCGTGACGCCGTCCGCCAGGCGCGCCGTGCCGGTGAGGATGACCGCGCGCAGGCCGACCGGCCGTCTGTCGCGGCACAGCTTGGGCCACAGGGTGAGCAGCGACGGCGTGGTGAGCTGCGCGTTGCGCCACGTCGCGGCCCGGGCCGGACGCTCCAGGACGAGCGCGCCCAGTCCCATCTGATCGAGCTCCGTGTGATACGCGGTGAGCTGGGTGGCGGGGCCGTCGTGCACGAGCGTGAACCGGCCGAGCGAATCGGTGGTGACGGTGACACCGCCGGGACGCGCCACCACGATCGCGCCCGTGAGCGGCTGGCCCGCGAGACTGTCGAATACGAGACCGCGCACGGTGTCGCAGCCGAGCAGGCACGGGACGACGCGCACGGTGTCGAGCACCGGCGGCGGGTCCTGGGCGCGGGCGCGTGTGCTGGTGAGCATGAGCAGGAGACACACAATCGCCACGGCGAATCGTGGCCCCTGCGCCGATTCCTGGAGCATGCGTCGTTTCGTCATGGCCGCAGTCCGTGTCTGGTCCAGAACAGCACCACGGGGCAGTCGTCGGCCATGACCCGGATGTACCGTGCCGGCGCGAGCGCGCTCGAGGGATAGATCTCCACCGCCGCGAGGTCGTCCTTGTTCAGCCGGTTCGCGAGATTGTCCAGGTCGAGAACGCCATCCACCCAGACGATCGCACGACAGCCGCGCCGTCCGGTGATGACGAAGTCGGTCGCGGGCTCGTTCGAGCCCGGCGGAGGGGCGTTCACATTGATGCCGGGCGTCATCTGCAGCGCGGTCCGGATGATCGGCGCCCTTGCGAACGCACTGGAGTCGATGAAACGCCCCCAGCCGGCGCGCTTGCGCATCTCGAACTCCGCGCGGTCGCGGCGGATCTCGGCAGTCGCAGTCACGGTCACGCCTTCGATGGCGAACGTCTTTTCCATGGGAATCGTGAGCGGCGCATTGCCTTCCTCGAGCACGTCGATCATCTGGGCGACGGGCGGGTAGCCCACGGCGCGCACGCCGAGCATCCGCGATCCGAGCGGCACCTGGGGAAAGAGGAACGTTCCGTCGGCGCCGGTCACGATCTCCTCCTCGCGGCCATCGACGCTCACCCGCATGTCGGCGAGCGGCTTGCCGTCGTTGCCGACGATGCGCCCGTTCACCGGCACGCCGTCCGCGCCCACGCGGCCGAGCACGAGATCCACACGGCGGAGCGGACGCATGTCGGCCGGAATACTGACGACGCCCGACTGCGCCTCGTGCGACAGCGCGAGCAGCGACGGCTCCACGAAGTCTTCCACGCCGCACACGAGATAGTTGCCGAGCGAGTCGGTGAAGGTTTCCGCGGACCGGAGCTCGTCGCCGCCCACGGCGTGCGTGGGACGCGGCCACTGCACGATGACCTTGGCGCCGGCCACACGGGTGCGGTTGTCGGCGAGACGCGCCGTGCCGGTGATGATCACCGACCGCATGGCGAGCGGGCGCCGGTTGTCGCACAGCCGGGGCCAGAGGGTGAGCAGCGACGGTGTGGTGATCCGGACGTTGCGCCAGGTGGCGGCTCCGGCGGGCCGGGCGGCCACGAGCGCGCCGAGGGCCATGCGGTCGAGCGCTTCGTGAAAGACGGTGATCTGTTCGACCATGCCGTCGCTCGTGATCAGAAAACGGCCGAGCGAATCGGTCGTGACCGTGGTCCCGGAAGGACGTGCCACCACGAGCGCGCCTTCGAGCGGTTCATTGGCGAGACTGTCGAACACGACACCGCCGACCACGTCGCACACGAGTTTGCACACGGTGGTCTGGACGGTATCGAGCACGGGCGGATCCTGGGCGTGGGCGCGTGTCCCGGTGAGCATGAGGAGGAGACCCACCATGGACAGGGCGAGTCGTGGCCCCCGCCTCGACCCATGAGCCATGCGTCGTTCCGTCATGGCCGCAGTCCGAACTTGGTCCAGACCATCACGACCGGGCACGTGTCGGCCGTGATCATGATGAACCGCGCCGGCGCGAACGCCGTGGACGAATAGACCTCGATCGCCGCGATATTCTCCCGTGGAATCCGATTGACGAAATCCATCATGTCCGGCACTCCGTCCACGAAGATGCTCGCCCGGCACCCGTTGCGGCCGGACACCACGAAGTCCGACGTGGCACCGCGCGAGGCGGTGACCTCGATGCCGGGCGTCATCTGCAGCGCGGCACGCAGATGCGGGGCCCTCATGATGGTGGTGGAGTCCACGATCCGGCTCCATCCGGCCCGCTTGCGCATCTCGAACTCCTGCCGATCGCGCCGGATCATCGTCTTCGCCGTCACGGTCACGCCCTCGAGCATGAACACCTTGTGCATGGGAATCGTGAGCGGCGCATTGTCCCCCTCCATCACGTCCACCACCTGGCCGACGGGCGTGTAGCCGATCGCCCGTGCCATGAGCATGCGCGACCCGACGGGGACACCCGGAAAGGCGAACTGGCCATCGGCACCCGTGGTCAGCTCCTCGGCGTGGCCATCGATGCTCACCCGCATGCCGGCGACCGGCCGGCCGGCGCTGTCGATCACACGGCCATGCACCGACGCCCTCGTCGCCTCGGCACCGGTGCGCCCGAGCACGAGATCGATGCGGCGCAGCGGACGCGCCTCGGCCGGCATCGTGACCACGCCCGACTGCGCCTCCGCGGAGAGCGCGAGCAGTGACGGTTCCACGAACTCCTCCACGCCACACACGAGATAGTTGCCGAGCGAATCCATGAGGGTTTCCGCCGAACGAAGCCCGCCCGCGCTCACCGAATGGGGCGGCTGCGGCCACTGGACGAGAATCTTCGCGCCGGCCACGCGTGTGACGCCGTCCGCCAGACGCGCCGTGCCGGTGAGGATGACCGCGCGCATGGCAACCGGCCGCTTGCCGCTGCACAGCTTCGGCCACAGGGTGAGCAGCGACGGTGTGGTGAGCTGCGCATTCCGCCACGTGGAGGCTTTCGCCGGACGCTCCAGGACGAGCGCGCCCAGTCCCATCTGATCGAGCTCCGCGTGATACGCGGTGAGCTGGGTGGCGGGACCGTCGTGCACGAGCGTGAACCGGCCGAGCTCGTCGGTGGTGACAGTGACGCCGCCGGGACGCGCCACCACGATCGCCCAGGTGAGCGGCTTGCCCGCCAGGCTGTCGAACACGAGGCCGCGCACGGTATCACAGCCGAGCAGGCAGCGGACGGCGCGCACGGTATCGAGCACCGGCGGCGGGTCCTGCGCGTGGGCGGGAGCGGCCATGAACACGCCCAGGATGCCTACGGCGGACAGCGCACGACGTCGGCGGGGACCGGGCGGAACGAGCATGCAGTGGGAGGAGGGAAGAACGCGACCGGGAGGGGTAACCGGATCCTACTCGTGACGCAGGTCACAGGTTCCCGGGGCCGTTCGTCTCAACCCCGACGACGGACGACCCATCCCGCGATGGCGCGCGGCGTCCCCATTTTTCGCGGGCGGTCACTCCGGGACGATGGCCCGGATATCGATATCCCGCCGGAAGACGTACTGGCCGGGCGCATTCGTCCATGTCGGCAGCAATACATCGCTCACGCCGAACGTCCCGTCCTCGGTCCGGGCTGCCAGCGTGAACGCCTCGCCGCGCGGCACTCCGCAGAGAACGAATCGTCCGCGATCGTCGGTCCGGGTGTCGACCAGCGTGGTGTCCCTCGTCCGGCCGTACGCCGCGGAGGCCATGCGCCAGAGACTCACGGAGATATCGTCCAGCGGGAGACCGGATTGCGTGATGGTGCCGACCAGGACTCCACCCCGCATGCCCACTCCGCAGATGGTCTCCACGGCCATCGCGGGCGACCACACCGGGATGCGTACGGACACCTGTTCACCGGCGCGCACCGACACGAACGAACGCTCCGGCTCCATGCGCAGCGCCTCTTCCACCTCCGTCAGGGCTTCGAAGAGATAGTCGCCGTCCGGCAGGTCGGCGAACGTCACGCGGCCGAGCAGGTCGGTGGACGCCTGACGCGACGAGCCCGACAGACGCACCCGAGCCCCGGCGGCCGGCATGGTGACGCCGTTGTACGTCCATTCCACGAGCACGTCGATGACCGAGGACGGACGCACCCAGACCGCCAGGGAATCCGTGCCGTCCACCCGGATGACGCGCTGCACCGCCGAACCCGTCACCTGCACGCGCGTCGCATGCAGCGGGGGATCGAGCGCGCTCACCGCCACCGGCAGCCCCGCGCGATGCAGCGCGATCCCGCGGTGCGCGACCGCGTCCACGAACGTATGCGGCGGCACGGGACTGCGCACCAACCACCGGATGGGAATCAACCCGCCGCCATCGATCGGCGAGAACTCCACCCGCCCGCCGGCCAGGGTGTCCGAGGCGACGAGCGGCAGGGCCACGTATGTATAGTCGATGATCCGCAGCGACTGCGTTTCCCGGTCGATCCACAGCACCCCGCGAATGTCCGCCTGGCGCACGCGTCCGCTCGGCGCGAACTCGATGCCGACGAGGCCGTCCGCCATCCGGTCGTCACGCAGTCGCAGGCAGTGCGTGGCGAGGAACTCCGGTGACGTGAGCACTTCGACATCTGGGGCGACGTACTCGAGCGCGCGCCCCACGAGCCGCACATATCCGAACTCGGCGAGCTCGGCCGCGGGCAGACTCGTCCACGGCCTGGCGTGCCGCACGCGCTCGTCGCGCAGGGCGATGTCCAGGAGCATGACTTCGGGCATCGCATACGTGCGCACGCTCGGCATCATGTCGAACACGTAGCTGCTGTCGGTGAGCGTGGCGGCGGTGCTGAGCATCGACGTGACTGCGGATTCCCACAGGACCGCCGTGGCCGATCCGCGCGCCGTGTTCATCCCGCAGTGGTTGAGTTCGCGCGCCGTCACGGGGGGCAGCGCGGTCGCCACCGAGCCGAGGGTGAGCGTGAGCGTGGTGTCGGCGGTGATCGCGACGAGCGGGCTCAGGACCTGGCGGAATCCGATGCGCCGCGCCTCGACCTGCCAGCGCCCCGGCGCCGGCAGCCGGAACACGAAGTCTCCCGCATTGCCGGTGAGCCGGCGGGCGACCACCGCTCCCGTGCTGTCGCGCAACTCCACGAGCGCACCAGACAGCGGGATGTCACGCACCTCGCCATGCACGATGCCCCGGAGGAACTGGGCGTGCACCGATCCCGCCGGAACTCCCGACAGGACGAGCGCCAGCAGCGCCGCCAGGCGGGCGGCGAATACCGCGCGATCACGTTCCCGCCTCCGCATTCCGTACGTCATGGCCCTCTCTACCCCGCAATCGGCGGATCTGCACGCTTCGCTATCGTAGTCCGTCCGCTCCCCCGCTGTCAACGCGGCGGTTACGTTGCCGGATGCCTCGCCCCCGGATGCACCGCTCGTCATGACCGTCTTCGCCTTTCATACGGCCGAGGCGGCCGGCTCAGCCCGCCTCGGCCGGTTCCACACGCCGCACGGCATCGTGGACACACCGGCCTTCATGCCCGTGGGCACGCACGGCGCCGTGCGCGGGCTCTCGGTGCACGATGTCGCGGGCATCGGCGGACGCATGCTGCTCGCCAACGCGTATCACCTGTACCTCCGCCCCGGCGACCTGATGGTGCGCGCGCTCGGCGGTCTGCACGCCTTCACGCGGTGGGACGGCCCGATGCTCACCGACTCGGGCGGCTTCCAGGTGTTCTCCCTGGCCAAGCTGCGCGCCGTGCGGGAGGAGGGCGTGGAGTTCCGCAGCCACATCGACGGGTCGCTGCACGAGTACACGCCGGAACGCGTGATGCGGATCGAACGCAATCTCGGTGCGGACGTGATCATGCAGCTCGACGAACTCATCGCTGGCGGCGGCGAGACGAGCGCGTCGCGCGCCGCGATGGAGCGCAGCCTGCGCTGGCTCGAGCGCTGTCGGGCGGAGTTCGACCGGCTCACGCGCGACGGACGCGAACCGGCGATCACACTGCCCGCGCATGACGGGGCGCCGTTCGTGCACCCCGACGATGAACGCATCGCACCGCCGCAGGTGCTGTTTCCGATCGTGCAGGGCGGCGTGCACGCCGATCTCCGGCGCGCGTCGGTGCGCGGCATTCTCGACCGCGGTGACTGGACGGGGATCGCGATCGGCGGCCTGTCGGTGGGCGAAACGAAGACCGACATGTACCACACGCTCGAGGTGTGCGACCCGCTGCTGCCGCGCCACGTGCCGCGGTACCTGATGGGCGTGGGATTTCCGGACGACCTCGTGGAAGGCGTGCGCCGCGGCATCGATCTGTTCGACTGCGTGGCGCCCACCCGCATGGGACGCGACGGCACCGCGTTCACGCCCGACGGCAAGGTGCAGATCCGCCAGAGCAGTTTCCGCACCGACCGGCGGCCGGTGGTGCCGGGGTGCGCGTGCGAAGCCTGCACGCACTACGACCGGGCGTTCCTGCGCCACCTGTTCACAGCGGGCGAGCCGCTGGGACAGCGACTGCTCGCCCTGCACAACGTGGCGTTCGTGCTCGGCGTGCTGGCCGAGGCACGGGACGCGCTCCGCGCGGGCACGTTCGACGGATGGAGCCGCGCGTGGCTGGCGCGGTACCGGGCCGGGCGGAGCGAGACATCGGAGTCGTGCGCGGACGGCCCGGGCTGACGGTGCGGGTGCCGGTCACCCGCCGGTATCGGTTCGCCCCGACTCCGACACGGCGCATCACCTGATCGGCGCGGATGAACGGCCGGCCGCACATCATCCGGCATGCATCGTTCCGTTCTTCCTTCGCTGCGCTGCCGCGTGATCACCGCCGTCATCGTTCTGGGTGCGGCAACGGCCGGCTGTCTGAGCTCGAGCCCCACGGAGGTGACATTCCCCTCCGGCTTCACGCGTGTGCTGTTCATCGGCAACTCGCACACGTATTCGCACGATGTCCCCGGCCTCGCGGCCGCGATCGCGCGCCAGAACGGCGACGACGGCTGGCGCGTGGCGCAGGTGGCGTTCCCCGACATGTCGCTGGAGGATCACTGGTACGAAGGGTCGGCCCGCCGGCATCTCGAAAACGGACGGTGGGAATACGTCGTGATGCAGCAGGGCCCGTCGTCGCAGGCGCCGCACCATCTCGCGCAATGGGCCGGAGCGTTCGATGAGCTCGCCCGCGCGGCCGGTGCGACGTCCGTGCTCTTCCAGGTCTGGCCGCACAGCACACGCCCGTTCGACTTTCCGGGTGTGCTGACGTCGTACATGGGCGCGGCGCTCGCGGTGAACGGACTGCTGGCGCCGGCCGGCGAAGCGTGGGTGCACAGCATGACCTCGCACCCCTCGCTGACGCTCTACGACACCGACGGCCTGCATGCGAACCGGTACGGCGCATACCTCGCCGCGCTCGTGATCTATGCGCGGATCAGCGGAACCGACCCGGAATCGCTGCCGGCGACGATTCCGGGCACCCCGTCGGTCGATGCCGCCACGGTGCGCGCGCTGCAACGTGCGGCCCGCGGCGCGCTCGAAGGCCCGCAGCCGGCGCCGGCCCGCCGGTTCTGAGCGAAACGCGGCAGCGATCCCCGCACGCCGGCACGCGTTGCATCGACATGCGCGACGCCGTCACGAACATCCGCTACGCCATCACGAGCACGCGCTACGCCGTCACGACGCCGGGGATCCGTACCACCGCGTCGGTGCCGCCGTCGTTCCGCGCCTGCAGGTGCAGCGACGCGCGATCGCCGTACGCGCGGCCGAGCCGGCTCCGCAGATTGACGAGCGCGGTGCCCGTCCCTTCGCTCACGCGGCGCGACGCGTCCGGGCCGGCGCCGTCGTCGCGCACGGTGAGCACGAAGTCCGCGTCCTGCCGTTCGGCGCGCACCAGCACCGTGCCGCCCAGCGGATTCCGGCTCACGGCATGGCGGATCGCATTCTCCACGAGCGGTTGCAGCGTGAACGGCGGCACCGGCACGGTGCGCAGCGCGTCCGGAATCTCCCACACCACCGACAGCCGGTCGGGAAACCGCACCCGTTCGATCTCGAGATAGCGCGCGGTGAGATCGGCTTCCTGGCCGAACGGGATCACCGGCACGTCGCCCGTGGTGAGCGTGGCGCGCAGCAGATCGGCGAGGCGCACGGTGGTGCGCTGCGCTTCCGCGGGATCGCGGCCGATGAGCGTCACGATGGCGTTCAGGGCGTTGAAGAGGAAGTGCGGGTTGAGCTGTGCGCGGAGCGCCTGCAACTGCGCCTGGGCAAGATCTTCGCCGATGCGGGCCGCGTGCAGTTCGGTCGCCCGCCACTGTTCGTACCACCGCATCGCGGCGTAGGCGCCCACGACACCCACGTAGACCATCACCAGCATGTCGCCGTACAGACGCACGCCGTAGGCGAACACGCTGTCGAGCGCGAGATGCACGGGGTCGGGCGGCGGCGGCGCGATGCCGAGCCATCGTGTCACGCCGGCGGCGAACTGCGTCCGGCGCGCGCTGAAGCCGAACACGTCGGCCACGAGGAAGAGCACGAGGATCTGCGCGCTCACCACGAACACGCACAGCGGAATGTGCGCGAGCAGCGCCCGTCCCCAGTGCTCCCGGTCGAGCGGAAACCGGTCGCTCACCGCGGCGATGAGCAGCGACCACCCGCCCCAGGAGAGCCAGATGAGGAGCTGCGCGGTGAAGATCCCGGCCATGCCGAGCGTGGGGTTGTACAGCGACGGCACGATCCGGAATCCGAGCGTGGCCACGAGCGCCGGCAGGATCCAGAACCCCACCAGCACGAGGCGCATGCGCCGCCGTGCGCCGGGTCGCGTGCCGGCCGCCGCGGACGTCATCCGTGTCCGGCGAGCCGCGAGGCCACGGCTTCGCGACGCGTACGGCTGACGCGCAGCTTCGACCCGTCCTTCAGCACGAGGATCTGGTCGCCGCCGAACCACGGCTGCAGCTCGCGGATGAAGTCGATCGCCACGATGACTCGGCGGTGAATGCGCACGAAGCGCGCGGGATCGAGCCGTGCTTCGATGTGCGCGAGCGTTTCCCGCATGACGTGCGTGCCCTGCGCGGTGCGCAGCTCCACGTAGTTGCCGTCGGACTGCAGCCAGCGCACGTCGGCCACGGGCACCACGATCGTGCGATCACCCTTGCGCACCATGAACCGTTCCAGGAGCCGTTCCGGAAGCCGCTCGCCCCGCGGCGCCGGGTCGGGCCCTCCGCCGCCGGAACGCGAAGCGTGCGCGGTGTGCGGCAGCGCGGACGATCCGTCACGCGGAGCGCGCACCACGTCGAGCAGCGCGGCGAGGTGCCGGGCTTCGTCGGCCAGCACCGCGGCCGCGTGCAGCCGTGCCACGCGCCGCCAGGCCGCGACGAACCGTTCGTCGTCGAACGGCTTGAGCAGATAATCCACCGCCGCCGCGTCGAAGGCGCGGAGCGCGTGCGTGTCGTATGCGGTGACGAGCACGGTGAGCGGCATGCGGTCCGCGCCCACGGTCTCGATCACGTCGAAGCCGTCCTTGCCGGGCATCTGGATGTCGAGCAGCACGACCTGCGGCGCCCAGGCCTCGATGGCTTCCACCGCGGCCAGGCCGTCTCCCGCTTCCCGCAGGTGCACGTCGGGGGCGTGCCTCCGCACGAGCGTGTGCAGCCGCTCGCGCGCCAGCGGTTCGTCATCGGCAATGAGGACGCGTTCGATCATGCGAGGCGGTCGGAGAGGGCGGCCCGCGCGGGCCGCAACGTCCTCCTACGCTCGCCCCGGGGTGTGACGAACGCCAGCGCGCGGGGGCGGGCCGTGTCGCGCGCGGGGCGACCCGTGCGTCAGCGGGTGTGCGTCAGCGAGGCGTCATCGGGTCCGTCAGCGGGGCAGCGCCACGCCCCACTCGAACCCGGCGTACCACACGTTCCCGTCCACGCCGGGATTCTGCCGGGCGGTGTACGCATTCGACAGGTGGTGGTACTTGTATCCGGCGCGCACCCAGCGCGCGTCTCCGGCGCGCACCAGCACGCCGGCGCCGTATTCGAGCGTGAAGTTGAAGCGCCCCGATTCGGGCACCGGGTAGGGATCCCGGAAATACAGCCCGCCCGCGGAGGTGGCCGCGAACAGCGCCACCCGCCGCGCGCGCGGGGTGGCGAACTCCACGCCGAACGGCGAGAGCCCCAGGGCGTACACGACATCGCCCGAGAGCAGCAGCCCGCCGTCGGTTTTCGGTCCGGTATAGCCCACGGGCGCGGTGCGCCCCTGCAGGCGGACGAACGGCAGGAACTGCGCGAGATAGGAGACCTCGAGCTGCCCCGCGCGCAGGATGGGTGTGAGCGCCTGCACGCCAAGGAACAGATGATCGCGCCCGGGTGTGGTGCCGAGCGTTTCCGTGACCGGCGACTGCTGCGCCCGCCCGAGGAACGGCCCGATGCGCCAGAGCGCGCGGTCCAGGATCGGCAGGGCGTGACCGCCAGTCGCGGGTCCGGTGTCCGGCGTTTCCGGCTCCTGCGCCGCCAGAGCGCCGGCCGCGACCATGGCGCACAGCAGACCGCGAACGCCTGATCGTGTGCATCGCAGGAGCCGCGTCACCATGGGTGGGCAGGACGGTAGAAAATCATCATCATGGGGGAGATACACCTCGACCCCGGCCACTGACCAGCCCGGTATTCGGGGGGGCTCGAGGCACGGGCCGCCTCCCCTCGCTTGTCGGGTTTTCCGTCCGGCATGTATGTTGGCGATGGCGAGGCAGCGCCTGTCTCCCTCAATCACTCCCCGGCCACACCTCGATGTTCTCCGTATCCTCCCCGCGGTTCAGCGACGAAGCTGCCGTGCTGGTGTTCGAGCTGGCTCGAACCCGATGCGGAGTCGCCGCACGCGCCGTCCACGAAGTGATACGAGCCGTGGCCATCACCCCCGTCTCCTCGACCGTGCCGTGGCTCGAAGGCGTGATCGATGTCCGCGGAACCGTCATCCCGGTGCTGGACATCCGGGAACGACTGGGCCTGCCCGCCGCCACGCTGCATCCGGACCAGCATTTCCTGCTGGTGGATGCCGGCACGCGCCGGGTGGCGTTGCGGGTGGACCGGGCGCTCGATCTGATCCACGTGACCCCGGCCGCTCTCGAGCCCGCCTCGGCGGCGCCCGGCGCACGCCGCGTGGCGGGCATCGCCCGGCATCCGGACGGGCTCGTCATCATCCAGGATCTCGACGCTTTTCTTTCCCTTGATGAAGGGCGCCTCGTCGACGCTGCGATGCCGCAGGTCGTCCGAGAGTCGGTCGCCCCTCGGACTCCCAATGCCAGACATATCCCCGGCCCCCCTTGAGCTGTGCGAGGCCGCGGCGACCCTGATCCGCGAGCGAACCGGGCTGGTTTTCACCGAGGCGCGCCGGCCGATGTTCCAGCGTGCCCTCGGAGAAGCGATGCATCGGGTCCGTCTTCGTCATCCGTCCCGTTATCTCGCGCGACTCGTCGCCGACGCGGAACTGCTCGACGACCTGATCGACAGGATCACGGTCGGCGAGACCCATTTCTTTCGTGATCCGCGTCAGCTCGCGGTGGTCCGGGACCGGCTGCTCCCTCGCCTCCGCGCCGACCGGCCGGCCGGTCACCGCCTGCGGATCTGGAGCGCCGGCTGCGCGACGGGCGAGGAAGCATACACGCTCGCGATCCTCACCCGGGACTTCACCCCGGCGCCCTTCCTGCTGGGAACGGATCTGTCGCGAACCGCGCTCGCCGTGGCCGCCCGGGCGCAATACGGTCGGTGGGCGTTGCGCGGCGTCGACGAGGCCGTCCTCCGGCAGCACTTCCGGATGCGCGGGGATCGGTGGCAGCTCGATCCGGCCCGGCAGGCCGCGGTCACCTTCGGACGCCTCAACCTGGTGACGGACGCCTACCCGTCCCCGGCGACGGGGGTGTGGGCCATGGATCTGATCCTGTGCCGGAACGTGCTCATCTATCTCGGACACGACGAGGTGCAGCGCGTGCTGCGAAGCCTCGTCGGTTCACTGGCCGACGGTGGATGGCTCGTGCTGGGCGCATCGGATCCTCTCCCTTCGGTCGATCTGCCGTGCCGTATCGAGGTGACCGACGCCGGCGTGATGCTGCAGCGCACGGATCACCCGCGCCGCGCCGCTTTCCCGGTGATGCCATCCCATGCGCGGCGGATGACGTTTCACGAGACCGCCGTGGCCGAACCGCCGCTGGTCGCCGGGCGACGGGAGCGCGCGCACTCCGATACGGCCGCCGCGACGGATGCCAACCCGGCAGAGACGGACTCCGCGCTCACGCGGCTCGAGCGCGCGTACGCCGCGCACGACTACCCGTATGTCACGACGCACGGTCCGGCCCTGGCCTTCGAGCCCGGCATCGGCGCACGCGCGTCGGTGCTGCTGATCCGCGCGTTCGCCAACCAGGGCGCGCTCGACGAAGCGGACCGATGGTGCATCGCCGCGACGGAACGGCACCGCGCGTGTGCCGAACTGTTCCATCTGCGCACGCTCCTGCTCACGGAAGCCGGGCATGCGACCGAAGCGATACGGACCGCGCGGGCGGCGCTCTACATCGATCCGACGCTGATCGTGGCCCATCTGGCACTCGGACGCGCACTCGAAGCCTCCGGCGCGCGCGCCAGGGCCCGGCGCGTGTTCCGCCGCGCGCTGGCTCTGCTGGAGGCACGCGCCCCCGACATCCCGGTTCCCGCCTCCGACGGAGAACCCGTGGCCGCGCTCACCGCATTCGCCCGCGGCCGGCTCGCCGTGCTCGGCGACGAGGCAGCATGAACGATTCGACACCCGAACAGCGCCTGCTCGAACAGCGGGCCCGGGACCTGGCGCGTCCGCTGGCGGAGCCGGCAACCGACCGGCTCGACCTGCTGACGTTCCGTCTCGCCGGCGAGACCTGCGCGCTCGCCACGCCGTGGATCCGCGAAGTATTCCCGCTGAGCCAACTGGCCCCGCTGCCGGGCGCGCCGCCCCCCGCGGTGGGAATCACGGTATGGCGTGGCAATCTGCTACCTGTGCTCGACGTGCGGGCGACGCTCGGATTGCCCACCGCCACGCTCGACGATCTCGGCCGCGTGCTCGTGCTCGGCCGCGACACGGCGCGGTTCGGGTTGCTGGTGGACGAGGTCGGCGACATCCGGCGTGTCGCTCCGGCGAGCATTCGCGCGCCGGCCCCCGGAGTAGCCCGGCACACGGAGTACATGGACGGCGTGACCGACGACGCCGTGATCGTTCTTTCCGCCGAGCGCCTGCTCGGCCTCGAACCCTGAGGATCTTCCGATGCAATGGACGGTGACGCGCAGGATCACCGCGGGCTTCGCCGGCGTGCTCGTGCTGATGGGCATCGTGGTGCTGATCGGACTGCTTTCGCTCGGACGGACCGCGGCCGCCTACGAGGAGGCGCTGGCGTTCGAGCGCACGCGCCTGGTTCCCGTCACGGAAGCCCAGTCGAACTGGCGCCGCGCCCGGGTGGATTATCTCCGGCTCGTGACGGGGAACGACCCGACCGCGTTCGTCACGGGCGACAGCCTGCTGGCACAGACGCGCCAGGTGTTCGTGCAGCTTCGCGATTCCATGGAGCACGGCCCCGCCGACCGGTCGTTCTGGGGCACGACGCTCCAGTCCATGGATGACTGGCGCGGACTGGCACGGTCCGCGAACGATCACCTGCAGGCCGGCCGGCCGGCCGAGGCCCGCCGCGTGTACGACGAACGGATGCATCCGGCCGCCGAATCCATCGGCCTCGCCATTCGGAGCGGCATCGAGCGCGTGGGAGCCCGCACCGACAGCCTCATTGCCGAGGGCGCGCACACGGCGGAACGGATGCGCCTGACACTCCTGCTCGGCGGGCTGCTCGCCATCGGCGTGGGCGGCCTGGCTGCCATCTTCCTGAACCGCGCGGTGAGCGACCCGCTGCGCGAAACCACGGGCGTGCTCGCCTCCAGCGCGGCCGAGATTCTCGCGGCGACCACCCAGCAGGCGTCGGGCGCGAGCGAGTCGTCGGCGTCGGTCACCGAAACGATGAGCACGGTGGAAGAAGTGACCCAGACCGCGCAGCAGGCGGCGGAGCGGGCGCGCACGGTCGCCGACTCCGCGCGGCGCGCCGCCGACATCGGCCGCACGGGGCAGCGCGCCGTGGAAGGCTCCGTGGGCGGCATGACGGCGGTCCGCGAGCAGGTCGAAGCGATCGCGGCGAGCATTCTCACGCTCGCCGAACAGGCGCAGGCGATCGGCGAGATCATCGCCACCGTCAACGACATCGCCGAGCAGACCAACCTGCTCGCCCTGAACGCCGCCGTGGAAGCGGCGCGCGCGGGAGAGCACGGCCGCGGATTCGCGGTCGTGGCCTCGGAGGTGAAGAATCTCGCCCAGCAGTCCAAGAAGGCCACGGTGCAGGTCCGGCAGATCCTCGGCGAGATCCAGCGCGCGACGAGCGGCGCGGTGATGAACACCGAGCAGGGCACGCGCCAGGTGGCGTCCACCGAGCGCCAGGTGCAGGAGGCGGGAGAAACGATTCGCACGCTCGCCGAAGCCGTGGCGGAATCCGCGCAGGCCGCGGCGCAGATCATGGCGTCCGCGGGCCAGCAGGCGCTGGGCATGACGCAGATCCGCGAAGCCATGGCGAACATCCACGAAACCACCCAGCAGAACCTCGCCTCGACGAAGCAGGCCGAACGGGCCGCGCACGACCTCAACGCGCTCGGCCTCCGGCTCCTCACTCTGACCGGCGCGCGGGCGTGACACCGGACGAGCTCGCCGCACGTCTTCGGGCCACCCTCATCGGTGAACTCGAAGAGCAGGTTCGCGTGATGAACGCGGACCTGCTCGTGCTCGAGCAGCGTCCCGACGATCCCGACCGGCTCCGGTCGGTGTTTCGCGTGGCCCACACGCTGAAAGGAGCCGCGCGCGCGGGCGGCGTGCCGCTCGTGGAGCAGGCCTGTCACCGGCTGGAAACGCTGCTCGCCGACGTGCGGGACGGCAAGGTGCGCCTCGAGCCGGCGCGCTTCGCGTCCCTGTTCGCGGCCGCGGACGCACTCGAGGCGGCGACCGCGGCGCTCCGGAAGGGCGATCCGCTCACGCACTCGCCGCTCGCCGACTGGCTCGCCGGATTCCGGGACGGCCCGGGCATGACCGCGCGGGCCGCGGCGCCGCCGGCTGCGACACGACCCGCCGCGCCGCCGGCCGCGCCCGTTGCCACGACGGAACCGCCGGCCACGCCGGCTCCGGACACGACCCTCCGCGTGCGCGCGGATCGGCTCGATGCGCTCATGGCGAGTGCGGGCCGGCTGCTGGGCTCGCGCCGCGAAGCGGAGGCCCGCGTCGAGGACCTCGAGACGCTGCATCTGCAGCTGATGCGCACGGCCACGGAATGGAAGCGCGCCGCGCGCCGCGTGCACACCACGCTCGCGCGCTTCGGCACCGGCGCCGAGGTACGGCAATCGCTCCGGCACACCGAGGAGCAGCTCCGGCTGCTCGTGAGCCGCGCCGAACGCCTCGCCGTGCACACGGCCGCGCACACGCGGGTGTTCGACGGGATCACGCACGACGTGCTCGGCCAGGTCCGCCAGCTGCGCATGCGTCCGTTCGCCGAAGCCTGCGAGGCGCTGCCGCGTGTCGTGCGCGACGTGGCCGGTACCACGAAACAGGCCCGCCTGGTCGTGATGGGCGGCGACCTCGAGCTGGACCGGGCCGTGCTCGACGGGCTGCGGGAAGCGCTGGTGCACATCGTGCGCAACGCGGTGGATCATGGCATCGAATCGCCGCCGAAGCGGGTGGCGACGGGCAAGGATCCCACCGGGGCGGTGACCGTTGCCGCCACGCGCACGGGCGACCGGGTGGCGGTCACCGTCACCGACGACGGCGCCGGGATCGATGTCGCCGCCATTCGCCGCCTGCTCGAGCGACGCGGCCTCGATGTCCCCGCCGATGATCAGGAAGTCGCGCGGATCCTGTTCGCGGGCGGGGTTTCCACCCGGCTCGAGCCCACGGTCATCTCGGGACGCGGCGTGGGCATGGATCTCGTGCGCGCGGCCATCGAACGGGTGGGCGGCTCGCTCGACCTGCGCTGGACGCCCGGCGCGGGCACCACGCTCACGCTCACCTGCCCGCCCACGCTCGCGAGCGTGCGTGCCGTGCTCATGACCGTGGGGCAGCAGACCGTGGCGATTCCCACCGCCGATGTCGAACGCATGCTGCGCGTTCCGGTCGCGGCCCTCCGGCGCATCGAAGGCCGCGACGTGGTGCTGATGGAGAACGAGCCGTTGCCGCTGACATCGCTCGCGCGGCTGCTGCCGCCGCTCACCGAACAGCCGCTGCACGAATGGGTGCTGATCGTGGTGGTCCGGTCCGGCGATCGCCGTCTCGCGCTGTCCGTGGATGCGCTGCTCTCGGAGGAGGAGCTCTTCATGCAGCCGCTGTCACGGGGCGGCCGGCGGTCGCCGCTCCTGAGCGGCGCCGCGATGCTGGCCACGAGCTCGCTGGCGCTCGTGCTCGACACCGCGGCGACCGTCACGCAGGCGCTCACGGACGGTACGAGCGGTCTCACCATCGCCGAGCCCGCTCCCGGCGCACCCACCGAACAGCGCATTCTCGTGGTGGATGATTCCATGACCACCCGGACGCTCCTGCAGGGAATTCTCGAGACGGCCGGCTACCACGTGCGCACCGCCGTGGACGGCGCCGACGGCTGGCGTCTCCTGCAGGAAACCGGCGACGTGGATCTCGTCGTGAGCGATATCGAAATGCCGCGCATGGACGGATTCGCGCTGTGCGAAGCGATCCGCGGCTCACAGCGGTTCCGCGATCTGCCGGTGATCCTCGTGACCGCGCTGGAAACCGACGCGCATCGCACGCGCGGCCTGGAAGCCGGGGCGGACGCCTACCTCGGCAAGTCGAGCTTCGATCAGCAGGGGCTCGTGAACGCCGTCCATCACCTGCTCGGGTAACGCGCATGCCGACGATCCGGGTGCTGGTGGCCGAAGACTCCGTCACGCTGCGGACCCTGCTCGTGCAGATTCTCGAGCGCGATCCGGCAATCCGCGTGATCGGCGAAGCGCGCACGGGAGAGGAAGCCGTGCGGATGGCGATGGAACTGCGCCCCGACCTCATCACCATGGACGTCCACATGCCCGTGATGGACGGCCTGGCCGCGACGAAACAGATCATGGCGTACACGCCGACGCCCATCCTCATCGTGTCGTCGAGCCAAAGCGGCGACGAGGTGGAGATGTCGCTCGAGTCGATGCGGGCCGGCGCGCTGATGCTGCTGCGCAAGCCCGACGATCCAGCCGGCGGTGACTTCGAATCGCGCCAGGGCCATCTCGTGTCCATGGTGAAGGCGCTCTCGCAGGTGAAGGTCGTGCGGCGGGTCGAACCGCGGGTGGAGCACGCGCTGCGGCGATCGGGAGCCGTGGAACGGCCGGCGAAGATGCGCGTCGTGGTCATGGCCGCCTCGACGGGCGGACCGGCCGCGCTGGCACGCATCCTCGCCGAACTGCCCGCAACCTTCGGCGCGCCGGTTCTCGTCGTGCAGCACATCGCCGCCGGATTCACGGCGGGGCTCGCCGAATGGCTGAACGCCCAGTGCGCGTTGACGGTGCGGCTGGCGGCCGACGGTGAACCGTCGCGCGCCGGCACGGTCTACATCGCGCCGGACAACCACCAGCTCGGCATCCTGCCGGATGGCCGTTTGCGCGTCGAGACCGGATCGGCCGAGAGCCGGTTCCGGCCTTCGGCGGACCATCTGTTCGAATCGGCGGCCCATGCCTTCGGCACCGGCGTCGTCGCCCTGATCCTCACTGGCATGGGGAACGACGGCACCCGCGGACTGCGCGAAGTGCGCCGTGCCGGTGGCCATGTCCTCGCCCAGGACGAAGCATCATCGGTCGTGTACGGCATGCCGCGGGAAGCCGTGGCCGCCGGCGTCGTGGATGCGGTCCTGCCGCTCGGCGCGTTCGCCCCCACGCTCATCACATTGCAAGGGAGATCCCACGGATGACATCGCATCACATCCTGGCCGTGGAAGACAGCCCCACTCAGGCGGAAGCACTGCGTGAACTGCTCGAACGCGCCGGCCACCGGGTCGAGATGGCCATGAACGGCGAGGACGCGCTGCGCCTCCTGAACACGGCGACGACGCCGTTCGACGTGATCATCAGCGACATCGTGATGCCCGGGCCGGTCGACGGATACGCGCTCTGCCAGCAGGTCAAGGCCGGTCCGCACCGGCACACGCCGGTCGTGCTGCTCACGAGCCTCGCCGACCCGCTGGACATCATCAAGGGACTGGAGAGCGGCGCCGACAACTTCTTCACCAAGCCGTTCGAGCCGCAGCACCTCCTCGAACGGCTCGCCTGGCTGCTCGACACCCGGAATGCACGCCGCGCGACGAAGATGCGCATGGGCGTGCAGGTGTACTTCATGGGTCGCGAGTTCATGATCGGCTCGGAGCGCGAGCAGATCCTCGACCTCCTGATCTCCACATTCGAGGACGCGGTGCGGCAGAATCGCGATCTCCGGCAGCGCGAAGCGGAGCTCGAGACCGCGCGCGCCGAGCTGGCCCGCTACGCCGGGGGACTGGAAACCGATCTGCAGCGCTTCTTCGAACTGTCCACGGACATGATCGGCGTGGCGGGATTCGACGGGTATTTCAAGCGGGTGAACCCGGCGTGGGAACGCTGGCTGGGCTGGACGGAGACGGAGCTCCAGGCGCAGCCGTATCTGCACTTCGTGCACCCCGCCGACCAGGCGCCCACGATCGACGAGGTCGCGCGCATCACGTCCGGCCTGCCCACGTTGAAGTTCGAGAACCGCTACCGGTGCCGTGACGGATCGTATCGCTGGCTGGAATGGCGGGCCATTCCCTCCTCGGAGGATGCGCTCATCTTCGCGATCGCCCGTGACGTCACCGAACGCCGGCACGCGCAGCGCGCCCTCGAAGTGCGCGTCCGGCAGCAGGCCGCCGTGGCCACGCTCGGACATGCGGTCATCGAACGGCCGGACATGAATGTGCTCCTGAACGTGGGCGCACGCCTCGTCGCCGAAACGCTCGACGTGCCGCTCACCGAGGTCTGCGAGCTCTCGAGCGACGGACGGATCCTGCAGCTCCGGGCCGGCATCGGATGGCAGCCGGATACCATCGGCGCGACGATACCGGCCGATGGCGACACGATGATCGCGCATGTGCTGCGACAGCAGACGTCGGCGGTGCTCGATGATGCCTCCGCCGAACATCGCTTCCGGATCTCGGAGATGGAGGCCGCGCATGGCGTGACCAGCGCCATCGCCGTCACGATTCCGCTCCTGCCCGGCCGGCCCTTCGGTGTGCTCGGCGCGGCCGCCACCGCACAGCGTGCCTTCACGCAGGACGACGTCCACTTTCTGCAGGCCGTGGCGCACATTCTCGGCGCCGCGATCGAACGCGACCGCTCCGATCGCGCGCTCCAGCAGGGGCAGCGGCTCGAATCCGTGGGACGGCTGGCCGGCGGCATCGCGCACGACTTCAACAACCTGCTGACCGTGATCCTCGCGCACAGCGAGCTGCTCAAGGCGGAGCTGCCGCCGAATGCGCCGGAAAGCGACGACATCGACCAGATCAGCGAGGCTGCCACACGCGCGGCGGGTCTGACCCGGCAACTGCTCGCCTTCAGCCGGCGGCAGGTCCTGGAACCCCGCGTGCTCGATCTCAACGAGACGGTCGCCGACATCGAGAAGATGCTGCGTCGCCTCATCGGCGCCGACATCTCGCTTTCGACCTCGCTCCAGTCCGGACTGTATCCCGTGCTCGCCGATCCGGCGCAGATCGAGCAGGTGATCGTGAACCTCGCCGTCAACGCACGGGACGCGATGCCGGCAGGAGGCCTGCTCACCATCACCACCGCCAACGTGGAGCTCGACGCAGCCTTCGCCGACCTGCAGGAAGGCGCCGGCCTCGGCCCGCACGTGGCGCTGACCTTCAGCGACACCGGACACGGCATGGACCGGGACACGCAGGCACGCATCTTCGAGCCCTTCTTCACCACCAAGGGCCCGGAACGCGGCACCGGACTCGGCCTCGCGACCGTGTACGGCATCGTGAAGCAGAGCAGCGGCACGATCGGCGTCTACAGCGAACCCGGGCACGGCACGACGTTCCGGATCTATCTGCCCATGGCGGGCGAAGCCGGCGAGATGCGCGCGCCGTCGGCCATGCAACCGGTACGCGCCGCCGGAGGCGACGAGACGATCCTGCTCGTCGAGGACGAGGAGAATGTCCGGAAGGTCGCGGCGCGGGTGCTGCGTCAGTTCGGATATCAGGTGCTGGAAGCCGCCGATGGCGAAGCGGCGCTCGCGCTGAACGCCGGCCACATGGGCCGGATCGATCTCCTGGTGAGCGACGTCATGATGCCGCGAATCGGTGGCGGGCTCCTGGCCAGCGCTCTGCTGGCGAGCCGCCCCGGACTGCGGGTGCTGCATCTGTCGGGGCATTCCGATCCGAACGTCGTGGAAGAAGGGTTGCGGGCATCGGGCGCGGCCTTCCTGCAGAAACCCTTCACCGTGGAGTCGCTGTCGCGGAAGGTCCGGGAGCTCCTCGACATGCCCGGCAGCGGCCGACACATGGGAAACCGACGGGCAACGGATGCCGTTCCCGACCCCGCGCACCGGGCCATCCTCGTGGTCGACGACGAGCCCGCCGTGCTCACGGCCATGCAGCGGATGCTGCGGCATCTGGGATATCCGTACGTGAAGACCGCCGATCGGGCGGGAGCCGCGCTGGCGCTGTTCGACGGCGGTACGGCCGTGCCGAATCTCGTGCTCCTCGACCTGAACATGCCGGAGGTCGACGGCATGGCCTTCGTGCGCGGACTCGTCGAGCGCGGCTATCAGGGACAGCTCATTCTGGTCAGCGGCGAGGACGAACGCATTCTGCAGACGGTGCGCCACCTCGTGCAGGCACACGGCATCACGACGCTCGGCCATCTGCAGAAGCCCGTTCCCATGGCGGCGCTGCGGGATCTGCTCGAGCGCTGGACCGTGGACGTCCGGCCGGAAGGACGTCCGGCCCGTCCGTCGTATTCTCCCCAGGCCGTCCGCCGCGCACTGGAGCACGACGAACTCGAACTGCACTTCCAGCCCAAGGTCGAAGTGGCCACGGGGGCGTGCATCGGAGCCGAGGCGCTCGTGCGCTGGCGTCATCCGAAGGACGGCCTGATCTTCCCCGACCAGTTCATCGGCGTGGCCGAAGCGCACGGACTGATCGACGATCTCACGCGCGCCGTCGTGCGCCGGAGTCTCGCCCAGGCGCGCCGGTGGCGCGACGAAGGCCTCGCGCTCCGCGTTGCCATCAACGTGTCGATGGACAACCTGAAGGCACTCGACTTCGCGGACTTCGTGATCGACGCCGTCGGACGCGAGCACCTCAGCCCGTCCCACGTGGCGCTGGAAGTGACCGAAAGCCGCCTCATGCAGGACCAGCGCGGACCACTCGAAACACTCACGCGCCTGCGCCTCAAGCGATTCTCGCTCTCCATCGACGACTTCGGCACGGGGCATTCCTCGCTCGCGCAGTTGCGCGACGTTCCGTTCGACGAGCTCAAGATCGACCGCAGCTTCGTGCACGGTGTCGCTTCCAACGACACCGTCCGGGCGATCTATTCGGCGAGCCTGAGTCTCGCCAGCCAGTTGCGCATGCACGTCGTGGCCGAAGGCGTGGAAAACCGTGAGGACTGGGAGTTCCTGCGGCAGACCGGATGCGGGTTCGCCCAGGGATACTGGATCGGCCGCCCCATGCCGGCCGCGGATTTCGGCCCCTGGCTCGCGTCATGGCAGGCGCGGCTCCCCGAACTCGGCATTCCCGCCACGCAACCGGAGGAGTAGGCTTACCGGCCGAGCGCGCGGACGGCCACGTCGGGGAAGTCGGCGAAGAAGCCGTCCACGCCCAGCGCGGCGAGCTCGCGCACCTCGGCCGCGGGGTCGCCGGCGTAGCGCGCCCCCAGGAACCGGGGCTCGCTGCGCAGCGTCCACACGTGCACCAGGAGCCCCGCGGCGTGGGCGTCCGCCACGAGCGCGGTCGCGGGTGCGCCCACGGCCCCGCCCTGCACGAGCGGCGTCTGCACACCGATCCCCGCGGCATACGCCGCCACCTGCGCGAGTCCGTCGGGTGTGAGCAGGTCGGCATAGCGCCGCGGGTCGCCCGCGCGCGCCAGATCGTACGGGGCGCCGTCAGCCGCCGCGAGCTGGATGAGACGCACCGGGGTGCGCTCGCGCAGCCGGGCGAGGTTCCCCGTTTCGAACGACTGGATGAACACCGGCGCATCGGCGCGATTCCAGCCGATGCGGTCCAGCGCGGCGAGCAGCGGTTCCTCGAGCGGCAGGCCCAGTTCGCGGAAGTACGTGGGGTGCTTCGTTTCCGGATACACGCCCACTACGCGTCCCCGCGCGCGGCCGAGCGAGTCGGCGAGCGCCAGCACCTCGTCGAACGTGGGCACGAGGAACCGGCCGTCGTACGACGTGTCGCGGAACGGCAGCCGCTCGCGGGCGCGCAGCGTGCGGAGCTCGGCGAGCGTGAAATCCTCCGTGAACCATCCCGTGACCGGTTCCCCGTCGATGGTCTTCGTGGTGCGGCGCTCGGGGAACCGGTCGGCCACGTCGGTGGTGCCGCCGATCTCGTTCTCGTGGCGCGCCACCAGCACGCCGTCGCGCGTGCTGACGAGATCCGGCTCGATGTAGTCGGCGCCCTGCTCCACGGCGAGCGCGTACGCCTCGAGCGTGTGTTCGGGACGATGGCCGCTCGCGCCGCGATGGGCGATCACGAGCGGACGCGGATCGGCAGCGACGGCGTGTGCGGGCATGGACGGGACGGAGGAGGACGACGTCCCGCAGGACGACGCGCCGCCGCCTGCCGCGCACAGGCCGATCGCGGCCACGAGCAGGCGCGCGGTGCGGAAACGATGACGTCTGGTGGCGAACGGACGACGGGGCACGGGCACGGGGCGACTGTGAACGTCGAAAATACGAACACATGCGCCGTTGCGACACACCGCGCCGGGTACGATCGTAGTATCGCTACCTTCCCGTGACCGCCGGTCCCCTGTCCCCTCCTCCCAGCCCCATGCACGCACCCCCGCCCGACCTGCAGTCCCGGCTCGCCCGGGCGCTGACGGGACAGTACGACATCGAACGGGTGCTCGGTGTCGGCGGCATGGGGACCGTGTTCCTCGCCCGCGACATCACGCTCGACCGGCCCGTCGCGATCAAGGTCATCTCGCCGGACGTCGCCGGCAGCGCCGAGCTGCGGCAACGGTTTCTGCTCGAGGCGCGCACGGTGGCGCGGCTCCGGCATCCCAACATCGTGTCCGTGTACGCCGCCGGCGAAGCGGACGGCCTGCTCTGGTTCGCCATGGAATACGTGCCGGGCGAAAGCCTGCGCGATCGCCTGCAGCGCGAACCCGTCATGCCGGCCGAGACGGTCATGGCCATCGTGCACGACCTCGCCCTGGCGCTCGACGACGCGCACACGGCCGGCGTCGTGCACCGCGACGTCAAGCCGGAGAACATCCTGCTCGACCGCGAAACGGGCCGCGCGATGCTCACCGACTTCGGCGTGGCGCGCGCGCTCTCCGGCGGCGACAGCCGGCTCACCGGCGTGGGCTTCGTGCTCGGCTCGCCGCGCTACATGAGCCCCGAGCAGGCGGCGGGCGAGGACACCATCGACGGACGGAGCGATCTCTACTCGCTCGGCCTCGTGGCATACGAGATGCTCGCGGGACGCCCGGTGATCACCGCCGAGACGCCGGCCACGATCCTCGTCAAGCATCTCACCGAGGAGCCCGTCCCGCTCCGCACGCTCGCGCCGGATATCCCCGACGCACTCGACACGGTCATCGCCCGCGCGCTCCGCAAGAAGCCGGAGGAGCGGTTCCCGCGCGGACGGACCATGGCCGCGGTGCTGGCGGGGCTCGACGGCGACGATCCCGCGGTGACCTCGGGGAACCGCTTCGCGCCGGCGGGCCTCCGCTCGGGGTCGGTGCGTCGCACGGCCGTGTCCGCCCGGCGCCGCCGGCTGGGGATCGCCGCGCTCGCGGTCGCGGTGCTGGCGGCGGGCGCGCTGTTCCTGGGCGGACGCGGATCGTCCGCGCCCAACGCCCGGTCGTGGCTCATCGCGCCGTTCGAGCTGCAGACCGCGGATGCGTCGCTCGACTGGCTGCGGGAAGGCGCCGTCAACATGCTCGGCCTCACGCTCTCGCAGTGGAACGACCTGAGCGTGGTGGACTACGAACGCACGCTCGACCTCCTGCGCGACGCGCGACGCGAGGATGCGCGCCGCGTGGGGCTCGAGGATGCGCGGCACATCGCGCGCCGCGCCGGCGCGGGTACGGTGGTGATGGGGCAGATCACCACCGCGAGCGATTCGCTGTTCGTGGTGGCGCGGCGCTACGACGTGGCGAGCGGCCGCCGCATCGACGAGGCCACGGCCGGCGCGCCCGTCGGCAGCGATCCGCGCGCCGTCTTCGAACGCATCGCGCGCGGGCTGCTCGACCTGGCCGGCGGACCGGCGCTGTCGATGGAGCTCGCGCGGCAGACCACGGCGTCGGTGGAAGCCTACCGGCTCTATCTCGACGGACTGCGCGCGCTCAACCGCTGGCAGCTCGACGATGCCGACACCCTGTTCGCGCAGGCGCTCCGCATCGACAGCACCTTCGCGCTCGCGTACTACAAGCGCTCGCTCGGGCTCGGTTGGGGGAATATCACCGACTCGGTCTACCTCCGCATGGCCGACCGCGCCGCGGAGTTCTCCCCGCGCCTGCCGCCGCGCCAGCGGGAGATCATCCTCGCCAACCAGGAGCTGGCCCGCGGGTTCACCGCTTCCGCGGGTCAGGATTTCGCGAAAGCCCGTGCCCACTGGACCCGGGCCGCGGTACGGCTGGCCGCGCTCCTGGCCGTCGATTCCACCGATGCCGAAGCCTGGTACGGACTCGCCGACGCGGATTTCCACGCCGCCCTCAACACCGATCTCGCCGACCCGGATTCCCTCTCGCTGCTGCTCACGCGCTCCCGGCGGGGGTTCGAACGCGCCATCGCGCTCGATTCGTCGTTCCACCTCGCCTATCAGCACCTGGTGGGGCTGTATCAGATGAGCGGCAACGCCAACGGCTTCATGGTGATCGCGGGCGACTCGGTCATCCGGAGCACCACGGTCGACTCCGCGCGTCTCGCCCGTCTCCGCACCGAATCGCAGCAGCGGGCCCGCGAGTTCGCCGCCGGATGGCTGGCGCAGGAACCCGACGGCCCGCAGGCCTGGCAGTCGCTGATCGACACGTACGCCGCCATGCAGCGGTACGACTCCGCCATCGTGGTGCTCGAACAGGCGCAGCAGCGGCCGGCCGCGTATTCGCCGGCCATGGCATTCACGCTGCCGCTGTATCGCGTGCTCGGGGATCAGATCCCCGAAGCCCGCCGGGATCTGCGCGCGGCCATGGCCCGCTTCCCCGCCGACTCGCTCGACGTGCGCTCCACCAGACCCGGTGCCCTGCTCCCGTTCGTCGGCATGACCATCGCCGGCGGCTCGGGGTCCCCGCGGCTCCTCGACAGTCTCGTGCGGCATGCCGCGGACGCGAGTGCGATGGTGCCCATGGTCAACCTGCCCACGGGCCCGACCGCCTCGTGGTTCGCGGCGGGGATCCGGCTCGCCATGGGAGTGCCCGCCACGCCCGCGCTGCTGGATACGCTCCGCGCCGGCATCCGACGGCTCGAAAACCCGGCCGCTCCGCAGCTCTCCGCGGTGCGCAGCCAGTCACTCGGCGTCCCGTACGCGGCTTATTTCGCCACGCGGGACACAGGGTTCGCCGAGGTCACCAGGCGCTGGGCCACGGAATCCGGGCGCCAGTTCCCCGAGCTCGAGGCATCACTCGCGCTCGACCGGGGCGATACGGCCCGGGCCCGGGAGCTCGCGGGCACGTTCACCGATCCCGCCCGGATCCGCACGCTCCTGCAGAGCATGGCCGGCCTGCGGGTGGCGGTGCAGGCCGACGTGCGGTACCGGCTGGGCGATCTGCGAGGCGCCGTGGACACCTGGGACGCGATCCGTCCCACGAACTTCCAGATCAATATCGCCGAACCCGGCGGCGCGCTGTACGCACGAAGCTGGCTCGCGCGGGGGCGTGTATACGAAGAGCTGGGCGACACGGACGCGGCGATCCGCGCGTACGACCAGTTCATCACGTGGTGGGGCGAGGCCGACCCGTCGCTGCAGGAGGAGCTGCGCGAGGCGCAGGGCGCGGTGCAGCGGCTGCGTGATCGTGCGCCGGTGCGGTCCGTCCCGTCTTCCACACCGCCGCGCTGAGGCGGCGAGCCGACCGTGCGACCATTTGCCGATGCTGCGGTAGCAGAGGTCTTTGCCGGCTACCCGTCTCATGTGAAGGACAGACTCCTCGCCCTTCGTGAACTCATCTTCGAGACGGCCGCTTCCACGGCCGGCGTCGGCGAGCTCGAGGAAACGCTCAAGTGGGGAGAGCCGGCGTACGTCACATCGGCGTCGAAGAGCGGAAGCACCATTCGCATCGACTGGAAGGAATCGGCTCCCGACCGGTACTGCATGTATTTCCACTGTCGAACCACGCTCGTGGAGCGATTCAGAATCCTGTTCTCCAACGTGTTGGAGTTCGAGGGGAATCGGGCCATCGTCTTGCCGGTGGGCGATGGCGTTCCCGAGCAGGCGCTGAAACAGTGTATCGCAGCGGCCTTGACGTACCATCTGCGCGAGCGAAGCGCGCACCACGGCCGAAGGGCATGAGCCCGGACTGACCGGGAAGCCCCCTGTTCCCGGCGCGCACCGATGTGACACGGCCCCGGGCATCCAGTCGGATACCCGGGGCCGTGTGCATCGCGGATCAGCGCGCTGCCAGCGTTACCAGGTGCGCAACCAGCGGTTGAAGAGGCGGAGCAGTTCTTCCTCCTCGTTCTCCGTCACGCCCGCCGGGTTGCCGCCCACCGTGCCGAGCTGTTCCACGCGCAGCTTCTGCGACATGGTGCGGCCGCCGGCGGTCACGGTGACCCTGTAGTCGCCGCTGCCCGCCATGGGCGCCTGATTGGCGCCGAAACCGCCACCACCGCCGCCACGGCCACCGCCGCCACCTCCGAGCGGGTTGAAGTCGGGGCCGAGCGCTTCGCGCAGCGCCACGAACACCTGCTGCACGCCGGTCGCGGCCGGGGCGCCGCCGCCCTGCCCGCCCGGAGCGCCGGTGGGGAAGCTGGGCATGGGCCGCGTTTCGCCGGGACGGTCCGTGGGGGCCAGCGCGCCACCCCCGCCGAACCCGCCGCCTCCACCACCACCGCCACCAAACCCGCCGCCACCGCCCATGAGCCCCTGCAGCCCGCCGGCGCCCTGCCGCATGGCATTCCGCGCCGTGGCGATCAGGTCGGCCGGCAGCGATCCCACCTTCTCGAGCGAATCGAGCGCCCGCTCGGTGCGCTGCGCCATCACGATGCTGTCGCGGCGCTGTGCCGGCGACAGCGGCGCCGGAGCCGGCGGACGGCCGCGCATGTTCCACGACACGCGGTGCACGCCCGGGCCGCCCGGGCCCGTGAGCGTCGTGAGCGTATCCCCCGACGCGTCCTGGATCACGATGCGCGCCTGCCCCGTACCCTGCGCCACGCGGTACCAGAGATCCGCGCCGTACTGCGGGCTCGGCGTCTGGAAGATCTTGTGCCCGTTGCTGCCGCCGTTGATCGGCGGTTCGCCCCATTGGAACGCGGTGCGCGGCGCGAAGAAGTGCGCCGACTGCGCGACCACGTCGGCGGTGAGCTGCTGCAGCGGCGCCACGTCCACGATCCAGATGGAACGGCCGTGCGTGCCGGCGATCAGCTCGCGGTCGCGCGGATGGATCTGGAGGTCGTGCACCGGCGTGGTGGGGAGGCCCGTCATGAACCGCTGCCACGACCCGCCGCGGTCGAGCGACACGTACACGCCCACGTCCGTGCCCACATAGAGCAGGTTCGGGTTCGCGGGGTCCTCGCGGATCACGTGCACGTAGTCGATCGAGCCCGTGGGCAGGTTGGACACGATCGACCGGAACGTGCGGCCGTAGTCGGTGGTCATGTACACGTACGGCCGGTAGTCGTCGCGGCGGTGATCGTCGAACGTGACGTAGAACGTGCCCTCGGCCGCGTACGACGCCTCGACGCGCGACACGTACGCGCCGGCCGGCACGCCCGGGATGTTCTTCGTGACTTCCTCCCACGCGCCGCCGTCGTTGCGCGTGATCCACACGCGGCCGTCGTCGGTGCCGGCGAGCAGCAGCCCCGCCTTCACCGGCGATTCGTTGAGCGACACGATCGTGCCGAACGTCTCCGCGCTCGTCACGTCGGGCGTGATGCCGCCCGTGGTGCGCGTGGACACGCGGATCTTCATCGTGTCGGCGTACGTGAGATCGGGCGAGATCGCGAACATGTTGTCGCCACGCTGCACGCTCTTGAACACGCGATTGGCGCCGAAGTACAGCGTCCGCGGATTGTGCTTCGAGATGAAGAACGGCGTGTTCCAGTTCCAGCGGAGCTGCATGTCCACCGAGTCCTGCTTCTGCTTCGTGCGGATCTCCGCGGTGCGGCGGCGCATCTCCGCCGTTTCCGGGCGGCTCTCGTCGCCGCGGATGGCCACGACCGAATCGTTCCAGGCGAGATACGTGTCGCGCCAGTTCGGCTTGCGCATCGCCGTGCGCTGGGCGTTGGCCCAGTCGTAGCGGCCCATGTTGCCGCCCTGCGACTCGGAGTAGACGATGTTCGGATCGGTGTAGTCCTGCGCGGTCACGAAACCGTCGCCGCCGCCGATGTTGTGCCACATCGCGTTGGTGATCGGCCCCTGGCGCCGGCGGCTGGGGCCGCACCACGAGCCGTTGTCCTGCAGGCCGCCGCACACGCGGTACGGCACCTGCATGTCGTACGAGATGTTGTAGAACTGGCCGAGCGCGAAGGTGTTCGGGAACTCCCACGTGCCGCCGCCGTCGAGCGTGATGCCGAGACCGCCGTCGTTCCCCACGATGATACGTTCCGGATCGGCGGGGTCGAACCACAGCGCGTGGTGATCCACGTGGAGCCCCACGGTGGTGTTGCCCGCCGTCTTGCCGCCATCGCGCGAATACTTGACCGGCGTGGACGACCAGTACACCACGTCCGGATTGGTGGGATGCACGCGCACCTGCGAGTAGTAGAACGGACGCACGTTCTCCGGATTGCGCCATTCCCACGTCTTCCCGCCGTCATCCGAGCGATAGAGCCCGCTCGGTCGGCGCTGCGGCGGCGTGCCGCGCGTGGGACGCGCGTTCGGGGCCGTGTCCGCTTCCACCATGGTGTACATGATGTCGGGATTGGCCGGCGAGATCGCGATCTCGATGCGCCCCTTCATGGTTTCCGGGAATCCGCCGCCCTTCACTTCCGTCCACGTCTCCCCGCCGTCGGTGCTCTTCCAGAGCGCCGACCCGGGCCCGCCGGAGTTCAGGAAGTACGGCCCGCGCACGCGCTGGTAGCTCGACGCGAACAGGATGTCCGGATTCTTCGGGTGGAGCTGCACGTCCACGAAGCCGGTCTTCTCGTCGATGTACTTGGCGAGCTTCCACGTCGTCCCGCCGTCGGTGGTCTTGTAGAGCCCGCGTTCCCTGTTCGGGCCCCACGCGTGACCGAGCGCGGCCACCCACACGATGTTCGGGTTCGTGGGATGCACCTGCACGCGGCCGATGTGACGCGTCTCCTCGAGGCCGAGGAAGGTCCACGTCTTGCCGCCGTCGGTGGTCTTGTAGATGCCGCCGCCCGCCGAGATGGAGTTGCGCGAGTTCGGCTCCCCCGTGCCCCAGTACACGACGTTCGTGTCCGACGGCGCGATCGCAAGATCACCGCCCGACGCCACCCGCGCCGTGTCGAGCACGGGGAAGAAGGTGGTGCCGCCGTTGATCGTCTTCCAGACGCCGCCGGCGGCGGTGGACACGTAGAAGGTGCGCGAGGGAGACGGAATGCCTTCCACGTCCACGATCCGGCCGGCCATGTTGGCGGGGCCGATGCTGCGCCACTGGAGGGCCCTGATGGTCTGCGCCACCGCCGCCGAATCGGAAGGAGCGGCCATGGGGCCCTGGGCGGCCACGGGAGCGGCCGGAGGCGCCGTCACGCCAAGGCCGGTCAGGCCCAGCGCGAGGAGGGAGAGTCGGGAGCTGCTGCGTCTCATGGGAACGAGAGGGGACGGAGGGCGTACGAGGAGGGAGCAGAAGGTTGGAGCCGGGACCACGGGCGTCCACCATATGTCGCTACGGCCGGGGCCGCGGCCGCGTTGGCCGTCGGTCGCATGACGCCGGCCCGTTGGCCCCGATGCCCGACGGTCCATGGCGGCCCCCGGACAGGCCACGGCCGAACCGGCACGGCTCGTCCCCCGGTGCAACCTCTGCGCTCCCCCGGCAGTCATATTCGGGGTGTGGCGTGTAGTTGAGGATCCGGATCGGGTATGTCAACACTCGGGAGTCGACGGTGCAGACCACGGGGCAGAGTAGGAGACAACCGCGACCGCGCGGTCGCGGATTGACCCTGCTGGAGTCGGGACAGGTCTTCCTGACCTGGCAGTTGGCGCGCACGCTGCTCGGCATGACCACCTACTTCGCCACCCTCGGTGGCGGCCTCGCCATCGGTTCGTACGCCGGGGCCCTGAGCGGAGAGGGCAACGAGGAAGGGACGCGGCCGGTGTATATCGCGCCTCCCGACCCGGAACGCTCCATTGCCGCACAGGAGCGGGTGACCTACGTGGCCCTCGAAACCGGCGTCCCGGCCGAACAGCTGCCCGAAGGCGAGGGCGGCACGACACCCAGGCCGCCGGCTGGATCGACTGCCGAGGCGGCCGGCCCTCCCCTCGCTCCCGAGGAATCGGCCCCTACCGCGTCGGAAATGGAGGAAATCGCCCTCACGGAGATCCAGGTCGACTCTGCCGTCACCCCGGACCCCGAGAGCGGCGGCCCCTCCTACCCGCCCCTCCTCCTCAAGGCGCGGGTGGAAGGGGAAGTGCTGGCCCGGTTCATCGTGGACACCACCGGCCGCGCCGACCCGGTCTCCTTCATCGCCATCCAGACCAGCGATTCCGCGTTCACGAACGCCGTCCGGGAAGCGCTCCCGCTGATGAAGTTCCGGCCCGCGCGCCTGCGCGGCGTCCCGGTGCCGCAGGTGGTCATCCAGAGCTTCGCCTTCCGCATCAGCAACCTGCCCCGGGACACGGCGCGCGGCGGCATCCCCCTGCCCGGCCGCGGACCGCAGCCCCTGCAGCCGCGCCGATAAACGCGCTACGCCCGGGGGCTGCTCCTGCCGATACTCCGGAGCATGCCCTCCCCGATCAGCCCGTCCTACCTGGATGAGGTTCGCTTGGAGTCCGAGCAGCGCCAGATGCGCGTGGTGCTCTGGATTCTCCTGGTGCCGCTCGCCGTCTTCGGCATTTCCGACCTCCTGCTCAGCGCGCATCAGCCCCGCACGCTGCTCGCGCTCGCGGCCACGCGGACGAGCATGCTCGTCATCATGCTCGTGATCATCGAGCACCTCCGGCGGATCCGGAATCGGGAACGCTTCCTGCGCGCGATGACGATCACGATGACGGTGGACGTGGTGCTGATCCTGGCCGTGCATCTGCTCAGGCCGCGCACGCTGCTGACGCCGTTCATCCTCGAGGCCCTGCTCGTGATCGCGATCTACGGCTTCCTGCCCAACGGCCGTTTGCGCCAGTTCCTCGCGGCCGGTTTCCTCAGTGCGGGCAGCCTGTTCCTGCTGTTCTTCTGGCATCAGAACGTGCAGCCGGTGGAGTTCATCGCGATCACCACGGCGTTCTTCGTGGCCAACGCCCTCGGGATCACCTTCACCTGGCACCGGCATCTCCGGGAACAGCGCGAGGAGCTGATGTTCGCCCGCGAGCAGGAGGCGCGGGCCGCGCTCGAGCGCACGCTCGCCGAACTGCGCGTCCTGCGCGGCGTGCTTCCCATCTGCGCCCACTGCCGGCACATCCGTGCCGACGACGGCGACTGGCAGCAGCTCGAGGCCTACGTGCGCGAGCACTCGGAGGCCGACTTCTCGCACGGCATCTGCCCGAGCTGCCTGGAGGAGCACTATGCCGAGGATCTCGAGCACAGCGAACGCCGCCACCCGCCGACCCCGGCATACGCCCCGTCCCTCTGAGGCGCGGATCGTCCCCGGGGACCAGGGAACCCTGCCCGGGGACCTGTGGTATGCATTCCATCGGTTTCGGGTGGATCCCGGACGTTTCCGGGGCATACCCGATCGGTGAGCGACCCCGGGGCGCCGCGACGCCCCTCCACGTTCAGCGTTCGTGACTCCCTCCTCCAGCAATGACGGGCGCGGCATCGACCGCCGCCGGTTCCTCGGCTCCGCCATGACGGCGGCGGCCGCCCTCGCGCTTCCACTACCGGCCGGACCGGCATATGCCGCCTCCTTCGCCGAAGACGACAGCGCGGCGCTTCAACCGGGGAGTCCCCTGGCGGCGCTCACGGAAGTCACCTTCAACGAACTGGCCGAGGGGCTCGAGACCGGACGGTGGACCTCGCGCTCGCTCACCGAAGCCTATCTCGCGGCCATCGACATGTTCGATCGCCGGGGGCCGTCGGTGAACACGATCCTCGAGCTCAATCCCGACGCGCTCGAGATCGCCGACGCGCTCGACGAGGAGCGGAAGACGTCCGGCCCGCGCAGCCGCCTGCACGGCATTCCGATCCTGCTCAAGGACAACATCGGCACCGCGGACCGCATGCACACGAGCGCCGGATCGCTCGCGCTCGCCGATTCGTTCGCGCCGAAGGATGCCTTCGTGGTGGAACGGCTCCGCGCGGCCGGCTGCATCATGCTCGGCAAGGCGAACATGAGCGAATGGGCGAACGCGCGCGGCCGCGCGGCCATCGGCGGCTGGAGCGGACGGGGACGGCTCACGCGCAATCCGTACGCCCTCGATCGCAGCGCGGGCGGCTCGAGCTCCGGCGGCGCCGCCGCGGTGGCGGCCAATCTCGTGCCGGCCTCCATCGGCACGGAGACGATGGGGTCGATCGTGACACCGTCCGCGCTCTGCGGCATCGTGGGCCTCAAGCCCACCGTGGGACTCGTCAGCCGCTCCGGCATCATTCCCGTGTCGTACACGCAGGATACCGCCGGACCGATGTGCCGCACCGTGCGCGATGCGGCGATGCTGCTGTCCGTGCTCTCGGCCCCCGATCCCGACGACCCCTTCACCACCGAAGGATCGATCCGCCGCACCACCGACTATACCACCTTCCTCGATCCGGACGGCCTGCGCGGGGCGCGCATCGGCGTGGCACGCAATCTGTTCGGCACCAGTCTCGTGGCCGACCGCGTGATCGAACGCGCCCTGGACGCCATGCGGACGGCCGGCGCGGTCATCATCGAGAACGCCGATATCGAAACCGCCGATCTCGTCTGGCCCGCCGACTCGGAAGTGCTGTCGTACGAGCTCAAGGCCTCGCTCAACGAGTATCTCACCTCCCTCGGTCCCGATTCGCCCGTGCGATCGCTGCGCGATCTGATCGCCTTCAACATCCGGCACAGCGATCAGGAAATGATGTGGTTCGGACAGGAGACGTTCCTGTACGCCGAGAGCAAGGGGCCGCTCACGAGCTCCGACTACCGCCAGCAGCTCGCGATCGTGCGCGAACTCGCGCGCACGCGCGGGATCGACGCCACGATCGAGAAGCACCGGCTGCACGCCATCGTCGCGCCCACGCAGTCGCCCGCCTGGCTCATCGACGTGCTGCTCGGCGACAATGCGTCGCTTGGCAGCTTCGTGACCGCGGCCGCGGCCGGCTATCCGATGCTGACCGTGCCGGCCGGCGAGGTCGCGGGGCTGCCGGTGGGAATGCTCTTCATGGGGTCCGCGTGGAGCGAAGGCACGCTGCTCAAGCTGGGATACGGATTCGAGCAGACCGTGCGGGCCCGTCGAGTCCCCACGTTCCTGCCGTCAGTCTCCGTTCGTCCGTGAACGCCACGCGGCGAGCACGTCGCGTTCCCGGTCCGGCGTGAGCCCCGCGCGCAACTGCTGCTGACGCTCCGCCGGCTGCGCGTGGTAGTACGTGAGCGTCTCACGCGCCGTATCGGCGAGCGGACGGAACGTGAGACCGGCGGCGATCGCCTTGGAGCAGTCCATGCGCGCCCACCCCGCGGACGTGCCGCGCGGCGGCATCCACACCGGCAGGTCGGTATACGGCCGGAGACGCTGCGCGAGCACGAAGTCCGTGTCCACCCACGTGAACCGCGCGTCGCTCGTGGTCACCGCCTTGATGCCGTAGAGCATCTCCGCGATGGTCAGCGTGGTACGGGGCCCCACCACGTTGTACGTGCCGCGCGCCTTCTGCTCCACGAGCCGCACGAGGAACTCGCCATAGTCGCGCGCGTCCACGAACGCGACCGGATCGTCCGGCGTGCCGGGAGCGAGAATCTCGCCGCCCTGCTCGATGCGCACGGGCCAGTAGGAGAACCGGTCGGACAGATCGCCGGGACCCACGATGAGGCCGGGACGCAGCACCAGCGCGCGATTACCGAACACGGCGCGCGCTTCCATCTCGCAGCGCACCTTGAGCGGGCCGTACTGATTGCCCACGGCCGTGGCGTCGGGGTCACCGGGGTCGTGCAACGGCCCGTCTTCCGTGATGCCGATGGCTTCCCGCGTGCGGAACACGGAGAGCGTGCTCGTGAACACGTAGCAGTCGGTCGCCTCGCGCAGCGCGGCACCCGCTTCCCGCACCCAGCGCGGCAACTGTGCGGGATTGTCGATCACCGCGTCCCAGCGACGGCCGCGAAGCGCCGCGTACCCGTTCGGCGCGTTGCGGTCGCCCTGCAGCATCTCCACGCCCTCGAAGCCGGCCGGATTCGTGCGTCCGCGATTGAACACGGTGACCTCGTGGCCCCGCGCGCGGGCGTACGCCACCTGGTGCGGCCCCACGAATCCGGTCCCGCCGAGGAAGAGGAGCTTCATCCCGTGGCTCCGGCGCGGCCGCGCCACGCGGCGAGCACGGTCTGCTCCTTCTCCGGCGCGATGCCGGCGCGGAGCCGCTCCTGCTGGTCGGCCGGCCGCGTGTGGTACCACGCGAGCGTATCGCGCGCCGTATCGGCGAGCGGACGGAACGTGAGACCGGCGGCGTACGCCTTCGCGCAGTCCACGCGCATGAAGCCGGTCATGCCGCCGCGCGGCGGCGCCCACACGGGCATCTCGCTCCACGCCGCCACCTGCTGCGCCTGCAGGAAATCGGCATCCACCCACGTGAAACGCGCGTCGCTCGTGGTCACGGCCTTGATGCCGTAGAGGAGCTCGGCCATCGTGGTGGGGCTCTTCGGACCGGTGGCGTTGAACACCCCGAACGTCCGGTTCTCCGCGAGACGGATCATCCATTCACCGAGATCCCGCGCGTCCACGTACTGCGTGGGATCGTTGGGCGTGCCGGGCGCGAGCACTTCCCCGCCCTTCTCGATGCGCACGGGCCAGTAGGAGAAACGGTCGGAGAGATCGCCGGGTCCCACGATGAGCCCGGGGCGCACGATGGTGACGTTCGGGCCGAACCGTTCCTGCGCGTCCAGCTCGGAGCGCACCTTGAGCGGACCGTAGCCGGTGTTCCCCTGTCCCATGCGTTCGGCTGCCGGATCGCCGGCCTCGTGCAACGGACCGTTTTCGGCCATGCCCGGCTGCGAATAGTCGCGGTACACCGAGATCGTGGACACGTAGATGTAGTGCTTCGTGCGCTTCGCGAGCGCGTCGGCGGCGCCGCGCACCCAGCGCGGCAGCGTGGTGGGATTGTCGATCACCACGTCCCACTCGCGGTTGCCGGCGAGCGCGGCGTATCCGTCGGGCGCATTGCGGTCGCCCACGAGCTTCTCCACGTTCGGAAACAGCCCGGGATTCGTGCGTCCGCGATTGAACAGCGTGACGGTGTGCCCGCGCGCAATCGCATACTCCACCTGCGCGGGGCCGATGAAGCCGGTGCCGCCGAGGATGAGGATGCGAAGCGGAGCAGCGCTCCGGCGCACGCCGTCGGGGGTGAAGAGCGGGCTGTCGGTCAGGCCGTGCGCGAGGCGCGGCGTGATGCCGAGCCCGAGCGCGCCGCCGAACAGGGCGCTGGCCTTCAGGAACTGGCGGCGATCGACGGTCATCGGGAACTCCGGAGCAGGCGGGAAGGAAGCAGGGCGAGGCGCGTTCCGTGAAACGGGCGCCGGGCGCGCGAGGGACCGGACGGAGCGTAGCCCGCCGGGCGTCCGCATCGCCCGCGGCTCGCGCCGGGAGGCGTGTCCGGTGGGACGAACCGCACGGGATCGCAGACGGGCGCGAGGGTCACGGCATCACGCTCTGCCGGTCGTTCGAACGCGCCGCGGCAGCCATTGACCGTCATTCGCGCCCCGGGGATCCGTCGAGCTGGCGGATGGTCTTCGTGGACGCCGGGCGTTCGCGCTGGAGACGCGCGGCCACGGCTTCGGCCTGCGTGAGCACGCGCAGCACGTTCTCGCCGATCAGTTGCTCGAGCTCCGTGTCGGTCCATCCGCGGCGGATGAGCTCCGCGAGCAGCGCGGGATATTTCGACACGTCCTCGAGCCCTTCCACCACGTCGGTGATGCCGTCGTAGTCGCCGCCGAGCCCCACGTGTTCGGCGCCGGCGATGCGCTTGACGTGATCGATGTGATCCGCGACTTCCTCGAGCGTCGCACGCGGCTGCGGGTCGGCGTCGCGGAACTCGGCCACGGCGCGGAACTGCGCGTCGGCGTCGCTGCCGGCCGCGGTGCGCGCGGCGGCGAGCCGGGCGCTCCAGTCGGCCACGCGCTGCGAGGCGAACCCGGGCACGAAGGTGACCATCACCACGCCGCCGTTGGCGGGCAGGCGGGCGAGGATGCTGTCGGGGACGTTGCGCGGCACGTCGGTGAGCGCGCGCGCGTTGGAGTGCGAGAAGAGGACGGGCGCCTCGCTCACGTCGAGCGCGTGGCTCATCACGCCGGGCGATACGTGCGAGAGGTCCACGAGCATGCCGAGGCGGTTCATCTCGCGCACGACCTCGCGTCCGAACCCGGTGAGGCCGCCGTGGCGGTGCTCGTCGCTCGCGGCGTCGGCCCAGTCGAGGGTGACGTTGTGCGTGAGCGTCATGTAGCGCACGCCGAGGTCGTAGTACGCACGGAGCGCGCCGAGCGAGTTCTCGAGGGCGTGTCCGCCTTCCATGCCGAGCACGGAGCCGATGCGTCCGGCCCGGTGCGCGTCGCGAAGGGCCCGGGCGGTGAGCGCCCACTCGAGGTCGTTCGGGTAGCGCGCGATCACGCGCCGCGCGATGTCGATCTGCTCGAGCTGCACGCGCGCGTAGCCGGAGTCGCGCACTTCGCCGGGAATGTACACCGACCAGAACTGACCGCCGATGCCGCCGGCGCGGAGGCGGGCGAGGTCCGTGTGGCCCGGCGTGGTGGTCGTGAGGTCGTACGCGTCCACGTCGAGCGGCGCGTTCGCGTACTGCCGCATGGCCCACGGGAGGTCGTTGTGCCCGTCCACGAGCGGCACGCGCCGGAGCAGCGTGTTGGCGTGCGCGAGGCGCGTGTCGAGATCCGCGTCACGCAGCGAGGCGGTGTCCGCCGACGAGGTGCAGGCGATGAGAACGACCGTGCAGGCGGCGAGTGCTGCGACCGTGTGAGGACGCGCGCGGCTCAGCATCCCACGCGCTCCAGGTAGTGCGGCAGCATCTTGCGCCACCAGGGCCAGTCGTGGTTCACGTCGTGTCCCCAGAGATCGAAGACGTGGCCGATCCCCTTCCGGTCGAGCAGGTCGTGGAACGCGCGCGTGGCATCGGGGGCCTCGTACGCGCCCTGTCCGCTCACGAGCACGATGCGCGTGTGGTGGCGCAGCGTGTCGAGCGGGCCGCCTTCGAGGTTGGCCACGTACCACATCGGGTTGTTGAAGTACGCGTCCTCGTTGGAGAAACCCCGGAAGTAGCTCGGCGCGAGATCGTAGAAGCCGCTCATGCCGATCAGGCCGCCGAAGAGGTCCGGACGGCGGAAGAGCGCGTTCGCGGCGTGGAAGCAGCCGAAGCTCGCGCCCGTGGTGAGCGCTCGCGCGCCCGCGTCGCCCACGGCGTGCCGGATGAACGGCACCACTTCGTCTTCCACGTAGCGGGCGTAGAGCGCCTGCCGGCGCGCCTGTTCGGGCACCGGCAGCTTCCGGTCCATCCAGGCCAGGCGGTTGATGCTGTCGATGGAGAACACCTGCACGCGGCCGGCCGCGATGAGCGGCTCGATGGCCTTCACGAGCCAGAAGCGTTCGTTCTCGAGATAGTCGGCGGCGGCGGTGGGAAAGAGGAGCACCGGCTGACCGCCCCATCCGTAGTGCACGATGGGCATCTCGAGGCCAAGGGCGGGGCTGCGCCAGCCGGCGAGGCGGCGCGGGAGGCGGGGATCGACATATGAGGGCATCCCGGTAAAGTGAGGACCGGGAAGGGGTGGGGCAATTGCGGGACGGAAACAGGGAGATGGGGGGCCGCTCACCTGCCGAGCGCTGCGGCCCATGCCTCGGCCTTGAAGCCGAAGAGCAGCCTATCGCCCGTGTCGAGCACCGGACGCTTGATCAGGTTTGTCTCCGTGAGGATCATCTGCTTCGCGCGCTGCTCGTCGATCCCGGCCTTTTCTCGTTCGGGCAGCTCCTTGAAGGTCGTCGAGTTGCGGTTGAACACCGTCTCCCAGCCGGCCCGTGCGAACCAGTCCTCCACGACCTCGGGGTCGAGCGCTTCCCGGCGATAGTCGAAGAACTCGTAGGCGACATCATGAGCGTCGAGCCATTGCATCGCCTTGCGCACCATGTCGCAGCTCCTGAACCCGTAGAGCCGGATGGTCATCGACGTTCCCGGTAGCGATCGATCAGTTGCGCGATCCGGCCGGCGGCCTGCACGGCAGCCTGATGATTCTGCGAGAAGTTGAGACGAATGCTGTCGGTGCTGTCCGGGCTGAACTCGGTGCCCGGCGTGACCGTGACGCCCGCCTGTACCCGCAGCGCCCGCACGAAGTCGTGGAGCGGCAGATCGAGCGCCGGCAGCCGCGGGAAGAGATAGCTGCCGGCCTGCGGCGTGCGCACCGCCGATCCCGGAACCGTCGCAAAGACCGCGAGCAGGTCGTCGCGCAGCGCCTGGTGCCTGGCGATGCGATCCTGCATCCATCCGGCGGGCTCGGCAAACCAGGTCCGCAGCACCGCCTGTGAATAGCCCGGTGCCCGAAGCGACACGATCGCCTGCAGCTTCTCCATGCGGTCGATGAGGTGCGACGCGCCGAACGCGACCCCCAGCCGATACCCGCTCAGCGATTCGGTCTTGGAGGGCCCCATGATGGTGACGACCTGCGCCGAGTCGATCCGTGACGCTCGCAGGTGCGTGTACGTGTTTCCCGGGTAGAGCAGGCGGGAGTACAACTGGTCGACGATCACGGTCACCCCGTACGTCGTGGCCAGCGCGGCGATGTCCGCGATTTCTTCCGGTGTATAGACCACACCCGCCGGATTGTTCGGGTTCGAAAAGAGGAAGGTCTTCACGCCCGACCGGAACGCGTCTTCCAGTTGTCCGAGGTCGAGACCGGCGCCATCGGCGCGTTCGAGATAGTCCAGGCGCACCGGCACCACCACCCCGCCCAGAAACTCCACCAGCTTGCGATTGGCGAAGTAGTCGGGCCGCACGATGGCCACGCGATCCCCCGCGGTCACCGTGGCGCCCAGCGCGAGGAACAGCGCGCCCTGCGTCCCCGGCGTGATGATCAGCTCGTCGGCGCCCGACACCGGCTGGCCGGTGAACACCGCGAGTCGTTCGGCGACGCGGTCCCGCAGGTCGGCGCCGCCGCGATACTCGGTGTACGCCTGGGAGCCGCCGCGATGCACGCCCGCGACGAACTCCTCGAGCGCGCCGGGCGTCGGGGCGAACGCGCTGTCATTCACGTCGCCGTGAGAAAAATCGACCGGCGTGCCGGGCAGCGGATCTCCACGGAGGGGGGCGTCCGGCGCCACCCGGTCCTGCCGGACTTCCTGCCCAGGCGCATGGTCGGTGCCGAGCCTGGCGAACTTCTCGCTGATGGTAAGCATGGAGGGGGATGATAGGCGGGCGACGACGAAACCGGAAATCGGCGCCGGAGCGCTCGGGTACCTGACACCGTGGGCCATGAGGGCCGCGCCCGCGTTCATCGCGGAGTGGTATGCCCGTATGCTGCGCCGCGGGCAGAGCGGGGGTGCAGCAGAGCGCGGTCGAGCAGCGCAACGAGCGCATCGACATCCGCGGCCTCCGTGCGGTAGCTCGTGAGGCAGGCGCGCACCGCCGGCCGGCCGGCGACGCGGGCCGGACTGACCCAGGCCTCCCCGCTCTCCACCACGCGCGCCGCCACCTCGGCGTGCCACGCCCACGCGGCGTCGTCTGCATGGGCGTCCGCTGCGGGGTGCGTGACGCAGACGATGGGGAGCGGGGTGTCGTTCACCACACGCCACCCCGCCGCTCGCAGCCCCGCGCGCAGCCGCTCGCCGAGGGCGACGTTGCGCTCGATCTCGGCCGCGTAACCGGCCACGCCGAACGTGGCGAGGCTCAGGAAGAGCTTGAGGCCCGCGAAGCGGCGCGACCACTGCAGCGTCGCCGTGTACGGGTCGGGTGCGTCGTCGGTCGCGCCCGGCATGTACGACGTGCTCACGCCGAAGGTCGCCGGCAGCTCGGCGCGACGACGCGTGAAGAAGATCCCCGCCCCCATCGGCACGGACAGCCACTTGTGCGCATCGAGGGTGATCGTGTCGGCGCGCTCGATGCCGGCGAGCGTCGGCCGGTAGCGGTCCGAGAGGCAGGCGGCACCCGCCCACGCCGCGTCCACGTGCAGCCGCAGTCCGTGATCGCGCGCAACGTCGGCGACCTGCGACAGCGGATCGATGGCGCCGGCGGCCGTGGTCCCCGCGGTCGCGATCACGAGGAAGGGCCGGCGGCCGGCAGCCACGTCGTGCGTGATCGCGTCCTCGAGCGCCGCCACGTGGAGGCGTCCCGCGGCATCGGCCGGCACGAGGCGGAGCGCGTCACGGCCGAGCCCGGTGGCGTGCGCGATCTTGATCCAGGCGAGGTGGGAGTCGGCACTGGCGTAGAACACCGGCGGGCCGTCGAGCGCGCGCAGGCCTGCCGTGGCATACGCTGGAAAGGCGGCCGTGAGCGCGGTGAGCACCGCCGTGTGGTTCGCCTCGGCGCCGCCGCTCGTGAGGTGCCCGCCGGCCTCCGCGGGGAGCCCCAGCCGATCGGCGAGGAGCCGCACGCACGCCTGCTCCAGCTCCACTGCCGCGGGCGCGTGACTGTAGCCGGCGAGTTGCGGGTTCATCACCGCGGCGATCAGGTCGGCGGTGATCCCGGGCCAGGTGGGCGTGGGGTTGAAGAGGCCGAAGTAGCGGGGGTGCGCGGGATGCACCGTCCAGCGTCGCAGACCGTCCATCACGGCAGGGACGAGCGCGTCCAGCGGCGCTCCCCGCTCCAGATCGAAGGCGCGCGCCCATGCGCGCACGTCTGCGGGGACCGTGCTCGCCGGCGCGACCGGGCGGTCAGGCAGATCGTTCCAGTGGACGCCGAGCAGATCGATCGCCTGGTGCACGGCACGTACGCCGTCGGCCGACGAGGTGAAGACGCTGTGCGCGGCGGGCGTCTCGAAGTCAGGCATCATGATGTCGGAGGGCACGTTGGACAGGCCGTGAAGTCAGGCGACGACGTGCGCGAGCGCGTCGGCGAGACACTCGACTGCAGACGGATCGAGACGCAGGCCGAGGTCGGGCTCGACGAGCTCGAGCTCCATGAGGAGCGGACCGGCTTCGGCCGGCACGAGGTCCACGCGCGCGTAGAGCGGCGGCGTGCGTCCGCGGGTCTCGGCGACGTGCACCGCCTCGTCCGCCGCCGCGAGTGCCGCGGTCGCCAGCGCCAGCTCCTCGGCCGACGGGCGATGCGCGACGATCGAAGTCGCTCCGGCCGCGTCGGTGGAGAAGGCAGGCTTGGTGAAGGCGTGCACGAAGGCGCCGGCGATGTAGACCAGCGACCGTTCCCGCGCGGAGTCGACCGCCGGCAGATACGGCTGCACGAGGGCGTGGCCGCGATCGAGGAGCATGCGCAGATGCGCCTCGCCGTCTCCGGCGACGGCCGCGCCCGCGAAGCGCCGCGCGCCGAACGCGCTCGCCCCGATCGCCGGCTTGACGATGACCTCTGCCCACCCGCGCCGTGCGGCGCGCGCGGCGAGCGGCACCGGATCGCCCGGTTCCACGATGTCGGTGGGCACACACGCCACGTCGCGCTGCTCGAGGTCGCGCAGGTAGCGCTTGTCGCTGTTCCATCGCAACACCGCCGGCGCGTTGACGATCGTGGTGACGGACGACGCGGCGTCGATCCATGCCGTCCACCCCGCGGGATCGCGATAGTAGTCCCACGCCGACCGCACGATCGTCACCGGCGTCGTCCGCCAGTCGATCGCATCGTCGTTCCACGGCGCGAAGCGAGCGAACATGCCGCGCCGGTGGAGGGCATCCGCCAACAGACGGTCGTCGGGCGCGCCGCCCGGGACCGCGCGGTGCGTGACGATGGTGATGCCGCCGTCAGGCGATGCGTCCTGCAGCTCCTCGGACCCGATCATCCGGCGGCGCACGTCAGACCGAAGCGGTGGCGGGCGACGCTTCAAGCGCGAAGCCCTCGTCGATCCAGCCGGTGATGCCGCCCGCCATGATCTTCACCGGCCGGCCGAGGCGCGCCAGTCGCAGCGCCCCGCGCGCGGCGCCGTTGCAGTGCGGTCCCGCGCAGTAGGTGACGAACAGCGTGTCCGCCGGCCAGCGCTCGAGCTTCGAGGCCACGATCTTCCCGTGCGGAAGGTGGACGGCGCCCGGCACGTGTCCCTCTGCGAACAGATCGGGGCCGCGTACGTCGAGCAGCACGAAGTCGCCCCCCCGTCCGAGCGCATCGTGCACGTCCCAGCAGTCGGTCTCGAAGGTGAACTCGGCGGCGAAATGGGCCACGGCGTCGGTCGACGGTGCCGCGGGAACGGCGCTCACGGCGCTCACGGCGCTGCCCGCGGTCGGCGCGGTGAGGGTGGTCGGGGTGGCGTTCATCGGACGGCTCTCGGAACGGGTGGTGGGCAACTTCGGACACCGACACGATGCATGGCGCGAACGTCTGCGACGAGTGGCGCAAACGCCACTCATACGTAACATTTCGCCAAATGCTGCCGTCCGCGCCACCCACTGCGCCGTTGACCGGACCGCTCGTCGTCGCGCTGGCCTACGACGGGCTGTGCACCTTCGAGTTCGCCATCACGGCCGAGATCTTCAGCTTGCGTCGCCCCGAGATGGGGAGCGGGTGGTACCGCTTCGCCGCGTGCGCGATCGAGCCGGGGCCGCTGCGGGCGCAGGGCGGGCTGCGGGTGGAGGTCGACGGCGCCCTCGAGCTCCTCGACGAGGCCGACCTGATCGTCATCCCCGGCTGGAAGGGGAGCGACGTGCCGCTGCCGGCGGCGGTCGCGGCTCGGCTGGTCGCGGCCCACGATCGCGGAGCGCGGCTGGCGTCGATCTGCTCGGGGGCGTTCGCGCTCGCCGCGACGGGGCTGCTCGACGGGCACCGTGCCGCCACGCACTGGCGCTACGCCGACGCGTTCCGGCGCGCGCATCCGCGTGTGACGGTCGACGCGGACGTCCTCTACATCGACAACGGGCGTCTCCTCACCTCGGCCGGGAGCGCGGCGGGCATCGACCTGCTCCTCCACATCGTGCGCACCGACTTCGGCGCCGAGGCGGCGAACCGGGTGGCGCGGCGCCTGGTGGTGCCGCCGCACCGGAGCGGCGGGCAGGCCCAGTTCGTGGAGCGTCCCGTGCCGGCGAGCGCGCCGGTCGCGGGGACCGGCCTCGCGCCGCTGCTGGACCGGGTGCGTGCCGAACCGGCCGCGCGGTGGACGATCGCGCGCCTCGCGCGTGATGCCGCGATGAGCGAGCGGACCTTGCTGCGCCGCTTCATCGAAGCCACCGGCCGCTCCCCGGGCGACTGGCTCGCCGAGGTGCGCGTCGAGGAGGCACGCCGGCTGCTGGAGTCGACCACGCTGGGCATCGAGCACGTGGCCGCGCGCGCGGGGTTCGGCAGCGTGGCCACGCTGCGTCACCACTTCGGCCGGGCAACGGGGCTGGCGCCGCGCGAGTACCGCGAGCGCTTCCGGCGCACCACGCCGGACGCGGCACAACGCAGGTATCAGCGCTCATGAGATACATCCTCGCCATTCTCGTACTGGCCTGCGCAGGCTGCCGCCCATCCGGGGAGGAGTATTCGTTTGCCGATGCAGAACGAGCAGAGAAGGAAATGCTTGCTCGCGCTGAGCCGCAGCACACACTCGACTCTTTCGATGGAACCGTCAGCGGAAAGGATCTGGGTGAGTGGGGAGGTGAGGTAACCTTCCGGGAAATCGATGGATCCGAGTATCGACTGATAGATGACAATAGCCGTGGCATCTTTGGTATGCCGTTCGGAGTTGTCGCAGTGACTGGCCTTGCTCATTTAGACGAGAATCACGGCAGCGTTCATATGCTCTCGCGAAATACCGGAGGTCGCGTACAAGCAGAAAAAACACTGACCCTGCCAGGTTGGCCGTGTGAGGTTACCGCTTCGGATACAGATATCATGCTCCGGATTTTCCGGGACCATGAGGCCGCACCAGGCACTGCTACAAAGCCGAAGTACGACTGTTATCTGCTTCAATCTCCCAGGGACACCGTTCCAGCATCATGCCCGCTGGCCATCCCGGAAGGCTGTTTCCAGTGAGAGATGCGATAGAGCATGACCGAGTGAGATGCCCGGGACCATGGTCCATCGCGCTCCTCGGCGCCTTCTTCGTCGCGTGCGCAGGCTCCGTCAGGTTCGCACAGTACACACCGGACCCGGCAACCCTTCGACTTGCACGCGAAGCCCGGGCGGTGCTCGACACCGCATCCCGCCCACTCATCCTTGCGCACGGCGTGATCCGTGAACGGGCGTACGTCGATTCCATCCCTCCGGACGAAATCATCAGCCTGAAGATGGTCACAGTCCCGCACTCTGATGGCCGGCCGATCCCTGTCCTGCAGATGCTTCGCTGCACTCAGAAAGACACGACATACGGCAGAAAGATGACCATCACCTCGTACGGCCCCTGTCCGTGGAGGTTGCCGCCGACAGCCGAGCGCTGACGGGCTTGCTGCTGACGGCCACACTATCAGTGGCCGTTTGGTTGTCCGGAACGTGGCCGAACCGTCACGCGACCGTTGCGTGCCGCATGGGGGCCCGCGACACGGCAACCGCATCTTGGGATCGTCATCGATGTAACGGATGCCACGTTCACCCGGAGCCGCCGTGATCGTTTCCCCGCCCACCGCTCGTGCCCCGTTCACCGGCACGGACCGGTCGTTCGACACCGAGGTCTTCCCGCATTTTCCCGACGGTATTCCGCCCGGCGTGATCGAAGCCGGACGGCTGCGGCTCCGGTTCGCGTGGACGCGCGCGGACCTCCACGCCGTGCAGGAGCTCCGCTATCGCGTGTTCAACGCCGAACTGGGCGAAGGGCTCGCGTCGGCCGAACTTACCGGGCGCGATGAGGACGAGCGGGATCCGTCGTTCCACCACCTCATCATCGAGGACCGCGATACGGGCGCCGTGGTGGGCACGTACCGTCTCCAGACGGCGCTCATGGCGGCCACGCGCTACGGATTCTACGGCGCCACGCTCTTCGAGCTCGCCATGGTACCGCCCGCCGTGCTCGCCGACGCGGTCGAGATCGGCCGGGCGTGCGTCGCGGCCACGCATCGCACCGGACGTGTGCTGCGCCTGCTCTGGCGCGGACTTGCGCGCTACGTCCAGTGGAACGGCAAACGCTACCTGTTCGGCTGCTGCTCGCTGCCGGGCACCGATGTGACGACGGCGCGGGATGCGTGGAGTCTCCTGCACGCGCGGGAAGCGCTCCACGACACCGTGTTCGTGCGTCCGCGCGCACAGGCACGGGCGCTCCCCGACGACGGGCGCAATATGCCGGCGGCCGCGTCTCATGCGGCGCTGCCGCCGCTCTTCGAAAGTTACCTCGCACTCGGCGCGCGCGTATGCGGGCCGCCGGCCGTGGACCGGGAGTTCGGCACGACCGACTGCCTCGTGCTGCTCGACGTGCTGACCATGGAGGCGAACGCGTTCCGGTCGTTCTTCCGATGACGGCGCCTGCGTACGGAATGCCGCCGTTCGGCCTCGCGCGCGGCGGACCGCGGCGCATGCAGCGCGCATGGTCGGCCTGGCGCGCGGCGGGCCGGCTCGCGGTCCTCCTGCCGGTATTCGTGTGCGGCGCGGTGGTCGTCGCGCTGTCCACGGTGTTGCCGCTCGCGCGCGATCGGCGCGACCGCCTGACCCGCCGTCTCACCGCGCGGTTCGCGGAGCGGCTGCTCGCGGTGTTCGGCGTGCGGGTGCAGCGCGTGGGGCGTCTGCCGAAAGCGCCCGCACTGATCGTGTGCAATCATCTCGGATGGCTCGACGTGCTCGTGCTGCTCGCGCTCGTTCCCGATGTCGCGTTCATCGCCAAGCGCGAAGTGGGCGTGTGGCCGGTGGTGGGACGGGTGACGCGCGCGATCGGCAGCGTGTTCGTGGACCGGAAACGCAAGCGGGATCTGCTGCGCGCGATCCCCGCGCTGGAGCGCGTTTTCGCGGCTGGGCGACCGGTGGTGCTCTTCGCCGAAGGCACCACGACCGACGGCACCGTGCTGCTGCCGTTCAAGTCCTCGCTCTTCGAGGGTGCGGTGCGCGCGGGAGTGCCCGTGGTACCGGTGGCGTTCCGTCCGGATACCGGGCGCGACGGGCCGAGCGTGCGGACGCACGTGTGCTGGTGGGGAGACATGGCGCTCGTGCCGCACCTGCCGAAGGTGGCCGGCACGCGCGCCGTGCGGTTCGTGGTGCGGATCGGCGAAGCGCTTCCCATGGACGGAAGGCCGCGCAAGCCGCTGGCCGTGGCCGCGCGAGGCGTGGTGGCGCGGCAGGCCGGGGTGGCGGTGGGGTGATGCCCTGAAACCACGCCGCACCGCCTGACGTTGGGAGGACGAGCCGACCTCCTTCCGACGAGACGCCTTCATGCGTTCCCCTCCGTGACAGAAGACGTCCGCGACATGCCGGCGCCGGCCGAACGACCGGCGCCCCGTGGTGCCTATCGCACGCCGATCGTCACCGGGCTCCTGATCGCCGTAGCCGGCATCCTGCCATGGACCCTGCTCGCCCGGATCAACCTGCGCGTTCGGCCCGACCTCCCCTGGGCGGCGCTGGTGACGGTGGTGTACCTCGGCCTGCTGATCGCCTGGCTCGACGGATGGGGCCCGCCAGGGCGGAGCGCGGACCAGCGCCGCCACCTGCTCCGGCTCCGGCCGCGCGGCGCGCCGGATACGGACGGCCTCCCGGCCGGAGCCATCGTGGGGCTGCTGGGACTGCTGTACGCGGTCTGGATCGCGATCGGCCACATGTCGCCGATCCCCGATGTGAGCATGTACCCCACCACCTCCTACCGCTGGTCCATGTTCCTCATGGGCGGAATCACCGCGGGCGTGGTGGAGGAAATCGCGTTTCGCGGGTACATGCAGACCGGCATCGAACGGCATGACCGGGCGAATGCCCTCTGGATCACCAGTCTGGTGTTCGCCGCGTCGCACATCACGCAAGGCATCGGCGCGGTGCTGCTTCTGGGGCCGGGGCTGTTCATCGCCTCCCTGCTGTTCGGCACGCTTGCACGGCGGACGGGAACGATCCTCCCCGGCATGGCGCTCCACGTGCTGGGCGATCTCGCGTACGTCTACTTCGGCGTCCTGCGCGGCAACGGAAGCCTGCTCTTCGTAGGTTGAAGGCCTGCATGATCATGGCCGTGATCGACTTCTTCTACCGCATCTACTGCTGACGCACCCGGTGGGCTCGGCGGTATCCACCCGGCCCCACGCCCTGGAACCGCGCGAACGCCTTGGCAAAGGCAACCGGATTCGCATATCCCACATGCTCGGCCACGGCCCCCACGCCAAGGTCGCTGTTCGCGAGCAGGCGTCCGGCGAGCGTCATCCGCCAGCGCGCGAGATACTGAAGCGGCGGCTCGCCCACGAGCTGTGTGAAGCGCGCCGCAAACGCGGAGCGTGACATCGACACCGCCGAGGCCAGCCGCTCCACCGTCCACGGTTCGCCCGCGCGCGCGTGCATGAGGCGAAGCGCGGCGCCGATCCCCGGGTTCACCACGGCGTGCAGCCCGCAGTCCTCGGGGCGCGCGGTGGAGATCCAGTAGCGGAGCGCATGGATCAGCAGGAGGTCGGCGAGACGGGCGAGCACGATTCCCGCCCCCGGTCCCGGCTGCGCGCTCTCGTTGAGGATGAGCGGCACCACGCCTCCCAGTTGCGGGCTCGCCGCCACGGCGTGGGCGGGGAGATGGATCAGCGGCGGCAGCGTGACGAGCAGCGGATTCCGGACGGCGCCCGCGCCGAACGAAAAGTGCCCGGTGACCAGCGACGTCGACGGGCCATCGCCCCCGAACCGCGCGACCTCACCGACGAAGGGACGGGGACACGTCCCGTAGTCGAGCTCCATCGGCGGCACCTCGGTGTGCACGCTGTCGCGCAACCGGTGCGCCGAGCCGTGGAGCAGCAGCACCGCATCTCCCGCCGACAGCGGAATGGCGTCACCGGCACTCGTGCCGTCGGCGGTTTCGAGCTCGATCCACCCCCCGCCCCGCATCACGACATAGAAGCTGAAATACGGCCGCGCCGGGATCCGGAGCTGCCACGGCGCGCCGAGATCGAGGCGCCCGTAGAGGGCCGTGGTCAGGTGCGCCGCATCGAGCACCTCCCCCATGACGTCCACCCCGAAGGCGTGAACGTCCATTTCAACAGGACTATCAGACATATAATCGAGCGTTTCCGGCATGGTTTATCCTCGCTGAAATCCCATCTTTCGGCAAGTCCCTTACCCCTGGAGCTTCCCGACATGCTGGATTCCCCCACGATCCTCTCCCCCGCCACCACGCTCGAAATCGGCGTGGGCCTGCTCGTCATCCGCCTTACCCTCGGCCTCTACATGACCGCCCACGGCGCCCAGAAACTGCTGGGCTGGTTCGGCGGCTACGGCGTCGACGCCACGAGCGGCTTCTTCGAACAGCTCGGCTTCCGGCCGGCGCGGCTCTTCGTGATCGTCGCCTCGCTCGCCGAGATCGTCAGCGGCCTGCTCATGGCGACCGGCCTCCTCGGCCCCGTGGGGCCCGCCCTGATGCTCTCGATATTGATCGTCGCCGCCGTCTCCGTGCACTGGCAGCACGGATTCTTCGGCACACAGAACGGGATCGAGCACACCGTGATCTTCGCCGCCGGCGCGCTGGCTATCGCGCTCATCGGCATGGGCCCCTATTCGCTCGACGCATGGCTCGGACTCGGCGCCTGGTGGTCGCCCGCGCTCGCCTGGAGCCTCATCGCGCTCGGCGTGGGCGGCGGCATCGCGAACCTCGCGCTCCGCCGCAAGGCCGCCGCTCCGCATGCCTCGTGAAGAATCGATAGCACATCATCGTGAGGAATCGATGAACACCACATCACTGCCCGTCAGGCGCGCCCTCGCGCGCGTCGTCACCGTTCCGCCGCTCGAGTCCGGGTTCGGCGGCGTCGGCCATGCCATGTCCTGGGTGATCACGCCGCAGGACTATGCACTCGCCGATCCCTTCATCCTGCTCGCCGACGACCGGCTCGACATGCCGCCCGGCGCCGCGGTGGGCAGTGCGCATCCGCATGCCGGATTCGAGATCGCCACCTTCGCCGTTGCCGGCGGACTCGACGAAGGCGACGAAGGAACGATGGAGGAAGGCGATGTCCTCTGGACCACCGCCGGCCGCGGCATCATGCACGGCGACCATGTCATCCCGAGAAAGGGGACGCGGATCCTGCAACTCTGGATCGCGCTTCCCGATGCCGACCGGTGGGCGGAACCCGGCTTCACGCTGATCCGCCGTGACGACGCTCCCGTGCGCCACGAGCCCGGCGTGACCGCACGCGTCTACTCCGGCACCTCGGGCTCGGCACGGGTCACCAGGCGCGAGCATGTGCCCATCACGATGCTCGACCTCGCGTTCGAACCGGCGGCACGTTTCGAACAGCGGATTCCGGCCGCGCACAACGGATTCGTCTACGTGCTGGACGGGAGCGTGCGCATCGGCGACGAGGAACTGCACGCGGGACAGGTCGGATGGCTCGACGACGGCGCAGGCGAGGGTGCGAGCGACGGCGGGAGCGTCGTGCCGTTCGAAGCCGGCGCACACGGCGCGCGCGTCGTCTTCTATGCCGGCGAGCGGCAGGGGACGCCGATCGTTCCGCAGGGCCCGTTCATCGGCGGCAGTCGCGCCGATCTCATGCGCATGGGGCGGGAATACATGCGCGGCGATTACGTACGCATGGCGGATCTGGTGCGCGCGCGGCGACAGAACTGACGGAAATCCTACGGTCGCAGCCCGTTCTTCGTCCAGAACAGCACCACGGCACAGTCATTGCGCGCGACCATGATGAACCGGGCCGGTGCGAGCGCCGTGGTAGTGTAGTATTCCACGGAAACGATGTCCTCCTTCGGAATGCGATTCACATCCTCCATGGTGGCGAGGATGCCGTCCCAGAAGACCGTGGCTCGACAGCCGCCCCGACCCCAGATGTCGAACTCGTTGGTGTTGCTCTTCTTCTCGAACCCCGTCACGGTCACGCCGCGCATGACGCCGCTGAGCACGGTGCGGAGAATCGGCGCGCGCGCGATGTCCGCGGAGTCGACATAGCGCCCGATCCCGGCGCGCTTGCGCAGGTCGAACTCGCTGCGCTCCCGGCGCACCACCGCCCGCTCCGTGACGCGCACCCCTTCCAGCTCCACCACCCGCTCCACCGGAATCGTGAGCGCGGGATTGTCGCTCTCCAGCACGTCCACCGCCTCCGCCACCGGCGTGTACCCGATGGCACGCACCCAGAGCATGCGGGAACCCGGCGGCACGCTGTCGAGCGTGAAGCGGCCGTCCGTGCCCGTGGCCACCGCGCTGTCCCGCCCGTCGATGCTCACCCACGCATTGGCCAGCGGCCGCGATTCCCGATCGAGCACGCGCCCCCGGAGCGCGACGCGCCGGTCCTCCGCATCCGTGTGCTGCAGCACGAGATCCACGCGGCGGAGCGGGTGTGTCATGGACGGGACCGCGATCACGCCCGACTGCGCCTCGGTCGACAGGGCGAGCAGCGACAGGTCCACGAACGCTTCCACACCGCACGCCACGTAGTTGCCGAGGGAGTCGGTGAGCACGTCGACGGTCACATACGGATCGTCGCGGCGCGAGGGCATGGTGGGCACCCACTGCACGAGCACCTGGGCGCCGGCCACGCGCGTGCGGTTGTCGGCCAGCCGCGCGGTCCCCGTGACGATGACCGAGCGTACGCCCTGCGGGCGGCGGCTGTCGCACAGCCGGGGCCAGAGTGTGCCGAGCGACGGCGTGGTGAGCTGCGCATCGCGCCAGCGGTCCCGGCCGGTCGGCCGCGCCGCGCCGAGCGCGCCGAGGCCCGTCCGGTCGAGCACAGGGTGGTAGGCCGTGAGCGACGCGACCGCGCCCTCGCTCACGAGCATGAAGCGGCCGAGCGAATCGGTGGTGGTCGTGACGCCCGACGGCGCCGCCACCACGAACGCGTCGGCGAGCGGTTCGCCGCCCAGGCTGTCGTACACGACCCCGCGCACGGTATCGGGGAGCGCAGCAGGTGACTGCGCCGGCAGCCGCGTGGCCCCCAGCAGCAGGCATCCCAGCAGGCCCGCGCCGACGGGCCGGAATCGTATCATGGGTCGCCTCCAGATCCGCTGCCGAAACGGTCCCGACCAGAGCCACACACACCAGCAAATGCGACCCCAAGGTACCGCCCCGAATTGCGCTGTCAAGCTGGTCTTCTTCCCCTACCGGCTCAGGCGGCGTGACGTTGTTGCCGGGCGCAGCAGTGGCTCCTCCCTCTACCGCTTGCGCCCGCGACCGCCACGCGTGGCACCATAACGCGCCAGAAACGTCTCCACGCCCTCACGCGCGCATGCGATGACCTCCGCCTGGGACGGGGTCGTCCCCACGAGCATCGCGCGGTCGAGCGGCGCGCCGATCACGAGGTACGCGAACTGCGCCGCGGCGCATCGCGCGTCCGGCACGCGTAGCAGCCCGGCACGCGCCAGGTGCTCGAATCCCGACGCCAGCGCGTCGATCACCTGGCCCGGCGCCCGGTCGAAGTACTCCCGCGCAAGCGCCGGAAACACGCGGGCCTCGCCGATCAGGAGCCGCCGGAGCGCGATCACCTCGGGGCGCGCGATGGCGAGCGCCATCCGCTGCGCCAGATCGTGCAGGGTCGCCCGCAGATTCCGGGCCGACACCCCCACGGTGAACTCCGCGTGCAGTCCGCGCGCGAACGTCTCCGCGTAGGCGATGACGTCCACGACGATCTGCGTGAAGAGCGCATCCTTGTCGGCGTAGTTGTTGTACAGCGTGCGCTTCGTGAGACCGGCCAGCGCCGCGATCTCCTCCATCGTCGTGCCCGCATATCCCTGGCGCAGGAACAGCGTGCGCGCCGCGTCCACCACGGCCGCCCGCGTCCGGACCACACGCGGGTCGTCCGCGCGCGGCCCCGGCACCGGGGCACGTGATCTGTCCGGGGAGGGCTTGCCAGATATTGCACTCATGGGTGAATTATTATACCATCGAGGCGAGAAGTCCACCCATCACTGGGAAGTCCCCATTCACGGAGATCACGCATGGAATCCAGCAGAACACCGGCGCACACGAGCCCATCGGGAGCCGATGCCACCAATGCGCGCTCCCTGCTCCGCTACGGCATGCTGGCGGGACCGTTCTATCTCGTGGTCAGCCTGATCCAGGCATTCGTCCGCGACGGGTTCGACCTCGCGCGACACGCGCTCAGCCTGCTCGCGAACGGGCCGGGCGGATGGGTGCAGACGGCGAACTTCGTGCTCACCGGCCTTATGGTCATCGCCGCCGCCGCGGGATTCCGGCGCGTCCTGGGGCCGACATCCCGTGCGGCCACGATTTTCCTCGCCGGATTCGGCGTGGCCATGATCGCGGCCGCCGTCTTCCCGGCCGATCCCGTGGACGGGTTTCCCCCCGGCACGCCCGAGGGGTTCCCCACGTCGATCAGCACGCCGGGCCTGATTCACTTCATCGCGGGCGCGCTGGGATTCCTCTTCCTCGCCATCAGCGGCTTCCTTGCCGCGCGCGTGATGTCGCGCCGCGGCGCGTCGTCGCTCGCGCGTCTCTCCGCGTTCAGCGGTCTTTCCGTGGCGCTGGGCTTCTTCGGCGGCATGGCGGTCCCGATGGGGATCCTGGGCATCTGGTTCGCGGTGGTCATGGGGTGGATATGGCTCGCCGTGCTCTCCTGGCATCTGTACCGCGAGGCGTCCGCTGCCGGTTGAACGGCCGCGGCGCCGGCGCCGCGCTCCGTGTCGTTTGCCGGCAGGCTACGCATCGTCCGCCGGAAAGAAGATCGCCTCGATGTGCTGCCCGAACAGGCGCGCGATGCCGAACGCGAGCTCGAGCGACGGATCGTATTTCCCGGTTTCGATGGCGTTCACCGTCTGTCGCGACACGCCGAGCTGCTCCGCGAGATCGGCCTGTGACCAGTCCCGTTCGGCGCGCAGCACCTTGAGCCGGTTCTTCATGCGTAGCGCCGCCGGGCGATCACGAGCCCGAGGAAATAGAACAGCGCGAAGAACGGGAAGACGTGGTTGTAGCTCCAGTCCTGGGGCGAGAGCTCGATCGCCCGCTGCACGAGCCCCAGCGTGGTGAACAGCAGTAGCCCCAGCGGGAAGGCCACGGCCAGCGCCTCGAGCTGGATGCGGCGCTCCAGTTCGTCCGCGCCGCGCAGTGCGCGGATGAACACCCAGAGGAAGACCGCGAAGACCGGCGTGGGGATGAAGGCGAGACCGAGGCGCACCGGATCGGCCAGCGCCGGGTTGCCCTCGAGATGGAAGCGGATCCCGAAATAGAGCACGAGCCAGAGCAGGAGCCAGCCGAGCGCGGTACGTCCGCGTGGAGCGGAGGAGGGGATCGGAGGAGTGGTCATGAGCGCTGAGGGGAGAAGACGAGTCCAAGAACCATGACAAAAAGTCGCGTATTAAAGACCATTTGTCAAGCATACTTGTCTTTTATCTCTCCCCCGCCACCAGCCTCTACGTCCGCCGCGCCTGCACGTGCGCCACGCACTCCACCTCCACCCGCGCGCCCAGCGCGAGCCCGTTGGCACCGAATGCGCTGCGGGCGGGATAGGGCGGAGCGAAGTAGCCGCGGTAGATCTCGTTGAACGCGCTCCACTCGGTCATGTCGGCGAGCATCACGGTGCATTTCACGATGTGCTGCATCGTGAGGCCGTGAGCCTCGAGCGCGGTGCGGATGTTCTCCATCACCTGGCGCGCTTCGCCGGCCATGCCGCCGTCCACGAGCGTGAGCGTGCCCGGGGCATTGCCGATCTGTCCCGAGAGATGCACGAGATCGCCGATGCGCACCGCTTCCGAGAACGGAAGCCCGGACGGCAGCACCGCGCCCGAATCCAGGAAGGTGACGGTCTCGGCCGTGGTGTCGACCTCGGCCGCATCATGCCGGCAGCCGGAAAGCGCGAGCAGGGCGAGCATCGCAGGGAGCGCGACAGCGACGAAGCGGCGGGTGTCGTGAGGACGCATGAGGGGTCGGATCGAGCGGAACGGAAGCAGCCCGGGGAGGCATCGAGCAGCGCATGGCCGGTGGTCGAAGGCGAATGCCAGGACAAAGTGCCGTCCGGCCCTTGGCGTGGATAGCCTCCAAGATTATATATAGCCATATGGCTATGCAAATAAAGACACGCACCAAGCGTCATCCGGCGCCGGATCAGCTCTCGGCGGTCTTCGGCGCGCTCGCCGATCCCACACGCCGCGCCATGCTCGAACGCCTTCGCACCCGCGAGCTGACGGTGACCGAACTCGCCGAACCGTTCGGCATGAGCCAGCCCACGATCTCCAAGCACCTCAAGGTGCTGGAGCGCGCGGGACTCGTCGTCCGCGGACGCAATGCGCAGTTCCGTCCCCGAGCCCTGCGCGCCGCGCCGCTCGAGGACGCCACGCACTATCTCGAGCTCTTCCGCGCGCAGTGGGACGACCGTCTCGACCGGCTCGATGCATACGTCGCGCGGCTCCAGCAGAAACCCTGACCGGTCTCCTTCATGAACGCCCGTATCTTCGCCGCCACGGCGGCTTTCATTACCGCCTCCACGCTCGGCGCGCAGCAGCCGCCCGACCTCGCGCCCTATCTGATCGCCGACCGCGCCGCCGAAGTCGCGCTCGCGCGCACCGCGGCGCCACCGGAGGTCTCGGGGAATGCCGCCGTCCTGGTGCTCACGCCGAAGGGTTACATCGAAGCGGCGCGCGGCACGAACGGGTTCACGTGCGTCGTGATGCGGTCGTTCGCGGCCGGGCCCGATGATCCGGCGTTCTGGAATCCGCGCGTGAGCGCACCGCACTGCTTCAATCCGCCGGCCGTGCGCACCGTCCTCCCGACCGTCCTCGCGCAGATCGACTGGGCACTGGCCGGGGCGACGCCCGCCGAGTTGAAGGCGCGGATCCGGAAGGCCTACGCCGAGCGGCAGTTCCCGATGCCGGAAGCCGGCGCGATGACGTACATGCTCTCGCCGCAGCAGCATCTCGGCGATACCGATCCGCACTGGATGCCGCACCTGATGTTCTACTACGACCGCACGCTCGGGGCGGCCGCGTTCGGCGCGGGCGGGATGACGGCGCCGGTCATCGATGCGACGGCGGGAGATCCGGACACACCGGTGCTGGTGCTCTTCATTCCCACGCGCACCTGGTCGGACGGAACACCCGCCGTGCACACCATGCCGGGGAGGTGAGATGACCGGCGCGGACGTCACGCATCCCTCGGCGCGTGAGGTGGTCTTCTCGCGCGTGATCGCCGCACCGCCGGCGCTCGTCTGGGAGATCTGGTCCGACGTGCGACATCTGCACGAGTGGTTCGGGCCGGCGGGGTTCACCACCACGACGCACGAGTTCACGTTCGCACCGGGCGGGGTGTGGCGATTCACCATGCACGGGCCCGACGGCCGCGACTATCCGAACCGGATCGTGTTCCGCACGATCGAGCCCATGACCCGGATCGTGTACACCAACGACTGGGACCTCCCGGATGCGCCGCTCGACTTCACCGTCGTGGTGACGTTCGCCGCCGAGGGAGAGGGGACGCGGCTGATGCTGCACATGGCGTTCGCCGATGATGCGGCGCTGCGGACCGCCGTGGAGCGGTACGGCGTGCTGCGCGGCGGCGTGGAGACGTTCGAGCGGATTGCGGGGTATCTGGCGGTATGACCAAGGCGGACATTTCCGGTCGACAATGGGAGAAAGCGACATGACCCTCAAGCGGATGGACAACGTTGGCATCGTGGTGGAATCCCTCGATGCTGCCATCTCTTTCTTCGCCGAGCTTGGACTCACGCTCCAAGGGCGAGCCACGATCGAAGGAGAATGGGCCGGGCGCGTCACCGGGCTGGGTTCCCAGCACGTCGAGATCGCCATGATGGTCACTCCCGACGGCCACAGCCGGCTCGAGATCTCGCGATTTCTCAGCCCGCCTGTAGTCGCCGATCACCGCAACGCCCCGGTGAACGCGCTCGGCTATCTGCGCGTCATGTTCACGGTGGACGACATCGACGAGACGCTCGCCAGGCTCCGGAAGCGCGGCGCGCAGCTCGTCGGCGAGGTGGTCCGGTACGAAGACGCGTATCGGCTCTGCTACATCCGCGGCCCCGAAGGACTTCTCATCGGGCTCGCCGAGGAGCTCGGGCAAGCGCCTCCGGTCTCTCACCCATGATGCACGGTCTTCCGATGCCCGATGTAATCGCGGCCGCGCTGGCGGAGAGCGCCGAGGCCCTCCACGCACTGCAGCGCGACGCGGCCACGCACGAAGTCATCGCGGCCGCCGCTGAAGCGATCACCACGACGCTGCAAACTGGCGGCCGGGTCTTCAGTTGCGGCAACGGCGGCTCCATGTGCGACGCCATGCACTTCGCCGAAGAGCTCTCCGGACGCTTTCGTCACGACCGGCCGGCGCTCGCGGCGCAGGCCATCAGCGACGTGGCACACCTGACATGCGTCGCGAACGACTACGGCTACGAGGCGGTGTTCGCCCGGTACGTGGAAGCGCATGGCCGCGCCGGGGACGTGCTGCTCGCCATCAGCACGAGCGGCCACAGCGCGAACGTGCTCCGCGCCGCGGAATCCGCGCGCGCACGGGCACTCCGTGTCATTGCACTGACCGGCCGGCGGGCCTCTCCGCTCGCGGCCGTCGCGGACTTCGAGGTGTGCACGCCCGCCGGACGCTACGCGGACCGCGTGCAGGAACTGCACATCAAGGTCATTCACATCCTGATCGAGCTCGTGGAGCGGGCGCTGTTTCCCGAGCTCCTGTCGCCCGAAACAACGGGATGACGCCGCGGCCCGCGCATGTCTCCGCGGGCCGCAGCGTCGTCAATCCCGCGCGTCGCTCCGCGGCGTCACCGTACGGCTCACGCGCGCGGACGTGCTCGACGATCCGTCGGGCGCAATCACCGTGAGCGTGGCGTCCGCGCCGGTGAGCGCGAACCGGTAGCGCGTGGCGCCGGACGCGAAGATGCCGTCGCCCACCGGCGACAAGGTCTCGCGCGGCTGCGCGATCCGCGGCTGATAGACGAGCCGGTCGCCGGCGAGCACGATCGTCTGGCCGCCTTCGTACGTGCCGACGTACCGATCCAGCCCCGCGGCGGGGCGCGCCTGCTGCGCCGTGCGCGTCATCGCCGCGTACTTCGCCTCCACCGCCTGCAGCGTCAGCTCGACCGATCGGCCGCCCCTCGGCGCGGCCGCCATCACGCGGCGCAGCGCTTCCCGGTGCGCCACGGCGAGTGCCGAATCGGGAGGCACCGCCATGTCGGGCACGATGCCAACACGCTCCCACTCGCGCCCGGTGCCGGGCTCCATGACACGCGTGAACGACACCGATCCCGTGATCCCGTGTCCCAGCGGCACCGACATGTTGTTGCGCCCCGCCCCCGCGGTACGCCCGCCCACCACCGTGGCGCGCCGCATGTTCTGCAGCACGAACGTGAGATCCTCGGCCGCGGAGCGCGTCACGTCGTCGGTCAGCACGAAGAGCGGCACCTCGGGACGGCGCGGCCCGGGCACGTCACGCATCGTGTAGCGCGGCGTGGTGGTGTTGCGGACGCGGTCGTACACCACGAGCGAGAGCGTGGTGTCGGCGCTCGTGAAATGGCTGATGATGAAGTTCGCCACCGCCGGCGATCCCCCGCGGCTGTTGCGGAGATCGAGGATGATCGCGTCCGTGCCCGCCAGGATGCGGAGCGCGCCCGCGAGCGCGTCGAACGCGGCCCGTTCACCCAGGAAGTTGGACATCCGCAGGTAGCCCACATTGCCCTCGAGCCGTTCCACCGCTTCGAGGCCGTGACTCGGCATGCCGCCGGGGCCGCCGGGACCGCCGGGACCGCCGGGCCCTCCCGGACCGCCCGGACCGCCCGGACCTCCCGGACCTCCCGGACCGCCGGGCCCTCCCGGACCACCGGGCCCTCCCGGACCGCCCGGCCCCCCAGGACCTCCAGGACCGCCCGGCCCCCCACCCATCTCGATGAAGAGGTGCGTGTCCTCGTTGACCGCCTGCAGATCCTGCGTCACGAGGCGCACGAGCTGCCCCCAATCGGTGACGCGCGCATACGCGCCGTCGGCGAGCCGCTTCTGGATGTGGGCCGCGATCAGCGCGCCGGTGTCGGCATCGGCGTACCGCGCCCGCAGCGTGGCGGCCATGCTGTCGATCACCTGCCGGCCGGCGTCGGCGGTGTACGGAGGGCGAGCGCCGGCCGGGTTCTGCGCGGCCGCCGGCAGCGGCGCGAGGAATGCAAGCAGAGCGAGAGTCCCACGGAAAAACGCGCGCGGATCGATCGTCATGGCGGGAAACACACGGGGAAAGAGGTACACGTGGCATGTCGGAGTACTCCATCCGTCACCGGAGCGGTCCGTGCGGTTTACGGCCGGCCTCGCCCTCGGGCGATCCCACGCTTCCGGCCACGCGACAGGCTCCACATCTTGATATCAGGCGGCGACACGTCCATGTCCACCCACAGACGTCATCCCTGATTCCATGGCCACCCAGGCGCATGTCCGCCGGATCGCCCTCTCCCTTCCCGGGGTCGAGGAAGCGACCGATCGCTTTGCCTTCGTCATCCCGCATCGCGGCAAGGACCGTGCGATCGCGTGGGTCTGGCTGGAGCGGATCACCCCCAAGGCCGCGCGCGTGCCGAATCCCGCGGTCCTCGCGGTTCGGGTCGCGAATCTCGGCCACAAGGATCTGCTGCTCACGAGCGATCCGGACACGTTCTTCACGGAACCGCATTACAACGGATATCCGGCCGTGCTCGTGCGGCTCGCGAAGATCCGTGTGCCGGAGCTGCGGCTCCTGCTCGAGGACGCCTGGCGCGCCCAGGCGCCCCGCGCGCTGCTGGCGGACGGTCCGTCGTCCGGCAAATCCCCGCGCGGCGCGTCCTGACCGGATTCCTTCGCCGATCGCACGACCCCGGCGCCCGTTGCCTGCCCGCGACACACGGCCCACCATTCGCCATGGCCGATTCCCTTCCCGAAGTCTGGCTGCGCGGCCCCGTCGACGGCGTGCCCGGCCTGCTGCAACCGATCGCCCACGCCCTCCTGCAGGCCCGTGAAGACGTGGCGGCATTGACGCGCGGCCTGCCGGCGGAACTGCTGTCCACACGGCCGGCCGGCGTGGCCTCCATCGGTTTCCACCTGCAGCATCTCACGGGCGTGGTCGACCGCCTGTTCACCTATGCTCGCGATGAACCGCTCTCCGACGCGCAGCGTGACGCGCTCGCCGCGGAACCGCGGCCGCTCGGCGCCGACATGTCCGTCCATGACCTGGTCCGCGCCTTCGATCGTCAGGTCGAACGCGCGCTCGATCAGTTGCGCGCAACCGACGAGCGATCGCTGACGGAACCGCGCGGCGTGGGCCGGCAGCGGCTGCCGTCCACGGTGCTGGGGCTGCTGTTCCACGCGGCCGAACACGTGCAGCGTCACGTGGGGCAACTGTCGGTCACGATTCGCATGCAGCACGACCGGAGAGAACCGTGACGTTCCCGCTGCCGGCGATGGATCCGTGCTATTTCTGCGAGATCATCGCCGGCCGGTCCGATCCGTGGCACATCATTGCGCGCGATGCGCTCACGATCACGCTGCTCAACGGACGGCAGTTCGAAGCGGGACAGTGCATCGTGCTGCCCGTGCGGCACGCGCCCACGCTGCTCGATCTCACGGAACACGAAGAGGCCGCGATCATGGCAGCGGCGAAGCGGATCACGCGGGCGATGGTGAGCGCGTTCGCGCCGGACGGCGTGCTGCTCTATCAGAACAACGGCGTGGGCAGCGGACAGGAAGTGCCGCACTTCCATCTCCACGTGGTGCCGAGGCGCCCGGAAAGCGACTGGGGATTCGGGCCGCCGCACATGGCGCGCCTCGAGCGGGACCGCCCGCCCGTGCACGCCGACCACACCGTGATCACGGACGCGAAACGCCGAACCGCCGACCGGTTGCGTGAAGTGCTGTCGGATCTCGCCGGCGCATCCTGAACGACACCGGCGCCGACATCCGGCGTCGTCCTGCACCGCCTCCGTTCATGCGCCCGTCTCTTCGCCCACGTGCTCGATCATGTCCGCGAGCATGCGCCGGATGTGCTCGTCGGCCGTTTCATAGAGCACCTGCCGGCTCTTGCGCACACCGCGCACCAGCCGAGCGGCGCGGAGCAGCCGCAGATGGTGGCTCACCAGCGATGGAGACGCCTCGATGTGGCGCGCGATGTCGCCCACCGCGATCGGGCCGTCGAGACACGCGAGCAGCACGCGCAGGCGCGTCGGATCGCCGAGCAGCCGGTACGTCCCGGCGATCGTGGCGATGTCCGTCAGCGTGATCAATGTCCGTGCCCCCGGGCAGTGGCGCCGGAGCCCAGGCTGCATGACGGCGGGGCGCCGGACCAGACGACTTCCACCGTGGTGTGGCCGATGCCGAACCGGTGGTGCAGCGCCTCCTTGATGGCACGCGTGCTCGCGCGCGGATCCGCCCCTTCCGCGAGCACGACCTCGAGCGTCGCGGCCGTGCGTCCCGACGAGATCGACCACACGTGCACGTGGTCCACGTGCACGATGCCGGGTACTGCGGTGCACAGGTGCGCGCGCAACTGCTCGACGTCGAGACCGGCGGGCACGCCCTCCATCAGGATGTGGATCGAGCTCCGGAAAAGCAGCCAGCCGCTGCGCAGCACGATCAGCGAGAGCAGCACCGACAGGATCGGGTCGATCGGCGTCCAGCCGGTGAAGTGGATCAGCACCGCCGCCACGATCGCCGCCACCGACCCGAGCAGATCGCCGAGCACGTGCACCATCGCGCCGCGGATGTTGACGTGTTCGCGGTCGCCGCGGCGCAGCGTGAAGAACACGACCAGATTGACCACCAGGCCGAGCGTCGCGATGATCAGCATCGGGCCCGCGAGCACGGGCCCGGGCGTGATGAGTCGCTGCACCGCCTCCCAGGCGATCCATGCCACGAGCACGAGCAGCGTGATCGCGTTCACGAAGCCAGCCAGCACCTCGAACCGCATGTAGCCGAAGGTCCGGCGGGCGTCCGACGCGCGGCGTCCGAACCGGAACCCGGCCCAGGCCAGCGCCAGTGCGCCGGCATCGGTGAGCATGTGACCGGCATCGGCGATGAGCGCCAGGGAGCCGGACAGGATCCCGCCGATCACCTCGGCGATCATGAAGCCGAAGGTCAGCACGAAGCCGATCAGCACCACGCGCTCGTTGTCGCGCGTTACCGTCGGGGCGTGGTGATGGGGGCCGGCGTGATCGTGCTCATGGTCATGGTCATGGTCATGGTCATGGTCATGGTCATGGTCATGGTCATGGTCATGTGAATATATGTTCATATTTCAATATATGAAAACCGGCGCCCTAGGGGAAGCGGAGGCCGGGGCCGGCGATATTTTTCGGCTCCCCTCTCCCACCGATACCATGGCGCCGATCATCCCCGATCCGAAGAAGATCCGGAGCTTCCGCACGGAGGCCGCCTTCGAGAAGTGGCTGGCCGCGCACCACGCCCGGGAAACGGAGCTGTGGCTCAAGATCCACAAGAAGGGTACGGGTCTGCCCACGGTGACCTACGCGCAGGCGCTGGACGTGGCGCTCTGCTGGGGGTGGATCGACGGGATTCGCAAGGCGTTCGACGAACACGCCTTCCTGCAGCGGTTCACGCCGCGCCGCGCGAAGAGCATCTGGAGCCAGGTCAACCGGGAACACGTGGCCCGGTTGACGAAGGCCGGCCGCATGACGCCGCACGGCCAGCGGCAGGTCGATGCCGCGAAGGCGGATGGCCGGTGGGACGCGGCCTACGCTCCCATCCGGAGCACGTCCGACGACACCATCCCCGACGATCTGCGCGCGGCCATCGAAGCCGATCCCAGGGCGCTCGAGACCTTCCGGACGCTCGGACGCATGAATCTCTTTGCGCTGACGTTTCGTACGAACAACATGAAGACCCCCGCCGGCCGCGCGCGCAAGATCGCGACGCTGGTGGCCATGCTGGCGCGCGGCGAGACCATCGTCCCGGAAAAGCGGCGCGAAGCGGGGGAGGACACGTAACCCGCCCTTCCTTGAGACCTACGCCGCCGCGAGCACCTCGCGCTCCAGCCGTGCGTAGCTCTGCTCCATCCCGCCCACCATGCCCGTGCCGAGCACCATGTCGCGCACCTCGCGGCTCGGGTAGGTCACCACGAGCGTGAGCAGCGTGCCGCCCTCCACGGGCGTGAGCGTCATCAGGTTCGTCGCGCCGGGGCCGTCCATCCCGATCATCCGCTCGGTGGTCACGACGCGGTGCGGGGCATCGGACTCGAGGAGCTCCCCTTCGAAGCCGAAGCGCTCTGACCCGTCCGCCGCTTCCCATTCATAGCGGTAGGAATCGCCGACCGTGCGGGCGATCTGACACACCGGCATCGTCCAGCCGTCGGGACCGAGCATCCACCGCTTCATCAGGTCGGCGTCGTGATGCGCACGCCACACATCGTGCACCGTGCCGCGAATGACGCGGCTGATGCGCACCTCCGTGTCGCTGAGGAGCTGCGATTCGGTGGCGCGCCCCGCCGCGAAGGAGGCGAGGTCGGCCACCACGGCATCGATCTGCCCCATCGCCGACTGCATCCCCTCCACCATCCCCATCTGGACCAACTGCTCCATCGCCTCCACGCTCGGGAAGGTCGTGACGGCGGTGAAGCGCGAGCCCGTCGCCGTCTTCTCGAAGGTGACGGCCATGTGCATGGACGGCATGGCGGGATCGGGGCTGAAATCCTCGCGCGCGAAGCCGTTGACCACCTCGAGGCGGCGCGGGGCGTCCACCGTGGTGAACTCCCAGTAACAGTTGGGCGACTGCTCGCCATCGGGCCCGGTCATGTAGTAGTGCGAGCGGCCTCCGACGGCCATGTCGTGCCGGGTGAAGGTGGCGGGCCAGGTCGGAGGTCCCCAGAACTTCTCGAGCTGGCGCGGGTCGGCATAGGCCTCCCACACACGCATCACGGGGACGGGATAGTCGCCGATGACCGTGAGGGTGAGTGCCGCGGCATCGGATGTGACGGACGTGATCGGCATGACTACTTCTCCTGTTGCGGACGAGGTTCGGCGAGAATGGCGTCGAGCTGGCTGAAACGGGCCCGCCACAGGCCCTCGAGCTGGCCGAGCACATCACGCGCACGCGCGAGACGCTCGGGATTGCCGCGCACGATGCGTTCGCGGCCCTGCGGGTGCTTGGTCACGAGTCCTGCCTCCTCCAGCACGGCGACATGCTTCTGGACCGCCGCGAACGACATGTCGTACCGGGCCGCAAGCGCCGACACCGACGCCGGGTCTCCGGCGAAGAGCCGCGCGACGATGTCGCGCCGCGTGGTATCGGCAAGGGCGCGGAAAAGGCGGTCCAGGTCCGCATCGGTGAGCTCAGAACATACAACCATATGGTTGTATATTAGGGACGGGTGAACTTTGGCGCAAGCCCCGGCCGGCGCCGGCTACGTCATCCGACGTATTCGCGGGCGCCAAGCCCGAGCGTATGCTCGAGGGACAGCCATTCCACAGCTACCACACCGCTACCGCAGGCCCCTTTCACCCCCCATCCCTCCATGCGTTCTCTTCGCGCCACCCGCGTACGCGGGTTCCTCATGCTGCTGACGACGATCACCCTCCTTCCCGCGTGCAGCAGTGCCTCCCAGGGGCCCGATCCGGCCCGGCTGGTCGGCCGGTGGTCCGGCACCGGGCATTTCTTCAGCCCGGAGCTGCAGCAGCAGGTCCCGTCGCTCCCCTTCACCGTCGCATTCGGAGCCGACGGCTCCGGAACCGGACGCATCGGCGAAGCGACGTGGCAGGAGATCCGTCTCGAGGAGGCGCGGGGCCTCATCGAGGTCAAGGCCAGGCTCGCCGGCCGCATCGGCACCGCTTCCGTCCTGGACAAGAGCCATCTGATCCTGCTCGTCACCGCGGTCAGCGACAGCACCATCGAGGGGGAGTTCCATCTCAAGTCGAATTCCGTCTACGATCCGCGCATGCGGGAAGGCCGGGTGGTGCTCACACGCACGCCGTAGACACCGCGCCACCGACTGCGCGCACACCGCAGAGCCCGCATACGCGTCACGCATACGCGCCGCGCGCAGCGAAACATCTGGCGAGAGGGTGGGCACCCGGTAGCTTCTCCGGAGCGGTCACGGCCGACCGTCTCACCCTCTCCCGCGGCCCACGATGGCTATGACGTTCGCCCGGCGCAGCCGGTCAGTGACCACCGCCATGATTCTGGCAATCACCGGCGCGCTCGCGACGATGACCACCCTCGACGCACAGACGCCGCGCGCGCTCCTCCCCATCCCGTTCGAACACTCCGCCGAGTTCGGCTGGCTGAAGAAGCCCGTCCACGCACGCCGCACGCTCGACGACATGACCGACTCGGCCGCATGGCGCACCAGCGGCACGGCCACCGTCACGTTTCCCGGAGCTCCGCGCCCGGTCGCTGGGCGGGTGCTGCGCGTGGAGATGACGATGTTCACCGACGCGCCGGCCCCCACGCGCACCCGGCTCTCGGCGGTGAACCTGCAACGCCCGTTCAACGGCGAGGACTGGCGCGGCTACAACCGGTTGTCGATGTGGATCCGTCCGGATGTGGAAGGGTTCCCCATGCTGCCGCTCCAGATCGTGCTGCACAACGAAGGCGAAGAGCGCGTGCCTGACCGGTATCAGCGGGAAGGCACCCACTACGTCACGCTCGCGCCGCGCGGCTGGCAGCAGGTGGTGTGGGAAATCGACCCGCTCGCGCGCGACCGCGTCACCCGGCTCGAAATCGGCTACTGGGTGAACAAGATGCTGGCCGCGCCGGGTGATCGCGTGCACTTCGAGATCGGCAACATCGAGCTCCAGCGCGTGGATGCCGATCATCACACCGGATGGAACGTCGCGCCCGGACGCATCGCGTTCAGCCACACCGGATACCGGGCGGGCGCCTCGAAGTCGGCCTTCGCCAGCACGCTCGGCGCCACCGATTTCCAGCTCCTGCGCATCGACGACAACGCGCTCGGCGAAGTGATGCTGCACAAGCCGCTGCAGCCGTTCACGTCACGGCTCGGCGCGTATCAGGTGATGGACTTCTCCGAGGTGGAGACGCCGGGCACCTACGTGCTCCGGGCCGGTGACGTCACCACGCGGCCGTTCGCCATCGGCGACGACGTGTGGAAGGGCACGATCTGGAAGGCGCTCAACTTCTTCTACGGCAACCGGTGCGGCTTCGACGTGCCGGGCTCGCACGGCATCGATCATCTCGACTGGTTCGCCACGCACGGCGACCAGCGCATCGTGATGAGCGGCGGATGGCACGACGCGGGCGACCTGTCGCAGGGTGTCATCAACACGGGCGAAGCCACGTATGCGATGTTCGCCCTGGCCGAGCAGGTGCGGGAGCGCGGCGACGACCCCGCGCTCGTGGCGCGGCTCATCGAGGAAGCGAAGTGGGGGCTCGACTGGGTGCTGCGCGTGCGGTTTCCCGGCGGCTACCGGCTGGCCTTCGCCAGTCACAATCTCTGGACGAACAACATCGTCGGCGACGACGACGACCGCACGCGCGACGCGAAGAACAACCCCAACGCGAACTACATCGCGGCCGCGGCCGCGGCGATCGCCGCGCGCGTGCTCGCCCCCACCGATCCGGCGCTGGCCGAACGGGCGCTGCGCATCGCGGAGGAGGACTGGGAACACGCGATCATCGGAATCGAAGGGCCGTCCACGTGGCACACGCCCGCGTTCGCCGCGACCCGTCTCGAGCTCGCGGGCATCGGCATCACGGCATCGATCGAACTGTACCGGACCACCGGAAAGGCGCGCTACCTGGAGAAAGCCGTGGAGCTGGCGCGCGTGATCACGGCGTCGCAGCAACGGGAGACCGTGGGCACCACGTTCCCGCTCGCGGGGTTCTTCTACACGGGCCCAGATCGCGACACGCTCTTTCATCAGTTTCACCGCGGCAACGATCAGGCGCCCGTGGTGGCGCTGACGCAACTGGTCGAGGCGCTCCCCGATCATCCCGACTGGATGACGTGGTACGCCGCGCTCGTGCGCTACGCCGAATACCAGAAGCGCACCGCCACCACCACGGAGCCGTACGGCGTGCTGCCGTCGTACGTGTACCGGCTGGGCGACGCCGAACGCGAAGTGCCGGACTCGGGCGCGCTCCACATGGCCACGCGCGAAGCCTGGCGTGATCAGGTACGCGCCGGCATGTCCATGGGCAACGACTGGTATCTGCGCGCGTTCCCCGTCTGGTTCGCGCGGCGCGGCAACTACGGCATCCTGCTTTCGCAGGCCAAGGCGCTCGCCACCGTGGCGCGGCTCCGCGGCGACGGCCCCGCGCTCGACCTCGCGGAACGCCAGGCACAGTGGATCGTGGGCCGGAATCCGTTCGTGCAGAGCACCATGTACGGCGAAGGCTACGACTGGGCGCAGCAGTACAGCGTATCCTCGGGGGATTTCGTGGGATCGCTGCCCGTGGGGATGCAGAGCCGCGGCACCACCGATCTCCCGTACTGGCCGTCGCAGAACATGTACGTGTACAAGGAAGTGTGGGTGCACTCCAACAGCCGCTGGCTCTGGCTCATGGAAGACCTGCTGGCGCAGCCGGTGTCGCCCTCCGCGCCGTCCGCGGGGCGGTACGACGTGACATCCCGCGTGGCCGCAAACGGCGAAGTGACGGTCCGCGTCACGGCCTCCGGCAGCGGCGTGCATACGTTCGCGCTCCGCACCGACAACCTCGCCGTTCGGAATCCCGCGCGCACGGTGACGCTGCGGCCGGACGCCCCCGTCACCATCGAATGGCGGGGCACGCCGGTGTCCCGCACCGCCTCGTGGGTCGCGGTGGTGATCCCGGACGGCGACGTGGCCCGGCGGCGCGAGGTGCCCGGCGCGGCACAGCAATGACCGCACGCACGCCGTAGCTGAACGTACGTTGCGGCCATCGGCGATCGCCGCAACGCTCCCTCCGCTTCACGGGTCCAATCCGTATCCCCTCCCGAGGCCCCCGCATGGACCGCTGGCTCCAGGACATCCGCTTCGCCATCCGCACACTCGGCCGGCAGCCGGCGTTCACGCTCATCGCCGTGCTCACGATCGGGCTCGCCATCGGCGCCAACACGTCGATCTACAGCGTGGTCCGCGCGGTCCTGCTCAAGGACCTGCCCTACGAGCGCCCCGAGGAGCTCGTGGTGGTGTGGAGCAATCTCGTGGCGCGCGACCGTCCCAAGTTTCCCATGTCGCCGCCCGACCTCGAGGATCTGCGCACGCAGACCACGCAGTTCACCGGCTTCGCCGGCATCACCACCTTCCAGCAGTCGCTCACCAGTGACAACGATCTCCCCGAGCGGATCGACGCAGCCGGCATCACGGCCAACTTCCTCGACCTGCTCGGCGTGCAGCCCATCCTCGGGCGCGGCTTCACGGAGGAGGAGGACGATCCCTTCGGACCCGACGTGAACCCGGCCACCGCGCCGGCGCAGACCGTGCTCATCAGTCACGGACTCTGGCAGCGGCGTTTCGGCGGCGCCACCGACGTGGTGGGCCGCACGCTCCAGATCAACGGCAACACCGCCGAAGTCATCGGCGTGATGCCGGCCGATCTCGCGATTCACTTCGGCGCCGGCAGCGGGCTCGCCACGCACGTCGACGTCTGGACCGCGCTCCGCATCAACGTGCCCGCCTGGCCCGCGCGCCGGAACGTGATCTGGCGCGTGGTGGGACGCATGAAGCCGGACGTCACGATCGAGGCCGCGCGCGCCGACGTGAGCCGCCTCTCCGAACGGCTGGCCGACGACGAACCCGTGCGCCGCACCGCCGGCTTCCGGCTCGACGTCTTTCCCATGATCGAGGATCTCACGGCGGACGTGCGCCCCATCGTCTGGCCGCTCTTCGGCGCGGTGGGCTTCGTGCTCCTGATCGCCTGCGCCAACGTCTCCAATCTCTTCCTCGCACGCGCCTCCGCGCGGGAGCGGGAGTTCGCCATTCGCACCGCGCTCGGCGGCGCGCGCAGCCGGCTCATCCGGCAGTTGATGGTGGAGAGCGCGGTCATCGCCTTCGCCGGCGCGGCGCTGGGGCTCGTGCTCGCGGTAGGCGGCATCCGGCTGCTGGTCGCGCTCCGTCCCGCCAATCTCCCGCGTCTCGATACGATCGGCATCGACGGCGGCGTGCTCCTCTTCACGGTGCTCGCGGCCGTGGTGTCGGCCTTCCTGTTCGGCCTCGTGCCCGCGCTCCAGGCGTCGCGTCCCACGTTCTCGCAGCTCCTCAAGGATCGCGGACGCTCCGCCGGCAATCGCGGACAGAAGCTCTTCCGCAACACGCTCGTGGTCACGCAGGTCGCGCTGTCGGTCATGCTCATGATCGGCGCCGGACTCATGGTGCGGAGCTTCGCCGCGCTGCAGCGCGTGGACCTCGGCTACCGGCCGGAGGGCGTGCTGACCTTCAGTCTCTCGCTTCCCGGCAACCGCTATCCCGATCCGCAGAAGCTCGTCTTCTTCCGCGAGTTCGAGGACCGGCTGAAAACGATTCCCGGCGTTACGCACGTGAGCGCGGCCACACCCATTCCGCTCCTCGAAACGCAGTTCGGCGGCCGCTACGGTCCGCCGGCGGCGCTGGGCGACGAATCACTGTACGGACAGGCGGACTACCGCACCGTGCAGCCCGGCTACTTCGAAACCATGGGCACGCGGCTGATCGAAGGGCGCATGTTCGAGGAAGCGGACTTCCGCGACAGCACGCAGTTCGTGGTGATCGACCAGAAGCTCGCCCGCATCCTCTGGCCCGGCCGGAGCGCGATCGGCGAACGCATGCTCGTGCGGGCCACCACGCTCGAGCCGCAGTTCGTGCAGGTCATCGGCGTGGTGGAGCACCAGCGCAGCGCAGGGCTCGGCGCCGAAGGGCCGGAGACCGTGTTTCTCACCAACACGTACATGGGCACCACGGGCGATCTCCACTGGATCGTGCGCACCACGCTGGACCCGGCCGGTCTCGTGCCGCCGATCCGGGCGCACCTTGGCGAGATGGACACGCAGCTTCCCATGGCGGACGTGCGCACCATGACCGAGCGGGTGGATCAGGCCATGACGGGCACCCGCTTCGCGCTGGTGCTGATTCTCGTGTTCGGCGTGATCGCGCTCGTGCTCGCGGCGGTCGGCATCTACGGCGTGCTCTCCTTCACGGTGCGGCAGCGCACCGGCGAGTTCGGCGTGCGCATGGCGCTGGGCGCCGACGCGCAGAGCGTGCTCCTGCTCGTGCTGCGCCAGGGCATGATGCTCACCGGCCTCGGACTGGTGGCGGGGCTGGTGGCCGGCTTCTGGGCCACGCGGCTGCTGGGCACGCTGCTCGTGGACGTGTCACCCAACGATCCGGCCACGTTCGCGCTCATGATCACGCTGTTCGTGCTCGTGGCGCTCGGCGCGAGTTTCCTGCCGGCGCGCCGGGCCACGCAGGTAAGCCCGGCGGTCGCGCTGCGGGACGAGGGGGAGTAGGGGACTCGTCGTGTCGGGCGGCGTTACGGCCGTCCCGACACTCCCGTGACCTTGAGCTCGGCCCTGCGCGGCGGGTTCCACTTCGGCGGGGACCACTTCGCGTGCAGTTCGTCGGCCTGCGCGCGCTGGGTTTCATCGAGCTGCGCCCAGGCGGATTCCCGGAAACCGGCGTTCAGCTGCACGAGGGAATCCACCATCGTCCGGTCGCCTCCCGACAGCGTTGCCATCCGCACCGGCATGCCAGCGGGGCCCTTGGGCAGGCGACTGATGACCGGCGCACGCAGGCGCTTGAGCGTCTGCCCGAGCTGCTTCAGGCTGTCGCGCTGCGGATTGGTAAGCTTGAGCGGCTTGTTCCGGTCCATGAGGAACTTCACCGGATCGCGGGTTTCGATCTGATGGACGAACTCGTCCACCGATTCCGGCAGCGGCGGGTTGCCCTGGGCCTGTGCCGTGGTCGCGGCAACGAGGGCCAGCGCGGCGGCGCCGTAAACGAGCCGGAGGATGCGCGGTACGCGGACAGTCATTGGCGATCGCCTCGGATTCGGATGGGCGGGATCATGCACGGGAGACGGATCGATCTCCTCGCGGCGGATCTCCGGAGTATGGCGCGGCGCACCCTCTCATGCCAGCGTCGGCCGGTTTCCACAGCGAATGCAGAGGAAGCGATTCCACTTGACCCTCGACCCGCCTCGGCCGAGATTCGTCGCATCACCGCGCTTCGGAAGCGCCTTCTGCGAGGACCGCATGCATTTTTCCCTTCGTGCCCTCATTCGGGCCGTGCCGTGTCTCCTGCTGATCGTGAGCACTGCCGAGGCGCAGCGCCTCGGACCTGACGCCAAGCGCCCCAAGCTGCCGGCGGAGGCGGATACGAACGATGCGTCGGCCTACCTCGCCCTGGGCACGCGACAGATCGAGAGCTCTCCGGAAACCGCCGCCGCCGCATTCTACTGGGCGGCGCGCCTCGATCCGGGATCATCGGACGCATTGTACGGCCGAGCCATCGCGCTGCTCATGCGCAAGCCCGCGCTCGTCAAGCTGTATTTCGAGGGAGGGCGCCGCGCCAAGGACAACAAGGAGCTCAAGGCGCTCGACTCGCTGCGCATGCGGGCCGACCGGCTCGATCCGTTCCTGTATCGGCGCTTCGACCGGTCCTTCCTCATCGCGTACTATCGCAACATGATCCGTGCCGATGCGGGCGGCGCATCACAGGCGGATATCGATCACTACATCACGGACAACCTCGAGGCCATCGGACCGGCCACGCGCGCCTGGCTGTACTACAGCCAGGGACGCATGGCGCAGGCGCTGGTCGAGTACGACGACGCCATCCGCAAGTCCAAGGCCTCGGGATATCTCCGGTTCGACAAGGCGCGCGTCCTCTACATGCAGGGACTGGCCGGGCCCGCGCTCGAGGAGCTCACGCGGGCGCTGGTGGAACTGCGGAAGCAGGATGAGGACAAGAAGGAGAAGGTCGTGTTCTACGATTCCAAGGCGATCGCCGAGCACGGCATCGGGCTTCTCCATCTCAAGCTCGGGCAGACGGACTCCGCGAAGGCCGCGTTCGGGCGTGCGATGACGGAAGATCTCTCCTACTTCACGGCGCACATCGAACTCGGACAGCTCGCGCTGAGCGAGCGGGATACCGTGACCGCGACCAGCGAGCTCGGACTCGCCGCGGAGCTCGCGACCGACGAGCCGTGGGTGCACTACCTGTACGGCAGCACCCTGGTTGCCACCGGCAGTCACGCGGACGCGATCGCGCCGCTCAAGAAGGCCATCGAACTCGAACCGTACTACGCCGCACCGCATTTCGCCCTCGCACAGGCGCTTCAGAAAACCGGAGACACGGCCGGCGCGAAGGCGAGCTACACGCGATTCATGAGCCTGGCATCTCGCCGGGATCCGCAGCGTGCCCAGGCGACTCAGGCCCTCGCCGCGCTGGGTGGCGCATTCGATCAGTGAAGCGCGGGCCTCGGGCGTCCCTTCTCTTCCGGTGCGCGGTGACTCTGGCGGCGTGCTGGCTCCCCGCGGGAGAGCTCGTCGCCCAGGGCGCACCGGTCACCCGGCCGCGAACCCCGGCGGAGGATCTGCAGCTCTTCAGCCAGGTCTTCAATCAGATTCGCGTCAATCATCCCGACTCGCTCGATACGCATCGGCTCTTCATGGCCGCGATCCAGGCGATGGTGCAGGCCGCGGATCCGCACTCGTACGTGATCCCGGCCGTGCGACTCGTGCCCGGCAAGGAAGAAGAGCTGCGCGCGGGGAAGTTGTACCCGGTACCCCTCGAGTTCCGCTTCACGCGCGGCGCCGCCATCGTGGCGGCGGTCGCCGCGGGCACGCAGGCCAGCCGGCAGGACATTCTTCCGGGCGACGAACTGATCGCCGTCGACGGTGCACCGATGCGTGCCGAGAGCGCGCTCGAACTGGAGATCCTCCTCTCCGGTCCCCGGGGGAGCACCGCCGCACTCACCCTGGAACGGCGGCGAAGCGACGGAAGCTATCTCACGCTCTCACGCACGGTGAAGCGTGAGCGGTTCAGCGAGGAGAGCGCAGTCCCCGCCGCGCTGATGCTCGATCCCGAGACGGGGTATGTCCGGATCACCACCTTCACGGGAGACAAGGTCGCGTCCGATCTGCGCGCCGCGATCGAGCGGCTCGAAAAGGACGGGATGCGTCGCCTGGTACTCGATCTCCGCGGCAATGGCGGTGGCGGTGTGGCCGAGGCGGCGGCGGTTGCGGGCGAGTTCCTGCCGGCGGGCACGATCGTGTACACGTCCGAGGGGCGCCGTGCCTCCGCGGTGGATACGGGACGGGTGAAACGTTCGTTCTGGCGGAATGAACGCCAGTACCCGCTCGTCGTGATGATCGACGAAGGCACCGCGAGTGCCTCCGAGCTCGTCGCGGGCGCGCTGCAGGATCACGACCGCGCGGTCGTGGTCGGACAGCCGAGTTTCGGGAAGTCGCTCATGACACAGGGATTTCCGTTGTCGGATGGTTCCGTGATCGTGCTCGTGGTGGGACGAATCCGGACGCCATGCGGACGGGTGGTGCAGCGGGAGTACCGGGATCTGACGAGCCGCGAGTACTACCGCGCCGCGCGTGCCGACCGGGATACGATCGACCGTCCCACCTGCCAGACGAAGAGTGGTCGCACGCTCCATGGCGGCGGTGGTATCTATCCCGACGTGCATATGCCGCTTTCCGCCCAGGCACCGGCATGGCTTGCCCGCGTGAACGAAGCGGAGCTGCCGCTGACATGGGCCGGTGGATACATCACGGAACAGGGCGCCGCCCTTGGCACGCTCGACGCCTTCGTGCAGGCGCACACCTTGCCGGATGCCGCCCTCGCGTCGTTTCGCGCGTTCGCTGCCCAGCAGGGACTGCCCGTGGCGACGGGTGCCGATGCCGACGCGTATCTCCGTCCCCTGCTGGTGTCGGTGATTGCCGGCGTGAAATGGGGAAGCCCGGGACGCTATCAGGTCGCGGCGCGACTCGATGGGGCGATCGTGGAGGCGATGAAGCAGTTCGGCAAACTCCCCGGGCCACGCTGAGTCCGCAGGTCCGCTACTCCAGCCACCCGTCCCGCAGCCGGATGATCCGGTTGCCGTAGGTCGCGTTCTCCTCCGAGTGCGTGACCTGCACGATGGTGGTGCCGGCGGCATTGATGCGCGTGAAGAGCTCCATGATCTCGCGTCCCTGCGACGTATGCAGATTGCCGGTGGGCTCGTCGGCGAGCAGGAGCGCCGGCTGATGGATCACCGCCCGCGCCACGCCCACGAGCTGCTGCTGGCCGCCCGAGAGCTGCGACGGGAAGAGATCCTTCTTCGCGACCATGCCGAACCGGTCGAGCGTATCGGCCACGATCGCGGCCCGCTCCGACGACTTGATGTTCCGGTACGACAGCGGGATGTCGAGATTCTCGGCGACCGTGAGGTCGTTGAGGAGATGATACTGCTGGAAGACGAAACCGATGAGCTCCTTGTGGAGCGCGAGCCGCTTGCGGTTGTCGAGCCGGTGCACCGGATGGTCGCCGAGCATGTACTCGCCGGTCCAGTCGCCGTCGAGCATGCCGAGCACGGTCAGCAGCGTCGTTTTTCCCGCGCCGGACGGTCCCATGATGGTCACGAACTCGCCGCGCGCGATATCGAGCGTGATGCGGCGCAGCAGGTAGTGCCGGCCGCCGGCGGCGGGAACGGACTTTTCGATGTTGCGAAGGGAGATCATGGGCGCGGGGGACGAATGGTCCGGAGCGAGGCAGGATATCCGGGAAGGTAACGGGCGTCGGGCCTCAACGCGTGACGAGCCGATACCGCCCCACGAAATCCTCCCCCTGCTCCCCCGTGCCGGTGAGCCACACGTGCATGCCCGCGGCGTCCTCGAACCGTGTATTCCACGGCAGCGTCACCGTACCCAGGAACCGGCCGCTCCGTTCGAACACGTCGTAGGTGGTCGGCTCCCGCCACACGCGCCGCGGCCGCTCGTCACCCGGCGCCCGCTCGGGGCCCGGACGCGATACCGCCGTCACGTACCGGCGTACCCAGATGCGCTCCTCGGCATCACTGCGCAGTTCGCTGAACGGCGGCTTCGCCCGCGGAATGGCATACCGGACCGTGCTCGGCGGCGCGCCGATCACGGTGACACCGGGCGCTGCCGGCGGGGACGCCGCTGCCCGTCGCTCGAACATGCGCGCCCACGCCTCCCACTCCACGCGTTCGTCGCGCTGCAGCGCCACCGGTGTCCACCCACGTTCGATGCGAACCGTGGGCGCACCGGCGCGCCGGAGCTCGAACCCGTACGTACGGTTGTCGCCCACGAGCAGGGCGCCACGTGACGTCATCGTGGAGACGAGCTCCCGCGTGAACGGCCGATCGTAGCCCGAGGGGGACGAGAGGGAAAACGACGGCTCGGGGTTCGGATCCACCGGGATGGCGAGAGTATCCAGGATCCGGCCCGCCAGTGACGCGCGCACCCAGCCCATGCGCCACTCGCCGCGCACCCCCGTTCGTCCGACCATCGCCTGCACGTAGGCCACTCCCTCGTGATCGATGTGGAAGAGATCCGCCGCAAAGAGGCCGCCCGCGTCCGTCAGGGTGACGCTGTTGATGTAGTTCCCGGTCGCGGTCCAGGTGGTGAGTCGCCGGAGACGGTTGTCCCAGAGCGCGATGCGTCCGTCCGGCAGCGTGCGCACACCGCCCAGGGAACGGTATTCGCCCGGCCCTTCACCCCGGCCTCCGATCAGCCGCACGAACTTGCCGTTCGCGTCGTACATGCGAAGCGCCGATGCCGCGTCATCCGCCACGATGATGCGACCGTTCTGTCCGATCGCCACGTTGCGCACCCGGCCGAGCTCGTAGTCCGGATCGCCATCGAGCACGCCGATGTGTACCTCCCGAACGAGCCGGACGGATGCGCCCCACGCGGGAGGTTCGGTGGACCGGATCACCACCGGCGATTGCGCCTCGGCGCGGTGCGGAACGAAGGCGCTGCCCGCCGCGGCGCATGGAATGATGCCGGCGGCCAGCAGCAAGGGCCTCCACCGCGATGTCATCGGCCGATGTCGCATGCGACTCAGGGTATCGAGGAACGGTTCGTCGCCGATCCGGGGCATTCCGTCCCCGGCTGACGCGCTTCGTCCTGATGGGTCAGTGCGGGGCCGGAAAAGGTTGCCGTCCGCCGCAGGCAACCGCAACAGCAACTGCAACCGAATCCACAGATGACGCAGATGAACAGCGAATGACGCAGATGATTTTAGAGATGAACAACAAAATGATCCCCTCTCTGAACTTCATCTGCACCATCCACCGTCCCCATCTGCGTTCATCTGCGTCATCTGTGGATTCCGTTGCGGTTGCGGTTGCTGAACTACCCCCGACCCGCGATGGCCGTGATCGCCTCGGCCAGCCGGTCCGCGTCCGCGGCGCTGTTGTAGAGCGCCGGCGTCACGCGCACGCAGTCGCCCTTCGCGAGACCGCTCCGTACCACCGTGAAGATCCCGAACTCGTCGTGCAGCGTGCGGGCGATCGCGCCGTTGGCCGCGCGGTCGCCGCGGCCGTGCAGCCGGAACCCCGTGATCGCCCCCACGAGCGCGGGATCGTCCGGCGTCAGGATATCCACGCCCGGCACGTTCCGCACGGCACTCACCCAGCGGTCGCGCAGGTAGCGCAGACGCGCCGCCTTGTGCTCCATGCCGATCGTGGCCTGGAAGTCGAGCGCGTCGGGCACCGTCATCACCGTGGCGAAGTGCGTCGTGCCCGTGTGCAGCCGGCTGTCGATGCTCGTGAGGGGTGCGCTCTGATCGGCGTGCGCGCGATCGATCGCGTCGAGCCGGTCTTCGCGGATGTACATCACGCCCGCGCCCACCGGTGCGCCGATCCACTTGTGCAGGTTGAGCCCCACGAAGTCGGCGTCGAGATCCGCGATGGCGAGCGGCACCTGGCCGAACGAGTGCGCGGCGTCCACCACCACATCGATCCCGCGCGGACGGGCCAGGGCGATGATGTCACGCACCGGGTGCAGCAGTCCCGTCTTGTTGTTGCAGTGCGTGAGGAGCAGCAGCTTCGTCTTCGGATGCGCGTCGAGGGCGCGGGCGTACGCCGCGACCACGGCGTCGTGCGATGCCGGCTCGGGGATGTCGAGCGTGATCACGGCCGCGCCTCGGCGTTCCGCCAGGGCGTTCATGGCCCACTGCATGGCGTTGTAGTCGAGGTCGGCGTACATGACCGTGTCGCCGGCGCCGAGGCCCTTGTACTGGCCGATGAGCGCCTGCAGCGCTTCGGTCGCGTTGCGCGAGAACGCGATCTCGGCGGGCTTCGCGCCGATGAACGCCGCCACGCGTTCGCGGGCCTGCTGCGCGAGTGCGGGGTATTCACGCCGCGCGAACCAGGAGCTGTCGCGGTTCGCGCGATCGATGTGCCGGTGATAGGCCTCGAGCACCGGAACGGCCATCATGCCGAAGAAACCGGCCTCGAGATTCGTGACATCGCTCTTCACCCGGTACCGGGCAGCGACCTCCCGCCAGTAGGCCTCGTCGCGCGCCACCTGCGACGGCGGGCCGGCCGGCGCGGCGAGCGGTGGCAGATGGGAGGCGCTGTCCGCCTCGAGAGGCGATGCGGACGCGGAAGCGGGCGACGGAGAGGCGAGTGACATGGCGCCCAGCAGCGCGGTGTCCTTGAGAAACGTGCGACGAGTCGACATGCCTGAGCCTACGCCGGTGATCCCCGCGGAGCAAATTCCGGCCACGCCTCCGCGTCACCGTCATGTCACCCCTGCGTCACCTGCGCGCGTGACACCCCGCGCACGAGTACGCCGAGCCCGACATCATCGGCGCCGGTTCCCCGCGCTGCACCCGCCCGGCCGTCTCGCGCGCGTTCCGGATGCGCGCTTCCAGCACCTCGCGATACGGCCACGCCGCGTAGGTGGGAGCCAGTCGCGCCCTGGCATACACCGCGATCGCGCTGTCCGGCTGGCCGGCCTTCACCAGCATGTCCCCGAGGTTGAGCACGAAGCCCTCGAAGTTGTGCGGCGCCTTGTCGGAGTTGGCGCAGGCGGGATCGGCGCGCCGGGCCAGTTCGTAGACCTCCGCCGTCCGGCTGCTGTCGGCCCGCGTCCCGCTGCACGTGTCGATGTTCCGCCAGAGCTGTTGCATGGCGTCCCGGAACCGTGGATCACTGGCCGGCAGGCTGCTCCGCACGAAGGCCGACGTGAAGAGGTTGAACGCCGGATACCGATGCACTCCCTCCTCCAGGAGGCGCGCGCCTTCTCCGGCGAGCGCCTCATCCTGTCGGATCGCGCCCAGCGGCAGGCGCACGCTGCCGAGCCAGCCGATGATGCGATGATCGTCGGGATGCAGCCGGTACGCCTCCTCGAAGTAGTGCTCGGCGAGCACGAGGTGGTCGGTCACCGTGGGATCGCGCGTGGTTTCCCGGCTGCGTTCCGCAACCTTCCAGAGATGCGTGTGCGCGAGGAGCAGCGCGACTTCGGGCGCGCGCGGGTTCTCGAGATAGGCGGCGGTCAACTGCCGGATGACGCCGGGAATGGCATCGTAGCGTTCGGCGTAGAACGCCTCCCAGAAGGCCTCGCGTGCCTGCGCGGCCGACGGGGTGCGGGACGGCTGCGCGGCCTTCGACGCACGCAGACGGAGATCGCCGGGCTGCTGCTGCGCCGCTGGCTGCGCCGCTGCCGGTCGGGGCGGCGTGGCGGTGACCTGCGCGTTCGCTGATCGAGGCGCGCTCGCGCCCCCGAGCGCGACCAGCAGGATCGCGGCCGCACAGACACGCATCGGAAGGGTGTTCGAATCGCAACGCATCGCGTCGTCTCCGGGAGTGGTCGTCAGCACGCGCCCGCGTGCTGTTGCTGTTGCATGGCGGCCAGCACTTCGAGGGACTCTTCACACCAGCGCAGGCGTGCTTCGGTCAGGAGCTGGCCGCGTCGCAGCGTCATCAGCCGGAACGGGGCGCTTGCCGTTTCCCGCTTCTCCTCCCGTATCCGCTGCTCGATCGCCGCGTACATGGCACGCACGGCTTCCTGCTCCTCGCGATGCGCGGCGACCTGCCGGATGGTCTGCTCGATCGGAACCTGCGCTCCGAAGAAGACCTTGAGGAGCAGTTCGCTCCGGCGCCGTTCCGGCGCGGCCGGCCGCTCCAGCCAGGCGGCCACCTCCTCCCGCCCCCGGTCGGTGAGTGTGTAGACGATGGCGTCCGGGCGACCCGCTCGCTGCTCTCGGCGCGCCGAGACGAGCCCGTCCTTTTCCAGGGCCGCAAGCTGCGGATACATGTTCCCGTAGCTCTCCTGCCAGAAATGCACGAGGCTCTGCTCGCTCATTTTCTTCAGGTCGTATCCGGTCATCGGACCGAGGGTCAGCATCCCGAGGATGGCGAATTTCGTCTGGCTCACTGATGCTCCTGATAGGATTGATCGATATATATCGATTAGATATATAGACGTCAAGAGCACTCAGGGAGCAGCATTCTGCAAGCCCGATTCTGTCGATTCCATCCCGCCCCGTTCGACCATTCGGTGAGCATCTCGGCTCACTCTCTCTGCCTTCCACGGAGTGTCTCATGCAATCCGTCAACATCTACTTCAACTTCCCCGGCAACACGGAGGAAGCCTTCCACTTCTACCGCTCCGTGTTCGGCGGGGAGTTTCTCCAGGTCGTCCGCTTCCGGGACTTCAAGGAGGACGGGATGGGCGCCCGGGGGAGCGACCTCGACAAGATCGCGCACATCTCGCTTCCCCTCGGCGAGGGATGCGTCCTCATGGGCACGGATTCCATCGGAGCGCGCGGTCAGTCACTCACGCGCGGCAACGACATCTACGTGACGCTCAGCGCCGAGAACGCCGACGAGGCGCGGCGGCTCTTCGACGGGCTGTCGGACGGCGGCACGGTCGAGATGCCTCTGAGCCGGGTGGAATGGTCGGAGCTCTACGGAAGCTGCATCGACCGGTTCGGCAAGCAGTGGATGGTGGACTACACGGGCAGCGTGACGTTCGGGCCGCCCGGCTGATCAACCAGCCGGGCGGCGATCCGGCGGTAGTGGCCTACCGCCGGATCGCTTCCACCACCCACTCAGGGCGTGTCGTATGGTCCCAGGAAACGAACGCCGTTGAAGTGGATCAGATGGGACGGCGCATCTGCTACCCACACTTCGGTTTCCCAGGCGATGTCGCCAAGATAGCGCGCCATCGTAGCCCGGTCCGGAAACGCGGTCACATAGACCAGGCCGGCCGTCGCACCCGCGAAAAGGCGGGCCAGTTCGTCGTGCCGCTTCCCGTCGACAGGTCCGTGACTGGTTACCGACTCGATCAGCAGCAGCCAGTTCCGGTCGAGAAAGTGCAGCACCACATCCGGCATCTTGCCATGCGAGTCCACATCGACGCCCAGCCGGGCCAGCAGGGCCGCGTCGAAGTATCCCCACTTGTCGCCCGTGTCGCCGGCGTAGATCAGCGTGCTGCCCGGTGCGAAACGCGGAGCGAAGTCCTCGATGATGGTCCGGATCAGTTCGCTGTGCTCACCGGGGCTGAGGGTGAGGTTCTTGCCCGGTGCAATCTCCACCGGAACGCGGCGCTGCTCGCGCTCCCGGGAGTAGCGGGCCACCAGAGTATCTCGCTGCGTCAGATATGCCGTCAGCGCATCGTGCCAGCCCGGCGTGTCGAAGGTCCGCAGCAGAGCCAGCGCAGCCGGTTCGATCTGATACACCGCCTTGGGGCTGTTCACCGGACGATCGAGTTTGTCCGGGTTGTATCGCGCAATACCCGCCTCGCAGAACTGATGCATGGTCTGGCGGCGTACCGTTTCGCGGGTATTCGGCGCGTACGTCTTGCGGTAGTGCTTCCGCGCCCAGTCCATGATGGGCGTGATGCCGACGAGCGGATCCTCCGCATCGGCCCACGCCTTGTCCGGTGTGAGGTTCAGCAGGGCCAGCAGGCAGAGCGCGGAGCGTTCGTTCTGCTGTGCGCGGGGCAGTCCGAGGGAAAGCAGTACCTGACGGGCCGCCTCGAGCTGGCGTCGCTTGCCACGAGCCGTCATGCGGCCAGGGTACCGAAGCGGTCGTCGATCTTCTCCTGCGTCAGCGCTCCTTCGTGAAGAGCCCAGGCGCCCAGTGCCATCAGCTTCTCACGACTCGGATACTTGAGCAGCTTGAGGTCGGTGGCGTTGACCTGCGTATGGCCGTTGAAACGCCGGAAGCTTTCGTCAACCGCCGTCGTGTTGAGAAACACGGCCAGTCCGTGAGCAAGCGTTGGAGGCAGGCCACCCTTGTTCACATGGAACACGTTCAGGTGATTCTCGAATCCCAGAACGGGAACGTCTTCGAACCGGTCAGGGTCGACCACACCGGCCATGATCCGACGGCGTTCCTCCTTGGAGGAAAACCGTCGAACGACACAATAGTACCCGTTCGGATAGAGCCACTTCTCCGTCTCGGCGTTTCGCTCGATGGCATTGGGTTTCTTCATGCCGTCGATGGGCCACGCCATGCCCGTGCTGTTGAAATGACCGGGGTAGAGCAACGGGATCGTGCCCGGACCCGGCATGTCACGGAGATGCGCCTTCAACCGGAAATCGACAACGGGCCCGGTCGACACCATCAGACCGAGATCCTCCAATGAACAACGGACCGCATCGGACAGCTCGAGAGCGCTCAGCTCCGGGGAGGTCGGCACATGGATGAATCGCCCGGAATCGTCCGGGAATACGATTCGATCGAACGGGTATTCATGCTTCGCGAGATCGGCAAACCCGTCATCCGTCGACGTGGACACCGTCACCGTTCCCTGTCGTGCTCCCCGTTCGAGACGGATGATGACATTCTCCTGGAGAACGTCATCATCCCGGAAAGCCTGATTGCGGGAGTCGAACAGATGCAGGTGCCGGATGGCGGCACGGTCGAGAATGAAATCGCGGAACGGTCGATAATACGGACCGTTGCAGAAACTGCGCGGGATGATCGCCACGATCTGCCCTCCTGGAGCCGCCAGTGCGACTGCCAGTGCCACGAAGGCCGAATACAGGTTGACCGTCTCGATACCGACACGCCGCAGGGCCGCTCGATGCGCCGAATCACTCCGGATCTTCCTGTACGGCGGGTTGAGGATCGCATGCGTGTAGGCCGGGAGTGATTCCGCGAACAGATCTCCGGAAAGCAGATCGACGGCGGCGTGGATGAAGTCGGCGTCCCGAATCGTCGCCACGAAGCGATTTCCGGAGTCGTACTTCGCCAGCGTCGTCTTCAGGTACGGATGCAGGGCGTCGTCGATCTCGAACGCATCCAGCGTCACGTGCCGGAAGCCGAACTCCCCGAGGCGCCATCGGTCCAGAAATGCCGCGGACAGCGATCCGATACCGGCTCCGGCATCGAGCATGCGGCAGTCGCCGTCGGCAGCCGGAAAGAGACCGGCCATGAACGATGCCGTGCTCGCGGGCGTCAGGAACTGACCGAACTGCGACTTCCTGGTCGCTTCGGTAGTTCGTGATACCTGCAACCGGTCCCGTTCAACCGCTGACAGCACTGTGTGTCTCCTCGGGGATGTTCTTGGCGATGCCACGGCCTGCAGCCGAAGCCGGCACCCATCCGTGTAAATTACGCATCCGACGGCCGAGACGTACAGAGGATGCACAGCCGAGCCCGCGGGTCTCCACGGGCCCGGCCGCCCCGTCGATTCCTCATCGGCCTACCGCCGGATCGCCTCCACCACCTGCAGCCGCGACGCCCGCCGCGCGGGGAAGAACCCGCCCACCATCCCCATCAGCACCGCGAAGAGCACGCCGGCGAGCAGCAGCCCGGGCGTGATGCGGAACGCGAACGCGACCTCGCTGAAGCTCGCCCAGTTCGTGGTGCTGGCCACCGCGCCGTTCACGGGCAGCGCGATCAGGCATCCGATCAGCCCGCCCACGAGCGCGATGAGCGTGGATTCCGCGAGGAAACTCGCCATGATGCTCCGCGGCTGGAAGCCGAGCGTGAGCAGCACCGCGATCTCGGAGCTCCGCGACGCGACCGCGGCGTACATCGTGTTCACGGCGCCGAACACCGCGCCCACGGCCATGATGGACGTGATCATCACGGCGAGGATGCGGAGCACCGTGCCGAGCATCTGCGACTGCTGCGCGTAGAACTCCACTTCGCGGTGCACGTTCACCGTGAGGCGCCGGTCGTCCTCCAGGGAACGCTTCGCTTCCTCGAACGCGGCCGGATCGACGAGCCGGAAGGTGAGCGACTGGAACACCTCGCCGCGCATCACGGGCATCACCTGCTCGTTGAGCCCCCACATCTCCGATTCGAACGACGAGCCCGCCGCGGAGAAGTGGCAGACCACGTTCCATTCGCGCGCGGCGAACGCGATGGTGCCGCCGAGCTCGGTGCGCGGGAACCGTCCCACGAGCTTGGTGCCGATGCACACCTCGTTCCGCCCGGGTTCGGGACGGCGGCCGGCTTCCACGCGCACGTTCTCGCGCACGTTCCACACCTGGTCGCTCACGCCGCGCAGCACCACGTTCGCGAGCTGCGTGGTATCCGCGATGCGGCCGAGCGGGATCACCACGTACACTTCGGGGCTCGCCAGCGGCACGCCGCTCGCATCGCGCGCCACGTGCGGCGAGGACGACAGGATGCTGGCCGCGGCGCGATCGATGCTGCTCGACATCTCGGAATCGGCGCCCGCGCGCAGCACGAGCACGTTGCGCTCCGAGCCGGTGGAGGTGAGTGCCGTGGCGAAGCCGTTCGCGAGCGCCAGCATGGCCACGAACACGGCCACCACCATGCCGATGCCGAGCGCGGTGAAGGCCGTGGACACGGGCCGGCCGCGCAGGTTCCGGAGATTGTAGGCGATCGGGATCTTCATGCGCGCGTCCTCATTCCACGTTCCGGAGAGCGGTGACCACGGGGAGCCGGGCCGCGCGCACGGCCGGTACGATGCCGCTCGCGAGCATCAGGAGCAGCGCGATGCCGGTGCCGATCGCGAGGGTGGACACGGTCACGTCGAAGCCGGGCAGGAATCCGCCCGCGTTGAAGTTCGTCACCCGGTACAGCAGCTTCGCCCCGCCAAGCCCCACGAGCGCGCCGAGCAGCGTGATGCCGCCGGCCTCGGCGAGCACGAGCAGGAACAGCCGCCGGTCGGTGAAGCCCACGGTCTTGAGCACCGCGAACTCGCGTCCGCGCTCGCGCGTGCTCATCATCATCGCGTTCGCGGTCACGAGCAGGATCGCGAACACCACGGCCGTGCCGATGGAGTTGAGCAGCAGGCTGATGTTGCCGAACATGGTGGCGAAGCTGGCGTTGAACGCCTGCTCCGTGCCCGTCTTGGTGGGGGACGGCGAGTTCCGGAAGAGGTCGTCCACCGCCTTCGCGATATTGGCCGCGTTCTCCGCCCGGTCGATCTCGAGGATGTACCACCCCGCCAGCCCCTGGCGATCGGTGCGTTCGTCGAGATACTCCCAGTGGAACATCATCGCGTCGTCGCCGATGGCCGGATCGGTGGGCGTGTAGACCCCGCGGATGGTGAACGGCCAGTCACCGGGGAAGATCGTGCCCCGCAGCGTGACGTTCTGCCCGACGCGCCAGCCGAAGATGTCGAGCAGCCGCGCGCCCACGAGCGCGCCGCCCCTGTCCTGCAGGAAGGCCGTCTTCTGGTCGTCGGGGACCGACATCTCGGGGTAGAGCGCCAGGTAGCTCTCGCCATCCACGGCGAAGTTGGCGAAGAAGCGCTTGCCGTCGCCGTACTGGCCGCCGAACCAGTTGGCCCACGTCACGCCCTGCACGCCTTCCACCGCGGCGAGACGGCTGGCGTACGCGATGGGCAGCGGAAAGACGAAGCCGGTGGAGTTGGTGGTCACGAGCCGGCGCGCGCTCCCGAACTGCGCCGCGGAGTCGAGCGTGGTGAGCACCGTGCGGAGCGAGGCGAACAGGAAGAGCGCGAGCGCGACGCTCGCGATGGTGAGAATCGTCCGCCACCGATGCCGGCCGAGATTGGCGCGGAGGAGCGGGAAGAACTTCATGGGGCGACCTCCGTCTGCTCCACGAACGTCCCCTTCTCGAGGTGCAGCGTGCGCGTGGCATGCTCGGCCGCGTTCGCATCGTGCGTCACCATCACGATCGTCTTGCCGAACTCCGCGTTGAGCCGGCCGAGCAGCGTGAGCACTTCCTCGGAGCTCTTCGCGTCGAGCTGCCCCGTGGGTTCGTCGAGCAGCACGAGCGTGGGGTCGGCCACGATGGCACGCGCGATCGCGACGCGCTGCTCCTGGCCGCCCGAAAGCTGGCGCGGATAGTGGTCCATCCGGTCCTCGAGCCCCACCACGCCGAGCGCGATGCGCACGCGCGCGTCCCGGTCGGATTTGGAGAGGCGCGTGAGCAGGAGCGGCAGCTCCACGTTCTGGAACGCCGAGAGCACGGGCAGCAGGTTGAACGACTGGAACACGAACCCCACGTGCTCGGCGCGCCATTCGGCGAGCCGGGCCGCGTTCATCGCGCTCACGTCGGCGCCGCCCACGAGCACGCGTCCCGCCGTGGGCCGGTCGAGACCGGCCACGAGATTGAGCAGTGTGGACTTGCCGGACCCCGACGGGCCCATGAGCGCCGTGAACGTGCCCTGCTCGATGTCCATCGTCAGCCCGCTGAACACCTCCACGCGCTCGGCGTCGCGCTGGAAACTCTTCGATACGTCTCGGATCTCCACCAGGGCCATCGGAAACTCTCGGGTTGACGTTGAGGACGAACGATTGCCTACGGCGACGGCACCTGCACGCGCATGCCGGCGGCGGGATTCTCCACGCCGCCCACGAGCACCTGCTCGCCGCCGACGAGCCCGCGCCGGATCTCGCGGAAACCGGCGCTCGCGGGGCCGGCGTCGACTTCACGCGATTCGAGGCGGCCGCCCCGCACCAGCCAGACGATGGACGTGCCGCCGGCCGTGCGCACCGCGGCGGCGGGGAGCCGGAAGCGCGCGCTCCCGGTGGATGGCGTACCGGTTTCCGGCGCGGAGGCCGTCACCGCCGGCGCGAGGAAATCCACGCGCGCGCCCATCTCGGGCAGGATGCGCGGATCGCGATCGGTGATCGACACCTTCACCTGCACCGTGGCCCGCTGCCGGTCGGCCGTGGGCACCACCTGCCGCACCACGCCGCGGAAGTTCGTGTCCGGATAGGCGTCGAGCGTGATGCGCGCGTCCTGCTCGTGCTGCACGCGCCCGATGTACGCCTCGTTCACGTCGACTTCCACTTCGAGCGTGGAGAGATCGGCCATGGTGACCACGGCGCCGCGCGTGAGCCCGCCGCCCACGGACGGGGCGACGACCTCGCCCACTTCCGCTTCCTTGCGGAGCACCGTGCCGGTGAACGGGGCGCGGATGACCGTGTTCTCGAGCATGGCTTCGGCGAAGCGGAGCGATGCCCGCGACGCCTCCACGCGCGCGGCCGCGGAGTTCACCCGCGCCGCGGCCTGTGCGGCCCGGCTCTCCGCGGCCTCGAGCTCCTGCACGGACATGAACTCCGGGCGTTCCGTACGGATGCGCTGCAGCCGTTCGAACGCGCGGCGCGTCTCATCCCGGTCGGCTTCCGCCTCGACGCGCTGCGCTTCGGCGCTCGCGATGCCCGCGCGAATCTCCTGCACGGAGGCCGCGTAATCGGCGTTTTCGAGCCGCGCGATCACCGTGCCCTGTCGCACGTAGGAGCCTTCGTCCACCGCGAGCGATTCCAGGCGGCCCGGAATCTTGGCCGACACCGCCGCCCGCGTGCGCGCGACGACGTAGCCGTTCGCGGTCACGGCCGTGGCGCCCGTGCGGATTTCTCCGCCTCCCTGCGGATCGAGCGGCGTCGCGACCACGACCTGCACGGGCACGGCCCGCATGACGAACGTGCGGGTGACGAACGCGGCGATCACGAGGACGACGGCCAGCGGAATCCAGAGCCAGAGGCGGGAACGCGCGGGTGGCGGGGCGCTGCGATCGATGCGCAGCTTGGAGAGGTCGTGCGAGGAGGAAGACACGGGAACCAAATATAAGCCGAAAACGTTCAGGCGCAACTGCGGTCGGCAACCCTTTCCGGTGGGGCGGTGTCCATCCGTGATCACGATCAGATCGTCGTACCGCCCTTCTCAACCGTTCCACACGAAGGATATCCGATGCGGATACGCTACTGCCGGATTGCGGGAATGCTCGCCGCGGCGGCATCTCCTTGCATGGCGCAAAGTCCTGAACGATCGGACTTGCGTCACATGCTCCAGGCTTCGATCGCCGTGGAGATTTCCGCGTCACTCGCCCCTGAGACAGCCAGTGAAGCGGAGGTGCTCACGATCGCCGGCCGGTTCTTTCACGCCGTGCAGATGGGCGAACGATCCATTGCCTTCTACCGGTGCGCGGGCATCAACGGCATCCAGGATCTGGGCACTGCCCGCCGTCCTCTCGTGGAGGCTTTCGTTTTCTGGGGTCTCGCACCGGCCATCTTCGATGCGGATTCGGCATCGCCATCGGCACGCACCCTGGATGCGGACTTTGCCCGGGCGAAGACGTCCTTCCGCACAGCGGTCGAGGAGGCCGGCTACGCTCCCGCAGCCTTTACCTCCGCCCAGACCGCGCTCTACCAGACCATGAGCACGAGCCCGGCGCTGCGCGCCATTCTGCGTCGTGCCTATGCGACCGAATCCGCTCGCCTGCCGTTCCGGGTGAAGGAGTGGGATTCGTAGCCCACTCACCGGGAAGGCGCCTGTCGCATCGCCCCGCGCAGCCAGTAGATCACGAGCTGATCACAGGGCGGCTGCACGTATGCATGATACCGCGCGGGAATCTTCCACTGTCGATCGTAGAACTCGATCGCCACCACATCGTTCGGGCGCCACATCCTGTCCGGGGGGAACCCGCCGAGCTCCGGTGCGGCGAGTTGCATGGGCAGTTGGCCGTTCCACAACTCCACCAGGCAGCGGCTCGCCTGCGGCATGATGCGCCATTCGTAGCCATACGGTCCGGGCACCATGACCCGCTGAATGCCGGGCATGCCGTCGAACATGTCCGCCCAGTGTTCCGGGCGCAGCGAACGGATCTCGCCGGCATCGCGGAAGTAGCCCACCCCTGCAAGCCGGCGGCATTCGAAGCCGTCGAGTGACGACGGGTCACATGTGTTCTGGTCCACCCGGGCACGCACCGTGTCGAGCAGCGGCTGCAGCCTGGTGAGCACGACGCTCACCTCCACGCTGCTGCTGCGGATCACGAACTCGGACTCGTAGAACCGGTACTGGATCTTGCGCACCTGCAGGCGATGCCGCCCGGGGCGGAGTCCCCGGATCACGAATGCACCGGTCGAGTCGGTGCGCACCCGCTGCCCGCCGCCCGTAGGCACGATCACGTCCGCCTCCGCGAGCGGCCGGCCGTCAGTGTCGCGCACCGTGCCGCGGAGCGCCTGGGCGTGAACCGTTCCGGTCGCCAGGAACGGCAGCGCGACCAGCACAGTCAACGCGAACCCCAGACAACTCCACGAAGTGCGCATGCGAATCAATCTATCGACGGCAAGGACCCGTAGTATCTCGCGGAATCGAAACGAGAGGCGGACGATGTGCCCGCGACGCATGATCGCCACGTCATCGGCAAGCTTCGCAAGCTGATCGAGCTGGTGAGACGATACGAGGATTGCAGCTCCGCGTTCAGCTTCCTTGGACGAAGGGTAGTGCGTAACGAATGACAAAAGGGATCAGAATGAAAGAATCTGATTTCACCCGTCGGAATCGCTGTATCCTAATCGGCCCTTCTTTAATCCCGGATGGAGCGGCATGCTTCCGTGAGACGGGAGATGCGGCTGGCACGCGTGGCACAGGCCGCCTTGGCGGCGCGAGGCGCAGCCCTAGAGAACCATCCACCACGGGGCGGCCAGGACGCGATCCCGCAGCCAGAACACCTCGTCTCCCCCATGGAGCAGCAGCCCTCCGACCGCCTCCGGCGCGTGTTCGTCACAGAACAGGCGCAATCCCTCGGCGTCGCGAGGACCGGGGCGCGTCGTGGCCTTGACCTCGATCGCGAGCAGACGCCCGCCGTATTCGATCACGAAGTCGACCTCCTTCGCGGTGGTGGTCCGCCAGTAGTACACACCGGCTTCCTCCATCCGGCTGTCACGCCAGGCCAGCAGGTCCGTCAGCACCAGGTTCTCCAGATGCGCGCCGGTCGGAGCGCCCCCGCCCAGCCGCAGCGCGAGCGCCGCATCGTTCCAGTAGAGCTTGGGAGTCTTGATGAGCCGTTTCGTCCGGTTGACCGCATACGCCTCGAGCCGGACGCACTGGTACGACAGCTCCAGCAGACCCAGGTATTCGTGGACCGTCGTCACCGGGATGCGGGTGTCGCGTCCCAGCTCGGTCTGGTTCAGCAGGTTCCCGATACGCAGCGCGGCGGCCCGCATCAGGCGCTCGACATCCACCAGACGCTCGACCGCCCGCAGATCCCGAAGGTCCCGCGTGAGATAGGTGGCGATGTATCCCCGGAACCAGAGCTCCCGCGCCGTATCGTTCGCGATTTCGTAGGCGGGTTCCGGGAAACCGCCGCGTCGCACCGCGTCCTCCCACGGTTCGAACGGGGTGGACTGCGCGCGAACCAGATCCGGCCAGTTGGCCGGCTGCTCGTCGAAGAACGCGTCCCAGATCCCCGCGGATCCGAAGCCGAGGCGCTCGCGGCGTGTCATGGGCCAGAGCCGGAGATAGAGGGCGCGGCCGGCCAGCGAATCGGCAATGCTGCGCATACCGAGAATGTTCGCCGATCCGGTGAGCACGAACTGCCCGGTGCGTCGTGGCCGCCGGGCATCGACGGCTGCCTTGACGGCGAGGAGAAGGTCGGGAACCCGCTGCACCTCGTCGATGATGGCAGGCCCGTCGGCGACGAAGGCCCCCGGGTCGGTGCGTGCCCGGACGAGCGTATCGGGGTCGTCGAGGGTGCGATACGGCAGGCCGGCGGCAGCGGGGTCCGTGCGGACGAACGTGCTCTTGCCGGCTTGCCGCGGCCCGGTCACCACGAGCACGCGGACGGACTGCATGGCTTCGCGAAAGATCGGTCCCATCGCGCGCGGGAGGACATCGGAAACCGCGGGAGAGGACGGGGAAGACATACGATCTTCGGGTGAGGCGTGGATAATCCACGAAAGAACCGTGGATTATCCTACCCACGACCGGTCCCGCGCACAAGAGCGAGCGGCGGGCAGGCCGGCCCCGCGGGGTTCATGGCGCCTACGGCATCCGGTGCCGCTCCAGGTGCTGCAGGTCGTCGTCGTCCGTGCGCACGAGATACGCCACGCCGTTCCCGAATCCGGCGAGCCGGGTGCGCGGGGGCAGCGACACGCGCATCGTCACGCGTCCCGCTCCGTCGAACACGTCGAATACGGACACGGGATCGTCGTGCGCGCGCGAGCGGAGCACCCACACCTGCCCGTTCGGCCCCGCGATCGCCCCGTTGGCGAGAAACGGCGGCTTGACCGCGGGCCAGGTCATGTCCGGATCCCCGAGCGCACCCGCCACCTCGGCATTGCCCGCGATGGCCAGGCCGCCGCCACTCCCGCTTCCGCTGGTGCGGGGCGCGGCCGTCCCTCCCCCCGAGACCACGATGTTCCCCGGGCGTATCTGGCTGCGCACGAAGGCCTCCTTCTCGGCGTCGGTCACGCGCACTGCGCTGGGTGTCGCGGGCGGACCCATCGCGCGGCGGCCGTCGGCGCCGATCGATTCCACCGCGTACGGAGACGTCCGCGCGATCGCGAGCCGGCCATCGGTCGTGACCACGGCCACGTCGCGCGCGGCGAGCGGAAGATTCGTGAACGCCTGCAGCATGCCGCCCGGCAGTGAACGCGCGCCGGCACGTTCACCCCTGGGCTCCGCACGCTGACCGAGCGTGTCGGTGCGCGACGTGCGCCGGTCGTAGCGCAGCACGTCCACGATGCCGATCGACCCGCCCATGGGGTTGGTCCGGTCCACGCGCGGACGCTCCATGATGAGGCGGCCGGCCGCATCCACGCCGAGCAGCCCGCCGAGCGATGCGGGGGATGCTTCGTCGAGGCGGAACGTGGGACCGACACGGCCGTCGGGGAGGAGGATGAGGAAGCGGCCGTTCGCAAAATCGGACATGAGCGTGGAGTCGCCCGGCATGGCGTGCAGGCGCGAGGGGACGCCCCACTCGCCGGGACCCGCGCCCGTACGTCCTACCGCCGTTGCCGAACCGGTGCGGAAGTCGAGCAGTTGCAGCGTGCGGTCGCGGCCGTCGCTCACGAGGACGCGGCCGTCACGGAGCTCGCGGATGCCGGTCACGACCGTGAATGGCTCGGCGAACGTGGCGTCGGGCGTGGTGAACCGATGCGTGGCGGGCTGGGCGGCCAGTGGCGCCGCGGCGCAGAGGAGCGCGAGGAGGGATGGGAGACGGGACATGCTCCTGTGACACGGGGGGATGGGGGACGGTTGCCGGGGGGCGTTGCTTGCCCAGTGTCGTCGAGGGAGCGGGATCGGCCGTACGAGGTCGCAAGCGGCGGGTCGGTAGCCACGAGTCCCGAGGGTGCCTGATACTCCTGCCTTGTGGGCTGGCACCGCTGTTCCAGGCACCCTCGCGACTGGGCCTGTACGGATTTCTGTGTGTGGGGCCATACTCTCCCTTGGAGGGGAACATG
>CAZUKU010000011.1:0-57925 GCA_964621045.1 uncultured Gemmatimonas sp.
ATCGCGGCCACCAACCGCCCCGACGTGCTCGATCCGGCGCTGCTGCGCCCGGGGCGCTTCGACCGGCAGATCGTGGTGGACGCGCCGGATCTCCGCGGCCGCGAAGGCATCCTCAAGGTGCACCTGCGCAACAAGCCGATCGCCGACGACGTGGAGATCACGTCGCTGGCGCGCGGCACGCCGGGCATGGCGGGCGCCGATCTCGCGAATCTCGTGAACGAAGGCGCGCTGCTCGCGGCGCGCAAGGGACACGAGAAGATCTTCATGAGCGACCTCGAGGAGGCCAAGGACAAGGTCATGCTCGGCGCCGAGCGGAAGTCGCTCGTGATGCGCGAGGAGGAGCGCCGTCTCACGGCGTTCCACGAGGCCGGCCACGCGGTGTGCGCGATGATGGTGAAGGGGAACGATCCGCTCCACAAGGTCACGATCGTGCCGCGCGGCCGCGCGCTCGGCGTGGCGTTCACGCTGCCCGAGGACGACCGCGTGTCGGTCACGCGCGAGCAGCTCGAGGCGCGGCTGGTGATGGCGTACGGCGGGCGCGTGGCCGAGGAGCTCGTGTTCGGCCGCGACCGGGTGACGACCGGCGCGTCGAGTGACATCCAGCAGGCCACGTCGCTGGCGCGCCGCTACGTGTCACAGTGGGGGCTCAGCGACGCGATCGGTCCCATTCTCGTGGGCGACAACGAGCACGAGGTGTTCCTCGGGCGCGAGCTGCAGAGCCGCCGCGAGGTGTCGGAGAAGACGGCGCAGCTCGTGGACGCCGAAGTCTCGCGGGTGATCAACGAAGCGTACGCGCGGGCGCGCGCGGTGCTCACGGAGCACAAGGAGCTGCTCTACGCGATGGCGGAGAACCTGCTCGAGCGGGAGACGCTCACGCGCGACGACTTCGCGATCCTGCGCGACGGCGGCACGCTGCCGCCGCGCCGTCCGGAGCCGGGGCCCGTGTCGAAGCTGCCGCCTGCCGCGCCGGCTCCGGCGCCCGCGCGTCCCGTGCCGCCGCCGCTGCTCGGCGGTCCGGAACCGTCCCCCGCCTGACCCAGGGGAGCGCCGCGTATCGTCGTGTCCGATTTCGCCCTGCTGCAGGCGCTGCGTGTGAGCTGGCGCGATCTCCTCGAGATCGTGGTGGTGGCCGTGCTGTTCTATCGCGTGCTCCTGCTCATCCAGGGGACGCGGGCGCTGCAGATGCTGGGCGGGATCGTGGTGCTGGCGGCCACGTACGCGCTGGCCTGGATGCTCAAGCTGTCGATGATCACCTACCTGCTCGGGGTGGTGTTCACGTACGGCGCGTTCGCGATGCTGGTGATCTTCCAGCCTGAGCTCCGGGCCGCGCTCGCGCACCTCGGGCCGGCGCGCATGGCGCGGGTGTTCCGCCGGCTGGAGGGCGGGGAAGTGCTCGACGAGATCGTGGACGCGGTGGAGCGGCTGTCGCGCTCCGGCGTGGGGGCGATCATCGTGCTGGAGCGCGAAATGCCGATCGGCGACTACGTGGAGAGCGGCACGGCGCTCGACGCCAAGGTGTCGGCCGATCTGCTCACGACGATCTTCACGCCGTATTCGCCGCTCCACGACGGCGCGGTGCTGATCCGCGGCGACACGATCATCGGGGCGAGCTGCATCCTGCCGCTGTCGCAGACGGCGGGGCTCGACCGGTCGCTGGGCACGCGGCACCGGGCCGCGCTCGGGCTGAGCGAGGAGTCGGACGCGGTGGTGGTGGTGGTGAGCGAGGAGCGGGCGTCGATCAGCGTGGCCCAGAACGGAAGCCTCCGCCAGCATCTCACGCCGCTGCAGGTGCGCGACCTGCTGGCCGGCCGGGAGCCGCGCGCCACGGCGGAGTACGCCGTCATGCAGCTCTGAGGAGCGCACGGCGGACACGAGGCGTCACTTGTCCCTCTGTCGGCCCGGTTCTAACTTTACATGTTGGGCCTTTTCGGGGCGCGTTTTGCGCGTCGCTGCGTGTTCCGGGGCGTCCGCTCATTTGCCATTCGTCGCCATTCGTCCGTCGGTCTGCTCGCCGTTCGTCCCGCCGTGCGCCGGGCGTCCCGTTTCATCCGGCCTCCGGTTTCGCGTCCGCTTCTTCGTCCCGTGACCGCTGCTCCTGCCTTGCCGCTTCCCTATGGTTCGCTCGCCGAAACGCTCGCACATCGCGTGCGTGACGTGCGCGCGCGCATCGACGCGGCGCGTGCACGCGGCGGGCATGGCCAGGACGTCACGCTGATCGCGGTCACCAAGACGTACGACGCGGACACGGTGTGCGCGGCGTGCGAGGCCGGGCTCCGCGACGTGGGCGAGAACCGCGTGCAGGAGGCCGAAGGCAAGCGCGCCGCGCTCGCGGCGCTGCCGCTCCGCTGGCACCTCATCGGTCACGTGCAGCGCAACAAGGCCGCGGCCGCGGTGACGTTCGATCTCGTGCATGCGCTCGATTCCGACCGGCTCGCGGCGGCGCTCGACGCGGCGGCGCAGCAGGCCGGACGCCCGTGCGACGTGCTCGTGCAGGTGAACGTGAGCGGCGAGGCGAGCAAGTTCGGCGTGCCGGTGGCGGACGTCGCACCGTTCGCGGAGCGGCTGCGCGCGTTCGGCGCGCTCCGCGTGCGCGGCGTGATGACGATGGCGCCGTTCGACGCGCCGGAGCCGGTGCTGCGCCGCGTGTTCGCGGGCGCGCGCGGGTGTCTGGATGTGCTCAGGCAGGCGGATCATCCGGCCGCGCTGCTGTCGATGGGGATGTCGGGTGACTTCGAGGTCGCCGTCGAGGAAGGCGCGACGCACGTGCGGCTCGGCACGATCCTGTTCGGCGCCCGCGACGGCTGATCATGACACGCGATTTTCTTCTCCGGCATCGGAGCACCGCATGACCGACGATCGTTTTCGGCTGACCGCGCTCGACGCGCGGCGCTGGGATTTCGGCAATGCCCTGCGCGGCTACGACCGCGCCCGGGTGGACGAGTTCCGCGACCAGGTGGCGGAGGAGCTCGAGCGCATGGCGCGCACGAATCAGGAACTGGAGACGAAGGTCGCCAACTTCCTGGAGCAGCTCCGCGTGTTTCGTGATCGTGACAAGGCGCTCAACGAGGCGCTGGTGTCGGCGCAGCAGTTGCGCGGCGACATCCGCGTGCAGGCGGAGCGCGAGGCGCAGCTCATCCTGCGCGAGGCGCAGACCGAAGCGGAACGGACCGTGGGCGCGGTGCAGGGCGAAGTGCGCCGCGCCGAAGAGGAGCTGCAGCGGCTCTGGCGGACGCGCAAGGCGTTTCTGGCGCAGATGCGCACGCTGGTGGAGCGGCAGGCCACGGAGATCGCCGCGGCGGAGAGCGCCGCGCCGCCGGTGGTGGGAGCGGCGGGAGGCGGCGCTTCGCCGGCTGGCGCTGCGTCGGCCGTTGAGCGTGAGGGCGGGAAGCCGCCTGTGGAACGAGCGGCCGAGCGACCGGCGACCGCGTCCGCGCCGAGTCCGGAGGACGACGACCGCATCGGATTCCGTCTGGATGTGGCCGCATCCGGCCCGCCGCGTGTACTTCCCGTGACGGGAGACGACGCGCCCCCCGTTCGCCCATCCATGCCCACGCCGTCGTGGCTCGACGCGCTGGGTGACGAGGAGCCGTCATGACCATGCCGCACGGGTTTCCGCAGTTGCAGTACACGCAGGAGCACACGGCGGTGGGGCTGGCCCACCCCGCGCTCGGCCTGCACGCGAACGAACGCATCGAAGCCGCGGCGCACGCGGTGCGGCAGCGGTTCGCGCGTCCCATCGACGTGGCCATCATCCTCGGCACCGGGCTCGGCGGCCTCGCCGGCGAGATCGAGGTGGAAGCGTCGATCGGATACGAGGAGCTCCCCAACTTTCCGCTGTCCACGGTGGAGTCGCACCGGGGGCGGCTGCTGTGCGGCACGCTCGGCGGCAAGACCGTGATGGCCATGCAGGGGCGGTTCCACCGCTACGAAGGGTATTCGCTGCAGCAGGTCACGTTCCCCGTGCGCGTGCTGCGCGCGCTCGGCGCGGAGACGCTCGTGGTGTCGAACGCGTGCGGCGGCATGCACCCGCTCTGGGAAGCGGGCGATCTCATGCTCATCGCCGATCACATCAACCTGCTCGGCGACAATCCGCTCATCGGGCCGAACGACGAAACGCTCGGCCCACGCTTTCCCGACATGTCGGTGCCGTACGACGCGGCGCTCCGCACGCTCGCGCGCCGCGTGGCGGCCGACGCGGGGATCACGCTGCGTGAGGGTGTGTACGTGGCCGTGGCGGGGCCCAATCTCGAAACGCGCGCGGAGTACCGGTTCCTGCGCACCATCGGCGCCGACGTGGTGGGCATGAGCACCGTGCCCGAGGTGATCGTGGCGCGGCACGGCGGCATGCGCGTGCTCGGCCTGTCGATCATCACCGATCTGTGCCTGCCGGACGCGCTCGAGCCCACGAATCTCGACGACATCCTGCGCGTGGCGCGGGAAGCGGAGCCGCGGCTCACGCGGGTGGTACGCGGCGTGGTGGAGCGTCTGTGAGCAGCGGAACGGCCACGCGGTTCCCGCTGCCCGTGGACGGACAGCGGCCCCACGAACTCGAACAGACGCTGCTCGCCACCTGGCGCGAGGAGGGGCTGTTCGAGGCCGTGCAGTCCGCGCGTGCCGGCGCGCCGCCGTTCGTGTTCTTCGAAGGGCCGCCCACGGCCAACGGGCGCCCCGGCATCCATCACGTGTTCGCGCGCACGATCAAGGATCTGTTCTGCCGTCACCGCGCCATGCGCGGCCATTTCGTACCGCGGAAGGCCGGCTGGGATACGCACGGGCTGCCGGTGGAAATCGAGGTGGAGAAGGAGCTGCAGCGCGAGAAGGCGGCGCGCGAAGGGGTGGCGCCGGAGGAGGTCGCGAAGCTCGGCGGCAAGCAGCTCATCGAGGAGACCGGCGTTGCGGAGTTCAACCGCCGCTGCCGCGAGAACGTGTGGAAGTATCGCGGCGACTGGGAGTCGCTGTCGGAACGCATCGGCTACTGGCTCGACTACGACACGCCGTACGTCACGTATCACAACGACTACGTGGAATCGGTGTGGTGGGCGCTGTCCACGCTGCATGAGAAGTCGCTGCTGGTGAAGGGACACAAGATCCTGCCGTACTGCGCGCGGTGCGGCACGGCGCTGTCGAGCCACGAAGTGGCGCAGGGATATCAGGACGTGGAGGATCCGAGCGTGTACGTGGCGCTCGACCTCGTGCCGGCGGCGGGCGAGACGCTTCGCCGGCGGATCCTGGTATGGACCACCACGCCATGGACGCTGGTGTCGAACACGGCGCTCGCGGTGCATCCCACGCTCGCGTACGCGGAGCTCCGCAAGAAGAGCGCGCCCGACTGGACGATCATCCTGGCGGAAGCACGCGTGCCGGCGGTGCTGGGCGCGGACTGGGCCGACCGGTGGGACGTGACGGCCACGCACACGGGCGCCGACCTCGTGGGGCGGCGCTACACGCGCCCGCTCGACTGGGTGCCGTATCCGGAAGAAGGAGAGCACGAGCTCATCGTGGCCGGCGACTTCGTCACGGCCGAGGACGGCAGCGGCGTGGTGCACATGGCGCCGGCGTTCGGCGCCGACGACTACGCGGCCGGGCAGCGGTACGGACTCGCGTTCGTGCAGCCGGTCACGGCGCGCGGCGAGTTCGCGGAGGGAACGCCGCTCGTGGCGGGACGGTTCGTGAAGGATGCCGATCCGCTCATCGTGGAAGAGCTCGACCGCCGCGGCGTGCTCTGGAAGGCGCAGAAGTTCGTGCATGCGTATCCGCACTGCTGGCGCTGCGACACGCCGCTGCTCTACTACGCGCGCGGGAGCTGGTTCATTCGCACCACGGCCGTGCGCGACGCGATGCTGGCGCGGAACGCCGAGGTGAACTGGAATCCGCCGGAGATCGGATCGGGACGGTTCGGCGAGTGGCTGTCGAACAACGTGGACTGGGCGATCTCGCGCGACCGGTATTGGGGCACGCCGCTCCCGGTGTGGGTGAACGACGCGGATCCGTCGGAATACGAGGTGATCGGCAGCTTCGCGCAGCTCGCCGAGCGCGTGGGGAAGCCGCTCCCGGACGACTTCGATCCGCACAAGCCGCACGTGGACACGTATACGTGGCCCGCGCCGAGCGGCACGGGCACGATGCGCCGCGTGCCGGAGGTGATCGACACGTGGTTCGACTCCGGGTCGATGCCGTTCGCGCAGTGGCACTATCCGTTCGAGCACCGGGACGTGGTGGCGGCGCAGTATCCGGCCGACTTCATCGCGGAAGGGGTGGATCAGACACGCGGGTGGTTCTACTCGCTGCTCGCGATCGCCACCGGACTCGGTGATGCGCTGCCGAACAACGCGAACGGCGCGGCGCCGTACAAGGCCGTGGTGGTGAACGACCTCGTGCTCGACGCGAACGGGCAGAAGATGTCGAAGAGCCGCGGCAACGTGGTGGATCCGTGGCAGGTGCTGGAGCGGCACGGCGCCGACGCGGTGCGTCTCTTCCTCGTGGCATCGAGCCAGGTGTGGACGCCGCGGCGCTTCGACGAGGAGGCGATCCGCGAAACGGCGGGGCGGTTCCTGGTCACGCTGCGGAACGTGTACGGCGGGATCTTCGCGCAGTACGCGAACTTCGGCTGGGCGCCGTCGCCGGACGATCCGCCGGTGCATGAACGGCCCGAGCTCGACCGGTGGATCCTGTCGCGGCTCGCGCGCGTGGAGGCGGAGACGGATGCGCTGCTCACGGCGTACGACGCCACGAACGCGGTGCGGCAGGTGATGCAGTTCGTGGACGACGACGTGTCGCGCTGGTACGTGCGGCTTTCGCGGGCGCGCTTCTACGAGGTGGAGGGCGCGGACAACCGCGCGGCGTTCGCCACGCTGCACGAGGTGCTCGCGGTGACCGCGCGGCTGCTCGCGCCGTTCGCGCCGTTCATCAGCGACTGGCTGCACCGCGCGCTCACGGGCACGTCGGTGCATCTGGCGCCGTACGTGCGCACCGAAGCCGTGATCGACGACACGCTCGAGGCCGACATGGCGGCCATCCGCATGCTCGCCGGCCTGGGTCATGCGGCGCGCGACGTGGCCGACGTGCGCGTGCGGCAGCCGCTCCCGCTCCTCCAGTGCGTGGTGCCGGGCGATGCGTCGCGGCTGGAGGCGCTGGCGCCGCTGCTCGCCACGGAGCTCAACGTGAAGCAGGTGGAGTTCGTGACCAGCACCGACGCACTCGTGTCGCTCGAGGCGAAGCCGAACTTCCGCGTGCTGGGAAAGAAGTTCGGCGCGATCACGCCGCAGGTGGCCGCGGCGGTGGGCACGCTCGACGAGGCGGCGCGGCGCACGCTGGCCGCCGGCGGCGAGGTGACCGTGCTGGTGCAGGACGAGCCGCGTCCGATCACGCCGGAGGATGTGACGATCATCCGGCGGGCGGCGGGTGCCGCGGTGGTGCAGGAAAACGAAGGGTACGGGGTCGCGCTCGACCCCGCGATCACTCCCGCGCTCCGGGCCGAAGGGCTTTCGCGCGAGATCGTCAGCCGGGTGCAGCGTCTCAGGCGCGACGCCGGGCTGGCGGTGAGTGACCGGATCGGCCTCGCGGTCGGAGGGGATGAGGAGATCCTTGCCGCCACTCGCGAGTATACCACACACATCGCCGGCGAAGTGCTGGCGACGCAGGTCATCGTGGGGTTGGATGCCGGCTCGCCGTTCCATGAGGGGACGGACGACGACACATGGTCCGCGAAGCAGGACGGCGACGTCGATGGACGCGTCGTGCGGCTCGCGCTCAGGAAGGATGGAACCTGATGGTTGGCTCGAATGCGCCCAAGAAGCCCAAGTCCATGCCCAAGAAGCAACTCGCCCACTTCGAACAGCGTCTGCTCGAAGAGCGCCGGCGCGTGCTGAAGGAACTCGGCCATCACGGCGAAGCCTTCGGTCCCAATGCGGAGAGCGACAGCAGCGATACCGCGGCCTACTCGTTCCACATGGCGGATCAGGGCACCGATGCCATGGAGCGGGAGAAGGCGTTCCTGTTCGCGAGCCAGGAGGGGCGGTTCCTCTGGCACATCGACCAGGCGCTGCGCCGGCTGTACCGCTCGCCGGAAACGTTCGGCAAGTGCCACCAGTGCGGCCAGGACATCGCCTTCGAGCGGCTCGATGCACTGCCGCACGCGCGCTTCTGCATCGAATGCAAGCAGCGCGAAGAAGACGCCAAGAAGGGGTGACATGAACGCCCTGATCTACTGGCCGGTGATGCTGTTCGTGGTCGTGTCGGATCTGATCACGAAGGCCATCGCCGTGGCGACGCTCTCGCCGAGCGGCGTGCCGCGCCCCGTGCTGGGCGAGGTGCTGCGCTGGACGCTCGTGTACAACCCGGGCGCGGCGTTCGGGCTGTACCTCGGCCAGTACTCGCGCTGGATCTTCCTCACGCTCAGCATCGCGGCGCTCGCGATCCTGTGGCGCATGTACCGGCAGACGGCGGCCGGCGACGTGCCGCGCACGCTCGCCATCGCGCTCGTGTCGTCCGGCGCGCTCGGCAATCTCATCGACCGGGTGCGGCACGCCTACGGCGTGGTGGACTTCATCGACGTGGGGATCGGCGCGTCGCGCTGGCCCACGTTCAACATCGCCGACATGGCAGTGAGCACGGGCGCGTTCCTGCTCGCGTGGGTGCTGTGGAACGAGGACCCGGGCACCGCGGATGCGACGGTGTCTGCGGCGCCGAAGGCGTGATGTCCCGGCCCGCGCGCGCTCCGCTTCCCCTCGGCGGCGCCGGCTTCTGGGGGCTCCTCCTCGTCGTCTTCGCGCTCGACGTGGCCACCAAGGCCTGGGCGGCGCGCGCGCTCGTGCCGCGGCACGTGCCGCACGAGGTGATCGGCGACGTGGTGCGCTTCACGCTGTCGTACAACCCCGGCGCGGCGTTCGGCATGTCGGTGGGGAGCGGATCGCGCTGGTTCTTCGGCATCCTGTCGCTGGTCATCATCGGCTTCCTGCTGCACACCACGCGCGAGCTGGTGGCCGAGTCGTGGATCGCGTCCGTGGGCGTGCCGATCGTGATCGGCGGGGCGCTCGGCAATTTCTTCGACCGGCTGCGGCACGCGCACGGCGTCGTGGACTTCATCGACATCGGCGTGGGCGACGTGCGGTTCTGGACGTTCAACGTGGCCGACGCGGGCGTCACGGTGGGCGCGTGCTGTCTCATCCTCGCGCTCTGGCAGGTGGAACGGGCGCGCGTCGACCCGGCCCGTCGCCCGGTCACGTGACGAGCGAGGGGCGTGACGTTCCCGCCGAGGCGGCGCGTCACACGCACGTGGTGGGAGCACGGGCCGGCGCGCGGCTCGACCTGTTCGTGGCAAGCGCGGCCGATCTCTCCCGTACGCAGGCGGCCACGCTCATCGCCGGCGGCCACGTGACGGTGAACGGCGCGGCGGAGAAGGCGAGCTATCGCACGGCCGCGCACGACACGGTGACGATCGTGATCCCGCCGCCGCCCGGCCGCGAGGTCGTCCCGGAAGCGATTCCGCTCACGGTCGTGTACGAGGACGACGCGCTGCTCGTGGTGGACAAGGCGGCCGGCATGGTGGTGCATCCGGCGCCGGGGAACTGGAGCGGCACGCTGGTGAATGCGCTCCTGGGGCGCGGGGCCCCGCTGGCCGCCGGCAGCGGCGAGGAGCGGCCCGGACTCGTGCACCGACTCGACAAGGAGACGTCGGGGCTGCTGGTGGTGGCCAAGACGGAGGGAGCGCACCGGCGGCTGAGCGCGGCGCTGGCCGCGCGGCAGATCCGGCGGCGCTACGCGGCGCTCTGCTGGGGGCACCTGTCCGAGGAGCGCACCCGGGTGGATGCCCCGCTGGCGCGCGATCCGCGCGACCGACAGCGCATGGCGATCGTCCCGTCGGGGAAGGCCGCGCGCACGACGTTCGTGCGGGTGGCCCGGTTCGACAGCGTGGATCTCGTGCGGGCGCACCTCCATACCGGGCGCACGCACCAGATTCGCGTGCATCTGGCGTCGCTCGGGCATCCGGTGGTCGGTGACGATATTTATGGAGGCGGCGGGGGGCGCCGGCTGGCGGCGCTGCCGCCGAAGCGGCACTTCCTGCACGCGGCGTGGCTCCGGCTGCCGCACCCGGTAACGGGGGCGGTGCTGGAGCTCCGCAGTCCGTTGCCGGACGACCTCCGCCGGTCGCTGCTCGCCGTGGCGCGGATGCCGGAACTCGACGACCACCCCGATCCCCTCGACGCCCTTGGCTTCTTCCACGCCGGTCCCGACGACCCCTGACGACCTCCAGGACGAGCGCCCGCGCGTGCTCGTCGTGCAGGCGGGGCCGCGCCTCTGCGCGCTGCCCGTGGACGCGGTGCGCGAGGTGATCCGTCCGCGGGCGATCACGACCATCCCGGGGGCGCCGGCGGTGGCCTGGGGGCTCGTGAACGTGCGCGGGATGATCGTGACGGTGCTCGACCTGGCCGAGGCGCTCCGGCTCGAGGAGGGCGGGGTGGTGGATCCGGGCGCTCGTGCCGTCGTCCCCCCCTCGATCGTCCTGCTCGAGTACGGCGGTCGCGCAGTGGGCGTGGCCGTCGATGCCGTGCACGACGTACGGCCGCTCGATCAGGGCCGCGGATCTTCCGGACACGACGTGGCCGAGGGATCCGGGGAGATCGGCGGAGACGAAGGGGCGGGACCGCGGATCGTGTGCGGTCTCGCGAGTGCGGGGGACGATATCGTCACCCGGCTCGACCCGGGTGCACTTCTGGCGCAAGTGATGCTCTCCTCGGAGGAAGGACCGTGAGTCGGACCGTACTGATCTGCGACGATGCGATCTTCATGCGCACGATGGTGGGCGACATTCTGCAGCAGGCGGGCTTCGAGGTGGTGGGCGAAGCGGAAACCGGCGTGCAGGCGGTCGAGAAGTACCGGCAATTGCAGCCCGATCTCGTCACGATGGACATCGTGATGCCCGACATGGGCGGCATCGACGCGGTGCGCGAGATCACGAAGGCCGACCCGTCGGCGCGCATTCTCATGTGCAGCGCGATGGGTCAGCAGGCGCTGGTGGTCGAGGCGATCCAGGCGGGCGCGAAGGACTTCGTGGTGAAGCCGTTCCAGCCCAGTCGCGTGCTCGAAGCGGTACAGCGCGTGCTCGCGGCGTAAGCCGCTCCACGTACCGGACGCCGGCCGTGGATCTCGCACGTTACGCCGAGCTGTTCCGCACGGAGGTGCGGGAGCACCTCTCGGAGATGGACGAGGCACTGGCCACGCTCGCCGAAGGAGACGGAGCGCAGGCCCAGGCCGCGGTGGACGCGCTGTTCCGCGCCACGCACACGATCAAGGGAATGGCGGGCGCGATGGGCTATGCGTCCGTGGAGCAGTTGGCGCACGCCAGTGAAACGCTGCTCGCGGCAGTGCGCGCGTCCGCCGAACCGGCCGATGCGGCGCTGGTGGCGCTCTGCTACGACGCGGCCGACGCGCTCGCGCAGCATGTGGACGACGCGGTGGACGGCGGCGCGGAACGCCCGGTCTCGACCGCCCTGCTCGACCGGCTGGCGTCGATGGCGGATGCCCGGGGAGGCGAGAGCGGTTCGCGCACGCCGGGCGCGGGGAATGCGGCCGTGCCCGCGCTCGACATCATGACCGCGTCGGCGGACCTGATCTTCGACGCGCCGTCGGATCTCCTGCTGCAGGCGCCGTCGGCGTATCTGCTCGACGCGGCGCCCGATCTTCCGATCACGAACTCCGCGGGACGTCGCACGCGCGTGGTGGCGGTCACGCTCGCGGCCGACGCGCCGCTCAAGTCGGTGCGCGCGCAGCTCGTGCTCCACCGTCTCGAAGCACTCGGCACGGTGCACGGCACGGAGCCGTCGCTGCAGTCGCTCCCGGACTCCTTCGACGGCGCGTTCACCGTGGTGCTCGACACCGAGCGCACGGATGACGAGATCACGGCCACCGTGCAGGGCGCGGGCGACGTGACGCGCGTGACGGTGCGTGCGCCGGAAGCGCGGCGCGCGACGCGCGATGTGCTGCGGCACGTGCGCATCGATCTCCGCCGGCTGGACGCGCTGCTCGATCTCGTGGGCGAGCTCGTGATCACGCGCGACCGGCTGCTCCGCGCGGCGGATGCGTCGGGCGACCGGCAGGTCGCGGCCGCGGCGCAGGAAACGTCGCGGCTCGTGAGCGCGCTGCAGGACGAGATCCTGCACGCCCGCATGGTGCCCGTGGGGCAGGTGTTCGACCGGTTTCCCCGGCTCGTGCGCGACGTGGCGCGCGAGCTCGGCAAGGAGATCACGTTCACCATGGAAGGGCGCGACATCGAGCTCGACCGCTCGATGCTCGACGCGATCGGCGATCCGATCGTGCACCTGCTGCGCAACGCGATCGACCACGGGATCGAATCGGCGGAAGGGCGCCTGGCGGCCGGGAAGCCGGCGGCGGGGCGCATCGTGCTGCGGGCGGTGCGCGACCGGGCCGCGATCGTGATCGCGGTGGAGGACGACGGGCGCGGCATCGACCGGGCGCGCGTGCTCACCCGGGCCATCGCCGACGGACGGGTGGAACGCCACGTGACGGCGCTCGCGGACGACGACCTCGTGAAGCTGCTCGCGCAGCCCGGCTTCTCCACCGCGCAGGCGGTGACGTCGGTGTCGGGGCGCGGGGTGGGAATCGACGTGGTGGCGAACCGCGTGCGAGCGCTCGGCGGCGCGATCGAGGTGACGAGCGAGCCGGGACGCGGCACCGTGTTCGCCCTCCGGCTCCCCGTCACGCTCGCGATCGTGCGTGCGCTGCTCGTGCAGGTGGCCGACCGGACGTACGCGGTGCCGGCGGCGCACGTGGTGGAGGCGGTGGAGTTCGACGACGTGTCGCGGCTCACGCTCCGTGGGCGCGAGGCCGTGTCGATGCGGGACGACGTGCTCCCGCTCGTGCGGCTTCGGCGCGTGTTCGGGGAAGCGCCGGCAGACGACGCCGGCACGCAGCTCATCGTGGTGGACACGGGCGGACGGCGGGTGGCCTGCAAGGTGGACGCGCTGCTCGGCCAGCAGGATATCGTGGTCAAGCCGTTCGATGCGGTGCGGGGGGCCTCGGCGCTGTTCAGCGGGGCCACGATTCTCGGTGACGGGAGCCCGGCGCTCATCGTCGATGTAGGAAGCTTCGCCTGATCCTGGCGCGGCCGGCGACTTCCTTCGGAGTGCAGCATGGAGGCGATCACATCCCTCAAGTCCATCCAGCTCGACGCGCTGCGCGAGACGGCGAACATCGGCGCCGCGCACGCGGCCACGGCGCTGTCGCAGATGACGGGCAGCACGATCATGATCAAGGTGCCCGCGATCAACATCGTGCAGATGGAAGCCATTCCGGCGCAGTTCGGCGAGGAGGAGGAGCCGGTCGCGGCGGTGATGATGCACATGCTCGGCGACCTGAGCGGCCGCACGCTGCTGGTGTTCCCGAAGCCCATGGTGATGCGGCTGGCCGAGCTGATGCTGCGCCGTCCCCTGGGGTCGTCCATCGCGCTGGGTGAGCTCGAGACGTCGGCCATCAAGGAGGCCGGCAACATCCTGAGCGGCGCGTACATGAACGCGCTGTCGGATTTCCTCGGCATGCTGCTGCTGCCGTCGCCGCCGTCGCTGGTGGTGGACATGTCCACCGCCGTGCTCACGAGCGCGTACACGCAGTTCGCGTCGGATCCCGACTGCGTGCTGTGCGTGGAGAGCGAGTTCATGCTCACCGATCTGGGGCAGACGCTGCGCGGCTTCTTCCTGCTGCTGCCGGAGCCCGCGTCGCTGCAGGTGATGCTACGGGCGCTCCGGCTCGCCTGACGGCGGGCCGCACCGGACGGGTCATGTCTGCCGAGCCGACCGCCGATCGGAACGTCGCGCTGTTGCGGGCGCTCGCCGACCGGATCGACGCGTCCGATCCGGGCGCGTGCAACAACCTCGGCGTGCTGTACCATTCGAAAGGACTGCACGCGGAAGCGGTGCAGGCCTTTCTGCGGGCGCTGTCGATCGCGCCGCGCATGCAGGTGGCGGCCCGCAATCTCGAGGTGGCGGCGTCGGGGAGCGATGCCTGCGACCGGCTGATCATGATGCTGGAGGCGCGGCTCGCCGCCGACGCCGAGGATTGTGACGCGCGCCGTGAGCTGGCGCGGCTCTTCCGGCTGCTCGCGCGCGGCGCGGATGCGTCCGCGCATCTCGACCGGCTGCTCGCCGATGATCCGGACGACGCGGCCGCGCTCCGCGAATACGGACTGCTCGAGCAGGCGGGCGGCGATCTCCGCCGCGCGCAGCGCTGGTACGAACGCGCGCTCGCGGTGAACGCCGACGACATCGCGGCCCGTCTCCAACTGGCCGAAGTCCATTACCATCGCGGCGCGAACGAGCAGGCGCTGCGCGAGCTCGATCTGCTGCTCACGCACGACGACGCGAACGCCGAGGCGCACCTGCTCCGCGGGTTCGTGCTCGGCGACATGGGCTATCACGATGCCGCGACCGAGGCGTCGCGGCGGGCGCAGGCGCTCGACCCCGCGCTGGCCGCGCTGCAGGCGGACCTGTCGCTCGACGGCGCCGCGGCCGGCGCGTACGCAGGCGGTGTTTCCGCTGGCGGCGGTGTGCCCGCGCTGCCGATCACGCGCGCGCTGCTCGACACGCCGGCCATGCTCGGCGCGATCGGCAACGCGTCGCTCGCGCGGTACGGGCTCGGGCTCGCGTTCCGGCAGCGCGGCTACTTCAACGAGGCGCGCCGCGAGTTCGAGCGGGCGGCCGCGCAGGGCGAAGATCCGCTGCTGGTGCAGCACGCGTTCGCGGAGCTGGACCTCGTGCAGGGACGGCACGGGGACGCGCGGCCGCGTTACGAGGCGCTGCTGGCGGAGCGCGGCGACGACGCGCGACTCTGGAACGAGCATGGCGTCGCGCTGCATCAGGCGGGCGACGTGACGGGCGCCGCGGACAGCTATCGCCGCGCGCTCCGCGTGGATCCACGTCTCGCCATGGCGTACAACAACCTCGGCGTGGCGCTCGAGGACGCCGGGGACGCGGTGGCGGCGCGCGAAGCGCTCGTGCGCGCGACGCAGCTCGACCCGTCGTTCGTGCGGGCGCGTCTCAATCTCGCACGGTGGAACGTGCGGCATCGCGATCCGCTCGCCGCGCTCGCGGTGCTGCGGGAGCTCGTCGCGTTCCACCCCGCGCTGGCCGACGCGTGGCACGAGATGGGGCTGGCGCTGCTGGCGCTCCATCGCGTGGACGACGCGCGCCAGGCCGTGACCACGGCGATCGAACATCAGCCGGATCACGCCGAAGCGCGCTACACGCTCGCGCAGGTGCTCGGCACGCTGGGCGATCACGACGGCGCGCTCAGGGAAACACAGCTCGCGCTCGGCCTCGCGCCCGTGCGTGTGGATTCGCGGCTCACGGTGGGGATCGCGCTCCACGAGGAGTGCCCGGAGTCGGTGGGCCGTCTCGATCTGCTCTCGCTGGTCGACGCCGAGCCGCTCGTGGGCGCCGAAGTGTCGGCCGATGACGTGGCCGCGTGGCTGCCGGAGCGGAGCGTGGAGCCTGCCGCGGAAGACGCGCCGGCAGTGCTCGCCGCGCGCCTGGAGGCGGTGGATGCGCTGCTGCTCGGCGGCGACCCCGCGCGCGCGCAGGAGGAGGTGCAGGAGGTGCTCGCGGCCTGTACGCCCGCGATGCGCGCCGCCGCGCCGGCCGTGGAAGCGCGCGCGCTGCAACTGGCGGGCGATACGTTCGCGGCGCTTGGTCTCCACGGCGAAGCGTACGAGCGGTATCAGCAGGTGCGCGCGCTCGCCGCGTCGCCGGCCGAATCGGCTCCCGCGCAATCCGCGATGTCCAGGGCGAACGCCTGGTGCGCGGACGGCGACGGCCGCGGGATCGTGCGGCGCGCGCTGCTCGGCGAAATCCGCTCCGCGTGTCTGCTCGGAAAAGGCGCCGAGGTGATCGCGCTGGTGGAACGGTTCGGTTCGCACGATACCGGCGATCCGGATGTGCTCGCGCTGCTCGCCGCCACGCATGCCACGCTCGCGGATGCGTACGGCCGGCGCGTGGCGAAGGCGGCGATCGATCGGCTGCTGCGTCTCGATCCGCGCAGTCCGGCGCTGCTGCACTTCACGGGCGACGCGGCCGCGCGCATGGAAGAACCCTCGCTCGCGATCATGCTCTATCGCCGCGCGCTGGCGCTCGATCCCACGCGCCCGTCGCCGCGCGTGGCGATCGCGCGTCTGCTGCACGCGGGCGGCGATCATCTCGCGGCGCGTCTCGAACTCGTGGCCGCGCTGGCCACGGCGCCGCACTTCCGTGAGGCGCGGCTGGCGCTCGCCATGCTGCACCGCGATGCGGGCCGGCCGGGCGACGCCGTGCAGGTGCTCACCGCGCACCTCGAGCGCGAATCGTCCGACGTGGACGCGCTGGTGCTCCTGGCCGGCGTGCTGCACGACCTCGAACGCGGCGAGGATGCGCGCCGCGCCGTGCAGCGGGCGCGCCGGTTCGAACCGGATCATCCGATGGCGCTCTGGATGGACGGCGTGCTGCTCGCCGATCAGGGGCGCGTGCGTGACGCGCGCTCACGGTGGGGACGGCTGATCGCCACGGCGCCCGCGTCGGAGGCGGCCACGCGGGCGCGCGACGCGCTGGCCGCGCAGAATCGTCAGTTCTCGTCCGGGACGTCGGGTGTGTCCCGCCCGTCCATGCCGGCGGCGCGATGAGCTTCGAAGGCACGATTCGCGAGCTCGGCCTGCACGAGGTGGGCCAACTGCTGTCGCTGAGCCGCAAGACCGGCACGCTCACCGCCTGGTCGCTGCTTCGCGGCGTGCGCGGGTGGATCCGCTTCGCGGACGGCGCCATGGTCGATGCGGGCACGGGCGAACCGCTGCCGGCGGGCACTGCGACGCCAGCGGCGATCGCGGGTGCGCGGAGCGAGCTCGAGGAGGTGATTCTCGACGTGCTCGCGTGGCGGGAAGGACGCTTCGCGTTCACTGCGGACGGTGCGGGGCAGGCGTGGCCCGGGCGGGTGCGCATTCCCACGGACCTCATGCTGGTGGAGTCCGCGCGGCGCGACGACGCGTGGAGCCGGCTGCGCGACCGGGTGTCGTCGGCCGAGGTGGTGCCGTCGTTCGTGGACGTGGAGCCGAAGGCGCTGCCGCTGCTCCGTCTCGTGCCGCAGGAGTGGGAAGTGCTCACGCGGGTGGACGGCCAGCGCACGCTGCGCACGCTCGCGCAGCTCCTGCAGCGCGACCTCCTGGAGGTGGCGGAGGTCGTGCACGGCCTGATCGGAACGGGGCTGCTCGTAGTGCGCGATGCGGGCGCGATGCGCCGCGCGACGTCGCCCACATCGCACGAGGCGATCTTCGCGTCCACGGGTGCGCTGGCAACGGATCAGCCGCCGGCTGCGGCGCCTGCTGCGCAGAGCCCGTCGAACCCCGCAGGGCCGGATTCGGCGGAGCCGGATCCCGACGAGCTCTGGATTCCGGCCACGGCGGAGATGGCCATCTTCACCATGGACCAGGACGCGGACGACACGGTTTTCGACCCGCTCCGCGCGGGGCTGCTCACACCGCACGGGTCGGCGCGTGCGGTGCCGGTTGCTCCATCCGCGCCGCCGGTTTCTCCGCTGGCGGAACCGGCCACGGAACCGGCCACGGAATCCGTCGCGAAACCGGTCGCGACCGTCACAACGCCGGCACACGGCGGCGTTGCGTCCGAGGGGGCCGAACCGTCCTCGAAGGAGAGCCCGATCGGCACGGCGGCGAGCACGCCGAGCCCGAGCGCACGAGCGGCCGTCATCCTGCGGGACGAGGCAGACGCGGCCGCGCGGCGTGGCGATTTCGAGACGGCGCTCACCTGTTGGAGCCGATACCTGCGAAGCGCCGAGCAGGTGGAGGACGCCGACCGGGTCCGGGAAGCCATCGGGTTGGCGGCGCGCCTGCAATCGCTGCTGTACCCCGAGGGGGGATAAGCGCCCGTCACGCGACGGGATCATGACGACCAGTCCGACGTGTGCAACGCGCGTCATCGAGGAGCGGGCACATGCCCATCGTGGATCACGCAACCCGACTGATCACCTGCAAGCTGGTGTTCTACGGGCCGGGCCGGTCGGGAAAGACGACGAATCTCGCCTATCTGCACTCCGCACTGCCGCGTGAGCAGGTGGGCACCCTGACGTCGCTCGCCACGCGGCGCGATCGCACGCTGTTCTTCGACTACATGCCGGTGGACCTGGGATCGGTGGGCGCCTATCAGGTGCGCTTCCAGCTCTACACCGTGCCGGGGCAGCCGTACTACAAGGCCATCCGCCAGCTCGTGCTGCAGGGCGCCGACGGCGTGGCGTTCGTGGCCGACAGCCAGTGTCACCGCTGGGACGACAACATCGAGAGCCTGCAGGACATGCACGCCAATCTCGCGGAGCACGGTGTGGACGCCCGGCGTCTGCCCGTGGTCATGCAGTACAACAAGCAGGACCTGCCGGAGTCGCTCATCGCATCCGTGGCCGAACTGTCGGCCGCGCTGAACTTCCGCGGCGGTCCGGAGTTCGCCGCCGATGCGCTCCGCGGACAGGGGGTGTTCGACACGCTCCGCGCACTCGGCGTGCAGGTGCTCCGCCGGCTCGGCGCCGAGGACGGCACGCCCGTGGGCGCGCGGGCGCGTGACGCGCTGCGCACGCCGTTCGCGGCGATGCCGGCCGTGGGGACGCCGGCTGCGGCGGGTACCTCCATCCAGGGTGTCTCCGCCTCGATCGCACCGGCCGTGATCGCACCGCCGGCTCCGATCGCACCGCCGCCCGTCGACGACGCGGCGGACTCGCTCGTGCGGGAACTCGCGGCCGCCGGGAGCACGCTCTCGTGAGTGCACGGGCCATGGACGGCGGGTACCGGTTCGAGAACTTCGTGGTGGGCTCGTCGAACCGTCTCGCGCATTCGGCGGCGCAGCGCGTGGCCGATGCGCCGGGCGCGGCGTACAATCCGCTCTTCATCTACGGCGGATCGGGGCTCGGCAAGACGCATCTCGCCGCCGCGATCGCGTATCATGCGCGGCAGGCGCACCCTGCGCTCCGCGTGGAGCTGGCGAGCGCCGAAGACATCGTGGAACGGCTGCACCGCGCGATCGCGTCGGGGCAGCGCGACCAGTACGCGGCGCACTTCCAGCAGGTGGACCTGCTGCTGCTCGACGACGTGCAGTTCCTCACCGGACAGCGCGAAACGCAGACGGAGCTGCTCCGTCTCTTCAACCTCATGCAGGGCGGGGGACGGCAGCTCGTGATGACGAGCGACCGGCCCCCGGCCGAAATCCCCGACGTGGACCAGCGTCTCGTGTCGCGCCTGTCGGGCGGGCTCGTGGTGGACGTGGGCGCGCCGGATTTCGAGATGCGGCTCGCCATTCTCCGCAACAGCGCCGGCGAGCGCGAGCTCGGGTTCGCCGACGGCGTGCTCGAGGAAGTCGCGCGGCTCGCGCTCGGCAACGTGCGCGAGCTCAAGGGCGCGCTCAACCGGCTCGCGGCCTATCAGCAGCTCGAGCCCGCGCCGATCATCGCCGGCGACGTGCGCGCGGTGCTCGGCGATCGCGCTGCGGTTACGCCCGTCTCCTCGCCGTCCGCGGGGAGCATGCCGGCCATGTCGCCGCCGGAGTACGCCGGCTTCCTCGCCGACGTGACGCAGGAGCTCGAAACGCGGGTGGAACGCTGGCGCGTGACGATCGGCGAAGCGTGTGCGTACTGGCGCACCGAAGGGTACGTCACCACGGTGCTCGAGCGGGCCATGCGACTGCCGGCCGCGCCCGACGTGAACGGCCTGCTCGCCACCTTCGCGGCCGCGGTCGATCATCTGCGCGGGCTCGAGATGCAGGCCGTGACGCTCGACCCCGGCGTGCGCGGCAATCCCGCGTTCCGGAATCCGGAACTGGTGAATGACGCGCAACTCCTTCTCGATCGCGCGCTCGCGTCGGCGCTGCCGCTCCCCGCGCCCCATCCCGCGTACACGCGGAGCGGCCTCGAGGCCGGGCTGGCCAACCAGCTCGTGCTCAAGGCCGCGGACGCGGTGATCGAACATCCTGGGCAGCGCTACAACCCGCTCTACGTGCACGGCCCGAGCGGCACCGGCAAGACGCACGTGGCGCATGCCATCGCGAGCGCGCTCCGTACCATGCGGCCGCGCACGGCCGTGGCCTGCGTGCCGGCGGCGACGTTCGTGGAAGAGCTGATCGCGGCCATGCAGGAAGGAGGCGTGGAACGCTGGCGCGCGCGCTATCGCGCGGCCGAAGTGTTCGTGCTCGACGACGTGCACCAGCTCGCCGACAAGGAGCGCACGCAGGAAGAGCTGTTCCACCTGTTCAACATGCTGCACGACCGGGGCGCGCAGATCGTGATCACGAGCGACCGCGCACCGCGCGAACTGCGCGGGCTGGCCGACCGCCTGCGGTCGCGGTTCGAGGGCGGGCTGGTGGTGGCGCTGCAGGCGCCCGATCGCGGCCTTCGCGAGCGGCTGGTGCAGCGGTGGCTCGTGGAAGCGGGGCACACCGCCGAGGCGGCGCTCGTGTCGTATCTGGCCGATCGCGAGGCCGCGAGCGCGCGCGAGCTCGCGGGCGTGATCACGCGGCTCGCGGCGGCTGCGGATCTCCTTGCCGTGCCGCTCGATCTGCCGCTCGCCCGCCGCGAGCTCGAAGGCGTGACGCGGGTGGCCGCGGCCACGCCGCGGGCCGGCGTGCCGCTCGGCGACGGCATGCAGGACGCCTTCTTCCTCGACCACGAAAAGGTGGTGTGGGACTGGCCCGACATCGGGGACCGTCTCCTCGAGGAGCTTCGCTGATGGCCATTCGCGGGAGTCTCAGCGAAGCGAGCCTGGCCGATGTGCTGCAACTGCTGGCGCTCGGGCAGAAGACCGGCGTGCTCAGTCTCGCGCGTGAAGGGAGCTTCGGCGCCGTGCACTTCGATCGCGGCGCGGTGCGCCATGCCGCGCTGGTGAACGGACGCGACCGGCTCGGCGACCGGCTCGTGCGCGCCGGCGTGCTCGACGCGGATGCGCTGGCGCGTCTCACCGCCGCGCTGGGCGACGACGACCGGCAGCTCGCGCAGGCGCTGCACGTGGACGCGCTGGTGGACGCCGACGTGCTCGCCCGGGAATGCCGCGCGCTCATCGAGGAAGTGGTGTGCGTGCTGTTCACCTGGAACACGGGCACGTTCGCGTTCGAACCGCAGCCGTCGCCGGTGGAGCCGCCGCTCGTGGCGCTGCCGGCGGACTCGCTGCTCATGGAAGCGGCGCGGCGCGTGGACGAGTGGACGCAGATCGAGAAGAAGATCCCGTCGCTCGACCTGATCTTCGAGCTGGACGTGGTGCGCCTCCAGCAGAGCGGCGTGTCGCTCACCGACGACGCCGCGCGGGTGGCGCCGTGGCTCGACGGCACGCACGACGTGGCGTCGATCGTGGAACGGTGCGGCATCGGCGAGTTCGCCGTGGGCAAGGCGATCTACGGTCTCGTCACGGCCGGCTTCGCGCAGCGCGTGGGCCGGAGTTCGGCGCGCCGGCAGCCGGCGCCCGAGAGCCGCGTGGCGGAGCATCGCAACCTCGGCGTCGCGTTCTACCGCACGGGCATGTACGACGAGGCGCTCCGCGAGTTCCGGCGCGTGCTCGAGCTGCGCGCCGACGATCTCGGCGCCCGCTTTCACCTCGGGCTCGTGCACGTGCGGCGGCACGCCTGGGCGGATGCCGTGGACGTGCTGCAGCGCGCGGCCGCGCACCCGGACGCCGCGCCCGCCGTGCTGCACGCGCTGGCGTACGCGTACGAGCGGAGCGCGCAGCTCGAGCTCGCGGAATCCACGCTCGCCGAGGCCGCGCGCCGCGGCGCGGCCGATGATCCGCGCGTCGCGCTGTCGCAGGGTGTCGTGGCGATGCAGCGCGGTGACCTCCCGCGCGCCGAGGAGCGGCTCGCCACCGCGCGCACGCTGTGGGGCGCGCGGCAGCCGTCGGCCGTGTGGTTCCACCATGCCGGGCTGGCCGCCGCGCTGCGCGGGGAAACCGGCCGCGCGGCGAGCCTGCTGGAGGAAGGGATCGCGCTGCATCCGCATGCCGCGATCCTGTACAACGATCTGGCCGTGGTGCAGGAACGGCGCGGCGCGCACGAGGCGGCCGCCCGCACGCTCGAGCACGCGCTCCTCGAGGAGAGCAGCCTGCCGCACCTGCACAAGAATCTCGGGGATTATCTGTATCGCGCGCAGCAGTACGACGAGGCCTGCGACGCGTACGAGCGCGTGGTGCGGCTCGCGCCGGAGCACGGCGCCGATGTCTGGCTCAAGCTCGGCAACATCCATTATCGGCGCGGCGACCGGTCCGCCGCGCGCACGGCGTGGGAGCGCGCGCTGGCGATAGACCCGGACAACGTGATCGTGCGCGGCAACCTGGGCGTGGCGCGCGCGCAGGGCGGGGAGGGTGTGCCGGCGCCGGAGTCAGTGTCGGAACCGGAAGCCATGTCCGCGACCGCCGAACAGTCCGTCGAATCGGCCGCCGAACCGTCCGCGCCCGCCGAGACATCGGCCGGACCGCTGGTGCCCGCCGGTGTCGGCGACGGCCGGCCCGCATGACGGAAATCAAGGTGTCCATCGCCGACTACGCGGTGGCGCGTGCCGGCACCCGGCTCGTCACGGTGGGGATCGGCTCGTGCGTGGCGATCGCGCTGCACGCGCGCGCGCAGCGCGTGGGCGGGCTCGCGCACGTGATGCTGCCGCACGCGGCGCTGTCGAGCGACACGGCGAGCCCGGGAAAGTTCGCGTCCACGGCCGTGCCGCACATGCTGGCGCAGCTTCGCGCGTTCGGCGTGACCGACGGGTTCGAGGCGCGGCTCATCGGCGGCGCGTCGATGTTCGCACAGCTCCTGCCGAACGGCGCCGTGCCGCTGGGCACGCGCAACGTGGCCGCGGCCCGCGCGGCCTGCGCGGCGGCGGGGATTCCCGTGGTGGCCGAGGATACCGGCGGCGGCCATGGGCGCAACGTGTACTTCGACGTGGAGGCCGGGCGCGTGATGGTGCGCTCGGTGGCGTGTGGTGACCTCGAGCTCTGATACGCCGCGTCCGCGCCGCGTGCTCGTGGTGGACGACAGCGCGTTCATGCGCCGCGTCGTGCGCGATCTCATCACGGACAGCGGCGAGTTCGAGGTGGTGGGCACCGCGCGCGACGGCGAGGACGCGATCCGCCAGGTGCGCGCGCTCGATCCCGACATCGTCACGCTCGACATCGCCATGCCGGGCGTGGACGGACTGCACGTGCTCGGCTACCTCATGCGCGAGCTGCCGCGTCCGGTGGTGATGCTGAGCGCCGGCGGTCCGGACGGCGGCGCGAGCGCCACGCTGCGCGCGCTCGAACTCGGCGCCGTGGACTTCGTGCGGAAGCCGTCCGGCCCGATCAGCCTCGATCTCGCGCGCGTGGGCGACCGGCTGCTCGACGCGCTGCGCGCCGCGTCGGTGGTGCGGATGGACCGGCTGCGCCTGCTCACCCGGCCCGCGCCCGTGGTCACCGACGTGCCGCGTCCGGTTGCCGCGCCGGCGGAGCGGGTGGTGCTCATCGCGGCGTCCACCGGCGGGCCGGCCGCGCTCACGCACGTGATCCCGCGCTTCGAACGCGGGCTCGGCGCGGCCGTGCTCGTGGTGCAGCACATGCCCAGCGGCTTCACGGCCAGCCTCGCACAGCGCCTCGACGGCATCAGCGCGCTCACCGTGTGCGAGGCGCGGGACGGCGAGCTCGTGCGTCCCGACACCGTGTACGTGGCGCCCGGTGGTCTCCACATGCGCGTGGTGGTCACCGTGGACGGACCGCGGCTCACGCTCGATCCCGGGCCCGCGGTGTGGGGCGTGCGTCCCGCGGCCGATCCGCTGTTCGCGTCGGCGGTGTCGGTGTTCGGTGACCAGACAGTGGGTGTGGTGCTCACCGGCATGGGGCGCGACGGCGCGGAAGGGCTCCGGCTCGTGCGTGGCGCGGGCGGCCGCGGCATCGTGCAGGATCCCGAGCACGCCGTGATCCCGGGCATGCCCAACGCCGCGCTCCGGCATGCCGGCGCCGACGGGGTCGTGCCGCTCGACACGATGGCATCGACGGTGCAGCAGGCGCTGGCGTCGCTGCCGCCCGTGGTGCGGCTGCCGCTCGCCACGGGAGGCGCGGCGTAATGGACGTCCATGTGAACGCCGTGAGCGGTGTGAACGGCACGGGCGCCGTGAGTGGCGTGATCGCGGCCGACGACCTGCTCGACCTGCTGCTCTTCGACGTGGGCGCGGAAACCTTCGCGCTCCCGCTCGCGGCCATCGACACCGTGCTCGACGGGGCGGCCGTGCACCTCGACCGTTCCCCGTCCGGCCGCGGCGCGGGGGTGCTGCGCATCGCGGGCGACTTCCTCACCGTGTTCGAGCCGGCAGAGGTGCTGGGCGCAGCGCGCACGGGGCACGATCCCATGGTGCTGCTGCTGTCGGGACGGAGCGGCCGGGCCGCGCTGCTCGTGGACCACGCGGAAGCCGCGGCGGGCGTGTCCCGCCATACGCTGCGCGACCTGCCGGCGCTCGGATCGACGGACGGCGTGGTGATCGGCGCCTTGCGTCCGGCCGGCCGGTGGGTGACCCTGCTCGATGCGGGCGCGCTCGTGGAAGCGCTCGCCGACCACCGCCGCGCGCCGCACGCGCGCCGTTCCTGAGAGGTTCGAGGTCCGCATGCTCATCCGCTCCACCCCCGCGTCCGCGCCCGCCGCCGTCGATCACGCCACGCTCGTGACGTTCGCCGTGGGGCGCGACCTGCTCGCGGCGCCGGTCGAGTCGGTGGAGCGGGTGCTGCGCTGGGAGCTGCCGGCGCCGCTGCCGCAGTTTCCGGCCTGGCTCGAAGGGGTGATTCCGCACGGCGGGCGCATGGTGCCGGTGGTGGATCTCCGGCGCCGCTTCGGCCGCGTGAACCACGAGGAGACCGCGTCCACACGCATCATCGTGTTCGCGGTGGGCACCGAATGGCTCGGCGCGGTGGTGGATGCCGTGCTCGACGTGATCACCGTGGACGCGGCGGGGATCGCCGCGCCGCCGTCGGTGGTGCGCGGGCTGTCGGGGCAGTATCTGCTCGGGCTCACGTCGCGGGAGGGCCGCGTCGTGCTGGTGCTCGACGTGGGCCGTCTACTCACGTCCACCGAACAGCTCGAGCTGCGCGAAGCGTCCGCGTCCGGCGACGCGGGTGCATGACGGCGGCGCTCCCATGACCGGCCCCGCGTCCGTCTCGTCCGCGAGTCCGCCGCCGATGCCCGGCCTCGAGTCCGCGCCGCCGTCCGATCTCGCCGCGCTCGTGGCCGCCGAACGCGCGCTCGCGGAGCAGCTCGAGGGCGCATCCGACGCGGCCACGCGCGCCGCGCTCAAGGACGACATCATCGCGCTGTTCCGCGCCGTGGAAGGCGCGGAGGCAGAGGTGACGGCGCTCAAGCAGGCCGTGCGGTCGCTGGCCGACCGATGGAAGCAGGGCGGCACGCAGGCCAGCGGCGCCGCGCCTCGTGGCGCGCACTCCGCGCGGGTGGATCATCTTGGCGCGTCGACGTTCGTGGAAAAGGGGTGGTCGCGGCTCGCGCTCGGCGATGCCGCGGCCGCCGAGGAGGCGCTGCAGAAGGCGCTCACGCTCGCGCCGGGGAGCAACGAGGCCGAGTCGCTGCTCGGCTGGGCGCAGATGATGCAGGAGCAGTACGATTCGGCGCTGCTTACCTTCCACAACGTGCTGCTCCGCGAACCGCAGAACGCGCTGGCGCGCACGAACGTGGGCTACATCTGCCTGCGCAAGAAGATCTACGGCGAGGCCATCGAGCATCTCTCGCGCGCGATCCGGCTCGACAACGACCCCAAGGCCACGCTGTACGCGCACCTCTACCTCGGTCTGGTGTACTTCGATCGGGAGATGTACGACGACGCGCGGCTGTTCTTCCACAAGGCGCTCGCGCTCGGTCCCAATCTGCTGCAGGCGTACTACGAGCTCGGCCGGGCGCACTGGTTCGCCGGCGACCGGGACGCGGCGCGCGCCGCGTGGCGGGACGGGGCCGCGGCCAACAAGTTCAATCCATGGGGCAAGCGGTGCGCGGAGATAGCGGCGGCGGTCGATCGGGGGGAGGCCCCGCCACGGGACGTGTGACGTCACGGGGCGGCCGCTCGCGTGTCGGTGCGTGGCAGGCCACGCCGGGTACTCCGCGCCGTCTTCGGTCCCGCGCGGCCGCGTGGCTCGGCGCCCTGGGCGCGGCGCTGCTGCTCTGGACGGCGGCCCCGCTCGCGGCGCAGCGGGACGTGGTGCGGTCGGCGGAACCGGCGGGCATCCTCGACGCGCGCGACGACGTGCCGCGCGGGGCGAAGCGGTTCGACGCCGGCCGGTTCACCGTGGTGGCGTACCCGTCGGACGAGCGGCTGGCGCAGCATGTGCTGCGCACGGCGCAGGCGAACGACACGTTCCCCGGCCTGCCGCGGCCCGCCGCCCACGTGGTGATCGCGATCGCGCCCAACGGCGACACGTTCCGCGACTGGGCGGGGCCGTCGGCGCCGGCGTGGGGGGCGGCGGTGGCGTTTCCGGCGCTCCAGCGGGTGATCATGCAGGGCTCGCGCGCCGGGAGCAACGCCGGCGATCCCACGGTGACGCTCCGGCACGAGCTGGCGCATCTGGCCCTCCACGAGGCCTTGGGCGACTTCCCGCCGCGGTGGTTCGACGAGGGGTACGCGAGCGTGGCGGCGGGGGAGTGGGGGCGGGAGGAGGCGCTGGCGGCCAGCATCGGCCTGGCGGTGCGCGGCGTGCCGTCGCTGGAGGCGCTCGAGCTCCTCTTCTACCGGGGCGCGGGGGACGCGGAAATGGCCTACGCCTTGGCGCACCGGGCGGTGATGGACCTGATGGCGCTCGATCCGGAGCGGGGGCTCCGCGAGTTCTTCGTGCAGTGGCGGGCCAGCGGGTCGTTCGAGGTGGCGGTGCGGCAGGCGTACGGGATCACGTCGGCGCGGTTCGAGCAGCAGTGGCAGCGGGAGACGCGCCGTCGGTACGGGGCGCTGGCGCTGCTGGCCAATCTCTCCCTGGCCTTCGGGCTGTTCGTCGTGGTGCTCGGCCCGCTCATCTGGCACCGCCGCCGACGCGACCGGGCCCGGCTCGCGGCGCTCCGGGCGGCCGACGCGGCGCAGGAGGCGGCCGCGGCCCAGGAGGCGCTCGAGGCGATGCTGGCCGCCGAGCCGGCGCCGGACGAAGAACCGGGCGTCTCCGTTGACAGCTCCCCTCGGCCGGTCTAGGGTTCGCGAATGTCTTCCATCTCCACGACGTCCCCCGTCCGCCGGCCCCTCCTCTGGTGGGGGCTGTCCGTTCTCGCGCTCGTGGCCGGCTACGGCGATCTCTGGCGCGGCGGCGAGACGATCGGCCCCATCCTGCTGGTGCTGGCATATTGTGTCCTCGTCCCGGTCGCGATCCTTCGGGGGTGACCGGGGAACTGCTGGTCCCGCTCAACGGTATACGGGGGTAGGCCGTTGCAGAGGGAGCCCGCGGGCGAATAGCTCAGTTGGTTAGAGCGCCTGCCTTACACGCAGGATGTCGGGGGTTCGAGTCCCTCTTCGCCCACTGGTCGTCCGGTCTTGCGCCCACAGGTACCGAACGGCGCGCTCCACGAACGGAACAGGTTCCCGCTTGCACCGGGATCCGTGACGAGGCAAGTTCCACAGCTGTATCCCGAACGGCGTTTTTCATCGCCGATCAGCGTCCCGCCCCGATTGTGTGTCGCATGGTGCGTCGCCGCCAATCGTGTCGGATTCACGGTGCGGAGGTCACGACTTTGATGGCTCGCTCTTTCCATGCGTTGCTCGTTGGCGCCGGTGCGCTGACGATCCTTGGTGCTTCACTCCCGCTGGCGGCCCAGCCGGTGCGGCGGCCCCCCGAGCCGAACGCGAAGTTCATGCTCGTGGAGGTCTTCCGTGCCAGCGGGCTGCCCGAGCGGGATCTGGGCAGCAAGGCGGGCGACGCCATGCGTCGCCGCATCGGGCGCGAGATTTCGGCGAAGGAGGTCTATCTCATTCCCAAGGAAGAGATGACCGCGATTCTCGAAGGCTCGGGCTTCCCCACCAACGTGCCGCTCGAACCGCACGATACCCGCGCGCTCGCGGTGAATCTGCGGGCCGACGAGTACGTCACCGGGGCCGTCGTGAAGACGGACACGGGGTACACGGTGGAAGCCAATCTCGTGCTCACCCGCGACAACTCGCTCGTCCAGCCGCTCGGCGCGGTGTCGGCGCGCAAGCTCGACGACGGGATCAACGCGCTCGCCGCCGAGCTCAAGCTGGCCCGGGCGCAGCTCGGCGCCGAGCAGCGGTGTGTGAACGCGGCCCGTCAGCAGCAGTGGGACGCGGCCGCGGCCGCGGCGCGCGAAGGCATCGCGGCCTACGACAAGTCCGTCCTCGCCCGCACCTGCCTGGCCAATGTCATGCTCGAGCAGAAGGCGTCCAACGAGGACATGCTCGCGATCAGCCGCGACATCGTGAACCTGAACCCGCGCAGCCGAGCCGGCCTCGCCCTCAAGGCGCAGGCGTTCCGCGGCCTCGACATGCAGGATTCGGCCATCACCACGCTCACCACCCTGCTCGCCACCAACCCGAACGATGCCAAGCTGCAGAAGGACGTGATCGACGCGATCACGGCGTTCGGCAACCCGCGCATCGCGCGGCCCATCGTGGAAGAGGCCGTGGAGAAGAATCCCGGCGACGCGGACCTGCTCCGCCTGCGCTGGCTGATCCTGCTCACGGTGCAGGACTACAAGGAGGCGTTCGAGGCCGGTGAGGACCTCGTCCGGCTCGACACGGCGTTCGCCGATACCTCGTACTTCATGCGCACGGCCGCGGCCTACGCCGCCGACAGCCAGCCGCAGAAGGCCGCCGAGTTCGCGGCGCGCGGCGTGGCCAAGTTCCCGAACCACCCGGGTCTCAACCGCGACCTCGTGGCGAACCTGCGCGCGTCGGGGCAGAACCAGCAGGCGCTCGAGCAGTTGCAGCGCTCGGTGGCCTCCGGCGTGGAGGTGGAGCAGGCGAATCTGCTCCGCGTGGTGCTCACGCGTGACGTGGCCGGTGATGCCGAGGCCCTGACCGTGGCCAAGGACGTCATCGCGAAAGGGGACTCGTCGGTGGGGACGATAGTGCTCAACATCGGCAACGCGCTCTATCAGAAGGCCGTGACGAGCCGTTCGCTGGACGATTATGATGTCGCCATTGGCACGCTGGCCTACGCTGACTCCGTGGCCAAGGGAGATGACAGAGCCCGGGCCAAGTTCCTCTTCGGTGTGTCCAATCTGTACGCGGCCCAGATCCGCATCCAGGCTGCGGCGGACCAGCGGCAGTGCCCGGCGGCGCGCAAGGCCAAGGACGAGCTCGTGGAAGCGCAGATCAACCTGCCCATCGGCGGTCGCTTCAACCCCGAGCAGGTGCCGCAGCTCATGAACCAGGTAATGACGGTCGATCAGTACACCGACCAGGTGATCGCGGCGATCTGCCGATAACGCGGTCTCGACCACCACAGGAATACGGGCCCGCCGTCGCTTTCGACGGCGGGCCCGTACATCTTTCAGGGATATGGAGTCGCCCGTTCCGCGTCGATCGCCGCCGGTCGCACGCGCCCTGTCCGTCCGCCATTTCGTCTCCCGCACGCCGTGAATCCGGTTCGTACCGCACCCGCCAGCCGCTCCGGCGTCTACCATGTGCCGGTCCTGCTCGACCCGGTGCTCGTGCTGCTCGGCAACGCCGAAACCGTGCTCGACTGCACGCTCGGCGGCGGCGGTCACTCGGCCGCGCTGCTCGAACAGGGCGCGCGCGTCACCGGCATCGACCGCGACCCGCGCGCGCTGTCGGCTGCGCGCGAACGGCTCAGCGACGCCGAACGCGCCGGCCGGTTCCGCGCCCTGCTCGGCAACTACGCCGATCTCGACGGCGCCGGCCTCGCCCCCGCCGAACGGTTCGACGGCATCCTGCTCGATCTCGGCGTGTCGTCGCACCAGTTCGACGATCCGCGCCGCGGCTTCACCTTCCGCGAAGGCGCGCCGCTCGACATGCGCATGGGCGACGACGCGGCCGTGGACGCGGCCGGCCTGCTCAACACCATCGACGAGGTGGATCTGTCGGCGCTGCTCCGCAACTTCGCCGACGAACCGCGCGCCGCACGGCTCGCGCGCGAGATCGTACGACGGCGCCAGCGCCGCGCTTTCGCCACCGCCGACGATCTCGTGGACGCCATCCGCGCCGTGCTCGGCCCCCGCAGCGGCCCGCCCGACTTCGCGCGCATCTTCCAGGCCGTGCGCATCGCCGTGAATGACGAACTCGCCGGCCTCGAACGGGCGCTGCCCGCGCTGCGCGACCGGCTGCTTCCCGACGGCGTGCTCGCCGTGATCAGCTATCATTCGGGTGAAGACCGGCTCGTGAAACACGCCTTCCGCGCGTGGAGCACGCGCTGCACCTGTCCGCCCCGGCAGCCGCTGTGCACGTGCGGCGGCACGGCGGCCGGCGAAACACTCACCCGCCGTGCGATCGTGTCCGACGAAGCCGAGATCACGCTGAATCCGCGGGCGCGCAGTGCGAAGCTGCGCGCATGGCGGCGCGCGCTCTGATGCCGGCCCGCCGGTCGTCCGCGCGCCGGTGGCGCGGTCGCAGTCTGATCGTGTTCGTCCTGCTTGCATTCGTCGGAACGGCCGTTATCGTGGTGTGGCGTCGCGGACGCGGCGTGGCCGAAGAGCGGCTCATCGCCGATCTCGACCGGCAGCGACGTGATCTCGAGGCGCAGCGCGTGCTGCTCGAGCGGGATCTGCGCGAAGCCACGAGCGCCGCGCGCATCGTGCCGGCCGCGCAGCGGCGTCTCGGGCTCCGCATCGCCACCGATTCGCAGCTCGTGACATTGTCACACCGTGCATCGGGCTGGTCATCGGATTCGCTGTGAGCGTGCATGCACATCCTTGCCTGATCGTCCACCCGCGCCTGTTTCCTCCGCCTTCGCCGTGATCCTCCGCCTGCGCCTTTCGTGATCCTCCACCCGCATTGCCTGTGAACGATCCGCAGCACGCGTCTCCCGCCGACCAGGTGCGCCCGTCGCGGCTCCGCGCGGTGGGGCTGCATCTCGCGCTCGTGCTGTTCGCGGGCGCGCTGCTGGCGCAGGCCGTGCGCGTGCAGGTGGTCGACGGGCCGCGCTGGGCGCAGGAAGCCGAACGGCAGCACATGACCGTGCAGTCGCTGCCGGCGCCGCGCGGCGAGATCATCGATGAAACCGGCGACCCACTCGTGGTGAGCCGCGAACAGGTGCGGCTCACGATCTCCCCCAATCAGGTGCGCGCCGCGACCGCGACGCGCAACGACCGCGATTCGCTCGCGCGCGGCCTCACCGCGCTCGGCGTGTCGCGCACCGTGGTGGGCAAGGTGCGCGACTCCACGCGGACGCACGTGGCCGTGCCCGGCCTCTTCCTGCCGAGCGAGGCCGCGCGCGTGATGGCCATGCACGGCGTGCGGGCCGACTGGACCATGGAGCGGCTCGTGTCCGGCCCGCCCGCGATCCGGCGGCTGGTGGGCGCCGTGGACGGCGAGGGCAAGGCGCAGAGCGGGCTCGAGCTCGCGCTGGACTCGCTGCTCACCGGCACGCGCGGCGAGCGGCGCGCGCTCAAGGACCGGCGCGGCCGCGGTTGGGATTCGCCCGCCGGTTCGCGCGTGAACGCGCGACCGGGCCACACTGTGCGGCTCACGGTGAACACGCGGCTGCAGGAGATCATCGAACGCGAACTGCTCGCCGCCATGGAGCGGACGGGCGCGTCGGGCGGGGACCTCGTGGTGCTCGACCCCAACGACGGCGCGATCCTGGCGCTGGCGGGCGCGCGCGACGGCCGCATCGCGCCGTCGGTCACGCCGCTCACGCAGCCGTACCAGCCGGGTTCGGTGCTCAAGCCGTTCTTCGTGGCGCGTCTCCTCGACGAGCAGCGCGTCCGCCGCGATGAGCTGATCAACACCGAGAACGGGCGCTGGACGGTGGGGCGCCGCACGATCACCGACGAGCACAAGGCGCCGGCGATGTCGGTGTTCGACATCGTGCGCTGGTCGAGCAACATCGGCACGGCCAAGCTCGTGGTGGACCGCATGAGCCCGGACGCGGAGTACGAGCTGCTGCGCGACTACGGGTTCGGGGTGCCCACCGGGCTGCCGTATCCGTCGGAGTCGCGCGGCATCCTGCCGGCGACGGCGCGGTGGTCGGCGGCGTCGGCGGCATCGCTCGCGATCGGCTACGAGCTCGCGGTCACGCCGGTGCAGCTCGCCGTGGCGTATGCCGCGGTGGCCAACGGCGGCGAACTGCTGGAGCCGGCGCTCGTGCGCGAGATCCGGGACCCCGACGGCACGCTCGTGTTCCGGCACGGCCGGCGCGTGGTGCGGCGCGTTGCCACGCCGCACAGCGCCGAGCAGGTGCGCGAGATGCTCAAGGCCGTGGTGGACAGCGGCACGGGGCGCGCCGCGGGGCTCGCGGCGTTCGAAGTGGGCGGCAAGAGCGGCACGGCGCGCCGCGTGGTGAATGGGCGGTATTCGCAGCGGCACTACGACGCCACGTTCGCCGGCATGTTCCCGATGTCCGATCCGCAGGTGGTGATCGTGGCGCGGCTGATCGATCCCACGACGCAGATCTTCGGCGGCGTGGTGGCCGGTCCGATGGTGCGCGAAGTGCTGCGGGGGGCGCTGGCGGCGCGGAATGCGGCGCTCGACCGGACGGTGCTCGCGCGCGTGGCGCGTGCGGTGCCGGTACGGGCCGAGACTGTGTCGCCGGGCCGCGCGGCGGCGCGCGGCGATGCCGGAGGGAACGCGCGCACCGTCACGGTGGAGCGCGCCGAACTGGAACTCGATGCCGTGCCGGCTCCGGGTGTGGTGGAGCCCGCACCGGGGCGTGTCGTGGTCGCGCTGCCGTTCACGCCGGAGGTGGAGGGTGTGGAGCCGACGCCTGCGCGCGCCGTGCCGTCGGTGCGCGGTCTCACGCTGCGCGAAGCGGTGCGCACGCTGCACGCCGCGGGATTCCGCGTGCGCGTGGTGCGCGGCGTGGACGGCCGCACGCGCCCCGCCGCCGGCAGTCCGGCGCGCGGCGGATCGCTCGTGCTGCTGGAGCAGGGATGATGACGACGCGCGCGCCCTTGAACGGACCGGCGCTGCTCTCGGCGCTGCGCGACGCGGGACTCGGCGTGCTCGACGGCGCGCCGAGCGTGCCCGCACAACTGCACGGTGTGAGCGACGACAGCCGCGCGGTCGTGCCGGGCGGCGTGTTCGTGGCCGTGCGCGGCTGGGCGGCCGACGGACATGCGTACATCACGTCGGCGGTGGAGCGCGGCGCGGCGCTGATCATCGCCGAGGATCCGGTGACGGCCTCGGTGCCCCTGCTCCGTGTGCCGAACAGCCGCCGTGCCGCCGCGGTGGCCGCGGCCGCGTACTACGGCCGCCCCGCCGATGCGCTGCGTCTCGTGGGTGTGACGGGAACCAACGGCAAGACCACCACCGTGCATCTGGTGCGCGCGCTCCTGAGCGCCACCGGCATGGCCGCGGCATCGATCGGCACGCTCGGCGTGCTCACCGGCGCGGAAGGCACGCCGCTTGCCGGCGGACAGGAGCTCACCACGCCCGGACCGGTGGAGATGCAACGCGTGCTGCGGATGCTCGTGGACGCGGGCGTGCAGGCCGTGGCGCTCGAAGTGTCGTCGCACGCGCTCGATCAGGCGCGCGTGGAAGGACTCGCCTTCGACGTGGCGGTGTACACGAGCTTCTCGCGCGATCATCTGGATTATCACGGCACCATGGAGGCGTACTTCGCCGCAAAGGCGCGGCTCCTCGCGCAGCTCCGGCCGGACGGGATCGCGGTGGTGAACGCCATGGAGCCCGCGTGGCACGGGCTGCCGCCCGTGGCGCATGTGTTGCCGTTCCTGGCCACACTGCCGGGCGATGCCGAAGACACGGCGTTGCCATCGGACGCATTCGTACACGCCGGCGATGTGCGGTTCGAGGCCGGCGGCAGCCTGTTCACACTGCGCGCGCGCCGCGGCCACGAGGAGGTGAGCGCGTCGGTCCGGCTTCCGCTGCTGGGTGACTTCAACGTGGTCAATGCCACGGGTGCCGTGGCCGCCGCATGGGCGCTGGACCGGCCGTTCACCGCCCTCGCCGACGCGCTCGGCGCGGTACCGCAGGTACCCGGGCGTCTCGAGCGGCTGCGCACATCGCCCACGGTACTCCGCGACTACGCGCACACGCCCGACGCGCTCGATCGCGCGCTGCGTGCCGTGCGTCCGTTCGCGTGCACGCCCGCGGGCGACGCCACGCGCGTGCACGTGGTGTTCGGCTGCGGCGGCGATCGGGATCGTGGCAAGCGGCCCGAGATGGGTGCGATCGCGGAGCGGCTCGCCGACGTGGTGATCCTCACCAGCGACAACCCGCGCACGGAAGATCCGGAGCGCATTCTCGACGACATCGAAGCCGGGATGACGACGTCCCCGCGCACGCCGCCGAACGCGCGTATCGAGGACCGGCGCGCGGCCATCGCGCACGCCATCGCCACGGCCGCACCGCACGACGTGGTGCTGCTCGCCGGCAAGGGACACGAAACGTATCAGATCCGCGGCGTCGAGAAACTGCCGTTCGACGAAGCCGCGATCGTGGCCGCGCTGGCCGACGCGCCGAGCGCATCGGGAGCAGCGACGGGAGCTGCGACATGACGACGATTCGCGCCGGGATCGAGTTCGAGGCCGTGCCCGCGGTGCGTCCCGTGGTGCCCCATCCGTACTGGACGCTGCGCCGCGCCGCGCAGGCGGTGGGCGAACGGCTCATCTCCGGTCCGCGGTTCGACGATCGCGCGCTCTCGGGCATCGCCACCGATACGCGCACGTTGCCGGCCGGCGCGCTGTTCGTTGCGCTCCGTGGCGCGCGGCACGACGCGCACGACTGGCTCGCCGCCGCGCGTGACGCCGGCGCGGCTGCCGTGATGGTCGAACGCGCCGAGGCCGCGATGGGGCAGGATGGAGCGCGCCCGCTCGGCCTGCCCGTGCTGGTGGTGGACGACACGCTCATCGCGCTCGGGCTCCTGGCGCGTGCCTGGCGCCGCGCGTGGGGACGCACGGTCGTGGCCGTGGGCGGTTCCAACGGCAAGACGTCCACCAAGGAGATGCTGCGGGCCGCGCTCGGCGCGCGGCTCGTCGTGCACGCGACCTCGGCCAACGAGAACAATCTCGTGGGCGTTCCGCTCACGCTGCTGGCCGTGCCCGCGCACGCGGACGTGGCCGTGGTGGAAGTGGGCACGAACATGCCGGGCGAGATCGAGCGGCTCCGCGCGATCGCGGAGCCCGACATCGCCGTGGTGACGTCGCTCGGCGAGGAGCATCTCGAAGGGCTCGGCGATCTCGCCGGCGTGCTGCGCGAGGAGTCCGCGATCTTTCCGCACGTGCCCGTGGCCGTGGTGCCCGATACCGAGCCGGAGCTCGTGGCCGCCGCGGAAGCGCACGCGCGGCAGGTGCTGCGCGCCGGCCTCGACGCCGGCGCCGTGCGCGCCGATTCGTGGGCGCTGGATGACGAGGGACGGGTGCGCCTCGTGATGGACGGGGACGCGATCACGCTGCCGTTCCGCGGCGCGCACCAGGGTGCGAATGCCATGCTCGCGCTCGCGGTCGCGCGCACACTCGGTGTGCCCGTGTCGGATGCCGGCGCCGCGCTCGCGCGCATGCCCGTGCCGGCCATGCGCGGCGGCTGGGAAACGATCGGCGGCGTGACCGTGATCAACGACGCGTACAACGCCAACCCGCCGTCCATGCGCGCGGCGCTCGCGCTTCTCCGGCAGGTGGGCGCTGGGCGGCAGCGCGTGGCCGTGCTCGGCACCATGCGGGAGCTCGGCGCGCACAGCGACACGCAGCACGACGCGATCGCGCGTGCCGCGCTCGACGCGGGTGCCGATGTCATCGTGGCCGTGGGCGAGTTCGCCGCGGCGTTCGCGCGCGTGGCGCCGGGTGACGTTCGCGTGCTGGCCGCGCCCGATCCCGAAGCCGCGTGGGAACGCCTCGCACCCGTGCTCGCGCCCGACGCGCTGCTCCTGCTCAAGGGATCGCGCGGCGTCCGGCTCGAACGACTGCTTCCACTTCTCACTACCTGGGCGACGTCCTGAGTGCTCTACCATCTGCTGCAGCCGCTGGCACGTGAGTTCCAGCTCTTCAACCTCCTGAACTACATCACGTTCCGGTCGGCCGCCGCGTTCGTGTCGTCGCTGCTGGTCACGTTCCTGATCGGTCCGCACATCCTGCGCCGGCTGCGGAACATGGCGGTGCACCAGGTGGTGCGCGAAGGCACGCCCGACACGCATCTGGGGAAGAGCTCCACGCCCACTATGGGCGGACTCATCCTGATCCCCGCCGCCATCGTGCCCACGCTGCTCTGGACGCGGCTCGACAACCGGTACGTGCTGCTGGCGATGGCCGTCACCATCTGGATGGGCGCCATCGGGTTTCTCGACGACTGGCTCAAGCTCAAGCAGAAACGCGAGGGTCGCAAGAACGAAGGGCTCGTGGAACGCTGGAAGCTCGCGGGGCAGATCATCTGCGGGCTCGCGCTCGGGCTCTACGTGTGGCTGGTGCCGCTGTCGGGGCTGCCGGGCGCGTCCACCACGGTGCCATTCTTCAAGTATCTCCTGATCGTGCCGGTCGCGTCGTGGGCGGCGTGGCTGTACGTCCCGTTCGTCACGTTCATCGTGACGGGCACCAGCAACGCGGTCAACTTCACCGACGGACTCGACGGGCTGGCCACCGGTCTCGTGGCCATCGCGCTCATCACGTTCGGGCTCTTCGCGTACGTGTATGGCCGCGTGGACACGAGCGCGTATCTGCAACTGTTCTATCTGCGCGGGGCCGGGGAGCTCACCGTGTACTGCGCCGCGCTCGTGGGCGCCTGCATCGGGTTCCTGTGGTTCAACACGCATCCGGCGCAGGTGTTCATGGGCGACACCGGGTCGCTCGCGCTCGGCGGCGCGCTGAGCGCGATCCCGATCCTGCTCAAGTCCGAGTTCCTGCTGGCCATCGTGGGCGCGGTGTTCGTGGCCGAAATGCTGTCGGTGATCATCCAGCGGTCCGTGTTCAAGTACCGGCGGCGGCGGCACGGCCTCGCGTACGCGCAGCAGCACCGCGTGTTCCGCAAGGCGCCGCTGCACCATCACTTCGAAATGCTCGGCTGGCCGGAGTCGCAGGTGGTGGTGCGCTTCTGGATCGTGGGCATCCTGTGCGCCATCGTGGCGCTCAGCACGCTCAAGCTGCGCTGAGGCCGTTCATGAGCTCCGGGAATCACGGCGCAACGCCCGATCTCTACACGGCGGATCCGGCGCGGGAACACGCCGTCGCGGTCACGGTGGCGCGGCATCTCGCCGAGCGGAGCGGGGAAGCCGCCGTGCTCGGCCTCGGCGCCAGCGGTACGTCGGCCGCGCGGCTGCTCCGGCACCTCGGGTTCACCGTGTACGCGTCCGATCGGCGCGACGATGACGAAACACGTGCTGCCGCCGCCGACCTCGAGGCGTCCGGCGTTTCCGTCGACATCGGCCGGCACGATCTCGCCCGCATTCGCCGCGCGGTGTTCGTGGTGGCGAGCCCCGGGATTCCGCCCGTCGCGCCGCCCGTGGCCGCCGCGCGCGACGCCGGCGTGCCGGTGGTGAGTGAAGTGGAGATCGCGCTCCGCCTCATGCCCGCGCTCCGCACCATCGCGGTGACCGGAACGAACGGCAAGACCACCACCACCGCGCTGATCGGGCATCTGCTCCGCGCGCTCGGGCACGACGCCGAGGACATCGGCAACATCGGCACGCCCGTGAGCGACATCGCGATCCGCGAGGTGCGCCCGGCGTGGGCCGCCCTCGAGCTCTCCTCGTTCCAGTTGCACGATACACCGGGGATCCGGCCGGACGTGGGCGTGCTCACCACGCTCAGCGCCGACCACCTCGACCGTTATCCGTCGGTGTCCGCGTACTACGCCGACAAGCGGCGCCTCTTCGCCAACGCCGACATGACGTCGCGCTGGGTGGTGTCGGCCGATTCCGACGACATCACCGCCATGATGCAGGACGTGCCGGGCCGGATCACGCGCTTCTCGGTCCAGTCGCGGGACGCCGATGCCTGGTACGATCGGGAGCACGACCGGCTCATGATCGACGGCGAGCCGTTCATGGCGCGCGGCGACATTCCGCTGCTCGGCGACCACAACGTGGCGAACGTGCTCGCGGCCGTCATCGCCGTGCGCCGCGCCGACGCGACGCATGCGACGCCCGAAGCGAGCGCGCGGCTCGCCGAGGCCGTGCGCGGGTTCCGGGCGCTGCCGCACCGGCTCGAGCCGGTGGCGGAGCAGGGCGGCGTTTCGTGGATCAACGATTCCAAGGCCACCAATGTCGCGTCCACGCTCGTGGCGCTCGAAGGAATGACGCGTCCCGTGGTGCTGCTGCTCGGCGGGCGTCATAAGGGAGAGCCGTACACCGTGCTCGCCGCGCCGCTCGCGAGGCACGGCAAGGCCGTGCTCTGCTACGGTGAAGCGGGAGAACAGGCGGCCGGCGAACTGCGCGCGGCGCTCCACGACGTCGCTGGTGGCGACACGGTCACGGTGGAATGGATGCGCGGCGCGGGCTTCGACGACGTGGTGGCCCGCGCCCGCGCGCTCGCCGTGGCCGGCGACGTGGTGCTGCTCTCGCCTGCCTGTTCCAGCTACGACATGTTCGACAATTACGGCGAACGCGGCCGGCGGTTCGCCGCGCTCGCGCGGGGAGAGGCATGAGCACCACGGTCTACGACGCCTTCGGCGTGGCCACGGGCGAGGCGCGCGACGGGGAGGCGCGCGGCAGCTCGTCCGCCCGGCCCGGCGTGCGCGAGTCCTGGCGCACGAGCATGGAAGCGCGCGCGCTGGTGGTGGTGACGTTCACGCTCATCGCGTTCGGGCTGGTGGTGCTCTACAGCGCGAGCGCGCTGACCGCGCTCGATGCCGGGAACCCGCCCCACCACTTCCTCGTCCGCCAGGCACAGGGTGTGCTCGTGGGGCTCGTGGGATTCGCGATCGTGGCCAAGGTGGACGCCGAACGGTGGCGCGGCTGGGCCTGGCCGCTCATGATCATCGGGATCGTGGCAATGCTGATCACCGTGCTGCCCTTCACGAAGAGCATCGCGCCGTCGATCGGCGGGTCGCGGCGGTTCCTGTTCGGCGGCTCCATCCAGCCCGCGGAGTTCGCCAAGCTCGCCGTGATCCTGTGGACACCCATGCTGCTCGTGAAGAAAGGAGCCGTCATGCGGCGGCTCGGCAAGGGGCTTGGCCCGTTCCTGCTCGTGATCGGCACGCTGTCGCTCATCGCGCTCCTGCAGCCGGATCTGTCCATGGCGCTCACGTTCTGTCTGCTGATGGCCGTGATCCTGTTCGCCGGCGGCACCCGCTGGGCGCACTTCGTCTTTCTCGGCCTGTTGGGGCTGCCGCTCCTCTGGCAGCAGGCGAGTCGGAACCAGTACGTGCGCGCGCGTATCGAGAGCTACCTCACGTGGAACACCGACAGCGTGACCGCCACGCCGCCGGTGGCGGAACAGCAGCGGCAGTCGCTGATCGCCGTGGGGAGCGGACAGGTGCTCGGCGTAGGCTTCGGCGAAGGCAACCAGCAGCGCGGCTGGGTGCCGCTGGCCTACAACGACTTCATCGCGAGCGTGGTGGGCGAGGAGTTCGGCTTCGCCGGCATCAGCCTGCTCATCCTCGCGTTCGCGGCATACGCGTGGCTCGGATTCCGGATCGCCCGCGCCGCGCGCACGCCGTTCCAGTCGCTCGTGGCCGTGGGCCTCACGTACGCCACCGTGCTCACGGCGTTCGTGCATCTCGGCGTGACCATCGGACTGCTGCCGAACACCGGGCTGACGCTGCCCTTCATTTCGTACGGGCGTTCCAATCTCGTCCTCACGCTGGTCATGACCGGGATTCTCGTGAACATCGGCAGCGTGCGGGAGCGGCGGTACGGCGCCGACGCGACCGATCCGTTCGCCGCCGGCGCGCACTGATCGCATGCGAGTCTTCGTGTCCGGAGGCGGTACCGGCGGCCATCTGTACCCCGGACTCGCGATTGCGCGCGCGCTCGTGGCCCGCGCGCCGGAGATCGAGCCGCACTTCATCGGTGCGCGGCGCGGCATCGAGCGCGACGTGTTGCCTGCCACGGAGTTTCCGCACACGCTGCTCGATCTGCATCCGCTCTACCGGTCGGCGCCGCTCCGCAACTGGCACACGCTCCGTGGCGGGGTGTCGGCCGTGCGCACGATCGCGCGCCTCGCGCGCGATGCGGCGCCGGCCTGCGTGATCGGCACTGGTGGTTATGCCGCGGCCGCCGCGCTCGGCTGGGCACGCTGGCACGGCGTGCCGATCGTGCTGCACGAATGTGACAGCTTTCCCGGCAAGGTCACGAAACTCTTCGCGCCGCGCGCCGCGCTGCTCTCGCTCGGCTTCCCCGAAGCCGAAGCACGGCTCGCGCCCGGCCCGCGCACCACGGTCGCCGCGTTCGGCAATCCCATCACGCCGCCGGATGTGTCGCCTGCCCGCCGGGACGCGGCGCGCGCGCGCTGGTCACTCGCGGCGGACACCTTCACCGTGCTCGTCGTAGGCGGCAGCCAGGGATCGGCCGCGCTCAACGCCGCCGTGGCCGCGTGGTGCGAGTCCGGTATTCCCGACGGCATGACGCTCATCTGGGCCACTGGACGCGCGCACCACGCCACGTACGCGCATCTCGCATCGCCGCGCGTGCGCGTGGAGCCGTATCTTGCCCCCATCGCCGACGCCTATGCCGTGGCCGATGTCGCACTCGCACGCGCCGGTGCCATGACCATCGCGGAACTCTGCGCGTGGGGCATTCCGTCGGTGCTCGTGCCGCTCCCCACGGCGGCGCAGGATCATCAGGCGCACAACGCGCGCACGCTCGCGGCGGCCGGCGCCGCCATTCATCTTCCGCAGACCGAACTCGACGCCGAGGCGCTGCACGCCACGCTCGAGGAACTCCGGCAGCGACCCGTCGTGCGACAGGCCATGGTATCGGCCGCGCGCGCACGCGGCCGACCCGCCGCCGCCGCGCAGATCGCCGATGCCATCGCCACGCTCGTCCTCGGGCTGTCATGACCGTGCTTCTCGATTCCACCGATCCACGCCCCGTGCACTTCGTGGGCATCGCCGGCGCCGGCATGAGCGGGCTCGCCGAACTGCTCGTGCGCCGCGGTGCGCGCGTGCAGGGCACCGACGCGAATCCGTCGGGCGCGCCGGATCTCGCGCGCCTCGGCATTGCCGTGCAGGCACACGACGCCGCGCTCGTGCAGGCCGCGCGCGCGGTGGTGTATTCCTCCGCCATTCCGCACGCGCACCCCGAACTCGCCGCGGCGCGCGCACTCGGCCTGCCCGTGATCCGGCGCGCCGAAGCGCTCGGCGAGGCGGTGCAGGGCGGTACCGTGATCGCGATCGCCGGCACGCACGGCAAGACCACCACCACCGTGATGACCACCGACGCGCTCGCGGCGGCCGGTCACGATCCCACCGGCATCGCCGGCGGACGCGTGGGCGCGTGGGGGAGCAACCTGCGCGCCGGCCGCATGGACACGTACGTGGTGGAAGCCGACGAATACGACCGGTCGTTCCTCGCGCTCATGCCAACCGTGGCCGTGGTGCTCAACGTCGAAGCCGATCACCTCGACATCTACCGCGACCTCGCCGACATCCACGACACGTTCGCGCGGTTCCTCGAGCCCGCGCGCGCCGTGGTGCTCTGCAACGACGACGCCGGCGCTGCCGCGCTGCCGCAGGACGCCACGCGCGAGGTCGTCCGCTATGCCGCCGAGGTTCCCGGCGCGATCGGCGTCGCCGACGCGCGGCTCGTGGCGCACGATGTCCGGCTCGATGCGCTCGGCTCGCGCGCGCGCCTCACGTACGACGGCGCGGAGCAGGGCGAGCTCCTGCTGCACGTGCCCGGCGTGCACAATGTGCGGAACGCGCTCGCCGCGCTCGGCGCGGGGCTCATGGTGGGCGCGCGCATCGCCGACATGCTCCCCGGGCTCGCGGCCTTCACCGGTGTGGAACGCCGTTTCCAGCGGCTCGGCAGCGCGCGCGACGTGCTCGTGGTGGACGACTATGCGCACCATCCCACCGAAGTCGCCGCCACGCTCGCCGCCGCGCGCGCCGCGCACCCGGCACGTCGCCTGGTGATCGCCTTCCAGCCGCATCTCTTCTCGCGCACGCGCGACTTCGCCGATGCATTCGGCGCAGCGCTCGCGGCGGCCGATGCCTGTTTCCTCTGCGACATCTATCCCGCGCGCGAGCAGCCCATCGAAGGCGTCACGTCCGGCCTCGTTGCCGATGCGATGACCCGGCACGGTCGCGCACCCGTATGGCGCGGCCCGCGCGCCGCATGCACCGATGCGCTCGCGGATTTCGTACGTCCGAACGATCTCGTGGTCACGATGGGCGCGGGCGACATCACGCAGGTCGGCCCCGCGCTCCTCGCCCGGCTCTCCGCATGATCGACGACTCCGCGCCCACCGCAAAACCCCCGCGCGCCTCGAAAACGCCCGCGTCCGGGAACGCCGACTCACAGCCGCCGCGCTGGCGCACGTGGCTCCGCCGCGGCGCGCTCGGCGCCGTCGCTCTCGCGCTGGTCGCGGTGCCGTGGTGGGGGCCGCGCCTCCTCTCCACGCTCGATTTCTTCCACGTGCGCCGCGTGGAGTTCGTGGGCGTGCGCTACGGCAACCCGGCCGAACTCGTCCGGCTGCTCGCGCTCGACACGCTGGCTTCCGTCTGGATGCCGCTCGATCCGCTCGCCGACCGGGTGGAGACGCACCCCATGATCGTGAGCGCGCGCGTGACGCGCCGGCTGCCCGCCACGCTCCTCGTGACCGTGGAGGAACGGCTTCCCATCGCCCTCGTCCCCACGCCCCAGGGACTGGCCCCCGTGGACGCCGATGGCGCCCCGCTCCCCATCGACCCGTCGGCCGCGCCGGTGGACGTCCCCGTGCTCGCCGAGGCCGATTCCGCCCTCCTCCGGCTCCTCGGACAGATCCAGGCCGGCGCGCCCGCGCTCTGGTCGCGCCTGGCCGCCGCCCGGCGTGAAGGGCCGCTCGACCTCCGTCTCAGCCTCGGCGAACTCGATCTTCGTGCGCGCCATGACGTGACCGTGGCCCGTCTTGCGGACATATTACCTGTCGAAGCGGATCTTGCGCGGCGCCGTCTGCGGGCGGTGGAGTTGGACCTGCGCTTCCGAGACCAGGTGATCGCCAGACTTCCATGACAACCGACCCAATCGTCGCCGCCCTCGATATCGGCACCGCGCACACCACCGCCCTCGTCGCGACCGTCGGGGGCGACCTGCCGCGCGCGCCGATGCTCCGCGTGCTCGGTGTCGGCCAGACCCGCACCCAGGGGCTGCGCCGCGGCGTCGTGTCCGACATCGAGGAAGCCACCCGCTCCATCCGCAAGGCGCTCGACGAGGCCGTGAAGCACGCCGGCGTCCCCGCCGATACGCTGTACGTCGGCATCGCCGGCGAGCACGTGCGCGCCATGTGCAGCACCGGCGTGGTCGCCATCAGCGGCGACGAGATCGTGCGCGCCGACGTGGATCGCGTGAACGAAGTCGCGCGAGCCCTCGCCATTCCGCAGGACCGCGAGCTGCTGCACGCGATCCCGCAGGAGTACCGCGTGGACCAGGCCGCCGGCATCCGCGACCCCGTGGGCATGATGGGCACGCGGCTCGAAACCGAGATGTATCTCGTGACCATCGGCAGCGCGTCGGCCATGAACCTCCGGCGCAGCGTGGAGAAGGCGGGATTCCGCGTGAAGGAGCTCGTGCTCGAGCCGCTCGCCAGCGCGCTCGCCGTGCTCACCGAGGAGGAGAAGGAGCTCGGCGTCGCGCTCGTGGAGCTCGGCGCCGGCACCACCGACGTGGCCATCTTCCACGAAGGCAAGATCCGGCACATCGGCTCGCTGCCGTACGGCGGCAACAGCGTCACCGGCGACATCGTGCACGGGCTCGGCGTCACGCAGCTCGACGCCGAGCAGCTCAAGGAAGCGTACGGCTGCGCCTACGAGCCGCTCGTGTCCGGCGACGAGCTCATCGCCGTGCCGGCCACCGCGTCGCACGGCGAACGGCATCTGTCGCGCGAGCTCATGACGCACATCATCCATCAGCGCATGGACGAGATCTTCGATCTCGTGCAGCGGGAAGTGCAGACCGCGGGGTTCGGCGGCAAGCTCAACGCCGGGCTCGTGCTCACCGGCGGCGGCGCGGCGCTCGAGGGCGTGGCCGAACTGGCCGCCGATGTCTTCAGCGTGGGTGTGCGCGTGGGTGTGCCGAGCAGCCGGCTCGCCGGCTTGCGGGAACTGGTGGACGAACCGCGGTTCGCCACCGTGACCGGACTCGCGCTCTACGGCGCGCACCGGGCCGCGCTGGGTGGCGCGGTGGTCCGCCGCGCGGGATTGTCCGGTACTGGCGTTGACAAGCTCGCGCAGCGCGTGAAGGACTGGTTGCAGGACTGGTTCTGACGGGGACGGATGCGGGGCTGGTACCAGCGGCGGCGGCTTGCCTACGGAGCCAGCCGCACCGTCCGCCCGGTGCGTGCCGCTTCGTACGCCGCCAGCATGATCCGCACGTCCTGCAGCCCCTCTTCACCGGGCACTCGCGTGGGCGTGCCGGTGCGGATGCACTGCGCGAAGTCGTCCATCTCCGCCGCGAACTGGTCGATCTGATCGAACTGCAGCGGCACGCCGTCGCTCCGCCACGCGCGGTTCCCGCCGTAGTTGAACGCCGGCTCCATGCCGAACCGCCCGCGCTCGGCGAACACGGTGAAGCGATTGATTCCCGGCACCCGGTACGTGGTGGTGCAGTTCGCGAGCGTGCCGTCCGGAAACGTGAGCTGGAACGTCATCGTTTCCTCCACCTCGCGAAACGTGACCGGATCGGTCTTCGTTTCCACGGCGCTCACCGCGACCGGTTCGGCGCCGGTCAGCATCCGCGCCGCCTGCAGCGCGTAGATTCCCACGTCCATCAGTGGTCCGCCGCCGGCGAGCGCGTGCCGGAGACGCCACTGCGCGGGATCGCCGATCCGCAGGCCGAACGCGGCGTCGATCACGCGCGCGGGGCCGAACACCTGTTCGCGCGCGAGACGCACGCACTCGAGATGATGAGGCTCGAACTGACACCGGTACGCGATCGCGAGCCGGCGGTCCGCGGCCCGGCACGCGTCGATCATCGCCTGGCATTTCTCCGTTGACACCTCCATCGGCTTTTCGCAGAGCACGTGCTTGCCGGCACGCGCGGCCGCGATCGTGTGCTCCCCGTGCAGCGCGTTCGGCGTCACCACGTACACGATGTCGATATCGGGATTCTCCGCCATGCGCTCCATCGTGCCGTAGCCGTAGACGCTCCGGTCGGGAATGCCGTGGCGTTCCTTCCATTGGGCGGCCTTCGCCGGCGTGCCGGTCACGATCCCGGCCAGCCGGCAGTGCGCGGTGCGCTGGAGCGCCGGCGCGATCTGGTTGGTACTGAGGTTGCCGAGTCCCACGAGCGCCACGCCGAGCGGACGCGGCTGGTTCTCCGCCGTCTCGCAGGCGCTACGCGCGAGGAGCGACGCGCCCGCGTCCGCTCCGGCACGACCTGCGAGCAGCGAGACGCCCGCGCCCGCGAGCACGGCGTGGCCGATGAACTCGCGGCGACTGGGCTGGTGCAATGACATCGTGGTCCTCCGGGTCAGAAGCCGTGCCCCTTCGTGGTCAGGCGAATGCGAAGGAGCCGGTCGTTGGCGGTGATGTAGAGCGTGGAGCCGTCGTCGCCGAAGGCGCAGTTCGCCGTCCGCTGTCCCGTGCGGATCGTGCCCAGATGCGTGCCGCGTGAGTTCAGCACGAGCACGCCGCCGGGACCGGTGGCGAAGAGATTGCTGTCCTGATCCACGCGCAGGCCGTCGGGCACGCCGGCGCGCCCTTCGCGCACGAGATGGGCAGCGTCGAAGAAGACCCGCCCGCGCGCGATCGTGCCGTCGGCGGTAACGTCGTACGCCATCCAGATCGGCCGTTTCGCGTCGGCGTTGGACACGTAGAGCGTGCGTCCGTCCGGTGCAAACGCGATGCCGTTCGGAAAGTCGAGTTCGCTGGTAAGGAGCGTGAGCGTGCCGTCACGCGCGAGCCGGTAGACGCCGCTGTGCGGAAGCTCCTTGACCGGCGACCCGTTCAGTCCACGCAGCCCGAACGGTGGATCGGTGAAGTAGAGCGCGCCGTCCGGGCCGTATGCGAGATCGTTGGGACTGTTGAGACGCTTGCTCTCGAACCGGTCGGCGAGGATCACCTTGGTCCACAGTGTCTCGTCGAGCCGCGCTACCTGCCGGTTGCCGTGATCGGCCATCACGAGCGCGCCGTCGCCGTCGAGCGTGAGGCCGTTGCTGCCGAGCTCGTGCCCCGCCGGTTCTCCGGCCGCGAGCCCCGAGGGGCGCAGGAACACCGAGATGCCGTCGGACGCCGACCATCGGTAGATCGTATTCCCCGGCACATCGCTGAAGAGCAGGTCACCGGCCCGCGCCCTCCACACCGGGCCCTCGGCCCACTGGAATCCCTGCGCGAGCAGGTCGATCGTGGCATCACGCGGGATGAGCGCGTCGATCGCGGGATCGAGACGTTCGATGTCGGCGGGCGCGGATGGCGGCACGCCGGCGGAACCGAGCAGCAAAGTCACGGACAGAATGCCTCCGGTGCGGAGACGGCGTGTCATGCCGCCGCCACCTGGTTGATGAGCGTGCCGATCGGTGGAACGTGCATGCGGACCGTGTCGCGCGGCTGGAGCGAGAAATCATCGGGCGGCACGATGCCGGTGCCGGTGAGCAGGAACGCGCCGTGCGGGAACGCGGTTTCCCGGTAAAGATACGTCACGAGCGTGCGCGGGTCCCGGCGCATCCGGGCGAACGAGGTGTCCGCCGAGAAGATCGTCTGCCCGTCGCGTATCACGGTGAGCGCGATGGGCGTGTCGGACGGCAGCGGATCGCGCGACACGAGCAGGCACGGCCCCAGCGCGCAGGAACCGTCGTAGATCTTGGCCTGCGGCAGATAGAGCGGATTCTCTCCCTCGATGTCGCGCGAGCTCACGTCGTTGCCGATCGTGGCGCCCACGATCTCTCCGCGCGCGTTGATGCAGAGCGCGATCTCGGGTTCGGGTACGCTCCAGCGTGCGTCATCGCGCACGCGGATCGATTCGCCGGGGCCGCGCACACGCCACCCTGCCGCCTTGAAGAAGAGCTCGGGACGTTCCGCGTCGTAGACGCGATCGTAGAACGTGTCGCTCCCCGCGCGCTTCGATTCCTCCATGCGGGCCACCCAGCTCCGTTCGTACGTCACCCCCGCCCCCCACACCTCCTGCGTGCCGATCGGAGCGAGCACGGGTCCGTCGGGGTGCGGCGTGCCGCGTCCGCCGGCGCACACCGCCGCGAGATACGCCGGCAGGTCCGCATGGTTGACCAGATCATCCCAGGCGTCGGTAACTACGTGGTAGACGCCCGCGGTTTCCACCAGGGCGCCGGCCGGCGTGCGATAGAGACGAAACGTGCTCACGAAGCATCACTCCATGCGGGGGACGGCATTCGCGTCTCTCCGGCCTCGAGCGCCGCCACGATGCGATCCACGTCGAAGACGCACCCGGCCCACGTGCCGCCGCTCGCGCGCTGCAGCGCCGCCCACAGCCGCGTGTCGGCCGGCAGGGCAGGGTGCGGGGCCAGCCCGGGGTGCGGCGGCCGTGCGCGCAGCCGTTCGGCGCAGGTGGCGGCGTCGTGCACCACACCGTCCACGCCCACGACGTCGAGCGATGCGGTGAGCGCATGCCGGTCGATCACGATCTCGATGAGATCGCCGTCGCGCACGCGGCCGAGCGGGCCGCCGTCCAGCGCTTCGGGTCCCACGTGGCCCACGCACGCGCCCGTCGAAAGCCCGGAGAACCGTCCGTCGGTCACAAGCGCGACGTGCTTGCCCCATGGCAGGAACTTGAGCGCCGTGGTGATCTGCGCGGTTTCCTGCATGCCCGTGCCCGACGGGCCGTTGCCGATCAGCACGATCACGTCGCCGGGCGCGATCGCGGCGATCGGTACGTGCGTGCCGTCCGCCGGCGCGCCGCCCTTCACCGCGCGGATCGCATCGCGTTCATCCGTGAAGACGCGCGCGGGGCCGCGGTGCCGGTACACGCCGTCCGCGTCCACCACGGATGCATCGATCGCCGTGGCTTTCACCACCGAGCCCTCGGGTGCGATGTTCCCCACGGGAAACGCCACGGTGCCGGTGAGTCCCGCGCGCCGCGCGGGGTCGGGGCTCATGATCACGTCATCGGGCGACACGCGGCCTGCGGCGCCGAGCCGTGTGCGCGCCGCATGCCGCCGTTCGCTCGTCTCCCACCAGTCGAGCGTCGTGGCGAGCGGTTCGCCCGTGACCGTGAGCACGTCCTCGTGCAGCAGGCCGAGCCGCCGGAGATGCAGCATCACTTCGGGAACGCCGCCCGCGAGGAACACCTGCACCGTGGGGTGACCGCGCGGACCGTTCGGCAGCGCGTCCACGAGACGCGGCGTCGCGCGGTTCACGCGGATCCAGTCCTGCACAGTAGGCACCGGCAGTCCCGCCGCGTGCGCGATCGCGGGCACGTGCAGCAGCAGATTCGTCGACCCGCCGAACGCGGCGTGCACCACCATCGCATTCTCGATCGCGCGCGACGTGAGCACCCGGTCGAGCGTCACGCCGTGCGCGTGCAGCCGGAGCAGCGCGTGCGCGGAACGCCGGCCGAGCTCGATCCACGACGGCTCTCCCGATGGCGCGAGCGCGCTGTGCGGCAGCGCGAGCCCGAGCGCTTCGGCCACCACCTGCGAAGTCGCGGCGGTTCCGAGAAACTGACAGCCGCCTCCGGATGATCCGCAGGCGCGGCACCCCATCTCCGCCGCGTAGTCGAGGCTCACGAGATCGTGCGCGAACCGCGCGCCGATGCTCTGGATCTGCCCCGCGTCTTCCGCTTCGGCGGCCGGCAGCGTCACGCCGCCCGGCACGATGATGCCGGGCAGGGTCCGGCATCCGGCGAGCGCGAGCATGGTGGCGGGCAGCCCCTTGTCGCATGTGGCCACGCCCATCACGCCGCGCGCCGTGGGGAGCGAGCGGATGAGACGCCGCATCACCGCGGCCGCGTCGTTCCGGTAGGGCAGGCTGTCGAACATCCCGGTGGTGCCCTGCGTGCGGCCATCGCACGGATCGCTGCAGAACGCGGCGAAGGGAATCGCGCCTTCCGCGCGCAGCGTGTCGGCGGCTTCGCGCACGAGCAGGCCGATCTCCCAGTGTCCCGTGTGATACCCGAGCGCGATCGCGCGGCCGTCGTCGCCGCGAATCCCGCCGAGCGTGCTCACGAGCACGAACTCCGGCCCGCCGAGCGCCTGCGCGTCCCACCCCATGCCCACGTTCTGCGTGAGGCCGAAGAGGTCGCCGCTGGGCGCGTTCAGCAGGAACTCGTGCGTGAGCGGAAGACGGCCGTCCGGTCCGGTTCCTTCCGTGCGATCGGCCGTCACGGTGTCCGCGGCGCCGAGCACGGCGTCGAGCGAGGGCACACGTGGTGCAAGGCGGCGTGAGAGGCCGGACATAATCAGACGAGCGGGAGGAAGACGGCGAGCACGCACATCGTCAGACGAGCGGAAGAGCGACCGACAGCACCAACGTCATGAACATCGCTGTGGCGCCCACCAGCGCTGCCACGATCGTCCACGAGGCGAGCGTGCCGGTTTCGGACACGCCGCCCATTCGGGAGAACACCCAGAACCCGCTGTCGTTCATCCACGTACCCACGAGCGAGCCGCTGCACACCGCCGTCGCCACGTACACGGGATGGAAGGGGAGCGCGAGATCCGGCAGCATCGCCGCGAGCATGCCGCCGGTCGTGATCATGGCCACGGTGCTCGAGCCCTGCGCGATCTTGATCAGGCTCGACAGGCCGAAGGCGAAGAAGAGCAGGAGGAATCCCGCCGTCCCCTCGCCGAACGGGATGAGCGCCTGCATGGCGGGACCGACTCCCGCCACCTGCAGCATGGTGCCGAACGCGCCGCCCGCGGCCGTGATCAGGATGATGAGACCGGCGCTGCCGAGCGCGTTCTCCATGAGGTCGGCGAGCTGCGCGCGCGAGTCTCGGGCATGCGTCGCGCACAGCCCCAGCGCGAAGAGCGCCGCGAGCAGGAGCGCGATGTTGGGGTTGCCGAGGATCGTGGTCCACGGCGCGATCGTGCCCCACACCGCGTGCGCATCGGGGACGGCGAGCATGGAGATCGTGAGCGTGTTGGCCGCGATGAGCAGCACCGGCAGCGCGATCGGCGTGAGCGCCGCGGCGAGCCCCGGCAATCGCGCCTCGCGGGCCTCCCGGGTCTCCGCCGACTCGCGCACCTCCGGCAACACTTCCGACGCCTCCCCCGCGCCTGCTGCCGGCGTCACCGGCATCCGCCGGTCCACGCGTGCCGCGAACCACATCGCCACCACCGCGCCCGGAAACGCCACCACGAGCCCCATCACCACCATCAGCCCCAGGTCGATCGACAGCGCGCTCGCCACGGCGAGCGGCCCCGGCGTGGGCGGCACGAGCGCGTGCGTGGCAGCCGCGCCTCCCGCGATGGCCACGAGATAGCGCAGGTAGTGGCGCCCCGTGCGTGCGTGCATCGAGCGCGCGAGCGGCACGAGCAGGTAGAACACCGTGTCGAAGAACACCGGGATCGAGAGCACGAACCCCGTCGCCCCGAGCGCCGTGGCCGCGCGCCGCTCGCCGAACAGGGAAAGAAAGGCGATGACGATCCGGTCGGCGGCCCGGCTCCGCAGCATGGCCTGCCCGATGATGGCGGCCAGCGCGATCACGATCCCGATGCTCCCGGCCGTGCGCCCGAACCCCTCGGCCACGCGCGGGATCCTGACCGCCGCCTCCCCGGGCGCCAGCAGGCTCACCGTGAGCGCGCCCAGGAGGAGCGCGACGAAGGCATTGAGCCGGAGCCAGAGGATGGCCCCGATCACGAGGGCCATTCCCAAGGCGAGAATCACGAGCGGCGGAATGATCACGCGGCAAACATAAGGTCATATTATCTCAACGCAATGCGAGATCCGCCGCCGGCAGCCCCTGTCACCGTGCCGGCCCGGCCCGCGCCTCACACATCACATCGCTGCCGAGCCCGCAAGTCGTGTGGACAAAAGGGCTTGACAGTCATCGTACTTTGGTGGCCGGACGGGAGAATCTTTCACGACATGGTCGCGCCCGCGTGTCCGCGGACGTATATTCTTCCCGCCGCCCCTGCGCCCACCCATGGCCTCCGTGACGTCGCCCGTCGCGCCGCGCCATTCGCCGTCCCCTTCGCGTCTCGATCGCCCGATGGAGCTACCCCGCATGCCGTTTGAGTTGGAGGAGAGCGCTTCGCAGAATGCCCGCATGAAGGTGGTGGGCGTCGGCGGAGGCGGAGGGAACGCAGTCAATCGCATGATCGAGGAGCACCTGGAAGGCGTCGAGTTCATCTCGGTGAACACCGACGCGCAGGCGCTCATGCACTCCAAGGCCGACGTCAAGATCCAGATCGGCAAGAAGCTCACCCGCGGCCTCGGCGCCGGCGCGCGCCCCGACATCGGGCGCCAGGCCATCGAGGAGAGCAAGGACGACATGGCCCGTGTGGTGCAGAACACGGACCTCGTGTTCGTCACCTGCGGCATGGGCGGCGGCACGGGCACCGGCGCCGCGCCGGTCATCTGCCAGCTCGCGCGCGACGCGGGCGCCCTCACCGTGGGCATCGTCACCCGGCCGTTCCTCTTCGAGGGACGCAAGCGCATGCGGCAGGCCGAGGAAGGCATCGCCGAAATGCGCAAGCACGTCGACACCATGATCATCGTGCCCAACGAGCGGCTGCTCGCCGTGGTGGGCAAGGGGATCCCGTTCCACGAGGCGCTCAAGAAGGCCGACGAGGTGCTCCTGCACGCCACGCAGGGGATCTCCGTGCTCATCAGCGAGACCGGCCTCGTGAACGTCGACTTCGCCGACGTGCGCACCGTCATGCAGAACGGCGGCTCGGCGCTCATGGGCACCGGCATCGGCCGCGGCGAAACGCGCGCCACCGAAGCCGCCCAGCAGGCCATCGCCTCGCCGCTCCTCGACAACGTCTCCATCGCCGGCGCCACCGGCGTGCTCGTCAACATCACCGGCGGCGAGGACCTCACGCTCGGCGAAGTGCACCAGATCAACGAGATCGTGCACGATGCCGTGGGCGACGAGGCCGAGATCATCTTCGGCGCGGTGCACGAGCCGGCCATGCAGGGCGAGATCCGGGTCACGGTCATCGCCACCGGTTTCGACCGGCTGCTGCAGGGCGGGTTCGGTAACGGCACGCTCGGCAACGGCTTCGGTGCGCAGCACCAGTCCAATGCCGCGCCGCCGCAGCGTCATGCCGCCGTGCTGCCGTTCCCGGCATCGGCCCAGCGTCCGCCCGCACCGAGACCTCCGGCCGCTCCCGTTCGTCCACTTCGTGAAGGCACGCCCACGGCGCGCCCGATCCGCCCCAACGTGGCGCCGCCGCCAAGCGTAGAGCTGGACGACATGGAAATCCCGACGTTCATTCGGAGACAGATGGATTGAAGCGGGCGCTCACCAAGGCGCTGGTCATCGGGGGCTGTGCAGCTCTCGGGGCCGGCGCCATCGCAATCGGGCGCCCCGTCCCGCAGCGTGCCGCCGGCGAGCTCCTCGCCGTTGCTGAGCCGCCTGCGCCGGAACCGGTCGTTCTGGTCCGAACGGACACCATCCACAGCGGCGAGCCCCTGCTCGCCGTCCTGCAGCGGCATGGCCTCGATCATGACGAGGCCAACCGGGCCATCACCGGCCTCTCCCTGCTCGATGCGCGCCGCGTGCGCGCCGGCACCGAGGTCGTCGCCGAGGTCCACCCCGATTCCGGGGTCCGCCGGGTCACCTTCCAGCTCACCATCGACCGCGTGGTCCGCCTCGTGCGCGAAGGCGCCGGCTGGACCGAAACCGAGGAACGCCTGCCGTGGGCAGTGGACACCGTCGCCGTGGCAGGCGTCGTCAGTTCCACGCTCACCGGCGCCATCGTGGCCGCGGCCGACGAGTTCCCGCAGCGCGTGCGCACCGAACTCGCCTACGGCATCGCCGACGTGCTCGAGTATCGCGTGGATCTGAGCCGCGACCTCCGCGTGGGCGACTCCATCACCGTGCTCGTGGAACGCGAAACCGCGCCCAACGGCTACGTGCGCCCCGGCCGCATTCTCGCCACGCGCGCCCGCATCGCCGGCGGCACCATTGATGCCGTGCGCTTCGACGATGCCGAGGGGCGCCCCCAGTTCTACGACGCCGAAGGCAAGAGCCTGCGCGCCTCGTTCCTGCGCGCGCCGCTCGAGTTCCGGCGCATCTCCAGCGTGTTCGGATCGCGCCGGCACCCCATTCTGAAAACGTGGCGGCAGCACAACGGCGTCGACTACGCCGCGGCCACCGGTACGCCCGTTCGCGCCATCGGCGACGGCACCGTGATCTTCGCCGGCTGGAAGGGCGGGTACGGCCGCACCGTGGAAATCCGCCACCGGAACGGCATGGTCACGCGTTACGGCCATCTCAACTCCATCGCGCGTGGGATCAGCAACGGCACTGCCGTCCGCATTGCGAGCACGATCGGCACCGTGGGCATGACCGGGCTCGCCACCGGCCCGCACCTCCACTTCGAGACGCTCGTCAACGGCGTGCACCGCGACCCGAGCACCGCGCTCCGGAACGTGGGCGGCGAGCCGCTCCCCGCGGCTCACCGGGCCGCCTTCGCCCTCAGGCGGAGCGCGCTCTTTGCCGATCTCGACGCCCGGGTGTTCGCCATGCAGGACGCGGAGTCGCGGATCGGCATTCCGGGCACCGTGGCCCCGGGCGAAACGCGCGCCGTCGGCGCCGGCAACTGAATCGGCGCATCGCCGCGGGGTGCGCGCGGCGCGCCGCCGGCCATGCGCCCCGGCCGGTTCCCGGTGCGCTCCGTCCCTGATCGCGTGACAGCCGCCTCCGGTTCCTCCATGGTGTCCGCGTGACCCGCTGGATCCTCGCCGCGATTCTCGCCCTCGTCGGCGCCTGGATCGCCTACGGCCCGATCGGCCGTCGGCGCGACGACGCACACCATGCGGCCGGCGACCTCGGCCGCCCCGTGGCGCCGTCTCCCGTGGTCTGGGGGCTCGGCGCTCTCCGCGCCGGCGCCTACCTCTGCCTGCTCGGACTGCTCTTCGGAGCGCCCGCTGGCGCCCCCGAGCCGCTCGCACCCCTCCCCGTGCTCGATGTCTCGGCCAGTTGGCGCCGCGCCGACGACGGCGCCGCCTGGCGGTCCGCGCAGGATACGCTGCGCGCCCTGGCCGGCGACACCGTGCTGCTTGCCGGGGATTCCGTGCGCGCGGTTTCGCGAGGCGACGCCGCCAGCGCCGCGCCCGAGGACGAGCGGAGCCGGCTCCGCCCCGCGCTCGATCTCGCCACCGCCCTCGGGCGCGCGGTCGTGATCGTGACCGACGGCGAGGTGGACGATCCCGCCGCGCTCGCCGATCTCCCCGCCGGTTCACGCGTGGCGCGCCTCGCGCGCGCGCCTCGTGCCGACCTCGCGGTGGCGCACTTCGAAACGCCGCCCTGGGCCACGGGCGGTGATACCGTCGACGTGCACGTCACGCTCGCGGCCGGCAACGCACCGGTCGACACCGGCGTGCTCCTCGTGCGGCTCGACGCCGCCGACCTCGCCCGCGTGTCCGTGCAGCCGCTCGATACCTTCGCGTCGCGCCGGATCACGGTGCGCGTGCCCGTGCCGCGCGGCGCCGGGCCGCGCACGCTCTCCGCCATCGTCCAGGTCGCGAACGACGCCGAAGCGCGCAACGACACGCTGTCGGCCGTGGTGGAGGTCACCGATCGCCCGCGCGTGGTGTTCGTGTCGACCGTGCCCGATCTCGACGTGCGCGAAGTGCTCCGCGTGCTGCGCGGCACCGTGATGCTCCCCGCGCGGGCGTATCTGCGCGTGGCGCCCGGCATCTGGCGCGAGGAAGGGTCGTTCGCCGCCGTGGCCGAAGCCGAGGTGCAGCAGCGCGCGCGCGAGGCCGGCCTGCTCGTGCTGCACGGCGATTCCGCGTGGAGCGGCATCGCGGCTGCGCGGCGCGGCGCCATGGTGCTCTGGACACCCGCGCCGCCGCCTCCGCCGCCCCGCGCCGGCGAGCTGTCGCGCCCCGTAGAGTGGTTCGTGCACCGCGCCCCGCCATCGCCGCTGTCGGCCGTGCTCGACGGGCTGCCCTTCGATTCGCTCGCTCCCCTCGACATCGGCGCTCCCGTGGCCGGCGGCGTGCCGCTCCTCGAAGCGCGCGCCGGACGGGCCGGCACGCCGCGTGTGGTGGCCGCCGTGACGAGCACGGCAGGCGCGCGCCGGCTCCGCGTCTCCGGTTCCGGATTCGCGGCCTGGGCGCTCCGCGGCGGCCGGAGCGGGGATGCGTTCACCGCGTTCTGGGGCGCTATATTCGACTGGATGGCCGCCTCCGAAGGGAGCGGCGAAGGCGTGCGGCTGGCTGACGGGATCGTGCGCGCCGGTGAGCCGCTCCGGTGGCGGCGCGGTGGCACCGCTGACAGCGTGGCCACGGTCGTGCTCACCATGGCCGGCCGCGCGCCGGATTCGCTCGCGGTGCGCTTCGCCGACGCGCAGGAGGTCGTGGAAACGCCCTCCGTGGAGGCGGGCGTGTACACGGTGCAGACGGCCGGCGGCACGCGGCGTCTGGTGGTGAATCCGTCGCGCGAATGGGTGCCGCGCCCGCCGGCGGTGATACCGGAGGTGCAGCGCGCGGGCGCCGTGCTGTCGGTGTCGCGGCCGCTGCTCGAACGCAACTGGCCGTTCGTGCTCGCGCTGGTGCTGCTCTGTGTGGAGTGGCTGGCGCGGCGGACGGTCGGCCTCCGCTGACCCCGCGGGCGGCGTCGTTCACACGACCCGCCCGCTGCTTCGATTTCACCGTCCGATCACCGTCATGAATCGTCTCTTCCGGCGCGAGGGCGACACGCCCAAGCGCTCGCTCTGGCAGAAGGTCAAGGATCTCGCGCGCACCGACTTCGGCGTGCTGCTGCGCGGCGGCGTCGATGCCGGCTCGCTCGAAGCGCTCGAGGCGCTGCTGCTCGAAGCCGACTTCGGCGTCCCCACCACGCTGCGGCTCGTGGAAGAGGTCGAACGCCTCGCCAAGCGCGGCGCGATCAAGACCGAGGCCGAGTTCCGCGAGGCGCTGCGCACGGGCATCCGTGACGCGCTCGCGAGCGGACGGAGCGACGCATCGCTGCACGTCGCGCCCACGGCTCCCACCGTGCTGCTCGTGATCGGCGTGAACGGCGCCGGCAAGACCACGTTCATCGGCAAGCTCGCCACGCGCCTGCGCGGCGAAGGCCGGCGCGTGCTCGTGGGCGCGGCCGACACGTTCCGAGCCGGCGCGATCGATCAGCTCCGCGTGTGGGCCGAACGCGCGGGCGCCGAGTTCGTGGGCGCGAAGGCCGGCGCCGATCCGGCCGCCGTGGCGTTCGATGCCGTGGACGCCGCCGTGACACGCAACTGCGATGTGGTCATCATCGACACCGCCGGCCGGCTGCACACGAGCAGCGATCTCATGACCGAGCTGCAGAAGATTCATCGCGTGCTCGGCAAGCGGCTCGCCGGCGCGCCGCACGAAGTGCTGCTCGTGCTCGACGGTACCATCGGGCAGAACGCGCTCGCGCAGGCGCGCACGTTCAGCGCCGCCGTGCCCGTCACCGGCCTCGTGGTCACCAAGCTCGACGGCACCGCGAAGGGCGGCGTGGTGGTGGCCGTGCACGAAGCGCTCGACGTGCCCGTCAAGTTCGTGGGCATCGGCGAATCGGCCGGCGATCTCGAGCCGTTCGACGCGGACCGCTACGCCACGGAGCTCGTCGCGTCGTGACCGACGCGGATGGTGCGGAGCGCCGGCCACGCCGCGCGGGACCACCACCACGTCTCACGCTCGACACGCCGGTCACGTACCTCAAGGGCGTCGGCCCCGCGCGCGCGGACCTGCTCGCCCGGCTCGGCGTTCGCGTGGCCGGCGATCTGCTGTACCACGTGCCGCACCGCTACGAAGACGCGTCCACCGTCACGCCAATCGCGCGCGCCGCGATCGGCGCCGACGTCACCGTGCTCGGCCAGGTCGTGGCCACCGGCATTCTCCCCACGCGGCGCGGACTGCGCGTATTCCAGGCCGTGATCAAGGATGCCACGGGACTGCTCGAGCTCGCGTGGCCCGGCCAGCCGTTCCTCGAGCGCACCATCGGCAAGGGCGACTGGCTGCTGTGCACCGGCCAGGTGCGCTTTCATCACGGACGCCGCCTGCAGCCGCGCGAGTTCGTGAATCTCGGCCCGGGTGACGACACCACGCTCGAAGGCCGCGTGCTCGCCGTGTATCCGGCCACCGAAGGCCTGAGCGTGCGCTGGCTGCGCACGCTCGTGGACCGGCATCTCGACGCGCTGCTGCCGCTCGTGAAGGAACCGTTGCCGGCCGCGATGCTCCACGAGGCGCGCGTGCCGCCGCTTCCCGAGGCGCTCCGGCGCGTCCACCGTCCCGCGTCCGTGGCCGACGCGCGTGCCGGCCGCGCGCGGCTCGCGTGGGAAGAGCTGCTGTGCGTGCACCTGCTGCATCGCCGCGCCAACACGATCGCGCGTGAAGCCCGCCCCGGCACCGCGTTCGCGAATCGACGGCAGCTCACGCGGCGGTTGCGGGAAACGCTGCCGTTCACGCTCACCGGCGCGCAGCGGCGCGCCGTGCGCGAGATCGTGGCCGATCTCTGCAGCCCGCGGCGCATGCATCGTCTGCTGCAGGGCGACGTGGGCAGCGGCAAGACCGTGGTCGCGCTCTTCGCCGCGCTGCTCGTGATGGAGAACGGCTGGCAGGTCGCGCTCATGGCGCCCACCGAGCTCCTCGCCGAACAGCA
>CAZUKU010000011.1:57935-95469 GCA_964621045.1 uncultured Gemmatimonas sp.
CCGGACGGCTCGGCGCGCGCGACCGGCGGGCCGCGCTCACGCGCCTCGCGTCCGTGGAGCCGGTGCTCGCGATCGGCACGCACGCGCTCTTCCAGAGCGATGTCGCGTTCGCGCGGCTCGGTCTCGTGATCATCGACGAGCAGCACCGCTTCGGCGTGGAGCAGCGCGAAGCGCTCGGCGCGAAAGGGCAGGGAGCCGCGCCGCCCGATGTGCTGCTCATGACCGCGACGCCAATCCCGCGGTCGCTCGCGCTCACCTTCTACGGCGACCTCGACGTGTCCACGCTCGACGAGCGTCCGCCGGGACGGCAGCCCGTGACCACCGTGCGCCGCGCCGAATCCACGCGCGCGCGCGTGCTGCAGTTCGTGCACGCCGAGCTCGAGGCCGGCCGCCAGGCGTACATCGTGTATCCCGTGATCGAGGCATCCGAGAAGATCGATCTGCGCGACGCCACGTCCATGTACGAGGCGCTCGCGGCGGGCGCGTTCGCCGGGCGGCGCGTGGCGCTGCTGCACGGCCGGCTGCCGGCCGACGAGCGCGATGCGATCATGCGCGCCTTTCGGGACGGTGCGATCGACGTGCTCGTGGCCACCACCGTGATCGAGGTCGGCATCGACGTGCCCAACGCCACCGTGATGGTGATCGAGCACCCCGAGCGGTTCGGGCTGTCGCAGTTGCATCAGCTCCGCGGACGCGTTGGACGCGGCGCCGAGCAGTCGTACTGCATCCTGCTCGGCGACGTGGGCGGCGACACGGCGGACCGGCTTCAGGTGCTGGTGGACAGCGACGACGGGTTCGAGATCTCGGAGGCCGATCTCCGTCTGCGGGGCATGGGCGACCTGTTCGGCGCGCGCCAGTCCGGGCTCCCCGCCTTCCGCATCGCCGATCCCGTGGCGGACGAGGCGCTGAACGTGTCGGCGCGGGTCATGGCCGAGCGGATCCTGGAGGCCGATCCGGAGCTCACGGCCCCCGAGCATGCGGGCGTGCGGCAGCGGCTCATGGTGGGATATGCCCGGGCGCTGGAGCTCTTCCGGGTGGGGTGAGGGCGGCGGCGGGGCGCCAGGCCGGAAAGCACTGCGGCGCCCGTTGGTTTGCGACACCCCGCCCCCCGGCCGATACTCTGCACTGACCCCCGTCGTCGCCCTCGCTCCGCACCCCATGGCCCTGTCCCGCGCGCGCTCCACCGTGATCGTCACCTCCCTGGTGGCGCTCGCGTGCATGGTCCTCGCGTGGCGCGTGGATGCCTGGTACGGCCGCCTGCTGCACGAGCGCGAGCGGGCCGAGCTCACCGTGAGCACCGAGAGCGCGGCCCGCACGATCGAGCAGGAAGTCGGCCGTCGTCTCGCGCTCCTCACCGGCCTTCGCGCCTTCGTGGAGTCGTATGACGGCGATCGCGCGCGGCTCGACCGCGAGTTCCCCGTCTTCGCGTCCGGGCTCCTCACCGGCCTGAGCGGCGTCCGCGCGCTGCAACTGGTTCACGGCGGGCGCATCGTCGACACCTGGCCGCTCGCCGGCAACGAACCGGCGCTCGGGCTCGATCTCCTGTCGCACCCGGATCCGCGCGTCGGGGAGGATGTGCGCCGCGCCCTCCGCACCCGGACGCTCACGATCACCGGCCCGCTGCCGCTCGTTCAGGGCGGTGTGGGGCTTCTCGCGCGTCAGGCCACCGGACTGCCCGCCGGTACGTACCCCGAGCTCGCGAACATCATCCTCGATGTCGACACCGTGCTCGCCGACGCCGGCATCCAGGTCCATCTGCCGTCCCCCGCGTTCGCCCTGCGCGACCGGGGCGGGGAGCTCGTGGCCGGCGCCGCGGCCGCCTTGCCCACGCCCGTGGAGGTCGACGTCCGGCTCGCCGACGGGCGCTGGACGCTCGAGAGCATCCCGGCCGGCGGCTGGGGCGCGTCCACCATGCGCGAGCGCCGGCTGCTCCGGGTGAGCGCCGCCGTCATCGCCCTGCTGCTGATCGGCGTTGCCGCGCTGCTCGCCGGCCGGCAGGCGCGCCTCGCCGATGCCGTGCTCGCCCGCACGCGCGCGCTCCAGGCCGCCAATCACGACTTGCAGCGCGAAAGCGAGGAGCGGCAGGCCGCGCTGCTCACCCTGCACGAACGCGCCGAGGAACTGCGGGTTGCGCTGGCCGCCGGTCACATGGGACTCTGGGCGTGGGACATCGCGTCCGGGCGCGTGCACTGGAACGAAGGCGTCGCCGAACTCTTCGGCATCCCTGCCGAGTCCGTGCCCACCACGTACGATGCCTACCGCGCGCTCTTCGCGCCCGAGGATCGTGCGCTGCTCGAGGAACGCATCCGCGCCACGCTCGAACATGGCACGCCGTATCACATCCAGCATCGCGTCGTCCTCCCCGACGGCACCGAACGCTGGCTCTACGCCACGGCCGAGCTGCAGGGCACGGAGGCGGCCGGTGACCGGCGGCTGCTCGGCGTGATCATGGACGTCACCACGCGCACCCGGCTCGAGGAGCAGCTCCGGCAGGCGCAGAAGATGGATGCCGTGGGCACGCTCGCCGGCGGCATCGCGCACGACTTCAACAATCTGCTCACCGCGATCCTCGGCTTCGCGCGGCTCGCGCACGATTCGCTCGATGCGCCCGCGGATTCCGCGGCCGTGCACGCCGCGGTGCGCGACGATCTCGCCGAGCTCATCAGCGCCGGCGACCGGGCCGCGCTGCTCACCGCGCAGCTCCTGGCCTTCAGCCGCCGGCAGGTCGTGCAGACCGTCGCCGTGAACGTCGACGACGTCATCACCGAGATCGAACGGCTGCTCACACGGCTCCTCGATGCCCGCATCACGCTGCACGCCACGCCGAGCCGCGATCCCGTGGTCGTGCGCGCGGATCGCGGACAGTTGTCGCAGGTGCTGCTCAACCTCGTCGTCAACGCGCGTGATGCCATGCCCGACGGCGGCACGATCGTCGTCTCCACCGCCGCGCACCAGGTGCATCCGGGCGATCCGCTCGTGCACGCCGGGCTCGCGCCCGGCGCGTGGGTCGAGCTCCGTGTGCGCGACGAAGGCGTCGGCATGCCGCCCGACGTGCAGGCGCGCATCTTCGAGCCCTTCTTCACCACCAAGCCGCCGGGGCAGGGCACCGGGCTCGGCCTGTCCACCGCGTACGGCATCGTGTCCAACGCGGGCGGACGCATTGTGGTGGAATCACGAACCGGCGGCGGCACCACGATGCGCGTGTTCTGGCCCGCGCTCCCCGGGCCGGTGGCGACGGTGACGCCGGCCCATGTCCCGCGCGTCTCCACGCACGGCGGAGAAACGATTCTCGTGGCCGAGGACGAACCGGGCGTCCGGCGTCTCGTGCGCGAGATCCTCGAACGGCACGGCCATGTCGTCCTCGAAGCGGCCGACGGGAACGACGCCCTGCGCCTGCTCGAGGAGCACGGCGATCCGCGCATTCCCGCGCCCATCGCGCTCGTGATCAGCGATGTCGTGATGCCCGAAATGGACGGCCTCGAACTGGCCGGTCGCATGCGGGAACGGTGGCCGGCCGTGCCCGTGCTGCTGATGTCGGGGTACCCCGCCTCCATCGCCGGAACGCCGGACCCCGACGCGCCCATCCTCGCCAAGCCCTTCACGCCCGGCGATCTGCTCACGCGCGTGCGTGCGCTCCTCGACGACGCGCCGGTGGCCGACAGCGCGGTCGCCTGACGCTGTCCGTTGTGCTCCCGCGCGTCACCGCATGCGGCCGCACCCGGGAAACCGCACCGCTGTCAGCACCTTCTCCAGCGGACAGAAGTTCGTGACGCTCGACTGCAGCAGGTTCACACCCACGAACGCCGTGAACGCGAACCACCAGGGATTCACCAGGAGCCCGAGGGCCACGGACGACAGCACGAAGAGACCGGCGAAGCGGCGGATGATATGTTCGGCACACATGACGACGACTCCTGAAGGAAGGATGTGAATCGCATTCGGCAACGGCTACGAACGGACGGTCCGTTCGCGCCGGAGCTCCCAGTACAGCAGCGGCACCACCACCATCGTGAGCAGCGTTGCCGTGATCGCACCACCGATCAGCGCCACCGCGAGTCCCTGGAAGATCGGATCGAGGACCATCACCAGTCCCCCGATCACCACCGCCGCCGCCGTGAGCGCGATGGGCCGGAAGCGCACGGCGCCGGCTTCCAGCACGGCCTGCACCAGCGGACGCTCACGCGCTTCCGCAAGCTGGATGAAATCCACCAGCAGGATCGAGTTGCGCACGATGATGCCGGCCAGCGCGATCATGCCGATCATCGAGGTGGCGGTGAAGAACGCACCGGTCACGGCGTGTGCCGGCATGATCCCCACGAGCGTGAGCGGAATCGGCGCCATGATCACGAGCGGCACGGTGAACGACTGGAACCACGCCACCACGAGCACGTAGATGAGAACGAGCACGACGGCGAAGGCGATGCCGAGATCGCGGAACACCTCGATCGTCACCTGCCACTCACCGTCCCACTTGACGGCCGTTTCGTCGAGCCGGTCCGGCTGGACGGCGTGGTACCGCGTCATCGGCATTCCCGCCACGTGCAGGGTATCGAGCACGCGGTCGAGTGCGCGAATCGCGTACACCGGCGCTTCGATCTCGCCCGCCACGTCACCGGTTACGTAGATCACCGGACGCAGGTTCTTGCGGTGGAGCGACGGCGCGCGCGCGCTCGTATCCACGCGTACGAAACGGCCGAGCGGCTGCGGTCCCGTGGCCGTCGTGACCGGCAGCGCGAGGAGGCGCTCCACACCGGACCGTGCGGTCACGTCGAGGCGTGGCACCACGTGCACGGGCTCGTACGCCGTGGGGGATTGCAGGCGCCCCGCCGGAATGCCGCCCACGGCCATCGCGACCGTCTGCGCAAGGAGAGGGATGTCGGCGCCGGCGCGTGCAGCCGAGGCGCGGTCCACCTGCAACGTAATTCGTGACGCCGGTGATTCCACGGTCCAGTCCACGTCCACCACACCGGGCGTGGACTCGAACGCCTGCTTCACCTTCGCGGCCGCGTCGAGCCGCAGGCTGTCGGTCGCCGCGTACACCTCCGCCACGAGCGTCGACAGCACCGGCGGTCCCGGCGGAATCTCCGCCACCTTGGCACGGGCATCATGGCGCCGGGCGAGCGAGTCGATCATCGGACGCACCGCCAGTGCGATGGCGTGACTCTGCCGTTCGCGCTCGTGCCTGGGCGCGAGGTTCACCTGGATGTCGGCCACGTTGCCGCCGCGACGCAGAAAGGAGTGCCGTACGAGGCCGTTGAAGTTGAACGGCGCCGCCGTGCCCGCGTACACCTGCGTGCTCACGACCTCCGGCACCCGCCGCCGCAGTTCCCGCGCGATCGCCTCGGACGCGGCGAGGCTGGTTTCGAGCGTCGTCCGCTCCGGAAAATCGAGCACGACCTGGAACTCCGACTTGTCGTCGAACGGCAGCATCTTCACCTGCACCACGCGTGCGCCCACCAGCGCCATCGAACCGGCCAGGAGCACCGCCGTGCCACCGTAGAAGCCCAGCCGCCACGTCCGCCGCTCGATCAGCGGAGTCATCAGCCGCGCGTAGAGACGGCCGAACCCCGCGTGCAGCACCTGGTCGGAGGTCGGCGTCTCGTGCGCCGGCGCGTGGGTGCCCGCGGTTCGGCGCAGCAGCTGGTAGCCGAGCCACGGCGTCACGATGAACGCCACGCCGAGCGACGCGAGCATCGCCACCGACGCGCCCACCGGAATCGGCCGCATGTACGGTCCCATCAGTCCCGACACGAACAGCATCGGCAGGATCGCCGCGATCACCGTGAACGTGGCCAGGATCGTGGGATTGCCGACTTCGTCCACCGCGTCGACGGCCGCCACGTCGGCCGGCCGGTCCCGCATGGCGAGGTGCCGCGCGATGTTCTCCACCACCACGATCGCGTCGTCCACCAGGATGCCGATGGAGAAGATGAGCGCGAAGAGCGTGATGCGGTTGAGCGTGTAGCCCATCAGGTAGTACACGAACAGCGTGAGCGCGAGCGTCACCGGCACGGCCACGAGCACCACCACCGCTTCGCGCCATCCCAGGAAGAGCCACACGAGCAGCGTCACCGATACCGTGGCGAGCGCGAGGTGCAGGATGAGCTCCGATGCCTTCTCCGCTGCCGTTTCGCCGTAGTTGCGGGTGACGTCCACGCGCATGCGCTCCGGCACGAGTCGTCCGCGCGCCTGGTCGAGCCGGTCGATCGCGGCCTCCGCCACCGTGATGGCGTTTGCGCCGGGCCGCTTGGCCACCGCGATCGTCACGGCCTCACGGGACGATGCTTCCGCGCGCGTGGCGGTCGTCACGTGCCGGGTGCGCTCCGCGAATCCGTCCTCGATCCGCGCGACGTCGTGGAGTGCGATCGGACGCCCCGCACGCACGGCCACGATCACCTGGCCCACATCACCGGCATCGGCGAACGGCGCCCGGATCTCCAGTTGTACCACCTCGTTGGCCGACGTGTACTCCCCCGCCTGCCGGCGCGCATCGGCGCCGGACAGCGCGGCGGCGATCTCCCCGGGCGTCACCCCCGTGGACGCGAGCCGCGCCGGGTCGAGGTGCACGTGGACCTGCCGGGGCTCGCCGCCCACGAGGAACACCTGCGCCACATCAAGCACCGTGCGCAGTTCCTCCGCAACCTGCGTCGCCACCTGACGGATCACGCCGGCGTCGGCCGTCGGATCGGAGAGGGTGAGCGTGAGGATCGGGACGTCGTCGATCGCATGCGGCCGCACGAACGGCGGCGGGGCGTCCCCGGGCCACGTGTCCGTGCGCGAGAACAGCTTCGCGTGCACGTTCGCCACGCTTGCCGTCTGATCGGCGCCCACCGCGAAGCGCGCCGTCGCCATGCCGCCGCCGTCGCTGCTCGTCGCGTACACGTACTCCACCCCCGGGATCTCCCACAGCGCCTGCTCGAGTGGCTTCACGAGCCGGGCCTCCACTTCGGCGGCACGCGCGCCCGGAAGCGCGGCGAAGACATCGATCATCGGAACCGAGATCTGCGGTTCCTCTTCACGCGGGGTCGCCGCGAGCCCGATCGCGCCCACCAGCAGCGAGGCCAGTGTCACCAGCGGGGTGAGCTTGCTCCGCAGGGAGGCCCGGGCGATGCGGCCGGCGATGCCCGTCATGGGTAAGCTCCAGTTCCGCCGACGATCACGATCCGGTCGCCGGCGTCCAGCCCGGAGAGCACTTCCACGAGGGGGCCGCGTCGACGTCCGAGTCGTACCCAGCGGCTGACGGGGCCGTCGTCGGTGTGCAGAAGGACCCCGGCAAGATCCCCCTCGTACCGCACGGCATTCACCGGGATCAGGCGCGCGCTCCGCGAGACGCCGGGCAGCATGAGCCTCGCCGATCCGCCCACCGGGTGCAGGCCGTCCTCGTTCCGCACGATCACGTTCACCGTGTGCAGACCGGGAGCCCCGTTCGCCACCACGCCTTCGATCGTGCCGCGGGCATCCCGTCCTTCGATCGACAGCGTGAGCGTATCGCCGCGCCGGAGCGGCGCGATCGTGCCCGCCGGAACCGCCGCCGACACACGGAGTGCAGTGGATTGCTGCACCGTGATCAGCGGAGCGCCGGGCGAGGCGAACGCGCCCGGATCCACGAACCGCTGCGTGATCACGCCCGCGAACGGCGCGCGCAACGTGCCGTAGTCGCGCATCGCCGAGGCTTCGGCCACCCCTCCATGCGCGGCTTCCACGGCTGCGCGGGCGCGTGCGAGCCCGGCTTCGGCGGCCTCGAGCTGCGCTTTCGGAGCCGCCTGGTCGTTGTACAGCGTCCGAAGCCGCGCCGTCTGCCGTTCGGCGTCGGCCAGCATCGCTTCCGCGCCCTGCAACTGGCCGGTCGCCTGCGCGGTACGGGCGTCGATCTCCTGTTCGTCGAGGGTGATCAGCACCTGCCCGCGGCGCACCGTATCGCCTTCCCGCACGTGCACGGCCCGGACCGATGCCATGAGCCGGGTAGACAGCGTGGCCTGCAGAAAGGGTGCGGCAACGCCGACGGCGTCGGTCAGATCCGGGAGCAGCGTATCCGTCACCACGAACACGCGCGTGCCGGAGGGCAGGGCGGCCGCACGAGGCTCGTGCTCTGTGGCGCCACCCCCGTCACCGGTGCAGGCGGCGAGGATCGGCAGGGCCATGAACAGTGTGGCGGCGCGTGTGAGCGCCCGCGCTGTCGCGCGCGGCCACGTCGGCATGGGAAACGGAATCATCGGTCGAGGGCGAGCAGGGGGGACAGGTCGAGACCGTGCGAGACGCGCTCGACGGCCAGGGCAACGAGCGCGTCGTGTCGCGCCGACATCGTGGCCAGATCGGCCGCGGTGTGCCGCGCTGCCGCGTCGAGCAGTTCGGTGACGGCGGCGAGCCCGCCGTCATAGCGCCGCTGTACGAGACGCAGCGCTTCCCGCGCCTCGGCGAGGGCACCGTCGGCGATCACGAGGCGTTCGAAAGCCACCGCGCGTTCGATGCGCGCCTCGACGGCTTCGAGCGACGCCCGGGCCGCGGCCGCTTCCGCGCGGCTTTCCGCGGCGCCCGCCAGGGCGCGCGCGCGCTGGCGATCGGCGACGTCCGCGCCGCCGCTGAACAGCGGAAGCGATATCATGACACCGGCCGTCCAGAACGGGGTGCCGCCGAACGGCTGGTCGGGTGACGCCCATTCCGAGCGCACCGTGGCGCCCACCGTGGGCGCCCAGCGGGCCGTGGCGCGGGTCACATCCGCGCGGGCGGCGCGCGCCGCGAGACGGGCCGCGTGAACATCGTGGCGAAGCGAGGACGCGGGGGCGTCACTGCGTACGAACACCGGCTGCTCCTCGCGCCCCTCGATACGCAGGGCGCCGGTCACGGCCGGCAGGGAATCGGGCAGCGTGCGCACCGTATCATCGGGGCGTCCCATGAGCACGGCCAGCGCGAGCCGCGCCGTGAGCGCTCGCCCGCGTGCCGTCGCCCGCTGCGCGTCCAGCTCCCGCATCCGCACCCGGGCGAGCAGCACGTCGGCGCGCGTGACCACGCCGTTCCGTTCGAGTGACACCGCCTGGGTCACGTGGGCTTCGGCCGCCTGGACCGCGGCCTCGAGCGCCGTCACGCTCGCCGCAGCCAGCATCGCGCCGAAATACGCGCGGCTCGCCTCGAGCCGGACCGATGCCAGCGCGTGCTCGGCGGCGGCCCGGGTCGCGGCGGCCGCGAGCCCGGCAGTCCGCCGGCCGAACAGGGCGGCCGGCGCGAATACCGGTTGCTCGAGCACCACCGCACCGGTCACCGTGGACAATCCCCCGGGGCGGTTGAGGTGTCCCGGGTCGAAGTCGGATGCCGTGACCGCGCGTTGGCGGAGCCGTGCCCCGAACACGCCGATCGGATCCGTGGTACGCATCGCACCCGCCTCGAGGCGGAGCGCCGGCAGCCACCCGGCCATCGTCGCCGTGATGTCGGCCTCGGCGGCGCGGGTGTCGGCCCGGGCCGCCCGGGGAGCGTACGCAGCCGTATCCACGGCCGCGAGCACATCGCGCAGCCGGAGCGAAGAGGACTGCGCCGACGCCGGCATCACCGACGTCGACAGGGTGGCCGGCAGCACCAGCAGGCGGAGCGCGTGTCGAAGGAAGCGGGGGATAGTCATATAATCAACCAAACAACCAACTAGTTAACTGTCAACCCTGCACGGTGGGCGCCGCACGCGCTCCCGGCGCGCCCTCGCCCCGCAGTTCCCTCCGTCGCCTGCCTCGCCTACCTTTCCCCCTCACCCTCAGCCCGCGCCCGTCATGTCCGTCCGTATCGCCGATCTGCACGCCCACGTGGGCGCCTCCGTCACCGTCCGCGGCTGGGTCACCCATGTCCGCTCCAGCGGCAAGGTCGCCTTCGTGGTCATGCGCGACGGGTCGGGCATCCTCCAGTGCGTGCTCGTGAAGTCGCAGGTGCCCGCCGAGACCTGGGAGCGCTTCGGCACCCTCACCATCGAGACGTCGGTCGCCGTCACCGGCGAGGTCCGCGCCGACGCCCGCGCCCCCGGCGGCCACGAACTCGGCCTCTCGGAGCTCGTCGTCATCGGGCCCAGCCCGCTCGACTACCCGATCCAGCCCAAGGAACACGGCATCGACTTCCTGCTCGACAACCGGCACCTCTGGCTGCGGAGTCCGCGGCAGGTCGCCATCATGCGCATCCGGCACGAGCTCGAGCAGGCCGTACACGACTTCTTCTACGCGCGCGACTTCGTCCGCTGCGACACGCCCATTCTCACCGGCGCCATCGGCGAGCGGGCCGGTCTCTTCGCCACCGAGTACTTCGACGAAGGCATGGCCTATCTCGCGCAGACCGGCCAGCTCTACGGGGAGGCCCTCGCCGCCGCCCTGGGCCGCATCTACACCTTCGGCCCCACCTTCCGCGCCGAGAAGTCCAAGACGCGCCGCCATCTCACTGAGTTCTGGATGATCGAACCCGAGATGGCCTGGTATGATTCGAAGGACAACATGGCGCTGCAGCAGGACTTCGTGCAGTACCTCGTGGGACGCGTGCTCGATCGCCGCGCCGAAGAGCTCAAGCTGCTCGAACGCGACACCACCGCGCTCGAGAAGGTCACCGGCGATTTCATCCGCCTCGACTACAGCGACGCCGTCACGCTCATCCGGCAGAAGGGGAGCGTCACCGAGTGGGGCGACGACCTCGGCGCAGAAGACGAAGCGCTCATCGTGGCCGACTACGACCGGCCCGTGTTCGTGATGAACTATCCGAAGCAGGCCAAGGCGTTCTACATGAAGGAGAACCCCGACGATCCGCGCACCGTGCTGTGCGACGATCTGCTCGCGCCCGAAGGCTACGGCGAGATCATCGGCGGTTCACAGCGCGAGGACGACCACGACCGCCTGCTCGCGCGCATTCACGAGGAAGGGCTCCCCGTGGACTCCTACGGCTGGTATCTCGACCTCCGCAAGTACGGCACCTTCACGCACTCCGGATTCGGGCTCGGCCTCGAGCGCACCATCGGCTGGATCTGCGGCCTGCACCACATCCGCGAAGTCATCGCCTTCCCGCGCCTCATGCACCGTCTCCGTCCCTGATCCTTACGTCGCGTCTTCCTCGCTTCGCGTCCCGGGCGCGCGCAACGCGCCCGCCTGTTTCACCTCGTCCCACAACGCATCCTGCGCCTCGAGCGACAACTCGCGAAACACGAGCCCACGCGCCTCCGCCAGCTCCTCCATTCCACGGAACCGCCGCACGAACTTGTGATTCGCCGCGTCCAGCGCGAGCCCCGCGTGCACGCCGCTCTTCCGGCACAGATTCACCACCGCGAACAGCAGATCCCCGAGTTCTTCCTCGAGCGCCACGCCATCGCCGCCCATGCACGCGGCCACTTCCTCGACTTCCTCCCGCACCTTGGCCAACGGTCCCGCTGCATCCGGCCAGTCGAATCCCACGCCCGCCGCGCGGTCCTGCAGCCGCTGCGCCCGGTGCAGCGCCGGCAGCCCCCTCGCCAGCCCTTCGTCGATGAACCGCCGCTGATGCGCCTTCATGGATTCCCAGTCGCGCTTCACACCGTCGCCGTACAGGTGCGGATGCCGCGCGCGCATCTTGGTGACGAGCGCGCCCGCCACGTCCTCGATGTCGAACGCGCCGCGCTCCTCCGCCACCACCGCGTGAAAGAGCACTTGCAGCAGCACATCCCCGAGTTCGTCGCGGAGTGTCGCGTCGTCGCCTTCCGCGATCGCATCGTCCACCTCGGCCGCCTCCTCCACCAGATACGGGCGGAGCGACGTGTGCGTCTGCGCCGCGTCCCACTCGCACCGCGCCCGCAGGTCGCGCATGATCGCGAGCGCGTCGTCGAGCACGTGCCGCGTCGGCAACCGGGCCGCGCCTCGTCCCGCTTCGTCGTCCTGCATTCCGTCTCTCCCGATTGGCCCGGACTCGCCCGTGGCTCCATGAACGCGGCGGACGATCGGCCGCCCTCGGCGAACGCCCGCGCATGACCGACGCAATCTACGCCCTCGCTGCCGGCGCAGGGGATGTGTGGTCCGCGCGCGCCTGGTGCGAGATCCATCTCGACGCACTCCGTCACAACGCAACGCGGCTTCGTGAACGGGCCGGCGTGCCGCTGCTCGCCATGGTCAAGTCCGACGCCTACGGGCTCGGCGCGCTCCCCGTGGCCCGCGCGCTCGGCGCGCCGTTCGCGAATACGCGGAAGCACGCCGCGCCATCGCCGTCGCATGTCCCGTGGGGCCTCGGCGTCGCCACCATTGCCGAAGCGGAAGCGCTCCGCACTGCCGGCTGCGCCGCCCGCATCCTCTGCTGCGCGCCCGTGCTCGCCGAGGAGCTCCCCCTCATGGCCGCCTTGCAGGTCACGCCCTCGCTGCATCGCGCCGACGACATCGTTGCCTGGCACGGGCTCCGCCGCGCCCCCTGGCATCTGGCGATCGACACCGGCATGAACCGCGCCGGCGTGCCGTGGCACCAGGTCGCCGCGCTTCGCGAGGTCGTCGCGGCTCACCCGCCGGAAGGCGTCTTCACGCACTTCCACTCCGCCGAGCTGCCCGACGGCTCGCGGGAAACGCAGGAGCAGCGTTTCCGTGTCGCACTCGACATGCTCGCTCTCCCCGCCGGTACGCTCCGCCACATCGACAACTCGCCCGCGCTCGCCGCGTCCCAGGCCGATCCCGCGCTCGCCGCGTCCCAGGCCGATCCCGCGCTCACCGCGTCCCAGGCTGACCCCGCGCCCACCGCGTCGCAGGCCCAGCCCGCGCCCCGCGACCTCGCACGCCCCGGCATCGCCCTCTACGGCTCGCCCGCGAACACGTCCCTCGACCTCCGCCCCGTGCTCCACGTGTACGCCCGCGTGCTCGACGTGCGCGACATCGCCGCCGGCGACACCGTGAGCTACGGCGCCACGTGGACCGCGCCGCGCGCGTCACGCATCGCCACCGTGGGCATCGGCTACGGCGACGGATACCGCCGTGCCCTCTCCAACACCGGCGTCATGCTGCTGCACGGCCGGCGCGTTCCCGTGGCCGGCCTCGTCACCATGGACATGACCATGCTCGACGTCACCGACGTCCCCTGCGCCGTGGGCGACACCGTCACCGCGCTCGGCGCCCACCCGGAGCTCCCCGGCGCCCTGCTCACCATCGACGATCTCGCCGCCCTGAGCGACTCGTCCCCATACGAATTGCTCGTCGGATGGCGCTTGCGGCTGCCTCGCGTGTATCGGGGAGCAGCATGAATCCCGTCACTGCCTCCAGCCGCCGCGCGCTCCTCCTCGTCCTCGACGGCGTGGGGATCGGCGCCGCCCCCGACACCGACGCCTATGGCGACCACGGGAGCGACACGCTCGGCAACCTCGCCCGGCAGCAGGGCGGACTCGCGCTTCCCAATCTCGCCGCCCTCGGCCTCGGCTGCATCGCGCCGCTCCCCGGCGTGCCGCCCGCCTCCGCCCCCCGCGCCGCCTGGGGCGCCGCGCTCCCGCGGTCGGCCGGCAAGGACTCCACCACCGGCCACTGGGAGCTCGCCGGCGTGCACCTCGAACGGCCGTTCCCCACCTATCCGCAGGGCTTCCCGCCGGACCTCCTCGAGCAGTTCAGCGCGCGCACCGGCCGCGGCGTGCTCGCCAACACCGTGGCCAGCGGCACCGCCGTCATCGCCGAGTACGCCGAGGCCCAGCGCGCCACCGGGCAGTGGATCGTGTACACCTCGGCCGACTCCGTCTTCCAGGTGGCCGCGCACGAGGAGTGGGTTCCGCTCGAGGAGCTCTACCGCGCCTGCGCCATCGCCCGCGAGCTGCTCGTCCCTCCGCACGACATATCGCGCGTGATCGCCCGTCCATTCATCGGGACCGCCGGCGCCTGGCAGCGCACCGCCAACCGGCGCGACTATGCGCTCCCGGCGCCCGGTTCCACCCTGCTCGACGAACTGGCCGCCGCCGGCATCCCGCGCCACGGGGTGGGGAAGGTGGACGACCTCTTTGCCGGCCGGAACCTCGTCGCGGCCCACACCCGCGACAACGCCGAGGGGATCGAACGGCTGGTGGAATGGCTGGACGGCCCCCGGCATGGGTTCTGCTTCGCCAACTTGGTAGATTTCGATCAGTTGTACGGGCATCGGAACGACGGGCCCGGATTCGCCGACGCACTTGCCGCGTTCGATGCGGCCCTGCCGCGTCTGCTCGGAGCCCTTCGGGAGGACGACCTGCTCATCATTACCGCCGACCACGGGAACGATCCCACCACGCCATCCACCGATCATTCGCGCGAGCGGGTGCCGGTGCTCGTGACGGGCCCGCGCGTCCGTCCCGCTCCGCTCGGAGTGCGCGATACCTTCTCCGATCTCGGCGCCACGCTCGCCGAGTGGTTCGGGCTCGCGTGGCGTGGGCGTGGGCAGTCCTTCCTCGCCGCGTGCGTCCCCGCATGACCCGTTCGTCCGATCCGGTGGTCACCGGGGATCTCGACGCGCTCGTGGCCGCGGCGCGCGATGCGCAGACCCGGGCGTGGGCTCCCTACTCGGGCTTTCGCGTCGGGGCCGCGCTCGAAGCCGCCGATGGCACCGTCTACGCCGGTTGCAACGTGGAAAACGCGAGCTACCCCGCCGGCCTCTGCGCCGAACGCGGCGCGCTTGCCCACGCCGTCGCCTCCGGAGCCCGCGCGTTCCGGCGCGTGGTCATCGTCACCGACGCCGACACCCCCACGCCTCCCTGCGGTATCTGTCGGCAGGCGCTCGTGGAGTTCGCGCCCGCGCTCGAGGTGGTGAGCGTCGCCGCCCACGGACGTGCCGCCCGCTGGTCGCTCGCCGACCTGCTGCCTTCTCCCTTCACACCATCCTCGCTCGCGCATGCCTGAGCGTTCTCCGTTCTTTCGTCTCCCGTTGCCGCGTCCCCTCATCTCCCGGTTCCGGCGGAGCGCGCTGCTGGCGCTCGTGACCGGCGCGGCGCTGCTCGGCGCCTGCACCGAAGATCACGAGGGCGGGGCAGGGTGCCCCACGCTCTGTCCCCAGGCGCAGGCCCCCTTCGTCGATACCATCCTCGACGCGATCACGTTCGATACCACGCTCGGCCCCTATCCCGTGCTCGGCCTCGCCGGCGGGACGCTGCTGGCCGCGCGCGGCGATACGCTCCAGACGTACGTGGTCATCCGGTTCGACAACCTGCCGAACACGTTCAATCCCAACAATGTCGCCAACCCGGTGCCGATCACCACGATCGACTCCACGATGCTCCGGTTCGTGATCGACACCACCGGCTCGCGCGCCGACGGTCCGTTCACGATCGAGGTCTTCAATGTCGACACCACCGAGTCGGATTCCTCGGGCACCGTGGTGCGGTCGCTGTTCCGTCCCGATCGCAAGCTGGGCGAAATCACCGTGCCGGTCGGTCCCTTCGAGGATTCGCTGCGCATTCCGATCTCCGATGCATTCGTCGCGGAGCGCATGATCAATCAGGAACGCCTGCGGGTCGGGCTCCGCATCGTGCCCACGGCCAACGCGCAGCTGCGCATCGGCGCGTTCGTGCAGGGGGAAGGCGCGCCGCGCCTCACCTTCGATCCGTCGAGCGACACCACGTACCTTCCGCTCGATGTCACACCACGCACCGGTTTCCTCGGCGCCGAAACGGACGATGTCCTCCGGCTCGCCTACACGGTGTACACGCTGACCGCGCAGGACACGGATCCGCTCCCGCCCGGTACGCTCGGCGTGGGCGGCTGGCCCGCCCGCCGCGCCTATTTCCGCTTCGCCATTCCCCCGGCGATCATCGATTCGAGCACGGTCGTACGCGCCGAGCTCCTGCTCACGCAACGTCCCGCCTTCGGTCCCGATCGCGGCGATACCACCGCCATGCAACCGTTCATCGGCGTGACGAGCGGACTCGTTTCCGATCTGTATCTCGCCGGCGCGCTCTCGGCCAACGGTCTCCTCGCCGGCGTCGATTCCGTGCGGCTCGTGCCGCAGGACAGTGGACAGCGGGCCGTCAACGTCGTGAACATCGTGCGCGGATGGTCCGTGATCGACCGCAGCGTCGTCCGCACCATCCTGCTCCGCATGAACGGTGAAGGATCCGTCGGCACGGAGTTCCGGTTCCACGACATGTCCGCGCCGCCCGCGCTGCGTCCCCGGCTGCGCATCACCTATCTGCCACGTGGGGAGTTCGCCCTGCCATGACGAATCTCCGCATGACGAGTTCCCCGCGGCACGGCCGCGCGGCGTTGCTCGCCGTCGCGATCGCCACCGTGAGTGTGCTGCCCCGGCTCGCCGGAGCGCAGGGCGCGCTCAGTGCGCAGGGCTTCGGGTATCCCACCGGCGGCCTGAGCGCGCGTGCGCAGGGCACCGCCGGCGCCACCGGTGAGTTCGATCTCCTGTCGATGCGCAACCCGGCCGCGCTGAACGACATGGGCGCCAGCGTCCTCAGTGTGCAGGGCGAACCCGAGTTCCGCACCGTGCGCGTCGGCAACAGCGCCGAGCGTTCGCGTCTGCAGCGGATCCCGCTCATCGCCGCCGGGCTCCGTGTCCGCGACGTGAGCATTCTGCTCTCCGGCGCCACGCTCCTCGATCGCAGCTTCACCACCGAGTCCGAAGGCAGTACGATCGTCGACGGCATGCCCGTGCCCACCGTGGACCGGTACGAATCGCGTGGCGCGATGACCGAGCTCCGTCTCGCCGCCGGCTGGCGGTGGAAGCAGTTCGGTCTCGGTGCCGGCGTCGTCGCGATCACCGGCGAGCACGACGTGGTGCGCGCGCGCGGATTTCCGGACACTCTCCGATTCGGCGGCGTGCTCGATTCGACGCGTATCGGCTTCGAAGGGCTCGGCGCCGCGCTCGGCGTGAACTGGCGTCCCGTGAACGATCTGCTCGTGGGCGTGAGCGTGCGCACCAGCGGACCGCTCAACGCCCTGCGCCGCGATTCCACCATCAGCAGCGCGAACCTTCCCACCCGCATCGGTGTCGGCGTCCTCTACCAGGGGATCCCCGGACTCGTGCTCGCGGCCTCGGGAGAGCAGATCGCCTGGTCGGCCATGAACGGGCTCGGCTCCGACGAGGGCGGCCGCGCGCAGGACGCCGTCAACTGGGCCGTCGGCGTCGAGTTCGTGGGCGGCACGCTCCGGCGCGCCCCCGTGTTCTGGCGTGCCGGCTACGGCCGCCGCGACCTGCCGTTCCTCCTGCGGACGCTCCCGATCACCGAGCAGGCCTTCCATGCGGGGCTCGGCATTCCGCTCGTCCCCGAAGCCGCCTCGCTCGATCTCGCCGTCCAGCGCTCCATGCGGCGGATCCAGGGGGACCAGGCGCGCGAGGATGCGTGGGGGCTCACGGCCGGCATCACCATTCGACCGTAGGTCGGCCCCTCCGTATACTTACGGTCCAGCGCGATCCGTCGCCGTGAGATGTGCCCGGCCCGAGCGGCGGTGCGCTCCGGCCGGCGGACAGTCGGCGACGATGCCGGCGGTGCTTCCGCTCCAGCAGGCGCTTTTCCCGGCGTCCCGTGTCCCGTTTCACTCCGTCCGAGGCAGGCGAGGCCGGGCGGCACGTCACGCAGTTCCGCCCCGAATGGGTGCGGGCGCTGCTCGAAACCGAAGGGCGCCCCGCCGCGCTGCGCGACGGATACTGGGTGGGGCAGACGGCCATCGTGACCTCGGCCGCGCGGGACGCGATCTGCCTGCACGATGCCGACGGCACCTTCCAATGGGTGAGTGACGGCGCAGAGAACGTGCTCGGCTGGTCGCCGGCATCCCTGGTGGGCAGGGATCCGTTCACCTTCCATCACCAGGACGATCTCGAGCGCATCCGGCGCGATTCGTACGAGCCGCTCATGCGAGGGGAGCAGGCGCCGTCCATCACCTATCGCTTCCGCCGCGCCGGAACCGGTGTTCCCCGCCGGTTGAACCCCCCGCCCGCATCCGGCTATCTTTCAAGGATGCCCCTGACCGTCTACATCGAGACCTACGGCTGCCAGATGAACGTGGCCGATTCGGAGCTCATGTACGGCTCCCTCGCCGCCCATGGCTACGAAGCCGTGGACGCGCCCGACGGGGCGGACGTGATCCTCGTCAACACCTGCGCCATCCGCGACCACGCCGAACAGCGCGTGATCGGCCGCCTCGGCGAGCTCCGCCGCTTCATGAAGGCCGACTCCATCGTGGGCGTCACCGGCTGCATGGCGCAGCGCCTCGGCCCTCGTCTCCTCGAAAAGGCGCGCCACGTCTCGCTCGTGGTCGGCCCCGACGGCTACCGCGCGCTCCCGCAGCTCATCGACAACGCGCGCGGCGGCGAACGCGGCATCTTCACCACGTTCGATCTCGAGGAGCACTACGAGGACGTCACGCCCCGCCGTACCGATCCGGTCAAGGCCTGGATCCCCGTGCAGCGCGGCTGCGATTACCGCTGCACGTACTGCATCGTGCCGCACACGCGCGGCGCCGAGCGGTCCCGCCAGTTGCACGAGGTCGTGCGCGAAGTACGGCAGGTCGTGGATACCGGCACGAGCGAGATCGTGCTGCTCGGCCAGACTGTGAACTCGTATCACGACGGCACGCACGATTTCGCCGATCTGCTGCGCGCCGTGGGCGCCGTGGACGGCGTGCGTCGTCTCCGCTACACCAGCCCGCACCCCAACGACTTCTCCGACCGCGTGATCGAAGCCCACGCCGAGGTCGCCGCGGTGTGCGAACACATCCATCTGCCCATGCAGAGCGGATCGAGCCGCGTGCTCAAGCGCATGCTCCGGCGCTACACGCGCGAGGAGTTTCTGTCGTGCGTGGAGCGGCTGCGCGCGGCCATCCCCGATCTCGTGCTCACCACCGACGTGATCGTGGGCTTCCCCGGCGAAACCGACGTCGATTTCGCCGACACGCTCACCGCCGTCACCGCGGCCGGCTTCAGCGACGCCTTCACCTTCAAGTTCTCGCCGCGCGAAGGCACGCCCGCCACGCGGCTCCCCGCCGAGGACACCGTGCCCGACGAGGTCGCGAGCGAGCGGCTCGCGCGGCTCATCCAGGTGGTGCGCACGCAGGCGCGTGAAGAGAATCTCGGGCTGCTCGGATCGCGCGCGGAAGTGCTCATCGAACGGCTCGCACGTGACGGCGCACTGCTCATGGGACGCACGCGCGACTGGAAGACCGTGCTCGTGCCCGGCGACGCCTCGCTCGTGAACAGCTACCACACCGTGGAGCTCACCGGCACCACGGGAAGCACGTTCACCGGCACGTTCGTGACCGGGGAGCGTCCCGCGCGGCAGCCGCTCCCCATGGCGGGGTAGGGCACGTCCGGGCACGCTGCGGTCGCCGGTGCCCGGCTCCATGCGTCATCCGGCGCCGCCTGCGCGGCGAGGTGCGGGAAACACCTGCAGCACGGTGAACCACGTCCGGTTGAAAGTGCGGCCCACGGGGTGATCCACGTCTCTCATGCCGCGATCATAACGAAACTCGAGGGCGTAGCGCGCTCCCGCGCGCGTCTTCCGTTCCACGCCGACGCCCAGGAGCAAGCCGGCGTCGAAGGGTCGCATGCCCATCGGGTCGCCCCAGGGGAGTTCCTGGCCGCACGGCGTTCCCGTGGAGCGGGCGCACGAGACCAGCACGGCCACTGAAGCGCCGGCGCTGATCACGGGACGCACGAACGACGTGCCGCTGGACGGCATTCCGCCGAGCGTGAGACGGAGCGGCACCGACAGTTCGAGGTAGGTAAGCGAGAGCGAGGGCTGGGTGCTTCGATACCCCTTGCCCGTCAGGTGCAGCTCCGGCTGGACGGCCACGCCGCTGGCCACCGGAAACCGTGTCGCCAGCCCCACGGTGGGCAGCCGGCGGTTCTCCGAGGCGGACCAACGCCCGACTCCCTTGCCCCAATCCATATCCGAGCTGCTCATCCCCGCTGTGATCCCCCAGGACTGCCCCGCTGCCACGCGCGGGACCGCGCTGCCCACCGTGATACCGAGCAGGAGCATGGCCATCATCTGCGCAGGGGCGTTCATGGCCGCCGCCACGGGAGGAGGGGAATGCCGGAGTGAGGCGTTTCCAGCGTGGGCGCCACGCTCGCCCCCGGCCTGATGTCCGAGTATCCATCCATCGCGGCCCATTTCACGATCGCGAGTTCGTGTATTCCGCGCGTGAACGAGAGCGGATCCACACCCCGGGGATAGAAGACCCGATAGAGGTTCTTCGTCCAGGCCACGGAAGTGGGGTGGAGCACGAGTCCGTGGACATGGAACAGGCGGGTGATCAGCATCGGATCCGTGCCGTCGTGGAACTCGATCGACAGGGAGTTCGAGGGGGAGAGCCGCCAGTTGCCTTCCCGCGTCCGGTATTCGGGGGAAACGAAGGGGGCGCGGGGATCGCGTCGCAACAGGTGAATGAACTGGCGAGCCTGCGTCTCCGACATTGACGCGGTATGGACGACGCGGCGTCCGGGGAACTCGTTGCCGCTGCCGGGACCCGGAGAGAATCCGAATGCCGCGCCGGCTTCCTCGATCGCGGCATCGATATCCCCGCTGCGGCCTTCCACGACGATCCGGCTCCAGTCGGCATTCACGTAGATGCGTTCGGACAGGACGTAGTAGAACAGATTGCCGTCCGGAAACCCTACGACCTGCGGATCGACCGGACCGGTTGCACTACTGCACGCACCGAGCGTGGACAACACCACGCCCAGCACGGCAGCCGGCAGCAGCTTCGTGCGAGGACGGTGAATGCGGAAAAGACGGAACAGCTGCATGTCGATGTCGTCGGTTGGCGGAGACGCGTGCATTACTCGTTTCCTTACCCTCTAGAACCCGGCGATGTCCAGCCCGCAACGACAACCCGGCGATGTCCAGTCCGCACCGATGGCGTGTCGGGATGCTCAGGGCTGGCGTCCGACGGTGAAGATCCGTCCCATTCCGCGCGGCCCGCCCAGGTCCACGAATCCGGCCGGTCGGCGTGCCTCGAGGTCGACCACGATGATCCTGGACGGGACACCGGGAGGGATCATCGTGGAAAACCCCGGAGAGGATCCGCTCCACAGGAAAAGGTGGCGTGCGTCGTGCGAGATGACGGCGTCTCCGGTGACCCCGGGCGCGGGCGAGCGGCCGATGAACGGCGCGACGAGATTGATCGTGTCGCGAAGTGTCAGGTTTTCGTCGTACACGCGTACGATGCCGCCGCTGATGACGACCTCCCGGCGCTTCGGAATCCATGCCAGATGGCCACCGAAGTTGATGGCGGGGCGAACCTCTGCCGTGACGGATCGCGTTCGCATGTCGTAACGCAGATACCGTTCTCCGATCTGGAGATAGAATGCCATGCCGTCATGTGCCGGTACGAGCTGCTGGATGTGCCCATATGCGCCGATCCCCGCACGATCGATCGAATCGAGCACGGCCAGCGTGTGCGGATGCAGCAGGTGCATCGCGGCATCCGCTTCGGTGGAGTGCGGTCCGGATCGGGAAGGGGCCAGCAGCACGCCGTCGGGGTACTGCTGGTCGGGAGGAAGGACGGCGAGCGGTCCGGCGTATGGCCCGTCGATGAAGCCCGTGCTCGCGCCGGTTGCCGCGTCCATCATGGCGATCCCCACGACGCTATCCCGGAGCGCCAGGCCGGCATAGAGCCGCTGTCCGTCTGGTGAAAGGGCGAGGGCCGTGCCGATGTGCAAGGTGATCACGCCGGCTTCGGTCAGCATGCCGAGTTCCACCCGGGGGATACGCCATCGCACGGTGCCTTCGGGGACGTTCACGGCCACCAGGTCCCACATCATCACCGGCGAATGCTGCACGATGATGTGGGCATACAACGTCCGGCCGTCGGGTGACATGACGCCTGCGGAGGGTCGCCCCCCGATGCTGGCATGGCGGACGATGCGGCCTGTCCGGGCGTTGATGAAGCTCAGATCGGCGTCCCATCCGCTGATCATGATCAGCTCCGACGAAGCCCCGGGGATCGTCGGTTGATCCGACGCGCACCCGACGGGGAGCAGGATGCCGAGCGCCAGCGTGAGCGCGTGACGGATCCGCTGGCGATGGACTCGGGGCCGCGTCACACTGCCGATCATGCAACGATTCGATACACCTCGCATGATTCCGGTTACACATCAGCGACCCGGTATGACCATAGTGCACCGTGCCTCGTCTCGTGCATCTCGTCACCGCCTGGCTCACCGGCGCCACCATCGCCGCGCTCGCGCATGCGAACGCGCGCGCCGGTGAACCCGCCTTTGCGCGCGCCACCCTGCTGCTCGCGGGCGGCGCGGCCATCACGGGTGCGCTCTGGCTCGTGCTCGCGGCGCGCCGCGCCCGCCGGACGCCCCGTGGCCGCGTCACCGCGGTCGCGAGCCTCACCATCGCATGCGCCGCGCTGCTCACCGCGCACGCCGCGTGGCACGACGACGCGCGCTGCCTCGCCGCACTCGGCGATCCGGACACGCCGCTCCTCCTTCGCCTCGACGACGCGGCCGCGCCGCGCGCCTGGCTCCGCGCCGATGCACGCGGCCTGCAACCGTCCACCGCGCATTGCCGCGTCCCCGTGACGCTGTCGGTGAAATCCGGCACCGCACCCCCCGGCGCCTGGGTCACCGTGCGCGCGCATCGCCTGTCATCGGGCCATGTGCTCCGCCTCGACGACGCCGAGCTCACGCCCACCGGCGCCGTGGACCGGATCCACGGCTGGCGCGGCCGCACCGGGTTTCTCATCGACACGCTCTTCGGCGAACGCGCACCGCTCGTGCGCGCGCTCCTCGTGGCCGATCAGGACGGAATCGATATCCCCGTGCGCGACCGCTTCGCCACATCCGGTCTCGTGCACGTGCTGTCCATCTCCGGTCTCCACGTCGCCATCATCGCGGGGGCGCTCCGCATCCTCGGCGCCGTGCTCCGCTTCCGCCGCGCCGTGGCCGATCTGCTGGCCATCGTGACCATCGGGGCGTACGTCGTGCTGCTCGGCTTTCCGCCGCCGGCCACGCGCGCCGCCACCATGCTCGTCACCGTGATGCTCACCGGCCGGCTCGGACGCCCCGTGCATCCGTGGACCGCGCTCGCGCTCGGCGTCGTGGTGCCCGCGCTCGATCCGCGCGTCGTGGCTTCACTCGGCTGGCAGCTTTCCGCCGCGGGCATGGCCGCGCTCGTGGGCGCACGCACCATGCTCCGCCGCTGGCGCACGCGGCCGCTCACGCCCCCGGCGCCCGTGCGCGCCGGCCCTGCCGCGCCGTTCGCCCGCGCGGGGCAGGATCTCGTACGCGCCGGCCCGCGGCTCGCGGGCTGGCGTCTCGCGATCGTGACCGAACTCGTGGTGGGCACGGTGGCGAGCGTGGTCACCGCTCCGCTCGTGGCCTGGGCCTTCGGCCGCGTGAGTATCGTCGCGCCGCTCGCCAACGTGGTCGCGTCACCGGTCGTCACGTTCGTGCAGCCGGTGCTCTTTCTCGCCCTCGTGCTGGCGCCGCTGCGCACGGTGGCGCGCTGGGTGGCCGACAGCGCCGCACTGCCGCTCGCGCTCCTCGATCGCATCGCGCTCGTGGCCAGCGAAGTCCCGCACGCCGCGCTCGATGTCGCGCCCGGCCGTTTCACCGCGCTCTGCATGGGCGTGATGGTGGCCGCGTTCGTGGTGAGCACGGCGCGGCGCCGCATGCTGCCGCCGCTCGCCGTGGGTGCCGGCGCGCTCGTCGCGGCGCTCTGGGCGCCCGTGTTCGCGCGCGGCCCGGGGCAGCTCGAACTGCACGTGATCGACGTGGGGCAGGGCGATGCGCTCGCGCTGCGCACGCCGCGCGGTCGCTGGGTGCTCGTGGATGCCGGACGCGTGTGGCAGGGCGGCGATGCGGGACGGCGCACCGTGGTGCCGTACGTCAGGCGGCGCGGCGGCGACGTGGCGCTCTTCGTGCTCTCGCACCCCGACGCCGATCATGTCGGTGGCGCGCCGAGCGTGCTCGAGGCGCTCCGTCCCGCGCACTGGTGGGATCCCGGGTTCGTGCACGGGAGCGACGTGTACCGCGACGCGCTGCGGGTCGCCGAACGGCGCGGCATTCCGTGGCGTCGCGTGCAGGCCGGTGATTCCCTGATGTTCGACGGCGTGCTGCTGCGTGTGCTCGGCCCCGATTCGTCGTGGACCGCATCGCACGGCGTGAGCGCGAACGATGCCAGCGTGGTGCTCATGGTGCAGCACGGCCGCGTGCGCATGCTCCTCACCGGCGATGCCGAAGCCGCGGAGGAATCGTGGCTCGTGAACCGCTGGGGCGGGGCACTGGCCGCCACCGTGCTCAAGATCGGGCACCACGGCAGCCGCACCAGCTCCACGCCGGCCTTTCTCGATGCCGTGCGTCCCCGGATCGCCCTCGTGTCCGTGGGCGCGGGCAACCGCTACGGCCACCCCGCGCCCGACGTGATGGCCGCGCTGCGCGAACGGGGAGTGGACATCCTGCGCACGGATCGCGACGGCGCGATCGTGGTCCGGAGCGACGGCCGCGCCGTGCACCTCGAAACCCGGCACACGCGCTGGACCCACGCCGTGCCGTGAGCCTGCGCGCGGCCATCCGGGCATCACCGCACTCCGCGGGCATTCGCGCATCACTCCATGCGCGCGCGTTCCCGCACCAGATCACCGAGCGCCGTGCGATTGCGCACGCCCGTCTTGTCGAACACGTTGGCGAGGTGCGTGCCCACCGTGCGCGCGGAGATGGCGAGACGCGCGCCGATCTCCTTGTTGCTCAGCCGCAGGGCGACCAGCCGCACGATCTCCCGCTCGCGCACGGTCAGGACGGCGGGACCGGCGGGATTGCGGCGAACCGTGCCGTCCGGGATGGTCGTGTCCGGCGCGATCACGTCCGGCGCGGCTGCACCGGACGACGGCATCGGGGCGGACAGTGTGATGGGGGCCGGATGCACGATGTGCTTCCACATGGTCGCGTCTCCTCTGTCGGAAGGCCTGGTTGAACCCGATGTACAACCCCGAGGCGCCGTCGTCCGGAATCGGCGATTTCCTGTGCCTCGGCGACGGCTGTGCTCGCCGGCGCGACAACGGGCAGGCCGGCACGATCCGTATCTCGGCGTGGGCCGGCATGGCGCCGCGGCGGGGGGGCGTGGACTGCTGTCTCAGGATCGCCGGTGCCGCCCGCGCGCCCCATACGCGGCCTGACGTAGAGGGGGCGCGGAAATGACGTACACCCTGCCTCGGCGGCCGTGCCCGGAGGCCGTGAACGGCATTCCACTTGCATGGAGTCACGCCCGGACGCCACTTTGCGAGAGACGCCGTCTGCGTGAGATGCCGCACGGCCCCCTGTTTCCGAGCGAGGTTCGTATCGTGGTCAAGCACACCGCCACTTCCGTGGTCACCATCGAGCGGTTCATCATCGAAGAGGAGCGCAACTTCCCCGATGCCACGGGCGAGCTGTCCGGCATCCTCTACGACATGGCGCTCGCCGGCAAGATCATCGCCAACAAGGTGCGCAGCGCCGGCCTCGTCGACATCCTCGGATCCGCGGGCGCGGAGAACGTGCAGGGCGAAGTGCAGCAGAAGCTCGACGTGATCGCCAACGAGATCATCGTCAAGGCGTTCGATCATGGCGGCCGGCTGTGCGCGATGGCATCGGAGGAGGAACCCGGCATCATCCAGATTCCCGACGGATTCCGCACCGGCAAGTACGTCATGCTCTTCGATCCGCTCGACGGATCGAGCAACATCGACGTGAACGTCCCCGTGGGCACGATCTTCTCCGTGTACCACAAGGTCACACGCGGTCCGCGCGGCGAACTGGAGGACATGCTGCAGCCGGGACGCCGCCAGGTCGCCGCCGGCTACATCATCTACGGCTCCAGCACGATGATGGTGTACACCACGGGGCAGGGCGCGCACGGCTTCACGCTCGACCCGTCCATCGGCGAGTTCCTGCTGTCGCATCCGCACATCCGCACGCCCGCCGCAGGACGTTACCTCTCCGTGAACACGGCCTACGAACAGGACTGGCCGGAGCCCACATGCGCTCTCATGCACCGCTATCGCGGCATCGATGGCGAACGCAAGCCGCTCAACGTGCGTTACGTCGGCTCGCTCGTGGCCGATTTCCACCGCAACCTGCTCGGCGGGGGCGTCTTCGCCTATCCCGCCAACATGAAATCGCCGCGCGGCAAGCTGCGGCTCCTGTACGAAGCCAATCCGCTCGCCTTCATCGTGGAGCAGGCCGGCGGCCTCGCCACCGACGGCCTGCGGCGCATCCTCGATGTCGAGCCCACCGAGCTGCATCAGCGCACGCCGCTGTTCATCGGGAGCCGGAACGAGGTGGAGACGGCCACGGAGTTCCTTGCCGTGGATCAGGACGGAACGCCGCGGCGACGGCGGGACGATCTCGTGTTGTCGACGGGCACGGAAAGCTGACGAGCGCGCCGCTCCGGCGGCGTGAACCGGTCACGGCAGGTTTCCTTCACGCGGGGGCAGGCCATGAAGACGTTCGATCGGATCACCGTCGGGCTCGCCATGATCTCCCCGTCCTCGGTGTGGATGGTGCCCGAGGACGCGCCCGTCCGGATCCGCGGCAACGAAGCACGCGCGGACGGAGCGCCGCCGCGTCCGTGCTGCTCGGCAGCGAAACGTCCCAGACCATGATGAACTCCCCCCGTGCCGGTGCTCGCGGTCAAGCACCGCGGCGCACACAGGACACCGCGACCCAGCGCATCGCGTTCTTCCTCCGTCCGATCGATGGCCGCTACGAAGATCTGGCGAAAGGATCGCTGGCGAAGAACGTCCTCAAGGACCTCACCGCCGGCCTGATCGTGGCAATGGTCGCCATTCCCCTCGCGATGGGCTTCGCGATGGCCTCCGGACTGCGCCCGGAGCAGGGGATCGTGGGCGGCGCCGTGGCGGGGCTGATCGGCGCGCTCTTCGGCGGCTCCAAGTACCAGGTGTACGGGCCCACGGCCGCGTTCATCCCGGTCATCGCCGGCCTCATGGCCACGTACAACCATACCTTCCTGGTGCTCGTGTCCATCTGCGCCGGCGTGCTCCTCATGCTCTCGGGCGTGCTGCGCATGGGACGCATCGTGGAAAAGGTGCCGCACTCCATCGTGGTGGGCTTCACCATCGGCATCGCCATCGTGATCGCGTTCTCGCAGGTGGGCGAGGTCTTCGGATTCACGGAGAGCGTGGGATACGGCATCGTGGTCCAGGTCCGGGCGCTCTTCTCCAACGCGGGCGACGCGAACATCTTCGCGGTCATGCTGGCCGGCATCACCTTCGCCATCTGCAAGCTCTTCATCCGCATCTCGGCGTTCATCCCCGGCCCGCTCATCGCGCTCGCCTTCGGTCTCGTGGCCGCGCGGACGTTCTGGGCCGGCAAGGGGCTCGTGCTCATCACGCACAAGTACGGCAACATCCCCACCGACTTCTCCGTGTTCACGCCGCCGGAACTGCCCGAGCTGATGACGGCGCGCGTGCTCTTCGACATCGTATACTTCGTGGGCGCGATCTTCATCGTCGCGTCCATCGAAAGCCTGCTCTGCTCGCGCATGGCCGACCGGCTGGCAGGGAACCGGGGGCAGCCCTACAACCCGAACAAGGAGCTGTGGGGGCAGGGGATGGTGAACATCATCACGCCGCTGTTCAACGGATTCCCCCATACCGGGGCGCTCGCGCGCACCGCGGTCAACATCAAGCTGGGCGCCGTCTCGCCGCTGGCCGGCATCGCCAAGTTCGCCTTCAAGCTGCTCATGGCGTTCCACCTGGCGTACTACCTCGAGCAGGTGCCCATGGCGTGCATCGGCGGCATTCTGCTCTACGTGGCGAGCGGCATGGTGAAGAAGTACGAAGTCCGGGAGGTCCTGGCCATGAACCGCTTCCACATCTTCCTGATGGTGTACACCGCCGCCATGGTGCCGCTCACCGGCTTCATGCCCGCCGTGGTCACGGCGATCCTCATCTACGCGATCGGCTTCCGGTGGTTCGACCGGCCGCCGGAGCCGCGGATGGCGTGACACCGCAGAGGACATGCCGCAACGCCGCCTGACTCCTCCCCGGTCGCGGGGGTGAATGCACGACGAGGCCGGGAGTGATTCCCGGCCTCGTCGCGTATCGTCACTCCGTCTGCCGCACGGTCATCACGGGATGTTCGGATTCCCGTTGATCTCGTTCGTGGGCAGCGGCCAGCACGTGATCGAGCTGTCGTACACCTGGCCCGTCGTCGACCCGGGGTACGGGCCGCTCGGGAACAGATCCACGCCGTAGAACTCCTTGTACCGCCGGAGATCGCCCAGCCGGTTGCCCGCGAGATAGAAATCGCGGCTCTTCTGCTCCCGGAGCTCGGCCATCAGCGCGTCGCCCGTGAGGTTCACCGGATCCTGAAGCCCCGCCGCCCGCCTCTCGTTCACGAACTCGAGCATGGCCGGCGTCGGCCCGTTCGCCTCGGCCGCGATGTACCGCGCTTCCAGCCCCGACGCGATGCGCACCCACATGATGGCGGCCATGGGCGCGCCCGCCACCGTGTTGTTGAACGTGCTGTACCCGAACGGCGAGAGCGGCGTCGTCTGCCGGGCGCCGGCCGCCTCGATCCGCGGAATGCGCGGATCGCCCACCTTGTCGTTGAACGGCGTGTTCAGCATGTACGCATTGCTGCCGAGCTGCATTCGCTCGAACACGCGGTTGCGCTGCCCCGTGGTGTTGTCGGTGTAGTACGCGCGGAACTCGAAGTCCGCCGGCACGGCGTTCGCGAAGCTGAGTGCCGCCGGCTTGTCGTTCTTGTTGAGCGCGGCACGCGCCGCTCCCACCCGCGCGAAGTTGATCACCGAGTCGGCGGCCGCCACGGCATTGGCGTTCACCGGCGTCTGTCCCTGCAGGTGTGCCCTGGCCGCCGTGGCCACCGTGATCGCCTCCTCGAACCGGCTGATCGCGTCGGTGAAGATCTCGGCCGACGTTTTCGGCGCGCCCAGGTCGATCGGCGTCACGCACATCGTTTCGCCGAGCGCCACGTAGCTGTACCCGGCGTAGGCGAGGGAGCGGGCCACACGCAGGTCGCGCGACGCCGTGTCCCCGAGGATCACGCCGAGCCGGCGCGCCGCGTCTTCGCCCAGGTACCGCGCCCGCTGCAGCGGCGCGTAGACGAACGCGTTGATGTACGTCATGTCGCTGTACAGCTCGCGCCGGTCGATCTGCCCTTCCTCCACGAACACGGCGCGGTTGAACAGCTCGTCGGTGAACTGCCCGTTCCAGTACGTGGCATCGGTGTAGCCGAGCTGGAACGCGTAGATCGGGCCGTTGGCGATCATCGTGGCGTACGCCGGATTGTTCACATCCGGTTCTTCCACGGCGCCGGGGTTCTCGGCGGTGAGGAAATCGCCGCAGGCCGTGATCGCGCCGACGGCCAGCGTGCACACCGCGAGGGTGTACGCGGCGCGGAATCGACCGCGGGACGGAATGAAAGTCGTCATGGGTTCGTCGCTCCGCATCAGTACGTGAGATCGATCGCGGCCGTCAGCCGGCGCATCATCGGCAGCGCGTAGGCGTCCACGCGCACGAAGTTGCGTCCGCCGTAGCTGTTGACCTCGGGATCGGCGCCCGAATAGTCGGACCAGAGCGCCAGGTTCCGGCCGGAGAACGTGAACGTGGCCCGCTGCGCCCGGAAGGCGTTGGCCCACCGCGTCGGGGCATCGATCGAGAGCGACACCTCGCGCAGCTTGATGAAGTCGGCCTTCTCGATCCACGAGGGATCGATGCCGCTCGCGTGGCGGCGCGCCTGGAACTCCTTCCAGAGCAGCGTGTCGGCTGCCGTCTGCGGCGCGCGCACGGCCCGGTTGGTCGCGAGCAGGCAGTTGTCGTTCGCGGCCTGGCACCGGTTGCGTTCCTGCAGGTTGAAGAGGTAGTGCCCGCCCTTCATGTCGAGCAGGGCGTACAGGCGGAAGTACTTGAAGAGCGTGACGGTGTTGGCGAACCCGAGCTCGTACGTGGGCGTGGACGGGCCGACGTACCGGCGGGCCGTATCACCGACCGGGAAGATCGCCGCGTTGGCGGCCGTGAGAACGGGCACCCCGTTGGCATCGCGCACCGGCGGAATCACCCAGTAGCCGCCGAGCGGATATCCCTTGCGATGCTGCTGCGCCGAGCCGTACGCCTGGCCGCCCGGTGTTTCCCACAGCTTCGTGTCGTCGCCGAAGGTGACCAGTTCGTTCCGGTTCGTGGCGACATTGACGCGCGTTTCCCACTGCAGGTTCGTACGCTGCACCGGGGTGCCGAATACGCCGAGCTCGATGCCGCGGTTGTTCACCTCGCCCAGGTTGACCAGCCGGCTGCCCACGAACCCCGTGGACGGCGGCACGGGCATGCTCTGCAGCAGGTTCTTCGTGGTCTTGTTGTAGTACGTGAAATCGATGCCCATGCGTTCGCCGAACAGTCCCACGTCGGCGCCGAGTTCGAGCTCCACGCCCCGCTCGGCCTCGAGGTTGGGGTTGCCGAACGTGGCCGTGCGGAGCGCCGATCCCGTGGCCGTGCCCAGCGTGACGCGGTCCACCGTGTACGTCTGCGGCGCGGAATAGGCGGCCGGCGCGCGGCCCGCCTGCCCCCACGCGGTGCGGAACTTGAACGTCGAGACCCGGAGCGCGTCCAGCGCGCCCTGCATCGCCGGCTCATCCGACAGCACCCACGCCAGCGACAGCTTGGGGTACACGATGATGTCGAAATCCGTGCCGAACGACGAGTGGTCGTCCGCGCGCACGGCGCCGGTGAGGAAGAGCCGGTCGTTCCAGCCCACCTGCTGCTGCACGTAATAACCCACCGAGTTGTTCTCGCTGAACGTTTCCACCCCGATGGAGCGTTGCAGCAGGTTGGGCAGCGTCACGTCCGGCGCGCCGATGCCGATGCCCGTGGCGCCCAGCATGCGGGACTGGCTGGAGACCACCTGTGAACCGACGGTGGTGGTGAAGGCGTAGTTCCCGCGCGAGGCCGTCAGGATGCCCGCATAGTCGAGCGTGATGAGGTCGTTCGTGGGCGTGCGGCGGATGTTCGCCCCGGAGCCGGCATCCGGATCCTGCGCCACGTCGATGTCCCCGGGCAGGAAGAGCACCTGCGACTGGGTGAACGTGCGGTCGAAACCGGCCGACAGGCGGTTCGTGAACCAGGAGAACGGCGAGTAGTTCACCGTCGCACCCGTGGTGAAGCGCTGGTAGTCCGTGAAGTTCTTGTACGCATTCGCCCGGTCGGGCCCGATGGTGCGCCAGCCCGTATCCTGCGGCGCCGTCGCGAACACGGAAACGCGTCCCGGCAGCCCGCGCCGTGCGCTCAGCAGCAGTCCGTTCGCCGATTCGTCCTGGATCGGCAGGCGCAGCCGGCCGTCCTGATAGTTCACGTTGAGGGCGATGTCGGCCTTCTCGTTCGGCTGGAAGCGGAAGTTCGTGCGGATCGCGGTATTCGCGTTGTCGCTGTTGCGGAACACGCCCTGCTCCGTGGTGCGGTCGCCCGAGAGGTAGAACGAATACCGGTCGCCGCCGCCGCGCAGCCCCATCGATGTGCGTGCGGTATTGCCTGCCCGGACCGCGCGCGGGTCATCGGCGAACGGATTGCCGCTGAGCACGGTCCAGCGAGGCACTCCCTGGCACCCGGGCCAGAGCGCCGCGGTCGCCGGCACCTCCTGCTTGAGCGAGTCGCACACCGTGTAGTTCGCTTCCGGCAGCAGTTCGTAGCTCGACCGGCCGCTCTCCGTGCGGAAGGTCCACTGCATGCGCTGCTGCCCCTGCGTCCCCTTCTTGGTGATGATCTGGATCACGCCGTTCGCCGCATCCGCCCCGTACAGTGTGGCCGCGGCCGGTCCCTTGAGCACCTCGATCGACTCGATGTCGTTCGGATTGAGATTGTTGAGCAGCGAGGTCGTCTGCGCCGACTGCGCGAGACCGAGCGTTCCGCCGCCCGTGGGGGCGATCTGGCCCAGATCCCCGATGTTCATGCGGATGCCGTCGATGAACACCACCGGCGCGTAGCCGCTCAGCGAGCTGGCGCCGCGAATGCGGATCTCCCCCGCCGTGCCCGGTGCGCCCGAGCCCGGCAGCACCGTCACGCCCGGGGTCTTCCCCTGCAGCACTTCGGTCACGTTGAGAATGGAGTTGCGCGCGGTGAGCTCCGCCACGTCGAGCGTGGTGATCGAGTTGCCGAGTGTGCGCTTTTCGGCGGCGCCGCCGGTGCCCGTTACCACCACCTGCTCGAGCTGCGAGGCGGACACGGCGAGTTCGAAGTCGGCGCGAATCTCCTGGCCGGCCGTGATGGTCACGGTGCGGGTCTGCCGGGAGTAGCCGAGCCGCCGCACGATGAGCTCGCGCTCGCCGGTCGGCACATTCACGATGACGAAATCGCCGGACAGGTTCGTGAGAGCACCCATCCCGGTGCCGCTGATCACGATCTGGACGTCGGCGAGCGGACGGGCGGAGTTGGCTTCGGTGACGCGACCACGGATCGTGCCTTGCGCTTCGAGTGTCTGACCTGCCGTCAGACCGAGAAGGGCGCCGATCACGAGTCGCCATGTCACCCCGAGGCGTTGCGGGGGCATTCCTTGTCTCCGGAAAGGGGGGGAGGTACGGAGGGGCTGGCATCCTGCCGCGGCGTGCGCCGGGGCATTGAGCGGGACGCTACGCGGACGTGCGCACGATTGCCAGTGGGTGGGCCGAGACGATGTGACCGTCGTCTCAGTGCCAAGGCAATCGGGACGGGACGCGCCTGAATGCAGCCGCTACATTCCCCCGATGCCCGACGAACGCCTCTCTCCTGCCGGAATCCCCGTCCCCGTCGCCGCCCGTCCGGACGACGTGTCGCTCGACTACGCCCGCGACCTCGGCGACCCGGGCGTCTTTCCCTACACACGGGGCGTGCAACCCTCGATGTATCGCGGCCGTCACTGGACCATGCGCCAGTACGCCGGCTTCGGTACGGCCGCGGCCACGAACACCCGCTTCAAGCTCCTCCTCGACGCGGGGCAGACCGGCCTCTCGGTGGCCTTCGACCTCCCCACCCAGATGGGGCTCGATTCCGACAATCCGCTTGCCTTGGGCGAGGTGGGACGCGTGGGCGTGGCCATCGACACCGTCGACGACATGCACCTCCTCCTGGCCGACCTGCCGCTCGACCGGGTGTCCACGTCCATGACGATCAATGCGACGGCCTCCACGCTGCTCGCCATGTACATCGTGGTGGCGGAAGAGCGGGGCATCGCGCGCGCGGCCATTTCCGGCACCACGCAGAACGACATCCTCAAGGAGTACATCGCGCGCGGCACGTACATCTATCCGCCCGCGCCGTCGCTCGCGCTCACCGCGGAAACGTTCCGCTTCTGCGCGAGCGAGGTGCCGAGCTGGAATCCGATTTCAATCTCCGGCTATCACATCCGCGAAGCGGGCAGCACGGCGGTGCAGGAGGTGGCGTTCACCTTCGCCGACGGACTGGCCTACGTGCAGCAGGCCATCGACGCCGGCCTCGCGGTGGACGACTTCGCGCCGCGCCTGTCATTCTTCTTCGCCGCGCACAACGACCTGTTCGAGGAAGTGGCCAAGTTCCGCGCCGCGCGCCGGCTCTGGGCGCGGCTCATGCGCGAACGCTTCGGCGCCAGCGACAAGTCGTGCCGCCTCCGCTTCCACACGCAGACGGGCGGCGTCACGCTCGCCGCGCAGCAGCCGCTCACGAACGTGGTACGCGTGACCGTGCAGGCGCTCGCCGCCGCGCTCGGCGGCACCCAGTCGCTGCACACGAACGGATACGACGAGGCGCTCGCGCTTCCCACTGCCGAGGCCGCCACGCTCGCGCTCCGCACGCAGCAGGTGATCGCGTACGAAAGCGGCCTCGCGCAGACCGTCGACCCGCTCGCCGGGAGCTGGTACGTGGAGCAGCTCACCAACGAGATCGAAGCGCGTGCCCTTGCGCTCATCACGCACGTGGACGAGCTCGGCGGTGCCGTAGCCGCCATCGAGGCCGGGTTCTTCCAGGAAGAGATCGGGAGGAGTGCGTATGCGCAGCAACTCCGGGTGGAAGCGGGCGAGACCGTGATCGTGGGCGTGAACCGGTTCGGCGATGGGCAGGATCCGCCGATCATTCCGGCGCCGGATTTTTCGGCGCTCGAACGCGAGCAGACCGCGCGGCTCGCGGCCTCGAAGGCGGCGCGTGACCATGCGGCGGTCGCGCGCGCACTGGCCGCGCTCCGCGATGCGGCGCCGTCGTACCTCCCCGCGCACACCGGCGCGCGGGAGCCGCTCATGCCGCTCATCATCGAGGCCGTGCGCGCGCGGGCCTCCGTGGGCGAGATCGCGGCTGCGCTGGAGCAGGTGTGGGGACGGTATCAGCCGGCGTGAGCAGGGGGCGGGGAACGGCCTGCCCCCCCGTTGAACCCCCACTCCGCATAGGGTATCTTCAAAGGTTGGGGTAAAAATCAACCTAAGTAGTGCCACCATGCCGACTTACGAGTTCCGGTGCCCCGACGGCACCGTCATTGAAAAGTTCTTCCGCATCTCCGAGGTGCCCGACTCCATCCCGTCCCCCAACGGCGATGGCGAGGCGGTCCGCATCATCTCCGGCGGCGCCGGCCTCCTCTTCAAGGGCTCCGGCTTCTACATCACCGACTACGGCAAGGACGGCAAGAAGGACCAGCGCGACGCCTCGTCCAAGGCCAAGCCCGACACGGCCGACAGCAAAGCCGACAGCAAGCCGGAACCCAAGGCCGATACCGCCGCCCCTCCCGCCAAGGCCGACAAGCCTGCCGCGCCGGCGCCGTCCACGCCGCCATCCACCAAGGACTGACGCGCCCCGCGTCGTCCCTCGCACCCCGTCCGATCACCACGACTCCATTGAATCACGCCGAGGCCCTGCGCGCCGAAATCGCGCGTGCGGCGCGCACCCTGGGTGCGCCCGACGTCACTCCGCACCTCGAACGCCCGCGCGACCCGGCCTTCGGTGACTGGGCCACCAACGTGGCCATGACCCTCGCGAAGCCGCTCGGCCGGAAGCCCCGCGACATCGCCGAAGCGCTCGTGGCCGCCATGGACCTTGCCGCCGTGGGCGTCACCGCCGCCGACATCGCCGGCCCGGGCTTCCTCAACTTCCGACTCGACCCGGGCTTCCAGGCGCGCGGCCTGCTCCAGATTCTCGCCGCGCCCGACCAGTGGGGACGGAGTGACATCGGACGCGGCGCGAAGGTGTGTGTGGAGTTCGTCTCCGCCAACCCCACCGGTCCGCTGCACGTGGGGCACGGCCGCCAGGCCGCGCTCGGCGACGCCATCAGCGCGCTGCTCGAAGCCACCGGCTGGAGCGTGGACCGCGAGTTCTACTACAACGACGGCGGCGTGCAGATCACCAACCTCGCGCTCAGCGTGCAGGCCCGCGTGCGCGCGCGTTCCGGTGCGCCGCTCGTGATCCCCGACGGCGGCTATCACGGCGAATACATCGCCGAGATCGCCGACGCGTACGTCACGCAGCATCCCGACGACGCCGAGGGGAACGATCTCGATGCCATGCGCCGCTTCGCCGTGGTCGCGCTCCGGCACGAGCAGGACCTCGACATGCAGGCGTTCGGCGTGCGATTCGACACCTACTACCTCGAAAGCTCGCTCTACGGCGACGGGCGCGTGGCGAGCACCGTGGCCGCGCTCGAATCCGGCGGGCACACCTACGTGGAGGACGGCGCGCTCTTCCTGCGCACCACCGCGTTCGGCGACGACAAGGACCGCGTGATGCGCAAGAGCGCCGCCAAGGGCGGCGACTACACGTATTTCGTACCCGACGTGGCCTATCACGTCACCAAGTGGGAGCGCGGCTACGGCCGCGCCATCAACGTGCAGGGCGCCGATCACCACAGCACCATCACGCGCGTGCGCGCCGGCCTGCAGGCGCTCGGCATCGGCATCCCCGAAGGGTATCCGGAGTACGTGCTGCATCAGATGGTCACCGTGGTGCGGAGCGGCGAGGAGGTGAAGATCTCCAAGCGCGCCGGCGCGTACGTCACCGTGCGCGATCTCATCGACGACGTGGGACGCGACGCGGTGCGCTACTTCTTCCTCATGCGCAAGGGTGATTCGCAGCTCGTCTTCGACATCGATCTCGCGAAGGCGCAGAGCGAGGAGAACCCCGTCTACTACATCCAGATGGCGCACGCCCGCATGTGCGGCATCTTCCGCGTGGGCGGCATCGATGCGACGGCCATCAGCGGCACCGGCGTGGATCTCGGCGTGCTCGCCGAGCCCGCCGAAGTGGAGCTCGTGAAGGCGCTGCTCGACTATCCGGCGCTGGTCGCCGGCGCCGCCGACGCGAGCGAACCGCATCGCGTGGCCGCCTGGCTGCTCGACACCGCGCGCCTCGCGCATCTCTGGTACCACAAGCATCACGTCCTCGGCGAACCCGAGGCCATCACCAGCGCGCGCCTCGTGCTCGCGCGCGCCACGCAGCTCGGCCTCGCCGCCGGTCTGCGCCTTCTCGGTCTCACCGCCCCGGAGCGGATGTGAACACGCCTGTCCCGTCGGAGTCCACCCTCGCGCCGCACACGCCTGCCGTGCACGATGCCGCCAGCGCCGTGCTCGTGGTCGGCTCCGTGGCCCTCGATTCCGTGGAAACGCCCTTCGGCCGCGCCGACGACGTGCTCGGCGGGTCGGGCACGTACTTCGCCTCGAGCGCGTCGCACTTCGCGCCCGTGCAGGTCGTGGGCGTGGTGGGCGACGACTATCCGGTGCAGCAGCTCGAACCGCTCGCCGGCCGCGGCGTGGATCTCGCCGGCCTCGAGCGCGCGTCCGGCCGCAGCTTCCGCTGGCGCGGCCGCTACCGACACGATCTCAACTCCGCCGAAACGCTCGAAACGCATCTCGGCGTGTTCTCGCACTTCGCGCCCAAGATCCCGGAGCAGTTCCGCCGCGCGCCGTTCGTGTTCCTCGCCAACATCGATCCGCGGCTGCAGCTCCAGGTGCTCGATCAGGTGGAATCGCCGCGCCTCGTGGCCTGCGATACCATGAACTTCTGGATCGAAAGCCGGCGCCCCGAGCTCGTGGAACTGCTCGGCCGCGTGGATCTCATCACGCTCAACGACGGCGAAGCGCGCCAGCTCACCGAGCAGGCCAATCTCGTGCACGCCGCGCGCTGGATTCTCGAGCGCGGGCCCCGGCACGTGATCATCAAGAAGGGCGAGCACGGCGCGTTCATGTTCAACGCCGACTCCGTGTTCTTCGCGCCGGCGTATCCGCTCGAGACCGTGTTCGATCCCACCGGCGCGGGCGATTCGTTCGCCGGCGGGTTCATCGGCTACCTGGCCAGCACGAACGATCTGAGCGACCGCGCCATGCGCCGCGCCGTGGTGATCGGCTCGGCCATGGGGTCGTTCGCGGTGGAGAAGTTCTCCAACGCGCGTCTGCTCGAGATCTCGCGCGGCGACATCGAAGCGCGGGTGGAGGAGTTCCGCCGTCTCGTGGCGTTCGACGCGGAGCTGCCCACGTGAGCGACGATATGGAACGCCCCGCATCCGGCGATACGGCGCCCGCCGCCACGGACTCCGACGCGCTCAGCTACCGCAGCGCCGGCGTGGACATCGACGCCGCCGACGATGCGAAGTGGCGGCTCAAGAAGCTCGTCGAATCCACGCTCACCGCCGGCGCGCGCGGCACGTTCGGCGGGTTCGGCGGCATGTTCCGCGTGCCCACCGACAC
>CAZUKU010000011.1:95479-120770 GCA_964621045.1 uncultured Gemmatimonas sp.
GGTGCCCACGCCGTCGGCGCTGGCCACGAGCACGGGCGCGACCGTGTCGGTGGGCACCAAGATCAAGGTCGCGATCGACGCCGGTCGTCACGACACGATCGGCCACTGTCTCGTGAATCACTGCACGAACGACATTCTCGTGCAGGGCGCCGCGCCGCTCTTCTTCCTCGACTACGTGGCGTTCGGCAAGCTCGAGCCCGCCGTGGTGGAGCAGGTGGTGGCCGGCGTGGCCGCGGGCTGCCGCGAGAACGGCGCCGCGCTGATCGGCGGGGAAACGGCCGAGATGCCCGGCGTGTACACCGCGCCCGACTACGATCTCGCCGGCTTCATCGTGGGCATCGTGGACGAATCCGCGATCCTCGGCGCCGAGCGCGTGCGCGCCGGTCACGTGCTCGTGGGACTCGCCGGCAACGGCCTCCACACCAACGGCTATTCGCTCGCGCGGCGCATCGTGTCGGAGCGCCTCCGCCTCGGCGTGCACGACGTGTTCCCCGACAGCGACGGCGCGAGCGTCGCCGACGTGCTGCTCAAGGTGCACCGGTCGTATCTCCCCATGATGCGCCCGCTCCTCGCCGACGTGTGTGCGATGGCGCACATCACCGGCGGCGGACTGCCCGGCAATCTCAATCGCGCGCTCCCGGATACGTGCGATGCAGTGATCGACACCACCACATGGACCATCCCCCCCGAGTTCAGGGTACTCGCCGAAGCAGGGCGTGTTTCGCGGGACGAAATGTTCCGCGCCTTCAACATGGGGGTCGGCATGGTGGTCATCGTGGAATCGGACAAGGCCGCGCGCGTGCTGTCGCGCGCCGCGGAGCAGCACATCGAAGCATGGGTGATAGGCGAAGTCGTACCCGGAACGGGGGCCGTGCGCCTCGACCGGACGGCCCCGTGATGTCCCGGCATCCGCACGCTCGGCGCATGAACGCCCGGCGTGCCCTGACCCTGGCGGCCGCCATGGGTGCGATGGCCATATTGCCCGGCTCGGCCCGCGCGCAGGCCTCGTGCTCGGTGAGCAGTTCGCCGCCCGGGCTTCCTTCGCTGTTCGCGCAGGACGCGTGCGTGAAGGGGCAGGATCTGTTCGCGTTCCTCGCGCCGCAGGTCGGTGCGGCGCTCGCCGGCGGCAATGTGATGCTCGGCGAAGGCGGCGCGCTCGGCGGGTGGGGCAAGCGCTCGGCGGTGCTCCGTCTCACCACCGTGTCCGGGCGCGTGCCCGTGAACAACATCACACTCGCGCCCACCACCGGGCCGGTGTCCTCCGACTTCGGCGCCCAGCGTGCGCCGGTGCCCGTGCCGTCGCTGGACGTGGCGATCGGGCTGTTCCGCGGCGTGCCGCTCGGGCTCACGAACGTGGGCGGCGTGGACCTGCTCGTGGGCGTGACCGCGATCCGGGGGCTGTCGCGGGACCGCGTGGACGTGCAGTCCGATGGCGGCGACTTCGCCACCACGTTCGGCGCGCGCGTGGGCATCCTGCAGGAATCGGCGCTCGTGCCGGGCGTCGGCGTGTCCGTGATGCGCCGCCGTCTGCCCACCACCGGCATCTCGTACTACACGGGCAACGACACGCTGAGCGTGCTCGATACGCGGGTGAGCACCACGTCGTACCGGCTCACCGTCAACAAGCGGTTCGGGCTCTTCGCCGTGGGCGGCGGCGTGGGCGAGGACCATCTCCGCGCGCGCACCACGATCGAAGCCATCGTGAACGAATCGGTGCAGGGCATTCCCGCGCGCGCCGTGGTCACGGCCTCCGACCTCCGGGACGATACGCGCCGCGGCAACGCGTTCGTGAACGTGGCGTTCGGACTCGCCATGGCGCAGGCCGTGCTCGAGGTCGGCCAGTCCCGCGCCGGTCCGATCCGGGAAACGCTGAATACGTTCGGCGACCGGCGGGCGAACGAGGGCTATCGGTACGCTTCCTTTGGTGTCGGCATCCGGTTCTGATCCGCACGACACCCGCTTCATGCGGCGCGCGCTCGCGCTCGCCGCACGAGGCTGGGGGCTGGTGGCCCCGAATCCGCTCGTGGGCGCGGTGGTGGTGCGGGACGGGCGCATCGTGGGCGAAGGATGGCACGCCGTGTGGGGCGGGCCGCACGCGGAAGTGATGGCGCTCGACGCCGCCGGCCCCGCGGCACGGGACGCCACGCTCTACGTCACCCTCGAGCCGTGCAACCACGCCGGCAAGACGCCGCCCTGTACCGACGCCATTCTCGCGGCGGGGATCGCCCGCGTGGTGTACGGCGTCTCCGACCCTAATCCGCGGGCGGCCGGTGGAGCCGCGCGCCTGGCCGCGGCCGGCGTCCGCACCACGTTCGGCGTGCTGCACGACGAAGCCGCAGAGCTCGCCGCTCCCTTCCTGCACGCGGCCCGCGGCGCGATACGGCCGTGGGTCACCCTCAAGCTCGCCGTGTCGCTCGATGGCGCCGTGGCCGATCACACGCGCCGTCCGGGGTGGATCACCGACCCGAAGGCCCGGCAGGTGGTGCACCGCCTCCGGGCCGGCGCCGACGCCGTGGCCGTGGGCATCGGCACCGCCCTGGCCGACGACCCCGCGCTCACCGTGCGGCACGGCCGCGCCCCCCGCATCCCGCCCGCGCGCGTGATCTTCGACCGGAGCGCGCGCCTGCCGCTTACCAGCCGGCTGGTCGAGACCGCCGCCGATGTCCCCGTCTTCGTGATCACGGGCGAACAGCCGCGAGATGCCGCCGAGGAGAAGCGGCGGAGCGCCCTCGCGGCGCGCGGCGTGACCGTGATCCCCGCGGCCGGCCTCACGGACGCCCTCACCGCCCTCCGGCACCGGGAGATCCGCCATCTGTTCGTGGAGGGCGGGGCGGGCTTGGCCGCCGCGCTCGTGGACAGCAATCACGTCGATCGCCTGATTATCTTTCAGGGATCGGTCATGCTCGGGGGCGGGGCGCTCCCGGCGTTCGCGGCGCTGGCGCCGCGCACCATTGCCGACGGCCTCCGCTGGCGCGTGCTCGCGCGGCGCGCCCTCGGACACGATCTGATGACCACGTACGCTGTTTCCGAATCGTGAGGACGGGATGTTCACGGGGCTGGTGGACGACGTCGGCACCATCACCCGGGTGGCCGACACGGAGGCGGGGCGCACCCTGCACGTGACGTGCCGGTACGAGGATCTCGTACCGGGCGAGAGTGTGGCCGTGAACGGCGTCTGCCTCACGGTACGGGAGCACGGCCCCGGCTGGTTCACCTGCGCCGCCGTGGTCACCACCCTCGATCGCACCGCCATCGGCCGCTGGGAGGCCGGCACCCGGGTCAATCTCGAACGCGCGCTGCGCCTCGGCGACCGGCTGGGCGGCCACCTCGTGCTCGGCCACGTGGATGCCGTGGCCGCGGTGCGCGCCACCGCCGTCCGCGACGACGCCTGGCTCGTGGACGTGCAGCTCCCCGCCGACCTCGTCCCTCTCATGGCGCTCCACGGCTCGCTCACCGTGGACGGGGTGAGCCTCACGGTGAACGCCCTGTTACCCGACCAGGGGGTGCAGGTGTCCATCATCGACCACACGCGCCGGCACACCACGCTCGGCGCGCTCGCCGTGGGCGATGCGGTGCACGTCGAGGCCGACGTGCTCGCAAAGCATGTCGCCCGCCTGATGGCCCCGCACCTCGCCACCAGCGCTTTCGCCTGATGCCCATACGCTCCGTCTGATGCCCACACGCTCCGCTTCCATCAGTCCGCCCGATACCATCGCGCGCGCGCTCGAGGATCTCCGCGCCGGCCGCTTCGTCGTCGTGGCCGACGACGAGGACCGCGAGAACGAAGGCGACCTCATCTGCGCCGCCGAGCTCGTGACGCCCGAGATGGTGAACTTCATGCTCGGCGCCAAGGGGATGATCTGCCTCGCGATCACGAACGAGTGGGCCGATCACCTGGGGCTCGGGCCGCAGGCCGACGAGAACACCGAAGCCATGCGCACGGCCTTCACCGTGAGCATCGACGCGGCTGCGAAACACGGTGTCACCACCGGCATCAGCACCGCCGATCGCGCGGCCACGATCCGCGTGGCCGTGGATCCGTCGAGCACGCGCTCGGACCTGCGCGTGCCCGGGCACATCCACCCGCTCCGCGCGCGGGACGGCGGCGTGCTGCAGCGCGTGGGGCACACCGAAGCGGCCGTGGATCTCGCGCGGCTCGCCGGGCTCCGGCCCGCGGGCGTGATCTGCGAGATCCTCAACCCCGACGGCACCACCGCGCGCCGCCCCGATCTCGAGCGCTTCTGCGCCGAACACGGCCTCACGTTCATCACCGTGGCGCAGCTCGTGGCGCACCGCCTGCAGACCGAGCGGCTCGTGCACCGCGAAGCCGAAGCGCGCCTCCCCACGGAACACGGCGAGTGGCGCATCGTGGGCTATCGCAACGACGTCGACGAGCGCGAGCACGTGGCGCTCGTGTACGGGGACGTGAGCGCGTCCGATGCCGCCGGCGATCCCGGGGTGCTCGTGCGCATGCATTCGCGCTGTCTCACCGGCGACGTGTTCCATTCGCGCCGCTGCGACTGCGGCTGGCAGCTCGAAACCGCCATGCGCATGATGCAGCACGAAGGGCGCGGCGTGATCGTGTACCTCGATCAGGAAGGACGCGGCATCGGCCTGCTCAACAAGCTCAAGGCGTACGAGCTGCAGGACCGCGGCGCCGATACCGTCGAAGCCAACGAGCAGCTCGGCTTCAAGGCCGACCTCCGCAACTACGGCATCGGCGCGCAGATCCTGCTCGATCTCGGCCTGCGCACGATCCGCGTCATCACCAACAATCCGCGCAAGCTCGTGGGGCTCGACGGCTACGGCCTCGCGCTGCACGATCGCGTGCGTCTCGAGGCGCCGCCGTCCGACGACAACGCCGGCTACCTCGAGACCAAGCGCACCAAGCTCGGACATCTCTTCGCCATCTGACTCACGTCATGCCCGATTTTTCCGGAATGCCTCGCGGCGAAGGACGACGCATCATCGTCGTCGCCAGCCGCTTCAACGAAACCGTGACCACCCGGCTGGCCGAGGGCGCGATCGAAGCGCTCGTGCGTCACGGCGCCGCCTTCGACGACGTGGACGTCTGCTGGGTGCCGGGCGCGTGGGAGCTGCCCATGGCCGTGCGCCGCGCGGTGGCGTCCGGCCGCTACGACGGCGTGGTCGCGGTGGGCGCGGTCGTGCGCGGCGACACGCCGCACTTCGACTTCGTGGCCGGCGAAGCGGCGCGCGGTCTGGCCGATGTGAGCCGCGAATACGACGCGCCCGTCACGCTCGGACTCCTCACCACCGACACGCTCGCCCAGGCCGAAGCGCGGGCCGGCGGAGATCACGGCAACAAGGGATGGGATGCGGCGCTCGCGCTGCTCGAACTGCTCGATCTGTTCGACCAGCTCGAAGCGCTGCCGAACGACGAGATCACGGATGAGGACTGACGTGACCGATCTCCGCGACGACGCGTTCTGGGACGGTCCGTCCGCCCCCGTGGAGCGGACACGCACGCCGCGCGGCCGCGGATCGGGCGGCCGGCTCGCCCGCCAGGCGCAGCGCGTGGAAACACGCGGCCGCGCGCGCGCGCTGCAGGCGCTCTATGCCGCCGATCTCCGCGACTATGCGAAGCTCCGGCGCATCGCCGTGCAGGTGTGGGACGATCTCGCGATCGATCCCGGCGAGCGGCAGTTCGCCTCGCGGCTCGTGGAAACGATCGTGGACCGCGCCGCGGAGCTCGACCAGACGCTCGCCGCCGTGACCGCCAACTGGCGGCTCGAACGCCTCGGTGCCGTGGAGCGCAGTGTGCTGCGGCTGGCCGCCGCCGAGCTCCTGCGCGGCGAAACGCCGCCGCGCGTGGTGCTGCAGGAGGCGATCCATCTCGCCGAACGGTACGGCACCGAGCGGAGCGCGCGGTTCGTGAACGGCGTGCTCGATGCGTACGCCAGACGGCTGGGGGTGCTGTGAGCGGCCGTCCGCTTGCGGCAGCACCGGCTCGTCGGAGTGACGGGTGCTGACGGCCCACGCCGAGCCCGCACCGTCCCGCCCCCTTCGCATCGTCGTCGTCAACTGGCAGTGCCGCGAGAACCCGCTGGCGGGCGGGGCGGAGATCCACCTGCACGAAATCTTCGGCGGGCTCGTGGCACGCGGGCACCAGGTCACACTGTTGTGCGGCGGCTGGCCGGACTGTCCGCCCCGGGCCGTGCTCGACGGCATCGAGGTGCACCGGGTGGGCACGCGGCAGAGCTTCCCCTTCAAGGCGCGGGGCTACTGGCGGGCCCATGTGGACGCCTGGCGGCCGGACGTGCTCGTGGAGGACATCAACAAGGTGCCGCTCTACACGCCGCGCTGGGGGGACGTGCCGGTCGTGGCGCTCGTGCCCCATCTGTTCGGACCCACGGCCTTCCGGGAGCTGGCCATTCCGCTGGCCACGGCCGTGTGGCTGGCCGAACGGCCTCTGCCGTGGGTTTATCGCGGCGTGCCGTTCCAGGCGATCAGCGAGAGCACCCGCGACGATCTGGTCGCGCGCGGCATTCCGGCGGAATCCATCCGGGTGATCTTCCCAGGCATCGATACCGGGCAGTACACTCCGGATGCGACCGTGCGGGCCGACCGTCCGGTCTTCGCGTATCTCGGTCGGCTGCAGCGGTACAAGGGAGTGGATCTCGTGATCCGCGCGTTCGCGGAAAGCGCGCTGGCCGACGCGACGCTGGAAGTCGCCGGCGCCGGCAACTACCGTCCCGCGCTGGAAGGGCTGGCGCGGGAACTCGGCGTGGCGGAGCGGGTGCGGTTTCCGGGACGGATCGACGAAGCGCAGAAGCAGGCCCTGCTGCGACGGGCATGGGCTCTGGTGTTCGCATCACCCAAGGAGGGCTGGGGCATTACGAATCTCGAGGCTGCGGCGAGCGGAACGCCGGTGATCGCGTCGAATTCTCCGGGGATCCGTGAATCGGTTCAGCATGACGTGACCGGCTATCTGGTGCGTCATGGGGACACCGCGGCCATGGCGCAGGCGATGCGCCGGCTCGCCGGTGATCGTTCCCTCGTGGAACGGCTCGGCAGGGCGGCGCGTACGTTCGCCACCGGGTTCACCTGGGAGCGGGCGGCCGAACACACCGAGGCCCACCTTCGCGAGATCGTGGGCCGGCGAGGAACCGATTGATGGAGATCATTCTGCACGCGCACCATGCCGAAGTGACCGACACGCTGCGGGACAAGGCCGAGCGCGCCGTCGAACGCCTGGCCGCCCGGCTCCGGCGGGTCGTCACCGCGATCGTCCGCTTCGAAGGCGATGGCCCCAACAAGCGCGTCGAGATCGTGCTGCAGGCCCCGCGGCGCCCCGATCTCGTGGCGCAGGCCTTCGCCCGGCGGTACGAACCCGCGCTTACCCAGGCCGTGCTCCGCCTCGAAGCCCAGGTCGCCCGTGCGCGTCGTTCCCGCAGGCCGCGCCTCCGCCCGCCCGAGGCGCCCACCGAGTGACCATCCGCCTCACCGTCGGGAAGCTCTTCGAGACCCTGCAGGGTCCCCTGCAGCTCGAAACCCTGGGCGATCCCGTCGGCCACGATCGCGAGATCACGAGCCCCGAGGCCTCGAGCCCGGGGCTCGCCCTCGCCGGCTATCTGAACCGGTTTCCGTATCAGCGCATGCAGGTGCTCGGCGAAACGGAAATCACGTACCTCCAGTCGCTCGACGTCGCCACGCGCGCCGCGAATCTCGCACAGTTCTTCGACTTCCCCATGCCCTGCGCCTTCGTCACGAAGGGGCTGGAGCCGCCCGACCCGCTGCTCGACGTGGCCGGCCGCGCCGGCGTGGCCGTGCTGCGCAGCCGGCTCAAGACGGCCGAGTTCTATCGCATCATCAAGCCGTATCTCGCCGACCACTTCGCGCCCACCACCTCCATGCACGGCTCGCTCGCCGACGTCTTCGGCGTGGGGCTCTTCTTCACCGGCCAGAGCGGCATCGGCAAGTCGGAGTGCGTGCTCGATCTCGTGGAGCGCGGCCATCGCCTCGTGGCCGACGATCTCGTGTTCGTCTCCCGCAAGGGAAGCGACGTGCTCATCGGCCGCGGGCACGAGCGACAGCGGCACTTCATGGAGATCCGCGGCGTGGGTTTCATCGACGTGCCCGCGATCTTCGGCGTGAAGGCCGTGCGCCAGCAGAAGCGGCTCGAGGTGGTGGTGGTGCTCGAGGCGTGGAACGGCGAATCCCAGGTGGACCGCACCGGACTCGACGTGCAGACCACCACCGTGCTCGGCGTGGAGCTGCCGCGCATCACGGTGCACCTCAATCCCGGCAAGAACATCACCGTGATCGCGGAAGTCATCGCGCTCAATCATCTGCTGCGCTATCATCGCGGCTACGATTCCGCCACCGCGTTCAACGAGATGACGCTCGGACACCTGAAACGCCGCAGCGATCTCGCGCAGCGGTATCTCCTGGAGGACGACGAATGAGCGAGACGCCCGTCGTCGTGGCCGTCGTGGCCGGACATGCCCGCTTCGCCGAAGGCATGCTCTCCGCCGTGGATCAGATCACCGGGCGCGGGAACGCGTTCGTGCCCGTCTCCAATACCGGACTCGGCCCGGCCGATCTCGAAGCGCTGATCGCGTCCACGCTCGACCGCACCGGCGCGCGCGTGGTCTTCACCGATCTGCCCGCGGGCAGTTGCACCATGGCCGCGCGCCGCGTGCAGCGCTCGCGTCCCGACGTGGTGCTCGTGACGGGCGCGAACGTGGCCGTGCTCATGGAGTTCCTCTTCTCCGCCGAGGGGCCGCTCGGTACGCCGGTGGCCGGTCTCGCCGCCGTCGCGGAGCTGGCGCGCACCGCCGCCGGCAAGGCGCGCGACACGCTCACCGTGCACGGAGGGTGAGGTGAGCATCCTGCTGTACCGCATCGACGATCGCCTCATTCACGGCCAGGTCGTGGTCGGCTGGGGACAGTCGCTCGACCTCCGGTTCCTCGTGCTCGTCGACGACGATGTCGCCGCCAGCGACTGGGAGCAGGAGCTCTACCGCATGGGCGTGCCTCCGGACATGGACGTGTACTTCCACGCCGTGGACGACACGGCCGCGGTGCTCCCCGGCTACGTCCAGGATGCGCGCCGCGGTCTGCTGCTCGTGGGCAGCGTGGACACCATGCAGCGGCTCGTGGCGCGCAATCCGGAGATCCGCACCGTGAACGTGGGCGGCGTGCACCACGCGGAGGGACGGCGGCAGCGCATGCGCTACGTGTTCCTCACGGCCGGGGAGGAAGCGACGCTCCGTGATCTGCAGGAGCGCGGGGTGGAGGTCACGGCCCAGGACGTGCCCGCCGCCAGGCCGGTGCCGCTCGACGAACTGCTGGCCGCGCATCAGGACGCCTGACGTCGTGCTCATGATCGTGCTCGACCTCCTGCCGTTCGTGTTGCTGGGCGCCGTGCTCGGCCTCGACGTGGTGAGCTTTCCGCAGGCCATGATCTCACGCCCCATCGTGGCCGCCACGCTCACCGGCGCCTTCGCCGGCGCGCCCGCGGCCGGTCTCGTGGTGGGGGTGGCGCTCGAATGCCTGGCACTCGAAACGCTCCCCTTCGGCGCGTCCCGCTATCCCGAGTGGGGAAGCGCATCGGTGGTGGGAGCGCTCGTGGGCACGCGGGGCGCGCAGGGAGCGCTTCTCCCCGATCCCGGCGCGTGGGTGATCGGCGTGATGGCCGCGATCGCCACGGCGTGGGTGGGGGGATGGACCATGGTGCAGCATCGCCGTCTGATCGCCCGCTGGGCCCGGCGCCGGCTGGACCTCCTCGCTTCCGGTTCCATGCGCACCGTGGTGGGGCTGCAGGTCTTCGGGCTCACGGCCGATCTCCTACGCGGCGGCCTGCTCACCGCGGTGGCCATCGCCGCCGCCTGGCCGGCCACCACCTGGGCCATCGAGGCGTGGCGTCTCGGCGCGCTCGAGACCCGCGGCGCGCTCATCATCGGGACCGCGGGCGTGGCCGCCTCGGCCGTGTGGAAGGTGTTCCACGGCTTCTCGGTCACGCGCCGGCTCTTCATCGTGGGGCTCGCGGTGGGCTCGCTGCTGGTGGTGTCCCGTGGCTGAACACGGCCGCCCCGCGTCGCCCGCCGGTTCTCCGGCATCCGCGCCGTCCGGCGGTTCTCCGGCGCCCCGGGCCTCCGGGCTGCCGAGCGGCATGTCGGCCGCGCCGCTCCCCGTGGGCACACGCGCGTCGATGCTGCTCCGCTGCCTCGCGATCCAGGGTTCGTGGAACTACGAGATCATGGGCGGCAACGGCATCGGCTTCTGCGTGGAGCCGGCGCTCCGGCACCTCCCCGGCGGGCCCGAGGGGGAGGCCTACCGTGCCGCGCTGGCGCGGCAGTGCGGCTACTTCAACGCCCATCCGTATCTCGCCTCGCTGGCCGTGGGCGCGCTCGCGCGCGTGGAGCTCGACCGCACGCCGCCCGAGCACATCCAGCGCTTCCGCACGGCGCTCTGCGGTCCCCTCGGCAGCCTCGGCGACCGCCTGGTGTGGGCCGCCTGGCTGCCCGCCTGCTCGCTGCTCGCGCTCCTGCTCTTCGGGTTCGGCTGGGGGCCGGTGGGGGTGGCGGCCGGCTTTCTCGTGCTGTACAACACAGGGCATCTGGCGCTTCGCGCCTGGGGGCTCGGCACGGGCTGGCTGCACGGGGTGCGGCTGGCGTCGGCACTGAGCGCCCGCTGGTTGCAGCAGGGTCCGCAGTACATTGGTCGGGGAGCGGCACTCGTGGCCGGCATCGCCCTCCCCTTCGCGTCCCACCGGGCGATCGGCGGCGGGCCGGTCCTCGAACCGGTGTCGCTGGCCGTGGTGGCGCTCACGCCGTGTCTCGCGCTCCTCCTCGTGCGACTGCACGGGAAGGTGGAAGGCTGGCAGTTGCTCTTCGGATTGCTGGCCGTCCTCGTCCTCTACTCGACGGTTGTCCACTGATGGCAGAACGATCGGTTCAAATCGTGAACAAGCACGGCCTCCACGCCCGGCCGGCCGCGGAAATCGTGAAGGCGGCGTCCCGCTACCAGAGCGACATCACCATCGCGCGTGATGACCTCGAGGTCAACGGCAAGAGCATCATGGGGGTCATGATGCTCGCCGCCGAGTACGGGGTGAACATCACGGTCCGCGCGACGGGGCCCGATGCCGAAGAGGCGCTGGACGCCATCGCGACCCTCGTGTCGTCGCGGTTCGGGGAGAGCTGAGTGGATTCGGTCCTCCGCGGCATTCCGGCCTCGGCCGGCATCGTCGTGGGTCCGGTGCACCTCCTGCGCTGGGAGGTGCCCGAAGTGCGGCAGCGGCTCATTCTCGACGAGCAGATCGACGACGAGATCGCGCGGCTGCACCGGGCCCTCGCCGCCGCGCGTGACCGCCTCACCACGCTCCGCACGCGCGCCGAAGCCCAGGCCGGCCCGGAAGAGGCGGCCATCTTCGACGTGCAGCTCTCCATCCTCGCCGACGGCGAACTGCTCGGCGAGATCGAAGCGCTCATCCGGCAGAATCTCGGCGCCGAAAAGGCGTTCGACATCGTGCTCCTGCAATGGCAGCAGCACTTCGCGCGGCACGCCACGCCCATGCTGCGCGAGCGGGTGGGCGACCTCACCGACGTGCACATCCGCGTGCTGTCGATCCTGCTCGAGCTGCCCGATCACGATCCGGTGGACGTGCCCAAGGGATCGAACGCGATCCTCGTCACGCACGATCTTACGCCCAGTCTCACGCTGCAGCTCGACCGGGAAGCCATCGGCGGCATCGCCACCGAATCCGGCACGGCCACGGCGCACGTGGCCATCCTGGCGCGGTCGCTCGGCTTGCCGGCCGTGGTGGGGCTCCGGCAGGCGGTGCGGTCGCTGCGCGGCGGCGAGCTCGCGATCCTCGACGGCACCGAAGGCACGCTCATCGTTTCGCCCACCGACGGCGAAGTGGCCGATGCGCGGCTCCGCGCCGAAGCCGACCAGGCGCGCGACGAGGAGCTGCGCGGCGTGGCCCACGCCGAGTCGGTCACCCTCGATGGCGAGCAGCTCGTCGTGCGCGCGAACGTGGACATCCCCGAGGAAGCCGATCTCGCGGCCACCAGCGGCGCCGACGGCGTGGGGCTCATGCGCACCGAGTTCCTCGTGATGGGGCGCGCCACCATGCCCGACGAGGAGGAGCAGTACCGGGCCTACAAGCGCGTGGCCGAGGCGTTCCGCAGCCGGCCCGTGATCGTGCGCACGTTCGACATCGGCGGCGACAAACTGCCCGTGGGCGGCCATCCGCACGAAGCCAATCCCTTCCTCGGCTGGCGCGCGATCCGCATGTGCCTCGACGAGCCCGCGCTCTTCAAGGTGCAGCTCCGCGCGCTGCTCCGCGCCGCGGTGCACGGGGACATCCGCATCATGCTGCCGCTCGTGGTCACCGTCGAGGAGGTGCGCGAGGCGCGCACGCTGCTCGAGGAGGCGGAGCAGGAGCTCGTGGAGCGGCGCGTGCCGTTCCGGAGCGACGTGCCGCTCGGCGTGATGGTGGAGACGCCCGCCGCGGCCGTGGCCTGCGACACGCTCGTGCGCGACGTGGACTTCCTGAGCATCGGCTCCAACGATCTCGTGCAGTACACGCTCGCCGTGGACCGGGGCAACGTGAACCTCGCGCCCCGCTACACGCCGCTCCATCCGGCCGTGCTGCGGCTCATCCGAGAGGTCGCGGCCACCGGCGCACAGCACGATCTCCCCGTGGCCGTATGCGGCGAGATGGCGTCGCAGCCGCTCATGGTCTTCGCGCTGGTGGGACTCGGCGTGCGGCAGTTCTCCGTGTCGCCGCGTGCCGTGCCCACGGTGAAACGCCTGCTCCGGAGCATCACCGTGGCCGCGGCTCGCGATGCCGTGACGTCGGCCCTCGCTTCGTCCGGCACGGCGCGGGAAGTGGAGCTCGTGCTGCGCCGCCGGCTGCGCGTGGCCCTCGGCGAGGGCTGATCACTCCCTGAGCGCCCTCGGAAGCACCGGGCGGGTTGCTCGCCCCGTCCACCGAAACTAGTCTACGTCGGCCACCACCGGCCGACCCCTTTTCCCCCTCGCGCGAGGCATGCGTGGCCGAACGTCACCTGTTCACGTCCGAATCCGTTACCGAAGGGCACCCCGACAAGGTCGCCGACCAGATCTCCGATGCCGTGCTCGACGCCCTGCTCGCACAGGATCCGTCGGCGCGTGTGGCGTGTGAAACGCTCGTCACCACCGGGCTCGCCGTCATCGCCGGCGAGATCACCACGTCGGCCTACGTCCATCTCCCCGATGTCGTGCGTGAAACGATCGCCGCCATCGGCTATACCGACGCCCGCTACGGTTTCGATTCGCACACGTGCGCGGTGATGAGCACCATCGACCGGCAGTCGCCCGACATCGCGCAGGGCGTCGATACGGGCGGCGCCGGTGATCAGGGCATGATGTTCGGCTACGCCACCGATGAAACGGCGGAGCTCATGCCGCTGCCGATCCAGCTCGCCCACGCGCTCACGCGCGCGCTGGCCGAGCGGCGCAAGTCGGGCGATCTGTCGTGGCTCCGTCCCGACGGCAAGGCGCAGGTGTCGGTGGTGTACGAAGGCGCGCGGCCGCTCTATGTGGACACCGTGGTCGTGTCCACGCAGCACGATGATTCCGTGTCCACCGGCAAGCTGCGCAAGGCCATTCTGGCCGACGTGATCCAGGAGTCGATCCCCGAGGAGTTCCGGCCGCGGCGTCTCACGTCGCACATCAACCCCACCGGCCGGTTCGTGATCGGCGGGCCGCAGGGCGACGCGGGGCTCACCGGCCGCAAGATCATCGTGGACACGTACGGCGGCATGGGACGCCACGGCGGCGGCGCGTTCAGCGGCAAGGATCCGAGCAAGGTGGATCGCTCGGCCGCATACGCCGCCCGCTGGGTGGCCAAGAACATTGTGGCCGCGAAGCTCGCGCGCCGCTGCGAAGTGCAGCTCGCCTACGCCATCGGCGTGGCCGAACCCGTTTCCGTGTTCGTGGACACGTTCGGCACCGGCGCCGTGGGCGACCGGCAGGTGGAAGCCGCGGTGCGCGACGTGTTCGACCTCACGCCCCGCGCCATCACCACCGATCTCGACCTCCGTAAGCCGATCTATCACGCCACGGCGGCCTACGGCCACTTCGGACGCACGCCGGAAACGATCGGACGCGGCCGCGGGGCACGCACGCTGTTCACCTGGGAACGCACGGATCGCGCGCGCGCGCTCCGGCGCGCCGTGGGTGCGTGAGAACGCGATGCTCGCGCGGCGTGCGGGCCGGATGAATGCCGCGCACGGGCGACCGTGCGCGGCCCCGGAGGACGCATGACGGAAGTCACGCTGGCGCGGCTCGGCCTCGACAGCACCACCAACACGTACGTGGTCGTCCTGCGTGAGCTCGATGGACGCCGTCTGCTGCCGATCTGGATCGGCCAGCCGGAGGCGGAGTCCATCGTGCTGCACGTCAACGGCGTCAAGCGGGAACGGCCGCTCACGCACGATCTCTGCAAGGCGCTCATCGTGGCGCTCGGCGGATCGCTGCAGCGCGTGGAGATCACGCGCGTGCACAAGAGCACGTACTACGCGGAGCTGCACATCGCCACGTCCGACGGCCTCGTGGTCGTGGATGCGCGGCCGAGCGACAGCCTCGCGATCGCGCTCCGCCTCGATGCGCCGGTGTTCGCGGCCGACGAACTGCTCACCGTCGTGGACGACGATGAGGACGACGACGACGGCCCATCGTTCGGCCCGCCGGTTCCCATCCTCCTGCCCACGCCGCGCGGCGAGATGACGCCCGAACAGCTCAAGGCCTATCTCGAGCAGTTGCGCCCCGAGGACTTCGGCAAGTTCACGCCCTGATCCCGCTCTTCGTGTCCGTGTCTTTACACGCCGGTTTCATTCGCAGGACCATGACCTGCATCGCCGCGGCCGGTGTCGTTGCGGCGATGTTCGCCGTCGTGGGCGTCCGTTTCGCCGAGGCGCAGCCGCCCGAGCTCCGTGTCGTGGAAGGACGGGTGGTGCGCCCCGTGCCGGCGGCGGCCGGCGATTCCACGATACCCGGTGATTCCATGACGCTGACGGGCATCCCGTCGCGCTGGGTCACGCTGCACCGCGTGGCGCCGGATCTCGCCGGTCCGCTCGATTCCATGCGCACCGACGCCGCCGGCCGGTACCGGTTCCGCTACACGCCGAGCGGCGGACCGGAGGCGATCTATTTCGTGTCGGCCTCGCACGACGGCATCGCGTACTTCACCAACCCGCTGCGAGGCCTCGAGGTGCGCGGCGCGGAGGCGGAGATCGTGGTCTTCGACACCACGTCGCGCGTGTTTCCGCTCACCGTGCGCGGACGGCATCTCATCGTGGGCGCGCTCGACAGCGCGCGCCAGCGCACGGTGGTGGAGATCTTCGAGCTGTCCAACGACAGCCTGCGCACGCTCGTCTCGCCCGATGGCGATGACGCGAATCCCACGTGGACGCTCGCGCTGCCGCTCACCGCACGCGAAGTGAAGACGGGGCAGGGGGATCTGCCCACCGATGCGTTCGTGCAGGCGCGCGGGCGCGTGTCGCTGTACGCGGCGCTGGCGCCCGGGCTCAAGCAGTTCTCGCTGTCGTATCTGATCGACGAGGGCGACTTCCCGCTCACACTGCCCATCGACGGCGGGGCCGTGGTGCTCGAAGTGCTGCTCGAGGAACCCGACGCGCGGGTCACCGGCGCGGCGCTCGTGGCCACCGAACCGCTCACGCTCGAAGGGCGCCGCTTCCAGCGCTACCTCGCGCAGGACGTGCGCGCCGGTGATACGATCGTGGTGCACGCGCCGGGCGGCGTGGGCGGACGTCGTCTGTACGTCACCGTGCTGCTCGGCGCGATCGGGTTCCTGATGCTGCTCGCGCTGCTGCGCGCGGGCATCCGGCGGCAGCGCGCGCCGGGATTCACGGCGCCGCGCATGCCGGTCGTTTCCGAGGTGCCCACGCCGGACCGTCTCGCGCGCGAGATCGCCGATCTCGACGCGGCGTACGCGGCGCAGGCCGAGCCATCGGAGGCCGTGCGCACGGCGTACGAGCGCCGCCGCGCCGAGCTGGCCGACGCGCTCCGTGAAGCGCTTGCCGCCGGCGGGCGGAAACGGTAGCTTTCAGAAGGGAGTGTCGCGTCAGCGGCCACTCCGACAACTGATCGTGCGCGCGGGATACGGAAGCCGGTGGAATGCCGGCGCGGCCCCGCCACTGTAACGGGCACGATCGCGATGCGATCGTCTCACGCCTGCTCTCCGAGTCACTGTCCGGTGCGCGACACCGGATGGGAAGACGCGAGCAGCGCGGCCCGGAGCCAGGAGACGACCCGCGCGCGATATTCGTACGAACACCTCGAGGGGGGGACTCGTGCCGTCGGGATCGGTCCCGCCGCGCATCATGCGTGGCTGCCCATCCCTCCGTGCCCGGGCGTCCTCTTCATTGCCGAGAGGACGCCCGTTGTGCTGGTGAGCCGGAGAGTGTGGAGCGTGTGGTGGCGCGGGCGCGGAAGAGCCGCGGTGTTCGCGCTGCTGCTCGTCATCGTGCCGCTCGCCGGCGCGGCGTGCCGCGGCGAGCGCGCGGACCCGGCGCGGGCCGGGTCATCGGCGGACAGCGCCGGCGGTGCATCGGCCGCGTTCGTCATCGATACCCTCGATGATTTCGGCGCTCCGCTCCCGGTCGATGCGCGTGATGCCGCGCGTGTCGTGTCGCTCAATCCGGCGTTCACCGAGATCGTGTTCGCCATCGGCGCGGGCTCGCGTCTGGTAGGGCGGACGGCATGGGACGACCGGCCGCACGAGGCGCTGGCCGTCACGAACGTGGGCGCCGGAATCCGGCCCAATGTCGAGGCCGTGCTCGCCGTGCGTCCCACGCTCGTGCTCCTCTACGCCACGGCGGAGAATCGCGCCGCGGCCGACGCGTTCGCGCGCGCCGGCATCCGCACACTCGCGCTCCGCACCGTCACGATCGGGGATTTCCGCCGTGCCGCGCACGCACTCGGCCGCGCGCTCGACGCCGTGCCGCAGGCCACCGCGCTCGTGGATTCCATCGACGGCACGCTCGAACGCGTGCGTTCGGCCGTGGCCGGTGCGGAACGGCCGCGCGTGGTATGGCCATCGTGGGAAGCGCCTGTGCTCGTGGTCGGCAATGCGAGCTACGAAGCCGAGCTGCTCGACATCGCGGGCGCCGAGAACGTGTTCGCCGATCGCCAGGAACCGGTGGCCACCGTGACGATCGAGGAGATCGCGCGACGTGATCCCACGCTCGTGCTCGCCGGTCCAGAACGTATCGCGCGCCTTTCGGCGAGCGAGCCGTGGCGGGCAGTGCGCGCGATCCGGGACGGACGCGTGGCCGTGCTCGATTCGTCGGTGATCGGACGTCCCGGCGTCACCATCGGCATGGCCGCGGTGTCGATTGCGCGCCTGCTCCATCCCGAGCGCGCGGACCGGCTGCCGTGAGGGCGACGCATTCGCGCATCACATGTGAGTCGGCGGTCGCGGCACCTTCGCGCACGAGCCCATCATGAAACGATGGCTGCTGCCGTTCGGTGTGATGCTGCTCGTGCTCACGATGCTCGTGGCGCTCGGGATCGGCGCGGTCTCCATTCCCGTGGCCGACGTGTGGCACGCGCTGTGGGGAGACGGCGATACGCAGATCGTGGCGATCGTGCGCGATCTGCGCGCCCCGCGCGTGGCGCTCGCCGCGCTCGTGGGCGCGGCGCTGTCCACGAGCGGCGCGGCGCTGCAGGGCACGCTCCGCAATCCGCTCGCCGAACCGTATCTGCTCGGCGTGTCCGGCGGTGCGGCCGTGGGCGCGGTGCTCGCGCTCACGATGGGACTCGCCGGCGCGGGCGCCGTGACGCTCGCGGCGTTCGGCGGCGCGGCCGCGGCCACGTTCGTTGTCGCGCTGCTCGCACGCTATGCGGGCGGCCGCGCCGAGCCGCGGCTGCTGCTCATGGCCGGCGTGGTCGTGGGCGCCTTCGCGAACGCGGTGATTCTCGTGGCGCTCGCCGACGCGCCCCCCGATCGCATCCGCGGCGCGCTCTGGTGGATGATGGGATCCACTGCCGACGCGACATGGAGCGCGGTGGCCCGGTCGTCCGCCGCGCTCCTCGTACTCGGCGGCGTGCTCGTGGTGCGGGCGCGCGAGCTCGACGTGCTCGCGCTCGGCGAGGAACCCGCCGTCGCGCTCGGCGCCGACGTGGACCGCGCCGCGCGGCGCACGTTCCTCGTGGCCTCGTGGCTCGCCGCGTCCACCGTGGCCGCGGTGGGGCTCATCGGGTTCGTGGGGCTCGTGGTCCCCAACCTCGCGCGCGCGCTCGGTGCGCACCGGCACCGGCCCATGCTGCTCGTATCGGCCGTGTACGGCGGTGCGCTGCTCGTGGCCGCCGATGTCGTGGCGCGCGCCATTCGCGCACCCATCGAACTGCCGCTCGGCGCCGTCACCGCGCTCGTGGGCGTCCCCTTCTTCCTGGCGCGGCTGCGCCGCCTCGCATGAGCGCCCCGGATTCGCCGTCTCGCGTGAGCGCGCGGGATACGTCGGGCCGCACGTCGAATGATGCGACCGGCGGTACCGCGATCGATTTCCACGAGGTCGCGGTCACCTATCCGCGCACCGCGGTCCCCGCGCTCGACGGCGTGTCGCTGCACGCCGCCGCCGGCCGGGTCACCGCCGTGGTCGGCCCCAACGGCAGCGGCAAGAGCACGCTCGTGCGCGCGCTCCTCCGCCGCGTGCCGCTCACCCGCGGCGGCATTCAACTGGGCGATGCGCCGCTCGCCACCTTCGATGCGCGGACGTTCGCGAAACGGGTGGCCGTGGTGCCGCAGCGCGAGGAGATGCAGTTCGCGCTCCCCGTGCACGAGTTCGTGGCACTCGGACGCCACGTGCACCTGGGCGCCTTCACGCCCATCGGCGCGCATGATCGCGCGGCCGTTCACGACGCGCTCGCGCGCGCCGGCATGGCGCATCTCGCCGACCGCCGCATCGACACGCTGTCGGGCGGTGAGTGGCAGCGGGTGCGCATCGCGCGCGCGCTCGCGCAGGAAGCGCCCGCCGTGGTGCTCGACGAGCCCACCACGTTCCTCGACATCGCACACGAGATGGCGGTCTTCGAGCTGCTCGACGCGCTCGCCGCCGACGGGCACACCGTGCTGCTCGTGAGCCATCAGCTCAATCTCGTGGCGCGCTTCGCGGCGCACATCGTGCTGCTGTCGGCCGGCCGCGTGGCCGCGGCGGGAACGGCCGCGGATGTCATGCGCGGGGACGTGCTGGAAGAGGTCTACGAATGGCCGCTCGTGATCACGCGTGATCCGGCGGTCGGGGTGCCGGCCCTGTTGCCGCTCCGGCGCGGCGCGCACGGCGGACGAGGGAAGTCATGAGAGTCTGTCGCCCGGCGCACCGAACCGGCCGGGTGTCGAGGGGAGCGGGATGCTGGACGATGGGCGCGATGACGAGTCTCATGGTTTCCGGCCTGCCCGCCGCGACCGCACGGTCGCAGCCCCCGATGCACGCGGCGCCTCCGGCGAATGTCCATGTCCTCTGCGCGTCCGATGCCGCGACCGGCGCGCCCGTGGTGTATGCACGCGTGCGTATGGCCGGAGGACGTGTGTGGGGCATGTCCGGGCACTGCCTCGCGCTGCCCGTGGCGTCGGGCGATACGATCACGATCACGCGGCTCGGGTACACGCCGTGGACCGGCACGGTCGCTGACGCACGCGGCGTATCGGCGAATACCGTCACGCGCGTCGTACTCGCCGATACCGTTGCACATGGCGCATCGGCCGATACCGTGATCGTGCGTCTCGTGCCCGTCGCGGCCGCGCTGCCCGCGTCGATCACGCGGGCCCGCGGATCATCGGGAGCGTCGTCGGTGGGCGCGCGCAATGCCGTCACGCTCGACGTGGACAGCGCGCGAACGCTGGGCGCCGGTTCCACGGGCGCGCTCATCGCGCTGCTCCCGTACACGTTTCCCCGCGGCGCGCGGCACGAGGTGTCGGTCTCGCTGCGCGGCGCGCGGCGGGAACAGGTCGCCGTCACGCTCGACGGCCTGCCGCTCACCGATCCCGCCACCGGGCTCGCCGATCTCGCCGATGTGCCGCTCGCCGCGCTCGGCGCGGTGACCGTGGCGCCGGGAAGTGATCCGGTCGGCACCGGCCCCGGCGCGGCAGGGGGCGTGCTCGCGCTCCACACGGGAACAGGGAGCATCGCCTCGGTGCGGGCGGGCGCGTTCGGCGAAACCGCCGCCGAAGGCGCGTGGGACGGAGCGCTCGGTACTGCGCGGCTTCGGCTCGGTGCCGCGCATCACTCCGCGCGCAACGACTACCCGTTCGTGAACAGGTCGGGCACCACCGGCACCGCTATCCCCGAGCGCCGCGTGAACAACGACATGGAACGCACGAATCTGTTCACGCACCTGCGTTCGACCCGCGTGCACGTCACCGCGCTCGTGGCGCACACCGAAGCAGGGCTCGTGGGGCCCGTGAACGTGCGCGACTACGACGAAGACCGGACCGCGACTCGTCGGCTGTTCCTCCGTGTCACCGGCCAGGCCGGCGAAACCCTGCTCGCCGGCGGCGTGCGCGCCTTCTCGCTGGCGTATCGCGATCCCGCGCGTCCGCAGTTCGATACCGACGCGCGTGTATTCGCCGCCGATCTCGATGCCAGGCGCGTCCTGGCCGGCGCTCTGCTGATCGCCGGAGCGGGCGGGGATCGCCTGCGCACGTCATCGGGAATCACGCAGGATCGCGCGCGCGGGCACCTGTCGCTGTCGAGCGCACGACACGTGCTCGGCCTCGACTGGACGGGCGGTGCCCGACTCGATGTCGTGAGCGGCGGCCCCGCGCTTCCATCGTTCTCGCTCGCCGCCGAACGACGCGGCCCTGCGTTCGATGCGGGCGTGCGTGTGGCGCAGGCCGTGCGCGTGCCCACGCTCTACGATCTCTGGTTCTCGTCGCCGCAGCGCATCACCGTGCGGGCGCTCGACGCCGAGCGCGTGCTCCTCGATGCCGAAGTCCACGCGCGCTGGCGTCCCGTGCGCGCGACAGCATGGCAGGTGACGGGAGAAGGCGCGCTCGTTTCACGCGTCACGCGGCACGCCATCGTGTGGTTCCCCGGCAACTTCGGCTGGAGTCCGGCCAACGTGGGCACCGAACGGCTGTACGGCGTGGAAAGCCGCGTCGCCGTTACGCGCGCGCCGGTGGACCTGAGCGCGTGGAGCACCGTGTACCGCGCCGAGCTCACGTCCGGCGCGCTCCGCATCCCCACGCCGTACGTGCCCGTCGTGGCCGGCGGCGCGATCGCGCGCGTGGCGCGCGACCGATGGCAGCTCTCGGCGGTGGGACGGTGGCTCGGGCCACGCCCGTACACCGCCGGTCCGCGCGATCCGGCGTTCATGCTCCCGGCCGTATCGCTGCTCGATCTCACCGGGAGCGTGCGGCGCACCATGCGCGGCGCCGACCTGCTGTTCACCCTCTCGCTCGACAACGCCACGGATCGCGCGTGGCAGTCGGTGCGCGGGTTTCCCTCGCCCGGCCGTGCCTGGTCGGTCGCCTTCACCATCCGTCCCTGATGTGCTCATGATACGCTCGCGTTCGACTCCCTTCGTCCTGCTCGCCGTGCTGACCGCTGCCTGCGGCGACGACGGCGCCATCGATCCTTCGGCGCTCGCTCCGCGGGGGATCGCGGTGCTCGACGGTTACATCCAGCCCGGTCTCACGCTGCTCCCCGATTCCGGTCCCGGTTCGCAGCGCATCGCCTTCGGCGCGCCCGACGAGTTCGACGGCGGCTCGTTCGAGTTGCGGAGCGACACGGCAGTGGCCGCGTCGAGCCGCGGCGCCGGTGACCTGCTGTACGTCGCGTCGCTCACGAGCGGCACCGTGCGCCGCGTGCAGATGCCGGCGCGCAGCAATCCCGCACGCGCACGGCTGCTGCGCGGGTCCGGTGGACAGGCGCTCGTGGGCGTGCCGCTCCGTGATTCCGGCGCCGTGGTGCTCGCGTCCATCTCCTCCACCGGTCAGGCCACGCTCGATCGCATCACCGACGTGGGCGCCTGCCCTGTGGATGTGGTGCAGCACGAAGGTGATGTGTGGGTGCTCGACGCCAATGCGCGCTGCGCCACGGATTACAGCGCCATCGGCCCCGTGCGGCTGATCCGCATTCCGTCGGGCGGGGGCACGCGCCAGGTGCTCACGATCGATGGCGTGTACGGCTCCGGCTCCAGCCTGGTGGTGCAGGGCGGTGTGGCGTACGTGATCGGCGGCGGCGACGCGGATTTCTCCGACTTTCCGTATCAGCTCGTATACGGCAGTGCGATCGGCCGGGTGGATCTGGGCACGCGCGCCGTTCTGGGCACGAAGCCGCTGCCCGCCGGCGCATACGCAGCCGGCGGCCGGCTCGGTGTCGATGGGCGGCTGCAGGTGACGGCGTACGAGAACCTCACCACGTTCGAGTATCGCACCGTTTCGTATCGCCTTCCTGATCTCGTGCCGATGGGCACGCGCATACCCGGGAGCGACTGGCTCCTGCTGCACGACGCAGAGGGGGCGCAGGTGAACTGCGGGGCAGCCATCGTGGATGCGCGCGAACGGTTGCACTGCATCGAGACGCGTTTTCCGGGATCGGCCACGTTCCTGATGGTGTTCGGGCCGGACGGTTCCCTCCTGCGCGAAGCACCGGCCGGGCAGGGCGGGGTGGATCTCCGTCTCCGGTAGCTCCGGTAACGGACGCCGGCGTGGCGGCGCGAGGCGATGACTAGATTGGGTCATGCCTCCCGTCGCCACGGACGCGCTCGTCCTCCACCGGTTCGACTACCTGGAGACCTCGCGCATCCTGCGGCTCATCACGCGCGAGTTCGGCGTGCAGTCGGTGCTCGCGCGCGGCGCGCGGCGCTCGTCGAGCCGGTTCGGCACCGCGCTCGACCTGTTCGCCGAAGGCGCGGCGCAGCTCGACCTGCGTCCGGGGCGCGACCTGCAGACGCTCACGGGGTTCGACGTGGTGCGCACGCGCCCCGCGCTCGCGGCCGACATGGCGCGCTTCACGGCAGCGGCGGTGCTGTCCGAATGCGTGCAGCGCGTGGTCACGGAGGATCATGCGCCGGTCGCGTACGACATCACGCGGCATGCGCTCGATGCGCTGGCGGGTGCGGAGCGGGATGCCGTGGTGGCCGTGACCGTGGGCGCGCTCTGGCGGCTCGTATCGGAGCTGGGCTTCACGCCCGCGCTCGAGGAGTGCGCGCTCTGTCATGCGTCGCTCGATCCGGAGGCGCCTCTTCCCTTCAGCCACGCGGCCGGCGGTGGGCTCTGCGCGCGGTGCTCGGCGCGCGTGCCGGGCGCCCGGCGGCTCCCGGCTTCGGCGCGGGCGGCGTTGGCCGCCTGGATGCATGGAGCGCCCGGGCCTGCGCTCAGCGAGGCCGAAGGGCGGGCGCATCAGCGGCTGCTCCGGGAATTCCTCGGCCAGCACCTGTCCGAAGCCACGCGCGGGTTCCGGGCATGGGGGACATGGGAAGAAGGGAAGTGGTGAGGGGCGTCACGAAGGATCGGTGACGGTCGTTACAATGCAACAACTGCCATTATGGCAGTAAAATGACGATCGTTTTGGCGCATCTTGCTCGCACTCCCAAATGGTGGAACCTCCGCCTCTCCCTCGGGTTCTACGCAGATATGTGACAAGTCCCCTCTGGAGGGCTTGGCACGGTTCCATCGGGGAGCGTCCCGGGGGCCGAGCGGCGGTGGGGCCACCGACCGGTTCGATGTGTTGCTTGACACCCCCCATCGGGCGTCCTTAAGTTGCCCTTACGAGCAGTAATCCTTCACCCACCACAGGAGACTGAACCAAGGCCCCTGATTCGTCAGTTGGAGAGAACATGAAACGTGTTGTGACATTGCTGGGCCTCGTCCTGGCAGTCGGCGCGTTCATGCCACGAGAAGTCGCGGCGCAAGGCAGTGTACTCGATCAGTCGAGTACCACGGAGCGCCGCGGGGTCGGAAAGCTCGGTCAGAACTATCCGAACCCCTTCAACCCAGAGACCTCTATCCCGTTCGCTGTGGGGGATGCCCCGCAGTGCACGAATCCGGGTCGGCAGTACCGGGTCACACTCCGCGTCTTCAATCCATTGGCAAGACTCGTTGCTGTTCCGGAACTGCAAGGTGGCATCGGCACGGTTGCCGGAGGCCAGCCGATCGACGGTATCATGCTTCCATGCGGTGAGTACGTAGCACGCTGGGACGGTAAGGACAGACGTACGGGCCGGGACGTTCCCTCCGGCATGTACAGCTATGTGCTCACGATCGATGATGCCCCGTTGGCGAAGAAGATGATCGTGGTGAAGTGAACGCCACGGACAAGGACACAAGATGAACGGCGCCTCGGGTGAGCGGACCCGAGGCGCCGTTTTTCCGTCGAGCCCTGCCCGAACGGCAGCATTCCGCTGGCACCGCTGTTGCCATTCCGTATCGGCATCGACAGACTCCGCGTGCATCGTGTCTGCGCGAGTGCTTCACCACCACTGCCGGAATCCGGTCCCATGATCAATCCCGATCGCCTCACCGTGAAGAGCGGGGAAGCCCTCAACGACGCCGTGGCGCTCGCCCGGCGCGCCGGCAACCCGCTCGTATACGACGTCCACCTGCTCCTGGCGCTGCTCGCGCAGGACGAAGGCATCGTGGTGCCCATCCTGCAGCGTGTGGGCGTGTCCATCACCGTGCTCCGGCAGCAGGCCGAGCAGGAGGCGGCGCGCTACGCGAAGCAGAGCGATGCCCAGCCCAACCTCTCCCGCGAGCTGTCGCAGGTGCTCGATGCCGCCGAGAAGGAAGCGCAGAAGCTGGGGGACGCCTACGTCTCCACCGAGCACCTGCTGCTCGCGCTCAGCGACGCGAAGGGCACCGATTCCGCGCGTCTCCTCGGCGCGCTCGGCGCCACGCGCACGGCGCTCGCCGATGCGCTCAAGCTCGTGCGGGGCGCACACACCGTCACCGACCAGACCCCCGAGCAGCAGTACCAGGCGCTCGATCGCTATACGCGCGATCTCACCGATCAGGCGCGCAAGGGCAGGCTCGATCCCGTCATCGGCCGCGACGAGGAGATCCGGCGCGTGATCCAGGTGCTCTCGCGCCGCACCAAGAACAACCCCGTGCTCATCGGCGAGCCCGGCGTGGGCAAGACCGCCATCGCCGAAGGGCTCGCGCAGCGCATGATCGACGGCGACGTGCCCGAATCGCTCCGTGACAAGAAGCTGCTCTCGCTCGACCTCGGCGCGCTCATCGCCGGCGCGAAGTTCCGCGGCGAGTTCGAGGAGCGGCTCAAGGCCGTGCTCAAGGAGATCGCCGCGAGCGAAGGGC